>LWTK01000057.1 GCA_003326205.1 Nostoc sp. ATCC 43529
CGTTCTTTGCGTGATAAAGCGCATCAATGGTGGTATTTCCTTGACCACCCTGAAGTGCCTCCTGATAATAATCAGGCTGAACGATCGCTGCGTTTAGCCGTGACAAAACGTAAAGTTAGTGGTGGTTCCCGTTCGATGGAGCGGTTTCAACACACTGCTAATTTGTTGACGGTGGTGCAAACTTGTCGCCGTCAAGGTAGGTCTGTTATTGATTTTTTTGCACAGGCTCTAATTGCTGATTCTGATAATTCTCTGTCTCGCCCTTCTTTACTTCCTCAAGATTAGACCTGAATCCTTACCTGAATTCTTCTTAATAAACTATGGATATCATTCAAATCCTCAAAGAAGACTATCAAAGATTCCCAGTCAATCAAACTTATAGCATTTATGCTCCAGATGTTTATTTTCAAGATCCATTGAATAAATTTCAGGGAGTTAAACGCTACAAAGAAATGATTAATTTTATTCAAACTTGGTTTTTAAATCCCAAGATGGATTTACATAATATACAACGTTTGGGAAACACAATTAAAACAGAGTGGACACTCAGTTGGAATACCCCTGTCCCTTGGAAGCCACGTATTTCTATTCCTGGTTGGAGTGAATTAACTCTCAACTCTGATGGTTTAATTGTCTCTCATATCGATTATTGGAACTGTTCGCGCCTAGATGTGGTGAAGCAGCATTTTTTCTCTTGAAAAAATTGATATTCCAAGAACTCAATAGCGGATTACTATTACACTAGAGGCAACAAATAAAGCCATTAATCTTTATGACGGCTGCCAAAAATTCTGAAATATCCGGTGAATTAACTATACATACAGAAGCAGAAGATATTATCATTCCACCTAGTGATTTATGGAGTGATGAACCTCCTTTGGAAAGCGATTTGCACCGCGACCAAATCGAACTACTATTGGCTTGTTTAAAGTGGTGGTGGCGTAACCGTACTAATTTTTATGCTACTGGAAATTTAACGATTTATTTTACCCCAGAGCAGATTACCAAGCGAGACTTTAGAGGCCCAGATTTTTTTGTTGTTTTGGGATGTGAAAATCGCCCCCGTAAAAGTTGGGTTTTATGGGCAGAACAAGGAAAATATCCAAATGTGATTATTGAATTACTTTCTAACAGCACTGCCAAAGTTGACAAAGGTCTGAAGTTTGAACTTTACCAAGAGACTTTTCGCACGCCGGAATATTTTTGGTTTCACCCCGATACTTTGGAGTTTAAAGGGTTTCGTTTAGTGGGTGGTAAGTATGAACCTTTGGAAACAAATGCTGATGGTTGACTGTGGAGTCAGCAGCTAGAGTTATTCTTAGGAATTTATAAGTCAGAATTACGGTTTTTCAACGCGGATAAGCAGTTAATAGCGACTCCAGAAGAAAGGGCGCAAGCCGCAGAACAAGAAGCTGAGGCTGAACGACAACAGAGGGAACTTGTACAGCAGCAAGTGGAAGAACTCAAAGCTAGATTGAAAGGGTTGGGGGTTGATACCGAACAGTTAGAGTAGTGCGTCACTACGAAAATTTGTGTTTGCAGCACATTTCAAGGAAAGTGAAGTACACCATCTAGTGGTAGCTGGACTGACTCAGAGCCTATTCTGAATTCTGAATTCTGAATTCTGACTTCTGACTTGTGCTGTAAATATTGAGTTTAGCGATCGCTCTATTCAACCTACAACTTATGATGAATAATAAACTCAACTTCAAAGTGCGATCGCAATGACTGATAAAGAACTCAAACATCTAATTGAGAGTAATGCTAAAACAGTCCAAGCTATGTTGGATGAAATCAGTGAAGCACGACAGGAACGCCAAGAACTCCGAGAAGGAATGATTCAACTTCAGAATGCAGTGGCACAATTAACCAACATACAAGATAAGATAACTAATTTACTAATTGCTGTCGATGGCGATCGCCCCACAATTCTCAAAAAACTTTCAGCAATTGAAACAAAGCTCGATCTGCTATTACAGCAAAACCCAACAGATGAGTTAGGATAAATGCAGCAGATATTAGGTTAGTAAACTACACAACCTCAGTTTCACAACCAATCATAAAGCTTGTTTCTCTTCTGACTTCTGAATTATCCTTGAGTGCATCTACAATGAATAATTCCCATCCGGTTGGAGAATTTTTGGTTTTGACATTACCGCCTCCTACCGTATTTCCCTAATCCACTACTATATAAATAGCAGTCAATATCGCAATATACCTGGATTATTCCCCGTATTTATTATTGAACTGTTTGCACTTAAACGTGCTAAAGCAGCATTTATTTTCTTTAAACAGTCGATAATTGTAAATAAATGTAAAAAATCCTCAGGCAGGAAAGAAGCATCCATGCGTGTAATTTTAATGACTGGTAAAGGCGGCGTGGGTAAAACCTCTGTTGCTGCTGCAACTGGACTCCGTTGTGCAGAATTAGGCTATCAGACATTGGTGTTAAGTACAGATCCCGCTCACTCCCTGGCAGACAGTTTTGATTTGGAAATGGGACATATACCCCGAAAAATTCGCCCAAATTTGTGGGGTGCAGAATTAGATGCACTGCAAGAACTGGAAGGAAACTGGGGTGCTGTGAAACGTTACATTACCCAAGTTTTACAAGCCAGGGGTTTAGAAGGGGTACAAGCGGAAGAATTGGCAATTTTACCAGGTATGGATGAGATTTTTGGCTTGGTAAGGATGAAACGCCACTACGATGAAGGCGAGTTTGATGTCTTGATTATCGACTCAGCCCCCACGGGTACAGCACTGCGCTTGCTGAGTTTACCAGAAGTCGGCGGTTGGTATATGCGCCGTTTTTACAAACCATTTCAAAATATCTCGGTAGCACTTAGACCTTTGGTGGAACCTTTTTTTAAACCAATTGCTGGTTTTTCGCTACCAGATAAAGAGGTAATGGATGCGCCTTATGAGTTTTACGAACAAATTGAAGCTCTGGAAAAAGTATTAACAGATAATACTCAAACCTCAGTGCGTCTTGTGACTAATCCAGAAAAAATGGTGATTAAAGAGTCTCTCCGCGCCCATGCTTATTTGAGTTTATATAATGTTGCCACGGATTTAGTTGTGGCAAATCGCATCATTCCAAGTGAAGTAAAAGACCCATTCTTTCAACGTTGGAAGGAAAATCAGGAGCAGTATCGCCAGGAAATTCATGATAATTTCCACCCTCTACCGATAAAAGAAGTTCCGCTTTTTTCTGAGGAGATGTGCGGATTGGCTGCATTAGAACGCTTGAAGGAAACGCTTTATAAAGATGAAGATCCAACTCAAGTTTATTACCAAGAAACGACTATTCGAGTCGTACAAGAGCAAAATCAATACAGTTTAGAACTTTACTTACCTGGCATTCCTAAAAACCAGGTTCAACTGAGTAAAACTGGGGACGAATTGAATATTACTATTGGCAATCATCGGCGTAACTTAGTTTTGCCGCAAGCCTTAGCAGCACTACAACCAGCAGGAGCAAAGATGGAAAATGACTATCTAAAAATTAGCTTTGCTGCGATGTAAGATTTTAAGTTTGTTGATACGTAAACGTTCAACAAAAACTTCCAACGAAAAAGCAAACATCTTTTCTAATATCGTAAATAGACGCAATTTTACTTGCGTCTTTTTTTAATTTTTTATGAATTTAGTTAGTGATTTGCCGTAGTATTACTGAAGACAAACTGATGAAATTAATTCAAAAATATCATTAGATTTAAGAATAAAGAATTCAAACCCCTTGTTAGCGGCTAGTGAATCAATAAAGGAGTTTAAGTGTCCCACTGATTACATTCTGAATTCTGTTAGCGCAGCGGGGCACAGCCCATTCTGACTTCTCTTTTAATCATGATGTATTTCCAAATTATTAATTGAAGATATTATCAGCAATGACCTCGAACTCTGAGCAAGATTGGCGGGAAACTCGCCATGAAGAAACTTTACTCCACCGGATTACAAACCGTATCCGGCGAAGTTTAGAATTAGAAGATATTATCACAGTCACAACAGCAGAGGTGCGATCGCTACTGCAAACTGACAGAGTGATGATTTACAAATTTCATCCCGATGGTAGTGGTCAGGTCATTGCTGAGTCTATCTACAATAATCGTTTACCCTCGCTACTAGGATTAAATTTCCCTGCTGATGATATTCCACCCACCGCCCGCGAACTATTTCTTAAATCACGGGTGCGTTCTGTTGTCAATGTTGATAATCAAGAAATTGGTCAAAGTCACTTACACGATTTGGAAAACGGAGAAACTATCTCAGAGGAAATCCGTTACCGTCCCGTAGACCCTTGCCATATTGAATATTTAAAGGCAATGGGGGTAAAGTCTAGTATGGTAGCCCCTATTCTTTACCAAAATCAACTCTGGGGACTGCTAGTGTCTCATAATTCTGAGGCACGTTTGATTTTAGAATCGGAACTAGAAGCATTACAAATAGTAGTCGATCAACTGTCAGTGGCGATCGCTCAAAGTTCCCTCTTGGCTCAAGTCCGCAAAACAGCCGCACAAGAAGCGATCGTTAACCGCATTGCTAGCCTGCTACATTCACTACCGACAATTGTATTACAGCCAGCCCTCGAAGCTGCTGTTGCCGCCTTTGATGGTGTTGGTGGTAGGCTTTGCATTAGAAATGCAGCTTTTGATTACCACAATGGTAGCGTCGCCAGCTTCACAGAATGCTTAATCCCCGGCAATACGTGTGTAAAACTGTATACTTGCGGTCAACAGCCTGTGATGCCAGAGCAAACCATATATCCACTCATAGAGCAGTATAGTGCTTGGCAAGAACACTACAATTCCACTCAAGAATATGATGTTTGGGCGATTTTAGATATTTATCAAACTCCAGGCTGGCGAAGTTTACAAATCGCTTTTGAACCAACTAAAATTCGCAGTATGCTGGTGATTCCACTCCACTATCGTCAGCAGTTGTTGGGTTATTTAAGTATTTTCCGTAACGAAATAGATATAGAAACACTGTGGGCGGGACAGTATGACAGCGACAAGAGGCAATTGTATCCACGGCGATCTTTTGAAGCTTGGCGCGAATCTAAAAAAGCACAGGTGCGGCCATGGACACCTGAAGAAATTGAATTGGCTAGAAACCTCGGTAAACACTTTGCTTCCGCAGTTCAGCAGTATGAATTATACCAACAAGTACAAGTCTTCAATGAAAATTTAGAACATCAAGTTAAAAGACGCACAATCGAATTACAAAGGACAGCCGAACAACAACAAGCTGTGTTTAAAGTTATTGCTGAGATTCGTGAATCTTTAGACACAGACACAATTTTTCAAACAACTACTAAAGAAGTTTGTCAATTAATCAAAGCCGATCGCGTTTCTGTTTATCGTTTTGATGGTGATTGGGGTGGTGAATTTGTCGGGGATTTCGAGGCTGCTAGTCCATACTGGTCAAATGAATCCGATCTAGGTATTAATACTATTTGGAATGATACCTACTTACAAGATACACAGGGAGGACGCTACCGCAACAATGAAACATTTGCAGTTGATGACATCTACAAAATAGGGTTTACTCAGTGTCATATCGACAATTTAGAGCAATTTCAAATTCGCGCTTTTGTACTTGCACCGATCTTTGTTGGCCAAAAACTTTGGGGCTTACTGGCAACTTATCAACACACTGGCCCTCGTCAATGGAAACCCCCAGAAATTCACTTTCTCAGTCAGATTGCGGCTCAAATGGGGGTAGCACTCCAGCAAGCTCAATTACTCACTCAGACACGAGAACAAGCGTTAGATTTGCAACAAGCAGCAGAACAACAACGGGTATTGTTTGAAGTTGTTGCCAAAGTTAGAGAATCTCTGGATTTAGATGCAATTTTTCAGACAACTACTCAAGAAATCTGTAAATCTCTACAAGCGGATCGAGTTGCAGTTTACCGTTTCCAAGCTGATTGGAGTGGTGAATACATTGCTGAGTTTGTGAATGAAGGTTGGGTAAAGTTAGTAAATCCTGGTACTAATATAATTTGGCAAGATAGCTACTTGCAGGAAACCCAAGGTGGGCGATATCGCCATAATGAAACCTTTGTAGTTGATAATATTTATGAAGCTAATCACTCTGAGTGTCACATTGCGGTTTTAGAGAAAATTCAAGCAAAAGCCTATGCGATCGCACCAATTTTTATTAGACAAAAACTTTGGGGTTTGCTAGCAGCTTACCAAAACTCTGCACCCCGTCATTGGGAAACTTCAGAAATTCAGTTTATTACTCAAATTGCCAATCAGCTTGGGGTTGCACTCCAACAAGTCGAATTGCTCAATCAGACTAAAGAGCAGAAAGAAAAATTGGCTCAAGCTTTGGAGGATTTAAAGCAAACTCAAACCCAACTGATTCAGACAGAAAAAATGTCTTCATTGGGTCAATTGGTCGCTGGTGTTGCTCATGAAATTAATAACCCAGTGAACTTTATTTATGGCAACATTAATCATGTCAGCGAATACGCCCAAGATTTATTGGGAATTCTAGATTTATATTTGCAAAACTGCCCTAACCCCGACCCAGAAATTCGCGATCGCGCAGAAGAAATAGACTTAGAATTTCTGACTGAGGATTTGCCAAAAACTCTTTCCTCAATGAAAATTGGTATCGATCGCATCCGGCAAATTGTTTCGGGTTTACGGAATTTTTCTCGCCTTGACCAAGCAGAAAAAAAACCAGTTGATATCCACGAGGGCATTGATAGCACCTTGCTAATTTTGCAGCATCGCTTGAAAGCAAAACCAGAAAGTCCGGCAATTAAATTAGTCAAAGAGTATGGCGAACTTCCCTTAGTAGAATGCTATGCTGGGCCATTAAATCAGGTATTTATGAATGTTTTAAGTAATGCGATCGATGCCTTAGAAGATTACAGAGATACATCCAAAACTCATAACAGCCAAATTACCATTACTACTTCTCTTGGGGAAATAGAAGGTAATATCAAGAGTGTAGTAATTCGCATAAAAGACAATGGCCCAGGCATACCCGAAGACCTGAAAGTCAGAATCTGCGACCCATTCTTCACCACTAAACCAGTTGGAAAAGGCACTGGTTTGGGGTTATCAATTAGTTATCAGATCGTTGTGGAAAAACACGGCGGTGTATTTAAATGCGATTCGCAACCAGGGTTAGGTACAGAATTTTGGATTGAAATTCCGATTAAACAAATCACTAAACCGCAGCATTAACTTCCCTAGATTGGCATAATGCACAAAATTTTCAGTTAATGCCAGAAATTTATAGGGATATGATTATTGTGCATAAAAATATTTGTACTCTGGCTAGAGATGAGACCAGAATAAACGCACCTTATTTGTATCACTTTAAGGTGCGTTTGCCTTTGAATTAACCGAAAGTCTATCACGTGTTGCCGAACAATCGCCAGACATAGCAATAGTAATTAAGAATTATTGTTAAATTATACAACATACCACAAATGTAATTAATTTATAAGTTTTTATTTATACAGATAATTTATCAAAAAACTTTGCTTTATCAAGCAATTAGATGTATTAAAACAAGCAATATACCGTATTATAAACAGTGAGTTTTGTAAAAATCGCAATCATACTTTAATTCTTTTCATATATCCACCAAGCAAGGAAAGTCGCTACATGATACCTGCAATTAATAGTAATTTCGCTAAGCGTCGCCAACTGTCAGCCTTTGCCTGTGCTATTGCGGCTGCAACCATAGGTGTTGATTTCATTAGCACTAAATCAATTGCTCAGGCCCAGCTCTTACCCGTAACTTGCCCAGTAGGTTCGGAGACAGCTACTTACAACCCACTACTGACGAACCAAGTGCAAAATACTACTGTTACCGTCACAGGTACTGTAGGTCAATGCATCGGCGCTCAACCTATTACTTCAGGAACTTACAACCTCACGTTTACGGGCCCGACCTCTTGCAACAACATAGGGACTTTTCCAACGTATTTAATTACATACAACTGGAACACTGGGCAATCTAGCGAAGTGCTATATACCTTTACTTCTAGCAATGTGATTGGGGGTCAAATTATCCTCACTTCTGTAGGAACCGTCGTTAGTGGTTTGTTCCAAGGTAGGACAGTACAAAGAACCATAGCCCTATTGTCAACAGATCTTCAGGCTTGCCAAAATCAAGGTCTGTTTAGCATTGGAGGTCTTCAAACACTGATTATTTTAGGGTCAATATAGCCTTTTTTGGTCAGTTTGAGAGAACCCCCAATTACTGAAAGTATTTTGGGGCTTTACTTTCGAGTTAGAGACTAAAAATTTTAGTTTCTGTTAGAAAATAAAGCCTCAAATTTGATAAGTATAAGGCAGTAGGCAGAAGGCAGGAGGCAGAAGGGAAAAGCCAGTTTTTATCGGGGTTTTCAACTTTTGTCTTTTACATTTAATTATGTCTACCTATTTAGTCAATTAAAGTCTCAGAATCTATTTTAGATTGCTGGAAATTTAATTTATGCGTATTACTTTTAGCTATTACAATCCTATTTCATTTATGAAAGCTAGAGTACATTTGTACATTCTTGTTTCCTGTTGCCTGTTCCTTACCTTCATGAGTAATTTTGCAACTCATTTAGGATTGCTATATTGCACTTGCTGTATAAATGAATAACTCACGACATCGTTTCTCAATCGACCTTCTTTGTTGTTGATAGACTAGTTGGGAGATTAAATTTTAGCTTTGCTTGTGACTGGCGATCGCCAGCTACAATTACCGAAATTCCCAAGAAATTTTAACTTCTAAGTTGCACGGGCATAGCTAAATAAGTCATTTTCAAACCACCCAGTGGCGTAAAAATCACAGGAGTTAGGCTTTGATTCAAATGCATTTGAATTTCAGAAGATGGTAATTCTTTTAAGCCTTCCATTAAATATTTAATATTAAAAGCAATATCTATATTTTCCCCAGAAATTTGTGCTGGCATTGGCTCTCTACCACTACCCACATCTTGAGCTTCACAAGATAAAATAATTTCCTGAGCTTCGCTATCAATGCTGAGTTTGACAATATTATTTTTCTGATCTGCTAGCACAGCAATTCGCTCTAAAGTACTGATGAATTGTCGCCGTTCAATTGTGACTTGTCGCTCAAATTGACGCGGAATCAGTTGGCGATAGGCGGGATATTGCCCTTCTAATGTGCGACTAGTCAAGCGTTGATTTTGCCATGCAAACACGACTTGACCTTGATCCAAATGTAAAGCTACAGGTTCATCAGATGAGGCGCTATGAGCTAGCATTCGCTGTAGTTCGCGTAATGCTCTAGCTGGGACTGTGACTTCTAGTTGATTAGTTCCATCTAGAGGACGCTCGTTGCTAGTTTCTACTACTGCTAGGCGATGTCCGTCGGTAGCTGCAAATTCTAGACTATCTTGTTTAACTGTTAAATGGACTCCCGTGAGTACTTGTTTGGTTTCATCAGCACTGGTGGCAAATAATGAACCCCGTAATCCCTCAATTAATGCAGCGGTGGTGAGATGGATTACTTCTGTATTTTCAATTACGGGTAGTTCGGGAAATTCTTCTGGCCCCATTGCTCGGACTTGATAATATCCACTCTTCGGTGTAAGTGTAACAATTAAACCTTCGCCGCTGGATGTTGCACCTGTGAGGGCCGATTCATCATCGAGAGTAATTTCGCCCTCTGGAAGACGAGAAGTGATATCTACAAGTAACTTAGCAGGAAGGGCGATCGCTCCTCCTTCCCATACCTCAGCATTAAAGCTAGTACGGATACCCAAGCTCAAATCAAAGGCTGTCAAGCTTACTTGGTTAGTTTCTGCATCCGCTTGTAACAGCACATTGGCAAGTATCGGATGAGTCGGTCGTGAAGGCACAGCACGACTGACGAGTGAGAGGTTTGTACTGAGGTCGCTTTGGGCGCAAACTAATTTCATAAGTCAGATTCAGCTGGTGAAGAAATATCCTAACATTCATCTTTATAAAAAGGCCGTTGACTGTTGTGGAGACGCGATTAATCGCGTCTCTACTAATGACTGTTGACTGTTAACCGTCAAAAGTTATCGCTCAGATAAATTAGCAGTAAGCTATTTTAGGGCGTTTTTCATAATTTAGTATGGCAAGTATTAACGACAACTACCTGAAACTGAAAGCGGGTTACCTGTTTCCAGAAATTGCTCGGCGGGTGAATGCTTTTGCAGAAGCGAACAGTAATGCTAAAATCATCAGACTGGGCATTGGTGATGTTACTGAACCTCTGCCAGAAGCTTGCCGGACAGCGATGATCAAAGCTGTGGAAGAAATGGGCGATCGCAATACCTTCAAAGGCTACGGCCCAGAACAAGGCTATGCTTGGTTGCGGGAAAAAATTGCTGCTCAAGATTTCCAAGCACGGGGAGCCGAAATCGATGCTTCGGAAATCTTTATCTCCGATGGTTCTAAGTGCGATACCGGCAATATTCTCGAAATCTTTGGTCATGACAACACTATAGCCGTTACCGACCCAGTTTATCCCGTATACGTAGATACTAACGTTATGGCGGGAAATACAGGAAATGCTAACGATAAAGGCGAGTTTGAAGGTTTAGTTTATCTACCAATTTCTGCTGATAACAACTTCACCGCTGAGATTCCCTCAAAGAAAGTCGATTTAATTTATCTCTGCTTTCCCAATAATCCTACTGGCGCAACTGCTACAAAGGAATATTTAAAGGCATGGGTGGACTACGCCAAAGCTAATAACTCGATTATTTTCTTTGACGCAGCCTACGAAGCTTACATTACCGATGCATCGCTTCCCCATTCAATTTATGAAATTGAAGGTGCAAGAGAAGTTGCGATCGAATTTCGGTCTTTCTCCAAGAATGCAGGCTTTACAGGAACTCGCTGTGCGTTAACTGTGGTACCAAAGACACTCACAGCCAAAGCCGCCGATGGTTCCGATGTCGAACTGTGGAAGTTGTGGAATCGTCGCCAATCTACCAAATTTAATGGCGTTTCTTACATCGTCCAACGGGGAGCCGAGGCGGTTTATTCCCCAGAAGGACAAGCACAAATCAAAGAATTGGTTAGTTTCTATTTAGAAAACGCCAAAATTATCCGCGAGAAACTCACAGCTGCGGGATTATCAGTTTACGGTGGGGTGAATGCACCTTATGTGTGGGTGAAAACGCCTAATGGTTTATCGAGTTGGGAATTCTTCGATAAATTGCTGCAAACCGTCAACGTTGTGGGAACACCGGGTTCTGGCTTTGGTGCTGCGGGTGAAGGTTACTTTAGGATTTCTGCGTTCAATAGCCGGGAGAATGTGGAAGAAGCGATGAAACGCATTACCGAGAAGTTTAAAGTGTAGAGCGATCGCTTTTTGCTGCTTTTGTTAAACTCATTCTATTAGTCTAAAGGTTACGGTGGGCTATATTATCCACCGCAACCCGATAGATAAATATTGAGATTTAGCTTACTTATAGTTTGATTATGACTGCTGGCGTTCCCGTTTTTAAACCTGTTAGCCAGATGCAATTATCGCCTGGTAGCACTGTAAGTATTCCTGATGTTAGCTGGGAAGAATTTAAATCTATTTTGCAAGAATTGGGAGAAAAAAGAACTACAAGAATAGCCTACAGCCAGGGTAATTTAGAAATTATGGCTCCTTTACCAGAACATGAAATTCCTAAAGATTTAATTTCTGATATTGTCAAAATATTGCTGAAGGCTAAAAATATTAGATATCAACCTTTTGGTTCCACCACCTTTAAAAAGCAAAATATAGCAGGAGTTGAACCTGATGCTTGCTTTTATATTCAGAATTATCAACAAATGATTGGTCGTCGCCGCTTACAACCTGACGATCCGCCGCCAGATTTAGCGATTGAGACTGATGCCACATCAAAAACTACTCTCGATGCTTATGAAGCCATTGGAGTTCCAGAATTATGGGTTTATGATAGCGGGAGCCTTTCTATTTATTTACTCAGAGATGGCAAATACATAAAATTAGAAAAAAGAAATAAATATTTAGATGTTGAATTTATTTTAGTTCAATCCAAGACCAGTAGCACTTTTGATGCTGGTGATATAGCTAAGTTTTTATTAGGTTCTCAAGACTTTTTTAGTGAAAATCCAGAATTACCTGAAAATGATAGAGTACGAGATAAATCAGAGATTATAGGACTAATATACAACCAAAGCAATCTTTTTAAAAATAGGAATCCTATATGTAAATTGTACTATGTTACAACGGGCAAGTGGTTTGATGATCCGCATCTTAAAGGAACTATTGAGAGTTTAAAGAAAAATATTGAAAATATGCAAATATTTGAAAAAGTTTCTTTTTATCCTATTGATGCTGACAGCCTTCAGAATTTATATAGGTTGGCAAACAATAAAATATCAAGACAAATTAAGTTTGAAAAGCGCACTGCGCTCCCTGAGATAGAAGATGTAAGAGAGGCATACATTGGAATTTTACCAGCACGCGAGTATTTGAAATTAATTACTGATGAATCTGATAATATTATCAGAGGACTATTCTACGATAATGTACGAGACTTTCAGGGAAAGAATGATGTAAATCAAGAAATAGAGGCAACGATAAAATCTGATGATCACAAATCATTTGTACTCTACAACAACGGCATAACTATTGTTGCTGAAGATATCAATGTTGTTGGAGATCGGATTACAATTACAGATTATCAGATTGTTAATGGATGCCAAACTAGCTATGTTCTGTATTATAATCGAGAATCGATTGATGATTCTCTTTGTATACCAATTAAAGTAATTGCTCTTGCTCGTGACAGTAGATTAAAAAACAACATTATTAAAGCTAATAACAGACAGACACCAGTCAAACTTGAAGAGCTTGAATCACTAACTGATTTTCAGAAAAAACTTGAAGAATATTACAAATCTTTATCAGAAGAAAAACAACTATATTATGAAAGAAGACCAAGGCAATTTAATGGAATTGAAGGGATTGAAAAAATAAGAATAGTTGATATACCATCTCAAATGAGATGTTTTGCATCTATGTTTCTTGAACAAGCTCATAATGCAGGTAGATATCATGCAAATTTGCAAGAGGAAACTAAACAAAATATATTTTTATCTACTCATCATCCAATAGGCTATTACGTCAGCGCCTATGCAAAATTTCGTTTAGATGCACTCTTTAGGAAGAAGCAAATAGACGCAAAGTATAGTCCATTTAAATACCATATGCTAAATATTATTAGAATACAAGTATCAGGTAAAGATATGCCTGCTATCACATCGAATAAGTTCATTAAATATTGCGAAATAATGGAAATAATTTTGTCGAATGATGAGAAATGTAAAGAGGCTTTCTTGAATACTACTGCAATCATTGATAGTCAGGTAAACGGAAATTATGATCGTGCGATCGCAAAAACTGTAAATCTTTCAAGAAGCATAAAGAATTTTTTGTTTGAAGTTAACTGAAAATTAAGAACTTATGCGCGAATGCATTAAAAAAAGGTAAATTTTCCAGGTTAAGACGCGGAGCGATCGCCTTACATCTTCCTTGCCAAGTTAGTATTTTGGCTAAGTTTAACAGAATTACTTTCTGGTTCTGCATACATAGCAAATAATTCACTAAAAACCTCTTCTCCATTAATCTCTCCACTACTAACAAATCGTTCTACCTCAACCGAACCATCTTCAAAAAATTCTACTTCCCATCGTTCTCCAGCCACTGCCACATTCACCATAATGGTTTCATCCCGATGATGGGCTAAAGTGTAACTAATTTTCTCTTGTTCCAATTTATTTAAAAAGGTAACTAATTTGCCAAATCCATGACTTTTCATTTGTCAAACCTCTTATCGCTTAATAACTTGCGAACAACTTTAAAACCCGGATAATTTAATTCTGCTGCTGCTTCAATATCCTCCCATAACATTTCACAAAACTCATCCCAACTTGGCGATTCTTCCGGAAGTGGAGCCTGTTTTATACTACCCTTCTTGTACTGAAGAATTTGAGACACTTTAAGCCCAGCAAATTTATGTACGATTTTCCTCTCTCTTGTTGATTTAGTGGCTAATTTAAATTAAGGATACCATTTTTGTTTTTGACCAAATTTAATATTTGTTTCTCTGAGAAACTAACAATAATACAGATGCGATCGCCAACAAGCTCCCAACAATAAATGTTGCTTTTGCTCCTAGTGTTTCCCACAATCCACCAGCTAGGAAACTAGCAGGTAAAAGTGCTATTCCTATAGCCAAATTCAGAAATCCAAAAGCGGTGCCACGCAGATTTGCAGGTATACTATTTGCTACTAGCGCCAACAACAATCCTTTAGTCATACCCAAATGCAAACCATAAAGGGCAAATAATCCCCAAACTTGCCAAGGTGCTTGTACGAAGGCGAAGCCCAGATAAACTAGAGCGTATAGGAGAAATCCGCCTACCAATAACCCAAATTTACCGAAGCGATCGGAAAGTATTCCTATTGGGTAGGCGCTGAAGGAATAAGCCATATTCATCACTACAAATGTCAAGGGTATGAGTGAAGCAGAGATGCCTATTTGCTCGGCTCGCAGCAACAAAAACGCATTGCTGGAGTTGCCTAAATTGAATAGCAGCGCCACTGCTACAAGTACCCAATATTTTTCACCTAAGCTGCGTAAAGCTTCCCATTGCAGAGGATTGCTTCGCTTTACTTGAGTTCCACTTGCTTTCGGTTCGTTGACTCCCACTGTTAATAAAGCCACCGCCAAGAAACCAGGGATGAGTGCTAGCCAAAAAACCAGGCGAAAGTTGTTTGCAAAAGCAGCCATGAGGGCAAATGCTATCAAAGGCCCCAAGAATGCGCCGATAGTGTCGAGAGATTGACGCAATCCGTAGGCTGCACCGCGTACCTCTGATGTAGTAGAATCAGCGACTAAAGCATCACGAGGTGCGACTCGGATACCTTTGCCAAAGCGATCGCCAAATCGAGCTATTAACACCCCAGTTGGACTGGTAGCTACGGCGAATAGAGGTTTAACAAAGGTAGATAACCCATACCCAAACACCGCTAAACCTTTGCGATGTCCCAGGTAATCGCTCAATACTCCCGAAAAGACTTTCAAAACTGAAGCTGTTGCTTCCGCAATCCCTTCAATAATGCCGACAGTCAACACATTTGCGCCTAAAGCTGACACCAGAAATAACGGTAACAGCGAATTAATCATCTCGGAGCTTATATCTGTCAGCAGACTGACGAACCCCAACACCCAAACAGTACGGGGAATTTCCTGAAAAAATTTATTTTGTAGCTGCATATTGCGTGTTTCTCTGACAAATGTCATTGTATCGGGTGACAATGCCATTGCATCGAGTGACAATGGCATTGTATCGAGTAACAATGGCATTGTATCGAGTGACAATGGCATTGTATCGAGTGACAATGCCATTGCATCGAGTAACAATGGCATTGTATCGAGTGACAATGCCATTGCATCGCGTGACAATGCCATTGCATCGAGTGACAATGCCAGTGAACAGTCAACGGTTAACAAATTTAAGTAGGATAATTTATTTTTTCAAGTTCCCTAAGGACAAGCTATAGACTCACAACCTTTATGACTACGCACCCAAAAGTTTAGAATAGCAATATCTGATACGCCTGGGCGAAGTTATGGTGTCATCATCAGAAACTAATTACCAGTCTGTTGAAAATTCTCAAACAAAACTAGATAAATTTTTAGTTTGCGGGTTAGGAAGTTTGGG
Organism: Nostoc sp. ATCC 43529; assembly: GCA_003326205.1. Lineage (GTDB taxonomy): Bacteria > Cyanobacteriota > Cyanobacteriia > Cyanobacteriales > Nostocaceae > Nostoc. The sequence goes on from LWTK01000057.1 coordinate 15,711, forward strand.
TCAGCATTGTGTTGCTATCCTCAAAGAGTATGGTGCTGTTGTTAGTGCGATCGATTTAGAACAACCTAAAAATTTGCAAATCCGAAATTTATTAAATTTATTAGAAAATTTATTTATTGGAGATTGCCGTGAAGCGAGTGTTTTAGAACAAGCAAATATTAGTCAGTGCCGAACTATAATTTTCGCCACTGGTAATGAACGAGTAAATATAGAAGCTGCCTTTGCAGCACGACTTTTAAATCCTCAAGTTCGTTTAGTGATACGTTCGGACAAACAAAATCTCAATCAACTTTTAAGTCAGACGCTTGGTAATTTTATTGCCTTTGAGCCGAATCAAATTTCTGCTTCTGGCTTTGCTATTGCAGCCCTTGGAGACGATCATCTTGGCTATTTCCAATTGGAAGAACACCAATTTCGGGTAGTCAAGCATCAAATTCAAATGTACGATCGCTGGTGCAATCAACTGCACATACACGAACTTAATACCCAACATCGTAGGGTATTACATCACACTAACGCTTCATCTGTCTTATCTAAAGAATTTCATCAATGGGAACCAGAAGCAAAATTACGTCCAGACGATACCATTATTTATATTGAAGTTAAAGAGCAGCTTCAAAGTTTAAAAAAAATTGCTATTAAGCGTCAGCATAATTGGCAGCAGTTATGGCAAGAAATTGTATTAGGCAGATCCTGGAAGAATTTCAAACAGAAAATTCCATATTTATGGCGAAAATTACATAGTTATCAAAGTTTGCGGGTGGCAATAATTTGCGGACTTACAATACTTTTTCTTTGGACTCTTGGAACAATTATCTATATCTTAAATTATCCTGAAAGTAATATAGTAGAAGCATTTTATGGTACTGCTGTCTTACTTTTAGGAGGATACGGAGATTTATTTGGCGACATTAATTTTAGAACCCCACCAGAAAAAGCAGAACATATCCCAGGATGGTTGCGATTGTTTAGTCTGGGACTAACTTTAACGGGTGTAGGTTTTGTTGGGGTGTTGTATGCATTGCTCACTGATGCTCTCTTAAGTTCCAGATTTCAATTTTTCAAGAGTTATCAAGCATTAATACCGGTAAAAAACCATGTTGTACTGATTGGATTAAATCGAGTCGGACAAAGAGTTGCAGCTTTATTAGAAGAATTCAAACAACCTTTAGTGGGTATTAGTAACACAGCACTGGACGCTGATTTTTTCCATAAAATACCACTAATTATTGATAGTATTGCCGATGCTTTAGGCAGAGTAAATCTAGCTAATAGTAAAAGTGTCGTTGTAGTTACAGACGATGACATGGAGAATTTGGAAATAGCTTTAATGGTACATGCTCAAAGTCCTACAACTCGTGTAATTATTCGGACTTACGACCGAAATTTTCGCGATAATGTCGCACGGTTATTTCCTTATGCTCAAGTGATTTGCACCTCTGCTATTTCCGCAGAAGTTTTCGCGGCTGCGGCTTTCGGAGAAAATATTCTCAGTTTGTTTAACTTTGATAGTCAAACTATTTTGGTAGTCGAGTACGCGATTGAAGCTGGCGATACACTCAACGGATTACTCTTGGCTGAGGTTGCCTATGGTTATGGAGTAGTGCCAATTTTATACCAAAGTTTCAAGCGATCGCCTGTGAAATTAATGCCTTCTGATAATATACAACTTGGTGTTGGCGATCGCCTCATCGTTCTAGCCAATACTAATAGCCTTCAGCGCATTGAGCGAGGCGAAATGTTTAAGAGAACTTGGCAAGTAGAAATCGAAAAAGCGTTAGTTCAAGATGCTATTTTTGATGGTGCTAACGAAATCAGTATAATCTCAGGATGCAGCATCGGCACAGCAAGAAAGTTGATGGATAATTTGCCTGGACAACTACCAAAAGCATTATATAAACAACAAGCTTTGCGCCTAGTGCGAAGACTAACTAAATTAAGAGTTACAGCTCGGTTGACACCCTTTTCTGATAACTGAAGAAAAATACAGAATTCAGAATCCAGAGTGCGGCTTATTTAATTATGAATTCTTTTTTAGAAAATTAATCTTGTTAATTATTCAGAGAATGTACGACTACAGACAGATGCAATTTATTATTGCATTCAATTATACTTTAGAAAAAATAAATAATAAAAATTCAGAATCAGTGAAGACTTCACCAAGAACGGGAAAACTTGAAGCCAAGGCTTCCGTTTTACAACACTCATCCAATATTCCGACTTGAATTACTTCTGAATTATGGCTGTTAAATTCTGAGTTCTTCTTTATAAATTGCAGGGGGAAAACCGTACATATTGGATAGGTTTTCTGCATCATACTATCTAATTCTAGCTGGATACAATCAAAGTGTGGCTTAATGAATGCTGTTTTTTAGAACAACCATACAGCATTAGCAGGAGAGCAAAAATATGGGAAATCAATTCAAAACAGCTGCTTTGCTAGCTGCACTAAGTGGTCTTTTGATAGCGATTAGTTACTGGGTAATTGGTGGTAGTACTGGCTTATTGATTGGAATCGGCTTAGCAGCAGTAACAAATCTGTTTTCCTGGTATCAATCAGATAAAATTGCCCTTGCAGTTTATCAGGCACAACCTGTGAGTGAAAGGGAAGCACCGGGACTTTATCGAATGGTGGAAAAGTTGTCTCGTCGTGCAAATATTCCTACACCAAGAGTTTATATTGTTCCTAGTCAAACTGCTAACGCCTTCGCTACAGGACGCGATCCAGAACACGCTGCTGTTGCTGTTACCGAAGGAATTTTGAATATATTACCAGAGGATGAACTCGAAGGCGTTATCGCTCACGAACTCACCCACATTATTAATCGTGACACCCTTACACAAGCGGTTGCTGCTACAGTAGCTGGTGCGATTTCATTCTTAGCACAAATGGTGAGTTACAGCCTTTGGTTTGGCGGTGGTTCGCGAGACGACAACAGAGGTGGAAATCCTTTGGGTGTTTTATTAACAGTAATGCTTGCGCCATTAGCTGCAACAATTATCCAGCTGGCAATTTCACGCACAAGAGAATTTTCTGCTGATGCTGGTTCTGCTAAATTAACTGGTAATCCCCGCGCTTTAGCTAGAGCCTTACAAAGGCTAGAAGCTACAGCTAGACAAATGCCTTTAAACACTAATCCAGCTTTCGAGCCATTATTAATTATCAATTCCATATCTGGACAATTTTTGGGTAACTTATTCTCCAGTCACCCTGCTACAGAAGCGCGAGTTGCAGCACTATTAAAATTAGAGCAACAGCTGACAACAATTAATTAGTCATTAGTTATTAGTCATTGGTCATTTGCCAAGGGCTAATGACTATTCAATAGTAAGCTTTGCAATTAAGGATGTTTTAAAGATGACTTATAACAACATTGAATCCATCGAAGCTACATTTGTTGAATCTACTGAATCCAGAGTAATTGTAGAAATTAGTTCTCAAACTGACGAGTTAGTAGAAGTGGAAATGGCTGGTGAAAGTGATGAAGTAAAACGCGAAACCAAAGCGCTGATTGAGGCACTAAGAAGACGCGCTCAAGCTGAGGCTGATTCCGCAGGTACTCTTACCCGCGAAACCTATTTAAATGCTGTGCGTCGAGCAAGAGAATTGATTGAAGGAAGGAAAGTTATGGAACGCGATCGCGTTCATTTAGAAAATGCTTGGGCAATAATTCAAGATGAAGCCCAAAGAAATTGGCACTTAATGATGAAAGATTTAGTAGACTTTAATTATCGCCTACAAAAGGCTGCCAAAGCCGCTTGGGATGCTTTTAATCATCCTTATTCTCAAAATTAAATAGGTAATGCGAAAAGCAGATGAATGGAGGGTAGCACAGTTAGCTGTGCTACCCTAAAGTTTGTCCCAGTCAGGTTTTGACTTCCTGCGATCGCAGCTACTAGGCTACTCTAAAATGTAGTTCTGCTATCAAATAAATCAATTACTTTTTTCTTATATTGTTGTTCGTATTCGTTATTTTGCATAACAAAAAAATGAGACTGATAAAATCAAAAAGGTGGGCATGACCCACCTAATTAATTTATCCTTTGACACACATAACTTGCTTGAGCGTTGCAACAACTTCCACCAAATCTGCTTGATTTGCCATTACTTGTTCTATGGGTTTGTAAGCACCGGGAATTTCATCTAAAACGCCAGTATCCTTCCGGCATTCTACCCCTTGAGTTTGCTCAATCAAATCATCAAGTGTGTAGACATTTTTTGCCTTATTTCTAGACAATAAACGACCTGCACCATGAGAGCAAGAACAAAAGCTGTGGGCATTACCTTTACCTTTGACAATGAAAGACTTTGCCCCCATTGAACCAGGTATAATCCCATAATCTTCTGTTTGGGCGCGGACTGCACCTTTACGAGTAACGTAGACATCCTCGTCAAAATGCACTTCTTTTTCGGCGTAATTGTGATGACAATTCACTTGCAATAAAGGTTTAGTTGCCTTTCCACCTGCGATATGCTTCTCAACTATGTGTTTAAAACGCGCCATCATCACATCGCGGTTGACACGCGCATACTCTTGCGCCCATTGTAAATCGTGCCAGTATGCTTGAAATTCTGGCGTACCAGCCACAAAGTAAGCCAAATCAGGATCGGGTAGTTTCTCACCTGCCATCTTGGCTAATTCCTTGGCTGTGTTAATGTGACACTGAGCTAGATTATTGCCAATGTGGCGCGAACCAGAATGCAGCATTAACCAAACTTGATTCTCTGTATCGAGGCACACTTCAATAAAATGATTCCCTCCACCCAGAGAACCCATTTGTTTCATCGCTTTGCTTTGGATGTCTTGTACGCCGCGATGCAAGTCTTTAAAATCATTCCAGCCTTGCCAATTGGTGACAGGTTTTTCAACGTCTTTGTTTTCGTTAAATCCTGTAGGAATTGCTGCTTCAATATCCAAGCGGATTTTTTTGAGTTTACCTTCCAATTGTTCGCCAGTAAATGGCGTTTTGATGGCACTCATACCGCAGTTATGAACAAATACACCAGCTTTTAAAGCAAAGTTGTGATACTTCGGTACTGTAAGACAATAAACATCTTGCTTATAGTCTAAAGGTAGCACTGCTACAACTTTATGATTGCATTGATGTTCTTTCTTGCGATGGTTGTGTAAACCAATGGGTGTTTTAACTTCTACATCACAAATATCACAAGTGTAATACCTGTTAGCAATTTCTTTGGATTTTAGTCTGCCTTTTTCACTTTGGTTGTAATTTATTAAGTATTGCTTACCACGTTCGCCATTTCCAGCAACTGCTTGTTTAAAGTGTTCTGGCTGCTGTTGCATGTATTTAAGGATATTTTGAGTTCCTCTAGCTGCGTAGAATTCATATCCTTCTGGAGTTTGCGCTTTTTTGGCAAGTACAGCTACACGCTTAAGTTTAAACTCCGGCGACTGCCAATATTGGTTACGTTCAACTAAACTGCGATGATAGGCAGAACGATCGTTAGCACCCATGAACTCTAAGTTTTCTGGGCGATTATCAGATTCATTAAAGTTTCGATGATGAATAACTGTTCTTTGCGCTTGAAATTTGGGAATTTGACCTAGTAAACCCGATCTGGCAATTATCCAGTGAGCTTTTTGCCATCTACCTGAGTAAGGTTGAGCAATTAAAGAATAGCCATTTTTATCAATTTTTGAGTAAAACGGCATTAGGGATGTCTCAGGTTGAAGATGTTGAGCTTCTTGATAAGTTCCGTTTCTAAGCATGAATTGGTGATCTGGAGTACAGATAATCTCTTCGCCGTTATCCAGGATCACTTTTACCAGAGGAGCATTCTTTCTTGTCAATTTAGCAGTTGCTTTAGCTGCTAATATTTTTCCTGTTGATGTGCAAGCATAGACAAAAAATTCTTCATTTAGGCTTGCCAATTCTTGAATTGCATAAGATTGACCATCAACTAGTGGGATCGAGGTGTCTCCTACAAAGCAACCAATATCTACCCCCACAGCAGCAGGGATAATCGCTTCTTTGGTGGCTATTACAGAACCGACTAAGGCACCTTTACCTAAATGAACATCTGGCATTAAAGCTAGGTGTTTAAATACAAATGGCAGCGATGCCACATTCTTTGCCATCTTGGTTTCTTCTGGCCCTAAAGCGTGATTCGCCCAAGATAAAACGGGTGCTGGTGTAGTAATTTCTAACTTTTCGTAGGGCATAATTTTCTAATTTTGGATTTTTAATTTTAGGTTTTAAATTGGTAATTTGGCATCAGGAAATTAAAGGGGATGGGGAGATGGGGAGTGTGGGAGATTATAAAAAAAGCTTCCCACTCCTCTCACTTTGCCAATGTCCAATGCCCCATCCGCAATGCTCAGACAACAAAACCATTTTATATTACATTTGTAGCACGCAACAGGTTTTGAGCCTCAACCGATCGCCACACTATGAAAAGATGTATTAAAATTTGTAAAGAAAAGAACTTTGATTAAAACAGTCTTTACACTTGGTGATATACATATGGCAGTGCGTCAAGATACAATCTGGGAACGTTTTTTATCGCCTGTAGCGCGTTTTTTCATTGATGAAGATGGGTTGCGGCGTTATCAAGAAAGTATTGATTGGGAGAAAGAAAGCGATCGCTATCGCCGAGCTGATGTCATAATTCCATCGTACTACAGTAGCCAAAATTTTCACGGCATTGCAGGCGGATATCTCACCTCCGGTGCAGCAGTGACTTATGACCCCATAACCCAATATGTTCTGCTGCCTAACGAAAATCTTATCCGTCAGGCTTTAATTGATGCTGTGAAGGTGAAACCACGACGCATACTTGATTTGGGTTGCGGTACGGGTTCCACTACTTTAATGTTAAAACAGGCTTTTCCGGAAGCTGAAGTTATTGGTTTGGATTTATCACCTTATATGTTGGTAAGGGCAGAACATAAAAGCCAAGCTGCTGGTTTAGATATAGTCTGGCGACATGGGAATGCTGAGAAAACTGGTTTTAGTGATGCTTCCTTTGATTTGGTGACTGCTTCTTTACTATTCCACGAAATACCAGATGCGGTGTCAGTAGCAATTTTGCGAGAAAGCTTCCGGTTGCTGGTAACTGGAGGACAACTGTTAATTCAAGATGGCAATCAAAAGACTCTGCGTCAATTAGAATGGCTCAATGACCTTTTTGAAGAACCATATATTCGTGAATATGCCAATGGTAGCGTTGATGCGAATATGGGTGCAGCAGGGTTTGAAGCAGTGCGAACTCAAGAGGTTTGGTGGATAAATCAGGTAACTAGCGGTATTAAACCGATTGCATCTGAAAATATCCGTCAATATAGTGCAACGTCAATTGACACCACAGTAGATAATAATAATTTGGAGGAACTTGGATCGCCAGCATTTGGCATAATCGCATGAGTTTAAAGGCAGTTCTCTTTGATTTTAATGGTGTCATCATTAACGACGAGTCAATCCACCTGCAACTGATTGATGAAATTCTCATTCAAGAGAATCTGCAACCGCAGCGGGTTAATGAGCGTCAAGCTTCTTTGGGACGCAGCGATCGCGCTTGTTTTACTCAACTACTCTCCAATCGTGGTAGAGTAGCTACGGAAAAATATTTAACTCAACTGCTGCATCGCAAAGCCGAAGCTTACACACTAGAACTGGAAAAAATTGAGAAACTGCCTTTATATCCAGGTGTAGAAGATTTGATATTTCAAGTGCGATCGCGCAATCTGAAATTAGGATTAGTCAGCGGTGCTATTCGCAAAGAAATAGAACTGGTACTCAATCTGGCTAAACTGAGCGAACACTTTAAAATTATTGTGGCGGGTGATGACATCACTACCAGTAAACCAGAACCCGATGGTTATCTACTGGCGGTGAAAAAATTGAACGAAGAATATCCGGAATTGAATCTGCAACCCCAAGAGTGTCTAGCAATTGAAGATACACCAGCTGGTATTCAAGCAGCAAAGCGATCGCATATGCAAGTCGTCGGTGTAGCGAATACTTACCCCTTTCATATGCTTCAACGTTGCTGTAACTGGACTGTCGATTATCTCACTGATTTGGAACTCGAACGCGTCCAGGAAGTTTATTCTCAAAAACAGTCCCAGCCATCACTAACTGAATGATAAAATATTCATTGGTGAATTAATTACGGGGAATTAGCTCAGTTGGTAGAGCGCTGCGATCGCACCGCAGAGGTCAGGGATTCGAGTTCCCTATTCTCCATTGTGGAAATTATAGCAGGGAATAGGCAATAGGCAAGAGGCAAGAGGCAAGAGGCAACAGGATTATAGAAGATTAAGTGTATTGAGTTTTTTTCACGCAATCAAATATGAGTCCTATATACATTTAAATTTATACTGCTGCTCAAAGCGATCGCAATACGGTTCGGTTAAAACAAGAGACGCGATAAATTGCTACAATAATCAATCTTTTGTAGAGACGGCGATTTATCGCGTCTTTGTGATGTAAAATTTTCTCTGCGTCGCTGCATCAGCAATAATCAGCCCGCCAACCTAACGTAATGCCTGAAGAAATGTGGAATATACCATATCCGCGCAACCCGTTTTTTACAGCGCGTGAAACCGTTTTACAAGAAATGCGGAATGCGCTGTTAACAAAGAAGTTAGCTGCACTTAGCGGATTGGGTGGTATTGGTAAAACTCAGACTGTTATTGAGTATGCTTATCGCTATCGTCATGAGTATCAGGCAATACTCTGGGTGAGGGCAGCTTTTGAAACAGAATTGGTATCAGGTTTTGTAAGGCTTGCAGAGTTATTGAATTTATCGGTTAGTCAAGAACAGGATGAAAACTTAGTAATTGCCGCAGTTAAGCAGTGGTTAGCAACACATAACGGCTGGCTGTTGATTGTGGATAACGCTGACGACATAACGATGCTGCGGGAGTTTCTGCCAGGAGCGCATCAAGGTTATGTGTTGTTGACTACCCGCGCTCATGCTACAGGGATATATCAGCAAATTGAAATTAAAAAAATGCCACCGGAAGATGGAGCGCTGTTGTTGCTGCGGCGTGCCAAACTGATTGCAGAAGAGGCGGGGTTGGATGGGGCGGGTGAAGAAGAACGCACTTTGGCAGAAACAATCTCGCGGGAAATGGACGGTTTACCCCTAGCATTAGATCAAGCAGCAGCGTTTATTGAAGAAACTCCCTCTACTTTGGCGGAGTATTTGCAATTTTACCAAGAAGAAGGGGCGAGACTGCTGGCGGAACGAGGCGAACTGGCAATAGATCATGTCTACAACGTTAGCATCACCTTTGCTCTAGCCTTTGAGAAAGTGTTACAACGCAACTCCACCGCAGGCGATTTGATTTGGGTTTGTGCGTTTTTAGCGCCTGATGCAATTCCCGAAGAAATTTTTACCAGGGGTGCAGCAGAATTGGGAGAAAATCTCAGCCAATTAGCAAACAAACCCCTAGATTTTGCCAAAGTTGTAAAAGAAGCGGGACGATTTTCGCTGATTTACCGCAACCCGACTAATAAAACCTTGGATATTCACCGCCTAGTGCAGGAAGTGTTAAAGGCTGAGATGGATGAAGACAACTGCCGTCTTTGGGCACAAAGGGTTGTTTGTGCGGTTACACAAGTGTTTCCGAATGCTGAATATGTAAATTGGCATGAGTGCGATCGGCTTTTACCCCATGCTAAAGTTGCAATTGATTGGATCTCGCAGTATCAATTTGAGTTGGAAACAGCCGCTTTGTTACTTGCTAGGACTGGCTACTACTTGGAAGAACGTGGTCAATACTTGGAAGCACAACCACTGTATGAAAAAGCATTGTCACTTAGGCAACGGCTCTTAGGAGAAGAGCATCCAGATGTCGCCAGCAGTTACAACAACCTGGCAGAACTCTACTATTCCCAAGGACGCTACAGTGAAGCACAACCACTGTATGAAAAAGCATTGTCACTTAGGCAACGGCTCTTAGGAGAAGAGCATCCAGATGTCGCCACCAGTTACAACAACCTGGCAGGACTCTACAAATCCGAAGGACGCTACAGTGAAGCACAACCACTGTATGAAAAAGCTTTGTCACTTTTGCAACGGCTCTTAGGAGAAGAGCATCGTTCTGTCGCTACCAGTTACAACAACTTGGCAGCACTCTACGATTCCCAAGGACGCTACAGTGAAGCACAACCACTGCATGAAAAAGCATTGTCACTTAGGCAACGGCTCTTAGGAGAAGAGCATCCAGATGTCGCTACCAGTTACAACAACTTGGCAGCACTCTACGATTCCCAAGGACGCTACAGTGAAGCACAACCACTGCATGAAAAAGCATTGTCACTTAGGCAACGGCTCTTAGGAGAAGAGCATCCAGATGTCGCCAGCAGTTACAACAACCTGGCAGCACTCTACTATTCCCAAGGACGCTACAGTGAAGCACAACCACTGTATGAAAAAGCATTGTCACTTTTGCAACGGCTCTTAGGAGAAGAGCATCCAGATGTCGCCAGCAGTTACAATAACCTGGCAGCACTCTACAAATCCCAAGGACACTACAGTGAAGCACAACCACTGTATGAAAAAGCATTGTCACTTTTGCAACGGCTCTTAGGAGAAGAGCATCCAGATGTCGCCAGCAGTTACAATAACCTGGCAGCACTCTACAAATCCCAAGGACGCTACAGTGAAGCACAACCACTGTATGAAAAAGCATTGTCACTTAGGCAACGGCTCTTAGGAGAAGAGCATCCAGATGTCGCCAGCAGTTACAACAACCTGGCAGCACTCTACGAATCCCAAGGACGCTACAGTGAAGCACAACCTYTGTATGAAAAAGCATTGTCACTTAGGCAACGGCTCTTAGGAGAAGAGCATCCCGATGTCGCCAGCAGTTACAACAACCTGGCTTTACTCTACTATTCCCAAGGACGCTACAGTGAGGCAGAACCTCTGTATGAAAAAGCATTGTCACTGTTGCAACGGCTCTTAGGAGAAGAGCATCCAGATGTCGCCACCAGTTACAACAACCTGGCAGGACTCTACGATTCCCAAGGACGCTACAGTGAAGCACAACCTCTGTATGAAAAAGCTTTGGAAATTGCTGAACTCAGTTTAGGGGTAAATCATTCCAACACAATTACTATCCGTAAAAATCTGAAATTATTGCGCGATAAAGCTTAAACAGTATATTCTAATTCTCCGTAGGTTTAGATTTTGCAGCGCGTCCTTAGTCTTCATCAAAAAGTGCATCTAAATTGCGATAACCGCTAACTACTCGTAAAATTTCAATCCCGCCTGCAATGGGACGATAGAAAATTAAATAATCATCTACAGGAAAGCTACGTAATAAAGGTAAAAGTTCATCGCGCTTGCGTCCCATATTGGGAAAATTTGCTAAATTACTGCACTTGTCGTTAATTTTCTTGAGCAAACGCTCCGCAGCATTAAAACTACTGTTGTCAGCAACATAATCAATAATGCTTTCAATATCCCGACTTGCAGGAGCAGTAAATCTACAAATATTGCTCATTCACCAGCCTGCTGACGACGCTGTTGTAGTTTCTGTTCTAGTTGATGAAAAACTGTTTGTGCGTCAATAACTTCCCCGCGTTCCGAAGCTTCGACCCCAATCATGATTTCCCTTTGTAACTCTTCAAATCTACCTTGATAAATAGATTCCCTTTCCTCCAGCAGTTTAATACCCGCAACAATCACTTCCTCTGTTGAGGCATACTTACCACTGGCAACTTGATTTTGAATAAATAGCTCTAATTCTGGAGTAAAGGAGATATTCATATATACTATCTACCATAGTATGTGGCTTTATGTTCCTATTTTAGTTTTTTGTCGGGTGTGTTATGCCTTATAGCAACGCACCGCACAGCATCGCACACACCATCGAAGATTTTCGGTGCGTTAGGACTGTTGTCCATAACGCACCCTACCAGATAAAAACTCTACAACAATAATCCGTGAAAGTCTGAAATTATTGCGCGATCGCACTTAATATGAGTGGTAGGTACGGCGATCGCTTTACTGAAAGCTTTGAAAAATCTGTTCGGCATTCAAATTTAATTCTGGAAAAGCTTCTGAGATAACGCACTCCCCGTTTCGGAATTGCCGCACTTGGTATTCTCCCTCAACTAATGAGTAAATCGAGATAGTGGGTTGCTTGGGATTGCCGATAAACCGCCTACCACCTAAAGCGGCGTAATCTATAATCCAGTATTCAGGGATGCCTATTGCCTCATAATCAGCCGCTTTTTTTAAATAATCATCTCTCCAGTTGCTACTAACCACTTCAACTACTAAGGGAATTGATTCTGCAAGGCTGACACTTGATTCTTTTTTCCACAGAGGCTCATTCACTAAATTAGGCTGATTTAATACCAGCACATCTGGTGAATAAGCTGATTCACCCTCCGGTGGTTTGACAAACGCTGTTTTGGGAATAAAGTAAGGCAGTTTTAAACGTTTATATTCCGCAACTATTTCTCCAACTAAAAATCCGATAATTTCTTCGTGGTCGCCAGTTGGTGGGAGCATCTCAACAATTACTCCGTCATGCAGTTCATAGCGTTGTGGCGAATTTTCTGGATACCAAGCGATAAAATCATCAAATGTTACTAGAGATCGTTTGGCTTGAATCATAAATTATTTTTTATATTGCCTTAATAGGGTGCGGCATCAATAATCTATTCGTTAACCGCAAAAATCTTTCGGTGCAGTGATTTTACGAGTCGTGAAGCCTGACAATGCCATTGTATCAAGCGACAATGCCATTGTATCGAGCGACAATGCCATTGTATCGAGCGACAATGCCATTGTATCGAGCGACAATTCCATTGTATCGGGTGACAATTCGATTGTATCGAGTGACAATGCCATTGTATCGAGTGACAATTCGATTGTATCGAGTGACAATGCCATTGTATCGAGTGACAATTCGATTGTATCGAGTGACAATGCGATTCTTTAGATGCAATACACACTAAAGGCACAGCATTGTTGCCTACCCTGGATGTTAGGTGCAAACTGCTGGAAACTACTTTTTTCTTTTACTGGTATCTTTTTTGTGATAATGGGTACATTAAATATGTAGTTTACCACTTATGCTTCTATGCCAGCCCAAGATAAAACACGCCGTTTACCCCCTCAAGCCATTAGTCAAGATATAACTTCATGGCACGGTTTACAAACTATCACCAGCTACGACACAACCCGTACTGATGCTTCTGTTGACAAGTTACAGCAAGCTTATCAAGCGATGTTGGCGCAGCAACAAGCGGAAACTGAGAAGTTAACTTTATACCGTGCGGCGTTGGATGCAGCGCGATTAGCGGAATGGGAATTTCACAATACTGTGTTAGCGATGAAAGAAGTTATACGCGGACAATATGGTTCAGATAGCGAACAAGCGCAAGCAGTAGGATTGAAGAAAAAATCAGATCGCAAGCGTCCTAAGTCTAAAAAGTCAGTGGCGATCGCCAGTTAATTATTGTTGAATTATAAAGCGATCGCACTTCTATATCTCTTTGGTGCAGTCTGTGGTACTCTCTCAGTATCGATCGGGGGTAATGGCGATCGCTAACAAATAGCAGCCCGACAGTAAACCTAGAGTTAAGCTTTCAAATATTTATTTGTAGCAATCAGAAGCGAGTTTGATTGCGCCCGTTTTTCTTAGCCTCTCGAACTTTGTCGCTAGCACGCTGTAACAAAGAAATAAAATTATCTTCTGGCATGAGTTCCACAACTCCAATGCTAGCAGTGAGTCGAAACTGCTGACCGTTGTAAGCTGTAAGTATTTCCTCGCTCAAAGCTAGGCGAATTCGTTCGGCTATCTGATATCCTGTGTTCAAATCAGTATCGGACATGATAATACAGAATTCCTCGCCACCGTAACGTGTAACCCAATCCACTGCTCTGACGTTACTTTTAAATACTTGTGCAGCAGTTCTCAGTGCTTGATCTCCAGTGGGAAAGCCGTAGGTTCGATTTACTTCACCAAAATGATCTAAATCGAGGAGTACCACTGTTAGTGGTTGCTGATATTTATAAGACTTTTCTATTTCCCGCAGCAGTAATCTGTCGAGATAGCGACGATTGAAAATCTCAGTCAAGCCATCGTGTTCGGCTTCTGCTCTGTATTTCTTAGCTAAACGACTAGCCTTAAGCACCATCTCATTAATCATGCGTTCAGCAGTCACGCGAATTCGATGCTCAAAATCAGTGATTAGCTTGTCTTGTCCAGAAGCGTCTGCAATAGCATCAAATTCCTCAGCAGTGACAACTTGGTTGCGTCCCTTCTGTTTAGCAGCATAGACGCATTGATTGATTTCCTGCCACAGTTGCTCCATAGATGAATGTCCAGTCATCGGTACCACTCCCAAAGAAGCTGTGATATGAATGCAAGACTTTTCATCAAGCCAGAATTCATGAGTCTCGATTTGAGTTCTCAGAAATTCTGCAAAAGCTTTTCCCTGCTCAGTATCGCCACGCATACAAATAGCGAATTTATCACCCCCTGTCCGAGCGACAATCCCTGCTCCTAGTGAGTACTTTTGGAGAATTTGCCCAACTTCCTGCAAAACCCGATCTCCCGCAATATGTCCATGACGATCGTTAATAAACTTGAAACGGTCAATATCTAGGTAAATCAAACATACAGACTCTCCATTTTCTTTCGATGTCAAAAGCTCTTTCGCATAATCATTAAACTTGCGAAAATTAGCAGTCCCCGTTAACTTATCAAGGTTAAATAAATGCTTTTGCTTGCTATGCCACACACTGCGCTGCAAACGCAAACCGATTTGCCAATCAATTGCATCGCGTTTACAAGTTTCATCTCCTGCTTCTAACCAAGAAAGTGCAGTAGATTCTTGTTCAATAGTATCTATCAAAACTACTGTTGGTAAACCAATAGTGGTGTATATAAACTTGACTTGCTCCAAGTTTTCAAAAGTCCTGATATCGATGACAACAGCCTCAAAACCTTGATCGCATAAAGCTGAAATATCAACTCGAATCCACTCAAAGTTGAGGGACAAATTTTGTGGTTGCGGCAAATCAGTTGGACTGCACCAAGCAACTCGTATCGCTTTCAATTGTTTATTCATTAATTCCAACTTTACCAACCGATAACTGTGAGATACTTTACTGAAATATTTAATTATGCTTATATTGATAACTTAAAGTTTAGCGAAATAGGAACTGGGGATTGGGGATTGGGGACTGGGAAGATTTTGTTACGCCCGTTGTAGAGACTAGCAATTGCAACGTCTCTACAAAGGTTTTGGGCGTTGCTGAATCATGGGATGAAACCCGATCTATTGAAATCTTAAACTCCTTATTCTCTCTGCGCCTCTGCGCCTCTGCGTGAGATAAATCATCCCGCAATTATGCAACGCCAGGTTTTGATATCATGTACAATCGTTTTCATACACGAAATCAGCAAGGTCATAATATTAATTGATGTCTGCAAAGAGTCGAGATTATTCAGCAATTACTTTTTTATAATTTCTTAATGTCCATCTCACCATACTATGTGATTGATAACTGATAATCCAAATATCGATCGCCAGCAAGAGTGTTGAGTTATGTGTATTGAATTTGGGCGGGAAATCTGCGGTAATCTCGACATAGCCGAGTCGCGGGAATGGTTGGTTACTAACGGCATTGGTGGTTACGCCTCTGGAACGATGGCAGGTTTATTGACTCGCCGCTATCACGGTTTACTAGTAGCAGCATTGCAACCGCCTCTCGGTCGCACCTTGCTGTTGGCAAAGCTAGATGAGACAGTGTTGTATGGCGATCGCTTTTATTCTCTACATTGCGATCGTTGGGGAGATGGTACCGTCAGTTCCCACGGCTATCTACAGATCGAACATTTTTCTTTAGAAGGTACAGTTCTCCTATGGCGTTTTGCTGTTGCTGATGCATTGTTAGAAAAACGAATCTGGATGCAACAGGCAGCAAATACAACTTATGTGCAATATACTCTCCGTCGTGCCACCCAACCGCTGAAGTTGACACTTAAAGCACTTGTTAACTACCGCGATTATCACAGCGACACCCATAATTACAATGATTGGCAGATGTCCGTCGAACAGGTGGAACAGGGAATTTGCGTAACTGCCTATCCTGATGCCGTACCAATATATTTGTTAACTGACCGCGCCAGCGCCTCCTCTGTCCACAATTGGTACTATAACTTTGACCTAGCAGTTGAACGCTATCGGGGATTAACCGACAAAGAAGACCACCTCCACGCCGCTAACTTTGAAGTTACCCTCAATTCCGGAGAATCTGTTACCTTTGTTGCCAGCACTCACAAGCAACCAGAATTGAATGGCGAAACAGCACTCAAACACCGCCACACCCTAGAACAAAAATTAATCGGACTCTGGAAATCTAACCGACCTCTGAATGCTGCCGATTCTCCTGCTTGGGTGAATCATTTAGTTTTGGCTGCTGACCAGTTTATCGTCGATCGCTCAGTGCCAGAAGACATTTATGGTAAAACTATCATCGCTGGTTATCCCTGGTTTAGTGACTGGGGACGCGATACCATGATTAGCCTCCCTGGTTTAACCCTCGCCACCGGTCGCCCAGAAATCGCACGTTCCATTCTTCGCACCTTTGCTAGGCACGTAGACCAGGGAATGTTGCCCAATCGTTTCCCGGATGCAGGCCAGACACCAGAATACAACACAGTCGATGCAACTCTTTGGTATTTTGAAGCCATTCAAGCTTATTACAACGCCACTGAAGATAATGATTTGCTGATGGAACTGTTTCCCGTGCTGGCAGACATTATCGACTGGCACTGTCGCGGCACCCGCTACAACATCCGCCTCGACGCCACCGATGGTTTACTGTATGCAGGAGACAAAGGCGTGCAACTCACTTGGATGGATGCAAAAGTCGGAGATTGGGTAGTAACGCCTCGCATTGGCAAACCAATTGAAGTCAACGCTCTGTGGTATAATGCTTTGCGGACAATGGCTAAATTTGCTCGTTTGATTGGCAAACCACACCAAGAGTATCAGGCGATCGCCGACCGCGCCCAAATCAGATTTTCTCGCTTTTGGAATCAGGAAACCGGCTACTGCTACGATGTGTTGGATACTGCCGATGGAGATGACGCATCTTTGCGTCCTAATCAGATTTTTGCCGTTTCCTTACCCGAAAGCCCACTGACACCAGCCCAACAAAAAGCAGTGGTAGACATTTGCGGACAGATGCTACTAACTTCATACGGATTGCGATCGCTTGCCCCCAATCATCTCCAATACCAAGGTAAATACGGAGGCAACCAGTATCAACGTGATGGCAGTTACCACCAGGGAACCGTCTGGGGTTGGTTGTTGGGGTCGTTTGTTCTAGCACACCTGCGCGTCTACAAAAATCCTAAACAGGCGCGTCAATTTATACAACCAATGGCTAATCATCTCACAACCCACGGCATTGGCAGTCTCAGCGAAATTTTTGATGGCGACGCCCCAATGACTCCACGCGGATGTATTGCCCAAGCGTGGACAGTCGCAGAGGTGTTGCGTGCTTGGTTGGCGACGGAAAGCTGATATGGTGAATAAAGTTACCCGAAACCCTTGTAGAGACGTAGCATTGCTACGTCTCTACATTTATTTTGACCAGATGTCTAATCAGCGGCTCATTGCAAAAATCTGTTCAGCCGTTAAGGGAATGTTGGGAAACAATCTAGAATCAATTCGATCCTGTCCTCGAAACACCTTTGCGGGTAAATACTCTCCATCTTCAAGTTGGTAGATTGTAATGGTCGGCTGCTTGGGAGAGCCAATGAAGCGAATCCCACCAAAAGCAGCATAATCCACAATGATATATTCTAAAACGCCCAAGTCCTCATATTCAGCAAGTTTTGTCAGATAGTCGTCCTTCCAATTGTTGCTAACCACCTCAATGATTCCTGGTGGTGGAATATATGCAGCAGCAGAACTAGAGCTAGTTTTCATCCTCTGCCATTCAACTCTTGCAAAAATGACAATATCTGCTTTGCGGCTTTTTTCCTTTTCTGGTGGTGCTGTCTTGAGCCGAACCTGCTTGGACTGGCGCGACACGTAAGGCAAGTCATTTTCTTGGCAGTGATTTTCTAAGTACGCACACAGCCGCTCAATCAAATCTTCATGATTTGCATTTGGTTCTGATAATGGCACAGGAATCCCATCCAATAACTCAAACTCTCTGCCTGAACCATCGTCCCAGACAAGAAACTCTTCAAAAGTCAGTGGTTGTGTGACGGTTGCGTACATCGCCCTCGCTCCATTACTGACGGGTACTTCATTCAATGCTATCAAGGCGATCGCAATTGGTGAGTGTAGGGCGATCCCTTCACGACATTACTTAGTCTTTATGCTATGCTGAACACCTTTAAAGCTATGGAGGATGCAGGGTTGTCAGATAGCTTGTTTAGCGCATTGCGTAAATATCCTAAAAGCCAAGAACTCGATCCAATTGAGAATTTTATTACTGAAGGTTTTGCTTGGCTTTTGAGAAATAAAGAGTTGCTGTCTCGTGAATTTATAGATTATCTCAGTCAAAAATTACCGGAACCTCTTCCTTTAACTCATATACTACCAAAGTGGAAAACCCAACATACCTTCGCTGGTGGACAAATAGATATGTTGGCAGATTTTGGACGATTTGCTTTGATATTTGAACACAAAATATGGTCAAACTTAAGTCCAGACCAATTAGATAAATATCGTAACTATGCAGAAAAAAACTTTAAGTGGTCACAAGGATATAAATTAATTTTAATTACTGGGTTAAGTAGACAACATGAACAAAAGCCTGATTTAGCTTTGACTTGGAGCGATATATATAAATTTTTAAAACATTGGTTAGAAACAAAATCAGATGATAGCCTAGTTCGTGATTTTATAAATATGCTTGCTGAAGAAAACTTAGGCCCGGCAGCACCAGTTTCTTATGAAAGTATAGTTTCTTATTTACCTGCTCAATCACTACTGCCTAACCTAAAAAACGTAACCTTAAGTGCTGCTCAAGCAGATTGGCGTTGGGTATCACAAAGAATTGGATTAAACAAAAATGCACCTATCCCTAATAATCCGGTTAAATATCAATATGAATATGGACGATTAGGCTTAGACATTTCAGATAGTTGGTTTCCAGGTATATTCATTGGTACTCTTTTAAACACTTATGAGTATAAAGTGCAACATTCAAATCTTAATTTAGGTTCTGATTTTTCCCTCATTCTATGTTTTGATATCAGAAAGTTACAGCAATTTGAGGCAGATTTTTTTCATTCTGAAGAATATACTAAATTACGCTCAAGATTGAAAGAAAATTCTGGTACATGGGATCTTCAAGATCAAAGATTTGAAGCCAATAGACCAAATCGTTGGCATCCTCTTCATTTAAGAAAGCCCTTAGCTGAAGTCTTACGAGGTACTATAACCTTTGAAGAACAAGTTGACAGATTTATTTTACAGGGTCGTGAAGTAATTGAATTGCTGCTTGCTGGTGGTGAATTAGAAGATTTAACAAATCGACTTCATCCGATTGCCAGAAATATTATATCTGGTGTTTAATTTAGTTGTTATAAGGCGATCGCAAATTTTATAGAGTTCATTAGCGATCGCTTTACCTGCTAAATTAACAAGAGATTGCCTGAACATTACCACATCAAGATACGCCTAATTCTTTTGAGATATAACTAATTATCTTTATCAAACCTTAGCGTACCTTTGCGCTAACTTCAGCGTACCTTTGCGTTGAAAAACCCTAATATTTGCCGCAGCTTCATAAACAAACGATATAACGAATGCCGCTCGTTGGAAGCTCGCGTTCAAGTTAACCAATGCCAAAAAAAAGAAGCCTGACCGACTCAGGCTTCTCAATCAAAAACTAGTAATTTAATTGCAACTACTTAATAGTCACCTGACCGCCAGCTTCTTCGATGCGCTTCTTCGCATCTTCAGCAGCTTCCTTCGCAATACCTTCCTTAACTGGTTTGGGTGCAGCTTCCACCAAGTCTTTAGCTTCTTTCAGACCCAGACCAGTCAATTCACGTACAATCTTCAGTACGGCAATCTTCTTATCAGCTGGAACTGATTCGAGAATTACGTCAAACTCGGTTTTTTCTTCTACTGCTTCAGCAGCAACGGCGGCTGGGCCGGGGCCCGCGATCGCCACGCCAACAGGTGCAGCAGCACTAACACCGAAAGCTTCTTCAATTTGCTTAACTAACTCAGCAGCTTCCAGCAAAGTTAGGCCTTTGAGTTTTTCCAAAATTTCATCGGTTGCAGTTGACATTGATATAACTCCTGTAATTTTTGATTATTTATTTGGTCATTGGTCATTAGTCATTGGTCATTAGTCATTAGTTCTTGACTGTTGAGTGTTGACTCTTGACCTAGCGATCGTCTGTGAAGTCTATTCGGCAGAAGTTTCGGTGCTACCACCTTTTTCTGCTTCGGCCACAGCCTGCAAAGCACGAGCCAGCGAACCTGGAACTTCGTTGATACCCACAGCAATCTTGGTAGCCAAAGAATTGATCGCCCCAGCAATTTGACCCATGAGTTGTTCCTTAGATGGCAAGTCTCCTAAAGCCTTGACATCGTTTTCTTTGAGCAGGCGACCTTCCATTACACCGCCGCGAAGTTCTGTCTTCTTGGTGGCTTTCTGGAAGTCTTGGTAAGCCTTAATTGCAGATGAAAAATCTTCTTTGACTAGCAAAAAAGCTGAAGAACCTTTAAGCAGTTCTGATAATGGCTGCCATTTTTCCTGATCTTGAATGGCAATGCCCATCAAGGTATTTTTAGTTACCTTACAAACAGCGCCACTAGGACGCAGCCGCCGCCGTAAATCAGTAATTTCGGCAACCGTTAGCCCCTGATATTCAATTACCAGTGCCAGAGTTGACTCGCTCAAAGTTTCTTTAAGCTCAGCTACAATCTCTTGTTTATCTTCTAGCGTTCTACCCATTCCAATCTCACCTCCTCGAAACAATCAGCGATTTTCCTACTTTTGCGTTTTTCTCAACTAAATCCAAAACAACAAACCCCGACTGTCTCAGCCGGGGTTAATTAGTAAAACTCATGACGCCATACTTATTACACCTTTATCGGTGGCAATTCTGGCAATTAGAGTTTTCACCTCGGCAGGATATTAAGCTGCTAGCACCTGCTGTCTCCGGCTTTGACTATTTAATTTTGTCTTTTGTCATTAGTCATTAGTCATTTGTAAAAACAAAGGACAGAGGACAAATGACTAATGACTCAAATTATGCTGCTTCGCTTAGTTTCAAATCTCGTAGGGCGCTGATATCAACTTTAATTGCTGGCCCCATAGTAGCAGATACATAAAATGTCCGCCAATAGCGACCTTTGGCTCCTGAAGGACGGTTACGGTCAATTGTCTCTTGCAACGCCTTCAGGTTGACTAACAAATCTTCAGGCGAGAAGGATGCCTTACCAAACATAACATGGACGATGCCAGTTCGATCGGCCCGGAATTCTAATTTACCAGCTTTGAATTCACCGATTGCACCTGCGATGTCAAATGTCACGGTTCCACCCTTGGGTGATGGCATCAAACCACGAGGCCCAAGCAACTTACCTAACTTCGCCACCTGTGGCATGACATCGGGTGTGGCAATGAGCTTGTCAAAGTCCATCATGCCTTTTTGAATTTCGTCAATTAGTTCTTCCGAACCTGCGATATCAGCACCAGCGTTTGTTGCTTCTGTTACTTTTTCACCTCTAGCAATCACCGCCACCCGGACAATTTGTCCCGTACCTTTGGGCAGTGCTACCGTTGTCCGCAACTGTTGGTCTGTATACTTGGGGTCAATTCCTAGCCGGATATGCGCTTCAGCGGCTTCGGCAAATTTAGCTGTTGCTGTTTCTTTTAACAGTGCTAAAGCATCTAGGGGTTGATAATCCCTATCTTCTACTTTTGCTTGTAGCGCCTGTAAGCGACGCGATACTTTTTTTGTCATTTTTCTCTCCTGGGGTCATTCCGAAGCTTTGCCTCTCCCCCGATACAATTTTGGATTTTAGATTTTGGATTTTAGATTTTGTCTTTTGTTATTTGTCCTTTGTCATTAATAACTAATGACCAATGACTAATGACTAATGACTAATCCGTTACCGTTACGCCCATATTTTTAGCGGTTCCTTCCACAATCTTCATCGCCGCTTCGATGTCGTTCGCGTTGAGGTCGGGAAGTTTGGTTTGGGCTATTTCTTGCAATTGCGCTCTGGTGATTTTACCAACTTTCTTTTTGTTGGGTTCGTTAGAGCCTCTTTCGATTTTCGCTGCCTTGCGAATTAGTACTGACGCTGGTGGCGTCTTGAGTACAAATGTAAAACTCCGGTCTTCAAAAACCGAAATTTCTACGGGTATCACCATTCCAGCTTGGTCTGCTGTTTTGGCGTTGTACTCTTTGCAGAACATCATGATGTTGACGCCATGTTGACCCAAGGCGGGACCTACTGGCGGTGCTGGGTTGGCTTTTCCAGCATTCAAGGCCAGTTTAATGACCGCCACTACTTTCTTCGCCATTTGTATTTAGCTCTGTTTCTCTACCTGATTAAATTCCAATTCTACTGGTGTATCTCTACCAAATATCGACAGCAAGGCTTTAAGCTTGCTTCGCTCTGGAGAGACTTCAATCACCTCGCCTTCAAAGTCCTTAAATGGACCAGAAAGCACAATTATCTTATCACCAGTAGCCATATCAATTTTTACGACCGGCTCTTGTTCGCTGGTCTGTTTGAAGATGCGTTCTACTTCTGATGCACTCAGTGGTATGGGGTTGACGTGACCGCGACCCTTACTACTGCCACGTTTTTGTTCTGAACCAACAAAATTAATCACGTGGGATGTGTTTCGTACCACCTGCCAAGTATCATCATCCATCATCATCCGCACCAGCACATAGCCAGGAAAAACTTTTTCTTCTGTATGCTGGCGACTACCATCTTTGCGGATTTTTACCGCTGGTGTGTGGGGAATTTCCACCTGGATAATTTTATCAGCGACATCAAAAGTTTGAATGCGCTGCTCTAGGTTAGTCTTTACACGCTTTTCACAGCCGGAGGCAACTTGCACAGCATACCAACGTGCTTCTTTTGACGCTGTTTCTGCTGTTTCTGTTGTTTCCTCTGGCTGCAACATTGAGTTGCGTGGTTCGTCTGTTGCAAAACTCATTAGAACACCTGTTTTGCTGCCCAAGCAAACAATCCATCGACCAAGTATATCAAAGATGCCGAGAGTGCCACCATTAACAATACGGCGGCGGATTCGCTCACTATCTGTTTGCGACTAGGCCAAACTACTTTTTCAAGTTCTTCTTTGGTTCCTTGTATGAAGTTGCCGAAGCTAAACCCGTTTGTGGTTTCTGGCAATTCTGCTTCATTTTTTTTGGCCACGACCGTTTATCCCCCGTTTGTTACTCAATTTTGGATTTTGGATTTACCCAATTGAGGGCAAGGACGCTCAACTTGAGATTTTAGTTTATCCGTTTTGTTTAGATTTCTGATCGAGCTAAAATCTAAAATTTAGTCGTCCTGGTTTGCAGCTTCGACTCTATTTCACTTACTGAAAGTAAAACAGCTGCAAATGCAATAGCTATGCCCGAAACTATTAACACTAACTGCTATTTTAGCAGCTTGCGTAATTATTTCGGGCTTTGTTTTTTGCTCTTGAGCGCGCCCTGGAGGACTTGAACCCCCGACATCAGGTTTTGGAGACCTGCGTTCTACCAACTGAACTAAGAGCGCACAAGCTGTTTTTGATTCAGTCATTACGTTGAACTAAATTTTAGTTTAACGCAAGATGAGATTTTTATCATACATGATTTTCATGGAGAAAACAAGTCAGCGGCAGATGCCGCTTGAGGCTTGAGATTTCTCCCATACTTTAATAAGAGGAGAACTACAAAGGACGGTCGAAGCGTTGCTTGATCCGGGTTGCTTTGCCGACGCGATCGCGTAAATAATACAATTTAGCACGGCGTACTTTACCGCGACGCATGACTTTGATGCTCTCAATCCGGGGAGAATGCAACAGAAAGACTCTCTCAACACCCACGCCTTGAAAAACTTTGCGGACTGTAATAGTTTCGTTGATGCCACCATTGCGCTTGGCAATCACTACTCCTTCATAGGGTTGTACGCGGTATTTCTCGCCTTCTTTGATTTTCACTCCTACTTTTACTGTATCGCCCACATATATATCGGGCAGATTTGATTTTAACTGCTCCGCTTCAATGGAGCGGATAATCTCTTGAGCGTTCATAGTCTTTCTATCTGCTTAAAAAACTCACGATCGTCAATTATAAATCGACAATCCCATTTCAGTCTACCTGTTGGAGATTGATAATTTCACTGATACAACAGCCTGGGAAGGGAAGCTATATTGCAAAATGCTGTATCACAGGTATGAATTTATGAAATTTAGCGTTGTCATTACTACTTATAATCGCTTGGATTTGCTCAAAAGAGCAATCGATTCGGCTTGTAACCAAACAATCGAGTGTGAGGTGGTTGTTGCTGATGACTGTTCTTCTGATGACACTCAAAGCTATGTCCAAAGCTTAGGTGATAAGGTTGTTTATCATCGCAACGAAGTAAACCTTGGTCATGCAGCAACTGTAAATGCTGGAGTTGCCAAAGCTACTGGCGACTGGATTAAGTTTCTTGATGATGATGATTATCTAGCTGCTAATTGTATAGAAGAAATAACGTCTGCGATCGCCCTTCGTCCCGATGCTGTAATCTGCTCTTGTGTGGCGGCTCAAGTAGATGCCAATGAAGTTGAACTTTCCCGCACTCCCCAAGTCGGCCCCGGTTTAGCTTTTTATATTCCCCAAGCTGATATTCACTACGGTATGCTCTTAGAAGTTGTACCCTTTGGCACACCTGCACAAGTAGCTTGTCGGCGCGATGCTTTTCTGCAAACTGGTGGTTGGGACTCTACACTTGATGCTAACTGTGATGATATCGATTCGTGGATTAAGATTGCTCAATTTGGCGATGCTATTTTCTTAAATCAGTGTCTTGCTTATCGGACTATCTGGCCTGGTGCTTATAATCAAAAGTTTTCTTTATCTCGGCGGTTGGCGACAAATATCTTAATGAAGGAGAAAATTTACGCTTTAGTGAATGAAGAACACCGCGTTAAGATTCCCCGTTTTCAGGATATAAAAAATTACCTCAAACTACATTGGAGTATAGTAGCACTCAAGCAAAAAAATATTAAAAGTTTTCTTTCAATGATTGAACCGTCTGCACTTTCTCCTCAGTCTTGGAAGTTTTTGGTAAGTGCTGCTTTATCGCGTCGCACTCAGGGAAACAATTCTCAAGTTCGTAAATTTGTGTTGATTGAATCGTAGTAGGGAAGAATTCAGGAGTCAGAATTCAGAAGTCAAACTCTTTTTTGTCAATGCGTAAGTTCTAAATTTGACTAAATATTACAGGACTTACGCAACTTGCACAGAGCGATCGCCATATATAAACTCTTGATTAAATTAACTCTAAACTAGCTATATTTTGACTATAATTAGCGACTAATATAAATAATTTCAGCCATTGAGAACCTAGTAAAATTTCCTGTATTTCATCTCCAGCAAATACAGGAATTTCCCACTCTTGATTATCTATTATTACCCTACCACTATCAGTAGATCACAAACTTTTTCTCAAAGGGCGATCGCTTACAAATTTTGTAGTCAGTGATACTTTTTATCAGTTGCTATCTAAGCAAGTAGGTATAGTATCTATAATAATTGCAGCAGGTAACGGTTTACTTGAGCGGCGACGAAAAGACTTGAACGGTACATGGCTCCCATTGTTATGCTTCGTTGCAATGCTCAAGTTGATAATAAGCTCTCCTCCATTTTTTTAAGTGCAACCATCAAATTAGCTTGCGTCCAGAGAAGCGGAGTTACATCGTTTGGAATATATTTATTGTCTTCAATATAATATAGTTCTGGACATTTAAACTGGCCCATTTCGCATTCTTCTCCAGTTAGCTGTCCTAAGGAACGGTTTAAGTAAAATGTTTGTTGCTTCAGAAACTTATCCTGACCTGTCTCTTTAAACTTAACTCCAAAAATGGCTGAAATAATGGGATCAAAAATGCACCATTGAGCTTCCTGCCCTTCTTGAATTAATGAATTGCGATATGACATATCGTCACTGACATCAACAGTTCTCTGCTGAGGAGGAAGTTTCTTCGTATAATCAGCAGCCCAAAATGAATCTCGAATATATCTCTTGACTCCATAATCGCCTTGAAGATGGCTAATTACATCTTGAAGAATCTGATCAGCCATTGCGCCATCAATAACTTTCAAAGGGTATATAAGAAACAATAAGGAAGAGTCATATCTTCTCACTTTCAAGCCTGGTTCTCTACATTCGTATGGCAAAATTTCATATAGAGCTTTTGTGCCATTTTGAATCAGTTCATTTAGAAAATCAAGGGTAACGAGTTTGCCTTTGTAGGTAAAATAACTTGATATATTGGGCAATTCAATCAGTGTTTGTCGAAGCGCTGCTAGCCCTGCGTTAACAACGCCAATACTCGAAGCCTCTACTTTCCTCTCTTCCTCCCAATGACCACTATCCCTATCCTGCCAATAATAAATGGCACTGAAATATAGAGGGAAAAGTGCAAGAATCTCAATATCAGCGTTTTCTGGACTTAAAAGTCCCTCATTTAATAGTTTGCAGTAGAGCCACAGAAAATAACCTAAGGCATCATTTTGAGCATGAGACCATTTCTCATCTATCTCCTGTAAATTTTTTCCATCAAATCTCACATGAGGTCGCTCCATAACATCACTGGCAATGTTTGGAGTGTCTATAATTTTCTCAAATCTGTGTCTATGTATCTTAAAATAATCCATTAAAGAACCAAGATTTTTAATGGATACATCAGAATTCCCAACAACATAATGAGCATATGAAACATAGATATTGTCTCTTATCCACACATGCCTATAGCCAGTGTATTCGTTCTCCTCTCTAGTTGGAGCAGCAGGAAATAATCCTGTTGAAAGCGAACAAAAATTAAATGTATTTCTATTTTCCAAAAATTCAATAACTCTCTGAATTCCTTCTACTGTATATTGATACCTTATCAAGTCAAGAATTTTTTCATTTTGTATGAGAAGCATTTCCTAGCTCTCCTTATACTGCTTCATGAGGCTTTAACTTGATTGCTTCTTTTTTTAAATTTTTGCGTTTATTTTCATATGCTTTATCAATTATTAGCGTAAATATAATTCCACATATCCCGGAGAATACAAGAACGAATAAATCTGTTTTTTGCAGTTTAAGAATCAGAGCTGCTACTATAACTAATACCGACAAAAACTGAGTAGACCATTGCTGTGCCCAATCTTCTAGGTTGAATACTGAACGAACTTGCTCGCAGAACCTTTCATACAGGTATAAGCAAGAATATTCATCAGTATTATTCTTATATTCAGAATACTGAAAAAATTCGCTGATAACAAGTATACGCATCTGCAAATGCTTGCATAACAAATCAACATAAACACATACAAGCGGTATCAAACAAAGTGCAAGATGCAAAGATAGCATTGGCTTTGAAGTTGAACTAGGATTGCTTATACCTAATCCGATAGCTCCCAATGCAGCAACTAATATTAACTTCCACTTTAATAAATCCGTTCTACCCTTTTCTGCTTCGACAATTTCATTCTTAAAAGCTTCCATCATAAGGGTTCTTCTCCTGTTTCAAGCAAGATTAGCGGTTTCTTGAGATTTTTAAAGCAACAGATAAGCTTGCAATCATTACCCTCTATCGGAACACCAGAAGCATAACTATTTATTATGCGGAAAATTTCTATATAACTACCTCAAATCGGGTAATTATATAGAATTTTTCTACATAACATTCATATTCGGGTATTATAGCGAATTTTACCGTATAACTACCTTAAGTAAGGTTATCATATAGAATTTTTTACATAACATCCTTCTAAAGTTCGTAAATTTTATAGTTGGTTTATCGTTTTGGCTCGTGATTCATGCAGCATTCCAAAAAGAGCGATTAGTTGTAATAGGGAGCGAAAAGTATTAATTTCTCCTGCTTGTAAACAATGTCTATCGATGTTTTATTACATCTCAAGTTTTAATTGAATTTTGGATTATAGCCACCTGTCCTATAGCTGTAAATGGATTTGGATGGACACCAGAAGAAACCGAACTCTCGGTGCAAATGCTAATAAATCAGTTTGAGTGGCTAGAAGAAACACCAGATATATTCAGTAGATCGCAAACTTTTCCCCAAAGGGCGATCGCCAAAAAATTAATCACTATACTTAAGTGCTATATGCTACTTAAAATATAAATAAAGATTATCATTTCTTTAACAATTTCAAGAAGTGAAATAATGAAAGTGTTGTCTATCATGTTGAAATAATTGAGTCTCTCATTAGAACAACTGGCTATAACAGAGACAGAAACTTTAGACGAGGTTATTGAGTGTTTAGCAGAAAACTTCTCAATTAAAACTCAAGGTGCATGTGATAAAAAAACTTTATTTGAGATTTTAGTGAGAGCAGCAAGCAACGGAGATACTATTGAGAGTACAGCCAAAACGTTGCAGAAAATTCCATTGGCAAATGATATTAGATATCATCTCATTTTCTCCAAATCTACCCTCAATCATATTCTGCCACTAACTCCGGTTTCGTTAATGCCAAAAATATGATGAATCACATGAGGATATTTTTCTCTGGCCATTTTACTTGCTACTTCTTTATCCCGATCAATAAAATAATCTCCACTATTAGGTTCAATTGCAATATACCAACCATAGTATTTATCTAGTATTTCTGGTTTTAAACGCTCAAAAATCACCCAACAACGCTCATAAAATGCCTGTCTTCTAGCTTTTTCTTGAGCTTTTTGTGCTTCTGTCCATTGAATTTCCGGAAATACTCTTCCACGTCTCACTATTCTTTATGGTGAAGAGTGTGTCATATTTTTGACCTCATGAAAATTTATTGTCCATATTTCATTATAAAATGCCAAATGGAAACCATTGGTTCCCAAATCTTACCAAAGAGCGATCGCCATATTTTAGTATTTTATCCCGATTTATTAAACAGTTACTGAATAAGTCTTTAAAGCTAAGTAGCTGAAGACATGAGCTATTTGTCAGTAGTAATTTGTGATTTTTACAAGCTACTGGTTGATTTTGAGTTGTCTTTATTTTTTATACATATCTCAAATATTATGCGAATTATACATATTTTGAACCACGTTCAAGAGATAGGTAACGGTATTGTAAATGTGGCTGTGGATTTGGCTTGCTTACAGGCCAAATCTGGTCATGAGGTAGCAGTTATTTCTGGCGGTGGTGAATACGAGATATTACTAAAAAAATTTGGTGTTAAACATTACGAATTAGACCAAACTCGCAAACCTATAAATACGATTAAAGCAGCTATTGGTTACAGAGCGATCGCAGCAGCATTCCAACCCGATATCGTTCACGCACACATGATGACGGGAGTCTTACTAGCACGCATTTTTCAAAATCGTTATGCTTTAGTTTCCACGGTACACAATGAATTTCAACGTGCTAGCCTACTGATGGGTTTAGCTGACAGAGTAATTGCCGTCAGTCAGGCTGTAAAAGATTCTATGGCACGGCGCGGTATCCCAGAAAATAAGTTGCGGGTAGTGTGCAATGGAACGCTGGGTAGTCCCCGCACCCGACAAATACAAGATTATCAAACTTTACCATTACAGCGTCCGGCGATCGCCACTGTAGCCGGAATGTATCAACGCAAGGGAATTGCTGAGTTAATTGCTGGTTTTGAACACATTGCCTCAGATTTTCCCCAAGTGCATCTTTATTTGGTAGGCAATGGCCCTGATAAACAGCTATTTGAAGCGCAGGCACAAGCAACTTCTGTCTCAGAACGCATTCATTTTGAAGGTTTCCAACCAGAACCCCAACGCTACCTTAAATCTTGTGATATATTTGTGCTTGCTTCTCACCGTGACCCTTGTCCTCTGGTGCTTTCGGAAGCTAGAGAAGCTGGAACTGCAATCGTTGGCACTCAGGTAGATGGAATTCCCGAAGCTTTGGATAATGGTCAAGCAGGTCTTTTAGTACCGGCAAAAGACAGTCATGCTTTGGCTGGCGTCTTAGCAGAATTACTGAGTAATACTGAGATGCTGCAAGAATGGAAAAATCGGGCAAACCAAAACCTAGAACGGCTGAGTGTTGCCCGTGTCCATCAGGAAACATTAGCAGTATATCGGGAATTAAAGCATTAACAGTGTTGCGATCGCTTGAGCTTTAAAGCTAGACCTAAAGCACCAAACACCACTACACCCAAAACACTAGTTGGTTCAGGAATGGCAGTGTAATAAGAAGCCACTTTGATAGGCCCATCTTTATCCACTTGATCTTCTGGTATTGCTGGAATGATTCCCTCACCTGGGGTTAAATCAGGGGTGGTAGCAAATCGATTGAAAAATATGGTTCCATCCGGGATTACACCACCACTGTAAGTAAGAATGTTGTCCTTGACAGTAACGTTTGCAAAAATATCCTTGAGTTCAGGAACACTAGAGAAACCAATTTTGCCATCTCCATCAACGTCTCCCCACTGCACCGGCTCATTATCAAATGCTGGAGTAGAATCCGGATTAGTATAGAACAGCGTTTTTAAGTCAAAGACGAAGCTGTTGATATCATTGCCAGTGGCATTTAGCAAGTTATTCGCTCGATCTGGAACACCATATTCTATTATTAGTCCTGGTGTAATTTCTTCATTCAGGGTTCTTGGCGGTCTGGTTTGGAATATCTCTTCATTTATAGTCGTCACGATGGGTTCTACGAAGATGACGCCTCTTGCTGGTGTCAAAGACAAAAAACTAATTCCTGCTGCTCCTAAAATAGACAAGGCTATTTTGGTTGGTATTTTAGCCATTTTACGTCCTCTTTATATTGATTGAGAGAATGCTATGTATACCGAGTGAGTTAATCAAACAATTAGGATTCATGCTTTAACTGCTATCTACTTGCTACTTAAATAACAGTTAATCCGCGTTTGTTTACTTATTTGATATCTACCCATAGGTTGATTTATAAAGCAATTCTTATATTGCTTTATCACTATTACTAGTAATTTCACGTAATCTTTATAAAAAATCTAAGTTAATGCTTAAGTGTTAACCCTTGATAACCAGTACAGAATATTTAGCTTTTGTCAATAAGTAACAATGTTAAATATTATTTATTAATACAAGTTGAATGATTATTGTTAAGTTTTTTAACCCTGCTGGGGCTAAAAGCAATTGAATTTTTGCAAATTATTTGGTGATGGAATTTTGAACTGCTGTAGTTTTTGTTTGCATGAAATACAAAGTTAGAGATTTTGAGACGTGCAGAAGGCAAAAAATGTCTATATCTGATTTTGAGTTTTAGGTTTTGCATTCCGCTAATTTTCAAGCTGCTGTATATATCTAAAGACGTAATAATCTGATTGATTTTGTAAAGTTCAATAAACAGCGATCGCATTTGCAACGATGCACGTTAAGCTAAAAATAATGTAAGAATAAATACAATTTTGTTTTGTTTAAAAACATCAGCTTCTGAAAGTTTTAGTAAAAAGCTGTTGTTTTTAATGATTACAAACATATATTCATAACATCATAATGTGATTATTTGTCTGTATTACAAAACTTATTTTTTCGCTTTTTAAAGCAAAAATTTAATTGAGTTTGGTTTATTAGCCATACATACAGAGGTTTACACTTGAATAAAATACAGAGTTTTATTGTCAGCCAGCACAGATAGTGTTAGCCCATACTATCGGCTATTGAAGTTTAAAATCATGTATTAATTTTAAAAAAAGTGGAAATTTTAAAATTTGGAAATATCAAAATTAAACTCTATCTATATCTTTCAAAACAAAAAAATTTTCAACCACATTGCTTCCAATTTTGCAACCTAAAATAACATACCGTTTCTTCAATAGGAGATACTGTTATACAAAAATATCCTTCTATCTTGATTTACTAACAGCAGGTTTTTCATTATTTTCTGGTTAATTAATCTATGAGATATAACCATGACTACTACTACCGACCGTCGAAAATCCAACACGTTCTATGTGATTTTGATTGCTGGTGCTGCGGCTCTTGGCGGTTTTTTGTTTGGTTTTGACACCGCAGTGATTAACGGTGCAGTTGCAGCTATCTCCAAAGCTTTTAACGCTAACAGTGTAGAGACTGGCCTTGCTGTGTCGCTGGCATTGTTGGGGTCTGCCTTAGGAGCGTTTTATGCAGGAAAGATTGCAGACCGCTATGGTCGAGTTAAGGCAATGGTAGTTGCTTCGGTGTTGTTTACCATTAGTGCCATTGGTTCCGGCCTTGGTGTAGGTATTTGGGATTTTACCTTTTGGCGGCTATTAGGTGGGCTTGCAGTTGGGGCTGCTAGCGTCATCGCGCCAGCTTACATTGCAGAATGTTCTCCCACCCATTTGCGGGGAAGGTTGGGATCTCTCCAGCAATTAGCGATTGTAGTTGGTATTTTCATCGCATTGCTATGCGACTACTTTATTGCTGTATCAGCTGGTTCAGCTGAGTCACCATTTTTGTTTGGAATAGCGGCTTGGCGGTGGATGTTTTGGACAGAAATTCCTCCTGCGGTACTCTACGGAATGGCAGCTTTAATGATTCCGGAATCCCCCCGTTACTTGGTTGCTCAAGGACGGGAACCAGAAGCTGCTAACGTTCTGACTAAGATTTTGGGGGGTAACGCACTGGCAAAA
The DNA here is from genome assembly GCA_003326205.1 of Nostoc sp. ATCC 43529. Lineage (GTDB taxonomy): Bacteria > Cyanobacteriota > Cyanobacteriia > Cyanobacteriales > Nostocaceae > Nostoc. The sequence continues at coordinate 48,500 of LWTK01000057.1, forward strand.
ATCGAAGAAATTCGGCAAACAGTTTTACGAGAACGCCAGCCTAAGTTTTCTGATTTGTTAGGAAGAAGTGGTGGGCTTTTGCCGATTGTTTGGATAGGAATAGGTTTATCAGTATTCCAGCAATTGGTTGGGATTAATGTCATCTTTTATTACAGCAGCGTTTTGTGGCGGGCGGTGGGTTTTTCTGAAAAAGATTCCCTGACGACTACAGTGATTACAGCGGCGGTCAATATTATTACTACTTTAATTGCGATCGCCTTTGTAGATAAATTTGGTCGCAAGCCTTTGCTGATTTTAGGGTCACTTGGCATGGTTGTGACCTTGGGGACAATGACTGCTGTTTTTAGAACCGCGCAACTAGATGCTGCTGGCAACCTGACTCTTAACGGTTCAGCGGGTCTGATTGCTCTTTTAGCAGCTAATTTTTATGTATTTTGCTTCGGTTTCTCCTGGGGCCCAGTCACCTGGGTGCTATTAGGAGAAATGTTTAATAACAAGATCCGAGCTGCTGCACTTTCGGTAGCTGCGGCAATACAATGGGTTGCTAATTTTGCTATTTCCACAACATTTCCTCCCATTCTGCAATATTTCGGTCTAGGTGCTGCTTACGGGCTATATACAACGGCGGCAGCTATTTCCTTCTTCTTCGTTCTGTTTTTTATTAAAGAAACCAAAGGAATTGAATTAGAAGATATGTAAAAGTTGATGTGCCAACGAAACAATCTCGTTGGCACATCAGATTTATTTGAATTTCAAGGCGTAGACTGCGGAAAAAATCTGATTTCTAATGCCTATCAGTGATGGAAATAAGTTTTTTCTTAAATCCACGGAATAGAATTAACACTGGCTTTGTCCATTTTCCACCAAATAAATCGTGCAACAGAGTATAAAAACAAGGGATGATAAACAACGTCAGCACTGTTGCTAAAGACAAGCCAGAGAATACCACCACACCCAATGGTTGTAAAAATTCGGAGCCTTCTCCAATTCCTAATGCCAGGGGGAACATACCTAAAACAGTGGTGATAGTTGTCATTAATACTGGTCGCAGGCGTTGAGGAGCAGCTTTTAAAATTGCGGTTTTGCGGTCAACTTTTTCTCGTTCTAGAATTTGATTCGCCAATTCCACCATGATGATGGCGTTGTTAACTACAATACCCACAAGCAAAACTGCACCGACAATCACCGTCGCACCAATAGCGGTTTGGGTAATGTAAAGTCCAAAAATCCCCCCAGCTAATGCCAAAGGAATTGTAAACATAATTACCAAGGGATCGATCAGAGAATTGTATTGCACTGCCATAACTACAAAGACTAAAAAGGTTGCTAATCCACCTAATAGTTGCAGTGAGCTTTGCAGTTGCTGATTAGATTCTGCTGCTGAACTGGGCAAAATACTAACACCATCAGGTAAATCTATACTTTTTAATACTGTATCTACCTGTTCTAAGGCGTTACTTAGGCTAGCTCCCTCAGTCAAATTCCCAGCAAGTAACAAAACCTGACGCTGATTAATTCGCTGAACTTCTCCCGGAGCTTGAGACTCTGTAATTTTAGCTACATCACTCAAGCGGACTTGGCGATTATTCTCCACGAACAAAGGCAATCTCTCTAATTGAGAAGGTGTTTGCACTGACTCTTCATTCAACTTAACTCGCACATCTACTAAACGGTTGCCGCGTTGCAGTTGAGTCGGGATGCTACCTTCGATCGCAGTTTGAATTGTTTGTCCTATGTCTGTAGTAGTTAATCCCAAAGCTGAAACCCTTTCCCAGTCAGGAATAATCTGAATTTCTGGTTGGCGATCGTCGGCATCGGGACGAAATCTTGCTTGGGTGACTTGTTCTTCTAGGGCTGCTAGTACCTGACGACCAGCTTCTTCTAAAGCATTTACGTCATTTCCCTGAAGTATCACGTCAACATCAGCACCGCGGACAGGAGAGTTGTTGAGAATCAAACCCCGCACTTGTCCAGGGGAAAGGCGCAGGCGAATTCCTGCTAAATTTAACTTGTTAAACTGTTGGGTAACTCTTTCTACATAGGCTTCTACATCAGTACCTGGTTTGAGGGTAATATTAGCGGTACTCCGTAGAGGGTTGGCATTGGTGTTTGTACCAAATAAAGAACCACCAGATGTGGAGAAAACATATTCTGTTTCTGGTTGATTCCGGATAATCTCATCCACCGCAGTCATGACTTTTCGGTTAGTCTCTAGGGGTGTTCCCGGAGGAAATTGAGCATTGAAGTTGGCTTGTCCGGTATTGATGCGGGGGAGAATTTCTTGGGGAATTTGCGGAGCCATCCACAAACTGCCACCGCCAAAAAATATAATGGCGATCGCCACCGTTACCAGTCGCCAGCGTAATATCCCAGCTAAAAAACTCGCGTATCCCCTCGTAGAGGCATCAAAGCGTTTATTAAACTCCCGTAAAAACCAAAATTTGCTCAAACCACTGGAAAATTTCCATGCCAACATCCGGGAAGCCAACATCGGCACGACAGTGACAGCAATCAAAATTGAAGCCGCCACAGAAAAGCTGATGGTGAGAATTAACTCATTGAACAGTAGGGCGATAAATCCGCCAATGAGCAAAAATGGTAACACTGCTACCAAGTTTGTACTAGTGGAAGCAATTAAAGCTGATTCTACTTCTTGGCTACTTTGTTCTGCCTGAGAAATTAGTTGACGTGAATTCAAGCGGGTTTTGTTATCCTTACCGGGAGTCATCCCAGCACCCTCGGCGATGTTCTCCAACATAACGATGGAGTTATCCACTACAATTCCCACACCCAGCGCTAAACCACCCAAACTAAAAACGTTGAGAGATAAACCAAATAGCCCCATTAAGATGATGGCAGCTAGGGTTGCTAGGGGAATGGCTAGAACGATGATTAAAGTTTGGCGCACAGAACCGAGAAATAAAAGAACTGCGATCGCTGCTAGTGCTGTACCAACCAACCCAGAACTGGTAACGTTGGAGATAGAATTGCTAATAAACCGCGACTCATCTAAGGTTGGTGTAATCACCGTCCCTTCAGGAATGACACCAGATTGTCGCAGTTCTTCCAAGCGTTTTTTCACACCCTCAACAACGTTAATGGTGTTAGCATCCGGCTGTTTTTGGATGCTGACTTTTACAGCTTCTTCCCCATTGAGTAAGACGAAAATTCGTTGTTGTTCTGAACCATCAATTACTTCAGCGAAGTCGCGCAAATAGACGCGGCGGTTGGGAGTAGTGGTAGATGAGGTAGATGAGGTAGATAAGGTAGCCGGGGAAGAGACTTCAAAAGAAAGATTGCTAATTTCATCGGCATTTTGGAAACGCCCAACGGTACGGGTTAATGGTTCAGAATTCGGCCCCAAAATTCGACCACCGGAGATATCTACGTTGCGGTCTCTGAGTTGATCGAGGACATCAGTTAAACCTACACCCAAAGCTTGCAAACGATTGAGATCGATATTAACCCTGACTTCTTCTTGAACTCCTCCCGATACATCTACCCCTGCGACTCCAGCTACAACACCTAGTTCGCGGACTAGTTCTTCTTCGGCAAAAACCCGTAACTCAACGCCTTGTAAGGACGGTGAGGTTAATGCCAATTCGTAAACTGGTAACTGGGAAGGATCGACTTTGAATAAGCGTGGTTCTTCAATGGTGTCTGGTAATGTGCTTCTAGCTCTGTTAAAGGCAGCTGTGGCATCGTTTAGGGCTTGGTCAATATCGCCTCCCGGTTCAAAGTACAGATCCAAATTGACCTGCCCTTCACGAGTTTGGGAAAAAATCTGGATTACCCCCTCAGTAGCAGTAAAAGCTTCTTCTAAGGGCTTGGTTACTTCATCAACCGCTACCTCTGGAGAAATTCCAGGTGCTTGTAAACGCACACCAATCCGAGGGTAGGTAATTGATGGTAGTAAATCTACTGGCAATTTTACGACAAAAAATACACCCATCACTATTACTGCTAGTGTAAGCATGAGTGTGCCGATGTGCTGGCGGATTGATATGGCGCTGATACTAAATCCGCCACCATTCTTTACTTGTTGCATAACTGTGGCCTCGCTTCAATTAAAAATACAAAATTAAAATTCCAAATCTCATTTTGAGTTTTGAATCGTTAATTTTGAATTCCCTGTACGGGTTGACTCTGTTGTTTCGGAAAGAATCGATAAACGTACAGCGTCTCCATCTTTTAAAGGTTGACCACTGCGAACAACATAGCGTTCTCCTGGTTGTAAGCCAGATAAAATTTCCACTTTGCTATCAGCCCTTTTCCCTAAGGTGACAGCACGCGCCGTTACTTTTGCCTTGCCTTCTGCATCGCTGACAACAAATAAGGTTCCAGCTTGATTTTGTGTGTTTGCTCTGTTGCTTTTCTGCTGAGAAGTTTGTTTCTGAATCGCTGTTTGCGGCACAACTACCCGTTGCGCTGTTTGGCTTTCAAAATTGACTCGCGCCAATAGTCCGCTGCCAATTTTCCCGTCACTGTTGGGAATTACTACTTCTACAGGAATCAAACGAGCTGTGGCATCAGCGGCTGGAGAAATCCGCGTTACTCTACCAATTAATGTTTCATTGGGAAAAGCATCTAAACGGACTTTTACAGATTGTCCAACCTGAATTTGTGCTAATTCTAATTCAGAAACTTGAACAACGACTTTCACACGGTTAAAGTCACCAATTTTTAAGACTTCACTACCTGCTTGCAAAAGATTGCCTGGTTCTGTGACTTTTTCTGTAACTACTCCAGTGATGGGAGATGTCAGCCGAGCGTAAGATCTGCGTTCTTTGGCTTCCGCAACCAGAGCCTGTTGGGCTAACACTCTGCCTTGAGCAGCGGCGACGGCTTGCTGTTCTGTACGGACTTGCTCTTGAGCCGCCCGCAATGCCTGGGCAGCTGTTTGTGCCTGGGTACGCGCTTGTTCGGCAGATTGTTGAGCGATCGCTCCAGCTTGGAATAGTTTCTGCTGGCGTTGCGAGTCTGCCTGGGCTTGCACTACTTCTAGCCTCGCTCGTTCCACATCAGCACGGGCATTACTTACTTGGGTAGTTGCCCTGACTACTTCTGATTTCAAGGCTGCAAGTTCGGCTTCTGCTTGTTTGTAGGCTGTTAGTAACAGGGCGTCATCTAATTGCCCCACAGTCTGGCCTTGGTTCACTGTATCGCCTACATCTAGGTTCAAAGCTAACAATCGTGCTTCAACCTGCGATCGCAGTGACACAATGCGAAAGGGTGTTGTGTTACCTGTATATTCTGGTTGTTTTTGGAGTACGTCTGTTCGCGCGATCGCCACATCTACAGGTGTTGCACCACCACCCCGTGCCCGTCCACCAGGACTCTGAGATTGTGCCTCAGCTGATTCCTTAGGCAGCGACCCGCAGCTAGCTGTTAGTAGTCCTATACCCACCAAACAGGGTATTAGTAAGCTTTTTAAAGAAGTGGAGGCAAAAAAATTTTCCCTTTTCCCACTTTTTGCATAACTGCTTTTTGCCAGAAGTTTGCTTTTGACATCTGCGTTGGCACAGACCAACTCAGGCATCGCTACCTCAGTTTTCGCAACTGTATCTAACTTGATATTAATTAGCTGGGTATTGGTTACGGAATCTATCATTTTCACCTGTTTGTGCGGCTTATTTTACGTCCAAAATCATCTAGTTTTCTCCTATGGGGGAGCCTTTGGGATTAAACAGCCGTGTTTTCCCAAGTAATTCTGAGAGATATCTTCAATAAAAAACGGCGAGAATGAGTAAGCTCTCTAACAGAAAGTTTCTGTATTCAGAAAGTTACTGTTTTCCCATAAAAATCCCAAAATTCTCACCGCGCTACTTCTTATGCAGAGGTAGACAATCTTCTTGCAGCTAATCAATTATAAACTTAGTATAAATATTTTTCAGTTTTCTGTAATCTACCCATAGGAGAAAACTGGCTTTACCCGAAGATATGAAACTTTTTTTCCCATGTTTAAACATGGCGGTATTAAATTTTCCTTGTTTTAAGATTGTATGCTTATTATACTATAAATACTAGTATTTTACGTAGTTTGTCAACTGCATTCAGAAAAGTAAAGATTTATTTGTTGGGTATTGGGAGTGGTGACTATTGACCGTTAACTGAGAAATTATTATTTGTTCCCTACTCCTGTGCCTGTATTCTCCACTTCCATACGGTTACTGAGGTAGTTAATATAAATTTTTATAAAAATTTTTCAACCTTTTGCCCGGAAAGTTGATTATTGTGTCATCATGAGGAGTGAAATGAGAATTAATTCGGCGACAGTGTTTGTTCTTAGTATTGACAGGCTTTTTCCTTGTGGTATTACAGACTTCTCTCCGAAATCTAAATCTCTGCATACTTATGATTTTGGAGATATTTCATGTCAATTTACGTAGGTAACCTCTCTTATGAAGTTACACAAGAAGCACTAAGCGCTGTTTTTGCAGAATATGGTTCTGTGAAGCGCGTTCAGCTGCCTACTGATCGTGAAACCGGTCGCTTACGTGGCTTTGGTTTTGTGGAAATGAGTTCAGATGCCGAAGAAGCAGCTGCTATTGAAGCTCTTGACGGTGCTGAATGGCTGGGTCGTGACTTGAAAGTAAATAAAGCCAAACCCAAAGAAGACAGAGGTGGTTCTTTCGGTGGTGGTAACCGTGGCGGTGGTGGCTACAACCGTAATCGTTACTAAACTAATTAGACACCAGTTAAGTTAATTCAATCTGGCAAAAGCTCAAGCATTGCTGCTTGAGCTTTTTGCATGGAAAATATAGCACTTGTCAAGTACCTTAGGACATAAAGCGATGGCTGCTTCTCTACAAGACGCTCTTGCTAGCTTGCTTCGCCGTAGGGGTAGGCTCAAATGAAAAATTAAAAATTAAAAAAGAATACAAGCCCTGAGTTCACTTACAGCAGATTGCAACTTGGTGAGGTACAGATCATCGTAGGGGCGCACAGCTGTGCGCCCCTACCCATGTAACCATGTACTTCATTTACCTGAAAAACGCTGTATGTGGATATTAATTTTTAATTCTTACAATTTTAGAACGAGGGGTTGCCACAGGTGCATTTCGCAAACTCGATCCCTTACAATCAGCGATTAATATTATGGGAACTTGTTTGTTTTACTTTATTGGCATTGGAAATGCTCAGCATTATCCCCAAGACAAGGGACTTTTGAGTGCAGCAATGTTAGAACAACACTCTCAAGAGGCGATCGCATTAATTTTAGCCAGTGTTCAAAATACTCAATAATTATTAAGCAACTACTTGCCACCAACCAAAAGCAGGGCCGATAAAACGAATGGTTAGCCATGCTGCAACCATGAGACCAATACCTATCCAAGCACCGCGGGTAGTCCAACTGACAAATAATTCCGCTTGACTTTTTGTGATGGGAACCCAAGGCAAGATGCGAGTTTCTTGACCGTATGTTTCCCCTAGCGCGGTTTTGCGACGTTTTGCTTCACCCATAATCAGCAATTGAAATCAACTTTGACTCTAACTTTATCTTGCCAGGAATTGTAGTTGTAGACAATTAATATTGGGCATGGGAACTGGTGATTAGGGACTGGGAGTGCTGAGTGAGGAGTTAGGAGTTAGGAGTTAGGAGTTAAAAGTATTTTATTTTCCCGCTGTTCCCCCTACCTTCCCTGCCTCTTTCTCCCTCTGCTCCCTTATCCCCCAGTCCCCAGTCCCCTTAAGCTGAATTTTCCTCATCTGTATTAGAAAACAGACTGGGATCGAGATAGTTAATGCGCGCTAAAGGACTTAAGGCAGCGAGGATTTGGGCGCCGTAGCTGCGGTTAACTACACGACTATCAAGTAAAGCGACAATACCTTGACTTTCTCGCACGGGAGCGATCGCTCGTTGTAATTCATTTAAGGCGGTTGGTAATAAGTATAAACGGAACCAATCTTGATGCGATCGCTTATAACGAGCTACCCTACCAGCTACTAGAGGATTTTCCAAAGATGGTAGCGGTAAAGTCGCAATAATTAACAGCTGGGGTGCAGGCAAGACTCGCTGATGTTCTCGCCAAAATTCCCAACCGCTCACCAAAATACCATTTTCATCTAAACAAGTTTTTTCTACCTGTACCCGCGAACCAAATTCTGAGGCCAAAATTGTCCCGACTTGAGACTTGAGTGGGACATCACCCACTAAAATTACGGTTAATCCTGGTGCTGTAGCACTCAGACAAACCAGCGTGCGGACTTTGTGAATAAATGCCGCTTGAAATTCTGGTGTATTAGGTAGGGGTAACTTATAGGGTACATACAGTTGAATTGCTTCGGCTTGACTTTCAGAAGAAAATTTCAGGCAAGTTACATCTTCCAAACCCAAACGCTGACGAAAAAGGGGAGCCTCTGTTTCTGGTTCTATAGCACTGCCAATTAAAACTACTGGTTGTCGCTGCCAAATGGGGGAAAGTATTTTTCCTAATTCCATTGGGGTGTAGTGTAAAGAAAATAAACCTTGGCGACGGGCAATAGTCGCCCAGAAGAGGGCAGGGGAGGACAAATTTTCGTTGAGGAGTTGAAATTCTTGCCAGAAATGTTTCCAATTATCTGGGAGATTACTGAGGTCTAAAGTAGAATAAAGACGGTTTAAAATGTCTATTTCTAGTCCAGAGATGAGATAGCACTCGTATGGATTAGCAGGATGCTGAAAAAGTTCGTGTGTCAGTTGTATCCTTGCTTCGCGAATTGCTTCAGCTTGGTTTGGGCAAGCTAGCATAAGTCGATCCCAATCATGGGGTTGAATTTCTTGGGCGAGCTGATGACGCACCCAATCTTCGAGATCGTCTACACCATCAATAATTGTAGGAATACCAGGGGGAAAGCGATCGCCATCAGCCAACTGTCCTTTTAACCAAGCTTCTGGGGAAGTCAACAGTAGCCCTTGGAACTGGGCATCAGGCCACGCGTCACCTGTTCTAATCGGTTTGTTAGCTGGTAGCCACTGCTGTAAGCGGGGAATTTCCACCCGCAACAGAAGTTGTTGCACTGCTTCTTGAGCAACAATAATTACAGGGCCATGCCACATCAGGGCTGATGCTACGAAACTGGTACGATATCGTCCTTGATAGCCAGCAACCGCCCCTACTTGAATTAGGGCGCTACGTTCGAGGCGCAAGGCGCGTGCTACCAACCGTGCCATCGTCAAATGATGGGGCCAGGAAGGGAACCCCGCCTGCGATCGCAAAAAGTTATGTAGTGACAAATGAACTTCTGCCTCAATCACACGCTTTTAATCCCATAACAAAGTGACTTTTACCAATAAAGCCCCATTTCTATTATGTTGTCCTTTGTCATTTATCATTTGTCATTTGTCTTCTGTTACAAAGTTCAGGCAGTCCGTTGGCGGGGTTCCCCCACTGAAAGGAACTGCCGTTGAGCCACTGCATTCCACGGGTCTTTGAGCTTGTTCGCCCTGAACGTTACCGTAGGATAGCAACTGGCGTCTGAATATAAGGAAGCTTTAGCTTTTAACTTTGGGCTTTGTCATTTGTTCTTTGTCTAAAACTAATGACTAATGACCAATGACCAATGACCAATGACCAATGACTATTGTACAGACGCGATTAATCGCGTCTCTACTAATGACCAATCACCAATTACCTAATTATGCCAACCTACACAGGAATTTCCAGCGAAGCCTTCAGGCACCCCCTGGATACCCAAGCTGAGCAAGCTTTACGTAATTTACCAGGATTTGATTTTTTAGCCCGTAAATTTGTGGAATTTTTCGCTGAACGCCCTCAGTTAGTTTATTTAATGGGCAACACCATCCAAGTCGGGCCGCGCCAATATTCCACCATCTACCAGATTTTTCGGGAATGCGTGCGAGATTTGGACATTTATCCAGAACCCGCACTGTTTGTTGAGCAAAATTCCCAAGCTAATAGCTACGCACTTGGACAAGAGCATCCTTACATAGTCATAAATACAGGGACATTAGACTTACTAAACGAAGTCGAAATTAGGGCGGTGCTAGCCCATGAACTGGGGCACATTAAATGTGGTCATACTATTTTAATTCAAATGGCGATATGGGTGAGGAGTCTCGCTTCTACAGTTGGTGAATTAACCTTTGGCATTGGTAATTTCGTCAGTCAAGGTTTGTTGCTTGCTTTTTACGAATGGCGACGCAAAGCGGAGTTATCCTCAGATCGCGCCGCTTTATTAGTAATGGATGATTTAAATCCTGTAATGACTTCGATGATGAAAGTCACAGGCGGTAGTATCAAATATGCCAATGAATGCAGTTTACAAGAATTTGTTAAGCAGTCTGAAAATTATCAAGCGCTTGATGAAGATGGACTCAATCAAGTGTATAAATTCTTAATGTTCGCTGGGTTTCAAGGTGCAATGATGACTCATCCTTTTCCTGTGGAGCGTTTGCACTACTTACAGCAGTGGGCAGTATCAGAAGAATATCAGCAAATTCGCCGAGGAAACTATCAGCGATCGCCCGCCTCAGGAGCTGTGAATGTTCCCGCAGATTCTTCCGAAAATGAAAAAGAAACTTTGCGCCGTCAAATTGAAGAATTACAACGCGAAATTAACAGAATGAAAAGGCCTGATAATACGTAAGAGGGATTGGGGATTGGAGATCGGGGACTGGGGAAATGATGGAGATCGGGAAGCAGGGAAGGCCGGTGAGACAAAAAGATGAATTGCACCAAGTTTTTCCCGTTGTCTTTTTCCTGTACCTAATACCCAGTCCCTAATCACCAATCCCCAGCCCCATACCCATATCTGAGTATTAAATTAAGCATTGTTCAAAATGGTAATTCTCTTGATAAAACGGCTTTTTGTGTTAGCTAATATCCTTGCTTTTATTCTCTTCATGCCGGGAATTGCCTTAGCTGCACCCGTTCAACTGAATACTAATTTTAGTATTATTGTCCCAAAAACTACCAAAGCTGGCAGCGATTCTACTTCGATTTCAGAGATTAACCTGACTCCCCAACAACGCCAACAACTCCAGGCTGTACGTCAGAGACGAAATAAAGAAATTCAGGCAGTATTAAACTCATCCCAGCGTGCCCAACTTGCTCGCAATCTCCGCGCTGGAAGTGATATCAATCAAGCCCTCAAAACACTGAATTTAAAACCAGAACAGCAAGAATTAGTGGAAGCAATACTGAAGTTTACTAACTTGAAAATGAAGGCGGTTTTATCTCGGTATTCGCTAAAAGTAAATCAAAAATAAACTTTGATTCATAGAGTAAAATGTTGGCGATCGCCACACTTATGGAAATAATTTACCAATCTGAATTTCAATTTCTGGAAATGCAATTAAGGATACCGTTGCATCCTCTTGGAAAATAAACTCTAGATTGTAGGCTTCTATATCTGGTTGGCGAAAAACATAAACCTGACGCTGATTCACATCTAAAATACAGTAATCAGTAATTCCTGCTTTAGCATACAAAGGCGCTTTTTGTTTGCGATCTGTTTCTAATGTTGTATCCGCCACTTCAATGAGTAAAAAAATTTCATGCGGTGCGGGGTGGCGATCGATATATTTTCGCGCATCAATTCGGACAACGGCAATGTCTGGTTCGGGTTCCGAATATTGGCTTAATTGAATAGGGTCTTGTACGCGAACTAAGGCCACTTCGGCTAACAGGCGCTTGAGATAATCGGATGCACATAGGGTTGTTGCTGCGTGTGGAGGATTTTTGGCACTCATGGGGATAACTTGCCCTTCTATCAGTTCCACCCGTTCATCGGCTGCGATAATACCCGTTTCAAGCATCCGGTGATATTCATCTATATTCCACAAACGGACTCTAGTTTGGATCATTGTATTTCCTTTGGCGATGCCTACGGCGGGCTACGCCTACGACCAGCGTTCTCAAGGACAAATATCTCTTACTCCCAACTTTTGCAGCATCTATAATTAATCTTGCCCTATTTAGTTCGTTACCATGTCGGAAGAAGATCTCCGTGCCGCGAGGCTGGAAAAAGTAAACCAGCTAAAGCAGTTAGGCACAAATCCCTACGCCTATCGTTGGGAATCCACCCATCACGCAGCGCAGTTACAAGAACAATTTGCCGATTTAGCCACCGGCGAAGAAGTTGATTTAGAAGTTGCCATAGCCGGACGCATTATGGCGCGTCGCGTTTTCGGTAAATTGGCTTTTTTCACCTTACAAGACGAAACCGGCACGATTCAGCTTTATTTAGAGAAAAATCGCATCCAAGAAGGCATGGCAGATATTGATGCCGATGCGTTCAATCACTTGAAACAACTCACAGATGCAGGTGACATCCTGGGAGTCAAAGGTACTATTAAACGGACTGAAAAGGGCGAGTTATCTGTCTACGTCAAACAATACACCATCCTGACAAAATCTCTGTTGCCTCTACCCGACAAGTGGCATGGATTAACGGATGTTGCCAAGCGCTACCGTCAGCGCTACGTTGACTTGATTGTTAACCCAGAAGTGCGGCAAACTTTCCGCCGCCGCGCCCAAATCACTGCTGGTATTCGTCGCTATTTGGAACAGCGGGATTTTCTAGAAATTGAAACGCCTGTTTTACAAAGTGAAGCTGGGGGTGCAGATGCACGTCCATTTATCACTTACCACAACACTTTAGAAATGGAGTTGTATCTGCGAATTGCCACAGAACTTCATCTAAAGCGATTAATTGTAGGTGGTTTTGAAAAGGTGTTTGAATTAGGGCGAATTTTCCGCAATGAGGGAATTTCAACTCGACACAATCCCGAATTTACAACTATTGAAATTTACCAAGCCTACGCCGACTACAACGATATGATGGCGCTAACAGAAGGGATTATTACCACTGTTGCCCAAGAGGTACTCGGCACCCTGCAAATTACTTACCAAGGTGAATCTATAGATTTAACACCACCTTGGCGGCGGGTGACAATGCACGATTTAGTTAAAGAGGTTACAGGATTAGATTTCAAATCTTTCCAAACTTTAGAAGAAGCAAAAACAGCAAGTAAAAATGCTGGAATTCCGGATGTAGATGAAGCCCAATCAATTGGTAAGTTACTAAATTTAGCTTTTGAAGAGAAGGTAGAAGCTAATTTAATTCAGCCTACCTTTGTAATTGATTATCCTGTAGAAATTTCGCCCTTAGCAAAACCCCACCGTTCTCAACCTGGTTTGGTGGAACGATTTGAGTTATTTATAGTAGGAAGAGAAACTGGCAATAGCTTCTCAGAACTTACTGATGCGATCGACCAAAGAGAACGCTTAGAAGCGCAAGCTGCTAGAAAAGCTGCTGGCGATTTAGAAGCGCATGGTGTAGACGAAGACTTTTTGGCAGCTTTGGAATATGGTATGCCGCCTACTGGTGGTTTAGGAATTGGAATCGATCGCTTAGTAATGTTACTAACTGATTCTGCCAGTATTCGCGATGTAATTGCTTTCCCCCTACTCAAACCTGAAGGTAGCGTTATTAAGCAATTTAGCCACGATGAAAAAACTCAAACACTAACTATTGAATTTGATAGCGGAAGTGTTTACGAGTATTTCAAAGTACCTCCCAGTATCAAGGAAGGCTTAGATAATGCACCATCCAAAGGTCAATATTTCAACAAGTTTATTAAAGGGAAATTTAAGTTTGAACAACTGAGTTGAGACAGTAACTAGCATTCAACAGTAGGGTGCGTTATGGCTTTAGCCTAACGCACCATTTTCATGCCTCATTCTTTTATTATCTAAGTTGAACTTACTCATTCTATATGATATTCCTTTAAAAGAATAATGTAATTGACATTCTTTATAAAGAATATTATCCTGTGAGGTAGGAAGTGACTTGGACTTGGGAACTTTATCAAGATGTCAATGGGGAAATCCCCAAAGACTTGCTTGCTTTTTTCATCAGGATGATTCCCGAAGAGGAGCAACCACAAAATCCACCAAAACCATTACTGAGTGCTTCCGAAACCAGGCGTCTGCAAGTTAATCTTGGCTACCTGTGTAACAAAGGACTTGCATCACTTACCAGCGACATCTTTGAGAAGCTGGAAGATGACCTGTATGAGTTACGGATGACCAAAAGCGAACATAATCCAAGGTTTATCTTAACGGCTGCTACTCCTCAGCGTTTCGTGGTGTTGCACGCCTTTATGAAAAAATATGACGGCGCTATCAAAGATAGAGACAAAGAACCTGCAAGAGTAAGATTACGTGAATTGCAGCAGAGGAATGATGAAAAAGCCTAATTTTCAAGTTTGGTTGCAGCAAAAAGTAAGCGACGACCCAGAGGTAATTTTAGCGGGTAAGTTAGAGTACTTGCGCCTGTACCTTACCGATGCCATGCGTGAAATACGTAATAAAGCAGGATTGACTCAGGCACAGCTAGCAGAAAAGCTGGGAGTGAAGCAAGCGGCTGTGTCTAAATTGGAGTCGGCGTTAAAAGAGCATGAATTGGAATCAGTGTTGCACTATTTACACGCTTTGGGCGCAGATTTGCTGGTAGCCGTGAAACAAGGGGATGATTTATATCAAGCCAGCGATAACGATGGTGTATTGCTAGTAGATGTGCCAGATGTAGTTTTCCAAAAAGCATTAGCGGCAAACATGAGCGTGCGGGAATATGTGCGTGTAGCCGTTGATAAGTTTTCTAGTGGAGATGATGGACTGAGAACAGCTTTGGTAAAACTGCTGGAAAGTGACGATGCAGTAGCGGTGAAAGTAAGAGAACGTTTAGGTTCAAGGACAATTCAGGAAATTGCTGTAGAGTTGGAAAAATGTTTGAGTTTATCTGAAGAAGATGATCGGATTTCTGCTGTGAAAAATGTTTTGGCTGCTAATGTTGCGGTTGGAGAAAGTAGTCGCGGAAATAGTGATGAATTTGATGAAGTTGAGTTATTAGATTTAGCTGAAGAATTGCTGGAGAGATTGGCAGATATTTAGGCTGCCAGAGACTATAGTCTAGCTTAGTGCTATATCTCCAATCTCAAGACGGGGAATTTTACACCCATCACTTAGACTGATAAAATAATCTTAAAAATTCCAGCGACTAACTCTAGTTTTGAGGTTGATCGTTATTTGCAAGCCCAAGAAATTAAACAACAATTAAGATTACTCATACAGGAAGCATCTGTTATAGATCCTGATTTAGCCAAAAGGTTAGAAGAGATAAATCGCTGGGTGAAAGATATCAAACCGGGTTCTTTGACTGCTAAAAAATTTGTCATCCTGTTTTTACAACAAATGCTCCAAGACGCTGAAGTTTGGCTGAGACTTAAATCATTACCTTCTTCAGAAGAGCAGCAATCAGCTTTAACAGTGCTGAATCCAACTTTAAAATATTGGTATGGGTACTTATTTCCTAAATGGTTGAGTGAAAACGACCCTAAATTTTATATCTGGAGACGGAAACTGATGGCGGGGGAGTTCTATCAGGATGATGCCAAATTAATTAACTATATTGCTAATAATATTAAAAATTGTGGCGGGACAATTGTACAACGCTATATTGCAGACCTGTCTATGGCAACTGATATAATTGTTAGCAGTAGGCAACAGAGACCACTATGTATTCAACTCACTAGCGTCTCAGAGGAATTGTCTCAAGAGAAGTTTGATGAATGGGAAAATACCCTAATTTTTTGGGCAATAGATAGAGGATTATTTTTAAGTTACAATCCCGGTACAACTGATTTTGTGAATCAGATAGTCAGCATATTATTATCTAACAGCGATAATCTCAGTATAGGTAGTTATTTTAAATTTAATTTATAGTTGTCGGTCACTGTTATTTACTGGATTTATATAGCCACGTTATTACTTAACAAAGTGAGTCCTTATGGTTCAGGAAAAACAATCTGACCGTCAACAGAGATTAGACAACTTTTTACAAGCTGTAGAAGCTGCTCAAAAATTACAGGATGACATCATGAAATATGGGCTTGAAGCCGCCCATTTATATTGTGATGATGTTGATGGAGATTGGCTAGAAACATGGGGAGAAGACGAAGATGAGCAGCAAAGTTTTGTAGAATTAGTGACTAATTTCCTGCAAAGCGATGACTTGGTAGCGGTAAAGGTTAGAAAGCAGCTAAAAGATAAATCGCTCCAAGAGATTGCTGTTGAGTTGGAAAAATGTCTGAGTTTATCTGAAGAAAATGATCGGATTTTTGCTGTCACAAATGTATTAGCGGGTAGTGTGGGCATTGCAGAAAGTAATCGCGGAGATATTGATGAAATTGATGAAATTGAGTTGTTATATCTAGCAGAAGAAGTGCTAGAAAAGTTAAAAGAATTTTTTGAGCGGTATAAATAAATTAATAAACCAAACTCATAAGTAGGAATTTATTGGTGGTAGAAGAAAAACGGCTTGATGCTTATTTAAAGCTAATATACAAACTTCTCCAATCTTCTAAAGGACAAGAACCGGGAATTTTAGAGGTTCATAAAGACCTGATAGATGCTGGTTTAGTAGAAACAATGAAGCAGGTAGCTGCAACACTAGTGGAGCAAGGAGACGAAGAAAATGCCATTTTTATCCGTAAGGTTGCTGTTACAATTTCTGCTACCATAGGTAAGCCATCGTCAGCAGAAACTTATGTAGAACTTATTCAAATGCTGTTACAAGCAGTTAGTAGTAGTCATGCCGATCCACAATTTGTTTACCCATTTCTGCAAGCTAACCTCGACAAACTTGATGAGAAATTACCTAGCTGGTTGAAAGCTTGGGCTATAGATATTTTATTTGAGGAGAAGCTAATCCCAGCAGAAAACCTAGCAAGTGATATTTTTAATTTTAGTAACTTAATCGCTGAGTTTCCATTAGGAAGTAAAGCATCAAATATAGAAATTGCCATTGCTGGCTATGAGGTAGCTCAAACTGTCTTTACTCCAAAAGCCTTTCCCCAAGAATGGGCTATGGCTCAAAACTGTTTAGCAGCTACCTATATCCAGCGTATCCGAGGACGTAAAGCCGAAAATATAGAAATTGCTATTACTGCTTTGCAAGAAACTTTGCAAGTAGTCAACAGAGAAGACTTTCCCAAAGAATGGGCTATAGTACAAAGCAGTTTAGCTGCTGCCTATATCAAGCGTATCCAAGGAGACAAAGCTGAAAATCTGGAAATGGCTATAAATGTTTTACAAGCAGCTTTAGAAATTATTACCCAAAAAGCATTTGTTAAAAAATGGGCTATTATTCAAAATAATCTAGCAGTTGCTTACCGTGACCGAATCCGAGGGAACAAAGTAGAGAATCTAGAATTATCTATAACCGCGTGCAAATCTGCTTTGCAAGTTTTTACTCAAGAAGCTTTTCCTCAGCAATGGGCTGAAACCCAAAATAATTTAGCAAATAGCTATCGCTATCGTATTAAAGGAGACAAAGCAGAAAATATAGAGATAGCTATTGCCTGTTATCAAGCAGCAGCGAAAGTTTTTATCCAGATAGATTATCTTCAAGCATGGGCTGATGTAAAAAATAACTTGGGGCTTGCTTACTTAGAACGTATTCAAGAAAACAAAAAGCAAAATATAGAATTGGCTATACTTGCTTTTCAAGAAGCTTGCAAAGTTTTTACTAAAGAAGCTTTTCCAGACGAATGGGCAACCACTCAAAACAACTTAGGGATTAGTTATTTAGACAGAATTTTTGGTAATAGGCTAGAAAATTTAGAGCTAGCTATTATTTGTCTACAAAAAAGCTTACAAATTCGTACCAAAGAATTTGACCCCATAGCCTGGGCTATGACACAAATGAATTTAGGAATTTGCTATGGTGAGCGTTTTAAAGAAAATCGGGCAAACAGCCTAGAGTTAGCTATCGCTGCTTTTCAATCTGCTTTAGAAATTCGTACTCAAGAAGCTTTTCCGGAAGACTGGGCATTAACTCATATTAATATTGGGCATATCTATAACTTGCATGGATATTTAACAAAAGCAATTGAATCTTTTGACTTAGCTTTAACTGTCTATAAACACAACATATTTCCGATTGATTGCTTTATAACGGGGCGCAACTTAGGTAATACAGCTTTATGTAATAGCCGGTGGAATAAAGCTATCCAAGGCTATGAAGTAGCTATTGAAGCAGTAGAAACTAGCCGTAGTTGGGCAAAATCCGAATCGCGTCGTCAAGAAATTTTAGAAGAAGCCATCGATATTTATCAAAACATGGTGCAGGCTTGCATCAATGCTGGGCAAATAGAAAAAGCCTTTGAATATTCAGAACGATCGCGCTCCAAACTTCTTGTAGACTTAATGGCAAGCTACAACCTCTCTCAAGGCGAAGAAATCCCCCCAAAAGTTCAAGAATTATTGCAGCAATACGAAGAATTGCAACAACAAATTGAGCAAGAACGCCAAGGCCATAAATCGGAAAATAATCGCGGTGAAACACGTGCTGCATTCCAAGCTTATAATGAGGCGATCGCCACTTTAGAAAGACAAAAACAACAAGTTTGGGAAAATATCAGACGCGAAGATCCGGTGTTAGCTGGAGAGATTCAAGTTAACCCCCTCAAATTATCAGAAATTCAAGAGCTAATTGACCAATCTAATACAGCTATTCTCAGTTTCTACACTACCAACAGCTACACCCATATTTTTGTCGTGCAGCAAAAACAAATTACTCTCCATACCTGTACAGGACAAGGATTAGATACCTTGCAACGCTGGATTGAGCAAAATTGGTTATTGCCTTATATGAGCGATCGCAAAAAATGGGAAACTCAAATTACCAGTATTCTTCACGAATTAGCCGAACGCCTGGGAATCTCTGAACTGATATCTCAACATCTCCAAGGAATAGAAGAATTAATTTTAGTACCTCACCTGTTACTCCATCAGATTCCCTTTGCTGCTTTACCTACAGGAGAATATCAGGAATATTTAGGAGATAAATTTTTAATTCGTTATACCCCAAGTTGCCAAATTTTAGAATTCTGTCAACAACGTAACACTCTAGATAAAATGTCTCTCAAATATGGCACTGTAGAAGATGCCGAAGATAACCTTGCCTGTGCCAGATTTGAAGGTGAAAAGCTTGCTCAAATATACAATATTCCACGAGAAAACAGATTGATTGGCAGCAGTCAAGCCACTACTAATAACTATCGAAAATTAGCACAACAAGTTCAAGTACTTCATTCCTGCCATCATGCGGAATCTCGCCTCGATAATCCTTTAGAATCACAATTAAAATTAGCAGATGGTAGCAGCATCACCTTGGGGCAATTGATGACTCCAAGCTGGCGTTTACCTCAACTTATAGAAGTGTTTCTCTCTTGCTGCGAGACAAATCTCGGTATTCCATCCCTGGCTGATGATATTCTCACTCTTGCCACAGGTTTTTTGTGTGCAGGTGCTAGAAGTGTTGTTAGTAGTTTATGGATAGTTAATGACTTAGCAACAGCACTATTTTCTATCTTCTATTACCAGCAGCGACAAGAAGGTGAAAATCGTCCTCAAGCATTACAGCAAGCACAAAGTAAGTTACGGGAATTAACAAAATTAGACGTAATAAAAATATTCAAGGAAGTAGAAGCAAAGGAAAAAGAACTGGCAGTAAATAGAAAAAAATATTCTCCAGGTTCTATTGAATACGAGCAATGGAAAAGTGAATATAATCTGTATGCAAAATTGAATAGACAAATTAAAAAAATCGAAAACTCTAGCCAGCAATTTCCCTTTTCACATCCTCACTACTGGGCTGCTTTTATTTGCCACGGTTTGAGGTAAATAATTAATAAGGCGATCGCCCCACTCAATTAACCTTTAAATTACCAATTTTTCTCACCAAAGCCCTAATCAAATATTCATATAGGAAAATCTTACAGTTATAAATAACAATAACTGTAAGACATTTCATATCTTGATTGGATGCCGGATTGTGGATGTAACAGATCCTCACACACCAACCAAAAATTTATTGCCTAATTTTATTTCACTCTTGGACTACTAAAAATTATTTTCCGTAGTTCACAAGAGGCATGAGATTTAGCTGCGACGACGTGTCCAAGGGCCCCAAATAGCACAGGTAATTCCAGGACTTTGGATATTGACAAACAATGTTTTACCATCCGGCGAGAAGCAAGCGCCAGCAAATTCACTGCCATTAAAGGGAGCGGGTATAGCGTTTGTTGCGAAGCGATACACTTCACCTTGTTGGTTAACGCCCTGAACATATTCTGTACCGCTACCATCTTCACAGACAAAGAGGTCTCCAAACGGAGCTACGGTAATATTATCAGGGGCATTAAGTTCCTCACTACCGGTAGACTCCACAACTAGGGTGATAGTATCGGTGGTGGGGTTATAAGCAAAAATTTGCCCTTGTCTAGCATTGCCACCATTGGTACAGGTAAAGTAGACCAAACCATTGCCATACCAACAACCTTCACCGCGTGAGAAGATAGCCGCACCATTATTTTGCGCCTGAGTCCTCACGGGAGTTTCATTCGCACCAGGATCGACATTCCCTATTTTTACCCAACTAACTGGCAATGCTTGGTTTTTATATTGACCGAAATTCGTCCCAGTATTGACTCTAAACATTCCGTCAATGACTAGCGCCTCAAGGGTTCCACCACTTCGGAGGTTGCCATATTCATTTGGAATGAAGCGATAGAAGCAGCTACTTCCTTCATCTTCAGTTTGATATACCCATCCAGTTGCCGGATCGACTGCGATCGCCTCATGGTTAAAGCGACCCATTGCTACCAGAGGAACTGGGTCGGCAACCTGAATATCAGATGTTACTGGAACCTCAAAATTATAGCCATGCCTTTTGGCAGCAATAGTCAGAGTCTCTTCACAGCTAACCCAAGAACCCCAAGGAGTCGGACCACCAGCGCAGTTACGAATAGTCCCCGCCAGAGACACAAAATGTTTTTCTACTCGACGGTCAGGGCTAACAACAATAGTTGTTGTACCTCCCCCAATTTGGTCATATACAAATTCCGGACGTGCAACAGCACCATTAGCAGTTGGGCCTAACTCGTGATTTCGTACCAGAATTGTCCTGTTGTTAGGGCCAAGAAAAGCAGCCATGCCATCATGATTACTTGGTACTTTGTTCCCATCATCCATGAATTGGCCTGTATATGAAATTACGGTGTAGTTAAAACCGGGAGGAAGTTCCAACACGGGGGTTTTGCTTAAGTCAACGCCATTAAAAACAACACCAACGAGTTCACCTGCATTTTCAGCCAGTTTTGCTTCTAAGAGGCCATAACCAACTCCTCGTGCAACTTGACCACGAGCCGCCCTCGCATATAAAGCTTCCAAGGGCGAAAGCATTGAAACACCTGCGGCGCTAGCACCAGCTATGGAGAGAAATCTACGTCTTGAAAATGCCATTCTTCTGCTTAGTCTTTTTTCTTGATAATTCAGCGGGTTAACTGAAAAGTTATTTGGCTGAGATTAAGCTTAGATAATGGCTAGTTTAACTAGGGATTATTTAATAACTATTAAACTCGGAATCAGCAATGAATTTGATGAAATTTAGTTGGTGGATTTAGCTGAAAAATTATTGAATAAGTTTGCATAATTTTTGGATTAAGCATTACTAAGTATTGTTGAAATTAATATGCAACAAGAATTTGCGGATGCAGAATACGAAGATGAACAGCTGATAACAGCATATTTAAGTATCATTAAATAAATTTCAAAAAGCCTTTGAAGATTCTGAGCGATCGCGTAATTTATTTACATCTATCTACTTACTTAAGTTGCGGAAACGCTGTACAAAAATCGAAAATCCAAAAACAAAGATTGGGTGAAGCGATGCCTACGGCGGCAAGCTACGCTTCACCCAATCTTAAATCATATAAAATTTTGAAGAACTAATTCGCTACTTCAGCTAGTTCAATAATTCGGCCTTCATAGTCTTTGACCAAAAAATTCAGGGGCTTGCTATTACGAATCTTGAATTTTAAACCGCGCACTTCCACTCGCATTAAAATCATTTCCAGACATTCGTGGTCAAAGCAGACGTGACGTTGCTGATTTTTGCTACCTAAACTTGCACCAGTAATGACGTGTAGCTGGGTATTTTTCTTCAATTGATACCACAGTCCTTCACTGCCGTTATTCATCGTTTTGCTAGACAAACTCGGTGAGGTAGACATATAAAGCGGATCGATTCCAGTTGCACCTATGGTTTGTTCGTAGTTGTAGTAGTAGTGCAAAGGCACTTCAGCTGCTGGTAAATCTAGCAGCCCTTCATACAACTGTCGGGCAATCTCCAAATCTGACACCATCACAGTGTGTACTTTTGGGGCACTGGTGAGGAACATCCACATGGCACCAGCGTAAGCCGCCAACAGCATCACCATGATCCCTTGGGTGGAGAATAGGCTATCCAAAGGCAGGGAGGGCAAAAAGGAGGCTAAAGTAAGGGGACTGAAAAGGAACGATATCACGCTAACTGCTATAACCATGAACAAATAAGGATTCTATAAAGGGAGAGGCTTTTATGATTGTCGATAAAGACTAAAATCAAGTCCTTGTTTTTAGTTTATCAATATTTAACTAGTCTGAGTCTGGGGCTACAAATTGAGCAACACCAAGATATTATGCGATTAACTACAAGAGTGCAATTGCCAAAATTATTTTTAACAACTATCAATCTCAAGACTGATGCAAATTCCTTCTTTTCCTGAAGCTAATCACCCACTGGTTAAGTCACTGTTTCATCACAGTGACGATGAATTACTGACTCTGTTTCAGCAGTATCCTGATGCTGGAAAGTATTTTACAGTGATTTTTTGCCGCTATAGCCCCATAGTGTATACATTAATTCGTCATTCGGCGCGATCGCCTGTACAAGCAGATTATCTATTTGCCCTCACTTGGCGACATATTTACTACGAACTCGGTGGATTAAATTTAACTCGTGGTGAATCGAACCAAGAAACCTTAACCATGCAAAATTGGTTAATTAACATGACTGCTTTCTGTATTAACGAGATTAGAGTACCACCCACTGAAGCAATTCATTATTCCCTAGAAGCAACTTCGCCGCCGCTATGGTGCTATGTAGAACAAGCATTAGATCAATTACCTCCAATTCTGCGCTTAATTGTGTTGATGTCTCAAACTTTCCATTGGAGTGACACTAGAATTGCTGCTTATTTGCAAGCTGAAGGAGAAGCGATCGCTCCTCACGAAGTAGCCAATTTTCTCCAGGAAGGCTATCGTATGCTAGAGGACAAATTACCCACAGATATTCGTGCTATTTATCTTGGTGAAGATTTTACTCAAGCTTAGCTTACGTATAAATGCGAGTATTAGTTGTCTTCAAATTAAAATTAAAACTTCACTTTAGACCTTCTACTTAAGCCTGCAATTTGATGGGTAAGTTTTATGAGACAACAGCTTGTATTTCCCAGGCACAAGGTAAACGTTGATGTAACTGGGATTTTTCATCGCCAGGTACTTTTGCACGGCTTTTTATTGTTTACTTTTCTACTGACTCCCATAGCGGCGGGTGCGGTTGATATTACTGAACAACTCCACCGTCCTTTAAATAGTTCCGTTGGGCGACAATCGAGAGATGAAGCAGACAGCTTGCTGCGTATCGGCGAACAACAATACGCTTCTGGATATGCCAATAAAACAATTACCTCTTGCTTAAAAGCGCTAGAACTATATCACTCAATTGGCGACCTGAAAGCCCAAGGTTTAACTTATAATTTACTTGCTAAGGCTTATATCCAGCTTAGTAGTCCAAAAGAAGCGGAAGATGCCTTACGGCGAGGATTAGCCATCGCTCGTGATACTAAAGATTTTCAATCTCAGATTTTTGTCTTGAATAATATTGCGACATTTTTACTTCAACAAGGAGAATTTGTAGCTGCTGGCAAAACTGCCCAAGAGGCACTTACAATTGCTCAGAATGTCAAAAATATTGAAGGTCAAGGACTATCTTTGAGTAATTTGGGATTAGTCACAGCGAGGTTGGGAGATTACAACAAGGCAATTAAATTATATGAGAATGCTTTAATTTTTCGGCGTCAAAGTGGTGATGCCATCGGCGAAGCAAATACTTTAAATAATTTAGGTGGGGCTTATCTAGCATCAGG
The DNA here is from genome assembly GCA_003326205.1 of Nostoc sp. ATCC 43529. Lineage (GTDB taxonomy): Bacteria > Cyanobacteriota > Cyanobacteriia > Cyanobacteriales > Nostocaceae > Nostoc. The sequence continues at coordinate 72,540 of LWTK01000057.1, forward strand.
AAATTATCAAGATACCATTGGCACTTATGGTGCAGCAATGCAGATTGCTAAAATTAATCGCGATCGCACTAACGAATTACGAGCAATTGATGGTTTAGTTACAGCCCACAGTGCTGTCGGTCGCCACGAACGCGCTTTTGACTTATTGCAGGAACGTTTAATACTCGCCAAAGAATTACAAAATGTGCGAGAAGAATTAAAATCTTTTGAATCCTATGCTCAATTATACGAAAAGTTAGGTAATTACCCAACTGCTCGTAATTTTTACGAAAGAGCGATTATACTGGCGCGAAAATTAGAAGACAGCAAACAAGAAGTGCTATTGCTGGATAAACTGACAAAAATGCTCAGGCGGTGAATAAAGTTAGGAGTTTAGAGTTTGGAGTTAAGAGTTAGGAGTTTGGTTTAGGAGTAGCTCTCAAGTTGCGTGCGTTATAGCTTTAGCCTAACACGTTGCCATATAACTAACTCCTCACTCCTCACTCCTAACTCCTAACTAATTCTCAATTCTCTTTTAATTAAAGAACACTGAACCATTTTGCTCAATTCTCAAGGCACTTCTACCTTGACTTGCATCGGGGGTTTCGTTAAATGTGACTTCTAAGGTTCCTGCTTCTGATGAGGTTTGTGGAGTTACCGTCAGTTGTCCGCCATCTTCTCGTTGGAATGTCACCGTTACTGGTACGGTTACGCGTTGGAGTGTGACACTGGATTTACCTCGTAGCAATCGGGGTGCCGTATCACCGATGACTTGGTAAGTTACATTAGCCGCAGTGTCATTTACCAACTTGATATCAACTCTACTATTTGTGAGTGCGATGGTAGTGTTCGGGGTTTGTGCTGGTTTTACTGGTAGCGTAGCACCTGGTTGTGGTGATGTAGGAGGTACTTGCCCTTGAGTTGGTGGAACAGGACTTGGTGGTATGGCACCTGGTTGTGATGGTACTGGAGATTCTTCACCACCGACACCTAATCTTGCTTGGTCTGGTGATGGAGTTGCAGGGACGGGAAGAAGTCCTTGGGCTGCTAGTCTTTGGGTTAGCGCATTTGGAGGACATCCTTGGGGTACCACAACGCGAGAGTTATGTGGTTCTTCGTAAAAAATACTAGGACAAGGGTTAACGCGGGGGGTAGATTGTTGTGCTACTGCTTGAGGAATCGCTGGCAGGGTAATTAGTAGCCCTCCGCAAATAGCACCTAAAAATTCAGCAGATTTGCGAAAAATTGGAGATTTATTAACCATTATTAACTCCTGGAAATACTTGGGTTATGTGATTTTGAAAAATTTTAAATGTCAAAACTTAGAACTCAGAATTCGTCACGATTTTAGTAAGATAAGTATATTAGCTCGGTATGTAATCTTAGTTCTTTAACAACTGTTGAATTTTGAGTTCTAAATTCTTGAATCACATTTTTAGATTAATAAATATTTACGTGTTTTACATCTAACTCTAGACTTGAAAATCATATATTTTTGGACATAAATTTACTTCTGAAGGCTGAAAAGCTCAACCATTCAAAAACTGTAGATACGTTGATTATTTTTACCTTGGGTATTTTCGTATTAGTTAATTTGTCTTTTTTTCCAGATGCTGCTAGTAAAAAAGCTAAACATTTACATCTGCCACAAGAAACAATAAGTACGTAGACATAATTAAATGTAAGATTGGAGCTTTGTTCGTAATCAGCGATTTATCGCTGTTAACAGGGGTTTTAATGGCTCAAGCCCATACTACGAACTTTAATTTAATTCAGTCCTTCTACTTATCGGACTGATATTTGATTGGGTGAAAAACTCGCCGTCAACTAAAAAATGCTGATTCCCTACTCCGTACAGACGCGGTTAATCGCGTCTTAACCCACTCCCTGCCTAACAAATTCAAAAATCAAAGCAAATTTATTGAATAGAGAATTTAAGACTCAACAGTTATTGGTAAAGTCACAGTGAACGTAGTACCAATACCTTGGGTGCTTTCAACTTGAATATGACCCTGGTGATGTTCGACAATAGCAGCAGCGATCGCTAATCCCAATCCTGAACCACTAACACTGGTTGTAGCTTTATTCCCAGTGCTATGAGTGCGTGCTGGGTCTACCCGATAAAAGCGGTCAAACAAGCGCGGTAAGGCCTCTGGTGGAATTCCCACACCGGTGTCAATAACTTTAACTTGCAATTGACCACTGGTATAACGTCGTCCAGAAACGCGATGTATTCCCTCTAACCGTGCCAATTCCACTTTCACCTGTCCATCTGCTGGTGTGTAATGCAAGGCATTCGCAATCAAATTTGTGAAAAGTCGCACCAGTTGATCCCAATTGCCCACAAGGGTAAACCAATTTTCTAGTAGTTTGGGGCTAGTTTCCGAGGCGGGAGGGTCAACTAAGTCTAGAGTCAAAGCAATTTGTTTTTCAGGAAATAACAGTTGTTGTTCTTCAAGTACTTCCATCAGCAAAGCATCCAACGGACAAGGGGCAAAGGCATCTTTGCTGATACCACTATCTTGTCTTGCTAAAAACAGTAAATCGTTGACTAACCTACCCAAACGCTGTGTTAAGCGTTCCACCATCTTTAACTGTTGCCGATATTGCACAGAAGCAGTAGTTTCTACCTCTGCTAACTCCAAGTCAGCAAGGGCGACTTGCACATTGGTTTGAATCAAAGTTATGGGACTTCTCAGTTCATGAGAAGCATCAGCAGTAAATTGTTTCAGACGTTGATAAGACTCGCCGACTGGTTCCATAGCTTTACCCGAAAGAAACCAGCCACTTGCTCCCACAGAAACCAGCATTAACCCAATACCCAACGCCAAATCAAAAATTAATTGGCGACTGGGCTTAGTAACTTCAAACCAAGGATGACTAACACGCAGATATCCTAATACTTGCCGTCCCACTTCCACCCGTTGTGTGACTTGTCGCAATAAAAGTGGGGAATGGAGATTATCATCTTGATTTTTTTCTGCCTTAACTACATGAACAGTTTCACCAGTGCGGTTGGCATGAATGGGAATGTTTAAGGGTTCAGATAGCGTTGACCAAATTAATTCACCAGTGGGACTAAACCATTCTAGGTCGATGTGGTCATCTTCTACGGTGTTGGCATTCTCAGGAAAACTCGCCTCTACATTCATCAAAAATTTATCGGCGCTGGAATTGACTGGCTCAACTATGAGCCTAGATGCACATGGGTTTGTTGTTAAACATCGCTCTACTATTTCCACTACATGGTTAAGGGTATCGTCAATTCGCTCAATCAGTGTACTGCGGACATATAAATAAACGCCGCTTGCAAACAGTAGTAGTAATACAGCAGTTACGGTGGTGTACCAAATTGCCAGACGGCGACGAGTAGCTTGAAACATATTTTTTTATCCCGTTTTTTTGACTAAATATCCTCACTTTACGTATTTATACGGCTAAAAATTAGCCCAAATTTTGAGTTTTGGTGATTTTGCTGAGGTTCAATCTTTGCTCAAGAATTACACTCTTGTTGCAGTAAATCTGCTGAATCCTATTTTATTCTTTACAGGCAGGATAACAAATCAATTTTTTTTCGAGTATCTATTTTTACTGCAAAACTATTGGACGCATCGAATCAAATAAACGAACAATAAATCCGAATTTTAAATAATTATTAATTCCCAACATTAGCCAATGTCAAATACTTTGAGTTGCAAACATCTTTTATTGTGAAATCCTTGGAAAAATCAGGTCAGACAATTATTAATATCTCCCTAATGAGATTCCAAAAAAATATAAGAATTTTCGGGATATATTTGTTATCCTCAACAATTTTTTGCAGAATTGTATGTATTGAAATATCTGCGATCGCCATCATCGTAGACAATCAAAACAATGTTGATTTAATTGCTAATCCTAAAACTCCCTTAATCAAATCCGATCGAATAAATAACTCACAAAGCCAAGAACTTTTAAAACAAGCTTTAAAAAACGCTAAATCTAATTCAGATAAGCCAAAACAGTTACCTATAACGATCATAGCTGATGTTATCCCAATTGAAGAATATAAAGATAACCCTCCCAAGCCACCCGAAGCAGATGAAGAAAAACCTCAACCAGATATAATTAAACCATCAGATTCAAATCAACCAAAACCATATACACTCCAGCAACGATTACTAATAGAAAAACTACGCCGAACAAAAAAGCAACAACAAGCAGTTCAAAAGAAAATAATTATTGATGCTCTTACTTCAAGTGCCAATAGGTATCCTTGGATTACTAATCCTACAGATAACCTGACTTTTAAACCTCAATTATTCAAGCCAAATAAAGACGAAAATTATATAGATACAGATTTAAGTATCAGATTTTCTGAAGATAATCAGATTATTGAGAAATTTACCTATGGAAAATTTCCTGAAGATGACCAGTTCTACTGGGTTCTCGATAACAATAGATTAGTAATTGAAACCAAAGGTACACAAGCCGGTATTCTTTACCAAGGTAGATCTTCAGAAAATTACAGTACCCAAAATATGACATCAACCCAAGCATTTTGGGGTCTACAATCTCTCACTGCTTTACCTGTCAATTTTGACGAACTAATGGGCGAAACTGGAGTTGATAATTTTTCCATAGTTTCTATAGCAGGGCAACTAATTAATCCTGAAGGAGTACCTGCTGGCAGAGTAATAATTAATAGCGGAGTTAATCCCGAAGATCCTAACGTCACAATTTTGAGAAATCCTACCCCAAGAATTGGTAGTGGTTCGACTTTAAGTAATCAAGGTGGTGAAGCTTTATTTGATTTATTAGATGCTACTAATACTCCTCAAATTTTGCAAGCTTTTCCGACTACTAATTTAAAGCCTTTATTAAATGGAGGAAATGTTAGACTCCAGCTAGGCGAAATTATTCCTAATTCTGCTCTAGAAGCAGCTGGCATTTTTTGGGGGGATATCTTAACAGGTGAAGGTTTTGGTTTTACTGCTCCTGTTTCTTCATTACCAGGCGTTAAGATTGCCCAGCGAGGTAGATTTGGTAATCCTGATTTATTAAATATAGCAGTCAATCCTTACCTCACACAAACTGAAAGAGACTTAAGTTATTTAAATTCTTTATTTTGGGTATCCTTCGGCAAAAGAGACCCAGAATTTGAAGTTTTATCTCAGCCACCACAAAAAACTTCTGATTGGCACAGGTTATATGCTAGCTACCCTCATAACCGCACCATTATTCAATACGACTCGGAAAAAATTAGTGCCAGTTATTCTAATGTTTTTGCTAGCCCAGGGTTCTCGATTACAGCTAATTTTAGCGACTTTAATATTGATGGGATACAAACAGTTAATTCTACTTTAGGGCTGGCATTAGGTGGAATTTTTAAATTTATTAAAATAGATAATCTTAACGAAAGTTTAAAAGAAGCGCGGGAAAGATTTAAAAACGGAGAAAGCTTTGCTGAATTAAATACAAAGTCTACACCAGATCAAAGAAGACAAATTAATAACAGGCTGAATCGTACTTTAGCGTATTCTAATGCAGCCAGTAACCTGGAACAAGTATCTGGGAACATGACAATTGAGAGTAAAATTACTCCTAATAATTCTAGTATTTTGACACTAAGAACAGGAAATCACAAACGCGCCGTCCAATTTTTACAAAGAGATATTGAACTTTTAGATCCAGGTGACACATTTTTTTCAACTCTGAGACTTTCTAATGAAAGATTTGGGCCTTTGACTTTCATAGGCAATCAAATTCCTTTGAATAATACTGGCATTGATCCCATTAACGAATCTAGTGCTGTTGAAGTTATTTTGACTAACTCCCAAGGTAGACAATTTGTACAACAATTTAGTTCAGCAGATAATACTATAGTGCCACTTCCAGTCAGGACATTTGATTTGGCATTCGATTATTTTGAACTCACCAGGGTTGACCTCATAGGTGTGAGTTTTAACGGTTTTAATGGTTATCTTTCTTTACCTTCAGTCGAACTATTAGCAGCTGGTTCCAGTGGTGATTTAAACTATAGTGCTAGCCTAGGAACTTGGTTTAATGTAGATGCTCAATCAGCACCAGGAGTTTCTAATAATAATTTAGGATTACCAGAACCATCTTTAGGCATATATTTTAGTGCTTTGGTTAACCAGATTAAAACTCATGTCCAGTTAGATTCAAATAAAAAACCAGTAGCTATCAATACTCACGTACCGACATTACAAATTAACTGGAATAGTGCATCAAACGTCAATAATCCTTTCTCTGCCGTTTTAAGTTATTACTTTAATCGTCAACAAAAATATTTAAGTTTCTCTTTAGCACCTGCGATCGCTTTTGTTCAAGAAAATAGCAATGGTGAATTATTAGGGCTTTTTAGTGGTGAACTTAGTACTAGCACGGGTTTAAATATTAATGCAAACCTAGAAATTGGTGAAAACTTATTCTATGAATTAAAGGGTTTACAAAGACTCGGCACAAATTTCTCTCTTGGCGCTTATGTTAAAAATTATGCCACTCGAAATGTAGGTTTAAATAGCCGAGTGTCTGGCATAAATTATGGATTAATTTTTAGACATCAGTTTCCAGATAATAATGTTTTTTTAGAGTCTCTAATTGGTACAGGCGAAAATGGGTTTGATATGCAAATTAAAGGTGGTTATCGATTTTAGGCAAGAGGCAAAAAGGCAAGAGGCAAGGGGCAAGGGGCAAGGGGCAAGAGGCAACAAGCAATTAATATTTTTACTATTACTTATTGCTTATTCTTCAGTTATTTAAATCGAAGTAAATTGTTATAGATATGAATAATATATGTCAGATATTAAAGACTTTAAAGATTTACAAATTTGGCAAAAAGGTATGGATATAGCTGAGAAATGCTATTTTCTCACTAAAAGCTTTCCAAAAGAAGAACTTTATGGAATGATCCAACAAATTAGGAGATCGTCAGCTTCTATTCCAGCTAATATAGCAGAAGGAGTGCGACCCGTTGGTCGAAATGAGTAGAAATACTCAAGGATGACCGCAAGGGAAAAGAAGGGTAAAACCCGACTGAACCTTGACAACTTGATAACCATGAAGGTGAAAGTCCTTCCCTCCAGGTGCAGGAGTGACAGCGTTACCCCCACTAGTTAGCCGTAGCTTGCTAAAGGGTGAAGCGGGGTAAAACGGCGGTAACTGGTAGCCCAAACTGGAATCCCGTCTAGCAAGACTCCATGAGTAAAGCGAAAGCCTGAAGATGTTTAATCGTCGTTACTATGAAC
>LWTK01000058.1 GCA_003326205.1 Nostoc sp. ATCC 43529
GGAAAGTTTGGACAAGCTAAAAGAAGATTTAGCCTGGGTAGAGTGATGGCGAAACTGTCTCATACTTCTAAAACTGCAATTGCTATTACTTTTTTAGTAATGAATCTTTCTACTCAACTGTCACGCTTTAAGAGTACTTTTTTATGTCTATTTTTGAAAATAACACCTTTTTTTCCCTCTAATATTATTGAAAATTATGGTTTAGCCAATCAAAAACAACAAAAACTTATATTTAGGGCTTGCTTGAATAACTGACCAATCCTGATCTTGCTTTTTTATGACTTTTTCAGCAAGCCCTACTTAGGGCTGAATCTGCTGAAGGAGAGCTTGTGTTTGCTTATACCGAAGAGTATCTCCTTGCCGTTGAAACAGACTTGCAGCAAGCTGTAAATCAGTAATAGCACTTTTGCGATCGCCTAAAGCATATTCAGAAAGTCCTCGATTGCCGTAGGCATCAGCTAAGTTAGGGTTGATTTGTAGTGCTTGGGTAAAATCTGCGATCGCCAGCTTGTGATTTCCCTGTCTATAATTCAAAAAGCCCCTATTGTAGTAACCATCTACAGACTTCGGATCAATTCTTAGTACTTGGTTAAAGTCGGTAATGGCCGCTTCAATACTTCCTAGTTCCGCATGAGCAGTTCCTCGACCGTTGTAAGCATCTGTATGGTTGGGGTTTAGTCGCAGTGCTTGATCGAAGTCGCTAACGGCTGCTTTAAAATCTCTTAATTGAGACTTTGCTAAACCTCTGAGGCAAAAACCTTCGTAGTATCGGGGATTTAACTGTACTACCCGACTAAAATCTTCTATTGCGCCGTTGAAGTTGCCTTGTTCAAGCTTTTGCACTCCCTGGTTATGGTATTCCTGAAAATTCATCTGTTGGATGCGCGTTGGTGCTTCCTGTGCAGCATGGACAGCAACAGGTATTCCACTCAGTACGCTACTCGTTATTCCCAGAATGGCAACAGCTTTGCGAATATGGTTCATGGCTTGACTTTCTCCTTGATAGATATATCAAGACAGATACACGAGATTTTTCTCAACTAGATCCATCCTAAGCGGTTTCGAGAGATTTAGAGATTGAAACCCAGCCAAATCAAAATACTTTGTAATAGCAACCAAACATTTAACCCGACGATAATAATAGCAACCAGCCAAGCTAGAGATTTGAGCCACAAAGGATTTACAAATTCTCCCATTAAGCGACGGTTACTTGTAAACATCACTAAAGGAATCACTGCAAACGGTAACTGCAAACTGAGGATAACTTGACTTAAAACTATAAGGCGACTTGTACTATGTTCCCCAAAGATAATAAGGGATTTGCAAGAAAATAAGATACCAATTAAACGGGGAAAATTGTGATATCCCATTTAGGTAGAGTTTCGGAAGGTTGCCAGAAGGTTTGGTAGTGTTCTAACTCTTGTGAGAGAACCTTGATTCCTTTTTCATAGGTTGCTTCAACACGGTGAACAATGGGTGCAATCCCTTTCCAAGTCATATTGGAAGCCCACTTGATGGCAACTTCAATCGAATCCAGAATTGCGCCATTCCAATAGTTCTCTAGGGCTGCCCAACACCTCTCTATGGGATTGTACTTGCTATGGTACGGAGGATAGTAAATCAGTCGGATTCTTAAATTAATTGCTTGAGACAGTTCAACCATACGTTTGATAAACTGTGTGCGGTTACTGCGAGTTGCTGCACCACCATCAAGGTCAATCACCCATTCATCATAATCTTGGTAATCGTGTTGATTCTCATACCACCAAGCAGTTAAACAATCGACAATAAAATCACTGGTTTCAGCCGACTGACCTAAGTAAATCGTAAGCTTTTCACTGTGTGTGTTGAGAATGCCAAAAGGAACTAAGACTGCCTCCCACTGTGTATCGTGGTCATCCGCAGCTTTTGCTTCCAGTGTCCGAGCTTTACCACCTCTGGAAAGATTGCCAATCTTCACCTTGGCTTTAGTATCGATAGAGACTCGCAACGATTTGGGATTCTCATCCGATGCCTGATTTTCCTGAAACACATTGTCGAAAATGGCATCTGTTTGCGGAATCTTTTTCAAGGGCTTTGTTTTTTGTGTTTTTTTAGGCGATACCCCAAGCTATTAAGAATCTTCCCCAGAGTTTGACGAGACGGCAATTGACTGTGGTCATAACCTATTTCACTGATTAATGCTTCTCGTACCGCTCTGGCACTGATACGAGCATATAGAAAGGTCGATTGAAATTTTGGATCTGCTTGGGCTTGAGCATCTACCAAAGAACAAATATCTGCTTCTAAATTGGGCAGAATCTCAACACTATTATGTCGTCCCCTTGCATGATAGTTATCCACACAGACTATCCCTGTCCGCCGTTCATGCAAGCCAAGTTGTACACAGGAGCGATTCCATCCTAAAACTGTTTCTGCAATGCGTGCTGAACTATCGAAGTAATCTTCAGTAACTTTTGCCATGAAGTCTCTTTTACAGCTGCCAGTTAGTTTCTTGGCTGCATCTTTGAAGGTAGATTTTATGGTGTCGGTAAGCATGAACCCTGTGATTCCAATTCTAGAAATTCAGAGCAAACGCGGGCAGATCCGCGCCTCCTATTCTTCTAGAATGACTGGTATTTTATTTTCTTGCAAGCCCCTAATTGTAATCAACGCTGGAATGATAGCAAGCAGACGGGTAACTAAACGCCGTAACCAGGATGGAAGGCGAAATTGTAAAAAGCCTTCCATGACAATCTGCCCAGCCAGGGTTGCAGTTAGTGTCGAACTTTGCCCAGAAGCAAGTAAGGCAATCCCAAAGATGGCGCTAGCAGCACTAACGCCTAATAATGGTGAAAGCAGTTTGTAAGCTTCTTGAATTTCTGCTACATTTTGATTCCCAGAAAAATGAAATGTGGCGGCAGACACAATTAAAATGGCTGAGTTGATAAATAGTGCCAACGATAGAGCAAAAGTTGAATCAATTGTACCAAACTTAATCGCTTCCCATTTTTTTTCAGTATTAGGTTGCCAATCACGAGTTTGCACAATAGAGGAGTGTAAATATAAGTTGTGAGGCATTACTGTTGCGCCTAAAATGCCAATGGCAATGTAGAGCATTTCTGGGTTTTGTAAAATTTCTTTTTTAGGCAGATATCCTAACAAAATTCCGCCCATATCAGGTCGGGAGAAGAGAATTTCCGCTGTAAAACAGATGCCTACGGTTGCTACCAGCATTATTACCAAAGCTTCTGTATAGCGAAAGCCTTTACTTTGCAGGAATAGCAATACCAAGACATCCAGCGCAGTGATGCACACACCCCATAGCAAGGGAATACCGAATAAAAGTTGCAGGGCGATCGCACTTCCCAGTAATTCTGCCAAGTCACAAGCTGCGATCGCAATCTCACACAGTACCCACAAACAAAAGCTCACCCTTGGATTGAAATAGTCTCGACAAGCCTGTGCCAAATCTCGTCCTGTGGCAACACCTAAACGCACACATAGCGATTGCAGTAATATTGCCATCAGGTTCGACAGCAGAATTACTGTCAACAGGGTATAGCCAAACTTAGACCCCCCAGCGATATCTGTTGCCCAGTTGCCAGGGTCCATATATCCGACTGAAACCAGATACCCTGGCCCTGCATAAGCCAACATCTTGGGCCAAAAGCTCTTACTGTTGGGAATTTTAATACTGCGGTGAACTTCAGGGAGACTGGGGCGCTTTTCGGGGCGAGTCATTTATTTTCTAGGGAAATTCTTTCATATTCTTTTCATAATGTCAGAAAATCTGGACTAAACATCAATCTGTAGTGGCAAAATTTTTCCTTCCTTGCGGGGAAGTTGCAATTTAAGCTCTAGTAGGTTCCCTAGCCTTCGGATTCTGCTCAGGCTCAATCCCTACTAATATTAATTGTCCTATCTAAGTTCTGGTCATACCACGATACTGGGTCTTCCAATGGTTCAAGATGGGTAAGGACATAGGTTTCTGGCAGCGATCGCATAATCGTTAGCTCTATCTCCTCACACAGTGCATGATGACCATGACCACTCTCCTGGCACTAAGACGTGGAATGAGACAAATCTACGCGCCCCTGCTACTCGCGTTCTTAGGGCATGGAATTGAATACTCTGCTTTTCATAAGTAGCAAAGATATCCATATTTTTTGCTTTGCCAGCTGGAAGCGATCGCTACTCTCATCCCGCAGATCATGATAAGTCACATTCTCTACGTCACCGTACTTTGCTAATTAGTTGCCATTAAAACCAGTGATGGTAATAAATTATACTAAAATGTTTTAAGTAAAAACGCCAAAATTCAAGTTTTATACACTAGCCCTTTCAAAGTGACCAACGAAGATATGTGTTTCAGTGCTACCATCTTGAATCCTCTGCTCAGATTTTGCGCTTTTTGAAGGTTGAAATCACTAACCTTTGTTCCAAATTTCATCACCTTGAAAGGGCTGGTTTTCTACACTCATCAGCGCTATATGCTTGGTAAGTATTTTTATATACGCCATTGTTGGTTCATTTCACTCATCTAAATGTTCTGCCAAAGAGGAATATAAATTGATGATGTGATTGTCAGCCAAGCTGTAATAAACATTTTTACCTTCTCGACGATAACTGACTAAACGCATCGCTTTTAATAATCGCAATTGATGAGAAACAGCTGATTCCGTCATTTTCATCAATGCAGCTAAATCACAAACACATAATTCTTGGGAGGCCAAAGCTGATATCAGCCGCAGACGATTCGGATCTCCAAGTATTCCAAAGACTTCTGCCATTTGTTTTGCCTTGTCTATAGACAAGATTTGTGTTTGAATTGACCGCACATTATCCAGATGCACCAAATGGGTATCACACTTTGGTACGCCTGCATTTTGAAGCAATACCAACTCTTCTTCGCTTTGGCGCTTGTTCATGGCATTAAGTATAGGCAATGGTTATCACTTTCAATTTTAACTAAAATTAAAGTATTGTACAGTTGAACATCTATTCAATTGTTGTATTAGAATATTGGCAGTTAACTTTTTTGCCTTGGTTGTAATGCCATGACTCAAACTCCTTCTCTCAAAAGCCAAACTTTGCAAATTGGTGGTATGGACTGCGGAAGCTGCGCCAAGACGATTGAAGTCGGTTTGCAGCAGTTAAATGGTGTTACAGAAGTAAAAGTAAACTTTACGACAGGCAAAGCCAGGATTTCCTATAACCCAGAAGTCTTGAGTGAAAAGACTATCTATGACCAAATTAGAAGTTTGGGTTATGCGGTTGAACAGAGTCATGACCATAACGTCGATGTAACTCCTGTGAAAATGCTACAACTACAAATCGGCGGGATGGATTGTGGCAGCTGTGCCAAGACGATTGAGGCTGGGGTGCAGAAGATAATAGGCGTAAAACAAGCATCGGTCAGCTTTGCCAGCGAACGATTGCAAGTATCCTATGACCCGCAACTGGTAAATGAGACGGCAATTTATGATCGGATTAAAAGTTTGGGTTATACAGTTGAGGAGGGTGTTGAGGCAAGTTCCCATCATCATACTGATTCTTGCGATGGCGAAACGCCCGCCGTAAGCGATCGTGAGTACGAACACCAACACGAAAAGCCAATAAACAAGCCAAAACAAAAGTCAGACCTGGCAAGCTGGAGATTCTGGATTGAAAATCGCCGGGGGCAGAGTGTCATACTTGCAGGTATAGGCTTAGTTTTGGGCTTAATTTCTCAAAATCTAGCGCTACCTATTTGGGTAGCACGGGCTTTCTATGGCATCGGCATAGTAATTACTGGCTATCCGATCGCACGGGCTGGTTTATTTGAATTGCGCTTGCGCCGCGCCGATATGAATCTGCTGATGACGATTTCGGTGATTGGGGCTGTAATTTTAGGGGACTGGTTTGAAGGGGCGCTAGTCGTCTTTTTGTTCACTTTTGGTACAACACTGCAAGTTTTCACCTTTGGTCGCACTCGCAATGCCATTCGCTCCCTGATGGATTTGACTCCGCCCACTGCTACCGTCAAGCGGAATGGTCAGGAGGTGACAGTTTCCGTCGAAAGTATTCAGCTAGGTGAAACTTTGACAATTCGACCAGGAGGGCGTGTGGCGTTGGATGGTGTAGTTGTTTCTGGCGCAAGCGCCATCGATCAGTCTCCAATTACAGGAGAATCAATTCCAGAAGATAAAGCTCCAGGTGATAATGTCTTTGCTGGGACACTGAATCAGACAGGCTTTTTAGAAGTCAAAGTTACTCACACTGCTAGCGATACAACTGTTGCCAAAATTATTAATCTTGTGGAACAAGCTCAAGAAAGCCGCGCACCCTCGCAGCAGTGGGTGGATAAGTTTGCAGAGGTTTACACACCGATAGTCATTTTAGCAGCGATCGCCATTGCTTTAATACCACCGTTGGCATTTGCTCAATCGTTCAACGTCTGGCTTTACCGGGCATTGGTGATGTTAGTAATAGCCTGCCCCTGTGCTTTAGTAATTTCTACTCCTGTCTCGATTGTTAGCGCCATTGGTGCAGCAACTCGTAAGGGCGTTTTGTTCAAAGGGGGTAATGCGCTGGAAACGGCTGGACGTTTGACTACTTTTGCTTTTGATAAAACTGGTACGATTACGCAAGGACTACCCGTTGTACAGAAGGTTTATGACCTTGGCAAGGTAAGCGCAAACATGGTATTACTGATTGCAGCTTCAGTTGAGCAACAGTCTGAGCATCCCCTCTCCAAGGCAATTGTAGCCAAGGCTCACGATCAAGGGATGGAGTTAGAAACACCTATTAACTTTACTGCACTACCTGGGAAAGGGATTCAGGCGAACTTTAAGGAGCAGTTATACTTCATAGGCAATCAACGGTTGTTTTTAGACCAAGGTATTCGCTTATCTGGTGAAGCTGAATATTTGTTAGCTTCTATTGAACAACTCGGTCAAATTCCGGTGCTGGTAGGAACAAATGAAGGGTTATTAGGAGCGATCGCACTTTCTGATGGTATTCGCTTGGAAGCGACGGAAGCCCTGCGACAGTTGAAGCGGGTTGGATTAAAGCGATTAGTAATGCTAACGGGCGATCGTACTGCCGTTGCTAAACAGATTGCCCAGCAAGTTGGAATTACAGAGTACCGGGCAGAACTGCTACCAAAAGATAAACTTGAAGAAATTCAACTTCTGCGTCAAACAGGAGTAGTAGGTATGGTTGGAGATGGTATTAACGATGCTCCTGCGCTTGCTGCTGCGGATATTAGTTTTGCAGTTGGTGGAATAGATATTGCTCTGGAGACAGCAGATGTCGTGATCGTAGGAAGTGACCTGAGACGACTTGCTTATGCAGTAGAACTAAGCCGTCGCACTGTATCTGTAATTAAACAGAATGTTGTCTTTTCTTTAGTAACAAAAGGTTTATTTCTGCTATTAGGAACCTTTGGGTTTGTTGGGTTAGCTGTAGCTGTTTTAGCAGATACAGGGACTTCCTTATTAGTTACTGCAAATGGAATGCGGCTATTTAGAACCAAGGCTGTCAAGGATTAATATTAGCGGGCGATGCTGCAAAGCAGCCGCTACGCGAACGCCATAATTAAAGATACAGCAGTTTTCGTGTGCATGAAGTACAAATTTACAGGTTGTGAGGCAGGAGGCAGAAAGTTTGTATATTTGATTTTGAGTCCTGCATTTATACTTCACCTACTTGCAAACTGCTGTATATCTATTGCTGAGTCAGATTAGGTGACATACCCAATATGCACAGACAGTAAAACTTTTAGTAGCTTTAAATTGTCTTAGATATCCCATTTTTTACTTTTAAAATATGTTCCATTTCTTCAAATTTCCTCAACTTTCGCATTAGAGGCGTTGAATGCAAAAAAAAATAATTATGAATTTCACTAACCAAAAATTGGGACATTACCACTATCCCTACACTAAAGCTGTAGAGAGTACACAAAACTTAGAGTTACTTTGGGTTATTTTAGGGCTGCGAAGTAGCCTATTCCTAATAGAATTAGGAGTTGGACTTTGGGATAGTAGTTTGTCACTTTTAGCAGGTTCGGGACACCTATTTTCTGATGTAGTGACTTTGGGATTGACAGTGTTAGTAGTCTGGTTAACAGAGCGTCAATCTTCGGGTGAAACGAATTTTAAGTACCAGCAAATAGAAGCTTGGGTAGGATTACTAAATGGGGTGAGTTTAGTAACTTTAGCTGGTTTCATTGCTTTAGAAGCTGTGGAACGTCTTCAAAATCCTCAACCTGTATCAGGCTTACCCATGCTGGCTGTAGCTACCTTGAGCATAGTAATTAACGGCTTAACTATCCAACCATTGCACAAACATAGTCATCATAATTTGAATCTGCGGGGAGTTTTCTTACATGGGATTGCTGATGCTGGCAGTTCTATCGGTGTAATTTTGGCTGCTGGTTGTGTTTATTTTTTTAATTGGCTATGGGCAGATGCAGTAGCTAGTTTACTGGTTGCCTTGTTTTTGAGCATCAGTGCTATTTCTCTAATTAAAGATAGTCTGAGGCAGTTTCAACTTACTTGCAAGCTATGACGTTCGCTTCAGTTTGACACCTTGTCTCTTGACAGAAGCGATCGCCATAGTTAAGAATTCGACTACCAGCTGCCATGCACCACAATGTCACACCAATCAAAGATTAATATAAGCTTGATGGGAGCGGTATTTCTGTCACTGCTCGTCACCCCAGTGTTAGCACATAACATTCAACTATCGGGGGATGTGGCTGGTACTTGGCACGTTGAACCAAATCACAGTCCCAAAGCAGGAGAAACAGCGAGAGTCTGGATTGCACTTACCCGCAAGGGAGGTAAAATCTTGCCAGTGTCGGAGGCGAATTGCCAAATGGCTGTCTACTCTCAACCTCGTAAACAGAAAGATTCGCCTGTGCTACAGCCTACGGTGCAAGCGATTTCAGTTGAGAGATATCAAGGTATTCCTGGTGCAGATGTTGTTTTTCCTAAAACAGGAGCTTATCAGTTAGAGTTAGGTTGCACTCCCAAAGTCGAAAGTAATTTTAAACCCTTCCAGATGCAGTATGAGGTAGTAGTAGCTAGTGGTGTAGCAGCATCGACACCAGCACCAGTTACAAGTTATCAAAAAACTGAGCAAGAATTACCATCCAGTCAGTCAACCAAGTCTGGAAATCAATGGTTTCCTGGAGCTATGGCGCTCGGTGTCATGATTGCAGGTTTGGGAACCTTTTGGTGGATGAAGCAAAGGACGAAAGTCAAATAACTACTACAAACTTTCAAAATTAAGGAGCATCAGCCAGCTAGATAGCTACGTGAGTTAACCCCATATCTTCGTAGAAGTGTGAGAGCTTGTTGTTCCACTTGTCGCACTCGTTCCCGACAAATGCCCATACGTTGACTAATCTGTACCAGGGTAAGTTCGTGTCCACCTGCTAAACCAAAGCGCAAGATTAATACTTCCTTTTGCTGGGGAGTCAGCTTTGCTAATAGGTTGTGAATGTCTTGATAGAGTAATTCCCGCTCGGCGTAGCGTTCGGGAGATATTCCATCATCCTCCAGCATATCCTGCAATTGAGTATCCTGCTCAGGCCCAATTCCCATATCTAAGGAAACAGGTTGACGAGCAAACTGCAAACATTCTCGAATCTGACTGGGTTCCAGATTAAGCGCTTGGGCGATTTCAGTCACGTCGGCAGTGTGACCAAGCTTTTGAGATAACTCTCGTTGAACACGCTTAATTTTGTTCAGCTTCTCAGCGATGTGAATGGGTAAACGAATGGTGCGGGATTGTTGTGCGATCGCTCGTGTAATTCCCTGACGAATCCACCAGTAAGCATAAGTAGAAAACTTGTATCCAAGAGTTGGATCAAATTTCTCTACCCCTCGTTCTAGCCCCAATGTACCTTCTTGAATTAAGTCTAGAAACTCAATATTGCGTTTCTGGTATTTTTTAGCAATAGATACCACTAGCCGCAGATTAGCCTGAATCATCTTCTGTTTGGCAATTTGTCCTTGACTTAGTTGTTGCAGCAGCACATTTTCTTTCAATTGCATCTTGTCAGCCCATTCTTGCAGAGTAGGTTCACGCTGTAATTTTTCAGATACTTCTTCCTTCGCAGTAATAATTGCCATCATTTGCTGAACTTGTTTAGCAAAAAAAATTTCTTGCTCATGGGTTAACAGAGGTATACGTCCAATTTGATGAAGATAGATACGCACTATATCTGCTGTAGATGAAAAATCGTTATTCTTGCTCTTAAGTTTAGTTACTTGGGATGCTGAATTAGGCATGAATAGGTTAGCCTCCATTGAATCAATATTGAATAAATTCAAAAGTTTAAAAAATTATAAATAAACATAAATTAATGAGATGAGAAATATTCTAAGATTCCTCACCAGATCCATCTGAAGCACCTTCTATTGACGGTTTACTAAATTTATTAAAGTTTGAAAAATTGTAAAGTTGCTCATTAAACAAGAGACATAGTTATCAAAGCTTTTAATATTGTTAATTTTTACAAATCAGAAGGAGGGGGAATATTTTTGACAGTTGATTGTTTTAGAAGGTGAAAACTATAAAATTCACATTTCATTCCTATCGCCCAAATCAATTTTCCAACACAGATCCTACTACCTTCCCATTTTCCACAACAGCCGCACTTCGCTTAGGTAACAAAAACCTACCAAACTTAGAATATAAAGCAGGTAAAACCAGCAAAGTTAACGCCGTAGAAGTAAACAACCCACCTAACACTACAATCGAAAGAGGTTGCAAAATTTCCTTCCCTGGCCCCACTGAAATTATCAACGGAACTAAACCCAAAGCTGAAGTTAAAGATGTCATCAAAATAGCGTTGAGTCGTTCCATTGATCCAGCAATTAATACTTCTTTTAAAGACATCCCTAACGCAACTTTTGTGGTGTAATTATCTACTAATAATAATCCGTTTCGAGTAGCCACACCAAACAAAGTTACAAACCCTACCAATGAGGCTACAGAAACAACTCCACCTGTAAAAGCTACCGCAATTACTCCACCCACTAATGCAATGGGCAAGTTAATCATAATCATTGCTGTTGAAGCGATTGATTTCACAGAAAGATACATTAGTACTGTAATCACAACAAAGGAAATAGCACCGAAAACCAGAATATTTTGTGAAGCTCGTTCTTCTGCTTCAAATTGACCTCCATATTGGATAAAATAACCTGAAGGAAGTTGCACTTGTGCCTTAACTTTATTTTGAATATCTGTCACTACAGAGCGCAAATCTCTACCTTTAGCATTAGCAGACACCACAATTAAACGCGAAACATTTTCCCGATTGATAGTATTAGGCCCAGTGCCATAGGCAACCGTAGCAACTTTAGCTAAGGGAATTTTATTACCATCAGGGGTATCAACTAACAAATTCTCAATTGTTTGTAGATTTTTGCGATACTGTGGTTGCAACCACACAACCAAATCAAAGCTTTGTTGCTTCTCTAAAACTTGAGAGACTACTCTTCCATTGAGCGCAGTTTCAATAATATTAGATAATTGTCCAATAGTTAAACCGTAGCGAGATGCAGCAACACGGTCAAACTTAATTTGAATTTGTTCAATAGGAATTTGTGGTTCGAGTTGTAAATCTACAATTCCCGGAATAGATTTTATTGCGTCTTCAACTTGCTTTCCAAGCTTGCGAAGTTCTTCCAAGTCGGAACCAAAAATTTTGACCGCGATTTGACTCCTGACCCCAGACAAAATTTCATCAATACGGTGAGCAATAAATCCACCAATATTGGATGCAGCCCCTGGTATTTTGTTAAACTCTTCCCGCAACCATTCTACGGTAGCTCCGCGATTTTTCATTCCTTTGTCACTCAACCCAATATCAAGGTGAGCCAAATTCACAGGTGCAGCATCCGGATCATTGGGGGCGCGTCCGGCGCGTAATTGAATATACTTTAATCTAGGGTCGTCTTTGAGTTTATCTTCCAAAGCAAAAGCAGCACTATTGGTAGCTTCTAAAGATGTACCTGGGTAAAGTGCTAAAGTATTTACCAAAGTTGTTTCTTGGAATTCAGGTAAAAATGCTCGTCCTAAAGTTGGGAAAATTATAATTGCTGCTATCATTCCCGCCGCAGCCACAGTAATAACAATTACCGAATTTCTGATAGCAAAATCGAGAAAAAGGTAATAAATCCTTTTACAAACTCTTGGTACAAAGGGTTCCCTGACTGACATTTTATTGTGAGGTAATAAAATTGCACATAAAGCCGGACTTACAAGCAGCGCTTCTAAGCTAGAAACTACAACTACCACCAGATAACTAAGACCCATCGGGCCAAAAATCCGACCTTCCACACCAGCAAGGGCAAATATTGGAGAAAAGACGACAATAGTAATTAAAGTTGCCCCAATCAGAGATTCCTGGACTTCCTGTACTCCTTCAAAAACAATTTCCAGTACTGGACTAGGGTTGGGAGAGTATTTATTTTGTCGTAATAAACGAAAAACATTTTCTGCATAGACAATGGCATCATCGATCGCTGTACCAATGGCGATCGCTAATCCTCCCAAAGTCATTGTATTCAGCCCCAAGCCCAAAAAAGATAATACTTGCAATGAAAATATAAAGGTCAGGGCAAAATTCAACAGCACAACTCCAAGAGTCCGCCAATTCATTAAAAAAGGGATGAGGATAACTGCTGCAATGATACTACCTTCCACCAAGGCTGACCTGACATTTTCCACCGAAGTATCGATATAATCTGCTTGGCGGAAGGTTTGATTTACTTTAATTTCTTTCGGTAAACCTGCTTTTAGCTCAGATATTGCGGCTTCAATAGCGCGGGTGACGGTGGGAGTATCAGCTAGGGGTTGTTTATTCACCATCACCACAACAGCATCTTTCCCATTTAAACTACCATCGCCGATTTTCACAGCACCACCAATTTGCACTTGGGCGACATCTCCCAGGCGGACGGGCGTTCCTTGACGGGCGACAATGACAGATTGTTGAAGATCATCAAGGGATTCAATCCGCCCAATTCCCCGAATTAAAGTTTGTTTATCAGGAGTAGTTAAAAAGCCACCAGGAGCATTGACATTTGCCGCCTGTACAGCTTCACTTACCTGTTGTAAAGATACATTAAAAGCTTGTAGTTTGTTGAGGTCTACTAACACTTGATACTGACGCACATCACCGCCATACACAAGTACTTGACTGACACCGGGAACTGCTAAAAGGCGATTCGTCACTTGCCAATCAACAATTCTGCGGACTTCCATGAGGTCGATTTTAGTGGCAGATTGATTATTGCCTTCTCCTTCCACAGTCAAGGCGTACTTTAATACAGTACCGATGGGAGAGCTAGTGGGAGCAATTCGTGGGGTTTCGACTCCTTCTGGTAGCTTGCTTACGGCTTGTTGCAGTCGTTCTTGTATCAACTGGCGGGCTTGAAAGATATCTGTTCCCCAGCCAAAAACAACTCTGACTACAGAAAGTCCGGCTGAAGAAGAGGAACGAACGGTAGTTAAGCCTGGAGTTCCATTAATGGCACTTTCAATTGGTAATGTCACCAAAGATTCGATTTCTTCTGGCGCTAGTCCAGGGGCTGCTGTCTCAATTTCGACTTGGGGAGGTGCAAAGGCTGGAAAAACATCCAGCGGCATTTTGGGAATGGTATTAAAGATGATGACTAATGTGGAAATGAGCGCAGCAATTACTATAAGCCAGCGTCGAGAAATTACCCATCTAGCAACTGTACTAATCATTTGGTTTTTGGTTAAGAAATGACGAAAGGTTTATTTATTCGTGATAAACGAGTAAGTAAATTTAAATATTAGGTGTGGCTGTTGCTAGCATTAAGCCCCAAATCAGCCCAAAGCGAACTATTCCTAAATAGGATATGAACAAACTACATTCTTATACTCTTTACGTCTGGAGCGTGAGATTTATAAACTGTCTGTTCACAATCTAAATAGTCTTGCTGTAGGTTGGTTTGATGTTAGAAAATTTAACAGAACCAAACTTCAGGTATTATCTGCAACTTCGCTAATCACTAACCACCATCTGAATGTCGAGGACGATCATGCTCCTCAAGATTTTTATCAGAAGTAGACAGGGTTGGTTGCTTGTGGTTGTCGAGATAAACCTCTGTTTCATAATTGAACCCGTCGTACTCTAAATTACCTGCTGGTACTAAACGGGTACGACGATTAGACCAGAAAGCACCTCCCATGAAAGCAGCTACTACAAGTGCTACTCCTCCACCTGCTGTTAACCACAAAGGTAGTGGGAAACTGTTAGTTTTAACTTCAGTTTCTTCTGCATGAGAACCACTTTCTTCGTTGTGTTCTTCTTCTGGTTTACTATCACCCCGCAATGATTGAGCGTAAAGTTGGGGTGCACGTTGGGTGACGATCGCATCTCCCTCAAACAAACCCGTCTTCACTTCAACCATGTCCCCAGAGGTTTGACCCAAGGTCACTTCCGCAGATTGGAAAGCATTCCCATTTTGGACGTAGACCATTTTTTTCCCATTCGCATCGACTACAGCCGAGCTAGGAACCGCCAAAATAGGTGCGGATGATTGGTTTGTTAGTACCTCCAATTCCGCAAACATTCCAGGTTTGAGTTGTCCGCCTGGGTTATTTACTTCAGCTTGTACTGAGACAACCCGTGTTTCCCCTTGTACTACCGCACCAATCTGTGTAATCTTTCCAGAAAAGGTACGGTCTGGTAAGCTAGCAACTTTTAGACTTACTCTTTGACCTACTTTTACTTTGTCTAAATCTTTTTCATAAATATTGGCTGTGGCAAAAACCCGACTATCATTGACAATAGTCATGAGTGTGCCACCTGCATCATTAAAAGTTTGACCAAGGGTAACTTGGCGATCGGCAACTTTACCGGAGATGGGAGCAGTCACTGTTACCAATCCTTTGGCATTGGGACGGTTCCCTATTTGTTGTAGTCTAGTATTATAAGCAGAATCACTAAGACGTAAACGCTCTTGTGCTACTTGAACAGCAGACTGAGCGCGTTTCATTTGGGCTTCGCTTTCAATGATATCTCGTCTGCTGTTAGCTGAGGTGAGTTTGGCTTTTGCTTCCGCTAATTGTGTTTGAGATTCGAGCGCGTTGCGACGTGGTAAAGCGCCTTCATTAGCTAACTGTAAATCCTTATTATATTTTTCTTCAGCAAACGCTACCTGGCTTTGTGCTTGGGCAATGTCGGCGTTAGATATTTGTAAATACCTTTGATAATTTTGTTGAGCTAATCTGGAATCGGCTTGCGCTTGCTGCAAAGAAGCTATAGCTTCCGCTCGTTTTTCTTGGGAACTAACCCGTAACTCCACCAAGTCAGGACTGGTAACAACGGCAAGGGGTTGACCTTTTTTGACTACAGCACCGGGTTCCACCAACAATTCAACCACTTTTGCCCCTGTAATTGGGGTATTCACTTCCACTTTTTGGCTAGGTAAGGTTTCAATTTGTCCAGTACTTTTAATACCCAAAGCCAGCTGTTGCCGTTTCACTGGTTCGACTTTAATTCCTAGCCTCTGGGCGGTTTCGGCATCAACTTCGACAGAACCACTTGCTTCGCTTCCACCACCCTGAAATGAACTTCCACCGGTATGATCGTGTCCAGCACCAGCTAATACAGCCGTGGGAGTTGTCAGTAATAAAAGGCTCAGGAGTGTGCCGGAAACACAACGAATTACTGTAGGTGGTTGGAGACTGTTAGAGATTCCCATCGCTATTTTGTGTCCTTGAGTTACTATGGTCTGGATTTGTGCTTAGACGTTGGTTGACTTTTTAAGCGGGATTTCGAGAACTGCTTTTGGCAAGCAAGCGGTTTCACTCTTGTAATTTGTTCACGAAGCCAACTTAACCACTTAACTTAATAGTTTTTCACATAGATATGAAATTGGGATGAAATTAGGACAAGAGATTAGCAATGAAGCTCACCCACTAACTTGCAATGCTAATCCAGAAATATCCCCAACAACCACTCCACCAAGTATTTCTGTCACCAAACCACGAGCCGAAAAACTCCTGAAGCGATCGCAATACCCATCAACACTGGAAAAGCAACGAGAAATACGACAAAAAACGCTATTATATCTTTGCTCAAAGAGCATTTGTAGTATTTAATACTTTAAATTACCTCTTAGGATTTCTCGTAAATCTACTTCTACAGGATGCCCAAACCCCTTAGGTGTAGGTAGAAGAGGCTTGAGAATTAACCATTCAGCATCGCTTAAATCGCTTGGGTAGGGTTTGCGATACGGATTCTCAATTGTAGGTAGACGGCTCATCGACAACAACATAACTACACTCGATTTAGCCTATAACCTTAGTCAAGGCAGATTTAGTTCTCTTTAGATTTTGTTTACGAATCAGCTCTTATAACTCGATTTTTCTTATTACTTTAGCCGGGACACCGTATGCCAGGACACCATCAACTAGATCATTGACGACAACCGCACCAGCTCCAATCAGCGTATTTCTACCTATCCGCACATTGTTTATGACTGTCGCTCCAATTCCTACCCAAGTTCCACTTCCCACAGTTACTCTTCCTCCTAAATGAACACCTGGGGAAATATGAACTCCATCTTCTATTACGCACTCATGGTCAACACTCGCACAACTATTAATAATCACATTTTGACCAATCTTTGCTTGAGAATTAACTATTGCTCCTGCTGCTATGACGGCTCCCGCTCCTATAGATACATCAGCAGCAATTGTTGCTTTTGGATGGATAGCATTTGCTAAAGTAAAACCTTTTATCTCAACTAATTGAGATAAATTTAATCGTGCCTGACAATTACCAAATCCAAAAATTATGTACTTAATGCTTTTATTATAAATATCTAATTGTTCCTGTCCCCCAAGAATTGGCGCTCCGCAAAATTTTTCGCCACGACGCTGTGGATTCAGATCGTCAATAAAGCCGACAATTTCATAGTTTTCTTGTAATCGGATTATATCTGCCACTACTAAGGCATGTCCCGAAGCACCCCATACCAACAATTTTGGAAGCATAAAGGTTTATCTAAATAGTTAAGTCTCTTGTCTGTGGAAAACTGTAAATTAGAA
Source organism: Nostoc sp. ATCC 43529 (assembly GCA_003326205.1). Lineage (GTDB taxonomy): Bacteria > Cyanobacteriota > Cyanobacteriia > Cyanobacteriales > Nostocaceae > Nostoc. The sequence goes on from LWTK01000058.1 coordinate 17,071, forward strand.
ATAGGGAGCGATCGCACCTACGCAAACATCTATAACCCATACACCATAGTAGTTTGTCTAGTGCGATCGCTCCTGTATTTGGAATTTCATCATTCAATTCGGCAACGCCATTTTTGCACTGAATTATTGACGTTGCAGTGCGAAAATAAGTACCAGAATTTCACTCACAATTCCCGCAATCATTCCATAGGCTGCTGAAGTAGCTCCACTATGTCCAGTGAAAATGAGACTTCCACATACTATCAAGGTGAGGGCAGCCGCAATTAACGTTGCCAGATTAATGAACCAGTTCTTTGCGCGGTGAATCAAAAGCCCTTGAAATGTATTTTGGAGTGCAAGGAGGAGGGGTAAACACGAAAGCACTTGTATGACTGGAATTGCTGCTTCTACAAGAGATGGATTATCACCAAAAAACTGGCGAAGCAGCGAGAATCCTTGGCTGGTAAACCCTAGAAAAAGTGGTATCGAGGTAAAACCCAAACCGACAAGAACTACGAAAGTAGCAAGTGTCTGCTTTGAAGTCTCTTCATAAGAGGAAATTACTACTTGCTGAACCATTCGTGTACCGTTGGCAATAGAAAGAACCAGTCCCCAGGCAGCAGGCCATACAGCAAGAGCAAGACTACCATCGAATGAGCGAGCAACGAAACTCAAGAGTATTGCCCTCGCACCCCAGATTAGCAGCATTGTTGAGGCAAGGGGAAGATAGTAAAATGTGACACCTTGAAAGGTTTTAGGAAGCTTCTTAATATCCTGGTGTGTCTGCTGGTCAAGAATAGTGGCAATACTAAGACGCGAACAGAACCATGTGACTAGCATTGCTTCAATAAGTATTGCTCCCATCATAGTAATACCCGCAAGCACTGCCCCATCACTTTTAAGATTCACTCCTATTGCCAAGGCTACAATTACCCAAGTAAATCGTGCAACACTTGCCCATCCTACAGGAACACTTTTTCGAGCGCGGATCAGAAGCCCTTGAAAGAATCGTCGCCAAGCAATGACGAACGGCCACAGGAACATCAAAAGAAAGGGAGTTCTGCCTCGTGTGGCGATGAAAGAACTGACTCCAAATACATCAATAAGAAGCCAGTTATATAGAGGTTCCCAGGTGAGTACCAGAAAGATCCCACTGAGGGAGAGTCCTGCAATCATTGTAAACTGCCAAAGCGCCCGCCGAGACGCGTTATAATTCCCCAGTGCGGTTGAGGCATGAAGGATCATAATAATGGGGCTTTCCAGAAATACAGCAACTGCCTTGACGACACCTACTCCTGCTAAGGTTTCTTGAGGGAATGCAAGGCGACTGAGTGCTGCTGTCTGAAGCGGATCGCCAAGAGTCATGGCTACATCGGACAGAGAAAGAGGGATAAATTGGGTGAGTAGCGTCAGGAGCGATCGCTCTTGAAGTGCGTTCTTACCTTCCTCAAGCTGGGGTGGGGTATTCATGAAATTTTTTAATGCTATCCGATGAGATACTAAAAATACACGGGACTCAGTGAGGCGATCGCCTGATCAAGATGCTCTCCTTCGATCAGTGCAAACCCATGATGGTCAAGCCAATTGGCATCATATACAGTTTCAAGATAGCGATCGCCTCTATCGGGGTTGATCATGAGAATACGTGCATCGGGGCCAAGCTCACGCGCCAGATGCAAACCACCAGCCACAATTGCCCCAGTTGACGCACCCAGAAGTAATCCCTCACGACGTGCAAGTGCATGGCACACCGAGTAGGCGATCGCTTCAGGCACTACATAAGCACGACTTAGGAGCGAGAGATCGAGATTAGGTGGAAAAAATGATAACCCAATACCTGTCATCTTGTATGGTTTTGCTGGTGTTCCCATAATCACTGACCCCTCCACATCGACACCAACAACTTGCAGTCCAGGAAACCGGGGTAAAAGATAGCGGGCAATTCCCATTATCTGCCCCGCAGTGCTAACACCAACCACCACAGCATCGAGGTCAGAAGGAAAGTGAGCTTCAATCTCACGCGCCGTGTAGTATGAATGTGCCTCAAGATTTAGAGGATTTAAGTGCTGACACGGATACCAAGCATGAGGAATAGTTGCTGCAAGCTCTTTCGCCCGTTTCATTCGTGCCTTTTGCATCGAGCCTGATTCGTCTGCTTCGTGAAGAGGTACATCCACAAGTTCTGCACCGTATGCTGCAAGCATTCCCCGAAACGGTGGAGCAGTTTTTGCATCAACTACAATAATGACTCGATATCCTCGTGCCGCTCCCACCATTGCCAGCCCAACGCCAAAATTGCCTGAACTTGACTCGATAATCGTACCTCCAGGTGTAAGAAGTCCCTCTTCCTCCGCACGCGTAACGAGGTAAACCGCATTTTTCTCCTTAATTGATCCTCCAGGATTGCAGCTCTCAAGCTTTAATAAACATTCTGATTCAAGACATACACGAGAGATGTTTCCCAGCCGTACAATCGGTACATTTCCCAGTGCTTGGGTAACATCTACAGAGCCAATCTTTTTGTATCTATTACGATTGTTACATTCAGAGCTAGAAAAGTTCTTGAACGATGAAGATTGGGTGAGATAATTCATATTTAACATCTACTAAAAGAATGAGTAATTTGGCAAAATTACCGTAAGTACTGCTTCATGAACTCGCTCACTCAATAAGGCTTATTTTCTGTTATGCTTACAGCCTAATTTTAGTGAGATTGCAAATAAAGAGGATGTTGTGTATAGCTCTATTGCAATGTCTAATTACATCAGCCACCGTCGTTATTTGTAAATTGGCTTTTGTGCTGTAGCAAATGGTGTGTCAGAATGACAAAATATCACTCTTAGGGAGGAATTTATGTTTAATAAAGTCATTCATTCAAGCCTATTACAAAAAATATAAGTTCTATTCATAGTTGAGTAGAACTTATATTTCTATGTTGAACGCTGACGATGAAAACAGGATGAAATTTTAAACAAAATCTTAATTTTTTTTCAAACAGCAGTAGTTATGATATGGTTTATACCGCTAAAAAACTGTTTAGTACCACTGCCACTTTCGATGTACAAAATTGTGAGGTGCAGACAGGTCATAGTCTAAACTCTATTTGGTACAGTGATTTGATACAACACAGCAAGGGTCTGAGACTCCTAAATTTTAGACGATTCAATTAGGGTGATAAAAATATTAAACCTGGGTCATTAAGTTCTTAATGTAACTTTCTACTCTACTGCCCATTTCACTCTTTTTGCAAGTAACAATGATAAGGTTAGTGCCAGCATCCCCAGCGATGCAATTCCGAGATGAACCAAATGGTAAAAAGGCCACTGATAACGAAGGTCAGCCCAGTTACTTGGAGCATTAACTGGAGTCCAGGTATCAATTTGCTGATTAATCGGTTGAATAAATAATGCCCAGATAAGCCACATCAGAATCATGCAAACTAACCCAACTAAGGTGAGCCAGAAAGACTTTCGCTGACGGCGAATCAAAATGGTCTGCATACGGGTTAGCAATACTATTGCTTCTGCATCTACACCAGAGGTGAAACCAGCCCAAGCTCAACCAAATGAGGATAGAGTTGTAGAGTTTACCGCTCCCGAAGCCCAACTAGAGCAGGGTAGGGCTGTAGAGTTAGCCTATGCCCGTATCCAAGAGTTTCCTGAGTTAGAATTCACTCATGAAGAGAGTGAAACTTCCATAGCTTTATTTGGCTGCGATTGCCCACCCTGCTTAAATGCTCTACGTCAGATGCGGGGTTTGCCTGGTTTAGCAAGCTAGTACATTGAAAGGGACAGCAATACTTAAATTTTAATTTTTTTGGCTTTGAGTTTAAGTTTTTGCACCATTAGCTGATTGAGTTGGAGCAGGCTGTTGAGTCAGTACAGTCCAAATAAAAAAAGTTTTATCCGATTAACTTACCAATTTCATTTAATTTCTGCTCCAAGATTTCTTGTAAAGATTGAAGTTGTTCACGACTATAGGACTCCTATTTGATTTTTGAACAACTAAACTCCTTAGAAGCTTGAGATACAAAGCTTTCTTGCTCAGTATACTGAGCAAGATTCAAGTAGGATTCCTATAGCATTAGCTAAAGTTATCTCAGATAATCCACTACTGATTTATTGAATAATTACTTTTACTTCTTTCGATTCAGATTGTTCTGATGTTAAATACTTAGCTTTAATACCCTTAATTAAATTACGTGTCTCAGGTAGAGTTAAACTTTCTTAGAATAAGGGTTTACCCAAACTTTGAAAATATTGAAAATTAGTTTTTATAAAGTTATTGATTTTATTAACAAATATGTAGCCATCCGTATTTTAAGCAAACTGTATGAAATTTATTACTAATTTATATATCAACGAATGTTGGTTAAATATTGAATTTTTGTTGATTTGCTTTTTGAGATAGAGCTTACATAATAGAACCAATCTATGTAAAAGAGAGTAGTCAGATTTCATTGAATAATGAGTATTTATTTGCTTCCTTATATAGCTAATTATCAGGGCAAGTATATGAGCATTTTAGAATTGATACAGATATTAAATTTTTTGCATAAGTATATTTATGATTATTTATTCTGGAAGTATTCATAGAATGATGTAGCCATTTTATGTGGTTTGCAGATACCTATATAACCAATTAGTCTCATCGTTAAAGCTTGCTTATACTAAACGTATTTCAATTATTACAAATGATTTTTTATGAAAAATAAGGTTTAAAAGTTTCGATTTACATCAACAAAGTGTATTTGCGTTGTAGAGGATTGCTATGTCTCAAAATAGAACCAATAAGGGTAATAAAGTCATGTCTGATGATAATACAACCAATAGTAATAATAGTAAACCTCAAAAGCGGCTAATAATTGTCACAGGTGATAAAGGTGGCGTGGGAAAAAGCACCTTTGCACGGGCGCTGTTTCAACTGTACATTAATAAAAATTTACCTTGTGTTACTTATGAAGCTGACTTAAGAAATCCTCAGTTAGAAAGATATTTCAAAAAAGACTACCGACCAATAATACGTTACATTGATATTTTCCATAGAGGTGGTGCTGACGATTTATTAATTAATTTAGATGAGAGTGATTGTCCTATTACGCTATTAGACTTACCAGCACAATCTGGAGGTTTCTTTGAAAGTTATGTCAAAGAACTTTCATTTTTTGAAGTGCTTAAAACCGATATTAATTGTCAAGTTACGATGGTTTCAGTGATTAGTAGGGTTCTTGATTCCATAAATGTTCTAGAAAAACTGCGTGAACTTTGTAAAGATCAAGTAGATTATATTGTCGTCAAGAACTTATTTCATGGTGAAGAAGAAAAATTTGAGCGATATAATGACGCTTTTCTACGTCAAAATATGCTTGCAGAAGGTCTAGTAGAACTTGTGATGCCAGATTTATTCTACAAATCCTACGACTTTATTGACCGCCATGCTCTGACATTTAATGAAGGTCAGACTCATAAAGGAACAAATATTGTGATTAAGTCGAGAATTAAATCTTGGCTTGCTGAGTTTGAAGCGCAAATCAAGCCAGCATTTAATTTATTTGGTTTTGATATACAACCAGATGATTGTTACTATCCAGCAGTTGTTGAAAAGTCTAAAGAGCTTAGAGAAAATGAAGAAAAAGAAAAAGCTAAAAATCAAGATTCAAATTTACAATCTGAAAATATAGCTGCTTAATTTAGTAGTTTGCTTAGTTTATTATGTTTAGAAAGCGTTTTGTGATTACATCGGGTGATGCTCGTGTAGGTAAGTCCACAGCTTCTAGGCTCTTACTAGAGTTGTACTTGAAAAATAAACTCAATGTGCGTGTTTTCTACCACGGGCATCGCAATAAGCTATCGATGTATCAAACACAACGCTTTGAGATAAACCATTTGGGATTCTCTAGAGGTGATTCTGATAGGTTATTACTCGACTTAGAAATGTTTCCGAAAATTGAAGTGATTTTGACTGATATGCCAGGTCAAAACCTCCGAGAATTCAAGTTTTTTGAGAGGGATGTTTCACTGATAGAAAACCTTAATTGTCTGGGATATCGTGTTACTTTCTTGCACCCGATATCACACCGTAAAGACTGTGTTGAAGATTATCTTCAGGATTTATATCAGCATTTTGGTAGTCAGGTTGATTATGCTGTTATCCAAAATCATTACTTTGGCAAGCAATTTAGACACTATGAGGGGAGTCAATTCCAAGCTGATATTAAAAAATTAAACGGCTTGGAACTAGTTTTAGGTGGATTGCATAATGACTTTTACCAGTTGCTTGAGGATGCTAGTTTACCTTATACTCAACTGATTGAAACTAACTCTCCTCTTAATACTATTCAGCGTTCGATAGTATTCAACTGGATGGAGAATTTTCATAACTCTATTGTTTCTAATGGAATAGCTTCTAATTATCTAGGGTTGAGTATCAACTGTGCAGAATTAGTTTCTCCGGGTGTAAGTAAACAAAGTCCTTCCAATCTTGATGTAACTGAAGATGTTGAATCTGAGAAATGGTAAGTATTTGCTTTACCAAATTAACCGTGAGATTTAAAATTGACTATTTAAACAACCTATGACCAATATTGCAAAAGTTGTTGAAAAAGTTGTTGCAGAATATTCTGAAGAAAAAAAAGCAGAGGTTACTGATTGGATACTTAAATTGGGTATTCGGCCTGATGACCCCTTGTTTAACCTATATGCGGAACTGGGTACAACTCAGTTTGCGTTGCAGCAGCTACCAGGTAGGCTTGACTCCCTTGTGGTGGGTTGGACTGACATGGTAGACGATAAGCTTAATAGTGCTTCTAAGGTGGCTATACACCAACAAAAAAGTGCGATCGCAGAAGCGGCGAAGGATTTAGTTAAGATGACTAAGCAAGCTGGTGGGATTTTGCCTCACTTCGGTGTAAGTAATTGGCGATTGGCACAAGTGGCCGGGGTATTGGGTTTTGTACTGGCTTTAGGCGCTGCAATTGGTGTTTTTACATACAAGACTATCGCTGGAAGTGTAACTTTTCAGCAGGCGGCTTCTGGATCTGCCATCTTACAATCTGAAGATAAAAAGCTTCTAGATTGGGCTAAATCCAATGAAGGTAAGATAGCACGTAGTATTTATGTTAGAAACGCCGCCATCATTAAAACTTGCCGCCAGCAGAAAAAGTATTCAGGTGGCTGCATAATTGCAGTTGATTAATTTTTTAGGCAACCCAGCCTTTGTATCCCTTATTACTCGTTTTAGCTGTATCTTTTTGACTTTTTTGGTTTGTTTTGACTCTTGTGTGGGTTTCTTGAGTAACTTCTTCTTCGATTTTCATGTCTGTAAAGCTGAGGATTCCCAGGCGGATTGCTTCGCGGATAGCGTTTAACCTATCTTTGACTCCTAGCTTTATAAATGAATTATGTAGATATGACCTTACTGTACCTTCTGAAACATACATGACATTGGCAATTTCATTATTTTTCATGCCTCCGGCAGCTAATTGAAGAACTGTGATTTCTTTATTAGAGAAATCACTTAGCAAATCTAGTGCATTTCTATCGGGTGTGTCATTTGACCTGAGACTATCAATCAGAATACGATTAATAGTTGGGTCAATCCATGATTCATTATTGTACGCAGCCATTACTGCTTCAACGAATCTTTCTCCTACTTCTTCTCTAACGCTATTTTTAGCGTAGTAGCAGTCTGCGCCATTACTAATTGCTGCGTTAATGGTATCTCGGCTGCTATTTGCAGTCATAACCACAATTCTAATTGATGCGTGTTTGGATTTAATTGTGCTTATTACATCAATGCCATCGATATCCGGTAAATCAATATTTATGATTACGATATCTGGCTTTTCTTTGTCAACAATTTCTATTCCTTGTTTTCCGTATTTGGCAACGCCACAGACTTGGATTGCACCAGTTTCAGATAATATTGTTGCCGCGCCAATCCTAGATATGTTCTCATTTTCAATGATGACAACATTAATAGGTTTCATATTATATGCTTTTTTGGTTTGGTATTGTCCCTGATAATAATACTTATAGCACTTAGCTTTTTTAGAATTTTTAATCTTTACAATTACTATAAAATAATTAGCTTATTTAAAATCTTTATTATTATTTGTAAAAATTTTACAAAGTAATTGGGTGGTTTATATAGTTTTCATTAAGCAATCTATTTACTAGATGATTTTATTTATCAGTACTGGTTTTAATAGTTATTAGCGAATTGATGGAGGAATAAATAATTTTTTATGAAGAGCGATAAAATTTTAGGATGGATAGAAACGATTGTTGTTTGGTCTTTAATGGGGATGCTATGTTTGGTCGGGTTAGGCAGATTGCCTGTTAACCCGACGAGTTTGTTTGACTTTACTGCGTCTTTTTACTATTTTGCTGTTGTGGTTGTTATTTGTCCAAAGACTCCACTGAGTTTTAATAAAAAGCTGATTTTTGGATTTATAGCTTTTATGTATGGTGTGTGGTTTGGGTTGATTTAATCTAGCTCTTTAGCAGAATCCTGGTTTTTGAATTTTTTTTGACTCTGTTCACGGCGTGCTTGTTGCTCATTGAACAGAGTCTTGAAACGTTGAAATTCCTCTTTGGTGAGATTATTAATGGTGATAGAGTACTCTTCTGAGTTATTGTCACAAGATGCCAAGAGTACTTCTCGACTTTGTTCGGAATCAGGCCAATTTCTATCAAGGCTAAGAGTTTGCGAATCTTCTTCTAATTTTAGACTTGCGGTATATTCTTCACTTTCATAAATAATACCTTGTGTCTCTTTATCTGATTTTCCCAATATATCTAAGCGGTCTAAAATTATAGGAATAACAAACTGTCTAATTTGAAAATCTGCGGTAAGAGATTGTACTTTGTCTTCTGGAGTTTCTTCTACTGGTTTGCCATTATTGTCGTCATTTTTAGTTGTGAGATTTTTTAGAATCTCTGGTTCAATTGTATTTTCTTTAGACTGGTTTACTTCGGGTTGTAAAGATAGTTTTTGACTAACTGAATTAACAGAAATGATAGGTTCAATTTCTGTCGAGCTTAACTTTACTTCCTCTTGCGCTATTTCACTGATTCTATTCATTTCTGAATTTAAGTTTAACACAGCCTGTTTTCGTTCCTCAGCAGTTGGAGGCTTTTTTGCAGATTCTTCAAATTTATCATCAGGGATGTTAAGCTGTTTGATCAATTCTCTGAGGAGACTGGCTTGCATAGCCGGAGTTAAACCTTCTACTGGAAGTTCGATTAGTTCTTTCATGCTAAAATTACCTCTCCACTAAATCTTTTTTGACATTTTTGAGAGCATTATCGATACGGGAATTCATGAGTTGAAAGTCCTGTAATGTTTCATCACTAATGTTACTTACTTGGGTTCTTCCTTCTTTGACATATAATAATATGTTGTCATTTTTATCTTTAACTAAGTAAATTTTGTCTTGAACTTTTGTAGCAATTTGGTATTTTTCTGTTTGTACTGACATAATGCCATTGATATCTTCCTGTCCAATGATTTTAACTAAACTTTGGGAAAGACTGGTCATTTCATTAATTTTTTCTAGCTCCTTAATATCTTGCTCCATTGCCTTAAAAGCGTTCTCAAGACTGATATTTTCTTTGATGTATAAATCAGTTACCTCCTGAATTCTATTGAGATATGTTTCTGATTTACCGAGCTTTTCAGCTGCTACATACCAGTCTTGAAGATTTTGCACTGTATTAGCTTTCATCCGCTCGATAATGCTATCCATCGCTCCAAACTGCTGTATTCTGGGTTGAGAAGGTGATGCAAGTGCTTGGTCAATATTTGGTTGTTGGCTTTGTTGTGGAGATAAAATGCTCTTGTCATTAGTAATAAATGGGTTATGTGATACTTGTGTATTGGAAGAAATAGTGTTGATATTAATTTTGATATTTTCTATAGGATTAAATACAGCGTATCCTTGGGAAGTTTGTTCTACTTTGTAGCCTTTTTCTTGAAGATAATTTTCAACTAATTGATCAGTTCCTTGTGCGTTTCCGACTATGAAAGAGCTTTTGGCTTCTATTGCCTTATTAAGTAACCGTTTGTAATGATTTTCAAAAGTTTGGGCGATTTGCTCGCTTGTCACTCCGCGCCACGGGCCAGATCCGGATACCATAATGATGTCGTCTTTTGAGTAATTTCCAGTGTTGGCGCGTTCTCCCCATGCTTGCTCGTAATTCCGAGTGCTTGAAGGTGTTTCGGGGGGCGCAGCTGATTTACCGATAAACTGGGTAGCTATTTGTGCCATCGCAATATCTTTTTTCATGTGTTCAGCGACGGCGGCGTTTATCGGTTCGAGTTGGGATAGTGGATTTGTCAGCGGGCGATCAGTCTGTTCGGACTTTTCCTGCTGGGTTTGTACTGTAGTTTGTTGTGACTTTTCAACTACATTGATATATGCTTCGCTGAGGGCTTGAATAAATGCGGATTCTTTACCTTTACCTTCCCACCTTTTATCCTGGGCGTTAGTTATGTTGGTGAGGCAGTGCGTTGTGGAGGACAGTCGCGTGGGCGGGTTTCCCGACTTGAGCCAACTGTCCGTTGGGGTTCCCCCCGTTGTAGCAACTGCCGTACAGTTTTCCAGCCACTCAGTTCCTCCGCGTTTAGCGATCGCCTCAGTTAGCCGCGGGTGTTGTTCGAGTTTAGCCTGAAGCACTTCTACCATTAGCTTGTATTCATCAGCCGATGGATGCAACTGCTTTTGGTGGTTAAATGCGTGTTCGGCGGATGCGTATGCTACTCCTTCAGGTTTTTGGACATGGTTCTCTACTCCATACTGTCCGGCGGGAGCTTCTGGATTATTATTGACTGAAACTTGGTAATCGTTTTGTAGCTTGCCTTGTTCTTTTGCGAGTGCAGTAGCAAGACTGAGTGCTACTCCAAGCCCATCTTTGGAGTCAGGACTGATATTTACTGGAGTTGCAGGTTGTTTTTGAATGGCTGGGAATGGAACAACTTTGCCATTGACATAATCCCCTAGCGGCTCCATGAATAAGCCATATAGCTGACTCTTACTCGCCTGGGTTTGGGTAAGTTCTTTCGGTGAATGCTTTTCCCATTTCGCCCACGCTTGCTGGTAACTTGGATCTTGAATCATTTCGGGGGTAATTTTGTATTGCTTACCCACCCGGAAAGCAACTTGCTCGCCGTTTTTACCTTGAGCGATCGCAATATCTCCCTCTTTGACACCATAAGTTTTGTGGTAGTCTACACCTCGGGTAGTGTGTATTCTACCGTGTCCCCGCATGGCATCGATAGTTGTATCAGCTGGTACTTTGGAAGGTTCGCCGTGCAGATGCAGCGAATAAACCATTGGTACTGGTTTTCCAGATATAGTCGGGTTGTCTGGAATCTCAGGGTTAGCAGCGCGTGCGGCAGTGGAATTCCCGATGGCGATAATTTCTTCTACAGTTGGTTGGTTTAAAGGGTGTGAGGGTATGTTTCGGGTGGCTTCTCTGAGGCTGGTATAACTGCGCTCTACTTTAATTTCTCCCCCAGGTGTCCACTCGTTAGTTTTGATGGTGAGGTCGCTGTTGCTTTGGACTATCGCACGAGGAGGTTGGTTTGAGGCGAGGAAGTTCTCAAATTTTTGGCGAACGCTGTTTTCTCTGCCCAGGTCATTTTTAATTGACCAGATGTTGATAGACCATCTGCCAGCCTCAGTATTGAGGGCAGCGTGTTCGTTCTTGCAGTTAAAGCGCGTTACAGTACCGGACTCAAGTTTAAACTCTTGGTATTGTGCGTCCTGATTCTCCTCCCTAGTCCATGCCATTCGTTCCTTAGCGGCGCGATATCCCCAATCAGAATTTCCGATATTAATGCTGCGGGCTTCCGTTGTGGCATAGGAGTCATCGCGGTGGTAGTTGATGCCAGTGCCGGGGTTCTCGGAGTAAGTGACCAGCACAATATCAGCATCAGGATATACTTGCTTGACAAGTTCCATTAACTTGTCGTCTTGTATCCCTGGCTTGAAGTCTTTATCCTTCAAATCCCATTTTGCACCGACCCATGCGACTTGTCTTAGTAGTGCGTAGTTGGATTTATCGTTTTCAAGTATAGGTTTGAGGTGGGTTTCAAGGTGCGATCGCAATTGTTCTACTTTTTCCTCGCTTATCTTACCCAATATTTCGACAGCTTTGGTTTGATCGGCTTGACGCGAGTTTGGTAGTAATATTGCTTGGTTTTTAGTTTCTATTTTCGTTTTTTTTGATACTTGTACTTCAACTGAGTTTTGATAAATTTGTGAAATTCCTGCAACTGTGGCATTAATACCTGATTGAATGTTAGTTATATTCTTTTCTGGTACAGCTTTTGCAGGAATAATTAGTACTGGAGAATCTTCTTGATTAAGCTCTCTGGGACGGTTAGGTAGTGCTTGTAGAGCTTTTTTGTACTCACTATTTTCTGGAATTTGGTTTAATTCTAAACGACTACCTTCAGTCGCAATTTTTTGATTTAACTCTGCACTAAGCTGTTCATAGTGGTAAAATCCCTCAACTTCACCGATATTAATCGGTTCTCCAAGTAAACTATTTAATTCTTCGTTTATTTTTTCACTAATCTCATTTTTATTAAAAATAAATGTAGCTGTGTTACTCTCAATAAAATAATGATTTTCAGTAGATTTTGATTCTAGCCAAGTAGTTACAGCGATCGCGTCTTGTGCGGGAACAACTAATCCGAGAGCTTCTTTAGTTTCTATCTGCGATCCATCTGGAGAACTATATTGTTGGTTTGGGTTATAAAAATATACAGTTTGTTCTGGAATAATTGGAGTGGGTTGTGATGATGTATTTGCACTCTTGATATTACCACCAGCCCGGTCAATAAATGTTTGTTTTAATTCGCCACTCATGGTACTTTCATCGAGTACGAATACACTCATACCTTTTTTGGCTTCTAACCGAGCTTGTGATCCGGTAAGCTGTTCGTATGATACTCCTACTTTTTCTAGATACTTTTTAGTTTTGTCGGCTATATTTTCGTCAACTGCTAATCCTAAAAGCCCTACTAATTTTTGTTCTTTATCTTGGAATATGATTGTAGGACGTTCATTAATTTTACCGAGTATTTGGTTACGTTTTTCTTGCTGTTCGTTTCTGACAGACTTCTCATTACTGATAAGCTGACTGCGCTTAACCCATTTGTCGGGATACTCTACTGTTTCTGGATTAATAGTTATTTTACAGGTACTTTCATTACTGGTAATCTGTACAGGGATAGTAGTTCGTTGTTGGTTTAAGCGAATAATACCCGTATCAATTAGTTTTTGTACAGTGCTACTTTCTTTCCTTTGCCACTGTCTTTGTACATTCTCTCTATTTAACTCGGTTTCAAGGCGTTCACTATGCTGACCAATAATACCGAGTGATTGATCGCCAATTTTAGCAATATAAACGTGCTTTTTATCAAATGCCCGAACTAAAGTTTCTTTAAATGCTTGGTTGCTAATCTCCTGTTTTTTGTACTTTGGATTAGTAATATTAATTCGTAAAAAGTTTCCCTTAGATGTCTCTGCTATTGCATAGGCATTTTGTCCGGTGATGATGGTTTGAATTTTAAGCTGTAACTGTTGCCCATTACCGGGTTTTTCTGCTAGCCAACCTTCAGCAATACCCTCTTTAATTGATTCCTTATCAATGTTGCCTAATTTCTCAGGTTTATTACCATTTTGAAGATAAATGCTATAGTCTTCCCGAATAAGGTCAACCTTTTCGATTGTTAACATTACAGGCTCATTATTGAACCTTTGGGAATTTCCAAACTTATTAACTTCACCTACTTTAAAGGTAAGTTCTGGAAGTCCGGGTACTTTGGTTGTAATAGAGGTGGTATATACTTCACCTTTTTCAACGCTGGCAATAGCAACACTACCAATTGGTAGTCTGGCGTTACTTTGTTCTATATTTCCAAATGTTTCGTAATTACCTTCCTGGTTCTGGAGTTCAATGACACTTTTTCCATCTTCAGCTAGATTAAATCGAATATTTTGAGGTTTATTTTCATGAAATAATTCACTACTCCTGTCGAAGCCAGTGATACTAAACTCGTTAAATCTGAGTGTGTCTAACTGACTGATAATCTCTTCAGAAAAGGCAGCAAAGGCGAAATTAGAAACTTTCTTTTGGTAATCGCTACTTTTATCACTACTACTCTCACGAGTAGTTGATACTGCCCAGGTAGCAGCTGCCATTGCTAGCTTTTGTCCTTCTGGAATTGAATTGTAAAATTCTTCTGCTATCTGGTAGGCTTTTTGGTAAAGAAGTTTAATTTGACCTTCGCTTAGTTCAGCTTGGAAGGCTATTCTGTTAGACGTTACTTCCTGTCCAAGTCCAATTCCTATCTCTTCGGCTTTATTTTCTTGCTCCTTAGCAAGTGTTCCTAATGCCCTAAACTTGGGTTTGTTGTTCTCAGTTTCATCGTTAATTTGGGCATAAACTAGATATTTATGTGGGCGGTTACTGTTGCGCTTGTCTTCAGATATTTCTGATAGCTTGATTGTAATTTTATTAGCTTTCCAGATAAATTCGTTGTCATACTGTAAAAGGTTAGTTACACTTACTTGATTGCCGTTAGCAAGGGTAATATTTGCAGACGGCCCTTTTTCAGTTTCTCTTTGTCTAGATAGCTGACTCGCTTGGTTAAAGGATTTGTCGAATTCTTTTTTGACAAGAGTAGCTATTAATCGCTGTTCGTTAGAAAACTCGACACCTTTAAATAAAGCTTGAAATTGGGCGATTTCACGCGATTCGAGACGAGCTTTTTCAAAATACTGGTTGGTTTGAGCAATTAGTAATTCAACAGGCGAGTATCCCGTGGGTTGAATTGTATTGTCAATATAAACGTCTTTCTTCTTATCCTTAATATAGTTAACCTCCCGGTGGAGAATCCGATTGTTGTTGCGGATAATTTCCATTTCGGGTTTTTTGGCACTTTTGAAGAGGTCAACTGCAATTTGGTTTTGAAATGCTGCCTCGGCAATCATTTCGCGGTATATCTTGATGTTAGTATTCATTGCCACCAGTGCATTGACCTGGTTTAGGGATTCTTGCTGAACAGTTTTGATAAACTCTTCCATGTAACCGCGATACTTGGTCGGAATCTCCTTCCCTTCAATACCCTTGGATTTTGCCCAGGCTTCTGTTTTAAATAAATCTTCGTAGTGTTTGGCTACCTGCTGTACGTACTCAATTTGGTCTTTTTCACTACCAAAGTTTTTCAGGATAGTAATTTCTGACTCTAACGCCTCAATTGAGGTCAGGTGATTGTTGATAACACCGACACTAATGCCATCGCTCATGTGGATGGCGATTTCTTCAAATTCCGGCTGACTGCCATCTTCCTGGTAAAAAGATTGTTTTTTGAGTTTAACAGTTGGATCGTAAGCGTTTTCAGGCAGGTTGCGCTCCCTTGCCTCGGCAGTGAGGTTTGGATACCTGCTTGCCCGCTCAAAGCCAATACAATCACCATCGTAGTCGCGTGCTTGACGCTCTTGTTCGGACTCTTGAGGAAGAATTTCTAGCTCGTAACCAGCCGATTGTAGTTCTGAAATATACTGATTAAATTTGTTGGTAAACTCGATTTTGTCTTTAGTTTCGAGCTTGCCGATGTTTTTATATAAGTAATTTTCAATACCTTCTAATTGAATATTTTTACTTTGGGCTTCGGGTAGGGCAGATTTAATTTGCTCGTTTAGACGGTTATAAATGCGATCGCTTGTTTCGTCTGAGACAGCGATCGCACCCGCGAGAGGTTGACCATCAGGCCCAAGGATGTCTTCTACAATTTTGTTAGTTGAGACGCACAGACCATTTGAGTTGAGGAAAGGGGAGCGGAAGTTGAGAACTTCTTCCCCATCTTGATAATGCGGGATGGAGATTTCCCCATTTTGTAGGTCTTTAGAGGGAATCACCATTGCCCGCTCAAATGTGAGCGTCTTGCCGATGGCGATTTCTTTCCACTCGTTTTGAACGAACCGGGCCAGTTCGCGCTGTACTTTCTCAGTTTCGAGAAGTTGACCTTCTCCTTGCAGATCAGCTTTGATGAGTTTGTAAATAAATGAATCAGTAGCAATGCGATCGCCTACGGCGGGCGCTCCTGCGCCATCGCGCAAAAGTTCTAAATCTTCTGCTACTGTTGGATCTTCTGCTGCTTGTTCTTCTAGTGTGGTTGCTTGTTCTTCAAGAAAAGCTTTCCGCTTCTCGTACTTTTCGCAGTAAAGTTGTGCAAGTTGCCGGGGGTCGTCCTGTACAACATTCAGCTTTTTGGCTTCAAGTTCTAGCTGTTCGGTAAAGTCTTTCAGCCCGTTAGGGAATGAAGCGAGTAACTGCGAGATAGCTGTTTTACCGAGTTCAGATTGTGATTTTTCACCTAGCCAGATATTTTGCCTGTACAGTCCAGGTTGAATTTGGGGCTTGCTTGGCCCATTAGGGTTGTCTTTATCAGTTCCCTTGAATGCAGATAAGGGAAGAATTAAGTCAATTCTAGTTGAGTTCTTGGGATCTGAATAATTGAGAATTTGGTCAAGGTTTGCAGGGCGTAGTGTACCTTTGCCAAAGCGGTATTTATTATCATCTCCGTCTTGGTCAGTCCAACCGAAGCGGTGTTGAATTACTCGATATTTATCACCTTTTTGATGCTTAGTTAATTCGTAATATAGGTCTGTGGATATTTGCCCGTAACAGTCTCCTGTTAGCTGATATGCTTGGTCATTACTAATAACGCCGCCATTCTCACCATTATTATCATCGACAATTAGAATATTTAACTCTTTCTTGACAGCATTTTGACATGAACCAAGAAAGATAGACCCGTAAGCACCTCTATCTTTGTTATCAGGGCATAATTGTCTAATTGTATCTAGACATTCTTCTGGCCCATATAACAACCGAGTTTTTGATGATAATAATAATTTATGACCTTCAGGATGATTAATTAATTGTTCCACAGTAGACTTTTCGTCTATATGCCCAAACGAAAAGTTTACCCCAGGAAAGAAATGTTCTAGTAAGGTATTATTAAGTTCTTCCTTTAACAGCGAATCTGGATTATTTGTATTACCATCTGTATGAATCCATTGATTTAATCTAGTGTCAAAATGTTTAGCTTGAATTGTCATATATTAACAATTAAACTTATAAAATTAAATATAAATTTTTACTTTTTGGCACTAAAATACCCTTAAAGCTTGATTTTACTTTCTCTATCTTGGTAATTTATTAAACAATTTTCTAATTTCCACTTGCAAAATAAATATAGTTTTTTATACACCAAAATATAGCTATTACTTAGAAGATAGCTTTTAAAGATATAATTCAGCGTGATCTCAAAATTTAAGTATGAAAAAAATATACAAACTTCTCAATTATTTCTTGCTTAATGCTAAATCAGTAGTAACATTCTTAATGTTTGCCATTGTGCTGATGTTTGTAGTTTGAGAGAGAAAGCTAAATTAGCATGGCAGCAACTTGATAATTTTATGCCTCCCTAATTTTTTACTCTCCTGTAGTTTTTCAATTTTGAGTGTGTTTTTGGTTCTAGCTATTATTTTTATTTAAAATAACTAGAACAAAGTGGATTACTCTCTGTGACTGAATTGGGCATCACTGTAGTTGGGTCGCAGTAGTACAGTGACACCTATATGGAGATCAAACTCATAAAGGAGAATTTAATTTTGTTTATATATAAGACTCCTATTTGATTTTTGAACAATCGAGCTGCCTAGAAGCTTGACATACAAAGCTTGACTTCTCAGTATACTGAGCAAGATTCAAGTAGGATTCCTATATAAAATAGATAATTTTGTATAGTGTTGTAGACGTTCTGCGTAATATTTAGCTTTAAGTTGGTTCTCTAACTCTTCCAATTTAGATGATTTTATAGGTTCTAAACCTAAATAATTATGATACGCCTCATTAGCTTCATTAAGAACACTATGAGATTAATATGATGTTTCGTTTTTAACCATAAACTCTATCAAGCTTTCTATAGTGTCACCCTGCCAAGAGTCTGAAATCTTCCTCTTTTAGTCGATGTGGCATCACTCCATAAATCACCAAAGGGTGCATCTTGATTTTTAAATTGTTTGAGCCATTCTCTAAAACTTATGGTCATTTTTCATTTCCCCCTAGTCGGTTGTTAGCCTGTTGGTATACCTATCAGAGCGATTCGCTCGTAACCATCACAGCCTACTGGTAGGTAAAGCAGCTTTACAAATAATCCTGTATTTCAGTATCTATATTTTGTGGCAGTAATGAAGTAAATTTTCCCATTTTGCTGGTTTTATTAGCCGATGGATATAATTTCATCGGTGTTTAAAACTTCAACTGTTGCGTTTGGACTGTTCATATCTGTGGTTTGTTCGAGTAGGCGTGTTGCTTCCTCAAGCAATGCGCTTGCGTTGTGAAGCAGTGTTCGCACTTGGGTTAACTTGTTCCGCCGTTCGATACCAAGTTGTGCTTCTATATACCGTGCATCATGCTGATGGCTGAGGTGAATTACCCGTACTTCTTGTTCTTTCTCTGAAGGTGCAAACATTGCGTTTTCGGCGGTTAGTTTATAGTACGAGTACGTACCACTCGGTCGTTTGACATTGTAGATGTGGAGTTCGCAACCAGGTGGCGCGATGTACTGTCCGTCGAAGTTGGTAAGTCCAGTACGAATATTATTTAATGTGGTGGCGATCGCCTCAATTGCGGGGATAACACTTAACGATTCTGGTGATTGCGGGCAACCGCGCCTCATCAGCATCATGATAGCGGCAGAACGACGGGTCAGGCGAATTTGTTCTTGATACTGGCGCATTTGTTCTTCCCGAATACGAACAAGTTCAAGTTCTTCATCGGGGCTTAGTTGAACCGCACTCCCACAGGTTTTGTAATTTAAGCAGTCGCCAGAGTCTATGCCTGGGTATTGCATCATACTGGCACAGTCAAATCCAAGTCCGCATTTTTTCTTGGGCATAGGTTACATCCTTTTATTCTAGTTACTTTTATAATTTAATATAGCTAGAACTAGGTACAGTTATTTCCTATGGGGTTATGGGCAAGATAAACGATATTAGGTTTAAGATTATTCTTATAAGTTTAAATTTTTCTCATCAATAGGCTCAAATAGCTATCATACAAACTTCTTGATGTCCGGCAACTGCTTGTTCCCAAGTTGAATATCTCCAGAATTTACCACTATATTCACCTCCAAAAACCATAGTTTCAAAAAGCTGTGGTTCTTGATTAGGAAAATTAGAATAATCCTTTCCTAAAAAGATGGTAGATACTCTTCCCCACGAAAAAGTATCTAAAGCTACTTGTATATTGTTCTCATTTTTCCGCCAATCAGACCATTGCTCAAGACTGCCGGGCTTAATAGGTTGTTTATTTTCATCTAATATATAAAGCTCATCGAGTAGATCCATGTAATTTATAAAATTTTGTGTCATAAGATAATCATCGGACAAACTTATGTGTATTGTGTACATTTTTTCACCTCAGTCTTCGTACGCGACGTAAGGGTAATGTATCGCCTGGGCAACTGTCTTTATTGTGAGAGTTATGTTGTCAAAATTATATTTTAGCAGATATTGCAGAACTGCAAAAATACAAAATAATGTAAAATTGTTATGTTACTTTCAACATTTATGACAAAACAAGAGTTATGTCACAAGAAAGTAAAATTATAGAATTAGCTAACTAATTTTGAAACAAAATCTAACTTTTGATTATGTGCATAGATGAAACGATAGCATCTGATATTAAAGAAGCTGTAGCTAGAGTCTCTTGCTATTTAGATGATTTTGGCAGTCATATTAGCCACTTAGATTTTTCAATTGAAAATTTAGAAGATTTAAAAGAAGAATTTGCAGAAGGAACTGATAAAGATTCAATCGATACTTATTTGTACATTGCATTATTCCGAATAAAATCTACTAAAAATCGACTAGAAGAAGATATTAAAATTATTAAAAGTTACTTAACTTATTTTATTGAATCCTCTAGTAAAATGCCTGAATTTACTTACGATTATGAAAAAAATGAAATCAAAAATAGATAAAAATCAGTTTAAGGAAATTCTTCTTCATAAAAGATATAATAAAAGTTATGCCTAAAAAAGATGTCTGGGTAGTATTTGGTCACTTTCTAGATTTAAATTACTATTATGTATCAAATACTGAATGGACTTTTGAAATAGAAGAAGCTTGCTTATTTAAAACCAAGGAATTAGCCGAAAGCACAATAGGTAGGCTAAAAACTTATGAGAAAAAGAATCTAGACTTTCATGGAATCAACCCAGATAGCTTGTCTGTTGAACGCACCTGGCTTGAAGTTAGTGAATTTCTGCATTTTACGGTTTAATTCATCTCTAACAAATACGAGCGCAAAAAGTTGTACTTTTGATGCTAAGACACCAATAGACAAAACAATTTTTTATGCCCCACAAATCCACAAATAGCTGCCCCAAAATTCACATCCAGCTAGACAAAGAACCCGGATTGCTAAACGAAATTTTTAAAACCTAAACTGTTTAGTTTGCACTTGGTGACAACTTCGCCAACAGTGTCTTTGCCAGTCCTACCCCTAATTTTGAGTAGATTAAACTCTCTCTATCTACAGATTTACTATTGCTCAATACCTCTTTGCGATCGCGAAGCGCTGCTGCGAAGCGCAGATCGCGATTTATTCATTAACGCTTGTTGGGTAAAGAAACGCAAACTTTCAATCTGCTCAATTTCGTTTGTTGTTAGTCGAGTTGGTATCTCTTCGTACCAGGTTCTCTGACTGTAGCAGATTTGCATCACAGGAGTATTATCCCCATGACGGTAAACACTCAGAGTATTGTTATCTAAGCTGGCACTCAACTCCCGTCCTTTGATACGGAAGTTATTGGTAACAAGCATATAGTCAGTAATTATAAAAGGCAGATGTTTGAGAGTAGAAGGCAGAAGGGTAACAGAAGCAGGAATAAGGGAAGATTGCTCTTCCAGGATTTGTTGAGTAGTAAGACCGTTTTCTTCTGAAATATCCTGTTGTGGGTTCTGTTTCTTTGGATGCGGCTGAACTTTTTTCTTGGTCTTATTTGCTTCCGAAGTGGGGTTATATTCTAATTTTGGTTGTATTATCGAAATCTCACTGGGATAATTACTGTTTAGTGTATATATAGTAACAAATTTTTTAGAGTTACTATCGGTATCACCATTACTATCACTTATACTGCTATTAGTAGGTTTATCACTATATAAGTAATCAATGTTACTTAAAATTATACTATTTATGCGAGCAATTGCTTTGGCTTTAGCTTGTTGAATTACTTCTTTATCTTTATCTGGGTCGTACATGATTCCATATTCAGACCGCAGTTTGTTCCAGCTATAAGGTTTGTATACTTGATAACCAGCAATTTTTACATCATTATGAGTGTAGGTAAAGCCTAGTAGTTCTTCCCCCTGCATCTTAGGCAATACTCCAATGTTATTTTCTTCCAGGCGTTGAATAAACGTAGAGACGGTGGGACTATCCTTAATGGCTTCTCCTATTGCTTGGCGAATAATTTCCTTACTTGTTGGGGTTTTGTGCTTACTGTTGACTGCTCTAATACTTTTTGATCGGTTGGGACTGGTGAGTGTAATTATTCCGTACTCTTGCTCTAACCTAGAGGCGACGGCTTCATTTGTTGTCGGTGTTACTTCCAATCCTAGTACCGCCGCGATGCGTCTAGTTGAGACTTGGGAGTTGAAATAATCATAGGAATCATTAACTAAGCTGCCATCTAACCGAATCCGGGAGGTGATTATATGCAGGTGTTCGTGGTTGCGATCGTGGTGGCGTACTGCAACGAACTGACTGGTAGCTGCTACAGATGATTCTTCCTTGGGCAAGTATCCCATATCTTTGAGATATTCTCTTGCTACATAACTGTACTGACTGTTGGATAAATGCTCGTGGTAGTTTGGGCGGTGTGCGATTGAGATGATGAGGTGCGCGCACTGCCGTTTAACTGCTTTGTTGGTGTACTTGATGGTGAGAAACTGCTGGTTAAATTCATCTGGCTTTGTTCCCATCATATTAGTATCGACAATCGCAGCATCATCTTTCCCCAAGACATACTTGAGCGTGTCGAGAAAATTCGGTTTTTTATAAATGACGGGAATCAAATTGAGGGAGTTTAAAGTGGATATATAGAACCTGTAATGCCTTATTTATTTTGGCTTGAGGGTGATTTGTCTGGAACGTCTAGGTTAAATGCAGCAGCTATGGTCTGATCTACGAGTGCGATCGCATTATTGACAGTATCCAAAATTTGCTGGTTGTTTGTTTCCTTTGCTAAGTGAGATAACATCATCAGTTCGCTTTTGAGGTTTCCAGCAGTAGCGCGGATAGTTATCAAGTCGACAGATGGTTTTGCCGTTAGTACCCGCCTTAACCCACAGGAACGTAAATATTCAGATGCAGTTACCCCTGTGGCGATCGCTTTTTCCTCAATGGTAGTTTTCTCTTGCTCAAAGAGGTATACCTTGATGGATTTGGTTCGCTTTATGGAGTTACTTACCATACCTTGTTTTACTATGGGACTGAGTGGCATAGTTAGAGACTGCACTGAGGGAGTTGGGGATAACCGGAAATCTGACAACAGTGTATGGTCTCAATTGCGGACAATATTGCTGCTACTTTTGGTATAAACTATACTTGATTTAGATGCCGCCAGTGAGAGTACTGTAACTTGTGATAATACAAGGTAATATCTTATGGTTCGTCTTGTAACTGACACTGAAGCCGTAAACCTTGTTTTTAATGATGCAATTGTTGGGTTGTAGAGATTGTATGGCTATGTCGCCAGCGTGCGAACCGACAGGTCGGCGCTTCTCTGCCAGACGCTCCGCGAACGCTATTGCGTAGTAGGTACTATCCATAATCGTGGATTCAATTACACGTAATTACAACTGTTTATAGGTATTATTTTTAATCTATTTATTTAGGGACTTCCAAATAAAAAAATATACAACTTTTCTTGTGGGGTGGGCGTCTCGCCCGCCCGTGGAAAGGGGCGGACAAGATGTCCATCCCACAGGAGTGGATAATTTATTTCTTGGTAATCCCTTATCAAACAGTAAATATACGACAAAAGTAGTATTTTGTGCTACAAAATAAGATGATTGGTATTAAAGAACTGTCAATTAATCTAGTTTATTGATAATAACTTTAGTGATAAAATGACCCTACTAAACATACCTTGTTTTAGTTAGAGGACTGTACGGCGACAGCAATGGTCTGTAGTGGAATGCGACTAAAGTAAATGCTTGTGCAGAGCGGATTGTGGGGTTCTATCCTAAGTTGATTAACTTCTACGTAATGCTGAAATAATTGGGTTAATTTGCCCTCAGAATACCTCAACTATGGGGATTGTTAGAGTTTATTTTTAAGTTAATTATTTATTTTGATTGACAAAAATCAAACCCAATTTCACTTAATTGGGGTAATTAGCGTGTGAATTGGGGTAGTTAGGAGTAAATACGGGGGTGAGTTCTCCCATCGTATGGTTAAAGTATGAGTATTGACAAATAGCTTACTGAGAAGCTTGATTTGCACGTTATATAGAAGAGAAGTTATGGCAAGAGCGAGTAAGCCAGCTGATTCGGTTGAGTTGGCGCGTATCATGCGGAATAAAGATATGGAGGACGGTATAGTAATTAGCTATCTCCAGTCAAAGAAGCGAGGGCAAACTGAGTTAGTATGTGAGGCGCTGCGGGCGTATTACCTACCGTTTGCGCTATCTGCTGCGGGGGTATGTGGTGTTGAATTGCAGTCAGCCCTCCATGATGCGATCGCGCAACTTGAAGTTCAGATCATTAAGATGAAACGGACGTTTGGGATGGAGGGGTTGCCCCAGATAGTTCTTGTTAATCCTCATAGTGGAGTTTTCTCGCAAGGTGCAACTGGGTTACAACCAACAGTTGGAACTAATGGCGTGGAAATAACTCCTATTTCAGCTAATTCGGTTCCCCCTTCAGTTTCTTTTTTTGATTCCACTGGGCCAAGTCCTGTGTCGTTAACTGTTGAGACAGAACCAGTCGGATCAAATGTTGTGGGAGAAGATTCCGAAGATGATGGGTTCTTTAATGATGATGAGGATGACCCAATTGCTAAGGCAGAAATAGAAGTTGATGCGGGATTTCGTCTGGAGTGAGGGGATTATGAGGATATGGGTGGTTAGGTGTTGGAGAAAAGCATACTCTCTGCCTTTGCTTGTGATACTTGCGTAAGTCCTGCCCTTGTCCTGTTTGTCGTTGTGGGCAATATCTCCTGAAGTGCGATCGCCTGGCGCTGTTGTTAGGAGGTGCTTTTCACCTCTCCACTGGGCGCAGCTAACTGTTGAGGGAGTATAAGTTATAGTACAAGCGACTTGTTGGAATAGAGCATCGAACCGAAGATTCGCGCACGAATCAGGCAAAGGTTTTTAGCCTACCTAATTTCTTTCATGTAAGTGCCGATGTCAATTCTCTATATTCGCATCAATCAGAACTGAGAGCGCACTTTGAGCAAACGTTGCTCCGTTGGCTGACTGTTCGATTGTTGCCATTAAGCTGGCTCCTCCAATCAGCAGAAGGTACTGTTGTGAAAAGAATTCTGGATTTTTGACACCAGCCTCAGCTGCCAAGCGCACAATAATTTGTCGAATCGACTCACGTAATTCTACTGAAACTTGATGTGCTTTATGAGAGGCATCGGCAATTTCTAAAACAGCATTGATGAACGGACAACCGCGAAAATTGGGACTTGAGTACCACTCACGCAACACATCAAACGTTGCTAGTAAACGTTCTTTGGGTGTAATGCCTCGCTCTGACACTGCATCCTCAAACCAGCGTAACCACTGAACAGCGCGATATTTCATCACTTCCTCGATTAACAGGTCTTTAGACGGAAACCAACGGTAAAGTGTGCGTTTAGCAACACCTGATACTGCAATGACTTCATTAATGCCGACATGCTGAATTCCCTTCTGATAAAAGAGTTCAGAAGCCGTTTCTAGGATTTGTTGTCGAGCGTGGCTTGATTGGGCAGTCATAGTTGGATGAGTAGACAATATTGTCTCCTTTTAAATACAATAGCACCAACTTCAAGTAGACAAGCTTGTCTACTTAAGCGCATATTTAAGGCAACAACTGATGAAATTTACTATTCACACGATTGATACCGCACCTCAAGACTCTAAAGCGGCATTAGTTCACGCACAACAAACGTTTGGGTTTATTCCAAATTTAGAGGGAGTTTTCGCCCAAGCACCTGCATTACTTAAAGGTTCGATGGCACTATGGGATTTGTTTGCTACGACAAGTTTCAGCCCAATTGAACAGCAAATCATTTATTTAACAGTGAATTATGAACACGAGTGTCACTACTGCATGGCAGCCCATTCCGGCTTGGCAAAGATGATGGGTATGAAGAGTGAAGATATTCAAGCGTTACGTGATGGCATCCCACTCCAAGATTCAAAATTACAAGCACTACGTCATTTTACACAACGAATGATTCAAGCACGGGGTTGGGTTGAAGATAGTGAAATTGAGGAATTTTTAGCAGATGGTTATGGTAAACAGCAAGTGCTAGAAGTCATTCTGGGCATAGCAATTAAAGTGATGCACAACTACACAAATCACATTGCTAAAACGCCCCTTGATAAACCATTTCAGCCATACATTTGGTCAAAGCCTTTGGTCGAGGGCATCAACAGTATTTGACCGAACTGGAAAGGCGATCGCATTCTAGTTTTAGAGGTGCGATCGCCTGGAATAATCACTTCATATATCTCATCTGTAAAAGCTACAATCAAAAATTTGACAGCAAAGCAAATGTGTAATTGACCCCATCTGACATACCTTGTTATTGCCCAAGACTCCACAATAACGATACTTTTTACTGGGGTAATTGCGGGGATGGTTGAGGTAATACGGGGTGTAATGATGACAATCACATTGTTTGAATTACAGCCAAAAAGCTAATTTTGTTTAATAATTCAACTTTTAGTTGATACAGAATTTGGGTGTGATTGGGGTAATTTAGTCATGATCTAGGAGGTGATTTGACAGTGAATATTAAAGCAGTTTTTAGTACATTAGTGTAGTTAGAATCTACGGTTTGGATTTGGTATTAGTGCTATGGAGGTACTTCAGTTAGCCCCGTGGCAATTTGAACTTGGTTGCTAGCAGTTTGCAGTGGACTCCCTACTCAACTCCATTGAGTATGAATGCTGTAGCACCATCGAAGAACATCGCCGTAATAGTTTTTTCTCTACGCACTTTCTATGTAAAAAAGCTGTTAAACCCTGTAAAGAAAGTGTTTTGCACCACAGTATTTTTCCCATTTCGGTTAAATTGGGAACGATAGTAAAAGGTAATAAAAGATAAAGATATGCCCAAAACTAAGGAGAAAACAGACGTAAAAAAGGTAGTAATTACGATTGACATGGGTGCAAGTAAAACCAAGGCGATCGCTCAGGAGTATCCAGAGGGAAAGCCTGTTGTTTTACTTTTCGACTCAGAAGTAGCAGATGTTGCTAAAGCTTCGATTGAGAGCGTTCAACAAGAAGGTAGTCCTGAATCTCGTATTTGGGTAGGAATAGGTGATGAGTACTGCGCCTTGGGAGAGCTTGCCCGTCGTCGATTTGGGGGTATATCGCAACTGAAGGAGCTAAAGTACGAACTGGCAGTCCCTAAAATTTGTGGTGCATTTTGGCTGGCTAAGGAGAAGTTGAACCTGGGTAATGATGTTGCAGCTTACTTGAGCATCCTGCTGCCGCCCGGTGAAATGCAAGACAAAGAACAGTTACAAGTGCGGTTGAAAGATGCGTTTCGAGGATTTGATACACCAGCAGGTAAGATGCGGGTAAAAATGCTTCGTTATGATGCAGCTTCTGAGGGTAGTGGGATATTTTTTCACCGTAGGCGATCGCTTGGCAATAATATGCCTGCTTCTATGTATGTGATGCTTGGTTATCGCAACGCAAGTATTTTCACCTTTCGCAGTGGTTCAATTGGTACGGGAATAACCAGTAATTTTGGTATGTCTTGGCTGATGAATAATTTTACTTCCAAGACATCGGGACTAAGCCCTGATAATCCCAATATTATCGAGGTGTTGGTAGAAGCTGGGGTTAGTTGTGACTCCCAGGTGATGCAGAAACTCTCACGCAAGCGCAAAGGTGATGAAATTCAACTTGATGGCGAATTGATGTCCAAGGCTTTATTGCTTGCTAGAGATGAATATTGGCGTGCGATCGTCAGATGGTTGCGCTCGAAGATGGATGATGATATTGAAGAACTGGTGTTTTGCGGAGGGACTGCGGATTATATTCGTCCAGAAATAGACGCTTACTTCCAGAAAGAGGGGATTAAGGTATCTTGGCACGGTAATATTTTTATACCTGATGAGATATCTTCCGGTATTGGCAATCGGATGGCGGATGTCTGGGCGCTCTACCAATATATGATTATTCAGTTTGATGAGTTGACTGGTTATACCCGCTCTGAGGTTGTACTGCTAACTAAATCCGCTGAAGGTAGTACAGATGAAGAAGTTAAACGTAAGTATAATTTTACGCCTTGTGAGCGACCTAGTACCTTTATTGCTGTGAACGAGAATGTTTGATTAGCTCAGAAAAAGTAGTGTAGTTACAAGGACTGCAACTACACTTCTGGGATGCTTTTTACGTAACTTCTCAATAACCACTGCATGAATGAGCCGATTACTCGTGGTTAGGTGAGAATAGCTAGTTCTAGGGGGATTGAAAATAATTCCTTGTTGGCAGCGCCCCTTTCTATAATGACATCAGGTAGATAGACAGTATTGTTATCCCGCTTCAATCGAGTACACTTTGAACAAAGACTGTTGTTCAGCGTAGAATCTTCATGGCAAGGTGGTTATATTATGTCAACAGAAGATTTTTCTTCTCAATAAGCTCAAAAAAGTCGCATTAATAGCTGCTGGTTGACACAGCTTTAAAGGTTGAAATCACATTAGAATTATGCCGTTGGTTTTTATACTCAATAACCAGCTTGCACAAAGGCAATAATGCTTTCCTACGGAACTATTAGATTGAGCAAGTGCTGAGTGAATATCTCTTGGACGGGGTATATTTCTTTTTGTGTACAATTCCACAATAGGCAATCTGTGTAGCTAGGTCGATATTACTTGCAGTCAACCTCTGTGTTGATAGCAATCCTTGTTAGAGAAATCAGAAAAATGATATAACATTATCTCAAAATTCTTCGCCCAAACTGATATAACGTTATCTCATGACTGGGAGTCGGAAATATAGTAATCAAGAAAGAGAAAAATTTATGCCTGCCAATTTGACCCTTTCGATTGAGACAAACGCTGGAGGAGTGGCGAAAAGTACTATTTCATACAATCTTGCGTATGAATTGGGTGTTCGTGGCTATTCAGTGGCACTATTAGACATCGATCCTAACGAATCATTGACATTATTTTGCGGATTAGGAGAATTTAAAACTCAGGGAACAATGGCTAATGTTTACCATCCAGACTTCAATGGGAACTGGCCTTTAGTTACAGCTTGGCAAGGTAAGATTGACAAAATTCAAGTTTGTAAAGGCGGAAAAGAATTACACGAAACAATTCGGGAAGTTTCAAAGGATCTGCGTGGAGCTTATACTCTTGCAGATCGGTTGAGTGATTATCCCTTATCTCACGATTTTGTAATTATCGATTGTCCTGCAACATTGGAGCCTTTACCACTGACTGCTCTTGCAGCTTCTAGCCACGTGTTAATTCCAATTCAACCTGAATACAAGGCTTCTCAAAGTGCTGCGGCGATGATTGAGTGGTACTATTTCAACTGCAAGCGGCTGAGATTGAAACCGACTCCAAAAATATTAGGTATAGTTCCTACTCGTTGGAAAAGTGATTGGGGAGCGCATAGAAGTATTGTCGAGGAACTTCCCCTAGTCTGTAAAAATTTGGGAATTCAGTATTTTAGCCCAATTCGAGAATCAGCTGATATTCTTAATGCTTCTGGTAGAGGGCTACCTCTGGGAATTTACAGACCAGGTAAAGAGGCAAGAGGAGATTTTCTGCCAATTGTTGATGCACTAGTTCAAGAACTTAAGCTAATAAGAGGTTGATCGATGACAAAATTAAACAAACCGAGTGTACTTGGAATGTTTGCTTCTGCTGCTGATTCTCAACAGGTATTTGAGCTTGAAGAACGAGTAGAAGATTTACAGGCAGAGATTACAAGATTAAAAGATGAACAAGCACAGGGAAAGCTCGCTGAAGAAGAACGTACAGTCCTCAATCAAACTATTGAAGACCTACGAGAACATTTGAAAGCATCTGGAATTTTTAAAATTCACTATAGTGAAATAAAACCCAATCCGAAACAAGCAAGGCAAACATTTACTTCGGATAGTATTCGGAGTATGGCTGTTTCAATTAGAGAGGAAGGGCAACAACAGCCGATTATCTTACTACCGGGAAATCTCATTTTTGATGGAGAACGGAGATGGAGATCAGTTGCAGAAGAGTTACAGCCAGAAATTGAAACGCTTGATGCAGTGATGCTTCAGAAAGTTCTTTCTGAAGAGGAATTACATGCACGCACTTTATTAACTAGTCTTCACCGAGAAAGCTTGAATGAGCTAGATTTAGCCGAAGGTTTGATTCAACAGGCTAAGTTAGCTTTGGAATTTGAACAGGAAGAAGTAGTTAGAGCGCTTAGGAGAGCAATAGCTAGATTAAACGCAAAAAAGCTTTTGCCCCAATTAACTGAATTGGTTATTTTAACTAGAAAAGAGCAGTCAGAAGGCATTAAAGCATTTAATTTAGACGAAATAGAACAAAGTATTCTTCTGTTATTACTACGTTTTCAACAAAATCCAGCATCAGTAGATGCAAATGTCTTTCCTTGCTTACGGCTTTCAGAAGACTTAAAAACTGCGATTAGACAATCAGGACTTGGTGCAAACCATGCCCGTTCACTCCAAAAACTAAATTCTAAAAATTTAAAAATTGAGGAAACTAAAGCTCTTAAAATCCGACAAGATGCTACATCACAAGTTTTGCAAGAAAGGCTAACAGTCGCTCAAACTCGTTTTCTAGTTGCCCAAACTATTGCTGAACATGCTCCTGAAACAAAACCTAAACCAAGTCACCAAATCAGTTCTCTAATTCGAGATGTCTCAGCAACTAAAGTCGAAGATATCCAGCAAGAGCAACTGAGAGATTTATTGGCTGTATTAGAAGCTAAGGCAAAAGAGATTCGGAAAAAGTTGGACTAATACTATCTCGTCCGACTTAGTTCCCTGAATCGGAGATGTCCATGTAATCTGTGAGTGCCTATCTAAACTACCCAAATGGCTTTCGCCTGAATCCCGCAGAGTCAAACCAGAATTATCAGCGGAACGGTTTCAGCATGTGAGATTTCTAGACTGCGACAAAGCAGTGATCCGAATTATATTTGAGTGCTGGTACTGCCAACAGGAGATACTTTGTGAGTTTACGGGTGAGCCTGTAGTTGGAGAATATAATGGACGGACTTCAATCATCCAAGTTAAAGTTCAATGCCCCAACTCTGAGTAAACTGCTATTAGAGTGAGTACGGGAGAAGTGCTTTCTACAATAGCGATTCCTTCTCCTTGGACATAAATAAGTTTTCAAGAAACCAAATAATCTTTAATCTGGTCTTGCTCACCTCGTAAAGCTTTCATTCCTTGTCCATGAGCAGAGCGTACCTTGGAATGACTCCTCTTCAATCAGATCCAGAAATTCCAGGTTACTCCAGCGACATTTTTTAGCTACCGCAACCACTAATCGGAGGTTGGCGGTAATCATTTTTTGTTTAGCCAGCTGACCAAGCTTTTGGATTTGGGTTAACTGTGCTTCTGTTTTATTTACCTCGGTAGCTAGTTCAGCCCTAGTTGGGGAACGCTCTAGTCGTTGCACTTGAGAATCGTTTTGCTTATCAAGTTTTGCATTGACCTTACAAGTCTTGTGTAGATAATCTTTTACTCTGGCAATAGCCTTGGAAAGCTACGATTTCTCGTAGGTAAATTCCAACTGTATCAGATATAGGGCTAGACATCTTGCGGGAAGCTAATTTAATAACAAAGACATTGACAGGAGATTATAAATCAAATAGTCAACCATTTTAGAGGGTGTAGGGAACCAATGTTTTGAAACGCGGGATTGAAGCAAGGACGCTTTGTATTTCGTTCTATGCGTCTCGAAAGAAATATTTTTTTAAGTTGGCTTAGATCCACAACTAAAGTTTTTTATTCCTTTTTCTCTATTTTTTTGTAAGTTAATTTCTACTGCGTTGATAGAAAAGATTTCAAAAATTGCTAATGGGGGCTATATGGGGGCTATATGTACCCCAAAGATAGACTAGAGCTTTTAGGGAAATTTGACACCCATGTGGGTATTATCTGGGGGCTATATGGGGTACAAAGTGTCGTCCAAGCAAATGTACCCCACTTAGCCCCCAAGGGGTTATGATAAGCTCTTGAGGTTAGAGAGGGAAGGGGCAGAGTTCTGGAGAAAAACTCATAGCAAGTTATTCTTCTCTCCCCTGCTTTCCTGCTCCCCTAGATAATCTGAACAGATAACTTTCAAAAATCAAAACGTATTGACTTGATCCCTATGTCAAACATTCACGCCTTGCAAAAAATTTTTCCTGCTGGGTTTGATAACGGTTACGGAAGCCTAAAACTTTTAGTCGATGGCTTTGAAGTAGTTCGTGTCCCCAGCTATATTTCCACAGCCGACATGGAAGATGTACCAGGGAGGGTAGTTTTTAATGGTAGTGCTTACACTGTCGGGGAATCAGCTTTCCGTACAGGTTATCATTTTGACCGGAACACGGATAACAATGAAAACAAAGTCAATAATGCGTTGTTGACATTATTCGGTGCGTTGGCACATCTGTCACACCGTAAGGCTTGGCACTTAAAATTAGTTGTCAGCTTACATGATGTTGGTCTGGCTGACGAATTGCAAAAAGTACTAAGTGGAGAATATCAGCCGATACTTGCTGGTAAACAATCAGAGGTGAAAGTAGAAGTGCTAAAAGTCGTTCTAGAGGGGATGGGTGCATTGTTTGGGCATCAACTACCCAAAAAATTAACAATTTTAGACTTTGGCAATGGAACGACTCTGTATTCTCGTTACAACCAGGGGAAGCGAGAAGTTCACTCTGCGTACCCCATCGGTGTAGAAGTTCTCATCGATGATATTTCCCAAAAAATGAAACATTTGAATGGCGGAAAAATTGGGGATGCTTCCAAAATCCGATTTTGTCTGGAAATGGGACATACCAAGTACAGCCGTGACATCGATATTAAAGATATATATAGTGCTTGTTTGAAAGATTGGTATGAAAAATATTTGAAGAAAGTGGTGAATTTGACACTTGATGCCAAGCATCAAGGGGATGAAATCTGGGCGATAGGTGGAGGCTGCCTCTTACCAGGATTTAAAAAGTTGTTAGAAAAGAATGGCTTCAAAATCCTGGACAATCCAGTGGAAGCTAATGTCTTTGGGCTTCTAGAAATGGCAAAAACCATTACGAGCAAGAATTAACCAAACACATCTGGAAAGTGAAGTTATAACAATGACAGATAAACAAGACTTAGCTCCGGTAAAAATTCGGCTCAAAGAAAACTACCGAGAACGCATATTTGCAGAATCCCAACAACTAGGTAAAAGTTACCTGGAGACGCTTTATTTTATCATTGATTGCTATTTTGTTTTCATCAAGGCTGGATTAGCCACACAACAAGTAGCTTTCACGCCGCTTACTACTAACGAAAACAGACTCCAGCAGCCAATTCCCCAGCCATCTACAGACCAAAAACTAGAAGATCCTGATGGCGAAACATTCAGTCTTGATTTTGAATTATAACCGTCAGATGAAGTTGACAACGGTAATTCCCAACTCGTGGGGTAATTATGTTAAAAAAGTTTTAAATTTAGCTCTTGTGTAAGTATTTCAGTATTTATGTACTATATAAGATGAGTTGATGTCAGCGATTCTACCAAACAGTAGATTTTTATTCTGGATTTCTATAAAAAAATAATGCCAGTACTAACAAGTAAGCCTGTATGTACTAGCATTATTCAGTTAATTGGGTCTAGAACGGAGGTTCTTGATCTAGGTCTTCATCTGTCGAAGTAACGTTATCTTCGAGTAGTTCTTTGGCAAAATCGGGAGTTTCAGGCGAGTGAGGGGTTTTACTAACCTGGGTGAGTTCGTTGATGGGTTGTGCTGACATAAAGTTTCTGATTACGAATGTGGCAATCTTTTCTTTGTAATCACCCCTGTTATCAACTAGCAAATCGAGATATCCTTCTGCTGTGCCGTGTACGCCTTCCCCCTGTTCGTTAATAACGACGGCGGGTGCGCCCTTGGAACGGAATGGCATCTCGTCAGCAACTACTCCTTCCTTGGAACGGTAGTAGAATTCGGCGATCCCAAAGGCAATCAAGGAACCTTCTTTGTCGTGGGTAATGTTCACTGACTTAAGATTGATAGTTGCAGTATTATGAATCATGTTCGTTTTATTTGTAGATTGATTAGATGGTTTATCGCCTACGATTTATAGTCATAGGCGATTTGTAATTTCCTAAAAATTTGCGTTAGCTACAGTCTGTGTTTCGTTTGGTGCAGAAGTGGATGTAGATTCTTCCTTACGGGGTGAACCTAACAATTCAATAGCGTTGATTGTAATTACGGGTTTTTGCCGCATAGTGCCAGAATTTTTATCTGCCCAACGATCAAATCCAAACTCGCCAGTAATTGCAATTTGGGTTCCTTTACGAACGTAATTTCCAATCACTTCTGCTTGATTTCCCCAGGCTACTAAATCAAACCAAAGGGCTTGTTCACTTCTGTAGGGTGGTCTGACTGCAATAGATATTGAAGCCTTAACTGCGCCAGACTCGAAATATTTGAGTTCTGGTTCTTGTCCGCATCTGCCAACCAGCATGACTTTGTTGATATAGTTCATAACGCGAGAATTTATATATTTCTCTTATTGCTGCGTCAGCATTAGTTCTTTCAGGATTTATTGTTTTGACGAGTTATTTTATTTAAACCACATTCTTTTTTATTCATACTTATAAGTTATTTTTTGTCCTTGTTTCTCGTAAAGTTGTGGTTTTTACTAGGGAACGACAAGTTACCCTGTGCTATGGTGGTATCGCAATTAATGTGGTCTGTATCTAAAAATTATAAGTAATGACTTATGCCTGAATATCTTCTCCTGAAGCGAGTAAGTATTTGTAAGCTGATGCTTTTGGCTTTGATGTGGATACAGTCGGATGAGGATAGCCAAAACCAGCTGACTTCTGGCTACTCATCTTCTTTGCGGGTAGAAAATCTTACCTGGTTAGGAGAAACATCTGTTGGAGAAGATGTAGAGCATTTTTGTGATGTTTCAAATACAACTAGGATAGGCGTTTGGGGAGAAATTCTAGAACTAAAGTTAGTAGATTTAATTGCTGATTTACCGACTTGTTTGCACGATGCGTCATGGTTTGCCCTACTGGCAACTACCATGATGCTAGTGGATAAGGAATTAGACCGAGTATGCATGCATCCACAAGATGAGTATTTTGCCCGGACTATCGCGCTTGAAATTTTAGCAGATTTGGGTGATTCTTACTTAGCCAAAGGTCATCCTTATTTAGATTTTCCTCTATCGTTAGAAGACGCTAAATCATTACTGCCAGTTAATAGAAAGCAAGAGCTAAAAATCGAATTAGATAAATTTATTATTGATACTTATGAAGACGATTTTGAGGATCAATCTCCAGAGATTAGTGAGTTTTCACCTATCTATTTACAAGAGATTTTAAAAGAGTTTTTTACTGAATCTGATTGGCAGGGTGATATCAATCAAGAGGCTGTTGCCCAACTGCAACAGAAGTATGGTTCGCAGTATTCAGAAGGTGCGTTTTCTGCTGAAACTGAGGGACACGAACGTTGGGGGAAAACGCTTGTTTTTCTAAAACAGTTTATAGGCCTGGATTCCAGCTTTATCGAAAGCCAGAGCGATTTATTCCTTGATGATGAATCTCAGGCGGCTGATTTACCTGATTACTTCCGTATCAAGTCTCATTTAGAACGTTGGCAAGATAGAACAGTTGTCTTGTCCCGGTTGGTTCATACTTTGGTTTATTTCATGCTGGTAGGGCAAAATTATCATCCCAGTCATCTGCAAGATTTGATGGCTATTCCAGCTTCTTCACGGGCGATATCCAGCTTACAAGCTTGTTTGGGTGTAGCTGCTTACAGAAGTGGTTATTACATGGCTGCTTCAAATATTCCTGAATCAGAAGTTGGGCGCAACTGGCTTTTAGAAAAAGCTTTCCCTAGTCTGCGTGATTTTTATCAAACAGGTCGGTTAAATGGGAAGCAATAATTAATATTTTATTGTTGGTTTACAAATACAAATTTATATTTATGAATAAATACTTATTTATAGGATTGTTACTCTTACTCGTTGGATGTTCATCTCCAGAAAAAGAAGATAAAGTCTCGGCTATAGAATCAAATTCTTCACCTACCCCATCATTATCCTCAGCTAATGTTAATAATGCTACGCCATCGCTAAATCCAGAAGTGTTGCCTGATTTATCGAATAAAGAGAAGCTTGGAGAAGTTAATGCAGAGAACGACTTAATTGACTTGTTCTATTTTGATGGTAATGGTGTGAAAGTGAGTTTGACTGTAGCAGCTGATAAAGGTTGTTTTGTCTACGTGCGGCCCAGTACTCCAGACCGAGTTGGCGAGGTTGAAATTGAGTCATTACGGCGCGAGAAACTGGGTCTGTGGCGTTCGTATAATACTCAGCGACTTCTAACTCAACCTGCTGGCAATAAACTAAAGGTTTATTCATCAAGTGAGGAACTTTCTTCTACTTATGAAAATCCTGCCATATCACAAGAAATGCTTGTAGCAGTGAAGGAATTGAAAGAGCGTGAAAAATCGTTTAAATTACTTTTACGTCAGGACTTGAGAGCTAGTGATTCAGCAAGACGAATTTATGTCAATCAGTGTCAGAAATTAGGTAATTTTTATTATAAAGAAGAACTACCTCCTCTCACAGACAAGGAGAGGAAGGACTTTGAAAAGAGTGTTGAAAAAAGGACTGAAAATTAATTATGAGAACAGTGATAATTGCTCCATCTGAATATTACTTTCAGTTGTAGTTGCTTTAACAGGGTGTTTGTTCTTATTCGACAACCTTTTACCCCAACCTTCTTTCACCGCGTGTTTGACTATACGGGAACGGATATCAGCAGCTAGGGTTTCATAATCAGAGCGGATTTTGTCATACTGAATTGGGGTTGTACCAATTTTCTCCCACAGTTTATCGTATTTGAAATTCTCAAAAGGTCTGTGCCTTACCAGGGCATCATAACTTGCCCAGAGGTAAACATCCGTCCATTCAGATGAAAGCGGCACTTCAAAAGCAATTGGCATCATAAGTGCAACAACTTCGCTACTAGAGGCGAGTTTACCTACTTTTCCCTTGTCTATCTCTTCTAGCGCTGCATCTAATCTATCGACTGCGATCGCTTTTCCTACCCAGGATGGAATTGACTGTTGCCAGCCGTTTTGCTGAGTTACAATTGGCCCGACGATGTATTGAACAATTTCACGACTTGCTCCTGCTAGATCGAGTAGACTGGCTGTTACAGCTTTGTTAATCCCTTGGCTGGTTAGTAGCTGAAGCATCTTTCTAGTGCTAGGAGTAAGAATTTCGCTAGCTTTTTGGCTTTTGCTGTTACGGATGCTTTCTTCGACATCGAATAAGCTTTGCTGCTGGTTCATATTCTTTATGTGTAAATAAATACTGCCAGCTAGAAATAGTTCTAACTGGCAGTGCTTTTTGATAATGGGTGTGTTTTGCTATGGCAGAAGTAGGTTATCCCAAACGCTTCTAGGAGTAACGTGATGCAGCAATTGCTTCCTTGCTTGAGTAAATTTAGCTAGCAATTGAGTGTTTTTTAATTTCTGCCACCAGTCGTGTTGCAGGTAGGTAAGCAGCCATAATTGTGTCTCATGATTCCAGCTTGAGATGGAGTTACTCAAACTGAGTGCGTTGAGAATATCGTCAGGAGGCACTTCCAGTTGACTTGTGATTTCTTTTGAGATGGAAGCTAACATTGTGATGTTGGCGATCGCTTGACCAGGACTGCCTGAACTCATAGCTAGTATTTTTTCTGTTACCTCGATTTGTTGGTCTTTCAGAACAGAAATAACCTCCTCATCAGTTAACCTTTGGAAAGGTATGATTTGACACCTACTCTTGATAGTGGGTAATAGCTTTTGAGGATAGGACGAGATCAGGATAAATGTTCCAGTTTTCGGTTCTTCCAGCGTCTTGAGAAGTTTGTTGGCGGCGGTAGGGTTGAGCATATCTGCTTCGTGGATAATCACCACCTTTTGCTTGGCCTTGACTGCACTAGTTGAAAGAAATTCAATTACCTCGCGCACCTGTTCTACTCGAATAGCAGGTATACCTTTCTGCTGGGAGGTGTTTTCGGGATGGGTTGGTTTGATTTGTAAGATGTCTAGATGGTTATTTTCTCCTGCGATCTCAGTGGCGATCGCCAGAGCAGTTTTTCCTTTCCCCACTCCCTCAATTTGACTGCTAAATAGGTATGCAGGAGCAATTTTATTCTGTTCGATTGCTTCAGTCAGGAGAAGTTTGGCGGTATGCTGTCCGGTGATTTCTGTAAATGGGTTGTTTTTCATATCGTAGAAATTTCAGCAATTCGACTGGTTAGGTTGTCAACTCCGCTTTTGAGTTCGGCTTCGAGTTGTACAAGTAAAGTAAGGCTGTTTTTAAGCTTTTGAACGCCTACAAACTTGACTTCATCTTTGAGGTAATACAATCTTTTGGGATTTTTCAGTTCTGCTATTTCTACAATCTTAGTATCAGATAATTTAGTTTCTATCCCAGCTTTGGTTATTAACCAAGTGCGGAAAATAGAGGTAAGTGTTGCTACTATTTTGAGCGGATGTTCATTATTATCTAGTAGTTTAGATACTTGCAATATTGCTAAAATGGGATGGTTTCTTAACATAGCAATGGTAAGCTTTATATAGTCAGTATTATGATTCCCAACGAGCTGTTTTACTTCCTCAATAGAGATTATTTTTCCACTTGTATAAACAGCAAGTTTAGCGAATTCGCTATTGGCTCGTGCAGCGTTATTCCCAATTGCTTCAGCTAGGTAATCAGTGACATCTGGTGTGAGTTTAACTTGATGGATGGCTGCATACTTTCCTATCAAGTTAACTATCCCCTTTTTATCCCAACTAGGGACGAGGGTAAACTCTTCTTGTTGGGCATATTTTAGGATAGTTTTTACTACTGTTCTGCGCGAATCTGGCTTTTTGTTACCAGTAATTAGAAGAATATTGCTTGACGGTATTCGGGAAAGTTGATTTTCAAGTTCTTGGTTATTATCTTCATTTGATAAGCTTCCAATTAGAGAGTCGCTGTCTGTATGAATAATTTTGTTACCTTCTCCAAAGGGCAAAGTCATAACCTCGGTAAAGACTTTGGTAGCAATATTTTTCTCATTTCCAGATAGCTTAACGTAATTGAAAGCTCTCCATTGTGCATGAACATTTTGATTCACTAAATAATCAATTCTTTGATTGAGTGAGTAGCTATCTTCGCCGTAGTATAGGTATACAGTCATGATAGATTAGATAAACATTTATTTATCAGGCGTTAGTCGTAAGCGGTGGTTTAAAAAAAGAAGAGTTAGTGTTAACTCTTTCTATATCCTTAGTGTTTGTTATATAGCCGCTAGCAAAATATAGCGATCAGCAAATCCTTACACTTAATTTTGTATTGGCTGTACTGACTTATGATTTGAGACTTTCTCAACAGTATTTTCTACTGGTTGAGTACCCAAATATTTCCGCCAATAATCCAATTGTTGGAGATACTCTACGACTCCACTAGAACCAGTTACCTCATATAGCGCAATAGCTGTTTCCCACTCCTTTAAGCTAGCTTTTTTCTTGGAAAGAATTTTGACTATAGCTCCTGGAAGTTTAGTCTCTTTACCAGTATCTAAATTTAGGTGTGATAACCTTTCTAGTAATAGTTCTTCTTCTGATAAAGGAACACCACCATCTTCGATGTTTATAGTATGAAGTTGGGCACTAATTCCTGATAGAGGAAGAGTATGCTGAATTAATTTTTTAACTTTCTTGGTTTTAGTATTCCTCCTTTTTGCTTTAACGATAACTGGGTTGTTTGGGTCTGCAACTTCGTAACACTGGGGAAGTTCTAGAGAAAGTTGACCTGTTAAGTGCCATGATGCAGTTCGTTTTTCTGGCGGGGTGATCCGGTACGAGAACTCAGCTGTTTTTCTTGCATCGCCAAATTTCCTTAATTTGACCCGCATCTTGTAGCTGATAATTCCTTGAATGTAGGTTTTTGGGTCTAATATTACTGGGTTTGTATTTTCCCACCACTCAATTTCAACAACGCGATCGCCATCTAATTCATAGATATTTCTAACTCTGGCATTAGGATGAGATGCAAGGAATGAGTTCACCCAAGCCCTTTGTTTTTTATTAAGCCTGGGCTTGCGATATGAGGATTTATTTTTCATTAGTTACTTTTCCAATTTAAGAATGACATCTCCATTAATACATCAATAAATTAACGAACTTAATCAGTTAATTAATGACTGATACTGTTTTTACTAATTTGACTTTTAGCGATAATTTTTTGTTTGTATGAAGGACTGAAAATAGTTTAACGAAAGCCGATTTTCTTGTAGGTATTTGTCATTATTTACCAATTGTTGATAATTCATGAATTTAAAAAAAGACTTGATATTTATTATTTTCATTGGTTACGTTAAATATCAAGTTTGTTCATCTAGAAAAGGGATAACTGACGTTTATTACCTTCTAGTATTTCAGGAGCGGCTATTTTGAGGATTTCTTCTCGCCTTTTTTCGATTAGGTCAAGATAGTATTGACGTGAATAGCTCTCATTTGTGCTGATATTAGTAATACCTCTGATTCCGTAATAGTAAATTACTACATCACCAGGCTTTCCTAATTTAAGAAGTTCTTTTTCCCCAACACGAATTTTGCGAGTAATGCAGAGTTTTTCTATCGGGTATTTTCCTGATAAAATCTGCGATTTTACTTCTCTGAAATATTCCTCTGCCGTAGATTGGTTTTGGATTAAGTAGGTTAGATATTCAACAGGGAATTCTTTCTCTAGCCTTGAGCGAGAACGGTTTCTCCAACTACCTTTGGGGATAATTCTGTTATCTTTCAGCCATAACAGATAGTTCTTAGTTCCCCTTTGCGGAATAAACATTGCATTGGCAATAAACTCTAATTTGACGGTTATCCCTTTGGGTAATTGAGACTGAAGTGTGGCATATACTTTTTCTGGGTTTGGATGAGTAAAGAACACCCCGTCAGTATCAACTTCTACAGGGGTTGCACCAGCTTGATTGATTACCTCAATCATGAATTGTAGGATGCGCCGACCGTAAGCTGTTACTAAGGCGGCTGCTTCCATATCGTTGAAGGCGAGTTCCGATGTTCCGAAGAACCCAAACTGAGAATTAGCTAAAACTTTGGTGGATTCTCTTTTTTCCTTGGCAACAATGTCTCCGGTGCTGGCAATTTGTTCCAACCTTGATTTCTCATTTACCAAATATTGCAAGATGCTCAAGCCGATTCGCTTTGTATCCTTACGAGAGACAATTCCTTTCGACAATATGGTTTTGGGGTACATAGAACTGATATCGATGTATCCAACCTTTTTATATAGTCCTGGAATAGAGTAGGCTATTCCCCCTTGGAATTTATACTTACGGTCGGGTTTGGGTTTGTATCCTGGATAGTGATGCGAGAATATTTGCTTCCACTTGGTGCCGTTACCAGCGAGGGCTAACTGCTGGAGGTTCATTCCCGGTACAACCAGTGCTTCATAGTGGTATGAGGGTACAAGTCTGTTAGCTATGAATTGCGTATCTTCCAAGTCGTAAATAAGATAATCCTTGATTTTCTGCCATCTCCTACTACCAGAACCGGCTTTCCAGCAGGCGAGAATTTCTTCATAGGGGAGAACCAGTCGCGCTTGCTTACGCAATCCCATTTCCAGTACCACCTGTTTAAGCGATCGCCCGTTAGTAAGTTCCTTGGCGACAAAATCCCACCTGAGAACGCAGATAAAGATATCTACGTGCAGGCAGTTGCGGATGAATACCTCCCGAATTTCCAGTGGTTCGCCGCGTACTTGGGCAGTTCGGATAGTGCGCTTCTTAGATGCAATTCTAAATGGATGAGGAATGCCGTGTAACTCGCAGCGGGTGATGAGAAACGGTAGGTCAAATTCTGTTCCATTGTAGGTGTAAATTACTTCTGGTTTGCTTGCTTCTATGTGTTTGAAAAACTCCAGGAGGATTTTGCTTTCGGCTTGATCCATAAAAATGGCAATCTCTCCTATCTCCCTCATACAGCCAATTGCATAGATACGATTTTCTCTTGGATTTATCCCTGCCGTCTCAATATCGACTACCAGAGTTTTGAGCGTTCCGTAGGTCGGAATATTTACTGTGGGGTGCCACTCAGGTATTGGGGTAGTATCTGACCAGAATATGTCGAGTCTTTCCTCATCAACGATAATCTTATTACCAGATTTGCTAATAAAATCTCGGTGGTTGTAATTCATAATCTCCAAAATCAATTATTGTTTTTTGGCATAAATCAGCATTTTTTACCTTTGATAATGCATGATTCGCCAAAACATTTGGAGCATCGCGGTAATTCATCAATATACGTATCGAAATCTGCGATCGCTGCTGGTAATTCAAGTCCTGTACGAAGGCTAATTGCTGCAACTGGCATAATTTTAATCGGATACTTCTAAAATGCCAGTTGTTAAATTTTGTTGTGGTATTACTTGATATCTTAATTTTTTGCTTCCCAGTCAGGATAGTCTTTATTAATATTGAGGCTTACTGCACAAGGTAGATATTGCTGTAGATGAAAGTGTATTATATTTAATGTAGTTTTTGAATAAGCCTGAAAAAATCTTTCCCCAAAGTTTTTATTGGGGAAAGTAAGTGCTTTTACAAAGTGACGAACATTTGAATTAGGCAGTTTGTAATTGAGACTTCATCTGAAGCTCTTGTACCAGTTGTACCCACGCAGGTGCTTTTTTACCTTTAATGGGAGTAACATTGTTCCAATGCCTTTCGAGTTCAGATTGAGATAAATGTGGGAGTTGTTCTTTACCCCAATTGATAGCATCTTGGATTGTTTTCCAATTAGTCCAAGGTTGTTTTTCTTCTTTGATATTGGTTAACTCAATGAGTGTCGCTTCCAACCAAAGTTTAGCTGCCTCCGAGTCACGCATTAACTGTTGTCTTGACATTAACAGGGCAATACTTGCCTGAATCTGGGTTAGTTCCCACATCTGAGAAATAGTAACGAGTTCCTGCCAAGTGTCTTCCTCCAGTTGAGTAATTTGTCTATTATCAGGAGCAGTTTTAGCCACTAGCAGGTCTTTGAGAAACCCAGTTAAACTTGAGTATATGACGAATGGGTTTTTGCCATACTCAATTAAGTCTTGGAGGATTTGTAAGTTAGTTGTTACGTCTCCTTTAGCAAGGTTTTCTGTTAGGGTAAGTAGGTCATGTTCGGGAACGACACCTGATAATTCCCAAACCCAATTTGGTGTGATTTCATCTACTCCCAGGTTGCTCAATTGATCGAGCAATACAAGACAGTTGCGAATAAAACCTCCACAAGACTTGACGATCGCCCAAATACCAGGTGCGTTAATGTTGATGTTTTCATTCTGGGCAACTTTTGATAAATACTGAACAAGTGTTTCTAGTCCTACTCTCCTAAAATCAAACTTTTGACAGCGCGAGATGATAGTTTCAGGAACCTTGTGTATTTCAGTTGTGCAGAAGATGAAAACTACATGACGGGGTGGATTTTCAATTGTCTTGAGGAGTGCTTGCCACGATTGACTGCTCAGGGCATGACATTCATCAATAATGAAAATTTTGTATCTTCCCTCAACTGCTGCAAACTGGGTAGTGGAAATTAACTCGCGGATTGTTTCTACCCCGCTATTGCTGGCAGCATCTAACTCAGTTACATCCAGTGAAGAAGAGGCTGTAATTCCCTTGCATGAATTGCATTCTCCGCAGGGCTTGG
The DNA here is from genome assembly GCA_003326205.1 of Nostoc sp. ATCC 43529. GTDB lineage: Bacteria > Cyanobacteriota > Cyanobacteriia > Cyanobacteriales > Nostocaceae > Nostoc. Next base: position 60,316 of record LWTK01000058.1, read on the forward strand.
TTGTTGGCTCATCGGTTAACTGACAGTTAAGGGATTTAGCCATGATGCGGGCGGTGCTAGTCTTGCCTGTGCCTTTGGGGCCGTTAAATAGGTAGGCGGGTGCAATCTTCTGGAGTGCGATCGCCGTCCCTTGCGCGTCTCCTTTAGGAGAAGGCGGGCGTTTAGCGATCGCGGAGTCACTCCCTACTGGGAGTATCGCATTTATGAGAGTGCGGACGATATGTTCTTGCCCGATTACTTCACTAAGGGTCTGGGGACGGTATTTGAGATGTAGTGGTTGGTACATAATTTCGATGATAAACGAGTGTTTTATTTACTTCCTACCAGTGTGGTTGGTAGGAAGTTTGATTTTTTAGGCAGTCGCCGCTTCTTTTTTCGTTCGTGGCGATCGTGAGGTTGACTTCCCTTTGTTAGTATCTTTCGCTACTACCGTTGGCGTTTCTATTTGAGGAGTTTCACTATCGTCTGTTGCCTGTGCCACATTTGCTACTTCTTCAGTACTAGACTCAGTTTGAGTGCTAACTTCTGTTACTTCTTCAGTACCAGGCTCACTTTGAGTGCTGACTTTCGCCTTTGTACTTTGGCTATTTACCTTTCCAAACCCCTGCTTGATTTCCACAGGCATTACCAGATACAACTGATTGAGCAGCCCTCCCATCGGGCAGACAATGACTGGTTGCGTGGGTTTGTTGCACCGCACCACGATTTCATCGGTACTGATATGCTTTAATCCTTCGATAAGGTAGTCGATGTTTAATCCAATACTGATGTTTTCTGAATTACTAGTTACCGATTTCATCAGTACCGAGTCAACTGCATCCCCAATATCAGTAGCTTCGGTGTATAGTGTTGCTTGTGTAGCTTCCAATTCCCAGAGGATTTTGACAACCTTTTGCTTGCGTTCGGCTAGATAACTTACCCGCTTCAGCGCGCTCTCAAATCCCTTGCGCTCTAATGTAAATTCATACTCAAACGACCGGGGAATCAAGCTATTGATTTTGGGATATTCTCCCTCCAGAAGCCGGGAAATGAGCTTTGTATTGGGAAGGCTAAACTCGATAGTTCTATCTGATAGAAGAATATTGCACACGCTCGTATCGGCGCTTTGAGAGAGAATTTTGTTTAACTCGCCAAGTGACTTACCTGGAACGGTGAAGTCGATTGGGTCAGAATATTCGCTATCGAGTGTTCCTGTTACTAGCGCTAATTTGTGACTATTTGTACTAGCAGCTTGCCACTTGTTGGTATCAATTTTGAAGTTGACACCAGTTAAAACCAACTTTGTTTCGTCGCTGCTGGCGCAATAGAGCGTCCCTTCAAGTGCAGCTTGGAGTTTCTTGGCACTTAAGTTTATCTCTGTTGGATTTTCTGCCTTTGGAAGTGTTGGGAACTCGTCAGATTTTCCGCCAATTAGTCGGCACTTACCGCTATTGTGAGTAATTATGCAGGCTTGATTTTCTACTTCTAGGGTAATTTCGCCTTTAACATTACTAACAGTATCAGTTAGTAGTTTGGCAGGGAGTGCTACCTGACCTGAAATTTCGACATTAGCGGTGGTTGTAGTGTGAATTGTGAGGTTAAGGTTTGTACCTGTTGCTGATACTATCCCGTCTTCATCTGCAATCAGTAAGATATTTCCTAAAATTGGGTCAGTGGGTTTAGGACTGATTGCGAGGTAAGCAGTTTCTAGAATTTCTGCGAGTTTAGATTGTTCAATGGTTAGTTTCATTTGTTACTTGGTTTTTAGTGGATGATTTCTTAACGGGCGCTATTTATAGCACCCTTTTTGCTTAGATGAGGTAGTTTGTTTTAGTAAGGCAGTTGTTCCATCTCAGTACTGTATGCTGTATAATCATGACCTCCTGTACTAGGAGGAAGTGCTGCTATTGGCATATCGGCTGCACCTATGAGGCGGTTATGTTCTGCTACAACGGTTGATGTTTTACCGATGCGGTGAGAGAATTCGGGATTTGCCTGCATCGTTGTTTGGATATGGATTTCTTTGGACTCTGAGAAGAATTCTAGAAAATCGCTTCCATCCGGGTTTGGTGATTTGTAAGAAGTGACAACTGCTACCCAAGATTTATCTCTTTGGTTAACTGCTTCTTTCGGTTCAAGGGATGGTGTGAAGGTAGGTTGAAATGCACCAAGGCGATGAAACTCTGCACGTTTTTCAGCGACAGTTGTATCAGTAAATCGGGCGAATGCAACCTCTAGTTCGCGTTGGAACTGTTTGTAAGCCTCGCCAAATTTTGATGATGCAACGCCTTTGATTGACAAGACAATTGGTACTGAGTGCAGGTTGTTATTATTTTCATCGACAAGTTGCAACAAGTAGAATCGTCTCAATACTGCGGCATCTTTGCCGAGTGCTTGGTACATTTCGTACCCATCAGGTGATTCGTACACTCCCACAATTTTGCCATCATCGCGCTGTTCAATATATCTGGGAGAAATATCAAGAATGTGCATTCTGGGCGATTGCAACAACACTCCCATTTCTGGCGTACCACTGGAGAAGGTGTGCTTGTGTGTAGGTTCTTGTCCTTGCCAGTTAATTCCTGCTAAATACTTATCTTTTATAAACAACCCAACTTTTTCTGCTTCCATGTGGTTGATGACTTGGCAGATGCAGATATTGCTAATCGGCGCATTGTACTCAGGATTTGCAAATTTAGAAATAGCTGATTTACGCTTTTGTATGTTTGCCCCATTCTGAACGGTTTGTTGAGGAGGTTCTAACTCGGACGCTGCGCTTTCTTCAATAGCAGAATTAGTAGGCTTTGTTTGATTTCTTGCCATAATTTTAATTAATTGAAATCAATCTTTAATGCGTCAAGCAAAAAGCCGTTGTAAAAAATAAAAGTCGTCTGTTATAAAGACGACTTGAAAGATTTATTAATTTTTCACTATTTAGATACAGTTTTCATCATTTAAACTTTAGAACCTTTAATCGAGAAAACCTCGCAATCGCTTGTGGAGGTAAACCCTCTCGCAGTGCTGTTCTCAATGCACTCTTTCTTGAATTCGGTAAAGTTGTTCATGTAAGTGTCTTCCTGAATAATTCCAGTTTTGGTGTTTAAAAGTGTCTGATAGATTTGCTGAAGATTGATGATGATTTGTTTAAGAACAGATGTATTTTCAGTTGTGAAAGTCAGTGACACAGATGTTGTGCTTGAATTGTGAATTGCAACTGTTTGTTCTTCAGGTGCGCCATAAGTTGTTATGTGACTATCTTTACCAGGAATAAATCTGTAGGAAGCAATAGTTTCAATTGCCATATTTATCTCCTTGTTCGTTGGGGTTTAATTTCAAGCATTTTATTAGTAAGTTTGGTGACATTACTGACTTTCCAACCAGCAAGCTTACACTTAGTAACTGCTAGTTCTAATTCTTGCTGTGTAAGGATTTTGTATCTCGCATAGTTTCCGAATTTAGGGAAAATGTACGTGACATACCTAGTTTCATCAATTTGGCAGTACGCCATACGTTTGTGGTACACTATGGTTTAATTATTTTGATGATTCTGGTGGCTACATTTGTAGGGTTATTTGAACTCAAAAAGGCATCTTTATCTACCAACTCGACATAGCTCTTATTGCTCTGTAGCCACTCTTTGAAGCTTTGATACTTCCGGTTGAAGAAAACCGATTCAGGGACGACTGAAACTAATACACCACCTGATATAATTAACTTCCAAGCTTGATAGATATGTTCGACAAGTTCGCAAAATGGAGGATTCATGATACAGGCATTGTATAAATGACTGGGGTTAAACTCCAGAAAGTTTTTCCCTACGAGATTAAATCCTTTGAGTTCTAGAATTTGTCGTAGGTTGTAATTCACTTCAACTACCTCTAGTTGGACATTGGAGTAGGTTTTAGTGATATATTCAGCAATATTTCCGCTACCAGCGCTCGGCTCTAAAATTCGCCAATTTGGTTCAATATCTGCCAGTTGAATAAGCCGTTGACAGACTGGTTTGGGAGTAGGAAAGAAATCTCCAGATTTCATGCCAATGATTTCTAACTCAAGCTTATTAAGTTGTTGCTTGGTAGTATCAATTGCTTCAGGTTTTACTATCTGTTGAATTTCTGTTATTGCTGATATGATTTCGCCTGATGTATTTAACCCGGCGCGACTGAGAGATTTTACCCAGTCTTGGTAATATTCGCCTTCTAGTATTTCTTGGACTTTCTGGCTAATTTCTCCACTTTGAGAAATCCTAAATAGCACTTCCACCTGTGATTTACGAGATATACCGCGTAGTATTGGTGGGATATTTCCTATTTCCCACATTTGTGCGATCGCAAATAACCAAGACTGGATAATCTCAAGTTCAATTCCTTCTTGGATTATCCCTTGAGCTATAGTTTTACGGCGCTTGGTTGCCCTTTGATTCCCAATAGTAGGATTTTTCTTTTGGTCAATTCTTGACTGCATTGAGGCAGCTAGTTTGCGGAGAGCTTCTGCTTTTTCTAAGTTAGGAATATTGAAAATATCTAGTGATGAGTTATCCTCGTTGTAGGACAGATTTAGTAGAGATAGTTGCATTGCTAGATTCCTTTAAATCTTTAACGGCGCATTTAAGAATTAGGGAGGTTGGTACATTCCAAGTTTTTACCTCCCATTCAGTAGCTAATCGTTCGGAGTGACGGATCACTGCACTACTACATTTGTTTTTTCTTACAAGCCAATCTCTAAATTTTTCGGCTTGTTCTTTGTTATCGAACCCGAAATAGCTGGTTTTCCGGTTTCCCAAGGGATCAGTAATAGTTGCTACCCGACGTGAGAGAATATTGAGCGTCCAACCACCGTTAGAAGTGAGTTCGATTTTAGTGATATTTAATTCTGTTGGATTCATAATTCCACTTCAGGAATTGCTGCTAAATATTCCGTAGTTGATATTTCTCTTGCCAGCCATTTATCATGTGCTTCTTGAGGAGTTATTTTATCGGCTAAATGTTTCTTTTTATTGTTGTCTCCTATAAAAGGAGCCAGTGTTTCTTCTAACCGTTCTTTGAAAGCCAAATGTTTTTTATCAGAGTAACTAAACTGGTAGATACTATCAGTATTTATGAACAAGTAAACTAGGCTTATTTGTTCTAATGGCATTCCAGTTCGTTCGTGAAGGAGAAATAATCTCAATTGGGTTTGCCACTTGCTCTCAAGAATTTCAAATTTAAGAGGTTTTTGAATTGTCCAGTCAAACCCAACTACTTGATTTTCACCATAGATAATAAGGTCACACTCGCTATAGAGAAGGATATCGTGATATAAATATTGAATTTGAGCGCTCCATTGTTTGTTTCCAAGGATGTTTATAAAAGGTTTTACCTTATCAACCCAGTTATTAATTTGGGGATATTCCTTTAAGAAAGGTTCGACTGGTAGCCCTAACCCAATTTGTTGCATGACGAGGTGAAACTGACCTCCAGCAACTTCGGATTCACTTTTTACAGTGAGATTAGAATAATTTTTCGTCGATAAACACTCTGGATGATGTTCGGCTAACTCAAGTGTTTTGTGATTGAATCGATTCATAAAAATCTATCCCAAATTTGATTTTTGGGATAAATATGCGTGAGCTAGTTGTGGTGATTTGTCTACGGCATATAGTATTTTTTCAGATTGTCGATACTTGTGTATAAACTTCGGGTTGACATTGCTTTGAGGTCAAAATAACTGACAAACTTTTTCAACCCTCCCGTAAGGGTTAATTCTAGTAAGTACTGGGCTGCGATCGCACTCGTCATTTTATTGACAAATAGCGACTGATAATTTCGTGCTTGAATTTCTGCACATGAGAGGTTATTGTCTGTGATCTCTTCCAGTTGAGGAACTAACAATTCCGGGTGAACCAGCGCCGGAGAGGGAAGATGCAACCAGAATTTAGGTTTGTCTGGGTTATTGGCAGCTTGAACTATATCAAAATTAGAGTGCGTTCCAACTACTACTTGGCCGGAGTGGTTGCTGTTTCCACAATCCAGCCAAAATAGCGATGCTGGCTCATTTGCACTGTTCAGTTTGAGAACTGAGTGAATTTTGCTCCTGGCGGCGCTGTTATCCACACAACCAATAATTACTGTTAGGGTGTTCCATGAATTGGTGGTGTGAATCATATCTTCTTCAAACCAGTCGCAAATGGCTGTAATCTCAATTCCATACTTGGCGCTGCATCTTGCAGCCAGTGTTTGTACCTTTGGTAGCCCAATTTCAGCTTTTTGATAATTTTGGCGGGTGATATTCTTAAGTTCGACAGTATCGCCATCGACGATCGTAAAGTTAATTTCTTTTCCCGTGCGCTGGAGTTGCAGGATAATTCGACATAAGTCTTCTGCAAGAAACCCCCCTGTTCCTCCTGCTCCCACTAAGATGAAGTTGATACGGGTATGATTGCGAGGTAAGACGGGTAAAGCTTGTTGGTAAGCAGTTAATTCGAGCATTTTACCTGTGGTGGCAGTTCAAATATTTGATTAGGGTTGATGTCGAAAAAGTGATTGTATATCCCAATGCGGGTATAGATTGTGGGAATGGTATTCAGTGTGCCGATGATCGCGAACACTCGGAATTTGCCTTTTTCTTCCTGATTGTCCACACTTGAAGGGTAAGCAGCTAGAGTTCCATGACTATGTATTTCCACTAATCCATCTGTATAGCTTTTATCGAGTGCGCTTTCTAAAGATAGGACGTGAGTAGAAGACGCAGTTTGCAGTGGCGTGTGACACCACCATTGGTTGTTTGTCACTCCTAAGTAGAATAGGATTTCCTGTTGGGGGTTGATACTGGCAGCATTGATAATATCAGCGATCGCTTGGCTGGGGACTTTTGGGACTTTTAGACGAAAGTAGGGTTCAAGGGGTTGGAGTCCAGCAACTTGAGTTTGGGCAATTTGCAAGCAAACCTCTAACTCGCGGCGGTGCGATCGCAAGAAAAGTCCATTTGCTGCCAGCCAGTATTCCTGAAGTTTTTGGCTGTAGGGAGGAAAATTATTACTTGTAGCGAAGTGATAACCGATAAAGGGATTCATGATTAACTGAACAGGTGGTTAATAATGTCTTCTGGGGTTGTGACTTTCCAGCTATGAACGGAAACAAGGTCACTTGAAGGGTAGGATTTGGGTTTAGACTCGTGCAATTTGATTAGCTGGTTGCAGATATTGTCGGGATGAGTTTTTGACTTGCCTTGGGACAAGTCCTTATTAAAGGGTGATTTCCAAAACAGATCCCAAGTTTGGCTTATAGTTGCAGCACTGCACATACCGGGAGAATTTCCCCCAAAGCAAATACTAGAGTCGTCCCAGACGTTAGGTAGAGGTGGCTTGTACAGTTGCGCGTCTGGTTTAAATACCCTCCCTTTAACTGCCCACAGGTAATATCTACTACCGCATCCAGCCAACAAAAATGCAGGCATGGGGACAGTAATTACTTTAGTTTCCTGTCCCATAATTTGAATTTGATATTTTTGGGGAGAGTAAAACTGAATAATTGCCTCTCCCTCTGGATTTTTACCCCACCAAATCGTGTTGCTAGAAAGCCATCCAGATGTAGCAGTTTTACTTGTGAAGGCTTTCTCGACTGCTTCAGGGGAAAGAAATTTGTACTTAGATTTTTTGCCTTCGTGTTCGACTAAAATAAACTGTCCTTTGAGGATAACTAACTGCGCTAGTAACTCATCTTGGGGAATATTTGCAAGCAGAATTTGCGATATACTTTCTAAGTTAATTCTTGGTAATATATTTGTATCTACATTCATGCTTTTGATGCTTGATTCCAAATTTTGACTGCTGCTTTTCGAGCAGGAAGGGATGTTTCTAGAAAGTGGGTAAGCTTATTTGATTTTTCCATCATCGAGACGGCTTCTTTCCACTTTTGATTGAGAAACATGATATTCTCATAAGTCCATTCCAGCCAATCGCTTGTTTCACACGTAACATCTAGCCAGATATTTTCAGTCGAGTAATCTATAATTCGTATGGCTGTATCTAAATAGTGAAGAGGACTTTTATAACGACGGCATAGCTTGACAAGTTTATTGAAGTAAATTCCTTCTGCTAGAGCAATATAATCAGGAGTAAAACCAAAATTTAGTTCCCATTGACTTATATTGTACCCTTGCCCCATCAACGACAGTAGGAACTTTTCTGAGTATTCTAGTTCCTCAAAATCTTCATACCACCACTCAACTCTTTGTGGTGAGACAGGAATACTATTATATTCGGAACTAGACTCAATCTCATCGATATATTCTATTGGGAATAGATGATCATTCACCAATTGAATAAATTCAATTTCTCTATCTATGTAGGCACTTGTTGGATGTGATTGTTTATCAATAGTAATGGTTGATTCTAGCCATTGTTCTGGGAATATTTTTTGATACAGACTTAAAAAATTTACTCGTTCGGAGAGATTTTCTAGGTAGATAATTGCTGTTAAACAAGTAATGGGTATTTTGAATGATTGTATGTTCGCAAGCATAATTAATCAGCCGCCATAACTCATAGCGGCTATAAATTTGTTATTACAGTACGGGATATTTACTCGTGGCAGCAGGTTGATGCTTAAGGCTTCGAGTTACTTTTTCGATGTAGGTTTCCCAATTTTGACCGAGCTTGATAGCTTTTTCTATCTCAGGTTGTAGGGTAATTAAATTTTCGAGACTAATTTGATTTTTTATCTCCAGAAGCTTTATCTGCCACCCTAACTTTAGTGCAGGATTTATTTCTTCAGAACTATTTTTCAATTCTCTGAATTGACTTCCCTTAGTACCTGCTTTTTTTACCAGACGAATTGAAACTGTATCATCAGTTGTTTGTCGTTCAATTTCGGCATTAGCATATTCTGGAAAGTAGACGCTAATGGCTGTTTTGAGGGTATTGTCATCTTGGGCGATCGCCTCATCAAGAGAAATTTCTTGTCCTTCGATAATCGCAATGTACTTCATGGTAATTAAAATAGTGACAGTTGGTTGTTAGGCGCGGGTGTTTTGTCTTTATCTTCAGACAGGTTACGCTTTTGTACTTGTCTTGATTGTTCCTGTCTATTCTGATGTATAGTCTGCTTTTCCATCCTTTGCTTGCAGATATCTAACATCTTTGGTAAAGATTTTTCTAAATCCTGTAACAAGTTATTTATGACAGGATGAGATGTTATCTCAGCAAGGTTCATCGTCTTGATAATTGGAGGTGCGCCTTTGATTCCAATTGAGACAATTACTGTTTCAGAGTTTGGTATTAGTTGAATGGTTATTAAGGTGGTTTTTGTGTCAGAATTGCCTAAATCTATCTCGGTAGATGAATCTTGGTTTATAACTTCAGTGTTTACTAATTCATCTAATGTTTCTTCTAAATCGCTATTCTCCTGAATATCAGGATTAAAATCTCTACTGCTATAACTGTCTTCAAGGTTAGTTACATTCTCGTCAGGTAATATTTGACTGCTCATAATTAAGAGAGATTGGCTAATCTAAATAAGGTGCGGATAGTAATACCTGTCTTGTTAAAAGACTGCCATTTGTAGGCGCATTCGCCTGATTTGTACTTAGGAGAAAGTTGGCTCCAGGTGTCCCATGCTCTAAATAAAATGGGACTAACACTATGAAGTGCCATCCCGACTTGAATCCACGAGTGGTAATCATCTGCAAATCGAGGGTGGATAACTTCAAGTAGTACAAGTGCGGTTTGGATATTTGTCTCGATTGAGGAAATTAAATGAGCGTATCTGTCTACTCCATATCTGCGGTTATATTTTTCTTGGGGTAGGTTAAACTTTCTTGCTTTCTCCTGTTTGGCAAGCATCTGAGCAATTACCCAGTCGGGGGCTATTTCTATTTGGCGCTCAGATGGACTACAGCCAGGAAGCCATCTGTAATTTCTGCCCTCTGGGTGAAAGGAGGGGGGAAGGATCGAGGCTAGGTTTTTGCCTCTAAATTCCAGGTGTTCATCCTTCCCAGTTTTGATTTTGCGAGATTTTACTTCCCAAGCTTTTGAATTTGGGATGAGGTATAAGCGCTGGCTGCGATATTTTCTCCCAGAGGTAAATGCAATTGTGGGAGGAAGGTATTTTTGAGCGCGATCGCACAACGATTCCATAGGAGTATCGCACAACGACTCCGTAGGAACATCGGTTGCTTCGGCGGGTATTATCTGGTTGAGTTCTTCTGGTTCTGTATGTTCGTTAATTTGAATAATTTGTCGCCAGGAGGTTTCGCCGTCGCAGTCAATAGCTACTAAATATCCTTGGGGATGATTAGAACCGCATACCAAGGCTACACCAGTGGGGGTGATCAATCTGTTATTTGTCCAAACTTTTAGGCGGCGGCGGACGAGTTCGGCTTGTAGTTCTCTGGGAGAGTAGGTATTTTTTTCCCATTCTTTCCCTAGAGGACGTTTACCAAAGGTAGGGACGATTCGCCATTCTTCGGGTAAGTTGTCAAGCGAAGATACCAAATGACGGATTTGGGCGTGCATGAATTCATGTGGCTAATTATTTCGATAATTCATGCACAGCTGCGTTAGTGAGTGTGGTGGTTTGATATTATGATTACGGTGCTAACTGATGGCCTGCTTCAACTAGCTTGGCAAGGGTATTTTGGTCAAACGCCTTTATGCCAGATACAAATTGTTGCCACTGCTGCCATTTCTCCTTTGAGTAAGCATGATTGGGGTCAAAGTTGCAGACTTCACAGAATTTATGAAAGTCAGCATTCCAATGAAACGTGCAAATGCCTGTTATTAAATAACTGATTTGTTGGTCGCTCATGAGTGATATTTTAGCTTCTGATTTCTGTTTTAAGCCAACCTTTGGTTAAGTGCATTTTCGACTTGATAAGTTCCAAGAGTACAGTTTGTATTGAAGGGAAACGTAGGAAATTCAAGATAATTATTCATGGTTTTTGTTACCTTGCACAGTACCATTATCCCGTCCCTACCCTTTTTTTCTTGATTGTGATAGTAGCTGATAACCTCAAACTCATTGTTACCAGCTTCAAATCTGCTTCCTACATATTGGGAGATAGCGTTTTTCCAATCTGGCTGCCAGAGCATGAGTGTATCTATTGCCATTGCTCTAATAACCGGGTTATCTACTTTAAGAAGGATATCTGGTAAGTAATGGCATTGTTTGGCAATTACCTCTCGTGCGTAATTTATTAGCCAATACTCGGCTTCTTTTAAGAGAGCTTTTGATTCGAGATTTTGGCACACTTCATCGTAAACTTTAGACATTAAATATGCCCTTTGTTCAAAAACCATCCCATTAGTTCGTAATTTTAAGTCTGATGGATAATTAATCATCAAATCAGCAAGCTCCTCACTGATTTGAGGGAGAGTATATTTTTCATTGTCTTGCTCTTTGGGATGGGATATTTTTACTTCATATCCTAGATTTACAGCATGATTGATAATAAAATCGATGCTATTAGACTCAACAAAATCTCCTAACTTAAAATCTGTTTCTAGGAGGATATCTGTTGGTGCATGGAGAATTTGAAACCGTTTAGGGTTTTGACTTGAATCGGCTAATAGTTCGATGTACATTGCTTATTATCACAAACTTTCATAAATCTTGTGCGTAAGCGATGTATGTGGTTTAATTACTGAAAAGATAATCCTACCCATCTTGGGTAGGATTATCTTAATTATTGATTAATGATTTTTGTTTGTGTCGAATTGATTATTTCCTCTAGTAGAGATAGCCCAACTGATTTAAACAGTGCTTTGTTATCATCAGGGCAGCGTTGAATTGTTGTACAAGATGAGCAGCCGTATTTGCAAGGGCAATTATCTACTAGAAACTTTGCCTTCATAAAAGCGGTTTCTAAATACTTGATGAGAGTATCGCACATACCTGTACCGTGTTCGCATGTATCGAAGAAATAGCCTACTATGTTATGATTTGATGGTACTTCAATTAACATGAAATCGATATCTCGACTGTTTGCTCCATGTTGGACAAGTGGTAAACTGAGCATGAGTTGGTGTGCGAGAGTATGAACGCAAATCTGAGTCTCATTGCTTTCAAATAGTTGTTTTTCTTCATTGGAAATATATTTCTGTTTGTTGAGTATCTCTTTTCGGAGATTTTTGACGATAGCTGAAAAATATTTTCTCGCATCAGTGTTAATTTCAACCCTAACGCAGAATGTATTGTAGTTAAGAGCAAATGCTTCCTTGTATTTATTTTCCTCCAATAGTTCGACAAATTCTCGTTCAATAAGTTGGGTATTGCAAGCAGGACAAGTTTGTATGTGTCCGGGTAAATTTAAATTGAAGTTGCGACATCTGTTATTAGTGCAAGTCCATTTTTGTTCCAGCCTGTACAAGTTGTACCCGTAAATTTCTTCTTTGATTTTGGCTGAAACAGGTGTAAATCTAGCTGCCCCTTGGGAAAGATTGATAATTTTGGCTTCCCCTACAATTTTGATTTCCTCGAAATTTAGGCTTCCTTCGGGACGACTAAATAGGTTGGTTGCCTCAATTGGCTTGAGAATTGCTTTCCCTTCGGTTAAATTTAGCTCTTGTGATTTATACTGTACGGGGTTGCCGTCAAAGTCTTGAGCAAGATATATGGCACCAGGATAAACTTCTCGTAGTGCAGATGATGCCGAACTTTCCTCAAACTCTTCCGCGCTATCTTGATTGATATAACTGATGTTTTGGTCAGTGTTGCCTCTGAATTTAATTTTTGAGTGGACATAACCGAGGTTTCGATTAGTTGTCAGTTTTTGGTTATAACTGAAAATTAGTTGATTATTACCGATTAGCTGTCGTGCGATCGCATCGCCAGAAGTACCAAAATGTCGAGCAATTTGAGCTTGTGTCGGTTTACTTTCTTTGCAACAGGCGAGAATGTGCTGCTCCAAAATTGTTTCATAATTGTGGTTAAAGTTGATAATTTCTGGAGGGTCAGATAAGAGGCGTTCCGGGTGATTGGCGTAGTAAGAATCCATAATCGACCTTTTCGACGGGATAAATATCAATAGCCCTGCTTCTTGCCTGCCTGCACGCCCCGCCCTTTGGCGAAAGGCAAGAATTGAGCCTGGGTAACTATGTACGATAGTTGCATCGATAGACCCTATATCCAGACCCGCTTCTAAAGCACTCGTGGATATAATGAACTTGACCTTCCCGCCCTGTATATCTGCAATAATTTTGTTACGCTGATTTGCCTTCATACTGCCATAAAATGCTGAGATGCTTTCTCCCAAGTGAGGTAATTGCATCTCCACTAAAGCTTTACGAATGGCATTAGTTAAAACCTTTACCAGTTCTCTACTATCGCAGAAACAAATCCCGACTATTCCTTTACTTACGAGCATCGCTGCAACTTGGGCAGTTTGGTAAAGAGTATTGTTTCGTGCTTTGAGGCTAAGGAAAGTAATCTCCGAGCGTTTTGCCCCACTTTGGTCGATAATAGCAAGGTTGCTTTGTTCTACTCGATTGGATATCTTCTGGGCAATTTCGCTGCTGTTACTAATTGTTGCAGAAGCAAAGATGTACTGTAATTTAGAAATATTATTGCCAGCAGATTCTATCATTAATTGAGTTCGCCGATTAAGTAGGGCAAAGTGTGAGCCAAAGATGCCTTGATAGAAATGCGCTTCATCACAGACGAGGATTGAAATTTTTCTGATTGTTTCTCTAAATCCCCAGTTTGAGTCAAACTGATAGTTGTTCAGTTCGTGGTTCCATACATCGGGTGTCACGCATAAAATCGAGGGTTGATGGCTGTAAAGTTGTTTGCGCTCCTGGGGAGGAATATCACCATTGATATTGAGAACTTGGGGGCGAATTTCTTCATCTAGGTGGCTAACAAACGAGCGAATTTTCTCTACCTGATCAAATGCAAGTGCTTTCAAGTTAAAAAATACTAAAGCTGATTTACCTTTTAGGCACTCGTGAATGATTGGAATTAAAAAAGAGATACTTTTACCACTGCTGGTTGGAGTTTGAAGAATAATATCTTCCTCTTTTTTGTGGGAGCATCCCAATTTTGCAAAAATAAAGAAAGAAAAATTATTCGCGACGAATCGTCGCGAATAATAAGGGGGAACTTAATCTTGTGGATCTTCCTCCTCTTGCTCAGAACCAGAACTAATATCTAGTAGACAATTATCAAGGGTATCAATTATTTTCTGTAGCTCATCCCAAACATAACGTCTGAAAACAGACATAACAGCATCAATATGTTCAGTAGTACCAGCTTTGCCTAAATGCTTGTATTTACTCAGTTTTGAAGATGTCACTTGAGGTAAGCAAGGAGTAGAAGCTTGTAA
>LWTK01000059.1 GCA_003326205.1 Nostoc sp. ATCC 43529
GGTAATGGCAACGGACTCAAAGCAGAATACTTCGACAATGCTGATTTTACGAACCTGAAGCTAACTCGCACAGATAGTACAGTGAACTTTTTGTGGGGTAGTAGTTCTCCAGATCCGCTCATTGGTGCAGATACCTTCTCGGCGCGTTGGACAGGTCAGGTAGAAGCTAAGTACAGCGAGACTTACAACTTCTACACCAGAAGTGATGATGGTGTGCGGTTGTGGGTGAATAATCAATTGCTGATTGATAAGTTTGTCAATCAATCAACCACAGAATATAGTGGTTCCATCGCCTTAGTTGCAGGTCAAAAGTACGATATTAAACTTGAGTACTTCGACAATACTTACTCTGCCGTTTCTCAACTATCTTGGTCAAGCAACTCTCAAGCTAAAGAAATTATTCCTCAGTCTCAACTCTATTCACCAGTTCTGCCAACCACTATCACCTTAAGCACATCTCCCACCAGTGTGAACGAAGGGGATGGTACTGTAACAGTTACTGTACTGAGGAGTGGTGATTTAAGTGGTACATCTACGGTTCAGTACGCTACTTTAAGTAATACAGCAACAGCAGGGGATGACTACGCTAATGGTGGGGAAGAAATAGGCGGGACACTGACCTTTGCACCAGGAGAAAGCAGCAAACAGATTGCCATTCCTATCTTTGACGATTCATTAGCGGAATCAGATGAGAATTTTAGTGTGGCTATCGACCAGCCAGAGGGCGCAACACTGGGAATTCAAAGAACTCTCGGAATCACGATTAAAGATAATGATAGCCAAGGTCTCAATTTCACTCAGCCACTAGTTAATGAGAATGATGGTACTGCGATAGTAACAGTTACACGGGGTAATGCTTCGGCAGCTGCTAGTGTAAACTATACGACTGCCGACGGAACTGCTAAAGCTGGATCTGACTATCTGGCTTTATCTGGAACCTTAAACTTTGCAGTAGGAGAAACCAGTAAGACTATTTCCATTTCCCTGAAAGATGATTCCGTTACAGAAGCAGATGAAGCGTTTATTTTGAAGTTTAGTAACGCAGTTGGGGTGTTACTGCCTATTACTCAGACAACAGTGACTATTGCCGATAATGACTTAGGTGAGTTTGAGAGAAAGACTGTAGTTTCTGGGTTGACCACACCTATAGACTTTGGCTGGTCAGCTAACGACGATCTGATGTTCATTGCCCAGAAAGATGGGGTAGTGAAGGTGTTTAACACCGGTACGGGTGTCTTAGAATCAAAGCCATTTATTGATATTTCATCCCAGGTAAATAACATATCCGATCGCGGATTATTAAGCTTAGCGGTACATCCAGATTTTGGCAAGAGTCCCAATGGCAACAACTATGTTTACCTGTTGTTTACCTACGATCCAGTAGAAACAGATAAAAACAATCCTAAAAATAATCCTAATAGTACCTTAGACGATGCCGATAGGCGGGGTAACCGTGCAGCACGCCTAATTAGAGTCACAGCCGATCCCAACACTGGTTACAAAACAGCGATCGCTGGCAGTGCAGTTATACTAGTAGGCAAAAATAGCGTTTGGGATTATATCAGTCGCCCAGATAAAGACAGCACATTCGTCGATCCTAACGATGAAACCAAGAATGAAGCACCATCAGGTATTTTAAACAAAACCACTGGCAAATTGTTTGCCAACGCCCAGGAATATGTAGAGGCTCTGAAAACTGGCAACATCCTCAACGTTCAGGATTTCGCAGCAACTGATAGTGCAACTCACTCCGGTGGTAGTGTACGCTTTGGTAACGATGGCACTCTGTTCGTTAGTTTTGGTGATGGTACTTCCTACAACCGGCCAGATATTCGAGCAGCTCGCGTCCAGGATATCGATAATTTATCAGGTAAAATCCTGAAAATTGACGCCATTACTGGCCAAGGGTTAGCAAGTAATCCTTTCTACAACGGCGATCCCAATAGCAATCGTTCCAAAGTCTTTGACTTAGGTCTGCGTAACCCCTTCCGCTTCACCGTAAATCAAGACACTAATGTTCCTTTTATCGGCGATGTGGGCTGGTACAAGTGGGAAGAGGTGAATGTTGGTGGCCCAGGCAAAAACTTTGGCTGGCCATTCTATGAAGGTGGTGTTGGCCCAGATGGCAAGCTCATCAACATCAAACAAAACGCCTATGCCAATCTTGACATAGCCAAGGAGTTCTACGCTAGTGGTACGCCCGTCGCAGCACCAATTTACGCCTACGATCACCTAATGGGTTCTACTTCCGTGGGCGTCGGTACTTTTTACACTGGTGGAAACTTTGACAATGCTTTGATGATCTTCAATCCCACTAAAGGAACTATCACTGCTTTAACATTGGACAACCAGAACAAAGTTGTTGCAACTACACAGTTTGCTTCCAATTTAGGAGCGCCTGTAAGTGTTCAGGCTGGAGATGATGGTAAATTGTACTACGTAGACTTGATCTCAGGTAAGATTGACAGCTGGAAACCTGTTTAAAGTCGGTGGAGACCGGTGACTGGGGCAGGGGAGGTAGGGGGAGAATAACCAATGCCCCATGCCCCATTCCCAATTCAAGATAACTTTGTGATAAATCCCAACAATTTTTTAGTAGTTGATGTCAGGAGTGTACGACGATAGGCGTCAGCTGCTTTTTTAATTGCTTCGGCTTGAGTGGGATAAGGATGAATCACGCTGCTTAACTTACTCAAACCGATTTTATTTACAATTGCTGTGGTTACTTCTGAGATGGTTTCGCCGGCATGACGGGCAACAATGGTTGCACCGAGAATTTCATCTGAACCTTTTTTGTGGTGGATTTTCAAAAATCCTAATTCTTCACCATCAGCGATCGCTCGGTCTACACTATTAAAAGGAATGGCGATGGTCGTCACCTCAATGCCTAATTCCTGCGCCTCGTGTTCGTACATTCCTACGTGGGCAATTTCTGGGTCGGTGTAAGTTACCCAAGGCATGACTAAGCTACTGAGTTTGGTACGTCCGAAGCCAAAGGGAGAAAATAGGGTATTCTTGATGACAATTCGCGCAGCTGCATCAGCAGCGTGGGTAAATTTCCACTTCATGCAGATATCGCCTGCTGCATAAATTTTAGGATTGGTTGTTTGCAGATAATCATTTACCTTCACGCCTTGGCGTTGGTCATATTCTACACCTGCTACTTCTAAATTTAGACCTTCTACATTTGGCGATCGCCCGGTACCAACTAAAATTTCATCTACTGTCACAGAATCTCGATGGCCATTGGAGGAAAAGTAAAGCCGTTTACCTTCGGTAACTGTTACCACTTCTTCTAATTTGGAATTCAACACTAAGCGAATTCCTTCGTTAATCAAAACCCTTTGCAGAATTTTAGCGGCCTCGGCATCTTCTTTACTGAGAATTTGAGAACCGCTATGAAAAAGTACCACCTCAGAACCCAACCGTCTCAAAGCCTGCGCCAATTCGCAACCAATGGGGCCGCCACCAATTACCGCCAAACGTTCTGGCCGTTGAATCAAAGAAAAAACCGTTTCATTGGTGAGATAACCTGCTTGTTCGAGTCCTAAAATCGCGGGTTGTGCTGCTTTTGCTCCTGTTGCAATTACGGCTTTTTTAAATTGGAGAGTTTTATCGTCAACTTCCACAGTATTTTTACTGGCAAATCGACCGCTACCCAAAAAGACATCGATCCCCAAACTTTGAAATCGCTCTGCTGAGTCATGAGGGCTGATATCAGCTCTGATGCGCCGCATCCTAGCCATGACTTTAGGAAAATCAACATCAATATTATGTTGGGGAATATTAACTCCCAAGTTTTTAGCATTCCAAATTTCGCCCACTACACGAGCAGAACGAATCATAGTTTTAGATGGTACGCAACCAACATTTAAGCAATCTCCACCCATGAGATGCTTTTCAATCAATGCTACTTTTAAACCTAAATCCAAACCTGCTGCACCCGCCGCTACTACTAAACCGGCTGTACCAGCACCAATTACTACCAAGTCGTAAACTTCTGCGGGTTCGGGATTGACCCAATTTGGCGGATGGACGTAAGATACTAACTTTTGGTTAAACTCGTCCATTGGGCGAACAGTGACTCTCTCGAATTCTGAGTTGGTCATTTTAGATACCTCATTTGTCAACTGAAAATACCAAAGTTAGTTTAATCAGAATTACATCTTTGCGCTGTTTTATCGGTTTGAGAATTGACAAATAATCTGGTTTTTTAAACGCAAAGGAACGCTAAGTAAGCGCAGAGGAACGCAGAGTTGTTGTTCTAGTAAGGCAAGAGAAGGATAGGAGCTATAAAATTTCTTCTTCTAAAGCTTTGCGGGCAATCCGGGTGATATAAATTGTAACGGCGACTGTGGCAATAAAACCGACAATCCGGATTGTCCATTGTAAAGTAGGGTTGGTGGGTTGAGTCTGAGTACCGATCGCGGCAAGATTACCTGCAAGGGAACCAATATAAACATACATGATGGTTCCGGGAATCATGCCCACGGAACCGATAAAGTAATCTTTGAGCGAAACTCCTGTGATGCCAAAAGCATAGTTTAATAAATTGAAAGGAAATATGGGCGACAGTCGCGTTAACAGGACAATTTTCAATCCTTCTGTGCCGACGGCTCGATCGATGGCGGTAAATTTTTTATTATCTGCGATTTTACGAGCAATCCAATCTCTTGCTAAATAACGTCCAACCAGAAAAGCAGCTGTAGCGCCAAGGGTTGCACCAATAAACACGTACAAAGAACCCAAAACTACGCCAAAGATAACGCCAGAACCTAAGGTGAGAATAGAACCTGGTAAGAAAGCAACGGTGGCGATAATGTAAATTGCAATAAAAGCGATCGCTCCTACTGTACCAAGGCTATCAATCCACTGCAACGCATCTCGTAAAATTGCTTGGGGATTAAAAGAATTGCTATTCACAGTTTCTTGTGCTAAGGCAAAGTCTGTGTTTAACAAAAACCCAAAGCCAACTACTAGTAATATTAATCCAATGAAACCAAACCAATTCTGCAAGGCTTTGGAATTTAGTCGATTTTTTACATATTGATTTTTCATAACTTGTACAACTAAGAATAATTTTTTAATTGCTTTTAATTTTGTAGGGTGCGTTAGCCTACGGCGTAACACACCCTACAAAACTGCCTAAAAAACTTCTGAATTCTGAATTCTGAATTCTGAATTCTCTTGGATTAATTATTTTCATTTTCATCATTAGTGATTTTTGCTAATACTACACTTTGATTTAGGGATTTACGAGCAATTTTTGTAATATAAATAGTCACAGCAACCGTAGCAATTAACCCAACTATTTGCATTACACATTGCCAGATTTGAGTTTCTGGAGTAACTGGTTGATGAGATGTATTAATCATGGCAAGATTCCCAGCTAATGAACCAATATAAACGTACATTACAGTACCAGGGAGAATGCCAAAAGAACCTAATATATAATCTTTGAGAGAAACCTGTGTAACTCCAAAAGCGTAATTTAATAAATTAAAGGGAAAGATGGGAGATAGACGAGTTAGTAAAACAATTTTCCAGCCTTCTTTAGAAACAGCTAAATCAATCGCTTTAAATTTAGGATGTTTGTCCATTTGTTGGCAAACCCAATTCCGTGAAAAGTGGCGTCCAATCAAAAAAGCCAAGGTAGCTCCGATTATGGCAGCAATTAGTACATATATTGATCCCCAAAATACTCCAAACAAACAACCACCTTTAATAGTTAACAGAGAACCCGGTATAAACAATAATGTTGCTAAGTTGTAGATGACTATGTAGGCAATAGGGCCGAGGATGCCAAGACTCTCAACCCAAATGACCGAGGTGTGTAAAAGTCCCTGAAAGTTGAACTGTTTAGCGGCAATTATAAAAGTGACTATTAAGCAACTTAGCAGTATTAGTTTGAGTTTGGAATTTAATAAGCGCTTCTTCATTTTGATAAATTTGACCTTCTGAGGCTCAACTTTGACCTTCTGAGGCTCAACTTTGAAACTTACAGGTGGAATCCAATGCCATTAAGATATACCACTGACATGAAAAACAGCTTAAATTCTCTTAAATTTTTCTCTCCGATACCAACGACGAATTCGTTCGGGTGAAACACCCAGTAAATAAGCAATAATTACTATTTGATTGAGTAGCGTAGTTTTAAACACCCCCTTTTGCAACCATCTGCGGGCTGAGGTAACAACGGGTGTGGAGATAATTGCAATATGTCCTTTCGCTTTTAGACGACGTATCAGTTCAAAGTCTTCCATGATGGGTAATTCCGGAAAACCGCCAATTTCTTGAAATACTGTTTTTGTGAGAAAAATTGCTTGGTCGCCATAAGGCATTTGGCAAAAATGCGATCGCCACTTTACACCCAACTCCACCCATCTTAAACTCAAAAGCGACGCATCAATCTGCAAGTTAAATGCACCAGCCGCAATTCCAGGTTGTTGTAGTGCTGTGCAAATCATCTCATCAAACGCAACAGGTAAACGGCTATCTGCGTGAAGAAATAACAGAATCTCGCCACTAGCCGCTACAGCACCCGCATTCATTTGTACAGCACGACCAGGAGATGATGAGATAACTTTAACACCTAAAGATTGAGCTATTTCTCTGGTATCATCACTAGAGCCACCATCTACGACAATAACTTCTATATTTTTACTGCATTCACTAGTAGTAATTGCTTCTTTAATATTACCCGCTTCATTAATAGCCGGAATGATAATAGAAATTCTAGCTGGGTCAATATTCTCACTCATAATTGCTGAGTTTTCTTTTCCACGTGGTTAGAAAATGAACCGCCTTTTCTACGAGAGGCTTCTCTCCTGTTAGTGATATTGTCTTGGCTTTTCAGCCTTCAGAAGTGAGAAAATATACTGAGTTTGCAACAGTTTAACCAAATTCGGTGGGTTTAAGTCCCCCGGTTCTATAATCGGTCAGTTTTGTGGTGGGGTCTAAATCCCCATTACAAAACTTACTTGCGACTTGCGACTTGCGACTTGCGACTTGTTTTAATTTTCGCTAAGTTTTGCGTTAGAGCAGGTAATTTGAGATAGGGATTCAAACCAGGAAAAGAGGATGGCATCCATGAAACTCTCACATTCCAAGGATTTTCATTTAGTATACGCCAACCACTTTCAATCAGGACTCAGCACTACTAGATACAGGAATAGAAATTTGTAGTCTGCTCAGTTGGTGAGGTAGATCCTTGGCAATTGGAGAAGGTAAGATTTCTAATTTTCCTCCCATAACTTCCATCAGAATTTGATTGATTAATAGTCTCATTCCTGGAGAAAGAGTAACGTTATCTCGGTTAGGTTGACTCAGCTGACTTTCAGATTTGATCGAGTCAATTGGCTCACTCGCAGGTATGGTATTCTTTGGTACATCCAGCCAAATATTCACAAAATTACTTGTAGAGAGGGTGCTAGTAGAAATATAGATGTTGCCTTCTTCCATCTGACTAATGGCAGTGTCTATTAAACTAATTAATATTTGGCGGAGGCAGAGATGATCTGCCAAAACATAAATTTCTGGGTCGGCAGGTAACAATTGCAACGGGAAATTGCGATTTGCTGCCAGCATATAAGTTAAGTTATAAACTTCCTCCAAAATATTAGCTAAGGGTCTGGGCTGAATATCTAATTTATTTGTACCATGTTCAGTTCTAGCAACGTTGAGAATTTCATCCATTAGCTTCAGCAGTTTCAGCGTTCGCTCATGAGCTTGGACAATAAATTCTCGTTCTTCAGCGGGACTTTCACACAAATCTGACAAAATTAACTGATGTAAACCAATTAAACCATTCAGAGGCGATCGCAATTCATGGGTCGTTCGTGCCAAAAAACCAGCTTTAAACTGGCTCATTTCCCTTGCCATCAAATATGCCAGCTGAGTTTGCTGAATTTGTTGTGATATTGATGGCATATCCTGTTGGTCTAATGGCGCTACTGGGGATAAGCTAGATGAAGAGTTTGGCGATGCCTGCGGCGAGTGTAGCCATCGCGCAAATAATCGACGAAAACCTAGACCTAGTGCTATTCCTACTCCTAAATATATCCAGTTACTCCAATTCATATTTTGGCAATTATTAACTTGTTAATTGACCACAACAGCCCAAATTAAAGTTCCGCATTTTTAGGCTGTTGAAACTAGGGAAACAACATTATAGCTATGTCTAGCGGTTTTAAATGATTTGTGAAATCTTGCTGCCCAGACTGTTGGCTGTCAACTGTTAACAGTCAACAGCTACCACTGATATTTTTTACAACTCAAATAGGATTGCTATATATTTATTTATCATTCGATGAATCAAACTTGATTGCACCTTGCCGGAGAATCTGCCAATTAATTCCTGTCCATTTCGCAACGGTGGAAGGTATACCCAATCCCGGTATTTCATCTTGGGATTCTGTTGTTGCCATCAGAACGTCGGGAAACTGAGCCGAAATTTCAGCCATCGTTTGCAAAGGCGGCTGACCGGATAAATTAGCACTAGTGGTGGCAAGAGGGCCTGTTTGCGCCAAAATATTTAGAGCGATCGCATTGTTTGGTACTCGAATACCAATTGTTGTCGGGTCAGTAGGATTCATGACTTTTGGCAGGCGCTGACTCGCTGGCAAAACTAATGTCAGCCCTCCCGGCCAATATTTATCTGTTAATTGTTGCCAAATTTTATATTCGTTCTCGCTACCTTTGACATAAGGCCACAAATCCTCAGCACTAGCAGCCATCAAAATCAAAGGTTTGTCTTGACTGCGTTGCTTGGCCGCAAAAATTAATCCGGCTTTTTCTGGTATCGCTGCTAGCGCCGGAACTGTATCTGTGGGAAAGCTCACCAAAAAACCAGCGCGTGCGCCAGCTATGAGCTTTTCTAGAGAAACTAGGGTCATGTTTACGAAACAGTTAGAAGTTAAGAGTCCTTGGATAAATCTTAGGACATACTGTTTCAGTATCCCGCCATCGCTAATGACTTTTTTGGTTTGTTACGCGTGACTCCTGAACTGGCCGAAGCTGCAAGTGTTAAGCTAAAAATATTTTAATTTGCATCCTCAAAAAAATGAATCTCTTGTGGGGTGGGCCGAAAAGCCCGCCCTGGTTATGCAAATTAAATACGCGACAGCTTACAACTGCCCTTAAGTCAATGTCACTGCGCCCCCCAGAGATAATTCATTTTTCCAAAGATTTCTACTCATCGCTCTTAACTTTTATAAGCTAAGGCGAAGCGTTCAATTCCAGCTAAGTCAGCGTGAATTTGAATTTTGCAATAGCTTCCTTGATTTTCTAAAAGTTCTCGCACTGCATCTGCCTGTCCCGCCATCATCTCAATCAGCCAGACACCGCCAGATTGCAAATAGCTAGGAGAAATATCTATCAAATGGCGGATGCAATCTAAGCCATCAGCACCACCATCCAAAGCCAGATGTGGTTCGTGGTTGAATACTTCTGGTTGCAAACTAGGTAAGGTACTGGTGGGTATGTAAGGGGGATTCGACACCATACCACTGAACTGACCTTTGAGGAATGTCAGTGGCTCCCACCATGAACCTTGATAAAATCGAATGCGGTCAGCCAGACCCAAATTCTTGGCGTTGGTTTGGGCGATCGCCAATGCTTCAACACTGTAATCAACAGCATGAATTGTTGCGTTTGGCAAGGCATCTGCTAGTCCGATGGCGATCACTCCACTGCCGGTACCCAAATCCGCCCAATTTCCGGAAGCATTGCCACCAGCAGCTACAGCCAAATCAATTAAGCACTCTGTTTCTGGTCGGGGAATCAAAACCGCATTCGATACGGCGATTTTAAACTGACGCCAAGGTGTAGCTTTGGCAATATACTGCACTGGCAAACGTTCATTTAATCGCCTCTGCCACAACCGATCTAACTCTTCCAGAGGCAATTGCATCTGAATTTGCGGCCAATTTTTAAAAGACTCCAAACGGAGTGCCAAACGGTCTAAACCAGCTACTTCTTGGAGTAACCAATCTACTTCTGTTGGTGGGACATCAGTGGCGCAAGCTGCTTGAGTTGCTGCATTTCGCCACTGCCAAAGTTCTAAACCAGAAATTATCAGATGTTTCTCCCCCATGCCTCAACCTTGGAGAGCAAATCGGTTATTTTTTCGGAGCGGGTGCAGCAGCAGGCTTAGCAGCAGGTGACTGATTCGGCGCAAGCGATCGAATAAAATTGATAGATTCCCGCGATGGATATAAAACAATTTTATTGATACTGGGATCGTTGCTAGTATTGAGAGCTTCCATCACACCGTACAAATCCACCACCTGAATTTCAGTGTTTTCTGCTTCCTTGGGCACGGCTTTTTTAAATTCATCTAACAGAGCCACTGCTTGTTCTTTTTCAAAAAAGAAAGGAATGTAGCGTTCGTTGCCTTTTGCCACAGGAATAGTCAGATAGCTATTATCTTTTTTAAATTTGGGCACAAACAAGGGAATACCATTGAATTGCTCAACTTTTTTACCATTTGCGTTCAGCATACTTGTTGCTGACGCTACCTGTTGTTGGGTCGGGACTAGAGTATAAATTACTGAGTCAGACTTCTTTTTGCCTTCTAGCACTATTTTATAGTAGTCTGCCAAAGACAAAGGTCTTACCTGTAGGGTGCTTGCCAGTTGAGGATTTTCTTTTTTCAACCGATTATCAAGGAATTTTTGAGCATCTTGCTTGCTAATAAAAAATCCCACTTGAGAGACGGTCTTAGATTGGTTATTCCTGGAAAGAACTACGAATTCGCCTTTAGGATTTGTGAGAGTGAATACGGGTACTTCTTGTAGCTTTTTCACTACCTGATCTTGTGGCAAAGCTACCGCCTCTAGATTACCTAGCCCTGGTAGATTACCTATTCCTACAAGTCCTCCTAAAAAGACACTCCCAGCTATACCTAATGTTGCGCCCCAACGAACCAATGATTTCATGACTGCTCCTCGCATCAATAAAACAATTAAATTAAACAAATGGTTGGATTTGCACAGCACCAACTAGCTTCAGTTATATAGCAATCTATTTTAGTTGTGAAAATTTATTTGTAAACAACTTATGAGGTCATTTGACTGTTCAAAGTCAAAGATCGAAGTAAAATAATCCCAACTATTTAAGATTGTTATGATATCGTCTTTACTAATAGACTGTGCTAAAGTTGTGTTTTTGTCAATTTTACTTTGCTGTTCGCTGCTAAATGCTGTAGATGCCTATTTTTTGGCTTGTCGAACAGTGTAAAGTCTCTCTAACACTGAAAATTATAAATGCCATTTTATTGACTTTCTCTAATATTCGGTGACGGCATGACTTTATCAATCGTTCCATCTAGCCATAACTAAATATCTTCTCAAATTTATACAAACTACAGGATCGCGAGTACCTTATTTATCAAAGATGAAATTTAGCTAACATCCTGCAAAAGCTAGTCCAACACAAAAAAACCAAATTAATTTTCTGCGTGAAAGTATGTAATTTTATTGCACATTTTAGCAACAAAGTTTTAGTCTATTTGCTCTAAATGGCAGAAATTTTTAGAGATTTTCTAGATTTAGTTGATTGCTGAGACAAAAAAACTTAATAAATAAGGCATCTAGTGAAATTAATTCTGTCTTACCGAAATCCTTGTAGAGACGTAGCACTGCTACGTCTCTACTGTATAACTGTCCGTCGGCGATCGCAATGTTAGTAAACTTTGATTTTTTAATTTTACATAGGGACTTCCAAGTAAAAAAATATTCCATTGTTATTGTTGACTGTTGCCCGTTGACTCTTAACTGTGAATAGTCTATGTTCAACAACTTTAAGTTGTTGTTTATTTTTTGAAGTACCCATATTAATCAAACCCAAATTTATCAATAAGTCTGAGTTCGATTACTATATCTTAAATAAATCGGGATGACAGGATTTGAACCTGCGGCATCCTGCTCCCAAAGCAGGCGCGCTACCAAGCTGCGCTACATCCCGGTTAGACTTATCTACTTTTTGCGCTCTGGTTCCGACTTGTTAGGCAAGCAATTCGCCCTTTCGCAAAAGCATTAATCCTACTATATCACATAACACCGCTTAGGCATAATTTTCTTTATTCTCTGTAAAGATGATATAGATAACCTCTTTACATTAAAATAAAGGTTTTTTTGCCGACTGAGTTGTACAAGACATAATGTTTGCTTGTTTGTCGGCTTAACCTTGCCAAACCATATTAAAACAATAGATCCTTACTAGAGTACCTGATTTCATTGTCCAAATTGGGTTTTATTTGAATCGACTGTTAGTGAGGATACCAGAACATACCTTTAATACCTTCTGGATCTGGCATAAACCCCATAGTTCGGTAGAAATCTACAACATGAGGATCGGCAAAGAGAGTCACATTGCTAATCTCTTCACTCCTAAGTTTTTTGAGGACGTATTTCATCAGCGCCTTTCCCAGCCCTTGATTTTGAAAGTCTGGGTGAACCACCACATCCCAAATAGTGGCATTAAACGCATGATCTGAAGTAGCGCGGGCAAAACCAATGAGCCGTTTTTGGTTTCCTCTTACCTGCCACATCGAGGCGACGAGAAAACTATGCTCAATGGCTTTTTTGACTTTTCTTAAAGGACGACGCGACCAACCAACTGCATCACAGAGTTCTTCTAGTTCATACAGATCGATGTCTCGGTCTGTACTGAAGACGATGCGAGCTTCCTTTGAAGAAGCTTCACTAACACTACCGGAGCTAGAGTTGCCCACGGTTTCCGCTGTATGTTCTTCAAAAGAGTTTGTTCTAGTTGTCGCTACAGACTCAGGAGTACTAAACCAAGTTTTCCAAAAACCCATGCCAACGAGGTTCGGGTAATATAACTAAATTGGCTTCCACTCTCAGGAGTGTTGATTCATGCTTAACGTAGCTAGCCCCATTTACTACCCTTAACACTCAAAATTTTTGGGTTGTTTTCGAGATTTGTAATGGTAACAGCCAGCGAGGGCATGTTTCACACCAATCATCTTCAACTTTAGCATTTTGTTGTAAACCCTAGTAAAAATTCAGCAAAAGGGAAGAATAGAAGTAATTCAAAATCATACCCTGTTGTGATTCCTCTTTCTGACTATGTGGGAAACGACCCAAGCTGCTTGTGACTTTTCTGGAAATAAATAAAGAAAACCCAATTATGGCAAAGATCCTGTGAATTGTTCGTATGCAGCTTAAATGCAGGTTAGCTTAAGAGTGAATGGTATATCAGGGATTTGAATACGGGAAAAATTTTCCCACTCCCCAGTTCCCAATACCCTGTCACTAGTCCCCAGGTGACGAAAGCAAGCGAGTCTTACCCTTAACAATGGCTTCTGGTTTAAAATCTTCGACACTGGAACTCCTAAAGCGCTTTAATCGAGCGTTTCCCCAGTTTTATGAGCAATTCGTCAGCAGTGAGATTCAACTGCAAAATTTACGGCTAGCCTACCGTCTCTATAAGACTAGACGCGCTGTTATTGAACTGAAACCGGAAGGTAGCAAAAGTGCCTTGCATTTTGCTTACCGCAACCAGTCTTTTCTGCTCAGCGATATTTTTGGTGTACTAGCAGCTTATGGTTTAACAATCCACGGTCTGAGTCTATACGGTCAAATCCGTCCGCCGATGTTAGTTTTTATCAAACTGCTGGTCTCTCGTGGTAGTAAAGCCTTGACCGATAAAACTGCAGAAAATGTCTGCCGCGCCATTCGCGAGGCTTTAGGAGGTCGGTTTGAGGTAGAAGAAATGCTGGCAGTAGAATTCAATCTTGACACTGGCTTAGAGCAGGTACAAACTGAGTTCTATGTCGATCCGGTTTTTCATCTCCCTGCCCTAGTAATTGAAGCCGATAATCAACCAGGATTATTTTACAAAGTGATGTACGCCATCTGGCAGGAAGATCTGCTGGTAGTCAATGCCAATTTACTGGTTTGGCGGGGACGTACACGGCTGATTCTCTATTTGTTGGGACCCAATGAAAGCTTGATTCCTGAATATCTGGGTCACAAAATTGCTGAAGGGGTACGACAGAGGTTGCTGGGGAAATAAAAAAATTAGGAGTTAGGAGTTAGGAGTTAGGAGTTAGGAGTTAAGAGTTAAGAGTTAAAAGTTTGGAGTTAAGCAAGAGAGTAGGTTATGGCTTACAAGGCATATTCAACCAAAATTATGTCTTATCTCCTGTACCCTATAACCTGAGGTTAGGAGTTGGGAGTTGTTGATTTTGTAACTCCAAACTCTGAACTCCTAACTCCTCACAGTTCGTATTTAGTCGCACCCACCCTTAGGGGTACGATATAAGTATGGCAACTATTGAAATCTTGGGCGTTCCACACGCATACGAGCTAACGGCTCCCACTTCCTGCCCCCACGCTTTAGTATTTATCCACGGTTGGCTCAATAGCCGTGGATACTGGCAACCTGTGATTTCCCGCCTATCAGATGATTTGCAGTGCCTGTCCTATGATTTGCGGGGTTTTGGTGAATCCCAGTCCCAGGTAAAAACTGATTTTAGTCGGGCACAAACGTCTGTGAATCTGACGCCCATTTCCGGTGATGCGGTAGGTTCACCTTTCGATTCTCTTTATACACCTGCTGCCTATGCTCAGGATTTAGCAATTCTTCTGGAACAGCTAAATATTACTAGTGCTTGGCTAATTGGTCACTCTTTAGGAGGTACGATCGCTCTATGGGGAGCAGATCGAATACCTGAGTGTGTTAAGGGAGTTATTTGTATCAATGCTGGCGGTGGTATTTACCTCAAAGAGGCTTTTGAGCAGTTTCGCTCAGCGGGTCAGAAATTTTTACAAATTCGTCCGCGTTGGCTCTCCCAAGTGCCTTTAATTGATTTACTGTTTACCAGAGCCAGTGTGGCACGTCCTTTAGAGCGCTATTGGGCACGTCAGCGGGTGATTGATTTTGTTGTGGCTGACCCAGAAGCGGCGCTGGGAACTCTTTTAGATTCTACAACTGAAGAAGAAATTAACCGTTTGCCTGAGCTAGTATCCCAACTTAAGCAGCCAGTTTATTTTTTGGCTGGTTCGGAAGACAAAGTTATGGAACCCAAGTATGTCCGGCATTTAGCTAGTTTCCACAGACTGTTTCAATACTGTGGTGACAATGTTTTAGAAATTCCTAATTGCGGACACTTGGCTATGTTAGAGCAGCCAGATGCAGTAGCTGATTACATCCGGTCGATAGTCATTAGTCATTAGTCATTAGTCATTAGTCATTAGGTATGAGGCATGGGGTAGCGATTGCGCCCTTGCCGTTTCCCGGCTTGAACTAAGTGACATTATGAGGCATTGGTTATTGGTAGTTACAAATGACCAATGACTATTGACCAATGACTATTGACCAATGACCAATGACCAATGACCAATGACCAATGATAAATGACTACTCAACAGTTTGATACAACTTCATCACCTGATTCAGGGCTAGTCTAGATTCAACACCCAGTGTCAAGGGCGATGTATGGCCAGAAGATAGATGTTCTGCGGCGGCGCAGCCAATCATGGCGGCGTTGTCAGTACAGAATTTTAAAGGCGGAAATAGAACCCGTAGGTTATGTTCACTGGCGGCGGCTTGGAGGTTTTTTCTCAGACCGCTATTGGCTGCTACGCCGCCTCCAACGGCAATTGTGTCTAAACCATAGTCTAGGGCACAGGCGATCGCTCTTTTGGTTAGCGATCGCGCTACAGTATCCTGAAAGCTAGCTGCTACGTCTTTTACTGGCACTTGTTTGCCATCTTTCTCTAACTGCTGTACTAAACGCAATACAGCCGTTTTTAATCCGCTAAAACTTGCATCATAACGATGAAACCCGCCGCTAGGTAAAGAAACTTTTCCTTCTGGTAAGACGAAGGCTTGGGGATTTCCCTGTTGTGCGAGTTTGTCAATTACCGGGCCGCCGGGATAACCCAGTTTTAATAATCGGGCCACTTTATCAAAGGCTTCACCCGCAGCATCATCACGGGTTTGTCCTAGCGTTTCGTAATTACCACAATCTTTAACATAAATCAAGCTTGTATGTCCGCCTGAAACCAGTAAGCTAAGAAAAGGGGGATTTAAACTTGGCTCGCTCAAGTAAGTTGCGTAAATGTGACCTTCGAGATGGTGGACTCCCAAAAAAGGTTTGTTATGTACCATCGCCAGGGTTTTGGCAGCAGTTAATCCCACCAACAGCGCTCCTACGAGTCCAGGGGCGCAAGTGGCGGCAATTCCATCAATTTTATCCCAGTCTAGTTTGGCTTGCTCTAGAGCTTGAGCGATCGCTTGATTGATTGTTTCCAAGTGCTGGCGCGAAGCTACTTCTGGCACTACCCCGCCATATTGCTGATGGACTGGAATTTGCGAGGCGATAATGCTGCTGTAAACTTCACGATTATTCACAATTGCGACAGCAGTTTCATCACAGCTAGTTTCTATTGCTAAAACGGTTGTCATTGAGAGGGGGTTATGGAGAATGGAGAATGGGGAGTAGGGAGTTCTAAGTCCTGAGTTTTGAGCGGCACAGAGAAAATCGTCCTTGCTTACTACCCTACTACAAGAATTAATATACTCAGCAGTTCTTACTCACTACTCCCCACTCCCCATTCCCCACTCCTCACGTCATCTTGGTTGAGAAGCTTTAACTTTTATTTACTGAAACTTTACTCGGTTCCCACCCAAGAGTATGATGACTTCCTAGTTATGCAAATAAAGACTGTACAAGCCGCTTCGTTTTGTACAAAGAACTTTTTGTTTTGTAATAAAAGGAAACACTCTATGCGACGATTGTTTGCTTTGATTTTAGCGATTTGTCTGTGGTGCAACTTTGCCCCCCCAGCACAAGCTTTAGGGGCTAACTTGACACCTTGTAAAGACAATCCCGCTTTTCAAGAGCTAGCTGCTAATGCCCGTAATACTACTAGTGACCCACAATCAGGAAGAAAGCGATTTGAGCGTTATTCTCAAGCACTCTGCGGCCCTGAAGGTTACCCCCACTTGATTGTTGATGGTCGTTTAGATCGCGCTGGTGATTTCTTGATCCCCAGCATTCTATTCCTATACATTGCTGGCTGGATTGGCTGGGTAGGTCGTGCCTATCTGCAAGCAATCAAAAAGGAAGGCGATCCCGAACAAAAAGAAATCCAAATCGATCTGGGTTTGGCACTACCTATCATTGCCACAGGCTTTACTTGGCCACTAGCAGCAATCCAAGAATTAACCTCTGGTAAATTAGCAGCCAAAGATTCAGAAATTCCCGTTTCCCCACGCTAAACCAGTTTCACTAATTCATTTGTTTGGAGGCTAAATTCATGGCAGATAAAACCGACAACTCATCCTATTTGGTTAAATTTATTTCCACAGCACCAGTGGCAGCTACCATCTGGCTGACAATCACAGCAGGTATTTTGATTGAATTTAACCGCTTTTTCCCAGATCTACTTTTCCACCCACTACCATAAGCGGAAAATCAAATTCTAGGAAAATGATCTGAAATTGTTTAGTTAGTCTATTTGGACTAACTAGACAAAATTTTCACCTAAATAGGCAAGAAAAATAGTTTTTTGAAACTCGCGATTTTGTTTATATATTGCGAGTTTCACAGCTTTAAAATAAACTAAATTAATTTTTCTAAATTTCCTAAGCAAAAGACATCTTTAGCTACAATTATTATTAATATAAAAATGCCACCATTTTAATTCAAAGGCAAACATAAAAATATGGCTCAAGCTGTAGATGCATCCAAAAATCTCCCCAGCGATCCTAGAAATCGCGAAGTTGTTTTTCCTGCATTCGGTAATCCGCAAATAGGTAACCTAGAAACTCCGGTTAATTCTTCTCCCTTGATCAAGTGGTTCATTAATAACTTACCTGCTTATCGTCCAGGTTTGAGTGCTGGTAGACGTGCGCTAGAAGTGGGAGCAGCTCATGGTTACTGGATATTTGGCCCCTTTGCTAAATTGGGTCCACTGCGGGATACAGCTAATGCTAATTTAGCTGGATTACTAGGAGCGATTGGTTTAGTTGTTGTTTTGACCGGCGCTTTATCTTTGTATGCCAATAGCAATCCTCCAAAAGCGCTTAAGAGTGTTACTGTACCCAATCCTCCCGCAGATGCTTTTAACTCCAAAGAAAGCTGGAATAACTTTGCCAGTACTTTCTTAATTGGTGGTATTGGTGGTGCGGTAGTAGCTTACTTTTTAACCGGTAACCTGGCATTAATTCAAGGTTTATTTGGTTAATTTGGTCATTAGTCATTAGTCATTAGTCATTGGTCATTAGTTATTGATTAGTAATTAGTAGCAAAAAGCGATCGAGAACAAAAGACAAATGACAAAGGGCAAAGTCTGAGGGGAGATTTCCTCCACTCAGACTTTGTAATAGATGACAAATAACAAAGGACACAAAGCTTTTTCTTTGTGTCCTTTGTTGATTAATACTAGCGGTGGGTATGTTGTTAAAAATGGTTATCCAAATAAAGCCGCTTCGATGTCATTTAAAGCAGTTTTAAAATCGTCATTAACGATTTGAATATCAAATTCATCTGCGGCCTTAATTTCTTCTTGGGCGCGTTGCAGACGACGGCCGATCGCTTCTTCAGAGTCTTGATTGCGAGAGCGTATGCGTCTCTCCAATTCTTCAAAAGAAGGTGGTAAAACAAATATGCTCAAGGCACTGGGGAAAGAAGCACGAATTTGTCTTGCTCCTTCTAACTCAATTTCCAGCACTACCAACTTGCCAGAATTAATTTGGTTAAGCACAGCTTCACGGGGAGTGCCGTAATAGTTACCAGCAAATTCCGCCCATTCTAAAAATTCACCTTCAGCGATTAATTGTTCAAACTTGCTACGGCTAATAAAGTAATAACTTTTGCCATCGATTTCCCCTGGACGGGGAGAACGGGTCGTCACGGATACGGAATAATACAGTTCCGGATGACGCTGTAGGAGCGATCGCATTAAAGTACCTTTACCGACTCCGCTAGGGCCAGTTAAAACAATTAATCTGCCTAGTTTTGGAGATTCTTTGCTAGTAGCGCGACTCTGGATGGGTAAAACTCGGATCATCCGTTTAACCTGTGAATTAATCAATAGATGTTATTTATTACTCTTGTATTCGTGGCCAAGCCCACCATTGACTACGGGATTTGTAGTATTGGTGGCAAAAAATTGGTCTAATTCACATGGTACTGCCGATAGGCTGCAAATAGAGTAAGGTTTTTAACCCACCGCTTGTCAATTATCTACAGTTTGATGATCGCGGGAAATTACAAAACGATTCGCTACCGTTTCCGGCTGAATCGCTGACAGAATTACGTGGCTGGAATCAGTGATAATTACAGCCCTAGTGCGTCGGCCATAAGTTGCATCAATCAGTTGACCTCTGTCCCGTGCATCGGTAATAATCCGCTTAATCGGGGCAGACTCTGGACTGACAATTGCAACTACTCGGTTGGCAGACACGATGTTGCCAAAGCCAATATTGATTAGCTGAATGTCCATAAAAAAAATGAGATCAAACGCGGTTTGAGAAGCTTTTAGTAAACTTATTTCCATGTTATCGCCAATAAATAGGAGTTACAACGCTTAAATTCACGCCAGCCTTAGTTTTTTAAATAATGTCTGCTTTTTTAGCTATTTATCACCTAAAATTACCAAAAATCTACCTAAAGATATAGTGAAAATCATACTTGTATCAGCTACTCGATTGATGTACATTTATTTTTTTTCAGCTGAGGATTAGAGATTGCAGACTAAGGGCTAGGAATTAGGAAAAAGTTTTTCTAAATATGTAATAGCCAATACCTAACCCACGCTGACGTAGGGTTGGGTAGTTAGAGTACTTTTGTCTCAATTGCACCAGCACGTGAGTTTTTAGTAATTGTGTTTAGTTTTTAAGCGAACAAAATACGACTGAGGGCAATTACATACCTCATTTATGAAACTGCGATCGCTACTAGATGTTGGTATAATCTCTGTTACTGATTTCGCTGTGAAGAATGTGGTACAGCCAATTTGCGATGTCATGACGGTACTAGAAAAAACACCCATGAACCTATCCCACTAATAATATTTGTGTTACAAAGCTTAAGTTTATTGAGATTTGAAAACAAAAAAATTAAGATTTTCAGTCACATTTTACGAAAAGAAGTAGGGATTTTTAGAATAGTGGGATAGGTTAACATAAAAATTAAAAAGGTTGCCGATTAGACAACCTTGTTATGTAATTTATTAACGAGTTACTTAGCAGTTTTTTTCAAACCTTGCCAGCTTTCTCGCAATCGCTTCAAATTAGGCGGATGTCCGCCATAACGCCAGCTAACATAGGCTTGGCAAATTTCGTCTATGACCTCAGCAGTTGCTGGGGCATGATGTTGATATGAAACTCTGGCATACTCTAGCGGTGTTTGTGCTGGATGTTTTCCCAAACCTTTTTGCGCCGTCCATTGCAACATTTGTTGATAAAGGCTTTCCATCGCTGGCAATTTCTTTAACCATCGGCGATTGCGCCATTGCCGCCACTGTCCCCAACCCAGCCAACCAAAGAAAGCGATGGTAGTACCCAAGATTAAGCCAGTCAATACACCCAACCAACCTTGAGTAAATAAAGCTAAAAACCAAGCGATCGCTTTACCAATCCAGCTAAATATTGTCCCAAATACATTATTCAATAAACCCGTCACCGGAAAAGGTAACCATCCAGCAACCCACTGCCAAAATTGCCGCAACACACTAAAAGTTTCAGTATCCTCAATTGACGGAGGTATCAACGGATGATTGGGAATTGGATCGAAGGCAAACCAGCCAAATTTCGGGAAATACACTTCCGTCATCGCGTAGGCGTCTGTATTGCGGACAACATACATCCCCGTGAATGGATTAAACTCTCCCGGACTAAACCCCGCCACCAACCGCGCTGGGATACCAATGGAACGTAGCATCACTGTGAGAACTGTGGAAAAGTGGTCTGGATAGCCTCCTTTGTACTTGAATAAAAAAGCTTCTACCAAATCTTCTTTTTCATCCAAATAAGGAAGGTCTAAAGGATTTTGCGGAATAGAGTAGTATTGCTTCAAGTATTGAGCTAAGTAAAGAGCTTTTTCATAAGCTGAATCTAAGTTTTTAGAAGACTTTGCTACCCGATTTTGATTGTACTTGCTGAGGATTTCTTCGGTTCGTTGCCGGACTTTTTCAGCAATTTCGGGCGGTATTTGGAGATAATGGTTTTTAATATTTTGAGGATATTTAGTAGAAGTTTGACCTAACAAAGTCCGATCGCGGTGCGGTACTTCGGAAACTACAGTATAAGTCACGCCTTCTGATAATCCCACAGGCGATCGCAATCCATTTTCTTTATCAACTGCAATCATTGGTGTGGGAAAGTAAATCTCCTTGGGATTAGCCATTGCTGGAATTAAATTCGGCAAATCCGACACCACCGTATAAGTTTGTACTACTTCTTGAGTTTTACCTGTAATCAGAAGTGGGGGAATAAAAATTTGGTAAGACCAGGGCGGCCGCCTGATAGTGGTAACATCATCTTTACGAGAAACTTCCCATCCCTTACCTGTATAACGGTCAAATGCCAACACTCGCCAAAAACCCTCAGCTTGCGATCGCACTCGCATCACAACCTTAGGTTTCATCTCGCCCCGGAGGTTTTGGTTGATTTCGCTATTGAAACCGTAGTAAAAATTATTATCTACTTTTCCTGGTTCGCCAGTTTTGCCCTCTCCTGTACCATCGCCTTGATTATTACCATTACCTCCACGGACATAACCGGGATTGATAATACTACGTCCTGTAAAATTGCCTTTGATTTCCATTGGAGGACTTACAGGAAAGGTTCTTAATTGGTAGCCAGGTAACCTGGGTAAAACAGCAAAAATTCCCAGTCCGAGACCGACAATTACAAAAAAATTAACAATTAAAAATTTAAAATTTAAACTTGATAATTTATTCTTTGGGGTCTTTTCTTTTTGTATTTTTAATGGTTGCAAACCCAAACGCGAGCGATAATCTAGTACTAAAGTTGGGAGAGCGATCGCTAAAAACAACAGCAACACAGGTGCAAACGCTAAAGTCTGACTCAGCGTTGCAGCCACACCCAATAAAATCAATCCGATAACAATCGAATAACCCAAATTTTTACGGCGGGGTGTATCAAAGCTGTGCAATACCTGTAGTTGAATTAACAACTCTGCCAAACCCAACCGCGTATCATTCAACTCTGTCACTAACCGCCCAAAGAAAGCACCCAACGCTATTAACATACCGATAGCGATGCAGAACTTCACTGCGATGTTAGTATCGCGGCGACGATAGTAACTCCAAACCCCACCTACTACACTTAGGGGTAACGCCCAAAGACTGAATGAAGTCTCAGCGGCGATATCCGTCGCCACAATTCCCAAAATAACCAACGCTAGCACCAGCACCCGCAAGGAAATTGAATTTTCCACTTCTGTCGAAGGCGAACCCTGTGTATTTTGCTGCCTGAAATTACCTGTAGAGAGACGCCAAAACCGATTCATCCTGGATAAGTTAAACATTTCGAGTCTAAGGTGTAGATCCGACGGAAACAATGGTAAAGACGGAACTAACCGCCCTACTATCAAGTATTCCCGTTGGGAGAAGTTTTCTTATCCTGTTTTTAGGCGTCTATAAGTGAAAAAGTGATGGCTTGGTAAATATAGAGACGTGGCTAAATCGGCACAACGCAGTAAATTAAATTCTTCCCCAGGCTTTGTGACTACTCAATTTTCCGCAGTCCGCGTAGGCAGACTAACCTTCTCTACGAGAGGCTGCACCAACGCCTACGTTTGTATGGCGTAAATTCTATTCGCCAAGGCTTTTACAGCAGTTAAAGCATAGTTTAAGACATCAACCGATCCTAAAATCTTGATGCCAACAGACTTTCTTTGCCTGTTCCCTGCTATAGTCCAAAATTGGTGTTATCGGGTGAGTCTACACCTGCCTAAGATTTGGCAACCTACATTAAGTAAGCACCCTGTTTTTAGTAGTCTTGAAAGAGAAACAAAGCCCCGAAGCAACAGCTAGGGGAAAAGTTATCTTAAATATATATCCAGCGTTGATTGACGCAGTGTGCTAGCGGTAGCAATTTAGACTACATTGTGGGACTAATTACAAACAACAATGGTTGTTCGTCTATTTCTGGAAACTCAACTTCTAAGGTATAAATCGGGTTAAGTTGCTCGCAGCCTAACTCTACACTTAAGTATCCGGAACTTGAAGATGTTGTCATTGCTAAGGTACCACTTCCCCGCAATGTCAAAGTTCCTTTAACGGGTAAATCGGCTTGAACGAGTAACTTCGTAAGTTTACCTAGAGATTGGTACTCTACTTTAATATTTAAAGTACCGACACTGGTTAACCATTGTCTTTCTACCACTGGACTAGTTGCTGAAAGTGGTAGAGTCAGATTTTCCAGCAATTGTTTTGCCGCCAGCAATGACAAAGCCATCTGTTGACGGGGTTGTAAATCTGAATAATCGCTTTGAATATCCGGCATTTTATCCAGAGTATTCACGGAACGATAAGTGCTTCTTAGCACCAAACCAGCGATATCATTGAGTGCCTGAGATTCATTGGGGAAAAAGTTCTCCACCACTTGAACTAATTTTGCCCCCAGGGGCACTGAAGATGTAACCAAAGCCTGACATTGTTCTAGCAATTGCCGGAAAACTCTTTCTGGCAGTGGAGTCGGCAGATTCAGCTTCGACTGCTGTGCCATCCATCCCCAGCTTGGAACCAGTGCCATTGACGGCTCATCAAGAAAATCGGGATACTCGGTTAATTGTGTTTCCCAAGGAAACAACGGTGGTTGGTCTTGGATTTGGATTTGTAACCGACGCTTAAGGACGGCTTGGAAACGATCTTGCACAGTAGGAATTTCTCCCGGTAGAAAGGCCTGGGGTGTTCCTCTCAGTTCTGACTCACTGTTTTTTGAAGCAGTGGCTTCCTTGAAGAGGTTTTCTACCCCGTAATTTTCCTTACATTCTAACGAGGGATGCTCATCGTTTTTGACATTAGCTGTCAATAACCAATGGAGACACTCGTCTTGTAAGGATTCTGAGTCACTATTCATGAGTAGATGCACCAGATCCGGACACTAATGAGTTACGAATTTCCCAAGCTTGTTCGAGAATCTTAAACCAACGTTTTTGCAGTTGTGCCATTGACAACCCTAAAGTTTTAGCTATTTTTTCGTCGGTTTGTCCTTGTTGCTTCAACTCTAGTAAAGACCGCTGTTTGCTGTCCAACTGTGCTGTGTATGCTTGCCATTGCTGGGGAGTTAAGCCCAAGTTGGTATGCAATGAAGCTTCTAGCCATTCGTGAACTAATTCCCAACGGTGTAACAAAGCGAATCGAATTAAATGATATTTGAAGCGCTGCTGTAAGTAATCTCTCTGACGAGGGGTTAGACCCAAAACCGACTCAATTTCTTGTGCTGATAAATCTTGAAGGCGAAGCGAAAAGTAATCAGCACAGTCAGATTGTTGTCGTTGTTCGAGATAACTCATTAATTCGGTAATCACAACGGAACGCAAAGTGTCTTCTTCAGGTTCGGCTTCTGTTTGCGTTGCCATTGTGGAGCGCAATTGCTGAATGGCTGGTTCTTCCCAACCGTCGCCATCACTATTGCTACCTTCTGCGGCTTGTTCTATGTCTACGCTGGTTTCAGGAGGTTGCTGTTGGGAGAAAGTTTGCGCTCTGAGGATAATTAGCTGTTGCTGACGACCTGGTAAAGGAATTCGTCGCTTACCATAGCGTTCGGTAAATGCCATATACTCAGCCAATTCCAGAAGCGTTTGTGGGCGATAAGTGGCACCGAGTTGATTTTCTCGCCGGAAAGCGTTTAATGCTTCTAGATAAAAACTTTGTAGAAAGTCTTCAATTATAGTCAGCCGTCCTTGATAGCTCAATTGCTTCTGAGGAGGATTAATGTAACGATAAATAATAGCGCTCAAAGTACTGTGTAATTCTACTCTGCCTCGATTTGAACCTAACTGATAGTACCTAAGACACTGTTGCAGCCGATGTCGGGCGAGGGTGAGTGCCGAGCTTTCCACAGCCCCGGAAGCTTGGATGCGTTTGCTTTCACTGCAAATCCGGTAGACTTCAGTGGTGATTCGTCTTGCTACATCGTGGCAATTCTGTTGTGAAGCTTTGGTTGACTGCTGAAACTCCCTGGACAGGAGTTGAAAGATCCCCTCCACACCAATAGAATTTTCTCCCAGAAAAGTTGCAGATGGAATAGTTGCGGTTGCGGCTGAATTCATAGTCTCGGTTTTCAAAAGACCTTAAGTTATTTAAATACAACCTGTACGACCGTGGGTGTTGGCTTTTTGGGTTTTGCTTATAAGCTAAATGCAGACCAATCCTACGTTTGAGATGTGCCTGATTTTATTATTCCCA
The DNA here is from genome assembly GCA_003326205.1 of Nostoc sp. ATCC 43529. Taxonomy (GTDB): domain Bacteria; phylum Cyanobacteriota; class Cyanobacteriia; order Cyanobacteriales; family Nostocaceae; genus Nostoc. The sequence continues at coordinate 25,419 of LWTK01000059.1, forward strand.
AATTTAATGGGATTGTTCGCATTTTGTAGAAGTTATTGCCATTACCCAGGAGCCGTATACAAGTCATTATGGATTTAGAAGCACAAATTCAATTGCTGATTGACAATGCACCCCGCGATGGTATTACACCAAATCTGATTTCAGCAATTTCTCCTGCCTTGAGAGCGATCGCTCAGAAATTACGTTACTCCCAGTACTATATTCTCCAAAGTTCGGAGGGCAACTGGGTTGTAACTACGTTGAGCAATCGCACTAATCCAGGATTAGAAAAGCGAGTGGTTTACGCTTTTCCTACCATACAGGATGTCTCCCTAATTTCCACTGCTGGGCTTGACCCTCAAATGCTAACTAAAATTGTTCCCGCGACCCATATTTTGTTTCAATTGGTGGCATTAGAACCCGTAGATAGTATCGTTTTTTTGGAAACGCCGGGTCAGACCACTCATACCTTTGAAGTCCGGCGCAGCGAGCTAGAAAAACTGGTGCAACAACGGCTGCGAAAGATGCGATCGCCTAAACACATACCCCCTGATATTGCATAGAATAATTTGGGATGTGAGATTTTTTGGATACAACCCAATATCTGTTTTTAAAACTTTTGAGCGCCAAAAATAGCGCTCAAAATTTTTTGAAAAATTTTCAGTTTTTAATCCGTTTGCAAAAATTTGCCCTATTATGAACCCATTTTTTCGCTTATCACTTTGCAATATCTAAAATTGATTAAAAAACAGTTACTAGCGAACAGTTATCAATTTTTTTGTTTAGCTTCTGCTGATTCGTGGGTTAGGTTTCAACTTTCTGAAATATCTAAAATTGATTAAAAAACAGTTACTAGTGAACAATTCTCAATTTTTTTAACTTCTGCTTACCCAAAAATTCCCACTCAAGAATATTTGAGTAGGTTTTATTTAGACAAAACTTACGCAACTGAGACATATCTGTTTCGTGCTGGGAGTTAAGACCAAAGCCAAAAACTCTCCGCGAACAGACATTTTTAAATTTTAGATTTTTTTAATTATTTAATCCAAAATCCGTCTTGAAAAGCTTTGCTCGGAGGAAACCTCCGCTTAAACTTTTCGCAAAATCTAAAATTCTATTTTAATAGAGCCGACTCAGCCCATAGTCGGCTATGTTAATCAATGCCTGCTGGGACTCAGAGGCTGGCAGAACTGCAAGATGTTCAATTGCCAATTTAGTATGATGAGCAGCTAATTCTCGCGCTTGCTGTATACCTTGACTATCCTGAATCAGTGCTAATGCTTGCTCTAAATCTCCCTCTTGAGCAAATTCTCTTTCAATTAGCACTTCCAAGTATGGTTTTTCAGCTAAAGCAAATAAAACGGGTGCAGTTAGATGACCACTTTTGAGATCCGACGCCACTGGTTTACCCAAGGTGTCTGCTGTACTGGTGAAATCTAAAATGTCATCGACAATTTGAAATGCTATGCCCAGATGACGACCATAGCTGTACATATGCTCAACAGTTTCCCGCGACACTTCACTCAGTAAAGCGGCAGCTTTGGAACTGTTAGCAATTAACGAAGCTGTTTTGTAATAACTCTTTTGCAGGTAAGTTTCAATGGAGATGCTGGCATCAAAACGATTCAATCCCTGCTGAATTTCCCCAGTCGCTAAATCCATAATCACTTCTGAGAGCAGTTTCACCACCTCCAAATTGTCCAAGTTTGCTAAATACCAGGAAGATTGGGCAAAGAGAAAATCTCCTGCTAGTATGGCTATGCGGTTACCAAACAAACTATGAACGGTGGGAACGCCTCGCCGCACGTCTGATTCATCTACCACATCATCGTGTACCAAGCTTGCTGTGTGAATCATTTCGGTAATCTCAGCTAAGCGGCGATGACGGGGGGTAATTTCTTGGTCTAACATTGTTGCCCGCGATATTAGCAAGACAATTGCTGGCCTGATACGCTTTCCCCCAGCTCCGAATAAATGTTCGGCTGCTGCAAACAAAATGGGGTGGCGATTTCCAACTAGCTGTTTGAGGTTATCTGCTAGTTGTCGCAGGTCTGCTTCCACAGGGGTAAACAGGGAGGTGGCTGGGGTCATGGATGGGCGGACTCTGACTTAGGTTACGAAAGTTTACATATCCTTTACTCATTTTAAGATAACCCTGTGCCAGCGCAAAGTTTTCATCGGCTAATCCCATACTCTTAAGTTTATTGGTATTTTCACAAAATTTGTTGATTTGTCAATAAGCAATTATGCCTTATTGGAATATAACTTGGACAATATAGGAAAAGTGTTCGCAGAAGATCGTGTTACTGAGCTATTGTGAAATTCTTCCTGAGTGTAGGGTACTACCTAGAATATAAAAATAAGGCTTGAGCAATGCCCATTCCACAAAAATAGCAATCAAATAAGCTGGTGCAAAATTTCAGGGTATCCACTTGCCGTATTTGTACATTGACCTCTACAGACACAACCAAAAAAGATAAGTATTATTGCTGATTGACTATTTTGGCTAAATCTGGATTAGATTGGTTAGTATCGGACTAAATTTTTTTCCAGATCGAAGTCTAGCTATTGAAAAAATTTGAAATTTAGCAGACGAGTAGGCTTAAAATTCAGGGCTGTTGTGTTACGCTAAAATATAGGAATTTTAAATTTTTAAAATACTCACACACCAAAAGTTAAGTCACCTGTTAGTTGATTTTACGGACATGGGGGTTGTGTGTATAAAATAACTGTTCGTTGGTGATATTAAGGGAATAAATTCTTTGATTTTTCCAACGAGATGCGAAACTCCTAGTTTGGAGCTATTGGATATCCCTATGGGAAGTCCTTCGGGTAACGCTCCTTCTCTGCGAGACGCTAAACAAATGTCGCTAACGGTAGGCTACGTCAATTTAGTTATAAAGTTACACTTTATAACTGAATTTGCTCAAAGCTACACGATTTTAGTGCATGTTGAGTGCGAGGGTTACTCGTGTCACAGTAATGTGAGCAAAAATAAGGCAGATCGAGTAGACCGCTGAGAATTGCAGTATTAGGTTGTCTATTGGCAACTTAACTGCTGTGGTATTTATGGTCTGCTAAAAATTGCATTAGATAAGAGATTATTTGTCCGTAGAGAGTCTTAGCTCTATAGGTAGATTTACCATAGGAAACTACAGTCATCAAGAACGTACTTGGTTGGCTGAGGTTCTACTAATTTCATGAAGTTTTGTATTTGTTGCCAAGGGTGCTAGTAGAACAATGATTTACGGAAGTGTGCCTATGATGATTTTTATTTTAGCGTCTGGATATTTGTTCACAGTCTACCTGTTATTAGCACTAGCAAAACGGACGGGTACAAAGACTACTCCAAGAAGTTTTGGTTCATCTGTTGAAGTAAAACACGAGCAGGAGATGTCAGTTCGGACAAATGTGACTGAAGCAGTTAATAGTCAATAATCGATAGTTAGGAGTGAGGAGTTTGGAGTGAGGAGTTTGGAGTTGTTAATTCAAAACTGTTAATTTTTAACTCCTAACTTTTTAGATAGTTTTATTGGGGTTGGGAAATAGCGATATCAGTGAAGCAAACCTGTTCAACCAGGGGTGTATAGCCTAGCCACTGGACTCCGGACTGAGAAAACTGTTGTGGACAACCACTGACAGCAAAGCGAGTTGGTAGTGGTGGCTGAGTACTTCTTAAGCCTAGCAAGTCTAGTTCTTGGGCACAAGCAGCGACAACATGAACAGCTGGGTCAACTAACTGGACTTGAGAGGGAAGGAGCGATCGCAATACTGGTGCCAGGAGCGGATAATGGGTACACCCGTGGATTAAGGTGTCAATTTCCTGCTCTAATAAAGGTTCTAGATAGCCTCGTGCAACTTCAGCAGTGTAGGGGTCGTGAATGCGGTTTTGCTCAATCAGTGGCACAAACTCTGGACATCCAATTTGCCAGACTTGGACATTTGGATTGATTTCGAGTATGGCGTGCTTATAAGCATTACTCTTAGCTGTGGCGGGGGTGGCAATTACACCAATGCGCTTTCCTTGGTGGACTGCTGCCCTTGCCCCTGGTAGGATTACTCCCAGTATGGGTATGGTAAATTCTTGACGCACAGTTTCTAAGGCTAGGGCAGAACTGGTGTTGCAAGCCATAATCACCATTTTTACCTGCTGCTGTTGCAGCCAGGTGAGGATTTCGCGCGTAAATTGTAAAATTTCTGCTTGTGAACGAATTCCGTAAGGAAGCCGAGCTGTATCTCCAAAGTAAACAATTGATTCATTCGGGAGTTGGCGATACAGTTGTCGCAGTACCGTCAGTCCTCCGACACCACTATCAAAGATACCAATTGGGGCATGTTGGGGTTCTTGATTAGAAAAATCGTCAAGATTTCCTGCAAAAATGGAAGATGAATACACAGGCAGATATTGATTTAGGTTTTTGGATATAAAATACAGAATCTAGCAGAGAAATTCCAAATTTACCACTAAATTCTGTACTAAAAACAAGTCTAAATACCACCTCTGAAATGAGTAATTTTTACTATATTACCTTTGACGTAAGTATTTGAGAATCCCACTAGCGATCGCTTCTGCCATCCGATTTTGATACTCTGGCGATCCTAATCTGGGATTATCCTCGTAACCACTCATATAGCCTGTTTCCACTAAAATCGAAGGCATAGAACTTTTTCTGAGAACGTAGAATCTAGCTTTGCGCGTTCCCCGGTCTTTAATGGTGGGGATGTTTTGCAGAATCGTATTACGAACTACTTCAGCTAGAGCATAACCACTTTCGTAATAATAGACTTCTAAGCCATTGACAGTCGGGCGATTATCAACCGAATTAGCATGAATGCTGACAAACAAAGTAGCATTAACTCGCTCGGCGATATCTACTCGTCCCTGAAGTTCTACGAAAAAGTCAGCATCCCGTGTTAATACTGCTTGTACGCCATTTTGTTCTAAAATAGCCGCTACCCTTCTACCAATAGGCAAGACTACATCCTTTTCTAACAGTCCGCCCAAACCGGGGGCACCTGAGTCCTTACCACCGTGTCCTGGGTCGATAACTACTAGCAACCTTCCATTGGGAACTGGAGGGCGTGACTGTGACTGAGATATAGGAGGACGATTATCTGTAGCGTTGGGGAACTGACCTTGGTTTGGTGATGGAAGTGGAGGTAAAACAAGAGGGGGTATATTACCAGCGCGTCGTAATTCTAAAGCTAAAAGCTGGCCGCCCACTTGGTTGAGTTCGCCAATTTGCACTCCGGCTGCTGGTTGAATTAAGACTGTAACGGTGTTGGCTGGTTGTGGTTGCAGGCGAACGCGGAGGATAGGGCTATTAGGATTAAAAGTTGGGCCTTTAACTTTAGGAGCTAATCGAGCATTGTTGATGGTGATGCGGAATAGACCAGAGGTTCTATCCCAGCCTCCTGTAGCAGATAAACTTTGGTCGGCTCTAATTAACAGTTGTGTGCCATTACCAGCTAGTTCTACAGACTCAATGGTGGCAGGTGAATCGTTCGCAGATGATACAGAAGCTGGAATATTATTGCTTGGTAACTGGGCAATACCACGGCTGGGGAGAACCAGGAAACCACCATTAGTACTAGTAGTACTGGTAGTTGCCCGCCAGTCAGAACCATTTTTGTCTACCTCTAAGGTCATGCGAACAACAGACGGGCTACTTTCCAGTTGAGAGAACTGGATGCGACTGACCCTGTAGCGATTAATGGGTACATCTCGCTGCTGTAAATTTGGTGAGAGAGTTGCACCAGCGATATCAATATTAATTAGCTGGCGATCGCTGCTACGATTTACTTTAATCTGAGGGGTACCGCCACTGGTGACCACGAAAAAGCCATCACCTGTAGTTCGTAAGCTTTCAATTTGAGTAACTCTAGCGACAACTGTTCCTCTGTTAAGTGGATTAACTGTGTCGGTTGTCACCACATTATAAATATTTCTTGGAGATAACGCTGCTGTAGGTGTTCTTGGTGGAATTACTGTAGCTATTTCTTGCTCTTGAGTATTTCTTGCAGGTACATTTTCGGCTTCTGGCGTAGGTAATTGCACAGTCCAGCGATTGCCAGTTGTACTTACAAATTGCACTTGCTTGGGGTCTAAAGTATAACCAGGCGTCAATTCGACGACTATACGCGTTGTTTGTTCGTCAAATTGGCCGATGCGGATAGCGCTAATTGCACCACCGACTTGTTGGTTTAGCTGCGGACGCCCAAATGTCGTTCCTGGCAAATCAATTACCAGCCGAGTTGGATTGAAAATTAACTGTGCTTGGGGTTGGACATCTCCCAAAGTATTAATTTCCAGTTTGTTTTGATTGGCATCAAAGCGCCAAGATTCTAGTCTCGCGGCCATTGCCGGCGACGACAGCATGAAGATAGTTCCAATAGTACTGGGTAATAACCAGCGTAATTTCACAGTCGTTTCTCCTGATTCACATTCATGGGAGCCGTCAACATCTCAACATATTGGCAAATCCTCACACCGTCACCGCCTACACTTGAGTTTTGCGCTGTTATTAAGACACAGCTAATGGCGTAAAATATAGCACGCTCATCGGATTTTGCCATGCCATTAGCCTATATATAGGACTCCTATTTGATTTTTAGACCTGACTTGAAAATAGGGACTGGGGATTGGGTAATGGGAAAATATTTCAAAATATGTTTGGGGTTAAAGCCCCGGACATAATTTTTCGTTTGATAACCCAATCCCCAATCCCTAATCCCCAGTCCCCAGTCCCTTTTACAAAATTAATTGCCTATAGTATGAGTGCCTCTTGCATTGAGGTGTACGGTATTTTTTCACAAATTAAATTGGATTGCTATAAGTTAGACCTACAAAGCATCAGATGACAATAACAAACAAGCGACTCTTGTCCCGCCGCAAGAATACCTAAATTTTTTAGGTAAAGCAGGAAAAGAATAAGTAATTTTCTACCTAAGGGGGTAATTATAATTATGCCAATTGGGAGTTTGATGTTGTGATGATTCCAGGTGAAGCGAATTTATCCTCAACACCAGCAATATCCTCATCATAATCACTATTAAATTGTATAAATTTAGTAATCAATTAGATTTATAGCAGTTGAAGCATAGTTTAGGGCACAAACCAATAGTAAGTAGAAGGACTCAATTAAACTAAAGTTCGTAGTATGGGCTTAAGCCATTAAAACGTCTGTTAAGAGCGATAAATCGCTTACTACGAACAAAGCTCCAATCTTACATTTAATTATGTCTACCTACTTAAAAGTCCGACATTAAGAGACTTTCGCAAGCCTGTTGCCTATTGCCTATTGCTTGTTCCCTGCTATATTTACTTAACAATTTAGAGGAAATTACTTATCTTCTCTTCAGGTATTGCAGGATGCCACGAGCGATCGCTTCTGCCATTTGATTTTGGTAAGCTGAGGTTCTGAGCTTAGCGTTATCCTCTCGACCAGTCAAATAACCTGTTTCTACAAGAATCGAAGGCATGGAACTTTTTCTGAGGACATAAAATCTGGCTCGCCGCACTCCCCTATCTCTGACATTGACATTTTGCAGAATACTGTTATGAACAGCGCGAGCTAAACCCAAACCACTGTCGTAATAATAGGTTTCCAAGCCACTGACATCCGAACGACCAGGCCCCACTGCATTAGCATGAATACTAACAAACACATCAGCATTGGCTCGTTCTGCTAATTGCACCCGTCCTGGAAGAGTAACAAAATAGTCAGAATCCCGCGTCATAACTACTTGGACGCCATTTTGCTGCAAAATCTGAGCTATTTTTTTACCAATAGGTAAGATAACATCCTTTTCCCGTACTCCGCCAAGTCCCACTGCTCCAGGGTCTTTCCCGCCATGTCCTGGGTCAATCAGTACTACCACTCGTCCATTAATAGCTGGGCGTTGTGGTTGTCTTGGGGGTTGGGGATTGGGATTATTTGGGTCTGGGAATGGCCCCCGGTTTATCGGTGGTAGCGGAGGTACAGTATAAGGGGGTCTTCCAGGAAGTGTAACAATTCGACGAGAGCCTTGTATCGGTAGGGCTAAAAGCTGGTCACTGATGCGGCTAGGTTGCCCAAGTTGGACTCCTGCTGCTGGTTGAACTAAGACAACAACTGTGTTGGGTGCTTGGGATTGCAGGCGTACCCGAAGAATGGGACTGTTGGGAGCAAAGGTAGGGCCTGTGACTCTGGGAGCTAACTTAGCATTGGGAATTGTGACGCGGAATAGACCAGAGTTTCTATCCCAAACTCCTGTAGCAGATACTGTTTGGTCACCTCTAATCAGCAGTTGTGTACCATTATCAGCCAGTTCCACCGACTCAATTGTAGCTGGTGAGTTGTTAGCCAATGGTCGGCTGGGAAAAGAAACGGGTTCTGAACCATCGTCAGAATTATTGTTTCCAGGTAATGTAACAACACGAGTAGGTAGAACTACTAAACCATTGTTACCACTTTTGCTTGCTCGCCAGTCTGGGCTATTTTTATCTACCCGCAAAGTTAAACGAACACCAGGGGGTTGACTTCGTAGTTGGGTGAATTCAACACGGCTAACTCCAAACTTGTTAACGGGTTGATTACTTTGCTGTATTAGCCGTGGTGATAAAGATGCGCCAGAGATATCTATAAAAACAGTAGCGCGATCGCGACTGCGAACTACCTGAACCGGAGGATTAGCACCACTGGTACGGAGGAAAAATCCATCGCCTGTGACTTGCAGGCTCTCAATTTGTGTTGCAGCTCGTGGAGCGGTGACGACTCTTGAAAGTTCGGGTTGAGGACTATCTGGGGTTACTACACTGTAAATATTTGTTGGAGGTGATGCTGTTCTATCAACTTCTGGTCTAGGTAATTGCACTGTCCAGCGATCGCCAGTTGTTCCCACAAATTGCACTCGCTTCGGGTCTAAAGTATAACCAGGGGTCAATTCCACAACTATACGTGTTGTTTCTGTGTCAAACTGCCCAACACGGATATAACGAATACCGTTACCTACCTGTTGGGTGACCTGGGGACGCCCAAACGTCGTTCCTGGCAAATCAATGACCAACCGAGTCGGGTTGAAAATTAGTTGTGCTTGGGGTTGAACATCCCCGACAGTATTAATTTCTAGTTTGTTTTGATTGGCATCAAAGCGCCAAGATTCTAATCTTGCCGCCATTGCAGGCGACGATAGCATCAAGATAGTTCCAATAGCGCTGGGTAGTAACCAGTGTAATTTCACAGTCCTTTCTCCTAATTCACATTCATGGGAGCCTTCAGTAGTGCTGAGTATATAATCCAAAGTTACTAAAGTTCACATTTCAACAAACCTCGTGTAATTCATGGATTAAATCGCCAAACAATGGGTATTTATGTGTTTCATTTGACTTATTTGTTCGTATTTATTGCTCAGCACTGCTTTAGTCAAGATCTCAACTCATTGATAAATCATCACACCGTCACCACTTAAACTTGAGCTTTGATGCCTTTTTTAATTAATCTGGTATAAAGGCACACTTCAAACAATATGATTTAACAGCAAACGATTGCCAGGTTTGATATCGGGATTTAGATCCAGGGTGAAAGCTTTCACCTAATAGAGATGGGCGGCTCTGATTCCCAATAAAACTAGTGTTTGTTGTCATTGATGCACTAAGTAAATAATTCCCACTACTGTCAGTCGATTTAGCTTTCTTGATGGGTGGTACTCCCCAATTACTTGAAAATCTTTAAATCAAGATTGATAAGAATCTGCTTTGTAAAATCGTAAATTTCACTTTGAAAAGAGTAGGGAGTAGCAAGAGAAATTTATAAATTACGCTTCTGGATATAAATTGGTATGAGGAGTAGGGGGAAAGTGGAAATAAGTAACATTCCGAATACTTGTAGAAACTATAAACAAACGACAATTTTATAATCACACGGGACGGAGATTTAGGAAGAGAAGTTTCCAATGTCAGCAGGGAGATGGGGCAGAGGAGAGAATTCTTAAACCCAGCACTCTCAATGCTCAATGCCCCATGCCCCAGCAATTAACTATCGCGAGATTCTGTAGTTCCTTCTGGCACTGGTATCTTCGACTGGGGCGGTTCGATTACCAATGATGTTCCAGAAGCACCATCTAAAACTAGTTGCTCTGACCCTGCGGTTTTTGGTTCTGGAAATACAAATCGTAACAAGGGAGGAGCTAAAAAGGTGGTTAAGATAACCATCATAATGATCGCTGCCCCCAGTGGTTTGGAGAGAGCGCCGCTAGCAGCGCCGACACCAGCAAATACTAATCCAACTTCGCCTCTAGGAATCATCCCCACACCGATCGCTAAACGGTTGATTTCCGGTTGACCAAACACGCTTAAACCTGTGATTACTTTACCAATGATGGCTACTGTAATCAGGAAAGTTGCCATAATTAAGCCTTCGCGATTATCGGGAATCGCTGGGTTTAAGACTCCCAAATCGGTTTTTGCGCCAACGGTGACAAAGAAAATTGGTACTAGCATATCGGCAATGGGACAGACTTGCCTTTGCAGTTCTTTACGCTTATCTGTTTCTTCTAGGACTAAACCTGCGGCAAAAGCTCCCAGAATTGCTTCTAAGTGGATGACGGCGGCTAGGTATGCCATAGCAAAGGCGAAGATGAATGCTGGTATTACCAGTTCACCGCGTGTTTTGAGTTTATCAGCGATCGCCACAAAGGATTTATTGAAAACATTCCCTAGCAAGATTGCTCCCAAAATAAAACCAGTGGCACTGATAATCAAATAAATGACTTTGCCAACATCCACCACACCATCTTTGGCTAAACTGGCAACTACCGCTAAGACGATGATTCCTAGAACATCGTCAATCACGGCAGCACCGAGAATAATTTGCCCTTCTTTAGAATTGAGTCGCCCCAGTTCTGATAAGACTTTGGAAGTAATCCCAATACTAGTAGCAGTCAAAGCTGCCCCCGCAAAAATCGCCGGGACTGCGCTGATACCAAACAAAGTCATCAGTCCCACAGTACCAGCAGCAAAGGGTACTGCCACCCCCACCACTGCGACGATGGTGGCTTGGATACCCACTGCCATTAAGTCTTTTAAGTTCGACTCCAAACCGATTTCAAACAGCAGGATGATCACGCCCAATTCTGCCAAAACGGAAACGACCTCAGACTGTGCTGCAAACACCGCTGGAGTCGCTTCGGGAGATAAACCAGCTGTAGTTTGCAAAAAGGTCATAATCAAAGAATTAGAAGCGTCTGTGCCACCTTCTGGAAATACCAAAAGATGCAAAACAGAGACACCAACTACCACACCACCTACAAGTTCGCCTAAGACGGGCGGTAAACCCACTTTGTTGGATAACTCTCCACCAACTTTGCTGGCGAGGTAAATTACTACTAAGCTTAGTAGCACTGCTGCTACTACCATTGAACTGTCTGCGGCTTCTGTTGCGCTAGCCAGCAGAGGAAAAGAGAAGTTGATTGGATTTAACAAATGCATTGGGTTCTGTGAAAATCCTTCTCTTTGATTTTGACGCGTTTCTGAAAAACGTCTATCTATGGAGACAATATTGGCGGCTATTTAACTTAATTTGTGCCATTTGTCAAATCAATTAAGCGCTGCCAATAGATTTGAGAAACCGGCACTACAGACAATCTAGGAAGTCGCAGCAAGTCAAAGTCTGTAAATTTTTCATCCTGCTTAATTTGGGCTAAAGTCACAGGTTGCTGTACTCTTTGCACTGCCCGTACATCCACAACTACACGTTTGCTATCGTTGAGTGCTGGATCGATATAAGGTTGGCTAATTATTTCTGCTATGCCTATAATTTGTCGTTCTTTCCCTGTGTGATAAATCAACGCCAAGTCGCCAATTAGCATGGTGCGTATATGTTTGAGCGCCAGAGGATTGTTGACTCCATCCCAAATTGTACTGCCGTCCCGTTCCAAATCGAAGTAAGAATAATTTTCTGGTTCAGTTTTCAGCAGCCAATACGCCATACCCAAATCTCCCAATAGATTAATGTAATTTTTTTAGTTTCCAAAAATGTAACCATTCCCGGTTTTGATTCTGGTGGTGTCAAAGTATAAACATACAAATCGTATCTAGCGATCGCATTTGAATTATGAAAAACTTGTGGTGGCTGTTAACTTTCAACAGTCACCAAGGGATTGCTATATACGCTTAAATTAAAAACATTTGTTCTGAGGAGTGCAAATCTTATGACTAGAGCCGCTTTACCCGGTTCTCCGTTTCCATCTGGAAATTTGTGGAAAATACTGTCTTTAACTTTGCTTTTATGTACAACTTTTACACTACCACCTGCGTTGGCACAGGAAAAGGATAAATTGTGGCGAACCTTGACTGTTAACGGTCGGGGAACGCAAGAAATTCCCACAACCATATCGCAAGTCAGTTTAGGAGTCGAAATTCAGGCTAAAACTGCACAGGAAGCACAGCAAGAAGCTGCCCGCAGGTCATCGGCTGTGGTTGCGTTCCTGAAAAACCAAAATGTGGACAAATTACAAACCACTGGTATCCGGCTCAACCCAGTTTATAGCTACACCAATAATGTACAGCGGATTACAGGCTATGCTGCCAATAACACCGTGAGTTTTCGCGTTCCAATAGAGCAAACTGGTACATTACTAGATGGTGCAGTCAAAGCAGGTGCAACACAAATTGACGCTGTTAGTTTTGTTGCCAATGATGAAGCGATTACTAGGGCGCAAAATGATGCATTAGCAGAAGCTACCCAAAATGCTAGGCAGCAAGCTAATGCCGTTTTCAGTGCCTTGGGTTTGTCACCAAAAGAAGTGGTAAGCATTCAAATTAATAATGCGACTCCACCACCACGGCCTTTGTTAATGCGTGGTGGTAATCTGAAATTAGAGAATGCAGCTGATGTTTCTACCCCTGTAGTTGGTGGGGAACAGGAAGTAGAAGCATCTGTAACGTTGCAAATTAGTTATTAGTCCTTTGTCATTGGTCATTAGTCATTAGTTACGATAAAGGACTAATGACACATGACTAATGACGAATTAGAAATTATCTGGCGAAAAATCTGTGCCCCCTTCGCCATCGCGTTTAGAACCTAATAAATCTAATTGGTCTACTTGGATCACGGGTGAAGAACGGTTTGCTCCTGTTTGGCGATCGCTCCATGTGTCAAACTTTAAGGAACCTTTGACTGCAATTTGTCTACCTTTACGTACATAATTGCCTGCCACCTCTGCCGTTTTTCCCCATAGTTCCAAATTAAACCAATCAGTATGTTCGCCTTCCTTAGTACGGCGATTAACAGCTAGTGTTAATCTACACTTAACACTACCAGACTCGAAATATTTCATCTCTGGGTCGCCGCCTACACGGCCAATGAGGGTGACAACATTGATACTCATGTGCGTTACCTTTTAGTACAATTGTACTGATTAACTAGACTCCCATCATAGCTGATTGCCAAACTATTGAAAATAATCCCTTAAAGAGTTAACAATATATTGAATTGAAAAATTATACATAAAACTGGGAGAAACACATAAAAGTATACGGATATACTAAGTCAACAAGAGAATATCAAAAAATAGATGCCTGAGACATAGTAAATATTGCTGGGAATTATATAAAAATATAGTCTAGTTTACTGGACTCAGGATAGAAACGAATAGCATATAACACTATTAACTCTTACTGTTGTAGTCAAAAAGTAGCACATAGGGGGCTTAGAGACGCGTGGGGCTTTTCAGGAACTTTCGCACATCATGGGATATGGGTATCGACCTCGGTACCGCTAACACCCTTGTTTATGTATCTGGTAAAGGTATTGTACTCCAAGAGCCTTCAGTGGTTGCCATCGATCAAAATGAAAAGGTGGCCTTGGCTGTAGGAGAAGAAGCCAAAAAAATGCTCGGTCGGACGCCTGGAAATGTGATTGCTCTCCGCCCCCTGCGTGATGGCGTAATCGCTGACTTCGAGGTTGCCGAGCTGATGCTCAAAAGCTTTATTCAACGTGTAAATGAAGGTAGATCCCTAATTTTACCGAGGATTGTCATTGGGATTCCCAGCGGCGTCACAGGAGTAGAAAGACGAGCTGTAATGGATGCAGCTCAACAAGCCGGGGCAAGGGAAGTTTACTTAATTGATGAACCTGTAGCAGCGGCAATTGGAGCCGGACTACCGGTTACTGAGCCTACTGGTAACATGATCATTGACATTGGTGGCGGCACCACAGAAGTTGCAGTGCTAAGTCTTCAAGGTACGGTGCTGAGCGAATCAGTACGCATCGCTGGGGATGAACTAACTGAATCAATCGTTCAGTATCTGAAAAAAATGCACAACTTAGTGATTGGTGAACGTACTGCCGAAGAGATCAAGATTCGCCTTGGTTCTGCGTATCCCACCAACGATGATAACGATCTGATGATGGAAGTCCGGGGCTTACACTTACTTTCTGGTCTGCCACGAACTGTAACAATCAAAGGCCCAGAAATCCGTGAAAGTATGCTCGAACCTTTATCGGTAATTATAGAAGCTGTGAAGCGAACATTGGAACGCACGCCTCCAGAACTAGCAGCAGACATTATTGACAGAGGTATTATGCTGGCTGGTGGTGGTGCTTTGCTCAAAGGTATAGATACCCTGATTAGCCATGAAACAGGGATTGTCACCCACATTGCCGCCGATCCTTTAAGCTGTGTTGTGCTGGGGACAGGCCGTGTGTTAGAAAACTTTAAGCAAATGGAACGAGTTTTCAGCGCTCGCTCTCGCAATATGTAGCGAAAAATTATCAGACTTGAGTTCTATTTGAGTTCTATTTGGGTTTTATATAAATAGAATCCAGGTAGAACTTAATTATTAAGTATATAAAGGTATATATGGTTACAGTACGGCGTTGGTGGGATAATAAAGGGTTGCAAATTGGGGTGTTAGCTTTAATAGCTGGTAGTGCTTGGATGTTACGACAGACTCAAGGTGAGTTACTACTTGAAACATACTACACAATTACCCGTCCATTGCAAATGTTACAGTCAGGGCCAACTCCAGAAGAACGTCTCAGAGATGCTCGGATATTAGAGTTACAAACTCGTATAGTAGATTTGGAAAGTGAAAAGAAAAAGTTACAAAATTTATTAGGTTATGTGGAAAAAGAACCACTGGCATCAAAGCCAATTCCAGCGCGGGTGGTGGGACGTAGTGCTGACCAGTGGTGGCAACAAGTTACGTTGAATAAGGGTACTAATTCTGGGATTCAGGAAGGCTATATAGTCAAGGCGGATGGGGGATTGGTTGGTTTAGTGGAAAGTGTAACTCCCAATACTAGCCGTGTGTTGTTAATCAGCGATCTTAAGAGTCAAGTAGGTGTAACAATTAGCCGCACCGCCGCTAAAGGTGTTTTGCGAGGAGATTTTTCTGCGGAGGCTGTGTTGGAGTTTTATGAAAAAGTTCCAAATGCAAAGGTAGGAGATTTAGTTTCCACATCTGCTTATAGCAAGAAATTTCCATCCGGGTTGGCAGTAGGACGAATCAAGTCGCTGGATTTAAAGAAACTTCCAGCTTCAGTAGCGAAAGTTGAGCTTTTTCCACCAATACGCTTTCTAGATTGGGTAGCCGTGTATCCAAAGTTAGAAAACCAAGATGTAGAAACCGAAAAGTCGGCAGAGCAAAAGTCTAAGTAAACGTGAATTCAAGAGACCTCACCCACCCAGCCTCCCTCTCCTATCAGGAGAGGGAGGAGTAACGAAAAATTAGGGTTTTTGCTCCCCTCTCATTGAAGGAGAGGGGCTGGGGGTGAGGTCAAAATCCTGTACATCTAATTCACGTTAAGTAAATTCTTCCTTGAAAATCAACACAAAAATGAAGATTCCTGCATTTGTTGGCAGCAGACAGAAAAAGCCAAAATCGCCAAAGCGAAAATCGAAAATCCAAATTCCACCGCTTTCTCGTTGGCATCCTGCTGTACGTCAGTTGATGGGTTGGATGGTGACAGTTGGATCTGTGGTCTTATGTTTACTCTTGTTGCCAACCCGCCTGCCAGGTATGGAATTATTGGGAATTGGCCCAAACTGGTTGTTAATTTGGGTGGTGGCTTGGAGTGTGAAGCGCACAATGTTTACCGGAGCATTGGCGGGGATAATTTTGGGGCTACTTCAAGATGGAATGACATCGCCATTACCTACTCATGCCCTGAGTTTAGGCATAGTGGGATTTTTGACTGGTTTGCTCCAGAAACAGCGCTTTATGGAAGAGGATTTTATTTCAATTGCTGTAATTGTCTTCGTGATGGCAGTTTTGGGAGAAACTATCTTTGGTTTGCAATTAACTTTCATGGGTGATGTCTACGGTGGGCAAAACTTACGCCAAGCCGGAGATATTTGGACATACTACCAACGTGTCGCCCTTGCTTCAGCGATTCTTAGTAGTCTCTGGGCACCTGTGGTTTATTATCCCCTGAATCTTTGGTGGCAGCGGATGAAATTGTTGGAGCAATAGTTTGACTATTAACTGTTGGCTGATGACTGTTAACGGTTAACAGTCATCAGTCTGCGTCAAATACCATCTCTAAAAGAGGATGGAATGAGCTTAACTTTTTCTTTGAGAAAAGCATCAAAGGTCAGCCTATCTGGTAAAGAAGTTTGTGCGCCTGATTTTGTGGCAGCTAAAGCGCCTGCTGCTGCACCCCAAATAACTGCCTGATGTAAGGATATTCCTTCAAAAAGTGCTGCTGCTAAACCGCCATTAAAAGCGTCGCCAGCAGCTACTGTGTCAACTACATCAACTGGAAATGCTGGTACAAAAAACTTTTCTTGGGCAGTTGCACAAAAAACACCTTTGGCTCCCAATTTGACGATCGCACATTTAACTCCCTTTTGCAATAAAATCTCAGCTGCCTTGGCTGCTGTTTCTTCTCCATCCACAGCAAAACCCACTAACTGTCCAGCCTCCACTTCATTGGGTGTGATAATATCTATCAATGGATAAAGTTCGGCAGGTAAATTAGATTGTGCCGGTGCGGGGTCAAGAATGACTTTAATGTTTGCGTTTCTGGCTGCTTTCGCTGCTGCAACCACCTGAGAAATCGGAATTTCTAACTGTAAAAGCAGTGCTGTAGCTTCTGGTAATAAGCTAGATAATCGTTGCACATCTTCTCTATCGACGCGTCCATTGGCACCAGGAATGACAACAATTTGATTTTCTCCAGCCTGACTTACAGTGATGATGGCGACTCCAGAACTAACAGTTTCATCAACGAAAACATTGTTTGTCTGCACGCCAGATGTTTGCAAATTCTTGAGAAGTTCTACACCAAAATTATCTGCACCAACACGCCCCACCATTTGAGTAGGAATTCCCAATCTGGCTAAGGCTACAGCTTGATTGGCTCCCTTACCTCCCGAAACTTGAAAAAAATCTTCTCCGAGTAAGGTTTCTCCGCCGACTGGTAAACGGGGTGCTGTGGCTACCAAGTCCATATTGATGCTGCCAAAAACGATAATGGTCATGCTGATTTTTGTTTAGCTTACAAGTTATTTAGCCTCATAGTATAGGGTGCGATCGCAGTGCTTAAATTGTTTGGAGTTAGGTATTTGGTGGGAACTGAATATAGCAAGAAGGTATTTTTTCTTATTCTTGACGCGGATCTGATTGGGGTGGATGCCAACCCGCTTCTACCCAAAAACCACGGGCTACTTGAATCGAAGGCTCATCCCGACGTTCATCATTGAAGTCAAAACGATGGCTAGTTGCTCTTCCTGTAGGAGTTATACCTACAATTTTTCTCCCGTCTTTTGTCCAGATAAAATGCTCAGACCACTTTTGCTGACGGGGATGAAAAAGAGGGACTTGTTTTTGAGTTTTAGGATCAGTACCTACTGTAAAATTATAGTGACGCTCATTACAGCGATGACAAGCTAAAGCTAAATTATCTAGTTCATCTGAGCCACCCAAAGACTGCGGCATGATATGGTCAACAGTAAAACGGTCGGGACTTAAGTATTCTGGAGAATGGCAGTATTCGCAAAGATACTCAGCTCGTTTTCTTACAATTCTTCGAGTTTGTTCGGACACCATTTACTTTTCGCCGCTAGTTGAGCGTTAATCAAGGTAAATATTCGCTCTAATTCGGAGATACCTACATATTCAGCTTCTTCTTCAGAAGTGAGCGTATCAGCTTTTTTTTTCTGCAACAGTTCTTCAAAGCGAGACTGTAGCTCATCGGTGAATTTAAAAAGATAAATGTCACCGAATTCGCTCATTTTGATACCAGAAGACATTAAAGATGAGGGTTGAACCATCAATTGAGTAGTCATTGTGTATTCGCAGTGCCTTTGGTTTTATTGTGCCTCAATGAATTGATGATTATATTGCTTACAAGTTCTCAGCCTAACTTTTCACGGTATCTGGAAAACCTCTCTCTAAATCTCTCTCCTCGCAGGAGAGAGACTTTGAATTCCTGGTTTGGAAGTTAGATTTTCCGTGGACTTTTCCACATGACGTGAAAAGTCAGGTTCTCAGCCTCATACTACGGACGCAGAGAGCGCAAAGAAAGAAAAATTAAGAAGAAGTTCACCCCTCAGAACTAATGCGACAGACCACTAATTACTAGCGATGGCTTTAACAAGTGGGACTGTCATTAGACTTTTATAACGATCGGAACAAGCTATACTGCCAAATAGCGCTTAACAAATCTTAAAAACCATCATTGCAAACATAGGATATGCAAAACACAGATGTAGTTGTCATCGGTAGCGGTATTGGCGGTTTAAGTTGTGCTGCTCTTTTGGCACGGTATGGCTTTGATGTAATAGTCTGCGAAAGTCATTCCATTGCTGGTGGTGCCGCCCACGCTTTTGAGCGCAATGGTTTCAAGTTTGACTGTGGCCCATCTCTCTACTCTGGACTTTCTTACAGTCCCTCGACAAACCCGCTGCGCCAAGTCCTTGATGCAATTGGCTCTGAATTACCATGCGTCACCTACGAGACTTGGGGCTGTTATCTGCCAGAAGGTTATTTTGATACGTCAGTTGGAGCTGAGCAATTTTCTGAAGTGTTGATGAAATTGCGCGGTCGTGATGCTGTAGCGGAATGGCAGCAACTCCAGCGGATTATGGAACCACTGGCGAGTGCAGCAACGGCTATGTCACCGGCAGCATTACGCTTTGATTTGGGTGCAATTCAAACTGTGGGACGATTTGCCCCTTCTATGGCAAAACATATTGCAAGTATCATCAAGCTGACTGGGCCTTTCAGCCGGGTTATGGATGGTGTTGTCAAAGACGAATTTACCCAAAATTGGCTGAATTTGCTGTGTTTTCTACTTTCTGGGTTGCCAGCAGATGGCACGATCGCCGCAGAGGTAGCATTTATGTTTGCTGACTGGTATAAACCAGGGGCAGTACTGGATTATCCCATTGGTGGTAGTGGTGCTTTAGTTGACGCTCTCGTCCAAGGATTGCAGCGTCACGGTGGTAAGCTGATACTGGGCGCACATGTTGAGCAAGTGCTGGTGGAGGGTAATCGGGCGGTGGGTGTGCGTCTGCGCGATCGCCAAGAAATCCGCGCCCGCAAAGCAGTAATTTCTAATGCATCGGTTTGGGATACGCTGAAGCTTTTACCTGAAAATGCAGTATCAAAACAGTTCCGTTCTCAAAGACAAGCGACGCCTGAGTGCGATAGTTTCATGCATCTGCATTTAGGTATTAATGCCGAAGGATTACAGCCAAATTTACAATGTCATTACGTAGTGGTGAATAATTGGGAAGCGGGGGTAACAGCACCTCAAAATTTGGTGGTGATATCAATTCCTTCAGTTCTCGATTCATCCCTTGCACCACCAGGTAAACACGTGATTCATGTTTATACTCCGGGGAATGAGCCGTATGCTATTTGGCGGGGGATGGATAGAAGAAGTGAAGAATATGCCGAACAAAAGCGATCGCGTGCAGAGATAATGTGGCAAGCGCTAGAACGGGTTATTCCAGATATTCGTTCTCGTTGCGAAGTCACGCTAGTTGGTACACCTCTAACCCACGAGCGTTATCTGCGTCGTCACCAAGGTTCATACGGCCCAGCAATTGCGGCTGGTTCTGGTATATTTCCCGGCCCCAGCACTCCCCTAACAGGGTTGTTGTGCTGTGGAGATTCGACATTTCCTGGTATTGGTTTACCAGCAGTCGCCGCTAGTGGGATGATTGCTGCCAACACTCTTGCACCTGTTAACAAGCATTTAGAGATGCTTGAGAATATTAAATGCATTTAGCAAGAATTCTGAATTCTGAATTCTGAATAAATTACAGCGATTTTCAGGTAAATGAACCACACTATTTTTATTTCACGCAAAGACGCAGAGGCGCAAAGGAAGAAAAGAAGAAACAAGACTGTGGTCTAAATACATGAAAACTACTGTAATGAGGTACTTAAACGCGGTTATCTATGCAGCAATAATAGAGAATTCAGGATGAATCCTGGCGACTGGCTCCTGAATTCTACTTTCTTAACAATGCTCAAATGCTTACTCTATCTACAATTAAAAACTTGGGTCTTATTTTTACTGTCATAGAGTAAGTAAAAAGGGCTATTCAGAATTCTGAATTTTGAATTCTGAATTCTAATAAATGTATTTAGTTTTTTGAGTAGAAAATCTAGCTGCCAACAGAGCCGCACCCGCAGCCAAAATTGCTAAAGCACTTCCAGGTTCGGGTACGGCAGCAACTTTAGCATCAATTCGTGCTGTTCCAGCAAATAAACCTGCCAAACTAGAGTCACCAAGTGTCTGAGCAAACTCTGGAGAAATTAACAATTGGACATCAGCCAGAGTTAGAGTTAAATTTTGTTCGTCAAATATCACAGATTGCGGAGCGCCCAAATCAAACAAAATTGGATTTGCAGATGAAATGGTGTCTCTTAAAACAAGTCCGCTGGCATTAGGAATAGTACGTCCGGGAGCAAAACCAATTGAGAAGTTACCAACAGTAGTTTGCTCGTTGAAGGTAACAGTACCAATATGCTCGATTGTACCGAAGAGTGGAGTAAACCCGCCTTCGTCACTGAAGGTGAAGTTGCTAGCTGAGTCGATTTGAAAGCCAACTAAATAATCGCTGGGAATTGGTGGGACTGTATCCTCAGTGCCTGTGATGATTAGCCCGATACTTCTGAGAATATTTTCGTGATCGCGATCGATACTGGTGACTCCAGATTCCACTTTAAAAGTTGCAGCTTCTACTTGTATGGGTGCAATTGTTATGAAAGCTGCTGTTGTACAACCGACAATTCCTGCAATGTGAGAAAAACGCATATATTATCCTCCTTATTTTGTATGCCTAATTTTAGATAAGTCAAATATTTTGTTGAAATTACATTTTTAAATTCAATAAATTGGATGATATATTTGCATTTTTACTTTGTTTGCTAAATAATTTTTTATTAGATTGTAATCCAACTTGATTCTATTTTGTAGTAGGAGTTTGATTACTAGTTTAATAACACATTAAAAATTCCTGAGAATTCACCAATGAAGCCGAAGACACTGAGACACGAGTCATAATAGTTGTAAAATTGAGCGTCTTATACCTGTTTAATACTTTTAAAATTATTATGTTAGTACCTCTGATTGGTATAAATTCACTAATTCAAGATTGTGAATTATGGATTATTACAAAAAACTTTTTCCTTTGGCTATTCTAGACAATAAACAACTCAGATAAGTGTTTAGGTGCTGCTATGAAGAAGATATATCAATAGGATTTCATGATGGGTTGCATCAAAATTTTTAGATATTTGTCCATTCTTTTTATAGAATATCATACTTTTTTTTAAAGTCTATTGTTAAATAGTTACTTTAATCTTGTAAGTGGGTATTGTTGCTTATAAATTAGTCTGCAAAGAACAAAATAATATTTTTTTAAAGTTTAGGTAAAGTAATAGTCAATTCAATAGCATCTTTTAATTCATACAGTTAAAAATTAAAAGTAAATTATATAGGTACAAATAAACATTACTATTAATATTTGAGTATAAAGATGAATAAATAATGTATTATGCCTAATTAATTTTACAAATATAGTTATGTTTAATCATGCCCAATTACTATTACTTAGCTCTCAGCTTACTATTGTGATGTAGTCAAAAATAAATCAATCTTTAATTTATTTATAAGTTTAGGTTAAGAACTAAAGCGATGTCTGATAGTTGAGTACTAGACTCATAGAGCTAGCGATCGAGGTAGACTGAATACACTAGCGCTTCTGGCGTTATCGAAGTGAAATGATGAGTGAGGGGTTAAGAGTAGAGACGCGATGAATCGCGTCTGTACAAGAGTTAATAATTATTCTCCTTGGCTTTAGACTTCCCCATTACCACTCATCTCCCCACTCCCCTACTCGCTTTTATTGACAGACAGTCGCTAAAACGATATACCAGATAGTGCATCATACGCAAACCGTTGTTTTATGCCTAGTGTTGAACTTGACGAAAACCGAGAGCATCGCATTCAAACTGAGATCGTTGTAGATGCTGAAGATAAAGAAGATCGGGCTATGGGTTGGTACTACTACCTGGAAGAAACTCTGAATTTTCCGTTTATGGCTAAATGGACTAAGAAGGCACGTAAATCAGGCTCAGTAGAGGAGAAATCAGTTGAAGTCCTGGGAATGGCACCAGATGATGAGTGCTTAAAAGATATGTTGGTGGAAGTGGCTTATATTAATGGTAAGGATGATGATGTGTATTCTGCCAAGTTATCTGAAATAGTAGCCATTGATGCTGATAATGAAACGATTGAAGCGATCGCAGATTGGATCTATTGGATTGGTAGAGGATATAAATTCTAAGATAAATTCCGAATCACGCGACAAGGATTGCCAACAGCAATAACGTTTTCAGGTATATCTTTTGTAACTACACTGCCTGCACCAATGGTTGTGTTATCACCAATAGTTACACCTGGACAAATAATTGCACTGCCTCCAATCCAGACATTATTACCAATCTTAATTGGAGCTGCTAATTCTCTACCAGAAAGCCGAATTTCCGGTTCTGTAGGGTGATAAGCAGTATAAATTTGTACGTAAGGAGCGCATAAAACATTATCGCCAATGTGAACTGTATTACAGTCTAAAATTACACAGCCATAATTTAAATATAATTTATCTCCAGCGAAAATATTACTACCATAGTCACAGTGAAAAGGTGGTATGACTGTTACTTGTTGACCAATTTTTCCAAATAATTCCTGCAAAATTTGTTGTCGTTGCTGTTGCTGTTCTTCGGTTGTAGAATTGTACTCTCGCAACAGACGACTAGCTCGTTTATTTTCGGCAGCTAATTCGGGATCTTCTGCCAGATATAAGTCGCCTGCGAGCATTTTCTGTTTTTCGGTTTTTTCCATGAAGGATTTATAGCGCTTGGAGGTTGTCTGAAATACAACTTATAAGCTTTGGCGCATCTAAAGCAATCTTTTCGTGTTGGCGGTTGACGGTTAACTGTTAACACCATGAGTGACTGTGTAATTTAAATGCGTAATAACTTACCAGAAGAATTTTTGTACATTACTAAAATATTGCATAAGTAGCTTTTCCTTGGCGCTTGGCTCGGTACATAGCAGTATCGGCATCCCTTAGCAGGGTTGCAGGTTCTTCATAGCTATGACAATTCCAAGCAATACCAATGCTGGCTGTAGTATATAGTTGATTTCCGTCGAGGCTAAGGGGTAAACTGAGGGAGTCTTGAATACGTCTGGCAACGTTGGTAGCGTCAGTAACGTCTCTAATATCTTCTAAAAGAACGGTAAACTCATCGCCACCAAATCTCGCTACAGTATCGCCACTACGTAAGCATGATTCTAAACGTCTAGCGATCGCTACTAAAAAATCATCCCCTACTCCATGCCCAAAGCGATCGTTAATCTCTTTGAAGTTATCTAAATCTAAAAACAAAACTCCAAAATAATAATCGCTTTTGCGTTTGCTACGTTCAATTGCTTGTTTTAGCCTGTCTAGAAACAATACACGATTCGGTAATTCTGTCAATCCATCATAAAACGCATTCCGGATCAGTTGTGCCTCTGTTTCCTTGCGTTTAGTAATGTCTTGAAAAACTAAAACTGCACCAGTAATATTGCCATCTCCATCGCGGATGGGTGCAACGTTATCCTCTATTGGTATTTCTTTTCCATCTTTGGTAATTAGTGTACAGTTTTCTGGTAGATTGAAAATTTCACCTGCTTCGATTACATGTATGGCTAAATTTTCAATTGCTTCTCCTACATCTTTATCAACTAAGCTCACAACTTCTACTAAATCTTTACCTAAAGCTTCGCTTTGTTTCCAACCAGTGATAATTTCTGCTGTTGGATTCATCATTTGAATACAACCATTTGCATACGTCACAATCACTGCGCGACCCATACTATTAATAATTGCTGTCAGTCTCTGTTTTTCCTCCTGTAATCTCTTTTCACTCTGATATTTATACAGAGCCATTTCAATCACAAAATGTAAATCCCTTTCAAGAAATGGTTTTATTATATAGTTAAAAGGCTCAATTAACTGATTTTTTTGTAATATTTTATATTCGGAACTATTTATGATATAGACTACAGGCACATGGAACTTGTTCTGAATAATATCCACTAGTTGCACACCGTTAATTTCGCCAGTCAGGCAGATATCAATTAATACTAAAGTTGGTTGAATTTCTGCTATCTTTTTTATTGCCTCTTCACCAGATTCAGTTATTTCTGAAACCGTATAGCCTAACTTTTGTAAACTTTTTCTAATATTTGAGGCTAGGGTTTTTTCATCCTCAACAACTAGGATTTTCCGGGGGAACATGTTACGATAACCTGTTTGCTAAGGTTGAGATTTCGCTGTTACCATCAACTAGATCTAAAGTTCGATAATCTTATCATAAACAATCTCTCAATACCTTGCTAAATAGCAAACAGCAGGTTATTTACATCTGATAATTTCTATGTTTTCTGAAGCTAATCTGATGATACTAGAGGGTTAATATCAAGTTATTTATATCAGATATAAATTATGAGCAGTCAAAAATCGATTTTCAGAAATATGCAATAATTATCTTGATAAAAAGTCAAAGGATTCAGTATAGTATTTATCCAAAAATTAATCAAGAATAAAACTTCATAAATTAATAACATACTAATCTCTCATTTCCTCCTTTTAAAATGGGTTTTGAGAGTAAAACTTTTATGGAGCTAGGAATCACAACAAAGGTACGAATAATCTAGAAGTAGGTTATTTAATAAGCTACAACACATTTAAATTGCATAATCACTTGTGAGGTTCGTTGACGGTTGAGTGTTAACAGTCAACACAAAAATATATGCAAACTAAACCTGGAACAGCTTACCAATTCAAACAATTTTTGCAACACATTGATAGTAGGGTAGCACAGCTAGTTGTGCTACCCTACCCAATGTATTTGTCGGATTCTTTTTTGAAATTGGTATAAAAAGAATTAAAAATCTTACTAGCTTTAGGTTTTTGAAAAAGAGTGAATGCTGGAGGGGAATAAATAGCAGGAAAATTCTGTTTCTCAGATATTTCCACACTCCAGCTAAAGCCCAATTTTTGCTAGTTTATGGGTGTCGAACTCTAAAACATAAAGCGGGTTTTAAGTAGAAAGACTCAATTAAACTAAAGTTCGTAGTATGGGCTTGAGCCATTAAAACGTCTGTTAAGAGCGATAAATCGCTTACTACGAACAAAGCTGCAATCTTACATTTAATTATGTCTACCTACTTAGAGATGGGACTTAGTTTTAGTCACTTCAATGCTGATTTTGCCACCAAAGTCTGGAATTGGTGCGTTGGGTTTGCTGAGAGTAACTTGGACTTGTGTGATGCGATCGTATTGTTGGAGGATAGAATCTGCAATTACCATTACTAGCTTCTCCACCAAAGCGAACTTAGAAGTTTTGACCAGATGTTGTACTAAGCTAATGACGCTGCGATAATCTAAAGTGTCTTCGATCGCGTCAGTCTTAGCCGCTGCGGAGATATCCAACCATAACCTCACATCAACCTCAAACCATTGTCCTAGCACCTGTTCTTCTGGTAGATACCCAGTGTAGCCATAGCCGCGAATTCCTGTTAAATAAATGCAGTCCATAAAAGTTTGAGAGCAAATTGTGTGCATTTTGTAGAAAGTGTAGCCACTGCGTTGCGATCCTTCCCAAAGTTGAATCAACTGGCGTCAAGCTAGTCTGTCTGGAAATTTTCTTGCCAACAAACTCGCCTGGCAGTGTTGGTTTCCATCTCAGGATTTTTGAGGAAAAGCTTGCAACCTACCCTTAGGTAAAGCTGCTTTTGACTCTTGAAAGTTCAAAAACCGAGCCTCGGACTTTTCCTTGTTCAACTTTCCAAGACGGATTTTAAATTGAATTTCCCTAAACAAAATCTAAAATTTAAGATTGTTTTATAGCTATGTTTGATTTGATGCCGATCGCCTTTAAAAATATTAATCAACTTTGGGCTTATATCTTAACAGAGACGCTAAAGCAGCTGGGATTGACTTGTGCTATTATTTGTCCTGGTTCGCGCTCCACACCCTTAGCAGTAGCCTTTGCGAAACTTGCGCCTGAGATTGAAGCAATTTCCGTGCTTGACGAACGTTCCGCCGCCTTCTTCGCCTTAGGACAAGCTAAAGCAACCGGACGCCCTGTGGTACTTCTTTGCACCTCTGGTACAGCAGGAGCGAATTTTTATCCAGCGGTAATAGAAGCCTCATATAGCCGCGTACCCCTGTTGGTGTTAACCACCGATAGACCTCCAGAATTGCGAGATTGTCACTCTGGCCAAACCATAGATCAGTTGAGATTATATGGCAACTACCCAAATTGGCAAGCCGAGTTAGCCTTACCCTCTGCTGAGATGGGAATGTTAGCTTACCTGCGGCAAATGGTAATTCATAGCTGGGAAACCGCGCAAATCCCCACGAAAGGGCCAGTACATTTAAATATTCCCTTTCGCGATCCTTTAGCGCCTGTTCCCGATGGAAGTGACTTGAGCTTTTTACAATCCCAGTTCCACCCAGAAGACTTCTTCGCAGGAATCGCAAACATTACCCCATACCCCATCCCCTATGCCCCATGCCCCATCCCCAAAGAATGGAAACAATGCGATCGCGGCATTATTATTGCAGGTGTAGCCCAACCGCAGCAACCACAGGAATATTGTAAAGCGATCGCCCAACTTTCCCAAACTCTCAAATGGCCTGTTTTAGCAGAGGGACTCTCGCCACTGAGAAATTATGCTGACCTCAACCCCTATTTAATTTCTACTTATGACCTGATTTTGCGAAATCAGCAACTAGCTAAACAGCTAGCACCCCAAATGGTGATTCAGATAGGAGAAATGCCCACTAGTAAAGAATTACGTACTTGGATAGATGCAACCCAACCCCAACGTTGGGTAATTGACAACAGCAACCAAAACCTCGACCCTTTGCACGGGAGGACAACGCACTTGCGAATGAGTGTAGAACAGTTGGCTGTTTGGTTAGACAAGGGAGAGGGGGGAGAAAATTCTTCCTTGTCCCCCTCATCTTCCCCCGACTATCTCCGCCAGTGGTGTGCAGCAGAAGCGCAAGTTAGGACAGCTGTTGACCAAACTATGGGGAATATGGAGGAATTATTTGAAGGGAAAGCAGCTTGGTTAATTTCTCAGACGCTACCACCGGGAACGCCACTGTTTATTGCTAATAGTATGCCTGTGCGGGATGTGGAATTTTTCTGGAAACCGAATAATTTAAGAGTGCGATCGTATTTTAACCGGGGTGCAAATGGTATCGATGGTACATTGTCCACAGCATTAGGAATTGCCTATCGCCAGCAAAGTAGTGTGATGCTAACAGGAGATTTAGCTTTGTTGCATGACACTAACGGTTTTTTAATCCGCAATAAATTTGTAGGACATCTGACAATTGTGTTAATCAATAACAACGGCGGCGGGATTTTTGAAATGTTACCTATTGCCAAATTTGACCCACCATTTGAAGAGTTTTTCGGCACTCCCCAAGATATTAATTTTGCTCAGTTATGCGCTACTTATAATGTGCAGCATGAATTGATTACTTCTTGGGAACAGTTGCAGCAAAAATTGAACCCGCTACCTACTAAAGGAATTCGAGTTTTAGAGTTGCAGACAAATCGCAAAGCTGATGCTAAGTGGCGACAAGATAATTTAAGGAAGTTTGCGGCAGATATTGTGATTTAACTATCCATAAATAAAGTTGAGCTTAGTTAAGCCGCCTTAGTAATCAAACGGCTTAATTTAATTCAATATCTTTTTCATCTAAAAGTCTTTTTATATTTGCCATAAACCCTTGTTGACTAAATTAGGTAAATAGTTGAGATATTTTGTAAGACTATGAGTTTTACCAACACAAGATGTGGCATCTTCATTTATTATTCTTGAATGATATTCTTTAATTGGTTTACGTCCACAAGGATTATTACCTAGTTCAGCTAATTTGAAAGCCGTTTTTAAGATAAAATCATCATCGTTATACACATTTATTAAACTTCCTTTTATTTTCGAGGCTACATAACCCCAATCTTTGCTACTGTCTCTACGGACAGCACCACCTAGAAGAATTATATTTTCCAGATAATGCCCTCTTGCTGACCAATTATTCATACAATAATAAGCAACACGCGCACCCAGTGAATGAGCAACAAGAGAAATATTTTCTTCAGGAATTTGAGATTTAATTAGGCTTGGTAAATAATCTTTACCGACATATGTAGCACGGCTTTTACATTTATGCCAGTTCAAGATCACTAATTGAGAAGTACAACTCAATTTATTTGAAGCGTCCCAATATAATTGATATACAGAGTGTTGCCATCCAGCATAATTCAATGCTAAAAGCAAAGTATTGTCACGTACCTTATCCTCACTTAAATATCCATCTATAAAAACTAAGGCTTTGAAACTTCCTGGTGGGCTTGAAATAAGTCGCAGTTCAGGGGATTCCATTAATATATTCCTTTGAAAAAATTAGTCCTATTAATAAGATTCCCAGAAGTATTGCTTCTATATCAAAACTGGATCTAAGGAAGCTGACACAAGTCATGTACTTTACTTATCTGATAATTGCTGTAAACCGAATTTTCGCATTCTTCTTTGCGTCTTTGCGCCTTTGCGTGAAACACTAAATCTTAGCGATCGCCTTTCTTCTGTGCATAAAATTTACTTTCTGACTTGACCTTGCAACCACCCTTCCAAATCCGCCATAGCAGAAAAATCTAATAAAGCCTCCCCTAAAGCTTCCAACTGTTCCACCGACAAAGCCTGAATTTGGGACAGAAGCTGCTCAGAAATCGCACCCAATCGGCGGTTTAATTGTTTAAGGATGAGCGATCGCGCTTCTTCTTCTTTCGCTTCGCGAATAGCCCGTGGTTCTTCAAAATTCAGTCCCAACATCGCTTCAATCTCCTCTCGACTCAGGTTAGAAAACTTGTAGAGAATAATCGTTGTCACTAAATCAATTATCGCTTGCTCTGATTGCTGCCGTGCTTGTTCAAGCAAAAACCGCGCCCCCTCTACTGCTTCAGTTTCAGCAGTAACATTTGTCAGCAACATCAAACCCAATCCCAAGGGTTGTTGTCGTAAATCCCCTAGCTCATCCAGATAAACTCGCCTGACTTGTCCACTCTCCAACAAGGCGCGGTGAATTGTTAAATTTGATGGTTCCAGACTGCGAGAAGGAAAAATTAGCACTCCAAACCAGTCATCGTAACGAATTGAGTGACGGTAGAGAAACAAAAACAATTCGCTAAAGAAGCGGTGATATAAATCTTCGTCCTTCTGAAACTGAACTTCAGCAAAGAAAACTATTTTAGAAACTGCATTGGCGGGAGGTAGAAATACTCCATCAATCCGAAATGCTGTTTCTTTAACCTCAACCGATTCAAACTGGTAGTCTGCTGCTTGTGGGGGTGGTTGGTCTACTAACTCAAACAGCAATCCTGGAAATTGCTTGAATAATTTGTAGAAGATCGAGTCACGCCGCATTGTTGTCGCTAATCAATTACCAGCCCTGATTGTAAAGCTTGAGATATGAATCTTAGCGTAGGCGTAGCCCACCGCAGGTATCGCAACTTCCTACGTCCGCGATAAAATTCTCTAAGCAACAGCGCACTCCATACCAATGCAAATCAACTGGCAAACTGCCAAAACCTACGAAGATATCTTGTATCAAAAAACCGATGGCATTGCGAAAATCACCATCAACCGCCCTCACAAACGCAATGCTTTCCGCCCCAAAACTGTTTTTGAGCTTTACGATGCTTTTTGTGATGCTCGTGAAGATACTACCATTGGTGTTGTCCTATTTACTGGATATGGACCACACACTGATGGTAAATATGCTTTCTGTGCTGGTGGCGACCAAAGCGTGCGCGGACATGCTGGTTATGTCGATGATAGTGGCGTCCCTCGGTTAAATGTGCTGGATTTGCAACGCTTGATTCGTTCCATGCCGAAAGTAGTAATTGCTTTGGTAGCTGGATATGCGATCGGTGGCGGACATGTCCTACACTTGATTTGCGACCTCACCATTGCTGCAGATAACGCCATTTTCGGGCAGACTGGGCCGAAAGTCGGCAGTTTTGATGGTGGTTTTGGCGCCAGCTATCTAGCCCGAATTGTGGGGCAAAAAAAAGCACGAGAAATTTGGTTTCTCTGCCGTCAATATGATGCACAACAAGCTTTAGAAATGGGGTTAATTAATTGCATCGTCCCAGTCGAACAACTAGAAGCCGAAGGTATTCAATGGGCGCAAGAGATTTTAGAAAAAAGTCCGATCGCAATTCGCTGTCTCAAAGCAGCATTTAACGCTGACTGTGACGGACAAGCTGGTTTACAAGAACTCGCTGGTAATGCCACCCTACTGTATTACATGACTGAAGAAGGGTCTGAAGGCAAAAAAGCGTTTCTCGAAAAACGTCCGCCAGATTTTCGCTCTTTTCCTTGGTTACCATAAAATTGCAAAAATCGCACCTTCCTGAAGGGTGCGATTTTGGTAGATGTCAATGTTTACAGCACTAAAAATCTTAAAAACAAATCTTATTTTAAGCAGACTAGGAACTAGTCCAGTAATAATGAGTGACTAAATAAGCACAGCTTTAGTTTTAGCCTCTTGGGAAGTAGAGATTGTTTCCTCTACAAGACTAAGAGCAGCATTGTCTAAATCTGAGACTAAGCATTGAGAAGAAGCTAAAACTGGTTTTGCATCTGGCAAACCCCAAGCATCTTCCAAAGTTTCCCAAGAAGGTGCAAAGGGTGGGATCGCCAAATTACAAGCTTTCCAGCTTGCTTGAACTGGCGCTCCCAGTTGCTGACACACTCCGCCACGGCGGCCTTCTGGCTGGTAATGACGGCAATATCTACAGGCAGATGCTAAAGATTTAATAGGTTTCATTTGGGTTCATCATTAGTGCCGTTTCAGGCTGAATTTCACCCTTATATTTTGCTTCTATATATAAAGAGGGAAGAGAGGCAAAAAATCATTATTTGCTCTAGGTTTCAGCGATCCCAATGAAAAAATAAATTTTAGAATATTTTTATATTCTTGTTATATTTTTAAATGTTTATTAGAGTGTATGCCTATAGATTTTGGCTAAAACTTATTAGGGATCAAGATTAAAAGTAAGGTTTTTGATTTATCGATTTTTTTAACTTCTTCCTTAAGGATAGCTTAAGCCAGATAATTAGAGATAAATAGTATGCTTTTGTATCACACTCGGCATATTTTAGCAGGAAAATATATTTTTTCTCAAGAATTAGAACTATTGTTAGGAGTTAGGAGTTAGGAGTTTGAAGTTAGGAGTTAGGAATGGTGGGGTGGTGGGCGTAGTTTCGCTCCATCTCCCCAGTCAACTGTCAACTGTCAACTGTCAACACTCCCTCTGGCTTAGTAGTTAGGATTGACTGACTTCAAAATTGCTTAGCAGCACAGATGCAACAGACTGTCCAGCGCTGAAGTTCACCGTGTGGAGTGGGGGATTGACATTGCGGACAAAGGGGTAAGCCATGCGATCGCGCTTGTACGATCTCAGCCCAATGCCCAAAAGCAGCATTCGCATCTTGAATACTAGTTGTAGTATCAGGTCTGCTAATGCGATCGCCAACGTAACTCGGATGGTCGTGGGGCAAAATTGTTTGTTGCTGTTTTCTCTCCACAGATGGATGCTGCCAGCCAGCAGTGGAAAAGCGAATATCAACCAACGGCGTTGGCAGCTTTTTATTCAACTTTAAAAGCAAAGCCGCGCGACCAAAAGTCAGGTTTTGTGCCCAAGCTGCACTAGAAGTTGCTACCCACAATACATCGCGCTGAATCGACAACGGTCGAGTATGTCCAGCAGCCACAGGCCCAACAACCTCTGCCCAACACTTGAGCAAGCGTTGAAATGGCTGTTCTTGCCATTTAGCCTGCTTTTCGAGAATGCCTAAAATATCATTAACTGATTTGAACGACATTGTAAAAAGGTGGGGAGTGGGGAGTGGGGAGTGAGGAGTGGGGAGTTAGGAATTTTCTATCCCTTCTCTGAGTGCCCTATTTTCTATTCTCAAGATAGACCTTCATGAACTATCCTTCACAACAAAGCCTGTAAATCTCTGTCTGTTTCCTAATGCCCAATGCCAACTTCTAAGTAATTTTCGCTAATATTGGCACAAATATGTCTAAAGTTAATTCCAGCAATCTACGTTTGAGGTATAGAGGTAATGACTGAAAACCCCCTGAATGATTCCGGTAATCAATCGCCTAAGACACCTGGACTAAAGCCAGCACTAGCAGCAGCACTAGCGAGTTTGGAGGTACCGCTAGATCGAGAGTTAGCTCGATACCGACGCACGCGAACTGGTTCAGTTTCCTCGAATCAATACCGTGTTGGGAGTTACATCAACAGTCAACCTCAGCAGTTCACCGCCGTTTCCACAGCATCGGGTACAACTGCACCATCAGTAGGAGAAACTAAGATCGATGTACCACCGCCTCCGCCTATACCCGTACCTGTGAATGCTCAGGTAACTCCAGCCTCATCTGTAGTAAAAATTGATGAACCAGCGATACCTGCACCCCCTAATCCTCCGGTAGACTCAGAATCGGTAGCGGTAAATACTGAGGAACTGAGTAATCTTAATCATGTACCGCCCAGCTTGGATTCTGCTAAAAAACAAACTCAACTTCCACCACCACCGCCCAACTTTACTAGCAGTATCGTGCCGACAGCCGTAAAAGATACTAAAAGCGAAAATCTTGTGCAGCCGGATGACGGACTCAAGCAGCCAGATGACTATCTTGAATCTAGTGAAGCACTGTTGCGGAGTCTTACGGAAGAACAGCCTCAAACTAAAAAAACCAATAATTATAGTGACAGTCTGCTATCACCTTTGGGTATTGGCTCAATGTTGCTGCTATTGGTAGCAAGTCTGACTTTGGGTTATATAGTTTTCAATCCTAAAAGCTTGCCCCAGTGGAATTTAGCCAAGTTGTTTAATAGCAACTCGCCTGCCGCACCAGAAAATACTCAGGAAGTTGCAGCGAATGTCCAATCTCAGATCCAGCCAGCAAGCACACCTATACCTAAGTATCCCAACCTGGCTGCCCAAGAGTTTGCGGAAGTGAGAAACCCCAATGATGTAGTTGGCTTAAAACCCAAAGCCCAAACAACACCTCCAGTTGTAACGAATCCGGTTATTCCCCAAAACCCGATAAATCCTCAAGCAGCATTGCCTGAGCCGATCGCACCCCTAAAACCAACAAATCCCATTGCCATAGCCCCCGTACCGACGGCAAAGCCCTTACCTCTTGCGAATTTGTCCCCGGCTCCAAAGCCAAAAACTTCACCTGCGCCAAATGCAGAAATCAAACCATCTACAGATGGGTTTTACCACGTAGTGATAGACAATCAAGGCCGTGCTTTAGCCTCAGCACGGGAAATAATTCCCGATGCTTATTTATCACCTAATAAACAATTCGTTTTTCTTGGTGCTTTTAAGACTAAAGAGCAAGTAGAAAGACACATGCGATTACTAGAATCAAGAGGAATTAAAGCACGAGTTCAAGAGCCGTGAGTCGTAAAAATGTACGATACCATGAGATAACGTGCTAAGTGGGAAGTAGGGAGTGGGTAGAAACAAGGATTAACCCTTGTCTGTACGAAGTGGGGATGTAGAAGATATGAAATCTTGGTTGTTTAGTACGCTACTACAAAAATACTTATACTTAGGAGCGTTCGACTAGCGGCGATCGCCACTCGTTATGAATAAAACAAACACCTTCTTTACCCATTCTCTACGGACAAAGATTAACCCTTGTCTCCACACACTCTCCACGTTTCTTAAGAGTACTCGTTACTTAGCACTCAATACTCAGACTCACTACTGAGTTTCGTGAATGGAGAGCAGAGATGGAGTTAATTAAGCGTATCCTGCGAGTGATTCGCGCTAACCTCAATAGTTTGATAGGCAGTGTAGAAGATCCAGAAAAGATTCTGGAGCAAACTGTCATGGAAATGCAGGAAAATTTGGTGCGGTTACGGCAGGGTGTAGCACAAGCGATCGCCACCCAAAAACGCACCGAAAGACAAGCTGCTGCTGCCCAATCCCAAGCAGAAGAATGGTATCGCCGCGCCCAGCTAGCACTGCGACAAGGCAATGAAGTCTTAGCACGGGAAGCTTTAACTAAGCGACAAGCTTATAAAGAAACTACAAAAGCCCTATCCAACCAGATAGAACAGCAAAATGAGATAGTGGCTAGGCTAAAAAAGGATATGCGATCGCTAGAGTTAAAAATTGGCGAGGCGAAAACTAAAAAAGATATGTATATCGCTCGCGCCCGTTCTGCTGAAGCCTCTTATCGCTTACAAGAAATGCTCGACGGAGTTTCTGCTACCAGCAGTCTCAACGCTTTTGAGCGGATGGAAGAAAAAGTTTTACAGATTGAGGCAAAATCAGAAGCGATCGCTCAACTTAGTAGCGATGACTTGGAAACACAATTTACGTCGTTAGAATCTACTAATGATGTAGATGCCGAATTGGCAGCCATGAAGGTGCAAGTTTTAAATGAGGCACAAAACACGCAACCCAACAACCGCCTCTTGGAAGACAACCAAAAAATCGAGCAGCCCCCCCAACAGCAGCTACCCAAAACACCAGACTCTTAAAGTTAGGTGAATTGGCACAGCTTCGAGATATCTTAACAATTAAGAGTTGTTGGGAGGCACCGATCTAAACCGGAAAGATTACATTGAAATAGGTAGCTATTAAAAAGTAAAAAAGCTAACTGTCCAACAAAGAGCGTAAACCAAAACAAGGAAAAACAAAGTTATGGGATTATTCGATCGCATTAAACGAGTTGTTAGTGCTAACCTCAATGACCTAGTAAACAAAGCCGAAGACCCGGAAAAAATGCTAGAGCAAGCCATCCTGGAAATGCAGGAAGACTTGGTGCAACTGCGTCAGGGAGTAGCCCAGGCGATCGCCGCCCAAAAACGCACTGATAAACAGTATACTGATGCTCAAAATGAAATCAATAAGTGGCAACGCAATGCCCAACTGGCACTGCAAAAAGGTGATGAAAGCCTTGCAAGACAAGCCTTAGAGCGTAAGAAAACTTATACTGACACCAGCGCATCCCTCAAAGCTAGCTTAGATCAACAAAGCACTCAAGTTGAAACCCTCAAGCGCAACTTAATCCAGCTAGAAAGCAAAATTTCTGAAGCCAAAACCAAGAAAGAAATGCTCAAAGCTCGGATCACCACTGCCAAAGCCCAAGAACAACTCCAAGGTATGGTACGTGGCATGAATACCAGCAGTGCGATGGCTGCCTTCGAGCGGATGGAAGAAAAAGTCTTAATGCAAGAAGCCCGCGCCCAGTCAGCAGGAGAGTTGGCAAGTGCCGATTTAGAAAGTCAATTTGCCCAGTTGGAATCTGGTAGTGATGTTGATGATGAATTGGCTGCTTTGAAAGCGCAAATGCTACCACCCGCAGCTCCACAAAGTCAACCCCAACTACCGCCCCAACAGCCACCCCAACAACAAACCGCTGCTCCCAAGTCTAATGATGTGGTTGATGCCGAGTTAGATTCCCTACGCAAACAATTGGATCAAATGTAAAATTGGCAAAAAACTTAGTTGAGCCAGTCCCACGCCTATTGGTTGTGGGATTTTACGTTTTTAGTCATTGGTCATTTGTCATTAGTCATTAGTCATTAGTCATTAGTCATTAGTCATTAGTCATTTGTCATTAGTCATTTGTCATTTGTCATTAGTCATTTGTCACTACGCATTTATTGTTTCCCCCCTGCTTCCCCTGCTTCCCCTGCTTCCCCTGCTCCCCCTGCTCCCCCTGCTCCCTCATCTCCCTCATCTAATATTTTGCATGTTGGGACAAATTGTATCCTCCTGCTGATCTTCTAAATTCTTCCAGCCTGAAAGTAATCCTTTGATTTCCGAGCGTAAGGTTAATAACTGCTCGATTTGGCGATCGATCTCTAAAAGCTTCTCTTCTAGCTTTTCTTCAATCTCACCACAGGGTGCTTGTCCTTGGTCATAGACCTCAAGAATATCTCCAATCTCTTCTAAGCTAAGACCAAAGTTTTGCGCCCTTTTAATGAAAGCTAGGCGAGTTAATACATCTAAAGAAAACTGGCGAAATCCTCCTTCTGTTCGCCTTGATGATTTAATTAAACCTAAACTTTCATAATAACGAATTGTCCTAATGGGAATTTTACTTAAGTTGGTTACCTGGCCAATTAAAAGCAGTTTGTTATCCTGAGCTAACACGGTAGATTCCCCTTTTTTGTGATTATTATTACATAATTGAGAGCCTATTTATAAGGTAAATATTAAGGTAGGGTGTGTTATGGCTGTGCAAGGATTTGAGAGTTTGAGAGAGTAATAATTAGCCGTAACGCACCATGTGTCTCGGTGCGTTAAGCGTTGCTATAACGCACCCTACAATTTAAGATTTACTTTATAAATCACCTCTGAAAGATGAAATTGCCAAATAATTTAGCAGTTTGCAGGTAACATTGCTGCACAGCAATTTTTTTTATATGAAAATTTATATATTAAAATTTCAGTTCGGTAGTTGAAGTTTTTCTCTAACCAGAAAATTTACTGGTTGTGATTTTGAAAAAAATATTTTGAGTCTATGGTAGTTTATTTCATTTTATATTTATTTGCTATAATTTTAGAATTTTTAACTGTAGATAGTCAAAACTTTATTTCAATTTATTGGGTAATTCCTTGTCCTAGTACTGAAAGTAACTGTTTGTTTATAGTTCCCATGTTACTTGTAGATTAACCGCTTCACTGCAAGTGAAACTATAAAAATGAATCTCAATTCCCAGACTTTTAACTCAACCCGTAAACCTAAAAATTTTAATAATCCAGAGCGTTTTATTGAAGGGTGGTATTGGGTAATACCCTCTATAAATTTGCGGGTAGGTGAAGTAAAACCTGTCACTATTTTGGGCAGAGAGCTAGTAATTTATCGGGGAAAAGACAAAAGGGTAGTGACTTTTGATGCCTACTGTCCCCACATGGGCGCTCACCTTGCTGAAGGCAAAGTCGAGGGGAATGCACTACGTTGTTTTTTCCACCACTGGAAGTTTGATGGTGAAGGGATGTGTGTTGATATCCCATGTTTAGATACGCCGCTTGCTTTGAAGTTGCAATCTTGGCCAACTGCTGAAAAGTACGGGATGATTTGGGTTTGGACTGGAGAAATACCACAACAACCTCTACCTTTTGTTCCAGAGTTAGAACAAAAAGAGTGCGATGTTGCCATCCATTCCCACTTCTTAATGAATTGCCATCCTAATGTGGTGATGATTAATGCGATTGATGCTCAACATCTGAATACAGTTCATAAATTGCCTGTAGAAGTTGTCTTTGAAAGACAGCAACTCAACGAAAATGCGATTGTTTTCACTAACACTGCACCCATCAAAGAAAACTCATTTTTCATCAAGCTCATCCGTCTTTTCTACAAAAATACTATCACTTACAGTATTTGTTATTGGTACGGTACCATAAATATTGTGACAGTTGGCCCTGATTTTCTCCATGTTCACATGATGTTTGCTACGCGCCTTTATGAAGGGGGAAAAGCTGAAGGTCAAATTCTGTTGATGGTTAAAAAACGTAAGGGTATTTTTGGTTGGTTATACAATCGAGTTGTGCTGTGGTTGACTAAGATTGCAGGTAAATTCTTTCTCATGGGTGACATCAAAGTTGTCCAAACTATTCAGTTTGATTTGAAGACCCCAATTAAGGCAGATTATTCAATTATGCAGTTCATCAATCATGTTGAAAAACAGCAGTCTCGAATGTGGAGAACTTGGGAAGAAACCCGATCGCGCGATGATGAAAGCAAGGCCAAGCGCGAAAGATGGCGAGATAGTATGAGTAATGACTAGTATTCAGAATTCAGGAGTCAGAATTCAGGAGGAAAAAAGCTTGATATCTGGCTTTCAGAATCAGATATTTTACTTTATTTAGTTACGAATTGCTGAAGGGCTAAATAAAAGTTAAAAGTTGAAACAAATTAGTTTTAACTTTTAATTTATTTTCTGCTGGACTACGATATAAATAAAAAGAAGTGGCAAAGCCACTTCCTAATTCCCAGGTAGAACCTAAGTCATGAGTATAACGACTACAAAAAATTGAAATAGTATAAATAAACACCAATTGGCTGAATATCTCTATTTTCCTAGTTTTCTGAGTTAGGATAATTTGATTTATATCAGGCAAATAACAGTATATTCAATTTGGTGATGACTTCTTATAGGTGGAAACGATCTTTTGGCAAGTTACACAGACTGAGGTTAGCAGTGTAACTTGTTTTATTAGATAGGTGGTGCGATCGCTATTAATAGCCTGTACTTTATTGCGATCGATATACAGCAAATTACTTGAAGTACAGATTTAGAGCTTATTTATAAAGTAAAAATAAAATTCTTGTAGAGTGTTTTAGGCTAGCGATCGCCAAAATCGATACCCTTCATAGATTTAGAACGCTCTTGCAGAGTGGACATTCACCATAAAGCTTGCCAACTGTGGATTTGGCAAGCTTTTACTTGGCATCCAAAAATTTTTTCTCTAATCGCAAAAATTTCCCCTAGTTTTCCCCTATTAGTCTCTAAATTCAAATCATAAGAGCAGAGAACACCGCACAGAACAAGCGTCAAATCTCTGCATTGAGCCAAACAAAACGGAGGATATCGGTATGTTACACCAAATTAAAGAATTGCTGCAAAACGCACAACTACAACAGCAAGTACAAGCAGCAGCTAACCAAGCAGAAGCCATCAAACTACTAGCGATCGCCAGTGCAGAAAAAGGTTATCACTTCACAGTCGAAAGCATGTCTCAAATGCTTGCAGAGTTGACCTTTGTAGACTCCAACGAACTCAATGAAGAGGAATTACTCAGCGTGAGTGGAGGAAGAATGGCTGACACCGGTCACGGTCACATGTCATGTTGTACCGATTGTCCAGCCGGAAATGGTCAATGTTGATATTTCAGAACTTAGCCAACAATTTTAGAAAGGCAGAGAACACTGCATAAAACAACCAAAAAATCTCTGCCATTTATTTAATTAAGTAAAGTAAAAAGGAGAAGACAATCATGTTACACCAAATCAAAGAATTGCTGCAAAACGCACAACTACAACAGCAATTACAAGCAGCAGCTAACGAAGCAGAAGCCATCAAACTACTAGCGATCGCTGGTGCACAAAAGGGTTATAAATTCACTGTCGCAGGGTTGTCTCAAGTACTGACAGAACTAACCTCTGTAGAATTCGGCGAACTGAGTGAAGAAGAATTACTCGGCATTAGTGGAGGGTTGATTGATACTGGTCATGGTCACGCGTCATGTTGTACTGACTGTCCCGGAGGAAATGGCCTTTGTTAATATTTCAGACTTAGCCAACAACATTCCTCATTGAACTTGGGTGTAGGGGGAAGGCTTCGCCGAAAAAAGGGGAAGAAATAACTAACTCTTACTCCACGGTAGTTGCAATCTCAGAGGGAACCTCACGCTAGTGGTCTGTCCCAAAAGTTTTGAGAGGTTCGTAGTAAGCACTTTAGTGCTTAAAAATCAAGGACTAAAGTCCTTACTACAAACATATTTATCCCTCAAAATTAATGCGATAGACCACTAGTTTGCTCAAGTCGGGAAACTTGCTTGCACAACTGCCTTCCCTACTCTCTCCCTTTTCTGTCCTTGTCGAGCCAGCATTATGAAAAATCCAGTCATAGCCAAACTAAATGTCCCATCATCTCAAGGGAATTTCACAACTATTGTTGCTAACGCAAGTTTTTTGTGGGAACGCCTCGATACAGAAAGATTTGTAATTGACATCGATTCGGTTAATGAACAAGAAATTCAGCGTCGGCTCGATCGCTGGTGTCAAATCTTAGGTGACTGGAACACTTTAGATAAACGCTTACAATGGGAAAACTTAGACCTTGCTACCATTCGCCCTCGTTTGGGAAGCGTTGAGTGGATGCAAGCATCTTTGCCAGCATGGGCAGAAACTTTGCAGCAGATTATGGAAACGGCAAGGGAATTTGAGCCTGCACTGCAAGTAGATTTACCAATTAATGCAGAAAATCCGATTCCCTTTGAAGATATTTTACTGCCTGCGATCGCAGTTGCCAGAGAACAACTTTTGACTAGGCTTGGTTCTGGACAACTAACTCCAGAAAGCTTACCTTTATCAGTGCTTTCAAAAGCTGCTTACCGAGAATTAGAGCGCAGTTTGCTACAGCGATTGGCAGGGATTTGTACTAAAACGCTGAATTTTGAATTTTCTCAAGTTCGTCCATTTGGGAAAAATTTGCTTAACTTGCTAGGAGTAGCAACAGAAAAAAGCAACAATAAAGCTCACTATAATCAATTTGTCAATCAACTCCTAAAAGATGGATTGTTGACTCTATTTAATAAATATCCAGTACTCGGCCGATTCGTGGCAACAGCCGTCAATTTTTGGGTAGAATCTGCCGCTGAATTTATCCAACGTCTGGCGGAGGATAAAGTAGATATTCAAAGAATATTTAGCTCGAAAAATGATAGTTTAGGCAAAGTTGCCGAAATCCAAACTTCCCTTTCTGACCCCCACAAGCGCGGGCGAACA
The DNA here is from genome assembly GCA_003326205.1 of Nostoc sp. ATCC 43529. Taxonomy (GTDB): domain Bacteria; phylum Cyanobacteriota; class Cyanobacteriia; order Cyanobacteriales; family Nostocaceae; genus Nostoc. The sequence goes on from LWTK01000059.1 coordinate 66,540, forward strand.
GTTATTTTATTCACTTTTGAGTCTGGACTCAAACTCGTATATAAACCTAAAGATTTAGGACTAGAATTTGCTTTCAACCAATTTTTAGATTGGTGCAATCAACACAGTCAGCTTTTAGATTTTAAAGTTATTCAGGTGCTGAACCGAGATAATTACGGTTGGGTAGAATATATCACACATCAACCTTGTAACGATGAAGCCGCTGTAGAACGTTTTTATCAGCGGGCTGGGATGTTGTTGTGCGTGCTTTATGCTTTGCGGGGAACAGATTGTCACCACGAAAACTTAATTGCTAGTGGCGAACATTTGGTGTTAGTAGATATGGAAACTTTGCTGCACCATGAAGCGAATTTGATTGAAAACTCACCAAATACCCCAGACTTTGAGACAGCCGCAGAACAGCAATTTTGCGAATCTGTGTTACGCACTGGGCTTTTACCGCGTTGGGACTTTAGTAGCGATCGCCGCATTGCCTATGATGTTAGCGGATTGGGTAGTACAGATTCTCAAAAAGTTCCTCATAAAGTACCTAAATGGCAGCGCATCAATACCGACGATATGTCTCTGCACTCTGAGTCTATCACCATGTCCGTGGGAAAAAATGTGCCGCGTTTGGGTGAAATAGCTTTGTCAGCCAGCGATTATCAAGCACAAATTAATGCTGGATTTGAGGCGATGTATCGTTTTTTGATGGCACATAAGAATATATTACTCGTTGCTGGAAGTCCGTTAGCTGCCATGCAAAACCAGCAAGTCCGGTTTGTCTTCCGTAACACTCGCATTTACAGTACCATCTTCCAAAAAACTTTATCGCCAGATTATCTCAAACACGGTGCAGACTATAGCATCGAATTGGATCGTCTCAGTCGTGCCTTTCTGGTTGCTCAAGATAAACCCAATGCTTTGCCAATTTTAAATGCAGAATTGCAAGCAATGGAACAACTAGATATTCCCTTTTTCACGGCGAATGCTGGTAGCGATGAACTGAGTGTGAGCAATGAAGTATCTATTGGACAGTACTTTAAGCAACCTAGTTATCAGCACGTCCTCAATCAGTTGCAGGCAATGGATGAAATTGACCTAGCTCGACAAACGGCGATTATTCAAGGCTCATTTCATGCTAAGGTAGCGCAAACTCCCAAGCAAGACATTCAGCAATGGAATGCCGAATCGTTACCGTTGCTGAGTTCGGCAGAATTAATAGCCGAAGCTAGTGCGATCGCTGCTAACTTAGAAATGACCGCCATACCAGATCCCGATGGCAGTGTCAACTGGATCGGCTTAGGTTACGTGCATGAAGCAGAGCGATTTCGATTGCAAGTTTTAAGCCACAGTCTTTATGACGGACGCACAGGAGTTGCCTTGTTTCTCGCTGCTCTCAGTCAGGTAACTAATGACTTACGTTCTCGCGATTTGGCATTAAAGGCACTGCAACCATTACGTCGGCAAATCCAAACCCTGAACTTAGAATCTCAGCAACTTATGGCTCGGCTCATGGGTATTGGTGGCGCGACGGGTTTGGGTTCGATAATTTATGGTTTTGTAAAAGTAAGCCAATTCCTCAAGGATGAGACACTGTTGGCAGATGCTCAAGCATTAGCGGAGTGGATGACACCAGAGTTAATTGCTGCTGATAAAAAGCTAGATATTATGAGTGGTGCAGCGGGAGCCATTCTTGGGTTGTTGTCTCTGTATAGAGTAACAGGAAATGAAATCGTTTTAGAAAAAGCGATCGCCTGTGGAGAGCATTTACTCCAGCATCGAATCAGCGACGAAAATGCTCCCAAAGCTTGGCTGACTGTCAGCGAAAAACCCTTAACTGGGTTCTCCCACGGAGCAGCAGGAATCGCCTATGCTTTGCTGCAACTTTACAGCGTGACTCAAAATCAAGCTTACTACGAAGCAGCGATGGAAGGCATAGAGTATGAGCGCAGCGTCTTTAGTGAATCCCATGCCAACTGGCCTGACTTTCGCAGCTTGGAACCCAATCAACCACCAAGCTTTCCGGTTGTCTGGTGTCACGGTGCAGCGGGGATTGGTTTGGGGCGTTTAGGCTGCGTCAGACTTGGAGAAATTCCCGGAATCGAACGCGAAATTGAAATTGCGCTGCAAACCACCCAGAACTATGGATTAGAAGCCAGCGACCATTTGTGCTGTGGCAATTTGGGTCGAATTGAAACGCTGTTAGTCGGGGCGCAACGTTACTCGCGCTCTGATTTGCGTCAAATTGCTCTCAAGAATGCGACAAATGTTGTGGCTAAAGCCAGACGAACTGGAGCATACCAAATGTTCGTTAATTTACCTGGTTCAGTATTCCATCCCAGTTTTTTCCGGGGTACATCGGGAATCGGCTACGAGCTTTTACGGTTAGCTAGCGATGATTTGCCTTCAGTACTTCTCTGGGAATAAGAGAACTGCAAATAGAACAGGACAACAAGTCTTTTAGGCTTGTTGTGTAAGACAGAGAAGATTAGTTTTTGCTCTTTGATGCAACAAAGGTGCAAGTCGATGCAACAAAGGTGCAGGTCGATGCAACAAAGGTGCAGGTCGATGCAACAAAGGTGCAAGTCGATGCAACAAAGGTGCAGGTCGATGCAACAAAGGTGCAGGTCGATGCAACAAAGGTGCAGGTCGATGCAACAAAGGTGCAGGTCGATGCAACAAAGGTGCAGGTCAAGAGACTTGTGTGTATAACGTAGCTCCAACTCGGAGAGGGACGGTTTTGCTTAGTAAAACCAGAAGTTTTTGATTGAGTAACGGGACTTCCAAATAAAAAAACATACAATTTTTCTTGTGGGGTGGGCGTCTCGCCCGCCCAAGGCTTGGGGCGGACAAGATGTCCACCCCACAAAATTGGATAATTTATTTCTTGGTAATCCCTAAATAGGGCGATCGCTTCATTCGCAATGACAATTGGACATTTTTTTAGCCTACTTTGCTATCCAATTCAATCTCAGGTTAACACCACTGACCAAAATAGTTTTATGATTCTCTACGAAAGCAGATTTGAAATTATTTAGGTCTGCTCTCAAAATATTCTCAAGCTTATTCTCGAACATGGTGGATGGTAAACCACCTATAGATGATTCGTGTAATGCTCGTGTTGAAGGTTCTTCCAGGGTCAAACTAAAGTGTAGGGAGATGAAAGAATATGGCTGAACATTCATTTCATGACCAACTGAGTTTAGAGGAACAAACTGAAAAACTCGGAAAGCAAGCACTCAACTTGGGTTTGATTCCCAGCTTTGTCGTGCATTACTTTCGCGATTCCTGGGTATTTTACATACCTAATGAAAGTCAATCCGAACCCTTAACACCAGAAGAGGCATACTTTCGTTTAAAGCAACTGGTTAAAGAGTAAATCTTGACCAAGCCCTGAGGGTAGGGAATAGTGTTGAGAAAACAGGCAACAGTGGTCTAAACAACCCGGAATATTGTGTCTGCGAGCAACTCAATTTATTTATTATCTGCAAGTTCCTAAATCCCCTGCTTTGAAATATGGGATATTGAACTGTTCCCTGTTGGCCGTTCTCTGTTACCTTTGAAAACAGATTTAATGAATACAACGGCCAAGCACTGCAATTGTTGAGTAACAGTAGTTATGGCGAAACCTGTAATTTTAACCGTTGATGACGATCCAGAAGTTTTGCAAGCAGTGTCACGGGACTTGCGGCATCAGTATGGCGATCGCTTCCGTATTGTCAGAGCAGATTCCGGGATTGCAGCTCTAGATGTGGTGCAGCAACTCAAATTACGGAATGAACCACTTGCTTTATTCTTAGTGGATCAACGTATGCCCCAAATGGGGGGTGTGGAGTTCCTGGAACGAGCAAAAGGTATTTTTCCCGATGCAAAACGTACCCTGTTGACGGCGTATGCAGATACAGATGCCGCCATCAAGTCAATTAACAGTGCCAAACTTGATTATTACTTACTCAAGCCCTGGAATCCCCCAGAAGAGAGGCTATATCCGGTTTTAAATGATTTGCTAGATGACTGGCTAGCTGGATTCCGTCCACCCTTTGAAGGCATTCGAGTCATTGGTAATCGCTGGTCGCCTTTTTCTCATCAGGTGAAAGACTTCTTGGCGCGTAACCAGATTCCATACCAATGGTTAGATGTTGAACTGCAACAAGATGCCGAAAAACTGGTGGAATACGCACAAGCTGATGGTAGACAGCAATTGCCTTTGGTGCTGTTTCCTGATGGTTCTCGATTAATCCAACCATCTAATTTAGAGATTGCCGCTAAAATTGGACTGCAAACTCAGGCAGAACGCCCCTTTTATGACTTGGCGATCGTGGGTGGTGGCCCCGCCGGACTAGCAGCGGCCGTTTATGGGGCTTCTGAAGGATTGAGTACTGTTTTAATTGAGCGTGAAGCCCCAGGAGGACAAGCAGGTACGAGTTCGCGCATTGAGAACTATTTGGGATTTCCTGTTGGCTTGAGTGGCAGCGATTTGGCAAGGCGGGGAGTTACTCAAGCGCGGCGATTTGGGGTAGAGATTCTCACACCTCAAGTAGTAACCGGGGTTCGATTGGAAAATCCTTACCGGGTTCTGCAATTGGCAGATGGCAGCGAGATTAGTTGCCATGCACTTTTAGTTGCAACCGGGGTTTCCTACCGCTGGCTAAATGTGCCAGGAACCGAAAAGCTTACAGGGGCAGGAATTTACTACGGTGCTGCCATGACTGAAGCCATCGCCTGTACCAACGAACAGGTTTACTTGGTAGGTGGGGCGAATTCCGCCGGACAAGCTGCTATGCACTTTTCTAAGTATGCCAGCAAAGTGATTATGTTGGTGCGGGGAGAGTCACTATCATTGAGTATGTCCCAATACTTGATTGACCAAATTGCCGCTACTGAAAATATCCAAGTTTGCACGAATTGTAGTGTTGTAGAAGTTAAGGGAGAAGAACATTTAGAAGCAATTACCATCGCCCATAGCAAGACTGGAGAAATTGAAACCGTGGCAGCGCGATCGCTATTTATTTTTATCGGTGCTAGCCCCAAAACAGATTGGCTCGATGGCATTATTCAACGCGATGCCCAAGGCTTTATTCTCACCGGCCCAGACTTAATGCACAATGGCAAATCCCCCCCAGGTTGGTATTTAGAACGTTCTCCTTTCTTATTAGAAACCAGTACTCCTGGTATCTTCGCAGCGGGAGATGTCCGCTACGGCTCAATTAAACGCGTGGCATCCGGTGTGGGAGAAGGTTCCATTGCTATTCAATTCGTTCACCGTTACCTGAGCAATGTTTAGCAAGAAAGGCAGAAGGCAGGAGGCAGAAGGCAGGAGGCAGGAAGCAGGAGGCAGAAGGCAGGAGGCAGGAGGCAGGAGGCAGGAGGCAGGAGGCAGGAGGTAGAGGGCACCTGCCTTCTGCCTTCTTTATTTAATTACGAATTACGAATGGTTATCAGGAGGTTCACTAATGTTATGTGTTGAAGAATTGATCGACTTAGAGCCATTTCAACAGCTTCCCAAAGAGCGATTGCAGTGGGTTTGCGATCGCGCTCAAACACTTGAACTTGAAAGCGGAGATGTCCTGGCCCATGAGGGAGACCCTGGATGTGGCTTATTTATCCTAGTAAAAGGGAAAATTAACGTCACCCGCCGCACTGAAGGAGTTGAAATTCCCATCGGTAAACACGAAGCCCCATCCTTTTTCGGCGAAATTCCAGTACTTACAGACGAACCTACACCTGTGACAATGCGGGCATTGACAAATTGCCATTTATATGAATTAAAGGGAGAAGACTTTCGGAAACTGCTGCACGAATGTCGTGATTTCGAGCGTATGGTCTTCCGGATTATGCAAAGTCGGGTGCGGGGGCTAGAGTCTTTCATTCGCGGACGAGAAAAGATGGCAGCTTTAGGGACACTTGCCGCCGGTTTAGCTCACGAACTCAACAACCCAGCGGCAGCGCTGGTTCGGACTTTTGGGGAAATGCCAGCCGCCATCCTGGAACTACAACGAATGAACTTAGTTTATGGACAACGCAATGTTGACGAAGCCCATACTCAACACTGGTTGAGAGTACGCGATCGCGGCTATGATGCGATTTTGAATAATCAACTAGATCCGGTGACGCTAAGCGATCGCGAAGCCGTCTTACTAGAATGGTTAGAAGACTATGGAGTCAAGCAGGCATGGAAATTAGCAGAACCTTTAGCAGAAGGTGGTGTTGAGGTCGAAACCTTAGAGCAGCTCATGGAACGTTGGCGCAACGACGACACTGAATTGCGAGAAATGGGATTGCACTGGTTATCGCTCTCCTTTGAAGTCATGTCGATGGTTAAACATGGTTTGCGAGGAGCCGAGAGGATTTCCGAACTCGTGCAAGCGATGAAGTCTTATACTTACCTCGACCAAGGCATTCAGCAAGAAATAGATATACATCAAGGTTTGGAAGATACCTTGCGATTGTTTGTTCATAAACTCAAGTGCGGCGTGCAAGTGCAACGCAACTATGATCGCAATCTTCCGAAAATCCTTGCCTATGGCAGCGAATTAAATCAAGTGTGGACGAACTTAATTGACAACGCTATCGATGCAATGGATGGTAAGGGATTGTTAGAAATTACAACCAGTCATTGCGATCGCTTTGCTCACATTGATATCGTTGACTCTGGCAGTGGAATTGCACCTGAAATTCAAACACGCATTTTTGAACCTTTCTTCACCACCAAAGCAGTAGGCCGTGGATCGGGATTGGGTTTAGAAACCGTCCGCCGGATTGTAGAGAATCGCCACTACGGTACGCTGTCGTTTAAGTCGCAGCCTGGTAGAACTTGTTTCAGCGTCTGTTTGCCTTTGAGTTGAAGGAGGCAGGAGGCAGGAGGCAGAAGGCAGGAGGCAGAGGGCAGGAGGCAGGGGGCAGGGGGCGGGAAGGGCAGGAGGCAGGGGGCAGAAGGCAGAAGGCAGAAGGCAGAAGGCAGAAGGCAGGAGGCAGGGGGCGGGAAGGGCAGGAGGCAGGGGGCAGAAGGCAGGAGGCAGAAGGCAGAAGGCAGGGGGCGGGAAGGGCAGGGGGTAGGGGGCAGAAGGCAGAGGGCAGGAAGGCAGGGGACAGAAGGCAGGGGGCAGGTGTATAGTTATTTAGTTTCTCCCAACTTCCTACTTCAAACTTCACTTATCATGAGCTACAGAGAGCAATTTATCTGGCAGCGTGGAGTTAAGCTTGCCATTAACTGCTATCGACTTACCGAAAAATTTCCAAAATCTGAACTTTACGGATTAACTAGCCAGATTAGACGCTCGGCAGTTTCCGTACCATCAAATATAGCAGAAGGAGTGCGACCCGTTGGTCGAAATGAGTAGAAATACTCAAGGATGACCGCAAGGGAAAAGAAGGGTAAAACCCGACTGAACCTTGACAACTTGATAACCATGAAGGTGAAAGTCCTTCCCTCCAGGTGCAGGAGTGACAGCGTTACCCCCACTAGTTAGCCGTAGCTTGCTAAAGGGTGAAGCGGGGTAAAACGGCGGTAACTGGTAGCCCAAACTGGAATCCCGTCTAGCAAGACTCCATGAGTAAAGCGAAAGCCTGAAGATGTTTAATCGTCGTTACTATGAAC
>LWTK01000060.1 GCA_003326205.1 Nostoc sp. ATCC 43529
CTTTCCCAACAAAAAACTTTTCAAACAAATATAATGGCGCACTCACGAACCCTAATCCGTTTAAAATCATTGCTTTTACAACTTGACCTGCACTGATAATTTCTTGAGCGTGAGTTCCCAATAGCAGATTAATTTGTTCTACTAGATTCATCTCATCACAGATGCCTGCGACTATGCCGCAGTGGTCAATATCCTGTACCCTGATATCTAATGGTGATGCTGTCATGCTTCTAAAATGCAGCATTTAGGTCATTTTCAAAAATACAGCATTTACGAGCGCACCTGCGGAATCTGGGATATAATATTGTATAATTTTTTATTTTAATTTATTACATAATCCTAGTTTTCAAAGCCTCAGAAGACCAGGTATTATAAGCTCATAAAATCCAAGTAACTTTATTAATTCTTCACAAAAATCAGAGAATTTATAAAATTTTTACAAATTAAAGATGGTAAATTAATAACATAGGTATGAATAATTATTAAAAAATTTTGAACTTTTGAAGTTAAGTGTTACTTATTAAATCGCTTTTACTTAAGTAAATTTATTTACTTAAAATTTACACGATCCGTTAAAACTAGTAGGTTCACGATTAGGCAATTCAGCAATTACCTGCTAGGTTGTATCAGATCGGCTGTAACATTTTAATCAAAGAGAATAAGGGATAGTTGAGCATGACTCAAAAAAAACGAGCGTTAATTACTGGTATTACCGGTCAAGATGGTTCATATCTGAGCGAGTACTTACTAGAGCAAGGCTATGAAGTTCATGGGATCATTCGCCGGACATCGACCTTCAACACAGACCGCATCGATCACATCTACGAAGACCCACACAAAGAAGGAGTGCAGTTATTTCTTCACTACGGAGATTTGACCGATGGAACAACGCTGCGACGCATCTTAGAAGAAGTACAGCCAGTAGAAATTTATAACCTCGGCGCTCAATCCCATGTCAGAGTCAGCTTTGACTCACCAGAATACACTGTAGATTCAGTGGGAATGGGGACACTGCGTTTATTAGAAGCAATTCGAGACTACCAACACCGTACCGGAATCCAAGTGCGATTTTACCAAGCGGGTTCCTCAGAAATGTACGGATTAGTACAAGCAATCCCGCAAAGCGAAACCACGCCATTCTATCCCCGCAGTCCCTATGCTTGTGCCAAAGTATACGCTCATTGGCAAACAGTCAACTATCGCGAATCTTACAACTTGTTTGCTTGTAACGGCATACTTTTTAACCACGAATCGCCCCGTCGTGGTGAAACCTTCGTCACCCGTAAAATCACGATGGCAGTAGCTAACATCGTAGCCAAAAAGCAGAAAAAGCTTTACATGGGAAATCTCGACGCCAAGCGAGATTGGGGTTATGCCAAAGATTACGTTAAAGCAATGTGGTTGATGTTGCAGAAAGACCAACCAGACGACTACGTGATTGCCACTGGCGAAACTCACTCAGTGCGGGAATTTCTCGAATTGGCATTTAATTATGTCAATCTCAATTGGCAAGATTATGTCGAATTTGACGAACGTTATCTACGTCCTGCGGAGGTAGAGTTGTTGATTGGTGATTCTAGCAAAGCACGGCAGAAGTTAGGCTGGACACCATCAGTAACCTTTGAACAACTAGTTTCCTTAATGGTAGAAGCAGACCTGCAAGCCTTGGGTTACACTTCACCTAATGGCAATAGTTCGCAATTTCCCCATGAGGTTGCTACTCTTCGTCAAGAACTTGGCGCTTTGCACTTCTGATTGAGACCACAGAGGATAAAAATATGACCGCCTTAGAACTCAAAAATAAACGCATTCTTGTCACTGGTGGGTCAGGGTTTCTCGGTCGTCAGGTGATAGATCAACTGTCTCAAGCAGGTGCGGATAGTGAGAAGATTACAGTAGTGCGATCGCGTGATTGCGATCTGCGAGTTTGGGAAAATTGCCAGCGTGCAGTTGACCAACAAGACATCGTTATCCATTTAGCAGCTCATGTTGGTGGTATCGGTCTCAACCAGCAAAAACCCGCTGAGTTATTCTACGATAACTTGATGATGGGCAGCCAGCTAATTCACGCTGCATATCAAGCGGGAGTAGAAAAATTCGTTTGTGTTGGTACTATCTGCGCCTATCCAAAATTCACTCCGGTGCCATTCAAAGAAGATGACTTGTGGAATGGCTACCCAGAGGAAACTAATGCCCCTTACGGAATTGCTAAAAAAGCACTTTTAGTACAATTGCAGGCTTATCGCCAGCAGTATGGCTTTAATGGTATTTACCTACTGCCTGTGAATTTGTATGGGCCTGAAGATAACTTCGATCCGGGAAGTTCTCATGTGATTCCGGCCTTAATTCGCAAGGTTCACGAAGCCCAAATTCAAGGAGACAAGCAACTGTTCGTTTGGGGTGATGGTAGTCCGACTCGCGAGTTTCTCTATTCTGTAGATGCGGCGCGGGGAATTGTCATGGGCACTCAATTCTACAACGAATCAGAACCAGTGAATCTGGGAACGGGTGATGAAATTTCGATTCTTGATTTAGTGACTCTAATTTGTCAATTAATGGAGTTTAAGGGTGAGATTGTTTGGCAAACTGATAAGCCCAATGGTCAGCCGAGACGCCGTTTAGATACTGAACGCGCCAAGGTTGCTTTTAATTTCACTGCTGGTGTTAGCTTTGAGCAAGGGCTAAAAAATACCATTGAGTGGTATCGCCAACACGCTGCATAATCTTAGGGTGGGCAGTGCCCACCTGAGATTTTTTGAGCAAAAATTAATATGGCAGGGAACAGGGAACAGGCAATAGACAACAGACAACAGGCTCAAAGTTTTTGAATGTGGACACAGTTAATCATCAACTAAATAAAGCCCAATTACGCCGTACTTTACTCAAAAAACGTCAATCAATGTCTGTTGAGGAGTGGAGAGAAAAAAGCGATCGCATTTGCTTTCATTTACAAAACTCTACTTTGTTTAACCAAGCAAAAACAATACTCGCTTATTTTAGCTTTCGCCAAGAACCTGACCTCAGCCTACTATTTACAAACACCAAATACCGTTGGGGATTTCCTCGCTGCGTTAATCAATCCCTGTCTTGGCATATTTGGCAGACTGATGATTATGTACAAAGTGGTGCTTATGGCATTACTGAACCCCATCCCGATGCACCAACTTTAGATCCGGCGGAAGTCGATTTAATTCTCACCCCCAGTGTAGCTTGCGATTATCAAGGATATCGCCTGGGTTATGGCGGAGGATATTACGATCGCCTACTCAGTTCGCCAGAGTGGTTAACAAAGCCCACTATCGGAATTGTATTTGATTTTGCCTATTTACCCCAACTACCTATCGAACCTTGGGATAAACCATTAAAAAATATCTTAACTGAAACTGGGTTGACTGCCCAAGACTAAAGGTTGAGGATGATGAGGAAACATCATCAAATATTTTTCATGAGTAATCCAGTATCATCTACCACTGACCAATCAGCCACGATCGACGAGATTGTAGCAACTAGCCTACAAGCTCAACAACAAACAGGCCCAGATCTGCGGCAAATTCATAGCAAAAGTCACGGACTCCTTTGGGGAGAGTTTATTATTGAACCCAACCTTCCCGAAGACCTGAGAGTAGGTTTGTTCAAAACACCCCAAACCTATCCTGCTTGGATTCGTTTCTCTAATGGTGGTGCGCCTGAAAAGCGTGGGAAATTTCGCTCCGACACCCAACCTGATGTTCGCGGTATCGCCATCAAGGTGATGAATGTAGAGGGGCAAAAAGTACTGGATGATGAAGAAAAAACTCAAGATTTTATCCTCAACAGTTATCCTACTTTTTTTACTAAAGATATTCGTGATTACGCTGATATCTTTAAAGCAGGTAGCGGACAACTGAGTCAAGAACGGATACAGGAACTTGGTTATGCCTTTGCTTTGTTACAAAAAATTACTAGTAAGAACGTAGGCAACCCACTTTTGATTCAGTATTGGAGTATGGCACCGTTTAAGTTTGGCGAGCGTATCGTCAAATTGTCTGTAAAATCTCAACAGATTGAACAGCCACCAGAAACACTTCCAGAATCAGAAAACTACCTCCGGGAAGCAATGATCAACTATTTAACCGTAGAAGGTCAAGAAGCATCTTTTGACTTCTTGGTTCAGTTTTATGTTGATGATGACAAAACACCAATTGAAGATCACGTTAAAGAATGGCAAGAAGCAGATTCACCATTTATTAAAGTTGCAACTGTCCGCATTCCCAGTCAGAAATTTGACTTTGAAGAACGCAAACGTTTAGATGAGGGTACAATGTTTAGCCCTTGGCATACATTATTTGAGCATGAGCCTGTTGGCAGTGTGAATCTTTCTCGCAAGAAGCTTTATAGCGAACTTGCAAAGCATCGGCGAGAACACATTGCTAAACGCCTACGGGAACCACAACCTTATGCAGAGGTTGGAGATTCACCACTGTAATTTTGATTTCAAACTGTAGGCTGATACAGCAGAATTCAGGAGCGGAGCCGAAGACGCTCCGCCTCAGGTCAGAATTCAGTTGGGTTTAGAATACAAATTAGTACTAAGGTTAAAAACATCTAAATTACATAATCGGATTAAAGCAAACTCTTGTGGGGTGGGCATCTTGCCCGCCCTAATTATGCAAGTTAAATGCAGAACAGCTTATAACTAAACTCAAATTTCTCATTTGTAATTTCTAAGTTCAAAAGTTACTATCCAATGACTGTTACAGAACCTCATGATTCACGTTTTTACTTTGTACATCAACTGTTACGAGCACAAGACTACCAAGATCGCCCAGAGTTCAACAAAATTTGTGACTGGTGGAAAAGTGGAGGTACAGGGGTACTTGCTCTAGTAGGAATTGGGGGAGCAGGCAAAACAGCACTCACTGAGCGATTCCTGCGAGTACTTCCGGGCGTATTTCCAGATCATCCCAACTTACCTAAAGATGAATCGCTTCCAACCCCTCAAAGATTATTTGTCTTCTCGTTCTATGATGCACCCAATCCAGACATCTTCTTCGCCCAGCTTCATGCATGGTTACAAGGCAGATCTTACAAGGCTTCTGGAGCTAGACCAGCTTACCAACGAGTTTTGGAAACGATTCAGGCTGCTCCATCTCTTTTGCTGATATTGGATGGTTTAGAGAAGGTTCAGTCTGATGGTTCGCGGGGAGGCTTTTTCGGCGGCATAACACATGGTGCCCTGCGTGAGTTTGTGGAGCGCAGCGCAGAGGGGTATTTTCCTCATGTGAGACTGTTGATTACAACCCGATTTCCTCTGGAGGATCTGGAGTATAAAGCTTGCCCTTTCCATCAGAAGATACTTGTTGAAAGTATTTCACGCGATGCTGCTATATCGCTGCTCCGCCGACGAGGCGTTCAAGGATCAGATTTAGACTTGCAGCAACTAGCAGAACGATGTGGTCTCCATGCTTTGACCATAGATCTGGCTGGAGGCTACATCGCCCATTTTGGTCAGGGTAATCCAAATACCCCTCTAGAATTTCCCTCTTCTGAGGAACTAAGGCAGATTGCTGAGAAAAATCAAGATCGCCGCCTTCGCTACGTTGCACAACAGAGTGCTCGCTTTGCGCGCGTTGCAGAGCGATATCGAGACGCACTTCAAAGGAGCGATCCAGCTGCTTTAGCTTTGCTGGAAAGAGTTTGCTTGTTTCGTCTCGGAGTAACGGCTCAAATACTGACCAATATTTTCACAGGGGAAGAGAAAAAAGGATTTCCGGGGGTAGAACTTGCTCAACTGACTTTAGAGGATGTAAAGAGAAAGCTCAATTTCCTAATTGACATGCATATCCTCGAAAAATCTTCTGATAACACCTATGCCATCCATCCAGCAGTTCGAGATGGATTTCGAGCAGGACTGAATGTAGAGCTTGCTCAGCGGGGGCATGATGAAGCACGAAAAGTTTTGGAGAACTCACTGGGTCAACGACCAGGTGGATCTGGAGTGCCAGATCCTTCTCAGTTAGATCTTCTTGAAGAGATCGTTTATCACACTATTCAAGCAGGTTATCTTGATGAAGCTCACGATCTTATTTACGACACAGGCATTGAGATTCTTGGTTTTTTGGGATATTTTGAGCAGGGAAAGCGAATTTTTAGTGAGTTTATAGAAGGTAAAGATCAAAACGAGTTTCTTTTGAAACCAAAAATGCTTTCTGTCGATGACTGGATATTCATGCTCTTTTGCTTAGGGGCTTGCCATAGTGGTTTGGGAGATCTTGCATCAGCTTTGCTTTGTTATAGAAGCGGCTTATCTTATCTTGAAAATAATCAATTAGAAGAGTCGAGGGTTAAGGGAGCGCTTGAGTTTTTAAAAATAGAAAATAGTATCTTACGGAATCGGCTAACTGATGCTCTAACTTTTGCAGAGTTGGTGACGGATATTACAAAAGAACAAGAAGACCCATACTTTATTTCAATAATTTCAATTTATCGTGGAAGAGTTCGATTTCTCTTGGGTTTGACTAAACCAGCTCTTGCTGATTTTAAATATGCTCAAGATTTCTTGAAAAAGCAAGACAATGACAATGACATCGATGAAAAAATATTTGCTTATATAATATTATTTGGTGGTGATTTCCTTATTTCCTCCTTATTACGATTTAATTCTTTTCAAGAAGCATTAGATATTTGCCTTATAATCATCAAATATATTGAAGAGATTGACGACAATAATATTAAAGCTTATGACATTCAGAAGAGGCTGAATGTCATCTTAGCAGAAATTTGCATAGCAAAAAAGGAACTAGCTCAAGCCTCTCAATATCTCCATCAAGCGCATGATTGGGCTATTGAACGAGGGGCAAAGGAGCTTCTATGCTGTACAGCAATTGTTCAAGCACGTCTAGCGTTGGCTGAAGCTCAACAATCTCTCCAAATTAACCAAATTGATCAGCAGAGGATCTATTTACAACAAGCCCTAAAATATATTGACGAAGGACTATACATTGCTCGTAGCTGTGGTTATGGAATTTATCACATTGATCTATTGATAGTTCAGGCTCAAACCCATTTGCTTTTGGGGCTACCTAAAGAGTCAGAACGAGATATGATGATCGCCCTTTATGGCTTGGCTAAACCTGTTGGGGAAAAAAGCATATATGCTGCCCAAGTTCTTAATGAATCATCACAGCCAGAGGAGCGGGGTATTTTTCCACCTGAAGATTCTGGATTGCCTGAACTCCTTGCTGCAACCCATTCAGAATCAGGTTATGCTTGGGGCGAAGGTGATGCTCGACACCTTTTGGCTGAGGCTTTATTACTCCAAGCTGCACAAAGTTTCGGTGCCGCAGAATTTGTGCCTGCTCGCCGCCAACAAATGCCCAAAGAGGTACAAAGACTCATTGAACTTGCTCGTAAAGAACTTCAAAGTTGTTTGGAAATTCGTCAGCGTATCCAAGATCCTAAACTTGCTCAGACTGAGCAGGTTTTTCAAGATTTAGAGGGCGGAATTCTAACTAACTATCCCCTACACAGAATTGAACTGCCTCAAGAAACTGAAGCAAAGCTATCGACTATAAACGCAACCACCCAATCCAACGATCGGTCAAAAGAACATGAGGATACAAATGATAAGTCTATGAACATTACAGAGAGTTATATTAATTTTGATTTGCACATTGCTCCTGACGGCCATACTGTTGCTCGCTCTTTTGAAGGAGAAGCTACTGCCAGAATTTCAACTGATATTCCTGACAATATTCGATTGTCATCTGATTTGATTAAAAGGCGTGGTGAGGATGAGGAGTTACTTAAGAGCTTTGGGCAAGAACTTTATAATTGGCTTTTTCCGTCAGCAATTCACGCACACTTTCAGCAAACTGAAGCTGTTGCGAACATACAAAACTCTAAGATACGCCTACGGTTACAAATAGAAGCTGAAAAAATTGCTAGCCTACCCCTAGAATTCATCTATCGGAACCTTAGAGGATATTTTTTCGCAGTCAATCCTAATACTGTACTTTCTCGTTATTTAAACTTGCCGTTTCCACCTAATCGCAGATTCGACCGTGATTCCCCTTCCCCTTTGCATGTGTTAGCCATCATTGCCAATCCCACGGATCAAACACCCTTATCTGTCGATGAATGGGGAACTATCCTTCAAGAATCTCTATGTCAACCTTTAAAGAATGGACTGATGACCTTACAGATACTTAAACAGGCAACGCGCAAAGATATACGCAATGCTCTCTTGCGGCAAAAACCGGACATTATTCAATTCGTTGGGCATGGTATCTATCAAAATAGTAAAGGGTATTTGGCCTTGGTAGATGAAGAAACATCTAAAACTTGGCTTGTAAATGATGAGCAATTCGCTGATATTTTCATGGGGTATGATGATCATCTGAAATTAGTCAGTTTAGCAACCTGTGAAAGTGCCATGAGTGAGAATCCGCAGGGGTTCTTGGGTATAGCCCCTAAACTTGTTCAGCGTGGTATTCCAGCGGTATTATCAATGCAGTACAAGGTTTATATTAAGACAGCAAAGGTCTTCTTAGAGGATTTTTACGCTGCTATTGCTGCTCGCAAACCAATTGACTGGGCAACACAATCAGCAAGAAAAGCCATTTCATCGCAATTCGGACTTAATAACCGTGAGTTTGCTACACCAGTTCTATATATGCGAATTGAGGATGGTAACGTTTTTTAAAGTTGTTTTTGATCGAGTGTCAAGTTGTCTCCTCAAGACCTCAGACAACGCTAGAATAGGCATTTCATCTCCTGCAAGTCGCGCAACAAAGAGTTTTGAAACCACATTCGCTACAAATAAGCTGTAACCCTTAGTGTTGCCTCTAAGCACAACTTTCACGTCGCGCATATCAGATCAATACCAAATTTATATTGTAGATACGGGCAAAGCAATTACACGTAAATTCTCTGCTTTAAAAATGAATCGTTTCCAATTAACTCGTGTGCGTAAAATGTCGGTGAAAATGGGTGAGCATCCACCAAATATTTGACCAATTGCAAAATATTGAAAAATTATAAAACTTATTAATCAAATGCTGAACTCCAATAAATCACGATCGCAAATTCTGTTAATGTATACGCTATTGGGAGCGATCGCACTAGTGATGCTCTTTCCTTTGCTGTGGCTAATCAGTACAGCCTTAAAATCAGCTACAGAAAATATTTTACAGTCGCCGCCACAACTGTTGCCTGCGTCGCCTACACTAGATAACTTTTCTCGTGTTTGGCAATCTTTACCTTTTGGACAATATTTATACAACAGCACCTTGGTGTCAGTGCTGACTGTTGGCTTGAATCTACTATTTTGCGCTTTAGCTGCCTATCCCTTGGCAAGGTTATCATTTGTGGGGCGAGACTGGATTTTTGTCGCTGTCGTCTCTACAATTATGATTCCCTTCCAAATCGTAATGATTCCTCTTTATATTTTGACAGTCCAGTTGGGTTTGAGAAATACTTATTTAGGGATGATTTTTCCGAGCTTAGCTTCTGCATTTGGGATTTTTCTATTGCGCCAAGCTTTCATGAGCGTTCCCAAAGAAATAGAAGAAGCCGCCCGTATGGATGGCAGCTCGGAGTTGGGTTTGTGGTGGTATGTGATGTTACCAGCAATTCGCCCAGCATTAGTAACTTTAGCAATTTTTGTATTTATTGGTGCTTGGAGTGACTTTTTGTGGCCTTTAATTGTCATCCAAGATGAAAATTTATACACCCTTCCCTTAGGAGTTGCCAAGCTAGCAGGTACATTTTCCCTTGATTGGCGGTTGGTAGCGGCTGGTTCTGTAATTGCGATCGCCCCAGTATTATTACTATTTTTGTTTTTACAACGTTACATTGTACCCACCGAAACTGGTAGCGGGGTCAAGGGGTGAAGAAGACGCAAAGAGTGGAAGAGGCTCTGACGCGGGGAATAACCAATGCCCAATACTTTGACTTACCTCGACTTCGCTCGGCACAAGTTTCTCAGTACAAGTGCCCTATGCCCTATCCCCCATACCCAATTTAATAAGCACCAGTCTTTTTGAAAACTACCCAGATTGTTTTCATAATTAGACTCAAGTCGTAAGTTACAGACCACTTACGTTGATAATCCATATCCATCTTGACGATGGTTTCAAAATCTGTAATGCTCGAACGACCATTGGCTTGCCATTCTCCAGTAATGCCTGGTTTTACTCGCAACCTATCCCAATGATGTGGGTCGTAATTCTTGACTTCATCAAGGGTAGGTGGACGAGTACCAACTAAACTCATGTCGCCTAGCAAAACATTCCAAAACTGTGGGAATTCGTCTAAGCTAGTACGCCGCAAAAATTTGCCCACAGGAGTAATTCGAGGATCGTCAACAGATTTAAAGATGTGACCTTGGGCTTGGTTATCAACTAAATGCTTGAGTTTATCGGCATTCATAACCATAGAACGGAATTTCCATATCCGGAAAGGTTTTCCATTCAAACCGCAGCGAATTTGGGAATAAAATATTGGATTTGGATCGTAAATTAAGGTAACAATTGCTACGGGAATCGCAACCAAAAATGTAATAATCAGCCCGATAATGGCTCCAATAATATCAATTAATCGTTTTGCAAAGCTTAGAGTTGAGGCATGTGAAGGCTGTTGCGAGCAATCAAGGGAATAAGAATAAATCACAATAGCTAAATTATCTACAACAGGAATTTTTGCATCAGTAGTGTAGACATATACATAATTTTTATGGGAGTTTTAATGTTTTTATGCTCACTACTGAGTAGTAATATACACAAAAGCACAAGTAGAAAAAAACTGAGGACTCAAAGTTTACAAAATCTTTCAATTAACTATCAATATTGTAAATTTACAGTAAGATACTGTAAAACACAATAAAACTTGCTATAGTTACCAGGTGTAATTTTATGAAAAAACAATAGTTTTACTCGTAAGCTGACTGCTCTTAATAAATGTGGCGAGTCGGGAGATGCAGAGATGGGGGAGTGTTGGAAGACACCGGGGAAAGATTTCTTCCCCATCCTCCCACACCTCCCACCCTTCCCATGCCCCACACCTAATGACTATGAAGCTCCAAGGCGAAATTTACTATATATGGTTCCTCAAGTGATTGTTGATTACTAGCCTTGATAGCATTGAGATAGCGGCGCAAAGACAAAAGTTGTTGGGAATTGGGGCGGTAGGTGAGACTGCCTTGTTTTTCAAAGAGTGGCGCGGTGGCGATCGCTTGATAGTCAGGATTTTCTTGAGAACTCTGGGTGAGCCAAGTTGAGTCTGTAACTGAAGCTATCAAACCGGAAGGTAATTCACCCTCCAAAAAAGCTAACAGGCGTTGCTGACAAGTGCGGGTATTGATACCTCGACCTTCAAATAACTGGATAACCTCCCCAAAAGACAACGGTCGCTCTGGTAACAGGCGCAGCAATTCTGTAAATAGAAAATAATCAGTGTATTGTTGCCTGGGTGTATCTAATACCTGGGGATGCAAAGGTAGCATCGCCAAACCATAAGCAACTCGACTGCAATTAGGAGCGCCGTTTTCGCCAAGATATAAATCTTGAATAATTTTGGCGCTGGGGAGTTTTTGTCGTAGCCAACGATTTACTGTCCCTACACATGCCACGCCACCAGTCAAGATAGCTTGATTAATGGCTTCTGTGGGAATACCACGAGCTACTAATAATTTGTTGAGTTCGCGGTTCAAGCGGCGGACAAAAGGGATAAATACTTGGCTTTCTAAGTCTCGTCGGCGTAAAATCCACTGCTGATCGGCTAACTCTAAGGTAAAAGAGTCTTGGTGTTGTAAAATCAGCTTCAGAGCCAGTGCTGCATCTAATATCGCCTGTCCCAGCAAGGAACTTTCTAGACGCTGCTGGAGACGAATCCGAGCGGTGATATCTGGTTCCCCAACTCTGGGTAGTTCTAATTCTTCTAACCCTAAACTCTGCCAATGCATTTGGTCTAAACCGGGAATTGATGGTTGCCATTGCCAGGGATTAGTGGTGGCAGTTTTACTCTCGCTTTGGGTTGCTAAACGTGGTTGCCGAGATTTGGGTGGCAAAAGCAGCTGACAAATAATGTCTTGTTCAATTCCCTTGCCAGCATAAGCAAAACTATGGAGCATGAAATCATTGTATGTCAATTGCGCTAGGGTTTCTGGCACATCGACTAGTAACATTTCTGTGGCAGCTGCGCCGATATTAATGACAAGGGTGTTGCCCACAAGGGAATTTTCGCTGGTTTTTGCAGGATGAGAATCTCGATCTTCGTTTAATTTTAATTTTATTTGCTCGCCGTTAGCAGCATCGAGTTCGGGGAGTAAACTAGCGATCGCTTCTTCGACAAAAAAGACCTGCTGGGGATGTTGGACAAGTTTGCTAGTGAGTACAGCTTCTCTGACATTGAAGCGATATTGTTCTGACCAACTAGATGGACAAGTGCAAATTACACCAGCAATATTATTAATAATCTGAGAAAAGTTTTGTTCGCTAATGCCAACAGCAGCAGCAATTAAACTAGGGGTGGTACTACCTCGATCGCACTTAAGAGTTAACAGTAATTTAGAGAGCGATCGTACAACCCAAATTAATGGGCCTGCCGAAAATTCATTTAATTGTAAAACAGGTTCCCATTTTTGTCGTTCGCTTTTATAGGGAATAGCTACTTGTAAATAAGGCTTTAGTTGTGCTGAGTAAAGATTGTTTGTTGCATCCGATCTCGCTGGCGTAGGATTCTTATCTTGAGCAACAGCCGCAGGTGCTGTCTGTTCTTGTGCTTCAATACTGTCATTTTCACTTTGGGGTACAGAAGCTGCGGGCAGATAAACCTCTGTTGGTAAGCGAAACGATTGTTGAAAAGAAGTTGTTCCCGGTGGGTTTTCTGCTGACCAGTAGATAGGATGTACAACTAAAGAGGAACTATTTAATAAAGCCGCAGAAATTCCTGTTGTACCCAAATCAATTCCTAAATACCAGACTGATTGGAGAATGTTGGTTGAAACTTCTGTATTGTTTATCGAGTTGGAATTCGGAGGTAAAGAGCTTTCTGAAACGGAAGTTGTCTCTTGCTTTTTTTTTTCAGTTTTTGTCTCTAAATCGAAGTTAGTCTCTACTTCCGGAACCAGCAAAATATTGGTTGCTATTTGGGAATTCTCTGGTTGTTGCTCAGGTAAAATTGTGGGGATTGTTTCTTGAATTTGAGCAACAGATTCCTGAGAAATTTCTAAGTTTGTAGCTGGTTGCACATCAGAATTTAGCTGGCGATCGAAATTAGCCAAATCCAGGTCTAATTGTTGCAACTGTTCTTCATCTAAGGAAATATCGGGGATGACTGGAGCCTGATTTGACTCTAGAGAAAGTAGGTTTTCTTGTGGTGAAGCTGGAATATAGTTATCTAAAGAAGGTTCTTGGCGATCGCTTGTAGTCTCTGTGGCGATAACTTCCCTTGGCTTTGCTAACTCAATTTCTGGTATTTCTGGAGTGACTGGTGCTGTCGTTATAGCATTAATCACAGGCACTTCCAGAGGTTGCTCCTCAGTACTTACCTCAGGCAATAAATCAGTTAAAGTGCTAATTGTATCATCAATTCTTGGCTGAGTGCTGAGTTCTGCAAGCAAACTGTCTTCTGGCAAAATTTCTGGTGGCGAGGCTAGGTTAGTATTCTCTGCAAAAAATAGTTCTTCCCCTGAATCGATAGTTTCTGCCGTAGCCTGAGCAATACTCATCTCGAAAAAATCCGTGTCTGGCTGTGCAACTGATATATCAGGTATTACATTTTCAGAATCCACAGTTGGAGGAACAACAGGTGTCTCCTCAGGGGTATTCAAAGTTGATGGAGAAGCTATGACAGAAGCTGATGAATCATTAACGGTACCAAACAAACTCGCATAAAGTTGATCTACTTCATCAGCAATTAACGTAGAAATCTCTTCTGGTAATTCAGCTGGAATTTCAGAAGATTGAGACGAGTCTAAGCCAAGCTGCAACAGTACTGCATCTAAATCTTCTGTGAGGGTAGTAGTTTGTGGCTCAGAATTAATTGATGAAGTTTCTGGCTGTATCAATTCTAAAAGCGGAAGTGGAAATTCAGCATTGATATCAGTTGGCTGAGTCGGTGATGCAGATGGTGTCTGGGCTTCTACCTCTAACAAAGATGACTCGGTACTAGGGGATTGTTGCTGCAAATACTCCGTCAAATTGTTGAGAAAGTTGGCTATCAACTGTTCGCCTTGGATTCCCTTGCTATGCATTCTTGCTAGTGCTTGGGATAAAGACTCGTAATAAGTATTAATGTTGCGTTGTAGTGCCTCAAAAACAACATTGACAGTTCCATCTAGTGATAGTAGGCGTTGATCTAACTCCTGAGCCAGTTGTGTTAATCGCTCTACACGTTCTGGGGATTCTAAAAAAGGTTGGTTTGCAAAAGATAGTGGTTCTGAGTTTGGGCGATCGATTCCTGCTGAAGAAATGGAGGAATTGGCCAAAGTTTGTGCTAGCAGCGGCGTTAAATTTGGCACAAGCCGACTCATGAGTACCTGTAAAAACTCGGTAATCATCTGTTCTTGGTTTGTCAACTGCTGCGCCAGGGAGTAATTTTGCAATCGCTTTTGTTCTAGCTGTCGAATTTCTTGGACGAGAGTGGCTCTTTCTTGCAACAGTCCTTCTAATTCCGCCCGTAATGGCTGCATCAATCTGGAAAATTCAGTTTTTAATTCTCCTCCTTCAACGGCACTGTATTCTTGAGTAGGTTGGGACGGTGGTAGCAAACGCTGGTTATCAGCTTGATCTATAAATTTTGTTAACAAAGGCGATCGCGGTTCTCTGAGAAATTGATTTTCAATACTGCCCTCTGATGCTTCTTTTTCTCCTAGCCTTACCAAAAAGTCCCGAATTCGTTCTAAAACCTCTTTAGGTTCTTGCCCCTGGCTAGGTAAAAATCGAGATAGGCGCTTGCCTCCACTGGCAAGTAAGTTGTCAATGTCTGCAATCAGCTTTTGAATTTCATCTGCACTGGAAGTCACTTTCGATTACCTTAGCTACAACAATATGTCAATTAGTGTGACAATTACTTTACAGTCATTGAAGTTTTGAGTGACAACAACTGCCACTTTGACTTGTGACTTTCATTATGTTATGGATTACTGGGAGGAGTGGCAATCTTCAGTCAGTGTTTGTTTAACAAGCTTAGCTTGATTGCTCAAAACCGCTAGAATATGTGAGCAATAATTAACCTTTAACAGCAGGAAGACTCACACTATACCAGCGACGGTCAGTATTGAAGCAGCATTCACTAGAAGTTAGGAAACCTCTATTAACACTGCCTCATCAATTGTGAGTCACATAGGTAATGGAATTGTTCGTCTTGGTACGAGCCAACACGAACAATACCAGCGATGAGACGAACAAATCTCTAGAAGCGTTTATCTGGTCTGATATAATACACATGGTCGTTGACCTACCCGACTGCATGGAACAGAAAGGCTAACTCCAAACTAGTCAGACTTGGCGCAGACACATCACTAGATCCGGGAAAAACATCTAGCTGGTAGCCAAGAGCAGCAAATCCAAGAGATGTTGTACACAAAACAATTAAACTGCTTATGAAAGATGGGCGGCTGTGCCTGTGTTCTCCCTTGAGGAGATAAAAATCGTAAGACCTCCAGACGCTCTATTAGTAGTCAGGCAATGGCGAATGAGTCCGGAAACCTAGACTGTACACTAAGATCGGTGCAGGTACTTTACTAGCTTGAGTATGATGAATGTTGTTTGCCTATATTTTTAAGTAATCAAGAGTAATCAAGTTTGCAGTACAGTTAGCCCCTAAGTAAAACTTCACCAGGCTATAAACTAGTTTTTGCAAAATTTTTGCCCTATTTAAACCCATAGGTAAAAATTGCTTAGAAAACCCCTGTTCTCACTTTCTTGTGTACTATGGGTTATTTTTATTGTTAAAAGGTGGCTGTGCTTTGATAGCTTAGGCTTAAAAATGCTCTTGTATGTCGTGTGTATATAGCAGCTTGAATAAAAATGTCCTAATGGAAGACCGATATGTGCCCTCATTTTTTCAGGGTTTACCAGATGCTGTTGTGGAAACAGCCCTTACCCATCTTGTAACCCGCACTCACCCAGCTAATCAAGTCATCGTACTAGAAAATGACTGGGGTGGTGCTGTGTATTTTATCAGAGAAGGATGGGTAAAAATTCGTACTTATAATTTAGAAGGTAAAGAGGTAACACTGAACATTCTTGGCAAAGAGGAATTGTTTGGTGAAATGGCGGTTCTAAGTGAAAAACGCCGAACTACTGATGTGATTACCCTGACCCCAACGGTAATTGGCAGTATGCCTGCTTCAGATTTTAGCAATTTACTGAAAATAGAACCTTTGGCAGGACTGAGATTAGCAAAACTGATGGCAGAGCGTTTACAGCAAGTAAATCGGCGATTACGCTTGCGGGAATCTCATAGTCAGTCACGGGTGGCAGATACATTGCTGTTTTTGGCAGAAGGACAGGGGAAAAAAGGGCAAACAGGAACAGAAATCCCAAATTTACCTCATCGCGAATTGAGTAGTTTGAGCGGATTGGCACGGGAAACGGTAACGCGAGTATTGACAAGGCTGGAAAGAAGAGGCTTGATTAAACGGGATCAAGACATTATCTGTATTCCTGATATGTCAGCCTTAGAAAGAATGATTGTTTAACAACTTGTCAAAATATGAGCATTTTAAATTCTCTGCCAGATGAGCCAGAGGAAGATCCATCGCCGGAATCTCAAACTCCTGCCAATCATTGGGTAGACAAACAAGAATTAACCCGTCCTCAACTCAAGGCTGATACGCCGTTGAGGATGGTGGAAACAGCCTTTTTAGCCAGTACTGCTAGCCTAATTTGGTTTATTAATTTTTATTTTCCTTTAGGCCCAGTTTTGCGGATATTTTTTCCAGTGCCGATCGCTCTGGTTTATCTCCGTTGGGATAAACGAGCAGCATGGATGGCAGCACTCACTTCTGGGTTATTGCTAACGGTACTGATGGGGCCAGCCCGCAGTTTGCTATTTGTCATGCCCTACGGCTTTATGGGCGTACTTTTGGGTGCGGCGTGGTATCGTCGTCGTGTTCCTTGGATGGTTTCCATCACCTTAGGTACCCTGTTGGGTACTTTAGGAGTCTTTTTTCGGTTGTGGTTATTGTCTGTGTTATCAGGTGAAGATCTTTGGATTTATGTCATTACCCAGGTAACTGAGTTTATCGAGTGGATATTTCTGAGGCTGAGTTTATTGGCAACTCCCAGTGTATTTTTGATTCAAATAGGCGCGATCGCTTTGATTATACTCAACAACTTTATCTACCTGTTTGTTGTACACCTAGCAGCATGGCTGCTTTTCGACCGCCTCGGCAACCCCATTCCCCGCCCACCATATTGGGTGCAAGTCCTTATGGATTATGAAGGATAGTCATTAGTTATTAGTCATTAGTCATTGGTCATTAGTCATTAGTTTTTTCTTCCCCTGCTCCCCCATGCCCAATTCCCAAATTCGCATTTATACGCAAAATGAACAGGGTGAGGAATGGCTGCGACGGTATCGTGGTTGTCTACCTGTATTTGCCTGTGTTTTAGGATTTACTGAAACTGGTTTGATCCCAGGGATTTCAGCAGCTGGTCGTACTCCAGAGGATCGAAAATATACTGCTTGTGCGGATGCCGAATTTTTGTACTACGGCGCGGAACATAAACCCCAATATCCCTTACCACCATTAGCGGCTGGGGCTTCGCCCGTGTTGATTTCTCGTGCTGTCTGTGAGTCACTAAAAATACCAGTGCATTTGTTTAATGCTGGCTTACCCCAGGCTCCTGCTGTGCCAGTAATTGATTTGGGTGGTACTGCTGCCAGGTGTTTAAGTGGAGGAAATGCTATGGAAATCACAACGGTACACCACTTACTGGAACAAGGACTACTTTGGGGAGAACGCCTTGCTGCCAATATCGAACAAGGATATTTGATGATCGGTGAGTGCGTTGTTGGAGGCACCACAACTGCTCAGGCAATTTTAACTGGTTTAGGCATAGAAGCTGCTGGAAAAGTCAACAGCAGCCACCCTGTTTGTAACCACGCCCAAAAGTCGGCACTAGTGCAAGCTGGGCTGAAGAGAATGAGGGAAGGGGGAGACACGGAGACACGGAGACACGGAGACACGGAGAGTTATTTCTTTGCGTCTCCACGTCAGAGCGTCAGAGCGTCTCTATCCAATCCCCTAAAACTTGTCGCTGCGGTGGGCGATCCGATGCAAGTGGTGGTGGCTGGAATGGCGATCGCTGCTAGTCGCAGGTGTGGTATTCTGCTGGCTGGAGGGACGCAAATGCTAGCGGTTTATGCGCTAATGAGTGCGATCGCTCAAGCTTACGCTCTATCATGGCAACCAGCAGAAATAGTTGTGGGTACAACGCGTTGGGTGGCAGAAGATTCTACTGGCGCTACTGTTGACTTAGCGCTGAACTTAGGTAAAGGCAGTTCAACTGAGATTGCAGCAACTCCTCCCCTATTAGCAACTGTTCTCAACTTTAGTGATTCTCGTTATCCCCAATTGAGAGCTTATGAGCAGGGGTTTGTCAAAGAAGGTATGGGTGCTGGAGCAGCTTGCATAGCTGCTCATCTGAGTCAAGATTGGCAGCAACACCAACTTTTAACAGCCATTGAAGCCCAACTTGAACGGCTGAGTTTAGCTAATTACTAATAACAAAACCGGAAACTTATAAAGCCCCGGTTTATATTTGAACTCATCAATATTGACTAAATTAGCAATAAAGAATTTAGGAGTTAGCAGTCAGAAAAAGAAATTAAATTGGAGTACAACTGGTGAATCTAGCCTGCTTCGTTCTAGGAGTACAAACGGTGAAGCACCACGCCAAATTTTCAATTTCGCGGTGCTTCAAGCTGGTAGCTTTAAACCCGTAACTTCAAGCATTGTTGAATTCTCAATTCTGAATTATGAATTCTGTTTTAATGAATTCTTTCTCTAAGTAATTGCTCTTCCAAGGCAGCAATGCGATTGTAGGCTGCGGTTAATTGCGCTGTTAGTCGTTGTATTTGAATTTCTGGTGTTAAGTTATTATCTCCACCCTGACGATGCATATCTATATAAATGCCATCTGTTAATACATCCTTGTGTTCCATTTCTGAATTTGAACTGATACGTCCTTTTAACTGGTTCCCTCCAGCAGCACTATTTTCCTGATAATTGTCCCTTGCTTGTGTATTCGCTAAGGAACACTCTGAAAAAGCTTGAGCGACTTTAATGTCAAGCTGCTCAATTACTTGGCAGAGGGCATCCAGTTTTTGGCTCAGAATCAGGATTTGCTTTTGTAATGGCTCCATTCAATACCCTCATCGGCACATTAATTTCTATGTTATTCAATTTACTGATAATCTTAACTATACTTATGAATTATTTAAGTATTCATATTTTTTGTGGCAATGTGACATTTAAATCATTACTTCTAAACATTAAGTAAAGATTTAGCATAAGTACGAGTAAGGAAAATTATTGAGAAAGATTAAGCTGGAGGTAGTGTTTTGCATAAAAGCTAGGCAATTTAAGTCAAATGTTCAAATTTATCGATATTACCAACAAAAAATGCTGAAAAATTTAGAACTCTACTTTTGAGACAGCCAGCCTCTGTGAATCTCTGCTAAATATAGGTATAATCAAAAATCTCAAATCCAAAATCAATGGATCGACGGTCTTTTTTACTAGGTACAAGTACACTGACAATTTCACAACTGCTTTTTGGCTGTAGTGGAAACAAGCAGGCTCAATTAAAAGTACAGTTATTAAAAGGTTCCATACCAGGCCAGGTAGTTAATGAATTTCACAAAGGTTTGCAGCAGCAGGTGGAACTAAAGTTTGCTCCTGTGGAGCAGATACAGGATTTATTTAAGCAATTACAAAATTGGCAAGAGAAACCATTAGCCACTGATGAGCAGGGATGGGGCCGCTTCATACCCTTTAGGCAAGCTGAAAAAACTCCTCCAGCCGACTTAGTAACATTGGGAGATTATTGGCTAAAAGCAGCTATTGAGCAGAAATTGATTCAACCACTGCAACAGTTACAAGGAAACCAATTAAAACAATGGTCTACTTTAGATGAAAAGTGGAAAAAACTGGTAACGCGCAACGACCAAGGTAACCTGGATGCTCAAGGAAAGGTGTGGGGTGCGCCCTATCGCTGGGGTACTACAGCGATTGTTTATAACCGTGACAAGTTACAAGAATTAGGATGGACGCCCACAGATTGGAGTGATTTGTGGCGAGATGGGTTGAAGGGGCGTATTTCTCTACTTAATCAACCACGAGAAGTTATTGGTTTGACTTTAAAGAAACTAGGAAAATCTTACAATACAGAAAATCTCGACCAAGTGCCAGACTTGGAAAAAGAATTACAGACATTAAACCAACAAGTGAAGTTCTATAGTTCTATTGATTACTTAGAACCTCTAATTATGGGTGATACTTGGCTAGCAGTTGGTTGGTCAAGCGACATACTACCAATTCTAGGACGTTACCCACAACTTGTGGCAGTTATTCCCCAGTCAGGAACCGCAATTTGGGCAGATTTGTGGGTACGTCCGGTGGGGATTACTACAAATAACTTATCAGATCGATGGATTGATTTTTGTTGGCAACCAAGCACTGCTGAGCAAATTGCTTTACTAACCAAAAGCAATTCGCCAATTTCGACAAATATTACAGCTTCTGATATCCAGAAGCCTTTAAGGAGTTTATTACAAAGCGATGACTACGGTGGGCTAAGCCTACGCTCAGTTTTAGATAAAAGCGAATTTCTACTTCCTTTATCTGCATCAGCAACCAAAGAATACGAATCTTTATTTGCCAAAATTAAGGATTAGGGCATTGGGAGTGATGACTGTTGACTGAGGAGTTAGAAATTTTCTTCCCTGCCCCCCTACCTTAAAAGCGTTCGCGTAGCGTCCCGCAGGGATGGGATATTTATTTGTTTGGAAGTCCCTTAAAGTATGAGAGATAGTAATTTATAAATAAGTCGAAATACGGCTGTCAGGGAAATGGCGACTAAACTAGCTGCAACTGCTAAAACAAGTACTGACTGAATATCAAGGCCCCCTTGTAAAAAGGGTAGAAAAAAAATAATAGCAACAGTAATTGCCGGAATAATTAATAAATCAAACTTTTCAATCCATCGCCTGGTTTGGGCGAATATCAGGAATCCCAAAATGACGGATGCAACAATTAATGTTATTTCTGGTGATTTTACCAGACTGAAGAGGGCGATCGCTATTAATGCACCCTCAAATCCACTGAAAGCTGCCCCACCTAATAATTCCAATGTCGAAAACGTCGGTTGAGTTACTGGAGTACGAGGAAAAGGAGGACTAGGGCTTTGAGGTGATTGGGACAAAAGTGTTGCAGAGGGTGAATTAATTTGTGTCGAGGCAAGAGGCGGTGAGTTCAGGGCATCTAGAACTTCTTGGGCTGATTGGAAACGCTGATTTGCAGCAGGCAGAAGCATGTTATCTAAAACATTAGCAAGGCGGGGGCTGACATTCACTTGCCCTCGCCATTTCCATTGGTTGCTATAGGCATCAAAAAGTTGAGTTGCTTCTTTATCTGTCAACAAGGTAATGACAGTGACAGCCAAGGCATATAAATCTGTAGATGGGAATACTTGGCCCCCAGTCATTTGTTCTGGTGGTGCAAATCCTAAGGAATAAATTCCTGTGGAAGACACTGCGCCTGATGCCACATTTGCCACTTGCTTGACTGCGCCAAAATCTAGCAAGAAGAGTTTCCCATCACGACGACGCATGATGTTAGAAGGTTTGATGTCTCTGTGGATAATGCCTCTTTCATGAACAAACTTAAGTATCTTCAGAATTTCTTGCAATACTTCTAAGACTTTTTGTTCAGAAAATTGCCCCTGTTGAGTTAATTCTTCTTCTAAGTTTTGCCCATCAATATATTCTTGTACTAAGTAAAAAAATTGGTCTTGCTGTCCTGGTTGCAAGCTATTAACTATCACTGGAAAAAAGGCAAATAAATCGGGAATTTGCTCGTGTTCGTTGCCTATTTGGGCTAAAACTTCTGCTTCTCTCTCAAACATCAGCTGTGCCTGTTGCAGTTGAGTTTGACTTAAATTTCCAGCTGGTTGAAACTGCTTAACAACGCATTGACGCATTCCAGGAATTCGGCGATCGCGCGCCAAAAATGCTGCTCCAAATCCACCTCTTCCCAACAACTTCATGGTCACATATCGACCATCAAGCAACAGCGGCATCCCACAACTAATACAGTACTTTTGCTGCGTTGTTTTCAGCGTTGTAATATCATCTAAATCGGCAAAATAGTTTTGTGGGCGTGGGCAACGTGGGCGAGTACAGTAAACTTCCATTTTTGTAATTAGTCATTAGCCAAAATAATTCGTAATTGATAATTCGTAATTCCTAACTAGTTCAGCTTACAGAGAAACTAAATTTCTTTATCAAGAACAGGAAACTTTTTCTTTATGTCAAATCCCTAGCTTGTCTACAGCACTTGGGGTAATGATTACGAATTACGTAGCTTGCTTCTCGCCAAAGGCGAGTATTACGAATTATTTGGTTATTTCCAAAAAACAACGGACAAATGACACGGACGCTGGAAGGGCGGCTTTTCGCACTTTTGGGTCGAAGCAAGCTACGCCTTGGTGCAGCATGTCGCAGATAAGCGTCCTATAGGTAAGGGTAAGGACTAATGACCAGATTTTAGTCTTCGCCAAGGGACGTGGGCGTTGCTATATCCAATGTAGTTAGGACTATGTTTTTTTGTGTCAATGTTAACACATCTTGGTTCCATCCAGGGTTTGCGAACTGGGGCAGAATTTCTTGACTAAAAGCTTCTGCCGCTTTGGATCTATAGCGGTTGGGATTAAAAATCAACCATAACGTTCGTTTAACAACGACGTTTTCAATGTTGGCACAGTGGAGAACACCCATTTGCAGTTCCTTTGCGATGGCGCTAGTGGAGACAAATGCAGCTCCCAAACCAGATTGCACAGCATTTTTAATGGCTTCAATGGAATTGAGTTCCATTTCAACTCTAAAACGCCTAGTATCAATTTCACAACGCGCTAACACTTGGTCAATTACTTTGCGAATTGTTGATTGGGAATCTAAAGCAATGAATTGTAATTTATATAGGTCTTCTTTTTGGATTTTTTCAAGTTTGGCTAGGGGATGAAAGACGGGTAAAATCAGAGCTAGTTCGTCTTCAGCGTAGGGGATAACTTCCAAAGATTCTGCTAGTTCACCGGGAATCTCACCACCAATGATGGCGAGATCGACTTGTCCGTTAGCGACACTCCAAGCAGTCCGTCGAGTAGAGTGGACGTGCAATTGCACTGCCACATCTGGATATCTTTGGCGGAACATGCCAATCATTCTGGGCAAAAGGTAAGTGCCGGTGGTTTGAGAAGCACCGACAATTAAAGTGCCGCCTTGGAGATTTTGCAAATCCTCAATGGCGCGGCAGGTTTCCTGGCACAGACTGAGGATTTTTTCGCCGTAGCTTAAAAGTAGATGCCCAGCTTCGGTTAACTGTGCGCGTCGTCCTCCACGGTCGAATAAAGGGACATCGAGCTGCCGTTCGAGGTTTTGCACTTGCAAACTGACGGCAGGTTGGGAGACATAAAGACTATCAGCAGCGCGCTTGAAGCTCCCTTCTACAGCGATCGCTTTGAGAATACGTAACTGATCTAAAGTGAAAGGAAGGTCAGACATAAGGCTCAACCCACAAACTTTGAAAGGAGCGGATGTAAGCAACAAATCATCTTTGCCAGGAATCGGCTGGGTGTGATTTGTTGCATCTTAAACTTGACAGCTTGACTCGAAAAAGACAGTAGCACAACATGTTGACTAAAGTCCCCTTTTGAATACTTTGTGGTATTGGTTGTACTGAATTCAGTTTTCTTTAAATTACTTCACCCGTGTATTATGATGCCGATTTCTTGGTTGACACCCAGTCATTTTGTCATACTGGGGTTAGAGATAGTTTTTGCGATCGCTCACAGTGGAGGCGCTGCTTTGCGCCCTTGGGCAGAAAAATACATTGGGCCGAGGCTTTATCGTATTCTTTTTGCATTAGTCAGCCTACCATTGGCTGTGATCTTAATTATTTACTTTTTTCGGCATCGCTATGATGGTTTGCAACTTTGGCAGGTACAGGGCGTACCGGGAGTGCGAGAACTTGTTTGGGTGCTGTCAGCAATCTCGTTTTTGTTTTTGTATCCTGCTACCTTCAATCTACTAGAAATTGCAGCCATTCAAAAGCCTGAAGTTCATCTCTATGAAACAGGAATTATTCGGGTTACTCGTCATCCCCAGATGGTAGGACAAATAATTTGGTGTATTGCCCACACTCTCTGGCTGGGTACTACCTTTACCCTTGTGACCTCCATTGGTTTAGTATTGCATCACTTGTTCGGAGTTTGGCATGGCGATCGCCGCTTGGGCTTGCGCTATGGGTCAGCTTTTGAAATCGTCAAACAGCGGACTTCAATTATTCCCTTTAAAGCAATTCTTGACGGCCGTCAATCTATCAAATGGCAGGAATTTTTACGACCTGCCTATCTAGGAGTTGCAATTTTTGTGGCTTTGCTTTGGTGGTCGCACCCTCTATTGCTGGAAGCAACTGGTACGATAAAATGGGAATTCTAATCGATCCCCAGTGTGAACATAAAATTCAAAGTCGATGAAAATTTCAGCTTATCAATTGCCCCCGAATCAATGTAGGATAAATTCAAATATTTATCAGTGGGGGTACGTTCAGTCAACTTGAAATTTGATATCGCTAGGTGTTGGTCAGTTGCCAATCTGGGGAGTAAATGACCGATTGAGTCTCAATTCGCAAACAGTAAAGGTAATGGAGAATTGAACATCCAAAAAAGCCACCTTAAAAGTTGTGCTAGCTTTTCAATCGCAGACACATAAACCCGCTAAGTTATATCTAAATCACTCTGTGTATTCGAATTTGTGTCCTCAAAGCAGCGATGACTACGGCGGGCTTTGCCAATGCAATTTACTGGCTTCATAATCCTTCATTAAACCCACGCCAAGCAATGAATATTAAATACTGTGTTAAAAAAATCACAATATTATTCCTTGCTTGGCAAGTAGTCCCCAGCCCCCACTTGAGTCGTAAACAAAAACAATTTTAGTTATGGAATTTCACTCAGCAACGCCACTGGCTCCAAATTTGGAAACCAAATGACCGCAGTGGCTCCTCAGGACTCGAAATCCAGCACTACTAAATTCATTGCAAATAGCTAGTTTGATATAAAAACCCTATAATCCAAGAGGCGTCATGGTGTTGTCGGTTAGTGAGCGGACATTTACTCAAGAAGTTTTAGAATCTCCAATTCCGGTTTTAGTTAATTTTGAAGCCCCTTGGTGTGGGTTGTGTAGGATTATCCACCCGCTTTTATTGCAATTTCAAGCCCAATGCGGGGAGGAAATTAAATTGGTGGTGGTTAACGCCGATCAAAATTTTAAACTGTCTACAACTTACAGACTCAAGTCACTGCCGACTCTACTTTTGATTGAAAATGGCAGTATTCGACAACGCTTAGAAGGTTTTCGCGGTCGAGAAGATTTACGTCTGGCGTTAGAAGACATCAAAGTCAGCTACACCAGTTGCCCTAAAATCTACAAGGGTTCTAAAACGGCCGACTTAGAGTATTGGTCAGCTTGATGAGTATAGGGTATGGGGCATAGGGCATGGAAGCAGGGGAGGCAGGGGGAGATGAAGGAGTGAGGGAGTGAGGGATAAGAATTAATAACCCATCCCTCATCCCCAATGCCCCATGCCCTATGCCCTATGCCCACACCCTATGCCCAAATCTAAAACCATGCTTAATACCCCACCCAATCAGCTTTGGGTGGGTTATTTTATCCTAAAGGGTGTGTGTCACAATTATTAACAGTTCCGACACGCTAGTCAAGAATTCTAAAAGTAGGCGTCAGTGATGGAAGTAATCTATCAGTATGCCTGGCTGATTCCGGTATTACCTCTTTTTGGGGCAATGCTGGTCGGTCTAGGGTTAATCTCGTTGAATCAGGTGACAAATAGCCTCCGGCAGTTGAACGCTGTAGTCATTATCTCCCTAATGGGAGCGGCTATGGCGCTGTCGTTTGCCTTGTTGTGGAGTCAAGTCCAAGGACATCCGACTTATACCCATACCCTGGAGTGGGCTGCGGCAGGCAATTTTCACCTGAGCATGGGCTACACTGTTGACCACCTGACAGCCCTAATGCTGGTGATTGTGACAACAGTAGCCTTATTAGTCATGGTTTATACCGACGGCTACATGGCTCACGATCCCGGTTACGTGCGGTTTTATGCTTATCTCAGTTTGTTTGGCTCTTCAATGTTAGGTTTGGTGCTTAGCCCCAACCTAGTACAGATTTATATATTCTGGGAACTTGTCGGGATGTGTTCCTACTTGCTGGTCGGCTTTTGGTACGATCGCAAGTCAGCCGCAGATGCCGCACAAAAAGCATTTGTAACCAACCGCGTGGGCGACTTTGGTCTTTTGTTGGGGATTTTAGGGCTGTTCTGGGCAACGGGAAGCTTTGATTTTAATATTATGGGCGATCGCCTCGCCCAACTCGTAGAAACAGGTTCTATCAGCAATTTTCTCGCTGTCCTGTTTGCGATTTTAGTTTTCCTCGGCCCAGTAGCCAAATCTGCCCAATTCCCTCTACATGTCTGGCTACCAGATGCAATGGAAGGCCCCACCCCCATTTCTGCCTTGATTCACGCGGCAACAATGGTGGCGGCGGGTGTTTTCCTCGTAGCCCGGATGTATCCAGTATTTGAACATGTCCCAGCAGCAATGACGGTTATTGCCTTTACTGGGGCATTTACGGCGTTTTTGGGGGCAACTATCGCCATTACCCAAAACGACATCAAAAAAGGCTTGGCTTATTCCACCATTTCCCAACTCGGTTACATGGTGATGGCAATGGGAGTGGGTTCCTACAGTGCTGGACTATTCCACCTAATGACCCATGCCTATTTCAAAGCGATGCTGTTCTTGGGTTCAGGTTCAGTAATTCACGGTATGGAAGGTGTCGTCGGCCACGACCCAGCTTTAGCCCAGGATATGCGGATGATGGGCGGACTGCGGAAGTATATGCCAGTCACAGCAACCACCTTTTTGATTGGTTGCTTGGCAATTTCTGGTATCCCCCCCTTTGCTGGGTTCTGGTCAAAAGATGAAATTCTAGGGCAAGCTTTTCAGGCTAACCCATTCCTCTGGTTGATTGGCTGGTTAACCGCCGGTATTACTGCTTTCTATATGTTCAGAATGTATTTTATGACATTTGAAGGCAAATTCCGGGGAACTGACGACAAAATCAAGGAAAAGCTCAAGAAGGCGGCGACAATCGTCCTAGAGTTAGAGTCAGAAGAACCAGTGCCGAATTATGGCCCTGGGGCAATGAAAAAAGGAGAATTGGCGGCACACTCCCATGACTCCCATGACTCCCACGGACATCACAGCGATTCTCCCCACGAATCGCCGTGGACAATGACTCTGCCATTAGCAGTTTTGGCAGTGCCTTCGATTTTGATTGGTTTGCTAGGAACTCCGTTTGCCAATTACTTCGAGCATTTTATCTTTCCACCAACCGAAACCCTCTCGGAAGTTCTAGAAAAAACTGCCGAGTTCGACCCGACAGAGTTTTATATTATGGCGGGTGCTTCAGTGGCAATTTCCGTGGTGGGCATTACCTTGGCAGTGTTAATGTACTTGCGGGGTAAAATCGACCCGGCGGCGATCGCGGCTAAAATCAAACCACTGTACGAGCTATCCCTCAATAAGTGGTACTTTGATGACATTTACCACCGCGTTTTTGTCCTCGGCTTGCGTCGCGTAGCCAGACAAGTTATGGAAGTTGACTTCCGCGTTGTCGATGGTGCAGTTAACCTCACAGGCTTCTTCACCCTTGTCAGCGGCGAAGGTCTGAAATATCTAGAAAACGGTCGCGCTCAATTCTATGCCTTGATTGTGTTTGGGGCTGTTTTGGGTTTAGCGATCGTTTTCGGTGTGACCTGATTTGTGTAGCGGCTATGCAAACGAAGTCCGCCTGCGTTGACTAAAAAAAAATTAAGTTTTTGAAACCCGCGCAGGCGGGTTTTATGTTTTTAGACACCGTTTATAAATAACCGCCCTTTTAACCCCTACAACTCCTCGATTGTCACCAATCCGCCTTCTGTAAACTGGATTATGAGTTCTTGCTCATCCAACAAAGCAGTCCCAAGTAAAGGTCGCCTTCCAGTTGCAATAACAAGAACTTCTCGCTCTTCACCATCCCAAAGGACGATCGCTTCGTGAAGTGGTAGCAAGACTTCGCTATTATCTGCCAAATTTGCAGTCGTGTCGTGTCTGAATGTCAATCCCATCAGTGAAACCGCTTCTAGAGGAAGGCACAATTCCCCAGTGAAGCCTGTATCTATGACGAACTCAATAGGTATGCTTGAGCCGTTCGGCAGCAAGAATGTCAGTGTAACAGTTGCATGTCTGTCCGTCACGATTCCAGAAATCATTTGTAGACACGTTCCATGACACCACCGAAGGAGACAGCAACGTTATATCCAATGCGAATACCAAAGAGTCGGGCGTTTGGATGCTTTTTACTGAGGCTACGGGATGCTTTTAAGCCAGTTTTATCGATTTCGTAATCACCTGTCTCAATGTCGATGATTACCATCTTGCCGATATTTTCTTCCACTTCTACCTGCTGACGAATGCTGCTTTCGTACAAGTGCTTTGCACGTCGCGCCACCTCTTCACGGCTTAACAGGATTGCCTGCATACGTTAACTCCTGATTGCTACGCTTCCTCTTTTAATTTTTCCATGTTACCCTTACCTCTTTATCAGAATATGTTTAAGAAAATAAGTTAACAACACAATCACTTAAATTTCATGACTTGAAAACTCAGATGTAAATATGCTTCAGCCAAACTCAGATTTTATCCATCTACGTAATCTACTTATAGCCCAAAACTGGAAGGAGATAGAATTTTATTACAAGTGGTAAATCAAATAGCGATCGCGTTATGAAAAAAAGCTTTCATAATCGTCATGACTACCTATCCAGAACCATGTAACTGTGTCACCCTCCAAAACCCCAATTGCTCGATAATTGCGAGTTATTCTGACAGACCAAATATTCTCCTCGTTATTTATACATTTGAAATGCAAAGAGGGATGAAAAGGATTTTCTCTCCATAACTGATAAGCTTTTCTCGCACTTTCTCTAACTTGCTTTTCAAGAGACTTATATTTATCCCAAAAAGAAGGAAGAGTTGCACACTTCATAAATTTTCATAATTCATTGGTTTTGCAAGTCCTTCTGCAATCTCTCTTTTAGCAGATTGGGCAGATGCAATCAGTTGTTGTTGAGTTTTCTTAAATGACTTATCCCATTTCAATTCATCTTGCAAATCTTCTAGGTACTCTCGGAGATGCTCTGCAACTCTTTCTTGCACATCTTCAGATAAAGATTCCATCATCTTAATTACAGTAGCGATCGCTGGAGATGACATAATCCAATTTTCCTTATCAATCCCTGTCTATTTTACTAAAAAAATTCAATCAAATCGCCTGCTGTAGTCCCAAAGCTCTGAAACTGGGAAAGTTTGCTGCCCTGCTGCTGCTTGTTGCACAGACTCTTGCAAATCGGCTAATATTTGTGCTTTTGGCTCATGTTCATCTACCCAAGCTAAACCACTGGCGTTATCAGAATTTATGGAACTTATAAGCTGTTGCTAAAGTTCTATAGGAACAAGTACATCTGTTGTTTGTCCATTTGCGTTGGTAACATAACGAATCTGATTTTCAATTTGTGCCATTATCATAGGGTTGTTTCTCATGTCATGCTTATTTGCACCAAATCGCTTTTTCGACAACCACCAAACAGCATAGTGTATTTTTAGCGATCGCCACTTTAGACTACGCGATCGCATCTCTAGAACCCTAGTTTAGCGGCTTTTTTTGGGTAAATTTTTGACTTGACTGGGGGTATCCTAACCCACATTCCGTACCCCCAAATGTCAAAAAAGACTCACAAAAAGAAAAACCGGGGATTGCTAATTTAATTAAATCAACCTAACGAGTAAGACCAAATCCCCAAAAAGCTGTTAGTTAATAACTAGTGACTTTTTGCCAAACATGATTTTGATAGCAGACGAATTGCGATGAATACAGCTAATTTCCCGTGGCTGACGACGATCATTCTGTTTCCGATAGCGGCGTCACTACTGATTCCCATCATCCCAGATAAAGACGGCAAAACAGTGCGCTGGTACTCCCTGGTTATCGGGTTGATAGATTTTGCACTGATTGTTTACGCTTTTTATACTGGGTACGATTTCTCCAATCCAGATTTGCAGTTGGTGGAGAGTTACCCCTGGGTACCGCAACTCGATTTGAATTGGTCAGTAGGGGCTGATGGCTTGTCCATGCCTCTGATTATTTTGACTGGATTCATTACCACCCTAGCGGCTCTAGCAGCTTGGCCTGTGACCTTCAAGCCCAAGCTATTTTACTTTTTGCTGTTGGCGATGTATGGCGGTCAAATTGCCGTCTTCGCCGTCCAGGATATGCTGCTGTTTTTCCTAGTGTGGGAATTGGAGTTGATTCCGGTTTACCTGCTGCTGGCAATTTGGGGAGGCAAAAAGCGGCAATATGCAGCGACCAAGTTTATTTTGTACACCGCTGGCGGTTCGCTGTTTATTTTGGTCGGTGCTTTGACAATGGCCTTTTATGGCGATACAGTCACTTTTGACATGCGATCGCTCGGTCTCAAAGACTACGCCCTCAATTTCCAACTTTTGGTTTACGCTGGCTTCCTAATTGCCTACGCCGTCAAGTTGCCGATTATTCCCTTGCACACCTGGCTTCCGGATGCCCACGGTGAAGCTACAGCCCCCGTACACATGCTACTAGCAGGTATTCTGCTGAAAATGGGCGGTTACGCTCTGATTCGGATGAATGCCCAAATGTTGCCTGATGCCCACGCTTATTTTGCGCCCGTATTAGTGGTTTTGGGGGTAGTAAATATCATCTACGCCGCCCTGACATCCTTTGCCCAGCGCAACCTGAAGCGAAAAATCGCTTACTCCTCAATTTCTCACATGGGCTTTGTGACCATTGGGATTGCTTCCTTTACCGATTTGGGTTTAAGTGGAGCAGTATTGCAAATGGTTTCCCACGGGTTAATTGGGGCGAGTTTGTTCTTCCTTGTGGGCGCAACTTATGACCGGACACACACCCTGATGTTGGATGAAATGGGCGGTGTCGGTAAGAGAATGCAGAAAATTTTCGCTATGTTCACCGCCTGTTCAATGGCATCTTTGGCATTGCCAGGAATGAGCGGTTTTGTAGCAGAATTAATGGTATTTGTTGGCTTTGCTACTAGCGATGCTTATAGCTCTACCTTCAAAGTTATTGTAGTTTTCTTGATGGCAGTTGGGGTGATTTTAACTCCCATTTATCTGCTGTCGATGTTGCGAGAAATTTTCTACGGTCAAGAAAACGAAGAATTAGTTTCTCACCAAGCTTTAATAGATGCTGAACCCCGTGAAGTATTTATCATTGCTTGTTTGTTAGTGCCAATTATTGGTATTGGTTTCTATCCGAAATTGCTCACTCAAATGTACGACTCCACAACTGTACAATTGACAGCAAGATTGCGTAATTCAGTGCCGACATTAGCACAACAAAAACCAGAAGCGCCAAAACTTTCTTTGAGTGCGCCAGAAATTGCTAATTAAATAGCGATCGCTAATTTCAATTAATATTGCTTTGAGGGCGGGTTTTGTACCTGCCTTTTTTGTAACTAGTGGTCTGTCCCAAAAGTTTTGAGAGGTTCGTAGTAAGCACTTTAGTGCTTCAAAATTATAGGACTAAAGTCCTTACTACAAACATATTTATCCATCAAAATTAATGGGACAGACCATTAGTCATTAGTCATTAGTCATTGGTCATTGGTCATGAATTATTCTCCTTTAAATTCTATCGTTAATGTCAAATCAAAATACTAGCCCAAATGTCAAGCAATAAAAAAGTAAGAAATAAATATGATGGCTCTGCTATAAGCCTGATTAAATAAGACTTTCGGGTGGGAAAGACAGCGCAAGCCTGTTGCTCAGTCTTGGCTAGAGTATGAGAAAAATATGGCGTAAAAAATAAATCTAAATCATCAATACTGTCTTAGTTTTGAGATACAAAAAATGTTTTATCAATTGATTCAACTCCATCAAGATTTGCTGTAATTTTCCAATTACCTGGCTTATCTAGCTTAGGATTAAAACGATAGTAATACCAAGTATAATGGGTTGCATTTTTAGGTTTAAAATCGTAAGCAGAACTGCCTACAGGGCTTCCTGTTCCATCTTGTAAAGACCAAATCACTTGATAATTTTTATTAGGCTTAAGACCATACCATGTAGTATAAAAAATTATTTCTCCTTTACTCATCGATACAATATCAACAGAATCTTTAGGATCATTTTCTTTGGTGAGACTTGTTGTAATTACTAAACGAGATTGCTTCGCTATAGGTCGTAAATTATCTCCTGGTGTTTTATTTGCTTTTTCTGTAAAACTTTTAACTTGTAATTTTAAATCTTCCATATCAGATTCTAAACGTGCTACTTGCTGGCCTAATTGATAAATAACTGTACTAACAGCTACTATTGCAGTAGGAACAACAGCAATTAGTATCGCTATCAGTATCTGAACAAAATTTATAGAGGTAGTACCATTATTTTTATTGCTCTCCACTTATTGGACACTCCTGCCTTTTGTTTTACACTGAAATTCGTTCAACAGATGCTGATTGCGGAACATTATCTGAAAGCACCGATAAAATTATAAAGATGGTACAAGGCTAGGTAATAAGCTTTTATTTCATATAGTTTCTAAGAAATTAGAAAAACTATAAACTTATACGTGTATATGTACTAACTGATACCCAATTGTTTATTTATTGATCCCAATAAACATTTTTTTATAATTATTTAGTTTATTGGGGTAATTAAATTACCGAATATCTATATCTAATTAACTCTAAAACTCATTTATTAGTAATTCATAAGTCTAAAGGTAGAATGTATATCTAACCTTTGGTTACTACAGATAATAAACTGTATAGAAAGGCGTAAACGACTTAGTATTAAATTGGGCTAGTGTTACGGAAGCTGCGGCCAGGGACAAACTAAACAGTTCAGGTTATATAACAAGAGGCGGATCTGACTGACACGTTTGGGAACTAAGTATTCTATAAAGCTTACATAATAAGCGTTTCAGGATTTTATGATATTTTGAGATAGCAATCAACTACGCTGTGATGTAGGCGATTACCTACGGTGGGGCGTAGCCCATCGCTTCAATAATACTTGAAGTTCCGTTAATAACTAGAGTCGGAACAAAGGGATATTACTTGAGATTCATTTCAGTTTATCTATTTGAGGCAATCAAGACACATCATTTTCTAGTTCCTCGATTTGCTGTAATGTTTGCCAGCCAGCTTGCCACTGGGAGTTATCTTGTAATAATTTGGCATTTATCCAGAAACGAACTTTAGGATCGCAAGCAGCCACCATTTCAGCGTATACCCACTTACCCTGATTTTTACGGTTGACAACTTGGAAGTGTCTCCATCCATCAACTTTTTGTTGTGCTGTCCACTTAGAACCGAGTAAATAAGGAAATTTTTGTTTTTTAGTCATTGGCATTGGGCATTGGGGATTGGAAGAGGATGAGAAGCCGAGGTGATAGAGGGTAGAGGGGAAAGACTTATAGGACTTACGCACGAGTTACGAAATAACGTAGACGCAAAGCGGCTTGCCGCAGGCTACCACAGAGGCGCAGAGGACACGGAGAAATCAGAGTTTGAGAGATATTTTGCGTAAGTTCTAACTTATTGGAACTTCCCCTGTGCCTCTTTGCCCCATCTCCCTGATCTTTCCACTCGCTTTACTTAACGCGTTACTAAGTTACCGTTACGGGTAAACTTTTGACAATCCAATTCACCATCTTGCTGGACGCATAGGGAAAACCATCTGATGTGAGTCCAACAGGTGTTAATATTGTTGGTAATTTTGCGCTTTTTTTTGGAAAGGCGTTGCCTGACAACTTGATTAGGGCAAAGAATTTCCAAGGTACCGAAACCATCTTCGCGATCGACGATGCGAAATAGGCAGTCTTGCAACATAGCACGGCTGCTACTGTCGAAAAAACGCTTAAATCGGTGTAGCTTTTCTCCTTCAGTCATTTTGCTGATGGGTTTTATTTCAAATAAATCCTCATCCTCAAAGTCAAAGTCATCATCCTCAAAGTCGTAGGGGTCAATCATTTTCAGCATCCACTAGGCGACCTGGAATTATGGTAACTCTGTCTGGGGACAGGGGCGAAGGAGAAAAACTGTTAATTCTTCTACTTGGGGACGTAATTATAAATTGATTAATTTAAGCTTGCAGAGCAACTAATCTCTATTATGAAAAAAACAAACCGATATAAAGGGTTTAATATCCCTACGTCGAGAGGTAGCATTAGTTTCTTCAAGGGATTTAAATTTCCGTCTGCAACTGTATTTAATTTTAAATTTTGAATTGTTAATCTGTTAGCAATCAGTTAACAGAAATTTACTAATATCAGTAATCAGTTAATTTAAATTAAATCTACAGTGGAGAATGTAGTATGCTCACGATCGCCTTGGTGTCGAGAAAAATGTTTCCACGCTAAACAACAAAAGTTGAGAAGGCAGCTATGCTGAGGGCAGAGGGCAAAAGGGAAACCCCATAAATAAATTTAGGGGAAACAATCACGGACGTAGTATTTCTTGCGCTGTGCGTCTCGAAATACATATTTTTTCTTTTTTTCATAAATAAATTTACTTGCTCTAAACCATGAAGGCAGAGGGCAAAAATTATATTTTCCTCCTTCTGCCTCCTGCCTCCTGCCCTCTGCCTTTCTTCGGTAAAAAACCACCAAAGGCGGTAATACTACTACTCTAGGAAGACGTGAAGACCGATCCAACTAGGTGCTTACCTATTTTTACAATGTTTTTATCAGAGAATATTGCTCTGTATGCCTTGTGCCCCTCAAGTGGTTTATCGAATAGCTTATGCAACCTACCGATCCTAACCAATTTACGGAAAAAGCCTGGGAAGCGATCGCCCACACACCGGATATTGTTAAACAATATCAACAACAGCAGATTGAAAGCGAACATTTGATGAAAGCACTGCTAGAACAAGATGGGCTAACCAGCAGTGTCTTGACGAAAGCCAGTGTTAACTTACAAAAACTGCGCGATCGCACCGAACAATTTATTCAACGTCAGCCGAAAGTCTCTGGTAGCAGCACCTCCGTGTACTTAGGACGCAGTTTAGATACACTCCTAGACCGCGCCAACGGATATCGCCAGGAATTTAAAGACGAATATATTTCAATTGAACATTTATTGCTGGCTTATGCTAAAGATGACCGTTTTGGCAAAGCTTTATTTCAAGAATTCGCTTTAAATGAAAGCAAACTAAAAAATATTATTAAACAAATTCGTGGGAGCCAAAAAGTGACCGACCAAAATCCAGAAGGCAAATACGAAGCACTGGAAAAATATGGGCGTGACCTCACAGAAGCAGCCCGAAAAGGTCAACTCGATCCAGTGATTGGGCGAGATGATGAAATTCGTCGGACAGTGCAAATTCTCTCTCGCCGTACAAAAAATAACCCAGTATTAATCGGCGAACCAGGTGTTGGTAAAACTGCGATCGCCGAAGGATTAGCACAGCGCATTGTTGCTGGCGATGTTCCTCAATCTCTGAAAGACCGCAAGTTAATTGCCTTAGATATGGGTGCTTTAATTGCCGGAGCAAAATTCCGGGGTGAATTTGAAGAACGTCTCAAAGCAGTATTAAAAGAAGTCACCGAATCTGGCGGTAATATTGTTTTATTTATTGATGAAATTCACACCGTTGTCGGCGCTGGCGCTACCCAAGGCGCGATGGATGCTGGTAACTTGTTAAAACCAATGTTAGCGCGGGGCGAATTGCGCTGCATTGGGGCGACAACTTTGGATGAATATCGCAAATATATCGAAAAAGATGCGGCGCTGGAAAGACGTTTTCAACAAGTTTATGTCGATCAGCCGAGTGTCGAAGACGCAATTTCGATTTTGCGCGGTTTGAGAGAACGCTATGAAAACCACCACGGGGTGAAGATTTCCGATAGTGCTTTAGTTGCAGCCGCTATATTATCGAGTCGTTATATTAGCGATCGCTTCTTACCAGATAAAGCTATTGACTTAGTAGATGAAGCCGCCGCTAGGTTAAAAATGGAGATTACCTCTAAACCAGAGGAACTCGACGAAATTGACCGCAAGATTCTGCAATTGGAAATGGAAAAGCTATCACTACAAAAAGAAAGTGATGCAGTATCTCGCGAACGTTTAGAAAGACTAGAAAAAGAAATTGCCGACTTCAAAGAAGAACAAAGTACTTTGAATGCTCAATGGCAATCTGAAAAAGATATCATTAACAAAATTCAGTCCGTTAAAAAAGAAATTGAACGGGTGAATTTGGAAATTCAGCAAGCAGAACGCGATTACGACCTCAACCGGGCTGCGGAATTGAAGTATGGGAAATTAACAGATTTGCATCGCAAGTTAGAAGCAGCAGAAAGCGAATTATCAAACGCCCAAAAAACCGGAAAATCTCTGTTGCGTGAAGAAGTAACTGAAGGTGATATTGCTGAAGTGATTTCTAAATGGACAGGAATTCCCATTAGCAAGTTAGTGGAATCAGAAAAAGAAAAACTGTTGCATTTAGAAGATGAATTGCACCGTCGCGTGATTGGACAAGAAGAAGCGGTCACAGCTGTAGCCGATGCAATTCAGCGATCGCGTGCTGGATTGGCCGATCCAAATCGTCCCATTGCTAGTTTTATTTTCCTAGGTCCCACAGGTGTCGGTAAAACCGAATTGGCAAAAGCCTTGGCGGCTTACATGTTCGACACCGAAGAGGCGCTAGTGCGAATCGATATGTCTGAATATATGGAGAAGCACGCCGTCTCAAGGCTTATCGGTGCGCCTCCAGGGTACGTAGGTTATGAAGAAGGTGGACAATTAACCGAAGCAATCCGTCGTCGTCCTTATGCGGTGATTCTCTTCGACGAAATCGAAAAAGCACACCCCGATGTATTCAATATCTTCCTGCAAATT
The DNA here is from genome assembly GCA_003326205.1 of Nostoc sp. ATCC 43529. GTDB lineage: Bacteria > Cyanobacteriota > Cyanobacteriia > Cyanobacteriales > Nostocaceae > Nostoc. The sequence continues at coordinate 37,286 of LWTK01000060.1, forward strand.
CTCGATGATGGTCGCGTTACCGATGCCCAAGGTCATACTGTGGACTTCAAGAACGCTATTATCATCATGACCAGCAACATCGGTTCTCAGTATATTCTCGATATTGCTGGCGACAACGCACACTATGACGAAATGCGCCGTCGCGTGATGGAGGCGATGCGAAATAGCTTCCGTCCAGAATTTCTGAACCGGATTGATGAAATCATCATCTTCCACGGTTTGAACAAGCAGGAGTTACGTCAAATTGTGCAATTGCAGGTGGAAAGGTTGCGTCAAAGACTGGGCGATCGCAAGATTTCTCTGAAACTCTCCGATGCTGCTCTTGACTTTTTAGCAGAAGTAGGGTATGACCCCGTATTTGGGGCGCGTCCATTGAAACGGGCGATTCAGCGGGAGTTAGAAACGCAAATTGCCAAAGCCATCTTGCGCGGCGAATTCAACGATGGTGACACCATATTTGTAGATGTACAAAATGAGCGTCTAGCCTTTGGCCGTTTACCTATTGAGATCTTTAGCAGTTGATCGGATTTTTGATTTTAGGAGGCAAGAGTCAAGAAGCAATAGGCAACAGGCGACAGGCTTGCGAAAGTCTCTTGATGTCGGAGTTTTACGATTGGTTTAGTGTACATTGCAAAAACGCAAAGTTAAGCTAAAGCTTCTTTGCGTTTTTTTATGAAATATTTTTTTAGGATGTCGGTTGAAGCATAGTTTCGCACATAAGCTTACCCTCAAACTGTAATACCAAAAGACTTTCTTTGCCTGTTGCCTTTTGCCTATTGCCTCTTGCCTATCATGCCTACTGACCTTTACAAATCACTTGTCGCATCTTACGCATATTCGCTGGCAATTCAAAGTTCATTGCTTGTTGAATGAAAATTGACGGAATCGGAATATTAGGTGTAGCTTGCACAGTATAAGCGAGTAAAGTGCCATTACCGCAATCTTTGAGTTCTAAATGAGCGTCAAAATCCTCAAAAGTTCCTTTTTCCATGCGAAATTGGATTTGTTGCCCCAGTACTTCTACAACATTGAGGTAAATTTCCACTTGAGCCGTGAAAAACAGAAAAGCTTTTTGTGCTGCTTGGTACAGGCGCTTGGCTTCACCTCTATGTATTACTTCGCTCTTGGTAATATCGGGAAAATACTGTACCCAGCGGGGATAATCGGTTAATTGCTGCCAGACTTGCGATCGCACCATCGGCAAATACATCCAAGCTGTGACAGCACCGCCCCACGCCTTGTGCGATCGGGTTTCTACTAAAATTTCGCCCTGTACCAGTAAGCTTTGCTTGTCTTGACTCCAAGCCATATCTGAACCTGCAATAATGGAACTTAAAATATGAGACGCAGACATAATGATTTCAGTAACTCCTCAACTCATCCACCTAAAAATGTTGAAACTACAAGCTATCAAAACTTGATTCAACTCTAACCCACTCAATTTTAGTTCCAGTTTAGTACTTGTCCTTTCCGGAAATACTCATTTTTCGATAATTATTTCAGTCACTTTACTGGGAAAACTGTATTTCTGAACACAATTAACACAATCAACACTTAAGTAAAAATTTATCAAAGTAATACTCATAAATAAAAAATCAACTTTTGAACAGCTAAAATGGCACAAACACGAACTAGTAAGTAGAAGGCAGGAGGCAGGATAGAACAGCGATTTGCGGTGTCCGCGAGCGTCGGCAGGAGGCAGGAGGGAAAAGCCAGTTTTTATCGGGGTTTTAAACTTTTGTCTTTTACATTTAATTATGTCTACCTACTTATCAACGATCGAGACTAATTCTAGAAGTTTTCACGGTAGAAACTTTCGTTCATCTTTACCAACTTTTAGTAATTAGGGTCTGCGAATTTTTACGTGTTATTTCTGATTAAATTGAAACTTCACTGTATCTTCATACTTGAATATCAATACCAAGTCTAATGTCTGTTGAGTCGAGAGGAAAACTTAAGTGAGTCAATCATCTTTAAATCGTAGATTAATTCAGATTTTCGGAATCCTTCTTGGTATCAGTTTCGCGGTTTGGATACTCCGAGGCTTTGGTATTCTGACTTTTATTCCGGGTGGAATTATTTGGCTACTATTGCTAGGGGCGATCGCGATCGGCATTATTAGTTATGCTCAAAGAACTTGGTGGCGTTTTTAATTATTGGGCATTGGGCATTGGGCATCGGGCATTGAAAGTTAGGAGTGAGGAGTTAGGAGTTAAGAATATTCTCTTGTCTCCTTGTCCCCTTGTCCCCTTGTCTCCCCTGCCCCTCTGCCTCCTCATCTGGGATATTCCCGATGCCCCATGCCCCATACCCCTTTAATTAACTTAGTATCTGCTGATGGAAGCTTCCGAGCTGTTAGAAACAATTACACTCCTGATTCATCAAGCCGAGCAGGGGGAAATTGACCCTTGGGATGTGCAAGTGATTGAGGTGATTGACCGATACTTGGAACTGATGGCACCAGAGGCAATAAGGAAAGGCTATGAAACAGACTTGTCTCAATCTGGACAAGCCTTTTTATCAGCATCAATGCTGGTATTGTTCAAAGCTAATACCTTAATGCAGTTGTCAACAGTAGAAGATATACAGGATGGTGTATTAGATGATGCTTTATTAACAGATGAAGACGGTGCATTCCATCATGGCCCTCGGCTACCATTAGAACGGCAATTGCGTCGTCGTCCAGCAGCAATGCCACCGCCAAAACGTCGGGTAACTCTGCAAGAGTTAATTGAGCAATTACAAATTATGGCGAACCAGCTCAAACTCGTAGAGAAAACCAGCAAACCTGTACGTCCCAGGCGTCAGCCTAGCATCCAAAGTATGCGGCAGGCTCTAGAGTTGGCTCACCAAGAAAATCTGACAGAAGTAGCTAAAGAACTAGAGCAGGTGCTGAAATTATCCGCAAAAGAACTATGTTTAGAGCAAAATTGGTTGAATTTAGAACAACTTGTCGAGTTGTGGACTCAGACCAAGCAATCATCTCAAAATGGGTCTGGACACGAGTCTGAACACAGTCATCTAGTTAGCGTTTTTTGGGCGCTATTATTACTCTCGGCTCAATCCAAAGTAGAGCTATCTCAAGAGGAATTTTACGATGAAATTAAAGTTCGCTTACTCACAGATTCAGCTAATAATTCCCCAGCCTGCGAACAGCCAATTAACTCAGCAAACCAAAACTAGCTTTACAGATAGTTGAGACAGTTTTGCGTCAGCTTCAAAATCCGAGTAAATTGAAAAGATAAGCGATCGCTTGTCATCTAAGTATACCTATGGTTGCAATAACCACTAAATTATTGTTATCCCTGTTTGGAGGGATAACTTAGAGCAGAAATAAAAACTGATGATTAAGTATCACTCTAATGAAAGTAAACTGGCTTGTGGTTGAGGAATAAACTTTTATGAAAGCGATGATTCTCGCGGCTGGCAAGGGTACTCGCGTGCGTCCAATTACGTACACCATGCCCAAACCGATGATGCCCATCCTGCAAAAGCCAGTGATGGAGTTCTTGCTGGAACTTTTACGCCAACATGGATTTGACCAGATTCTGGTCAACGTGAGCCATTTGGCTGAGGAAATAGAAAACTATTTCCGTGATGGTCAGCGGTTTGGCGTACAAATTGCCTATTCTTTTGAAGGGAAAATAGACGACGACGGTAAACTGGTGGGTGAAGCCATTGGTTCGGCTGGAGGAATGCGGCGCATTCAAGACTTTTCACCGTTTTTTGATGACACTTTTGTCGTGTTGTGCGGTGATGCTTTGATTGACCTGGATTTAACTGCCGCAGTTAAATGGCATAGAGCTAAAGGATCGATCGCTACTATTATTACGAAATCTGTCCCTGAAGAAGAAGTTTCTAGCTACGGTGTGGTTGTTACCGACGAAGATAATCGGGTTAAAGCTTTCCAAGAAAAACCTTCAACTGAAGAAGCCCTCAGCACTAACATCAATACTGGTATTTATATCTTTGAGCCAGAGGTATTTAACTATATCCCCTCTGGAGTCGAATACGACATTGGTAGCCAATTGTTCCCCAAACTAGTGGAAATCAAAGCTCCTTTTTATGCCATTCCTATGGACTTTGAATGGGTAGATATTGGTAAAGTACCAGACTATTGGCGGGCAATTCGTGGTGTACTGTTGGGTGAAATCAAAAATGTACAAATTCCTGGTCATGAAGTCGCCCCTGGAATCTACACTGGCTTAAATGTTGCCGTCAATTGGGACAAAGTAGATATCACAGGCCCAGTTTACATTGGTGGAATGACAAGAATAGAAGACGGAGCTAAAATCGTCGGCCCAGCGATGATTGGCCCCAATTGTTGGATATGTAGTGGCGCAACTGTAGAAAACAGCGTGATTTTTGAATGGTCACGCCTGGGTCCTGGCGTCCGCTTAGTGGATAAGCTGGTGTTTGGACGTTATTGTGTCGATAAAACTGGCGCTTCAATAGATGTTCAAGCCGCAGCTTTAGACTGGCTGATTACCGATGCTCGTCAAACGTTACCACCCCATACCCCTGTTGAGCGACAAGCAATAGAGGAATTACTAGGGACAAGCGCGAATTAAAATCAGAGTTAGGAGTTAGGAGTTAGGAGTTAGGAGTTAGGAGTTTTGACTCTTAACTCCTAACGTATTTAAAAATGAGGAGTTAGGAGTTAGGAATTATGATTTTTATTCTTAACTCTTAACTCTTAACTCTTAACTCTTATCTTCATTCCTCAATCCTAACTATTTAGATACGTATACCTTCTGAGACTCTGTTCGTAGGTTTGTAGGAGTCGCTGAGATTCCGCTAGAGTGATGCGTTTTTCCTCTAAAGCTTTCTCGCAGCGCTGGCGGATGTTTTCCACCATATCTTCGGAGTCATATTGAACATAGCTCACGACTTCGCTCATAGTATCGCCTTTAACTACGTGTTCGATTTGGTAGCCTTTGGGCGTTAATTGGATGTGAACGGCGTTGGTATCACCAAATAAGTTGTGCAAGTTACCCATGATCTCCTGGTAAGCTCCATTGAGGAACATGCCCAAGTAATAGGGTTCTCCTGCTTTGTGCGGGTGGAGTTCTAAAACCGATTTGACATCGCGCAGGTCAATAAAGCGGTCTATTTTACCATCGCTGTCGCAGGTGAGGTCTGCTAAAATTCCCCGCCGCGTTGGTTCTTCATCCAAACGGTGGATTGGCATGATGGGGAATAACTGGTCGATCGCCCAGCAATCTGGTGCTGATTGAAACACTGACATGTTGACGTAATAGATGGAAGCCATAATTTTTTCTAGGTCTTCCAGTTCATCAGGTACGTATTCTTGCTGTCTAGTAATGTTTAAAATCTTTTGACAACAAGCCCAGTAGAGGCGTTCGGCCTTGGCTCGTTCTCTGAGGCGTAAAATTCCCAAGTTAAAGCGGCTGATGGCTTCTTCTTTGAATTGTGCTGCGTCGTGGTAAAGCTCTTGGTAATTTTCTTTGTTGATGGATTGGTAGCTTTCCCAGAGGTAATTAATGATTGGGGATTCTCCCTCTTGGGGAGGTTCTGGTGGATCGAGGGGGACATCACTGGTGCTGAGAACGTCGAAAATCAGCACGGACTGATGGGAAGCGATCGCTCGTCCACTTTCACTAATCAGTGTTGGTACGGGAATTTGCCGTTCAGCACAGGTATCTTTTAACTCTGCCACAATATCGTTGGCATAGTTTTGCATGTTGTAATTTTTCGATGCGTAGAAGTTGGTTTGGGAACCGTCGTAATCTACACCCAAACCGCCACCGACATCGAGGTATTTCATGTCTGCCCCCAGCATTGCCAATTCTACGTAGATGCGGCTGGCTTCCTGGATGGCATCTTTAATTACATTAATGGCAGAAATTTGTGAGCCGATATGGAAGTGCATCAGCTGTAAAGAATCCAGCAGATTAGCTTCCCGTAGCTTGTCAACTGCCTCGATGACCTCAGGCATAGTCAAACCAAATTTAGCGCGATCGCCACTGGAAGTTCCCCAACGTCCCATACCTTGGGTGCTGAGTTTCGCCCGAACCCCCAAAATCGGCTTAATCCCTAACTGCCGATTGGCAGCAATCACCAAATCCACCTCTTCAATTTGTTCTAAGACGATGATTGGTGTTTGCCCTAGTCTTTGGGCTAACATTGCCGTTTCAATATATTCTTGGTCTTTGTAGCCATTGCAAACTAACAAAGCTCCTGGTGTATCCAGAATAGCCAGAGCAATCATTAATTCTGGCTTGGAACCGGCTTCTAAACCAAATTGATGGGGCTTGCCGAATTTGACTAAATCCTCAATTAAATGCCGTTCTTGGTTGCACTTGACAGGAAACACGCCACGGTAGACACCAGGGTAGTTGTAACGGGCGATCGCTTTAGCAAAACAAGCGTTCAACCGCTCAATCCGGTCTTCTAAAATATCGGAAAAGCGAATCAGCAAGGGTAGTCCCAAATTGCGCTGCTTCAAGGCGTTGACTAATTCAAACAAATCTAGAGAACCCCCGCGATCGCCTTTTGGCGCAACGGTAATGTGACCAGCAGCATTAATGGAAAAATAAGGTTGTCCCCAACCTTCAATGCGATATAGTGTTTCGCTATCCTCAATTTTCCAGGAGCGAGGTAAATCTCCTGTGGTAGTACTTGGTGGTAACAGCTTTTTTTGTTGATTTTTTTTCACTTCAGATTTGTGTCCATTGGACGGTAGTAGTACCACCTCGTCAGATGTAGCAGTTGACTCAACACCCATTTCTTCCTAACCTCTGTGTTTCACCCACGAATTAACAATTTAGCGCATTCGTTTCATAACCGATATGCACCCAAGGTTAATTTCTGAGATAAACTCTGATTGGTCAAGAGTCATTAGTCATTTGTCATTAGTCATTGGTCATTTGTCAGAAGTGCAAAAGGCTTGAACAAAGGACAAAAGACAATAGACAATTGACTAGATAAAAACTTTATTAAGTTTTGGGAGATAGCTTTGGAGCGCACATTCTTAGCAATTAAACCTGATGGCGTACAGCGCAAATTGGTGGGCGAAATTATTCGTCGCTTTGAAACTAAAGGTTTTACCCTAGTTGGTTTGAAGTTCCTGCAAGTCAGTCGGGAACTAGCCGAACAACATTATGATGTCCACCGGGAACGTCCGTTCTTTGGAAGCTTAGTGGAATTTATTACCTCTGGGCCTGTAGTAGCAATGGTTTGGGAAGGAGATGGCGTTATTGCATCTGCGAGAAAAATCATTGGTGCAACGAACCCCTTATCAGCCGAACCAGGAACAATCCGCGGCGATTTTGGCGTTAATATTGGTCGTAACTTAATCCACGGTTCCGATGCTCCAGAAACCGCCCAACGAGAAGTAGCCCTATGGTTTAAGGATGAAGAATTAGTCAATTGGCAACCCCATTTAACACCCTGGTTGCGCGAGTAGGGAGTTAGGAGTTAGGAGTTGGGAGTTAAAAATTCATAATTAATAACTCCTGACTCTTGACTCTTGACTCATAACTCCTAACTTACTTCGGTACTTCAGTCTTTTCCGGTTCTACTTGAGGTAATTCGGGGACACCAACGCGTTTGGAAAATCCCCAGCCTAAAATTAGGAAGATGGCTGTAATCATTACCCATTCTGGTGGAACTAAATTATCGTTCACGACTTTTAACAACAGTCGCAAGCCTACAAAAGCTACAGTTATATAGCCTGCATCTTCTAGATTTTCATATTCATCTAACCAACGGATAAACAATCCCGCCATAAATCGCAGCGTAATGATACCGATTGTTGCACCTGTTAGTACCAGCCACCTTTCTTGGGAAACTGCGATCGCAGTTGTGACACTATCCAACGAAAATGCCAAATCTGTAAATGCAATCACGGGGATGGCTTGCAATAAGGAATTAAAACGCGGCCCGTGATGATGATCGTCCTTGCCTTCTTCTGAGGTAAAGTGTTGGAATACCAGCCACAGCAAGTAGGCAGCGCCCAGTAATTCAAATTGCCAGAATTGTTGCACCCAAGTAGCGGTAAGAATTAGGCTGATTCGCAGCACGTAGGCAACGACTAAACCAAAGTTTAAAGCTTTACGCTCAAGTTCTTTGTCTTCTAGCCCTTGGGCGATGGCAGCAAGGGCGATCGCATTGTCAGCAGACAGCACCGCCTCTAAAAATATTAGTATCAGCAGGACTATCGGGGCCTCAACGCTGAAATGAAAGTGGAGGTAATCAAAAATTCGGTCTAGCATTCCAAGTTTCTCAAGCAGGAAAAAGTTAAAATTTGACTCTAACAGAGATTTTTTTATTCAAGAGCGCAGCAAATTGCCACTTTGATCCAGCTTAACGTGGTTGTGGTGGATTCTGAAGAGGGTCGAATTGGTGGAATGCCCCACTACTGGAGTATTTGGCGTTTAAGTCAATACACCAAAAGTTTTAATATTCGCTTTTGAGAAGTTTTAAGGCGATCGCTTAGAAAAACTCATTCTTTGATAAGTTCAGAACAATCTGGAGTTAATATAACTTAAGCTTAACTGTAGGGTGTGTTGTAACACAGGGCAATGCAGCGTCAAAAATTCAAGGTGCGTTAGCCTACGGCATAACACACCTTAGTGATGAATAGTACTTACTAATTTTAGTCAAAACAGGCAATATTAATAACTCAGAACTCAAATGCCTATTAAGCTATTAAATTTATGTCAATTGAATCTCTCGAACACTATACCTTTAATGTACAGTCTCTCATAAACTACACCTTTACTGTAAGCATGTCCTGTGGGTATGACGAGCAAGGAAATAACTGGAAAGAGCCGGAACTTACAGAAATGCGTAGCAAAGGTTTAATAATTAAGGAGTATCCTGACAAAACCGTTTTCTTTGACAATATACTTCTTGGCTGTATACATGAATGTTTAGACGGTACGTGGTCTGCACATAGCCCATATAATGCTTTAAGTGTTGGTGATATGGAAATTTCTGGCTTCATTGATGAGTTTTATGCTGTGCGGTACTTGCATCAAGTTATAAAAGCAAATTATCCTGACGACATTGGAGACTTTCCTTGTAAGCAGCTTTAAAAATGCGCCTTACTAGATTGAGAATCGCTACAGTATGCCTTTGCGTCCCTTAAAATCTACTGTGATTCAAAATTTCACAAAATATCTGCCAACTTTACCAAGAGACTATTTGCTAAATCTACTAAACTGATATCATCTTTATCAAGAATATCTTCACCACCAGCTAATAAATTTGTCACTGCGGATAACCTGTCGTCTACTTCAGGAGTTCTCCAATATGCTTCTAAACTTACTGCAAAATCGAATAGCGATCGCTCTCCCAAATACTGCCTAACTTTCACAGCTACATTATCATCACTTACCAAAAATTCTTTAATAGCATCCAATCGAGAATTACCTAAGATTTCATCATTTCCCCAGGTTTCTAACCAGTCTCCATTGACATCTTCAACATAAAAATTCACAAAATCAACGCCGTAAGTTAACCAGTTCTGCTGCATTTGTCTAGCTGTTGCTAAAGCTTCGGCAAAATTAATATTGTTGCAGGTGTGAGTTTCTCTTTTGTGAGCCATAAAAGCTGTAATGAGCAGGTAAGTATGTAGGCTAGAATACAAATCTTGTACATCAAAATCCGGAGATGTTCAGGAAAATTTCAAATATTTCCCACCTGAAAGATAATCACTGTTATACAGCGCCACGTTAACTAACTGGTTAACAAAATTAGCATCCTTGGGATTGTAACTTAAGAACAATCCTCTCTCTATTTCCCACGATCGCAGTGTATTTTGCCAAGCTTGGTACTTTTGTTGGTTGAGTTCTTCACTGACACTGGTAACTTGAATGCAAAGTGGTTGATTGTGACGATTACTGACAATTAAATCTGTTGCCATTGATAGGTCGGCAATATAACGCTGCCAAAAACTACCTTCTCGCTGAACAACATCTTGGGCTATATTTCTAATAATATCATCATCGCCCTGATTAAATTCACCTGCCATCAATTTTTGCTTCCAAATATAAAACTTGGAATCATTTGCATTAATCCATTTGGGAAATAGGTAACCATACCAATATCTTTCAATGGGTGTCATTTGCTCAAATTTTGCTTTTTGTTCTTCTTCCGAAGGTGAGGATTTTATTATCAGCCAAATTGTTGAATCCGTAATTACTTCTAAAAGAAAAGCAAGGACAAAAGGTTTAGCCGTTAGGGAACCCGGTTTGATATTCTTTACCCAACGGTTGATTTCATTCAATCTTCTCGCTAAATTAGGGTCTATCGAGGAAGCTTGCTCGATGAGGGACTTTAGTTTATCCTTAATCTCTTTTGCTTGCAAACGGTGCCCTACTTTCAGATACTAACGCTTTTTTAACAATAAAGAATAAAGGCGTCAGTCGTCAGAATTTCATTCTGTATGCCTGGGGTATGAATAAGTTGATTCTGAATTCTGAAGTCTCTATTCTTCTCCAATTTTACCTGTAAAGTGTCTATGTAAATTTGCTCATCTCATCAAATATTCTCAGGGTTAATCCCCTGTGTACGCAAAAGTTCGCGCAGTCTAGCAATTTCTTGTTCTGCTTGTTGGGCGCGTTCTTCTGCTTGTTGGGCGCGTAAACTTTCCTGTTGGGCGCGTAAACTTTCCTGTTGGGCTAGTTCTTCAGATGATGGTATCAATTGATTTTCAGTAGTAAAGAATCTTAATTTACCTTCATAAACTCCCAAATAAAGTTCTAACTGTTGACTCCATAAACGTCCATCAGTGGTAGGTTGAATTTCTTGATACTTCCCATCTACTAAGTGAAATCCTTGTAATTCGATTTTTATGGGGTCAAACAAGAAATAATCGGGTGTGCGGAAAGTATCTTGGTAAATTTGTTTTTTAAAGCCTTTGTCAACTGCTGCTGTGGAATTCGACAAAATCTCCACAATCACATTTGGATATTTGCCGTCTTCATGCCAAACTACCCAACTTTTACGGTCTTTTTTCTCGGTTCCCAAAACTACAAAAAAGTCTGGGCCTCGGAAGTATTCTGATTTTTTCTGGTTGGGACTGTAATAAATTGTCAAATTTCCAGAAGCATAAAAATCTTGTCTTTCTCGCCACCAGGATTTGAGTAGGCGAATCAGCAAATCGATTTGGTCTCGGTGTAGGTCACTTTCCAAGGGCGGTTCGTCACTCAGTATATCGCCAGGAGGAAAAATAATTTCATCTTCTGAGGTATCATCAGAGATGAATTCTAAAGTAGCAGGTTCAGACATAAGCGATCGCCCCGCAATTCTACGTTTATTATTCCTGAAAACTTACTAACTTGCAGATGCTTTTAAGAACTTGTAATAACTCAATTGCCCTGGCGGATTCATTGAAATTTAATAATGGCATTAATTGATAAGTTGGTTGTTGTTCGCGTCTTAAATAAAGAAATTGATAAAGCTGTCCGTTAGTTACCAAACCCCAAACAGATGGTTGTTCCCCTAAACTTTTAAAAGCATAAGTGAGTAATTGAGGTAAACCTTCACTGAAATTAATAGCACTATTTTTCGTTTCAATTACTAAAATCCAAAATGGCGGTGCAATATTACTTTGAGGATTATTGATTGCTAAAATATCCATCCGTCCGGTAATTCTTTTGTCTTCATCTTCCACAGCGATCGCCACGCTATCTTCCATTGTCAATCGAATCGGCACATCATAAAATCCTGCTAACCGCATTAATGGCGCAATCGTTAAAAATTTGACTAGGCCTTCAGAAATTTTGCCCAACCTGAGATAACGACGGAAGTCGTTTTGAATTCGCAATAAATCCTGTTGTTCAAACTCTTTCAACGGTTCAAAATTTAGGAAATCAGTGAATGAACCTGTTGAAAGTTCTTCTAGTTTGAGAAAGCGATGAATATCGTTCAGAGATAGGCTACTGGTTTCGAGAATAAGTGGCATAGTTTTAGAAAAAGGGAATGGGGAAGAGACACGGGGAATGACCAATGACCAATGACTAATGACTAATGACCAATGACTAGTGACCAATGACGCTTAATGAAAATCTAAACACAGTACAGCATAACTGGGCTAAGAATAGTTTTTAGTAACAATAGCGATCGCACTTATAACCATGTCTCAACCAACCATAGAATCGATCCTACAAGAGAATCGCCTTTTCCACCCTAGCTCGGAATTCTCACAAAACGCCCATATCAAAAGTTTGGAAGACTATCAGCGTCTTTACGAGAAAGCCAAAGCCGATCCGCAGCAATTTTGGGCAGATTTGGCGACAAATGAATTATCATGGTTCCAAAAATGGGATACAGTCCTAGATTGGCAACCGCCTTTTGCTAAGTGGTTTGTTGGCGGTAAGATGAATATTTCTTACAACTGTCTTGACAGACACCTCACAACTTGGCGCAAAAATAAAGCTGCATTGATTTGGGAAGGAGAACCAGGAGACTCGCGTACCCTCACCTACGCCCAACTGCATCGGGAGGTTTGTCAGTTTGCTAATGTGTTGAAGCAACTAGGCGTACAAAAAGGCGATCGTGTTGGTATTTATATGCCGATGATTCCCGAAGCAGCCATCGCCATGTTAGCCTGTGCGAGAATTGGCGCACCTCACAGTGTAGTATTTGGCGGTTTTAGTGCCGAAGCTTTGCGCGATCGCTTAATTGATGCCAAAGCCAAGTTGGTAATTACTGCTGATGGTGGTTGGCGCAAAGATGCGATCGTTCCCCTCAAGGAACAGGTAGATAAAGCCTTGGGTGATGGGGCTGTTCCCAGTGTAGAAAATGTCCTGGTTGTCAAGCGCACCGAACAAGAAACTTATATGCAATTGGGCGGACGCGACCATTGGTGGCACGAGTTACAAAAAGATGCATCTGCTGATTGTCCCGCCGAACCGATGGACAGCGAAGATATGCTGTTTGTCCTCTACACTTCTGGCAGTACGGGCAAACCAAAGGGTGTGGTGCATACAACTGCTGGTTATAATTTGTATACCCACATGACCACCAAGTGGATCTTCGATTTGCAAGACACAGATGTATATTGGTGTACCGCAGATGTAGGTTGGATTACTGGACACAGCTACATTGTCTACGGGCCGCTTTCCAACGGTGCAACAACAATTATGTATGAAGGTGCGCCCCGTGCTTCTAATCCTGGATGTTTCTGGGATGTGATTGAAAAATACGGCGTCAACGTTTTTTATACTGCGCCCACAGCAATCCGGGCATTTATTAAGATGGGCGAACAACATCCCAAAGCGCGAAACTTATCTTCATTGCGATTGCTGGGAACCGTCGGCGAACCGATTAACCCCGAAGCTTGGATGTGGTATCACAAAGTAATTGGTGGAGGCCGCTGTCCAATTGTCGATACTTGGTGGCAAACAGAAACTGGCGGTATCATGATTACCCCGCTACCAGGGGCAATTCCCACGAAACCAGGTTCTGCAACTCTTCCCTTCCCTGGAATTATTGCAGACATTGTGGATTTAGAAGGAAATTCCGTACCCAACAACCAAGGCGGTTATTTAGCAGTCCGCCATCCTTGGCCGGGAATGATGCGGACAGTCTATGGCGATCCGGAACGCTTCCGCCGCACCTATTGGGAACACATCCCCCCCCAAGATGGTAACTATACTTATTTTGCTGGTGATGGCGCTAGACGCGATGAAGATGGCTACTTCTGGGTAATGGGTCGCGTAGATGACGTATTGAATGTATCAGGTCACCGACTCGGTACAATGGAAGTCGAATCAGCCTTAGTTTCCCATCCAGCAGTTGCAGAAGCAGCGGTAGTGGGTAAACCGGATGAACTCAAAGGTGAAGAAGTAGTTGCTTTTGTAACTTTAGAAGGTACTTATCAGGGAAGTGAAGAATTGAGTAAAGAACTCAAGCAACACGTTGTCAAAGAAATTGGTGCCATCGCCCGTCCTGGAGAAATTCGCTTTACCGACGCTTTGCCGAAAACGCGATCCGGTAAGATTATGCGGCGATTATTGCGAAATCTGGCTGCGGGACAAGAAGTATCTGGAGATACTTCAACCTTAGAAGATAGAAGCGTGTTGGATAAACTGCGAGAAGGGGCGTAGCAATTTCAGATAAATCGTGGGGCGTTACACGGTAACGCGCCCGCAATTTATCATAAGTATTAGAACACTATTGAGGCATTCAGGGCGATGAAACTGAACAGCAAACTGAAATCAGCATTTGTTCAACCTTTTAGCTGCATAGCACTGACTACGATCGCTGCCATTGGTCTATCACCATCCGTGTTAGCAGTTTCTTTACATTCGCCTCAACAGTATACTCAAAGACAAGTACAGAAACTAGCGCAATTTTCAGACCAAGGGCCATCAGAGCGATCGCAGATTCTCCAACAAGCCAATGCTTTGTACAATCAGGGAGACATGAAAGGTGCTGAGGAAAATTTACGCAAATTAATTAAACAATTTCCTAAAGATGCCTTTGGACACTTTCAACTGGGAAACGTACTTTTTCGGCAAAAAAAATCAGATGAAGCAATTACCGCTTACCGTGAAGCCATTCGCCTCCAATCAAAATATGCTCTAGCTTACAATGCGATCGGTATGGTCTACGCTAGCGAAAACCGCTGGCAAGAAGCTATTACTGAATATCAAAAAGCTTTAGAAATTAATCCCAATTATGCTGAAGCGATGACTAATTTTGCTTTAGCAATGTGGCAAACTAATAAACAAGATGAGGCAATTTCTTATTTAGAAAAAGCTTTAAATATTTTCCAAGAACAGAATAGAAAAGAAAAAGTTAATCAAGTTCAAAAAATATTGGAAGAAATCAAAAAAACAGACGATTCTAGTATTTCTTGAAAATTAGATTCTTCAGGAGAGAAAAGATTAATAACATATACTTTCAGGACGGTTTGCCAAAAATGCGATCGCTGAAGATGATTATGTGGTGGTTGCTGCAAAATCTGGCATCTGTAAAATAGGTTTATGGTGTGTAATTATTGTTGGGTGCGGATTTTACCCACCCTTGAAAATACTAAAACAGAATTATTGTTGGTAATGAATGAAAAATTTCTGTTAGCCAGAGAAACAGTCAGAGTAATTTTTCACTTAGATGGGGGATACACAAAGGTTATTTGGGAACGTTCGGAAAGTGCTGCATGGGCAGGTAAGGATGGATTTTAGACATACCAGGACATTACGCGATCGCTCCTTTAGGGGTAGAGTTAGGAATATGGCAGGGTTTGTATCAGAATGCAGAGTTACCTTGGTTGCGGTGGTGGGATGCAAAAGGAAATTTACTCTTAACAGGAGAAGAACGTGCTGAAGTTGAGCGACAAAAGCGGCTATCAATTACAGAAAAATTGCGTAATCTTTCTGTTGAACAACTGAATGCTTTAGGAATCGATCCAGAAATGTTGGATTAAAAATTATTATCCTCTACTAATGTTACATCTTCATATATTGCTGCGATCGCACAACGAAAATCAACGCTAGCTAAATGTACTTCTTCTCCTTTTTCATAAGGATAAAGTACCCAATGCCCTTCTTCATTACGACGGAAGCATTCGACACTCATCCGGTCTGGGGAAATTAGCACGTATTCCTGTAGCGATTCTAAGTGTCTGTAACTAGCAAATTTTTTACCTCTATCATAGCCTTCAGTTGATTCAGAAAGCACTTCCACCACTAAGCAAGGATAGCACTTAAAATATTCAAATTCTTTATCTCGTGTATCGCAAGTCACCATTACATCAGGATAGAAATAACGATTTATGACATCAATTTGGGCTTTCATATCTAACATGTAGACACGGCAACCACTACCCCTGAGATGGTTTCGTAGCAACATAGATACATTCATGCTAACTGTAACATGGCCATCGCTCGCCCCTGCCATTGCGTAGACTTGTCCATCAATATACTCGTGTTTAATTTCGCTTACTTTCTCCCCTTCTAGATATTCTTCTGGGGAGATATAGTACTCGCTTTGGCTAATGACCATGTTAGTACCTGAGTAGTTTTATCAAATATTTTAACTCATCCAATAACTTTAATGAGCGACAGCACTACCGCTTGCTTTCACTTTTTTAAAGAACAAAATGGCAATTCCACTTAGTAATAAAGCAATGCCAATAAAGTAGAAACAATCGTTAAAAGCCATAACAAAAGCTTCCCGACGGACAATATTTGATATAGATGCGTAGGCGTAGCCCGTCGTAGACATCGCCTGATTTTGTGCTGTACTCAAATCGGCTCCCCGGCTGATAAAATATTGTGTCATTTGGTCAATTCGCTGTTGAGCTTCTGGGTTATATAAAGATATTCCACCGCCCAATCTATTCGAGTGAAATTGTTCTCTATTAGTTAATAAAGTTGCTAAAGAAGCGATTCCAATAGAACCGCCCAAATTCCGCATCATATTAAATAAACCACTGGCTGAACCTGCTTCTTTGGGACTTAAACCACCAGTAGCAATAGAAGTCAGCAGCACCATAATTAGAGGCTGTTCCATTGCACGCACAAATTGTGACCCACCCTGTTAAAGGAATTACTATAATTTCTGCAACGAGATAGGCAGTAGAAATCCAAGAACCTTCTTCTAAAGTTGCTCCTAAACTTGCTTGAATATCTTGTAGCGAAGCATTAGTTATTTGAATATCTAATACCGCCATGAATGCACCAAGCATACTTGCCAATACACCAATCCAAGTTCTTAGCGGTACGCGGTCTGGTGATACAGGATTGTGCCCTGGCTGAGAAATTACATCTGTATTAGCCATAGTGTTGTTTCAAATCAAGGTTAAATGCAAAAAAAATACCATTGATTTTTATACATTTAGTGGCATTTTTATCATAAGTTTTATTACTTATTAAAAATACCTTTTTGTTCATAAATTGGACGCATTATTTGTCTTAAAGCAGGTAACTGTCTGCTAAAAATGATAGAGAAGATAATACAAGCTATACCATCAAAAAGTAAGGTGTTAGTCGCGCCAATACGATTAGCTAATACACCTCCTAATAAATTACCTATAGGAATCATTCCTAAAAATGACATTGTGTATAAGCTCATCAATCTTCCGCGTTTATCTTCTTCAACAATTGTTTGTAAAAATGTATTGCTAGCGGCAATTTGCAAAATTGTTCCTAAGCCAACAAATAACATACTGAATAAGGAAAGTGGTAAAAATCGGGATAAGGAAAAGCTAATCAGACCAATTCCTAAAATTGCTGGAGCTAAAGCAATGAATTTACCTATTCCTAAGATTGTTTGGCGTGTAGCGAGATAAATACCACCTGATAAAGCTCCAACTCCAGATGCTGCCATTAAAAACCCCAAAGTTTCTGCACCACCTTTGAGAACTTCTTCTGCAATAATTGGTACTAAAATAGTATTTTGTAATCCAAGAAGGCTAACTAAAGCTGATTGCAATAGAACTGCTCGAATCGGCGGAAAGCTAAAGGCATATACAAATCCCTCTTTGACTTTTTGCAAGGGATTACCACCTGTTACGGAATTTTTCCAAGGTTTAACTTTCATCGCCAATAAAGCAGCAATGACAGCAATATAGCTCAAACCATCTATTAAAAAACAATAGCCAGCCCCAACGGCAGCAATTAGTAAACCCCCGATCGCAGGCCCAATTAATCGCGCACCGTTGACCATTGTAGAGTTAATGGCGATCGCATTGGCTAAATCTTCCCGACCCTCAACCAATTCAGGCACAAATGCTTGCCGTGCTGGTGCATCTAAGGCGTTAATAAATCCTTGAAACAAACTCAAAGCAATAATTTGCCATACCTGAATCACACCAGTCAGCGCCAGAACCGCTAATATTAATGACTGAATCATCGCTAAGATTTGCGTGCCAATTAAGGTACGATACCGCGAAAAACGATCTACAAATACTCCGCCAAAGGGAGCTAAAAAAAAGCTCGGAATTTGACTAGAAAACCCTACAACTCCTAACATTAAAGCAGAGTTAGTCAAGTCATAAACTAGCCAAATTGTGGCGAGTTGCGTCATCCATGTCCCAATCAGGGAAATACCTTGTCCGGCAAAAAACAGTTGGTAGTTTCTTGACCTTAATGCAGGGAGTAGCGTTTTTTTCATGTAAGGTTTGTTTTATAAACAAGAATTCAGAACTCAGTAGTCAGAATTCAGTATAAATTAGAGCCAGACTAGGTGGTAAATATTGGTTTATGGAACTGACAAATAAAAAATATTTAATTAGCTTTTGTGAGGTGGGCGTCTTGCCATTGGTGTCAACTTAAGGTGAAACCCGCTTTGTGACAAGGTTTTGCCCTCACCCCCAACCCCTCTCCCTTTGGGAGAGGGGAGCCAGAGATTTAATTCCCCTTCTCCTGTGGGAGAAGGGGTTAGGGGATGAGGGCGTCAGGGATGGGCAAAACCCTTGTCTGATATAGCTTTGAGCTTAAGTTGACACCAATGGCATCTTGCCCGCCCTATAGATTGGGCGGGCAAGATGCCCACCCCACAATATTGAATAATTTATTTATTTCTTGGTGTTCCCTAAACTTCCCCCTGGTGGGCAATTCTCGTCTTAAAACTCTATCCTTTTATAGATTAGGACTTACGCAAAAATAGCAAAAAAGCTTCATTTATCGAACCGCCTTCGCGTAGCGTCTCGCAGAGAAGACGCCAAGAACGCCTTTCCTGCGGAACGCTTCGCGAACGCGCAGCGTCTCGTAGAGAAGATTTCGTAGAGTTTGCGTGAGTCCTATAGATAAAGTATTCTCAATTCTGAATTCTGACTCCTTTCTTATACCAATCTCCTTTCATAGATATCATCTCACCTCATATTTATACGCCTCTCCATAGATGTAGGAAAAGTCATACTTAGAAAGAGCTTTTTCATCTATTTGCAGACACTTTGGTATTACTTGACTTCCACTGCAACTTCCGCAGACATCCCAGGAGTAATCCGCGATTCGTATCCTTGAATACTCTTTTGGTCAAAAACTATTTTGACCGGGATGCGTTGTACAATTTTGGTAAAGTTACCTGTAGCATTATCTGGTGGCAATAAGGCAAATTGAGCGCCGGAAGCTGGCGAAATACTGTCAACACGACCAACAAAACTATGATGAGGAAAGGCATCCAGTTTAATTTCTACTGGTTCTCCCGGTCGCATGTTTTCTAATTGGGTTTCTTTGAAGTTTGCAACTACCCAATTCTGATTATCCACGATCGCCATTAACTGTGTTCCCGCTGCAACTCGGTTACCAACTTCCACGTTTTTCCTGCCTATCCTTCCGGTACTAGGAGCGGTAATATTAACGTAGGATAGTTGCAATTGAGCGTCTCTGAGAGATGCTTCTGATTGAGCGATCGCTGCTTTTGCTGCTTCGTATTGACTGCGTTTTACTGTTGTATCTTGTCCCCCGGCTGTGGCTTGTTGCAATCCTCCCTTGGATGCAGCCAATTTCGCTTGGGCGCTGACTACATTTTCTTGGGCTTGTGATAGCTGAGATTGGGCTTTGGCAACGCCAACTTTTGCAGAGGCTAATCTGGCTTCGGCTTGTTCTACTCCCTGAACGGCAGCATTTTTCTGCGCTACAGCTACATCATACGCTGCTTTGGCTGTGTCTAACTGCTGACGAGCGATCGCACCTACACCCAATCCTGCCAAAATTAAACCAATCGGTTTTTTACGCTTCGGTGGAACTTCTTTCTCCGTCTCTGGAGTGACAACAGGTGCTTCTGCTGTCTCTGAATCTGTAACCAATTCTGGTTCTAAAACAGGGGTTTTGTTATCCTTGTGTCCGTTTAAAGTATTGGCGGCCATAATTTTCAAATCCTTGCAGAATAATTCGATTAACTTCCATTTATTTAGAATGCGTAATATTTAGTTACGAGCCTTTGCTTGGCTTTTATTTAGCATACGTAGTATTATCTCAAAATAAAACTTAACGTTGTCTCCCCCGCTTGGGTGATTGTGGGAGGATGTTTAAGAGAGGTTAGCGATCGCCCGATTCAAAATCTGGGAAAAGAATTCTCTCTCAGCAAGAGAAATACCATCCATTGCTTCATCCCGCACAGCTGCGGCGATTGGAGGTAGGACGGTTTGTAGTTCCTTACCTGCATCTGTTAGCCAGATTCGCCAGATGCGGCGATCTTGAGTATCGCGTTCGCGACGTACCAAGCCGCGTTCCTCCATGCGGTCTAATACCCCAGTTAAAGTACCGCCTACTTGTTTGAGTTTGTCCCCAATACTAGAAGTAGGTAAACCATCTTCTTGCCAAAGACAGCACAACACCAACCAGTGAAATGGCGTTAATCCAAAGGGTTCTAGTCTATCGGTAAACCTGCGGCTAAGTAGTTGCGAGAGTAATTTAATTCTGTAGCCCAAATTGTATGGTGCCAGATTTTGCTGCCACGACTCTAAAGTTGGGGATTGATTGGATTTAGAAATCATTTGTTAAAATACTTAGCATACGTAATATTCATATACTATATAATTTTTAGTATTTTTGCAATAGCTCTTTTTTGGAGACTGGGGACTGGAGAGATGGGGGGACAAAGGAGAAAAATTGCTACCTTGTCTCCCACCTCTGCCTATGGCCTTTGCCCTTTGCCCTTTGCCCTTTGCCCCATTAATTAAGTACTTGAATAAACTGATATTCTTTGACAGTACCGAGAATGCGGTGAGGTCTGGATAATTTAGGGGATTGTTCTTTATAAATCCAAGCATAGCTAAAAGCTGGTACTTCAGAGATAGAGACTACTGGTTTTTCGTTAATAGAAATATAGAAATCCAAAAGTACTTGGACTTTATCATCTATTTGCACAAAGTATATCGGATTAGTTTTGAGAATTGAAGCGATCGCACTTTGTTGCAGAAAAACTCTTAAAGCAGGGTTATAGTCACTTAACATACCTGTAGTACCCATTGCGGCTAAAGCTAACCAACAGGGAATTAACCAACCTGCAATCCAGTAACGAGTTGTGAGAAACTTTTTACCAAAGTGATAACGACCAATCCACACTATAGGTAAAATTAACCAACCCAATCCCATAGCCAAGCCAATACTTGCATACTTGCGGATATCAGAACTACCCCAACCAAAAATTACAATACTAGCGATGATAAGTAGAACACCAAACCCGCCAAAGCCATAACTGAGGTTTCGCGGAAGATTCTGCTTGGCAAAAAAGTTTAATATATTTTTTTTACGTTTTTGAACAGTGGATTGAGAGGGAAGTCCTAGCTTATAAATTTTGCCCAGCCAGTTTAAACCCACAGCTGCGAACAAAGCAACGAAGGGATAAAGGCAAAGACTATAGTGAGAAAAACGAGTCGTAAAAATACTAATTTCAATAAAAAAGATAATTGGAAAACCAACTAATAACAATTGGTAACGCGAGGGGCGACGGACAGCCAAAAATAGTCCTAAAATGCCGAAAAAAGCCCACGGAAATCCTTTTAAAGGAATATTCCATACATAGAAGAGAAAATTAGTTTTATAATTGTCATTACCATTACTACTTTGATATATGACAAACTTATACAACTCTTCAAAACTTTGATTTCCATAATGTAGCCAACTAAGCCATAGCCAAACAAAACTAGGAATTAACCCCACGAAAAACCCTAGATATAAAATGGGATTAGTCAGATGACCGTGACGGCTACGATACCCAATTAAATAAGGCAATAAAGCTATAATTGGTATAAAAATCATAAAGCTTCTGATTAAGAAGCCTAAACCTAAACTTAAACCAGCAATAAAACTCCAAAATTGGCGTTTTTCAAGATTTGATTCTGCTTTTATAAAAGACCAAATAGCTAAAAGTACCAATAAAACTAGAGGTACATCAGGGGTACTTAAACGACAAGATTGCAGCCAGAGAAATTCCACACTTAAAATTGCAGCAGCTAGCCAAGCTAATTTTTTATCTAAGATAATTTTGCCAATTTCATATACAATCCATAAGCACAAAATTCCTGTAATCATACTAGGAAGACGCGCACTAATATCATTGATACCAAATAGCTGATAGAAACTGGCAATTAACCAATAAGGGCCTGGAGTTTTATGATGTGCCTTTTCCCAAGGTGCTATCCAATTCCCAGAATCGAACATCAGACGTGCCCGTGAAGCATAAAGCGCTTCATCATGTGCTATGAGGCTGCTATAACCAGAATTGAATATTAATAAAGGTAGTATCCAAACTAACAAACTCAAATAGGGTGATGCTGCTAAAAGCAGGATTTTGCGCCAAATATACTGCAAAAAATGTAATTTGTAGAACATTGAAATTTGTAATAAATTAATGCTGCAATGTGAACTTGTTAATCACAGATTTCCAAGTTGGTGAAATAGATAAACTCTAAGAATTGAGAATTAATCAGGTTCAAATACGCAAACTTGAAAATTTAATAAAAATCAAGCAGGTATACAATTATTGATTTTTTTAAACAACTATTGTGACTCCTGACTTCTGAATTCTTACCACAAACTAGTCCTGAAAGCCAGACATCAAAGTTGTTTTACTTCTGAATTCTGAATTCTGCCGTATGTCCTTACTATTATTAAAATATGTTAAAGAGTGCTTGTTTAAAAATACCTGAAATTGCCCCAATTTTGGAAAAAAGTTATCTACACGAGAGACTTATGCAGTTAAGACCAAATCAACGCCTAAAATTAGACGACACAGACGATCGCTTATTCTATGCTTATCCTCGCTTCGTCACCCATGTAGATGAAGGATTTATTCAACAACTGACAGACTTGTATTGCGATCGCCTCAAACCCAACACCCGCATTTTTGATATGATGAGCAGCTGGGTCTCCCATCTGCCAGAAGAGACTCAATTTTCTCATATAGAGGGACACGGACTCAACGCCGAAGAACTAGCACGCAATCCCCGCTTCGATCGTTACTTTGTGCAAAATATCAACGAAAATCCCCAGCTTCCTTTGCCAAATGAAGATTTTGATGCGGTTCTCAATTGCGTATCTGTGCAATATATCCAATATCCAGAAGCGATATTTTCCGAAATTCACCGCATCCTCAAACCCGGTGGTGTCGCCATTATCAGCTTTTCTAACCGGATGTTCTTTCAAAAGGCAATTCAAGCTTGGCGGGATGCTTCAGAGGCACAACGAGTGGAATTAGTCAAGAGCTACTTCGCCGGAATACCGGGATTTACCACCCCAGAAGTTATCGTTCAGAAATCAACAGTACCCAATTTTTTACAGTGGCTAGGCGCACCCGGAGGAGATCCGTTTTATGCTGTTATTGCTTACCGCAGTTCTAGTAATTGAAGCATATTTTAGAACATAAAGCGATTGTAAAACCCTGACATCAAAAGACTTTCATTGCCTATTGCCTATTGCCTATTGCCCCTTGCCTATTGCCTCTTGAGCAATCATTATCAAAAAGTAAATTTTCTGAGTCAAAATCGCTAGCACCGCAGATAATTGCCTCAAAGCTCAAGTATCAGGAGAATCCAAAAATGGTTTTACACCGTGGGCGTAGAGTTTTGGCTGCGTTATTGCTCTCAGTAATATTACTAACAACGTCCTGTACTGCAAAAACACCGGGGCGTTTTGACCAGGCACAACAAGATAGCAGTCGGCAAAAAAGCGGTCAATCAGTAGCTAAAACTGCAACTCAAGGTAGTGAATTTAACAAATTTTTCCCAGATGATAGTGATGGTTACCAGCGCGTCTATACCCAAGAGAAAAAAGGTTTTGCGGAAGCGACGTTGAAAAAAGGCGGTAAAAATATCGCTTTGCTGTCTGTTTCTGATACCAGTAGCGTACCAGCAACGGCAGCAAAGTTCTCGAAAAGCACCAAAAAAATTGGGGGTTATCCCGCAGTCGAACTAGGTAACACGCAAACTGCAATTTTAGTGGGCAAATACCAAGTAAAAGTACTTTCCCGCGACCCGTCATTTACAGCTAGCGATCGCGCAGATTGGATAGAAAAATTTAATCTCAAAGGTCTAGCTAAACTCAATTGAGCCGCATTGCCAACATCAGCATAAAAAACGTGAAATAAGGAGATTTTTGTGAGCAAATCGATTGTTCAGTTAGTTGATGAATTACCAACCAGAGGCTTAACTGTTTCGCTGTTAAATTCCCTCGATTTTGTTGCTCCCGGCCAGTGGCAAAATACCGTAGGCTTTGTTAACACTATTAAAACAGTTACTCTGGAAACTGACGAAGATTTAATTCAACAAATTGGCGAACGAGCAATTTATCTATTCAACGATAAATCCCAAGGCTATCAAACAGCTTTATGGCTATATCAAACCGTTGATAATACAGATAAAGCCCTGGGCGCAGCAGCTTTAGCTAACAAAGTCGGTGAGAAAATTCCTTTATTGGGTTTTTTAAACTCCGTTACTCCTAAACCTGACAAAGCTCAAACCATCGATTTGACATTAAAATTAGTGGCTGAATTAATAGCTTTCTGCCAAATTAACGGCATTCCTGGAGATAGTATTGGCGACTTTGTTGCCTCTTTGGGAGAATATAGCGGTGAGTCACTGATCCGCATGGTAGCCTTAGTTTGTGTTGATGGTTTAATCCCTCTAGGCCCAGACTTCATCAGCAAAGCAATATCTGGTTTGAATCAAACAAATCCGCAAGAATTAGAACAAAACTCAACTTTCCACAATATCAAAGATGTGATTCCAGGTAACAACGCTGGCAGTAAACTTAACTTTATCGGCGAAAGCTTTGACTCCGTTAAAGGTTGGATGAGCGGATTAGTGAACGCCAATAATTTAACGCCACAAAAAGTTGTCCACAACTTGCAAAATTTTGTGGATGTTGCAGATGACAAGTTAGACTATCTCGCGGCGTTTCTGGATGTATCAACTAATTATTACGAACACACAGGTACGCAAACTTTGGCACGTCGCTTAATTGAACGGGCGGTGGCTGAGATTTAAGGTGATGGGGGACTGGGGGCTGGGAGGTGTGGGAGGAGAGGGAGGTGTGGGAAGAAATCTTTCCCCCTCACTCGCCACACTCCCCATCTCCCCATCTCCCCAATCCCTATTGCGGTAAACGCAAATCTGCGGCGATCGCGTATAAATAAGGTTGAAAAATAGCTAAATTTTCCAGCTTTTCAAACTTACCTGTTTGCGTACCTGAATCAAAGGCAGTCGTAATTAGGTAAAGTCTAGCCCCGTCAAAGGCAACATGACCGATATGTTGCTCTTGTACTCCACCTTGTTGGTTAAGTCCAGCAAAGCCATACCGGATTCCCTGAAGCTTCCCAACTGGTACTGATTGCGTTGGGTAGTCTGAGAAAATAATGTCCCTTCCATATTGAGCTTGACGGTCTTTGGCAACAGTAGCATATTTGTCTGCTACCCAAGTCTTGAGGGCTGTCAAGACCTGAGTTTGGTATTTAGAATTTTGGTAGTCAACTGGAGAATTAGTAGGAACACCCGCAGCTGTAAGTTTCTTTTGAAAATCTGGAATCTTTTCTAGTGGGTAAACGTTAATCTCAACTGTACCCAAAACTTTTCCCTTAGAGGAAATACACAACAAGGCCGCATTTTCATTACAAACAGCAACTTGCCAGTTAGTTGGAGCAGAAGTATTTCCGAGAATTTTCTGCCAGACCTTGCGCTCACTAGGGTTGGCAAGTTTTGACACAGCAGGCGGATTTGGCGGTTTTTTTGGAGAAAGTCGTGGGAGAACAAACTTTGCTCCCACTGGTATTAATAGCGCCAAAATCAAACCTAGTATTAAATGATAAAGTCGTAACATTTTCGTAAAAATTTAAAGCTAAGGATTATAGACTGATGAAATAATTTGTAATTCGTAATTAAATTAGATACAACAAGGAATAGGCAACATGTTAGGAGTAACAATTAAAACTTTAGTTTTGGGTCTAGAGCCACGTTTGGATAAATAATTATACCGAAACTGCTTGCAGGAAGGTATAAAACGTCCTTGTTTCAATCCCACTCTTTTAAGGGTGGGTAGCATAGCTGCCTTCTGCCTCCTGCCTTCTGCCTTCTGAATGGATTGACAAACGCAATGGTATCTTAGCGTGTTACTGATGTAATAATCCTAGAACTTGATTTGCGTTTTTTACTAATGAAATTCAGCGAAATCCTACACAAATTCGGCGACGCAGCTACAGCTAATAGCCTGAGTGCGAATCCCAACCACGATCCAGAGATTAGCGGAGTAGCAGCTATTGATGAGGCTAATAACGATAATCTCAGCTACGTGGAGGGAGCAAAATTTGCATCTTTGATCGCTAAGACCAATGCTAGTGCTTTAATTTTGCCCCAGGATGAAAAGTTACAGGCACTTGCACAAGAACGTGGTATCGTCTGGCTAAGTACTCCAGAACCGCGATTGTTGTTTGCTAAAGCGATCGCAATTTTTTACCAACCATATCGCCCAGTTCCAGAAATTCATCCCAGCGCTGTAATTCACTCTACGGCGAAAATTGGTAGTGATGTTTATATTGGCCCTCACGTTGTAATTGAACAAGGGGTAGAAGTTGGTAATGATGTAATTATCCATCCCAATGTAGTAGTTTATCCAGATGTCAAAATAGGCGATCGCACCATCTTACACGCCAATTGCACCATCCACGAACGGACACACATCGGTGCAGATTGCGTAATTTTCAGTGGTGCTGTCATCGGTGCAGAAGGTTTTGGTTTTGTTCCTACCCGCACAGGTTGGTTAAAAATGGAACAATCCGGCTATACCGTGTTAGAAGATGGTGTGGTAGTTGGCTGCAACAGCGCCATTGACCGTCCAGCGGTGGGAGAAACACGAGTAGGACGCAACACAGTAATTGACAACTTAGTGCAAATCGGTCATGGTTCTCAAATAGGTGCTGGTTGTGCGATCGCAGGTCAAGCCGGCATGGCTGGGGGTGTGAAAGTAGGAAATCGCGTTATTTTAGCTGGACAAGTAGGAATCGCCAATCAAGTGAAGATCGGAGATGGGGCGATCGCATCTGCTAAAACTGGAATTCACAGCGACGTTCCACCAGGGGAAATCGTCTCTGGAACTCCCGCAGTTTCCCACAAAGTATATCTCAAAGCATCTGCTATTTATAATCGCTTGCCAGATATCTATCAATCGTTAAAACAATTGCAACGTAAACTCAACAATAGCCAATAGAAGTCATTAGTCATTAATCCATTGTCATTAGCAAAGGACAATTGACTAATGACAATTGACTAAGGACGATTAATAAAAGCCCAATTTCTCCAACACTGGCTTTGTAGAAACAATGTGACGTTCTAAACCCAGTTCTTTTGGACTGACTCCAACAGCCAAAGCAATCAACTGGGATAAATGTAATACTGGTAAACCTAGCCTTTGTTCGATTACCTTTTCTACCTCTGGCTGGCGGGAATCTAAATTTAAGTGGCACAGAGGACAAGGTGTCACCATACAGTCAGCACCTAAAGCTAAGGCTTCCTGAATATGCATCCCCGCCATCTTGAAAGATTGGGTAGTGGCATAACTAGAAAGCGGCCAACCACAACATTGTGTCCGACCTCGGTAATAAATTGGTGTTGCACCCACCGCCCGAAAAACATTTTCCATCGCTTCTGGTTGGAAAGGGTCGTCATCAGGCATGGATTTTTGAGCGCGAAGGAGATAACAGCCATAAAAAGCCGCGCATTTTAATCCAGTTAATTTCCGAGTCACACGTTTGGTAATTTCCTCTAAACCGTAATCTGTTACCAAGGCGTAGAGGAGATGTTTAACATCAGTGCTGCCGCGATAAGGCGAACAGCCTTCTTTGTGCAGCAAGCCATTAACCTGTTCAATGTAGTTAGGGTTAGTAGTTTGGCATTCCTTCAGGTGTTCGTTGACATGACCGATAACACCTTGACAAGTGCTGCAATGGGTGAGCAACGGCAGATTTAATTCTTCTGCTAGGGCAATATTTCTAGCATTAACTGTATCTTCCAGCAGTTGAGAATCTTCTTTAAAGGTGCCGGAACCACAGCAAGCAGCTTTTTTAAGTTCAATTAGTTGAATGCCCAGTGCTTGAGTGAGGGCTTGAGTTGACTGATAAAGTTCGCGACATGCTCCTTGGGCAACACATCCAGGAAAGTAAGCGTATTTTAGTGTCTGAGATAGCATATAACTATAGTTTGGGTTAGAGTGATCGCTCTAGACAATAATCAATCGGAAAACAGAAGCATTTACATGGTATCCGCGATGGCGTATTACGACCTACTGTCTAGCTGTCTAAAGAAAACTGAGGGATTCTTTAGAGTCAGGGCAGGAGTTTTCTAACAGAAAAACCATTGGCAGTGTACGGGCGATCGCGGTTGACGATAAGATGTATATGCTCAAAAAAATGTCTCCTATAATGAGCAGATCCTAGCAATTAGTTGAGGGCTTGATATCCATGAGCGAAACGGAAATTTTTGACAAAGTGAAAGAAATCGTTGCCGAACAACTTAGCGTTGATAAGGAAAAAACCAAAATCAACCCAGAATCCACATTTATGGAAGATTTAGGCGCTGATTCCTTAGATACCGTTGAATTAGTAATGGCTTTGGAAGAAGAATTTGATATCGAAATTCCCGACGAAGCTGCCGAAGGAATTTTAACGGTTCAAGATGCTGTAAATTACATTAGCAACAAAGTTACCACATCAGCTTAGTTGAGAGTTGGGGATTGGGGATTGGGGATTGGGAAGATTTTTCTCCTGCACCTAGTCACCAGTACCTAGTTGCTAATCTCGAATTTCTTGCCTGCTTCGTCTGAAAAAGTGACGCTCCTACGTCGCTAACGCTGCGCTAACAGTACGCCCTTACCGTTGCCGCAGGCAGACACTTGCAAGCACGGCTTAGCCGCACTATCGCCGCAAGCCTTAGCTCCGACTTTTCGCTTTTTCGCCACCTTTAACTGAATCATGACAGATCTTACACGTAAACGCGTTGTTGTAACTGGTGTTGGCGCGATTACACCTATTGGTAACACAGCAACAGAATATTGGGATGGATTATTAAGTGGACGCAATGGCATTGACTACATCACATTTTTTGATGCATCTCGCCATGATTGCCGCATTGCTGGTGAAGTGAAAAACTTCGATCCACATGATTACTTGGAGCGCAAAGACGCCAAGCGCATGGATCGATTTACCCAATTTGGGGTTGCAGGAGCAAAACAAGCAATATCTGACGCGCAGTTAGTTATCAATGACTTAAATGCGGAACAGGTAGGTGTCATGATCGGTTCTGGCGTTGGTGGCATCAAAGTATTAGAAGATCAGCAAACTATCTACCTTAACCGCGGACCAGATCGCTGTAGTCCATTCATGATACCGATGATGATTGCCAATATGGCAGCAGGGCTAACAGCAATTCACACAGGTGCTAAAGGGCCAAATTCCTGCGCTGTCACAGCCTGCGCCGCTGGCTCCAACGCCATTGGAGATGCTTTTCGCTTAATTCAAGGGGGATATGCCCAAGCAATGATTTGTGGCGGCACAGAGGCGGCTGTCACACCATTGTCTGTGGCTGGATTTGCTGCGTGCAAGGCGCTTTCTTTTCGTAACGACGACCCAGCACATGCTTGCCGTCCCTTTGACCGCGATCGCGACGGATTTGTTTTGGGTGAAGGAGCAGGAATTTTAATTTTAGAAGAACTGCAACACGCCATCGCTCGCGGCGCTCACATTTATGCCGAAATGATCGGCTATGGTATGACCTGCGACGCTTATCACATAACTTCCCCCGTACCCGGTGGACTAGGGGCAGCAAGAGCCATAGAACTGGCTCTCAAAGATGCAGGATTAACTCCCGAACAAATCAGCTACATCAATGCTCACGGCACTAGCACCCCAGCTAACGATTCAACTGAAACCTCTGCCATCAAAAAAGCTCTCGGAGAACATGCTTATAAAGTGGCAATCAGTTCCACCAAATCGATGACAGGTCATCTGTTGGGCGGTTCTGGAGGTATTGAAGCAGTCGCAACAGTACTGGCGATCGCCAACGACCAAATTCCCCCAACAATCAACCTGGAAAATCCCGATCCAGAATGTGACTTAGATTACGTACCGAACTCTAGCCGCGCTCAAAAAGTTGAAGTGGCACTATCCAATTCTTTCGGGTTTGGCGGCCATAATGTCACACTAGCCTTTAAGAAATACCTTTAAAAGAAGTCAGAATTCAGGAGTTAGAAGTGAGGAGTGGTGGGGTAAAATTCGACCACAATCTCCCCATCTTCCCCTGCCTCCCTGAAATGACAGTGCCAAAAGTACATAGATATCATTCTGATATAGACCAAGCGTTCAAGATGACCCAATTATCAGCTTGATTTATCACCAGAAACTCAGGACATCCCGCTTGTCCATCGACAATCGGGAATGGGATGATGAGGATACTGTGGGAATTTTGATCGGTGTCAGTTATCAATAAACAGTTACCACGCTTATATGGGAAACTCAAACCCTAAGGAATAAAACTGTTAACTGTTGACTGTTAACTGTTGACTGTGAAAAATAACCCAGTAAGAGTGAGAAGCTCAAAGAGTGCTAACCCGTCGTTAAAAACAATCATATTATGGCTGTTGCAACCCAATCCCTCGAAGAACTTTGTATTAACTCGATTCGCTTCTTGGCTATTGACGCCGTAGAAAAGGCAAAATCGGGACACCCAGGGCTGCCGATGGGCGCGGCTCCCATGGCCTTTGTACTATGGGATCGCTTTATGCGGTTTAACCCCAAAAATCCTAAATGGTTTAACCGCGATCGCTTTATCTTATCCGCCGGCCATGGCTCGATGTTGCAGTATGCCTTGCTCTACCTAGCAGGCTTCGACAGCGTATCGATTGAAGATATCAAGCAATTCCGTCAATGGGAATCGAAAACTCCCGGACACCCAGAAAACTTCATGACCGCAGGCGTGGAAGTCACCACTGGCCCGCTAGGTCAAGGAATTGCCAACGGAGTCGGTTTGGCTATAGCAGAAGCACACCTCGCCGCTAAATACAATAAACCCGATGCCAAGATTGTTGACCATTACACCTACGTAATTTTGGGTGACGGTTGCAACATGGAAGGCATTTCCGGTGAAGCTTGTTCTTTCGCAGGACACTTGGGATTAGGCAAACTCATCGCTCTGTACGACGACAACCACATCTCCATCGACGGTTCCACAGATGTGGCATTCACCGAAGATGTTTCCAAGCGCTTTGAAGCTTATGGTTGGCACGTCCAACACGTCAAAGAAGGTAACACTGACCTAGAAGCGATCGCCGATGCTATTGAAGCAGCCAAAGCTGTTACCGATAAGCCTTCTTTTATTAAGGTCACAACCACCATCGGTTACGGTTCCCCCAATAAAGCAAACACCGCTGGCGTTCACGGTGCTGCTTTGGGTGGAGACGAAGTAGCATTGACTCGCAAAAATTTGGGTTGGGAATATGAGCCATTTGTAATTCCCCAAGACGTTCTTGACCATACACGCAAAGCTGTAGAACGCGGCGCAGGCTACGAAGACGAGTGGAACAAAGCATTTGCTGAATACAAAGCTAAGTATCCCCAAGAAGCAGCCGAATTTGAACGCTACGTAACTAGCAAATTGCCTGATGGTTGGGATAAAGTACTACCCACCTACACAGCCGAAGACAAAGCACTACCTACCCGCAAACACTCGGAAACCTGTCTCAACAAACTAGCAGCAGTGTTACCTGAGTTAATCGGTGGTTCTGCTGACTTGACCCACTCTAACCTTACCGAAATTAAGGGTAAAGGCGACTTCCAAAAAGGGCAATACCAAAACCCCAACATCCACTTTGGTGTTCGGGAACATGGTATGGGCGCCATCTGTAATGGTATCGCGCTGCATAGTTCGGGATTAATTCCCTACGGTGCGACCTTCTTGATCTTCACAGATTATATGCGTGCTGCCATCCGCTTATCTGCCCTGTCTCAAGCTGGGGTGATTTGGGTGATGACTCACGACTCCATCGGACAAGGTGAAGATGGCCCAACCCACCAACCCATCGAAACCCTAGCTTCCCTGCGGGCTATTCCTAACCTGACGGTAATTCGTCCCGCCGACGGAACAGAAACCTCTGGTGCTTATAAGGTGGCGATCGAAAGAGCGAAGCAAAATGCTCCTACTTTGTTAGCATTCACCCGTCAAAACGTACCCAACTTGGCAGGTACTTCCATTGAAGGTGTAACCAAGGGTGGTTACACAGTGGTGGATTCCGACGGTACACCAGAGTTGATTATAATTGCCACTGGTTCAGAAGTGAGCCTCGCCGTCACCGCAGCCGAGAAACTCACAGCCGAAGGCAAGAAAGTCCGCGTTGTTTCCCTACCTGCGTGGGATTTGTTTGAAGCACAGGACGCAGCTTATAAAGAGTCTGTATTGCCGAAAGCTGTTACCAAGCGCTTGGCTGTAGAAGCTGGCTCTAGCTTCGGTTGGCACAAGTACGTAGGTACTGAAGGCGACGTTGTTAGTATTGATCGCTTTGGTGCTTCCGCTCCTGGTGGTGTTTGTCTAGAGAAGTTTGGTTTTAGCGTTGATAATGTGTTAGCTAAAGCTAAGCAATTATTGGGTTAATAGCAACAGAATATTCTTTTAATCTTTTGTAAGGTGGGCATCTTGCCCGCCTTTTTTGTTTTTTAACGCAAAGGGACGCCAAGGCATACGCGGAGGTTCGCTGAGGGCAATTGTTTATAATTGAAGTAATTTACTAAATCATTGGGAGGAAGTTATGCAAGAAGCTTCGAGGGACAAACAAGAACTTCTAGCCCGGATTACAAAAATAGTAGAACATTTGATGCACAAGGACAGTAGTTATCAGTATTATCTAGATAAAGATAAAGCAATTAAAATGATATTTAAATATTATTCTGAGAAAGTTTCTATACAAGAATTAAAAGCTATGTCTGATTTCAAATTAACAGGATTTGTCGAAGGAGATCTGATGACTTTGCTATTAATTGAAGGAGAAGATGATATAGACCTGAAGGCAACAGGCTATGTCTAGATAGACTAAAATTTATGACCAAAAGAATGTTTTTTGTTTTACATAATTTAATATAATGATTAAGCATAAGGCGATCGCGTTATAATTTGCGATGCAGTACACTTTTATAGTACAATAATACTAAATCAAAAGATAAAAAGTTACTATTTATACTGAGAGGCAGTATGAAAGCAGAGCTTCTCAAGAGATTTTTTAGAGCGATCGCTAGTTCAGATCAAGAGGCGATTGATAAACTAACATACCTAGTAATTGAGGAAGAACGCAGTAAAGGACACACTCTTTTAGCCAATCAATTAGAGAATATTACTAAAAAAAGCCAGAAAGAGAAATATACAGATCGCAGCAAATCTGGTTCTTTAGTACCAGAAAACTTACAGGCTTTAACTGAATTACCAACTAGTAAAAGATTTAATCTTCCCTTAGTAACTATCATACCCAGGGAAAAACTACGCCATCACATGGTGTTGCCTGAAAATATTGAAAAGCGTTTTTGCCGAATTGAACGGGAGTATGCAGCTAGAGATAGGCTGGCTCATCATGGACTACGTTACAGACAAAAAATTCTTTTATATGGCCCACCTGGTTGTGGAAAAACGCTAGGAGCAGAGCGTCTAGCTTGGAATACTGGTTTACCACTGCTGAAAGTTAGATTTGATGCAATGGTATCGTCTTTTTTAGGCGAAACTGCAACCAATTTGAGACTTGTATTTGAGGATGCTTCCAAAAATCCATGTTTGTTATTTCTTGATGAATGTGACTCAATTGCTAAGTCACGAGAAGATTATCAAGAAGTAGGAGAAATTAAGCGAGTAGTAAATACATTTCTTCAGATTTTGGATGAGTATCAACCCTCTTCTGGACTTTTAGTAGCAGCAACGAACTTGAATAAATCTCTGGATACTGCCCTTTGGAGAAGATTTGATGACTTGATTGCAGTACCCAAACCAGGAAAACAGGAGCTAGAATTTATACTAAAGGAAACACTATCTGCAATTGAAATAGGATCTATCAATTGGTCAAGGATCATTGAGCAGATGAAAGATTTTTCTGCGGCTCAAGCTGTGAGAGTTGCCCAAGATGCAGCTAAATGAGCAATCCTTGAGCGGGAGGAGCTAGTGATTCAGGAACACTTAGAAGAAGCGATCGCAGAAATCCAAGTTTCCTAGTATTAATTTTTGCTGTCCGGAGAAATTAATGGTTGAAAGTTCTCAGGGTTTTCCGCATATCCGGCTTAGGCTAACAACAGAAGGACGTGCTGCATCGCCACCAGGTGCATTAAGAAAAAATCCAATAACAGTTGCTAATTTGAATAATCGCCAGGAACATGGAAATAAACTAAAGGGTTCAATAAAAACTTTGATATTTGATTGGCAAGATTCTCAAAAAAACGTGAAGAAAATAAAAAATCTAAACTTCACTATGCTATTGCACTTATTTTAAAGATAGATCCTTCTTCTTTTGATGTAGACAGACTACAAATTTATGGAATCGAAGTAATTGCTGATTTGGAAGATGGATGTATTCTTGGTATTTCCTTTGATATAGAACTAAATGAGTTACAAAAAAAGATAGAAAAATTTATTAATCAAGAATTGGGTGGTAATAAAATTGCAGAAATCTGGGAAATTTTAGATAGTAGTAGAAAACTTGAATATATTCTCGATCAAAATTTAATAGAACATTGGTATCAAATTAAAGATGACCAGATATATACTGTTGATGTAGGAATATCTTGTATAGGAAGTAAACCTTTATTTCCAAATTATCCAAAACGTAAACTTGATGAAAGTGATGCACAATTTATTCCAAGAATCAATAATTGGATAAAAAAATGTCATTTAATAGAGCAAGAACGCGACGAAATTAAGTCAGAAAGAGAAGAACAATTTAAAGCTTTTATTCAAGAATATAAAGGAATTTATTTAAAAAATGCTGACGAAGACATTCCTAATTTAGCCCAACTATCAGACAGTTTTTCTTGTCGTATTCAGATAAAAGGACAAGGATTAAAAGATTTAGTTTTTAACTTTCCATATATTTTTGATGTTAGTCTACATAATGAAAATCTAGATAATAATTCAGGCAGTTCCTCAATAAATAATAATCAAATAATTTCTCAATTAAAGGAAGATGATACTGCTGAAATTGTTTACGAGCAAGAAGTTAGTGAATTTCAAAAAAAGCTAGTAAAGCTTTTTACAATAAATTTTGTGAATAAATAAATTTCTAATATTTGGGAAATTTTCGATGGAACTAAAAAAACTGAATACATTCTTTCTCAAGAATTAATAGAGCATTGGAATCAAGTTAAAGATGCTCAGATATATACTGTTGATGTAGGATTATCCTGTATAGGAAATAAATATCAATTTCCCAACTATCCAGTACAAAAAAATAATGAAAATAACTTGCAGTTTATTCAAAGAGTTAATAACTGGATTAATCAACGTAATTTATCCTATGAACAATGGGATAATTTTAAATCTGAAATTGAGGAACGTTTTATAGATTTTGTTCAAAGTAAAGAGTATAATCCCTCTTTTGTTACCTTCGGGAAAGAAAAAATAGAGATAAAGACTAGCTAGCAATAGAGAAACGAATCGGAGAAGCTCGAAAATCATTCATCAATTCAATCAACTTAAGGAAACAGCGTTTCATCCCAGGAATGTTGAATACATCTAACCAAGGTAACAGCAAATGGTAAAAGATATAAGGTTGAATAATTAATCTCAAGTTATTAAGAGAACTTTTCCATGTTATGCCATCTTCCCACTGGCGATGTTGACTAAACTGACTAATTGATGAATCTCTGAATGAAGAGTAATCAGA
>LWTK01000061.1 GCA_003326205.1 Nostoc sp. ATCC 43529
TTACAAGCTTCTACTCCTTGCTTACCTCAAGTGACATCTTCAAAACTGAGTAAATACAAGCATTTAGGCAAAGCTGGTACTACTGAACATATTGATGCTGTTATGTCTGTTTTCAGACGTTATGTTTGGGATGAGCTACAGAAAATAATTGATACCCTTGATAATTGTCTACTAGATATTAGTTCTGGTTCTGAGCAAGAGGAGGAAGATCCACAAGATTAAGTTCCCCCTTATTATTCGCGACGATTCGTCGCGAATAATTTTTCTTTCTTTATTTTTGCAAAATTGGGATGCTCCCCAGCATTAGTATTAGAATTTTTATCTTTTCGATAATAGTCAACTTTCACAGCGGTACACTCTGGATTATTTGCTGATTTGCAGGTAATTGTTAATGGTGGCTTAGTACTTTTTATTTCAAAAGTTTTCCCGTTTTTGGTTAAAGTTACGATTGCTGTACTGTCTGAGATTGAACAATGAGTAGACATTATTAGAAGTTATTAGGGTTCACAGATTGCGAAATATCAGGATTATTGAATTCATCTAATGGATAATCAAAGAATTGCAGCCAGTAAGTGGCAATTCTTTGTGCGTTGTTGAAATCAGAACCTGAGAAAAATAAATCAATATTTACCAGGTTTAGACGATTGATGAAACAATTAAAAAGCAAGGCTGCAAGTATTCCTTCAGCCGTAAGATTATTGCCATTATCAGCTTTGTAAAGAATTAAGGCTGTAGATGTTTCTTTGTAATTTTCGCCAAAAAATGCCTGCTTAATGGTAATTTGGCGTATTGCCTTAAGTTTGTAGACATAAGCTTTTAAAGAAATAGTCAATTGCGTAAAGTTGAGATATTTCCAGCTAAAGCAACTGACTTTTATCTGACAGGAAGAATAGCGCTTGTAGGAATACATAGTTAAGCAATTCTTACGCCTAATCCTCCGGCTACGTTGCTAACAACTAAATACTCTTGTCCCGAATTTACGGGACTTACAATTGATAGTCTTGTCTGACCGTTGAAAGAACCTATAGCTAAGTCTTCAGATGTTGCACCACCTACCCCCGAACTACTTTGAGTCAGTAAAAGTAGTCCTTTGATAATGTCCGGTTTACTTGTTTGTGGATTAACTGAACTCATTCTTGAATTGGTCAAAAATGTATCAAAATCGCTGCTTGAGTAAGGCAAGGCAGCCGTAGCTACACCACGAAGAGATGAAGGAGAACTAGTTGTAAAGAAAAAGCCATAAGCCCAGCTGTTCAAATCCCACCAACCAGGTCTATCAAAGGGCGCAATAATACCTAAAGGTACTAATAAAGTGCCTTGGCTAACAAATACAAATTTATATTCTTCTGCACCATTTAAAGCATTAAGCAGAATAGTTGTAGAACTGCCAAAACTTGAATATGTTGCTTCTGTACTGCCGTTGGTTCCCGTATGGGTTCCAATGTTCCACCCTGTATATAATTGCTGCCCAATTAGCAGAGCTGTAGTAATACGAATTCGGAGGTAAGTTTTACCAAAATTCTTTGTGCTATCGTTTACCCATTCATAAACTAAAATTTGGTCAGTACCACTCACGAATTCGTCGTAAACTGAAGAGTAACCAGCGTTGAAAAATGCAGTTTTGATAGCATTTACCAGGCTGGCTTGTGTAATGGTTGGGCTTAAAGTAGTTTCGGTTCTTGCAGCTATTACCATTAGAAGTTATCCGGGTCTAAAGTATAGTTATCGGCAGACTGGAAGTTTACGTTATAAGTCGTCTGCCTATACTGCGCGTTATTTCTCGTCACGACTTGTGGAAAGTTGCTATCTTCGATTGTGATTTGAATATCAGTGTTTGTGCCTTGATTGGTACTATTCAAATAGCTTGATGCTTTGAGAATAATTGCTGTAATTAAGCTCTCAGCGGTGTTGCTACCACTAGCTGTTAAGCCTGTAAGGTCTGCTTTGGTAATAGTGATAGTTGTCGCATCTTGACTTGCGTTAGTACCAAAAACTTGCTGTAGGGTCGGTTCTGCCATAAATCAGATTTTTGATGGTGGATAAATCTGTTTTATAGCGGATTAAAGAAATGGTAAATCTTCCAGTTTTATGTAGAAGTGGAATATTTACCGAGGACGCCAAAGCATTACTCCAATTAGGATTGAGCAAATATTTGCTAATAGTGAATATCTACGAAATTCCGCTTTCACCTGTTTTTTAGGTAAAAGCGGAACACCAAAAGTTCAATTTCTAATATGCCTAAAAATAACAGATGCGGAAAAGCAGCTGTCATCTTAGATAGTGATTTTGTTAAAATCCGCAAGCAAATCAAAACTGATAGGTACAAATTACTTTGGGATTTGGCCTGGTACACTGGCGAACGTTGGGGAGCCCTCATTCAGCTGAAAGTCAGTGATGTTTACTACAAGAATGGCAAACCCAAAGATGTGCTGATTTTTCCCGCAATTATCCGCAAGCATCGACCAGACGGCACCGCCGATACTGTAGAAATTGCAGTGCATGAAAATCTCAAGGAATCTCTCTTGCCGTTTGAACCTGGGGAACAAGAGTGGTTATTCCCTTCGCGCTGTGGTACAAAGCCGGTTACTTGGCGTAATGCCTATGATGTCCTCAAGCGGGCAACCGAGAAAGCCGGAATGGGGACTAAGGGAATTTCTACCCACACTACCCGCCGGAGTCTGGTAAACCGATTGCGGAAGAATGGCGTTGATAAAGCCGTGATTCGCAAAATCACCGGACACCGGGATAACAAAGGGCTTGACCCATATTTAGAAGTTGACATCGATGAAGTTCGCGCGGCGATCGCCACTTTATGACCACCCAGCACAGTCTCCTATTTCTCAGGCTTGAAGTCTTCTACTGCCGATTGCAGGCTGGGGACTATGATCACCCATTCGATTTAGCTGTTGCCCTGGAAGCTTTGAGTAATTGGGCATGGGATGAAGTTGAGGAACTCTACCCAGACCTACTACCCAAAATGAAACCGGGCGAATAAGCTTTTTCCAGGTAGATTTTTCACAGACGCGATCGCCATAAAACCAACTTGGGCGATCGCATTTTTCACGATCGTAAACCTACCCAAAATTTAGCCGGGGGAATATAACCTATGACATGTAATCATTTAGAGATGCGATCGCTGTACCGAAAGCCGGCGATCGCATTTTTCATGATCATCAGTCATCAGTCATTGGGCATTAGGCATTGGGCATGGGGTATAGCGAAAAATTGGCGTAGGCGTACCCGCCCGCCGCAGGCATCGCCACTACAAGCGCACAAACTACAAGTGAAAATAGCTAAAAAGCTTAGTTTACAAAGGTTTTACAGGCGCACAATAAAGTTACAAGTTAGGAGTTAGGAGTTAGGAGTTATTTTCCCTTTTCCCCTTTTCCCCTTCTCCCTTTGTCGCTTGTCTCCCGACCCCCAGGAGCGAATTAACTCTTCAATCTCAGCCGGCGTTTGACCGTCCGCGATCGCAATCTCTACATCTTCTTTTTTAAGCCTGGCCTTGGGACTGTCTACACTGCCAAGATACCGCCGATGCTTCTTCCTGCCAGTCATCCAACAATAGCGGTAATACCAATATTTATTACTAGAGCGCTCTACCCAATACTTCTCTACCCAGTGGGTATCGTGTTGGGGCGCAGATTTTTTGGTATCTAATGCAACGTGCGCCCCAACAAGCGGTTTTACGGGTGTTGAAATTGTTACCTGCGCCCCAACACATGATTCTACGGTTGTGCTAGGTGATACTTGCGCCCTAACACGTAATTCCCACTCGTCCCAAGGGGATTTGCGATCGTCTAAGTTTTTGTCGCTGTGTTGGGGCGCAGTTATTTCATCCCAGGCCGGATCGTAAAGGGGAGTGGGGACTGGGGACTTAGTAAAAGCTTCTAAGTCAAATAATGTTGGTTGATTCATAATCAAACTGGTTATTAAATGTTGCTGCCTTCAAAAGAGGCAGTTTTTTTATTCGTCATCAAAGAAAGTTTCTAAATCAAACGCACAAACAGGATCGTCTGGTTTTGTTGCATTTGAAAGCTTCTTACATATTGCCCAGTAATTGTGATGACTCTCCCACCACCGGCAACGTAAACAAGTTCTAATAAATCCTTCAGGGTTATCTACTTTATTCAAACCTCCGCGAATTTGAAACAAGATTAAAGCTAGTTTTACTTCCCATGTTGGACGTTCTAATACTTCGGTCACGGTGTCATCAAAATGTATACCCGATTCCGAGAGTACCTCTTGATTAATAGAAGAATAAGAATGCTGCTGCTGTATATTACCCCCGTCGGGAGATTGCTGGTTTGAAGCCTGTAAAGTGTAACTAGAGTTATTGTTTTGTAAGTTTTTTTCTCGCTTCTTTTTAGGTGGTTTCAGCCATGATAAAGGTCGCAAAACTAACTTAAATGAGTTCCAACTAAACTGTTTAATTACTTGCAAAACACCGGATGATACCAGTATGTCAAACATCTTTTTGAGATAATTGTGAGCGTATGGTTTACCTCTTACCTTGGTTAGCCATGCCCTAAATTGCTTCAAATCTGGCTCGATTTCTGCTGCTATTTCCCCTTGCCTCATTAGCCATTGCCAGAGAGTTTTTGCCGCTGGGGGGATATGGTGTTGGTAACAGAATGCTTCATGTTCTTCCGTCCACGGAAGATTGATTTTATATGTACTTTCTGGCATACTACTATTAGTTAATTTTCAGAGAGCCACCACGATCAGCTAAATCTTCGGTGGCTTTTTGGTTTTTCTAGCTCAATGGCGATCGCGCTCTAGATCATAGATAACTTTCTCCAAGTACCAGTTATCTGATTTACCAGGGTGTTTACGCCGCTGCTGTGCCAAAAGTCGTTTGGCGGCTGCTACATCACCTTTGACCAGAACCAGTAAATCGCTCTGTAGGTATCTGTTTCTAGGGTCGGTGCGGTATGACTGAGATATTCTGCCTCGTGGTCTGGGTGGCTGAGGTCGAAATAAACGAGCCATGATATCGTCAACATCTGAAGATAGAAACTTCGATCCAGGCAATAACTGAAACAAAACAGACATAAAGTACAGTGCAAAATACAACAGAATGACAACAAAACTTGTTATCAAGAAGATAATGAAAGGTGGTTGTAAAGCTACAAACTGTGCTAAATCTTGCATAGTGATTTGAGTTGGTGATGCTACTCAATCCACGATGCGGGAAATGTCCTGGTAGAGACATCGGGAAATCCCGCATTTGTAAACTTCATAGCCTCTTCACAAAATAAAACCGCCCTAACCTCTACTGGCAGGACGGTTTTATTCAGTTTCTTCAGGTTTTTCGAGCGACTGAGCGGCTATGTTGTAAAGTTCAGCCTTGATCAGTCTCATTCCTTCGTCAAATGAGTCTACAAATTTCTTATTCTCATCAAGGCGAGCTTCGAGACGCTGGCGATGAGAACCAACATAGTACTTGAAACCTTGCTCTAATAACTCAAGTCGCTCTAATACTTTTCCAAGATTGCTTTCTCCATCGAGGGAGAGGACTGACCCAGTGGTATGTCCCCCCTCGCTATCTTCGCTACCAAGTCCGCCCTGCTCAATCCCATCGTTTTTGCCCTCATCTCGAATAGCTCCCAGTCCTTCTGGCTCAGGAATAGGGACACGTTCTTTGCGTCGTCTGCCAGTTTTTTCGGTCTCGCCATTTTTCTTGCTCATACACGGTAAACCCATTTTACATATAGAAAACTAAATCTCATATAGAAAACTGTTGACAGGAGGTTTTCTGTATGATTAACATAACATTAGTTTCTCACATAGAAAACTATTTTTTACCTCCCCCCTCACCCTTGCCATTGAGCCTGTGAGGGCACATTCAGGAGCAACACACCCGCGCCACTTGGCTTAGTTCCCCGGCGCGGCACCACCCTAAACCATCACCGAGAACAGAGTGCAGATACGCGTTGTCTGCGCGGTGATTTATTTGACTGCACACTTACCCAGGTAACCGCATGACAACAACAGTTGTAGAACTGATTGCAAACTTGAAGCATTACCCAGATAACACCAAGGTGGTTATCACAGATGTTGATGATGTGGAATTTGCGATTACTGATTTCAAATTTGAAAACAACATCGTGAATATCGTTATTGGTGAAATTGTTATTGATGAAGAACAGGAGGAATAATTCACAATTTGTGAATTCACCAATTCTGAATTCTAAAGTTTTGGCATCATCCCTACACGAGTTACGCCACAAATCATGCTGTTTATTAAGGAGGTAAACAAGACGTAAATCAAAATTTTCTCGCTAACCACAACTATGTATCTACCTGCCAGTAGCTGATTGCTGGCAGTTCCTGAACCATGACAAAACCTGTAGGTTACTACACAAATTACACACCTGGCGATGGTTCCTTATTGGAAAAATTGCAGTCGGATTATGGAGCGCAATTTCAGCTGATGACCAGACGCGAAAAATTATTTTTAATTTCGTCGCTGGCGGCTCAGTTGTGTGATTTAACCCCTGGACGTTGCCGAGACGAAATTTATGAAATCGGGCATCAAATCAATAGCAATTTTGCGTTGGGCGACAGGGAAGGACTAATCGAAGCGCTCATTAATCAAGTCCGTTACGGTCAAGGAGAATTGCCTATGCAGCAGTAAACAACCACCAGACGTTTTTATGGATTTATAGGGAAGTCACCAGCGTTAGTTGGTAGAACTTGCGCTGGTGTTTTTTTGAAAAATTTGGAATTTTAATTATGACTTACCGCGATGAAATTAGACCGTGGGTAATTTTCCGACTGATGCCCAACGGTGAAAATGCTTGTGTTGCGCGACTTCGTACCCGAACTGATGCCGATGCTTATGCAAGCCTTCTCCGGCAAGGTGGTGGTGTTTTTCAGGTGATGTTTGACCAACCACAGCCACAGTCAGTTAACCAAGGTTAGGGTCAAAGCTCACCGGTGAACGCTACCGCGTGAGCTTTTGACTGACTCAACACTTCAAACTTGGACAGGTCAAAAATAGCACAACTTTTTGGTCATGCGTGATTTTTCACATCTTCCGCCGCCAATTCTCTTAGAACCGTTACCAGGTCATTTTCAAATGATTACAGAAGGTGATAGTAGCAACTACTTTTGCCCT
Source organism: Nostoc sp. ATCC 43529 (assembly GCA_003326205.1). GTDB lineage: Bacteria > Cyanobacteriota > Cyanobacteriia > Cyanobacteriales > Nostocaceae > Nostoc. Next base: position 7,124 of record LWTK01000061.1, read on the forward strand.
GACTGTGGTAAACACCTGTGCTGGATAAACGCGATCGACGAATGGACTTGTTTAAACTGCGATCAAAATACGACAACAAAAATGGAAATTAAAACTATTACCTATAAGCGGGTCAAAAACCTGGGGAATTACCAAACAGAGACATTTGAGGCTACTGCAACTTTGGAAGAAGACGATCATCCAGAAACAGCTGCTCAAAACCTTATGATGTTTGTCCAGCTTCAACTTTACCCGCCGGAACCTGTGACCGCAGAAGACAAGCCAGCCGGGACAGAAAACGATACTTTTTAACTGCTGATTTTTTAGCGATCGCGTTTGCTTGTGATGGAGGAAATGCGATCGCCCCTTGATCCGCGCAACCGAACCAAGAAATTATGCTCATTTTATCAGTTCCCACCGTGTTTACTTGTAAAACACCCAATTCTGGATGGTTGAACTTGGCGCTAGTCCGCCAAGTTCAATATGGCCAATCAACCGAACCACCACTAGAGATGGTGGTTATAGTTTGGCTTACCGGAGAGCGACAAACTTTTACTGGCGATGATGCGCTCTCTATTGTTCAAGCTTGGCAAGAAGCCGTGAGCAGATGCAAATGTGGAAAACCTTATGACCAAACATGACACTTGGGTAACTCTCAAACCGGGTAACCCTTACGAGCCAATTTTGGATTTATTTCCAGGCTACAGAATACCGATGCGCGATCCGTTCCCCCTGGAGCGAACATCATCATTTGGCGGCGCTTCTTTGTGGATTATCGATCTCGAAAGGTTAAGCAGCGTCCAATCACAGGCGCTAGCCCAACTCATTGCCCGACACCGCCTTGCTTCCCCAACCGAAGTTGCAACAGAGGCAATAAGTAAGGGCGGTTTTGCTATAAATCACGAGTGGGTCGAGGCTATGTGGTGCAAAGATGAAGGCATCCAGCGGCAAAAAGAACTTGCTGATTTTTTAGAAACTGCGCCTCAACCACCCAGCGCCGAAGCTTGGCAGGAATTTTGTAATAGCCAAATTGAGCGCTGGATTGAGGGAAATGAGGAGCCGCCGCCAATCAACTCCATTGAGGATGTTGACCCCAGACTAAGAACTCCAGAACTCGAACAAGCTCTGAAAATGACTCAAATTCATGCAGCCATGAACCAGGGTAATTACTCCGTTTTTGATGTTTTGAGTGGTCGGGCAATGGTTGATGTTCTTAACCAAATCGACCCAGAAACCCAATATTCATTAGTTGGTGATGACGATGTTTTTGACGAGGATGACATTTATGAATAATGAAAATTTAGACGATATCCCACAACCAGATCCATCCTGGGATTACTACATACATTGGCATTCATTACATCACGTTCAAGCCAAAATTTCTCAGGCTTTAAACTTCATGAGGGATGCTGAAATAACTAATGTGGCAGTTGACGAGCAACTTAGAGAAATTCTTGATTCAGCTTCTGACAAATTAATAGAAGTTATTCAGAAATTAGAACATGACGAAGAAGAATAACCGCCTGATGAATTGCAATTTTTAAATTGCGATCGCACCACTAAAGTGTGGGCTACCTGACACAGTAGCCGAAACTCTGGGTAACCCCAGAGTCGCGGGTTGTGTCCAAAACAATTCGCAAGTTAATCAGAGAAAATGCAGCGTTTAGAGTGAATTGCACCACTCAATTGTGGTGTTCTCTATTTCATGCGCGGCAATTCTTTTGATTAATTCTCCCGAATGCGTTTACTCCTGAATCGCGCCCCTAAATTGTGGGGCGTTAGGGTGATTCGTGCGCTATTAAGTTCGGGTTTACCAAAGGATGCCAGTCCTGATAATTCACCTTACTTTTTTGCCGAACCATGACAATTCAATCAACGATTTTGGGGATTGATGTTAGCAAAAATAGCATCACAACTCATATTTTAACACAATACCCAAAGGGCGGATTACAAAGCTATTGGAATAAAACAAGGAACAAAGCATCAAGCTTCTATCCGGCTTTTTATTCCAATCCAGATGTTAGAAAAAAGCAAAAATCAGCTTTTTATTTCGCTGAATATCTAATAGAAATAAAACCAGATTACGCGATTCTAGAACCTACAGGAAACCACTATTCTAGACTGTGGGCATCTATTCTTAAAAAGTTAGAAATCAAAATTCTCTGGGTGGGTCACGTTGAGTTACGCCGCTATCGTGGCGGAAAAAATCTGCCTAATAAATCTGATGCTGCTGATGCTTTGGCTATGGCTGCCTACGGGCACGATCCAGATCATCGACTGGAAAATGGCGAAATAAACATGAGATATTTTCTCATGCACCAGCCAGAACCCATAGATGAACTCCGAGACCTGTGCCAGCAACTTGAACACCTTAACCGAGTTCAATCGCCGATCGTGAATTATGCTAGACAGCTTCTGGCTTGGCAATTCCCAGAAGTCGCTCACACCAGGAGCGCCTCTACCAAGGCAGGATTTTTACCACCGCTTTGGGCATGGTTAGCTAAAAGGCTCGAAATTTCGCCCGCCGGAAAAACCCGAATCGAAAATCGCTATAAAATATCCATTGCCAAAGACTACGGAATTGAAATTGACCCAATCTTAGAACTACACGCCGAATGGATGTGTGATATCTCACTTTATGAGCAGCGATTGGAAGCAATAATCACTCAGATGCTTGACTTACCTGTATTCAAGCCTTACATGGACGTGTTTGATAAGTTCGGTTTTGGCTTAAGAGTGCGATCGCGTTTACTCACCAGGATTTATCCTTTTGAGTCGTTCCTGGGTGTAAACGGTAAACCCGTGATTGAATATGAGGTTCGGGAAGTCAAGAAAACCGAGCGCGATCGTAAAAACGGAGAAACCATTGTCAAACGCTTAGCTGGCGAGACGAAACGAATCAAGCGCAACCGCAGCCGCGACACTTTCAAAATGAGGTTAGGCATGGGTACTGTTTTAGAACAGTCGGGTGATGGGCTTGTAGAAAAAGCTAGCGGTTCCCAACTGTGTCGAATTAGCCTGTGGCAATATGTCTTAACTGGCGTGGAAACTGGCAGACTACCAAAAAATCAACTGACCAATGAGTTGATTGGCTACCGCGACTCGCTCAAAGCTAACGTCACCGAGCAAGGTGAAAAGCTTTTGGGTGGTAAGCACATTCAGGGTAAGCTCATGAGCAAGGTAGTAAACCTACTGTTCCAAGAATTGTGTAAAATTCCTCTGACTTAACCTGATGTTAAAACCCTTCATTTATGTGAAGGGTTTAATTAACAAAATTTCAGTTACCCTGAAATAGACTACTTAATAAGTTGTAATAATTTTATTATGAGTACGGGTTCACCAGTTAATTCTCCCGAAAAGCCTGAATCCACCTTAGGGAAGCGTTTGAGAAACTTCTTAGTTGCGATCGTCGCGATCGCTCTTAGCGTTGCCTTTTTCTTAGGATTGCGAACAGAAACAACTTCGGCTTCCTTGGCAAAATTAAGTGAAGCGTCCACACCGCTAGAAGTAGCCATGACCAACGGTAAACCATCTCTAGTGGAGTTTTATGCTGATTGGTGTACTGTCTGCCAAAAAATGGCACCAGATATCGCTCAACTGGAAACAGAATATGCTGACAAACTAAATTTTGTGATGCTGAATGTGGATAATACCAAGTGGTTACCAGAAATGCTGAAATATCGCGTAGATGGGATTCCGCACTTTGTGTTTTTGAAGCCGGGTGGGGAAACCATCGCCCAAGCGATCGGCGATCAACCCCGGACAATCATGGCTAGCAACTTAGAGGCTTTAGTTACTGGTTCATCTCTGCCCTATGGTCAATCTAGCGGACAAGTTTCCAAATTCTCAGCCCCAGTGGCACCAACGCCTAGTCAAGACGATCCCCGCAGTCATGGTAGCCAAGTCGTCAATTAAGTAAGTCGATGAGAATAAATCAAAGTATGTTAACTAATATAACGTTAGCTAAACTTAGCTCGTAGTAAGGGCTTTAGCCCTTTCCTTCCGACTAAAGTCCTTACTACAAACATTGAATTTTTCACACCGTTCTACTTAAGGTGAATTCGACAAGACAAACCCACCCAGCCTCCCTCTCCTGTTAGGAGAGGGAGGAGTAAAGAAAAATTAGGCTTTTTGCTCTCCTCTCCTTGAAGAAGAAGGGCTGGGGGTGAGGTCAAAATCCTATACATCGAATTCACGTTAAATTAACGTGAGTCTCCAACGAAGGCGCACCTCCGGGAAGGGCGAAAGAAACAAGTCAAATCCTCTTTCCTTCTGCCTTCTGACTTCTGCCTCCCTGCCAGTCTTTCCCCGGCTGGAGAACCTCAGCGTTCCTCTTTCCTTCTGCCTTCTGACTTCTGCCTCCCTGCCAGTCTTTCCCCGGCTGGAGAACCTCAGCGTTCCTCTTTCCTTCTGCCTTCTAACTTCTGCCTCCCTGCCAGTCTTTCCCCGGCTGGAGAACCTCAGCGTTCCTCTTTCCTTCTGCCTTTTGCCTCCTGCCTCCTGCCTTATTTCTTAGGAGTTCGACGGTTAAAAAATACAAAAAGCTTTGTAGATAGAAAGCGAGAGAAACTCGGCAGGCGTACATCGATCGCTAAGATTGATTTAAAATCAGCAAAAAAATCACAAAAAAGCGCCTAGACTAAACATTCTCATACCTAAAAGCTAGGGGCTATCATAAGTCAAAAAAGTTATTTATATGAATGCTGAAGATTTTTTCAATCAAGGATTCAACAATAATTTACAAGGAAAGCATCAAGCAGCCATTACAGCTTACACCCAAGCAATCAAACTCAATCCAGATTACGCCGAAGCATACCATAATCGAGGAATTATTTCGAGCAGCCTCACAGATTATCACAGTGCGATCGCCAATTTCAATCGCGCCATAGAAATCAACCCCGATTTTGCCACAGCGTATTATCACCGCGCCAATGCATATTACTTTTTAGGAGATTATGAAAAAGCCATAGCTGACCATAACCAAGCATTAGCAATCGACCCGAATCTCGCCCAATCCTACCACAGTCGCGGCAATGCCTACTTTGCTTTAGCAGACTACGACAAAGCGATCGCCGATTATATCCAAACCATAGAAATCAGCACCCAATTAGCTGATAACATTAATATTGATATTGCCAATGCCTATCATAATCGCGGTGTAGCTCGTTTCGATCGCGGCGATTCTCAAGGAGCGATCGCAGATTTTCAAGAAGCTTTACAGTGGTATCCTGATTTTGCCGCAGCTTACAGCAATCGGGGTAATATTCACCACCTCTTAGGAAATTATCACGAAGCGATCGCCGATCACCGTCGGGCATTAGAATTAGATCCTAACTTAGCAGAGGCTTATCATAACCGAGGTAATGCCTACTACGCTCTAGCAGATTATGAAAGTGCGATGGCAGATTACAATCGCGCCTTAAAAATTAACCCCAGCTTTGCCAGTGCATATTACAATCGTGGTTTGGTTCTCTCTCACCTACAAAATTATCAAGCCGCAATTAAAGATTTTAACCAAGCGCTGAAACTCAATCCTGATGATGTGCAAGCTTATTGCCAACGGGGTCTGGTGCGTAGCACCCTTGAAGACTATGAAGGTGCAATTGCAGATTATGACCGAGCATTGCAAGAAAATCCGACACTAGCTTTAGTATACGGCTTTCGGGCGAATGCGCTTCGCCGATTGGGAAACTATCAAAGTGCAATTGAAGATAGTAATCGCTTATTACAACTCAATCCTAATTTAGCTGAAGGATATTGCGATCGCGCCGCAGCTCGTCGTTCTATAGGAGATCATAAAGGAGCAATTAAAGATTACGACAGGGCATTGCAAATCGATGGTAACTTAGCCGCGGCTTATTATGGCCGGGGTATCGCCCGTGAAGCTTTGCAAGATTTCCCAGGGGCAATTGATGATAACACAATCGCCATAGAATTAATGCCTGATTTTTCCCAAGCTTACTGCAATCGGGGCAATGCTCGTCGTCTTTTAGGAGATGAATATGGAGCCATTGCAGATTATGACAAAGCTTTAGAAATCAATCCCGATTTAATTGAAGCTTATTATAACCGGGCTTCTACCAACTATGCTTTAGAAAAATATGAAAGTGCGATCGCAGATTACACCCAAGCATTGCAAATCAATCCTCAATCTGCTGCATTTTACAGCGATCGGGCTAACGCTCGCTACGCCATAGAAGACTATCAAGGTGCCATAAAAGATTACACTCAAGCAATTGCCATCGACCCCAGCTTTGCCCAAGACTGGTACAATCGGGGGCGTAGCTATTCTCTTTTAGAAGACTTCAACTTAGCCTTAGCAGATTTAAACGAAGCTTTACAACGTCAACCTCACTGGGCTTCAGCTTACATTTTACGAGCAGATGTCTACCGAAATTTGGGTAATTTGCAACAAGCAATTGTCGATTTTCAAAAATCGGCAGACTTATATTATCAAGAAGGAAATATCGAGTATTATCAACAAATTATACAGTTAATTGAACAACTTCAATAATCAGGAAATTGGGCTTTAGAACTGTGCAAGTATAGCAGTTGAAGTATAGTTTAGAAGATAAAGCGATCGTCAAACTGCGTTATCAACAAACTTTCAAGCCTATTGCTTATGCCCTACTATCTAAATATTCCAAAACCCAATTTTCATTAGACCTCTTGCATAAATCAAAAATAAAGCACCCCACCCCGCATTTGCTAACGTAAACGCTCCCCTCCCCTTAGCAAGGGGCTACCGTGTACACACAAGTCTTTTAGAGTTGTTGTGTAAGACACAGAAGGTTAATTTTTGCTCTTCGATGCAACAAAGGTGCAAGGCGATGCAACAAAGGTGCAAGTCGATGCAACAAAGGTGCAAGGCGATGCAACAAAGGTGCAAGTCGATGCAACAAAGGTGCAAGTCGATGCAACAAAGGTGCAAGGCGATGCAACAAAGGTGCAAGGCGATGCAACAAAGGTGCAAGGCGATGCATCAAAGGTGCAAGGCGATGCAACAAAGGTACAGGTCAAGAGACTTGTGTGTACACCGTAATAGCAAGGGGAGGGGTTGGGGGTGGGGTGTTAGGGACTTTTGCAAGAGGTCTATTGTTATTAATTGGTGTTCGCCGTAGCAGAAATCAACAAAGAGTAATTAGTATTCCCTGCTTGCGGTTGGATGCGTATGTAGTAAGTACCTGGTGACAAATTAATCCTTTGTGCCGTATTTCCTACGATACCAGTAGCACTATTAAATACGGCGGTATTTCTAGAAGTGAGAACATTACCTTTACTATCAAGTACTTGCTCAAGTACACTGTTAAAAACGCTATAGTCTGATATGTTAACAGTGCTAGATTGATTTAAATCAAAACGATAGTAATCATAGGGATCAGAAGAACCAACGTTTTCAAGTTGTTGAATAAAACTTGGATTAATGGAAAGTTGACGAGCAGTGTTTAATGTGTTTCCACCGTAGTCATTAATACCCTTGCGTCCTTCACCAAAACCATAAAAATCAAAATGTTCCACTAAGCTAATGCCTTTTAAAGAAGTTAAATCAGAATTATTGGCTTTATAGTACCCAGCATCAAAAGAAGATGAAGATTTACGCCCTTCATTAATACCATTGACTTGAAAATGCTCTAATAACTGCTTGTTACTGAAACTAGCCAAGTCTTTATTGTTAGTCCGATAATAGTCAAATTCAAAATAGGGTATGAACTTACGTCCTTCGTTTATACCATTTATTTGAAAATGATTTAGCAGTTGAGAGTTATTAAAAGAAGCGAGGTCAGAGTTAAAATTTTTATAAGAGAACAGATAAAAAATTGAAGAAAAGTAACGTCCTTCTGAAATTCCAAAGTCTTTCAAATGATTAAATAATTGCTCATTGCTAAAGTTGCTGAGGTCACTATTGTTAGTCCGATAGTAGCCAAGACTAACAATCTCAGAAAAACTACGTCCCTCGGCTACCCCATTATTTTGTAAATGATTTAACAGTTGGCTGTTGTTAAAGTTTGCCAGGTCAGGATTACTTGCTCGGTAGAAATTCAAATTAATCAATGGTGAGAATAAACGACCTTCGTTTAGGCCATTGGTTTGGAAGTGAGACAAAGCTTGAGCATCATTGAAATTAGATAAGTCAGCATTGGCAGCACGATAAAAATTAGCATCAAATACATTTGAGATACTTAGGGCCATATCATCAATCTCCGAAAACTACTTTTGCAATTGTTATTTTCTAGTAAATATTAGTATAAAGCAATACGTTTATAGTGCAATACTTGTAATTTTAACGAGGTATATAGGACTCATATTTGATTTTTGAAATATACGTAGGGGAGCCAGCCACATGGGCGGGTTTCCCGACTTGAGCGGACTGGCGTTGCGTTAGCCTGAGGATACGGCATCATTCTTAAGGATTTGGTGCGTTATTGCGAAGCATAACGCACCCTACAGATACTTAAATTTTTTCAATAATCAAATTGGATTCCCATATCATATATCACTCATTCGGTATAAATCAAAATTGTCATGATGAGGACTAATTCTTAGTGAATAATAAACAATCTTGAGTACAAATGATGAATAATGGCAGCAGGTAGTATTATGCTATTGACTACTTACTACGCGGTTAGATTTAGACCTCTTGCAAAAACAGTTTTGCAAGAGGGTGTCAGGGGAAAAAGTTAAAGGGGAAGGGTTTTTATCAGCCGTTTTTTCCTTTACGGTTTATCCTTTTCCCCACTTATGCAATAAATTTATGTCAATTTTTTTGATTGCGCTAGCATATTCAAATATTGACCATGCATGAAACAATACCCAAGACAAATCAATTGTTAAAAACCCTCTGAGTATTTTTCTATGTTGACAGTAATCACTAATGCCTTTCATGTCATGATAAATATTTTGCCAACAAATGACAAACAGTTATCAAAAATATTCCTTAAGATATATGATTTTCCGGAACAGATTAAACAAATTCCGCATTTCTCACCAAAACAACGTTTAAAAATCGTAATTGAACAGTTAGGTAATCATACAATGGAAACCAGGGTAGCTATAATTAATGATTTAGAGCAAATAGCCCATAATCATCCACAGTACCACTGGATAATCATGGAAATTCTGACTAGTTTTATTCGCAAAAATACTTCTGACACACTGCAAAACCAACTTATCAGCAACCCTGGTGCAAAACTTCCCAGAGATATTCAAGCAGCTCTTACCGTTATCGCTCGAAGAGATGTAAACCAAGACCCAGAAAATGAACAGCTTGATTTAAGTTATACGGACATCAGAGGAGCAAATCTGAATCAAGCTAACCTAGAACAAATAAATTTTTATCAAGCTAATCTTGCTGGCGCTAACCTAAAAGAAGCCAATTTAGAGGGAGCAATCCTTAGTGCAGCTAATTTAGAACGAGCTAACCTATATTCAGCTAACCTCAAAGGCGCAATCCTGAGTGCTAGCAACCTGCAATGGGCGAACCTCCAAAAAGCTAACCTGTATCGTGCCAGTTTATATTTAGCTAACCTCCATGGGGTAATTCTCAATGATGCCACACTTGATGGAGCAAATTTCAGAGAAGCTAGATTTTCTGAGTAATTTGTAATTTGTAATTGCGATACTGTAAGGGCTTCACTGATTTACGATCGCTGATTTATTTACACGGCGATGTACTAGTATATCCGATGTCATTAGTAAGTTAAATGACTCTGGTGACCATATTATGATTTTTTTGCTAAATGCTATACTATTTTGTCCAAATAACTAAGTAATAATTCTAGGTTGTAAGGAAAATTTTTACCATGTCTTCTAAAAAGACAGACACTCTGTTGAATTGGTTGATAAGTATAACAGTTATATTTGCTGGTTCATTAACTGTCATTTTCTTTGCGTTGTCCAATGTTAAAGAATTGTCAATTCAGGAGAAAATCCAGTATAGAAACCAAGCATTAACAACCACTGCAATAGTTTTTCTGGCATCGGCCACAATGTTCAATGCTTATTATGCAGCAAAGCGTACCCAAGCTTTGCAGAAAAATGCGATCGCTGCTGAGAAAAACTTAGAAATTGACATTCAGAATGCAAAACTCAATCAAGACAGATTGATTGCAGAACGCTTTATGGGAGCAATTTCTCAGTTGGGACACGAAAAAATAGAAACTCGCACAGGCGCAATTTACGCATTAGAAAGAGTTGCTCAAGATTTCCCCAAAGAACACTGGACAATCATGGAAATCCTCACGGCTTTTGTGCGAGAAAATACACCAATCAAGCAAGTAAAACCAGACCAAACAAAGCCAGAATACTCACCAGCAATCTACTCCAGTAGACGAAAAGGCGGGTCGCGTCCGACACAGCAATTGCAGCCAAATTTCCATGATGAAACAACAACAATACGCACTGATATTCAAGCAGCTTTAACTGTCATCGCCAGACGGAATTTACTCGAAGACCCAAAAGATCAGAAACTTGATTTACGTAATACCGATATTAGGCGGGCAGATTTAGTAGGAGCAAACCTGCAACAAGCTGACCTCCGGGGAGCAGACTTGAGTGGGGCTGATTTGCGGGGGGCAGATTTATCTGAAGCTGACCTGAACGGGGCTAGACTGGTTCGGTGTATTCTTTATGAAACTAAATTGCTCAAAACCAGCCTGTGTGGTGCCGACCTTTGTTGGGCTAACCTCAACCGCGCCAATCTCTGCGGTGCAAATCTGCGTTCAGCTAACCTAGCGGGGGCAAGTCTGCGTGCAGCCAATCTCCAAGGAACAAACCTCTATAAAGCCAACTTGCAACAAGCAACCTTAAAAATTGCCAACCTTTCAGGAGCAAAGCTGTTTTTAGCTAACTTGCAAGCAGCAAAACTCGGTAAAGCTAATTTGCACATGACTGGTTTGATAGGTGCTAACCTTTCTGGCGCTAACTTGAACGGTGCTAACCTTTCTGGCGCTAACTTGAATGCAGCCAAACTCCAGCAAACAGAAGTTTATTTTGCCAACCTTTCCGAAGCCAGTTTAACCGAAGCAGATTTGTATCAAGCAAACCTCATCGGCGTCAACCTCCAAAGAGCAACTTTGCATCAAGCTAACCTCACCCAGGCAAATCTCATGGGAGCTAACTTTTTCCAAGCTAACCTGAGTGATGTGAAACTTGAGGGAACAATTTTGACAGGAGCAAAAAACCTAGAGTTGCAGCAGATTAAAAAAGCACTTGGCGATCGCACTACTCGCCTACCTGATTATATGGAAGCACCGGCCAATTGGCGACAATCAGGGTGATAGGATTTTGGATTTTGGATTTTAGATTTTAGATTGGGAATCCCTTGTGCATCTTTTTTGATTTAAGTTTATCTATCGCAATCATTCATTAAATTGGGATTACCTGAGCATCAATTAGTTATCTAGGCGCATTCTACCAGTTTCACAAAACAATATAGTTTTTACCGACAACATCTCAATTTTTCAAAAATTCACCACCTTAAAGCAAAAACCCTCTATAACTCTCTTACTTTGCGTCCTACCCTGCGGGAAGCCGCTCCGCGTCTATGCGTCCTTTGCGGTTCGTTAAAAAAGAAATCTTCTTAAAACGTGAACCTTTAAACCCCAATATTGAACCTCTGAACCCCAACGTTGCGCCTTTGATCCTCGAAATTGCGCCTTTTATCCTCAACATTGCGCCTTTTATCCTCGAAATTGCGCCTTTTATCCTCAACGTTGCGCCTTTGATCCTCGAAATTGCGCCTTTTATCCTCAAGGTTGCACCTTTTATCCTCAACATTGCGCCTTTGATCCTCGAAATTGCGCCTTTCAAACGAATACACCTCAGTTAATTACCAAAACATTAGCATTGTATAAAACAATCATGACCTTTGTAAGTTGGGCATCTTGCCTGCCTTCTAAAATCAACACCCAGCCAAGACGCCCATCTTCCAAATAAAAAGCATCCCACTGCTTCCAGTCAACAGTCATCAGTCAACAGTCATCAACCCAGAAAATATTCCCTAAGTAAGAGACAAAGCATAAGACAAGTGTCCTATTTTAGTCATACCGGAGGAATAGGAAAAGGAGATGTCCGTAACAAAACGAATAGAAATTTTAGATTTAATTCGGGAACTGCGCCAGCAACTCAATCTTTCTCAGAAACAGTTTGCTGTTAGACTGGGAGTCTCATTCAAAACAGTCAATCGTTGGGAGAATGGCCATACAGTGCCTTCACCGTTAGCACTAAAACTCATAGAACAAATGATACGCCAGATGGGTGAACCCGGCAAAAGACTGCTAAATCAGTATTTTGCAGAAGCAGAATCCGGTTATGACTCATAAGATGAGGGTTTCTCAACCCGAAAACATCTTTGTTTCTAAAAGAAAAAAAGACGCACTCATTCGGGAGTATATCCTACAGTATGCTGTTGCTTTCCTATCTGTTTCCTTAGCAGTGGGATTCACCCTTTTGCTTAATCCATATATCAGCGCGACCCCTGGGGCGCTGCTTTTTGCTGCGGTGATGGTAAGTGCTTGGTATGGTGGCTTAGCACCGGGATTATTCGCAACTGTTTTGTCTACTTTGACACTCTATAATTTGTTATTGAAGCAGCTTTATCCAACAAATACTACAAATTTGAACATTTTAGTTTCCTTAGCTGTATTCATACTGGCAGCAGTGTTAATCAGCTCCCTCAATGAATCACGCCGCACAGCTCAACGTAAAGCCGAAGAAAGCTTAAAGTTTCTCCATGAAAACCAGGTAAAATTCGATCGCTTCGTACAGTCCAATGAAGAGATACTGCGACGGCGAGAAACAGAATTTCGCTCAATTACCGATACACTGCCAGTTTTGATTTCCTTTGTGGATTCACAACAGCGCTACCGCTTCAATAACCGAGCTTATGAAGAGTGGTTTGGACAACCGGCAACAGAAGTCTATGGAAAGCATCTTTGGGAAGTTTTGGGTGAATCTGCATATCAAGTAATTCGTCCATACGTGGAACAAGTTCTAACAGGAGTGCAGGTTAGTTTTGAAACTGAAATTCCTTATAAAAATCTTGGAACGCGCTACATTAATGCTATTTACGTTCCGCAATTCGGTCAACACGAAACCGTTGAAGGGTTTGCGGTGTTGATTACTGATATTAGCCAACAGCAAGCAGCGTTGCGCGATCGCTTTTTAGCACAAGAAGCCTTGCGTGAGAGTGAAGAACGGCTAAGATTTGCCCTACAATCAGCAGAATTAGGCGATTGGGATTTGGACTTGACCAATCAAACTGCTAGGCGTTCGCTCAGACACGACCAAATCTTTGGCTACGAGTCTCTGCTACCAGAATGGACTTATGAGATGTTCTTAGAACACGTCTTACCTGAGGATCGCCCTTTGGTTCAAGCAAAATTTTTGAGTGCCTTAACTAATAACGATATCTGGGATTTTGAGTGCCGCATTCGCCGCGCCGATGGAGAGATACGTTGGATTTGGGGGCGGGGTCATGTTTATTATAACGAGCGAGGGGAAGCAAGACGGATGCTGGGACTGATTGGCGACATTAGCGATCGCAAACTTGCCGAAACTCAACTACAACAATTAAACGAAACCCTAGAGCAACGCATTCAAGAGCGCACAGCCCAGTTAGAAGCCGCCAACAAAGAACTAGAATCCTTCTCCTATTCAGTTTCTCACGACTTGCGAGCGCCATTCCGCCACATCGCCGGATTTGTAGAATTGCTTAACAAGCAGCCTAGCTCCAGAAACTTAGATGAAACCAGTCAGCGCTACTTGAAAATCATCGCCCAAACCGCAAAACAAGCAGGAGTACTAATTGATGAGTTGCTGACTTTTTCCCGCATGGGACGCACTGAGATGCGTTATGTCTCCTTGAATATTGAAGAACTAGTGCAAGAAGTAAAACGAGATTTGCTCGCAGAAGCCGAAGGACGCGTCATTAATTGGCATATTCAGTCATTACCCCAAGTGCAAGGCGACCCTTCCATGTTGCGGTTGGTGCTTCACAACCTGATGGGTAATGCCGTTAAATACACCCGAAATCGCCCTACAGCAGAAATCATAATTGGCAGTATTGATAATCAAAACGAAATAATCTTTTTTGTGCAAGATAACGGCGTTGGCTTTAATATGCAATATGCCCACAAGCTATTCGGAGTCTTTCAACGCCTGCACAGCGACCCAGAATTTGAAGGCACAGGTGTGGGATTGGCAAACGTGCAGCGGATTATTCATCGGCATAATGGTCGAGTTTGGGCAGAGGGTAAAATTGACGACGGAGCCACCTTCTATTTCTCACTGCCAAAGTTGTCGAAGAAGGAGAGGGAATGAGAGAACTCAAAAGAATTCTGCTGATTGAAGACAGTGCTAATGATGCAGAATTAATATTGGCTGCCTTGTCAGAAAACCATTTAGCAAACGAAGTGGTGGTGGTACGTGATGGAGAAGAAGCTCTAGATTATCTCTATCGTCGGGGACTCTTCCGGTTGCGGATGGAAGGGCATCCTGTTGTGGTACTGCTGGATTTGAAATTACCTAAAATCGATGGATTAGAAGTACTAGCACAACTCAAATCTGACCCAGTAATGCAAGTGATTCCGGTGGTGGTGCTAACTTCTTCCCGTGAGGAACCGGATTTAGTTCGATGCTACAAATTAGGGGTTAATGCTTATGTTGTCAAGCCCGTAGATTATCATGAGTTTGCCGATGCCATCAAGGGTGTGGGATTGTTTTGGGCAGTGATTAATCAGCCACCCATTGGCGCTTTACCTCCTGCACCGAATCGTCAACAGGAGAGCAAATGATGAGTGTCCTTCGTTTCCTCCTTTTAGAAGATAGCCTGTTGGATGCAGAACTTACCGAAGCGATGCTAGCTGAAGGAGGAATTGATTGCCAAGTAATAAGAGTCGAGACTGCGGCTGAGTTTTTGGCTGCTATTTCCACAGAGGCTTTCGATTTAATTCTTGCCGATTATGCCTTGCCTGCTTTTGATGGCATTTCTGCCTTGGAAATTGCTCAAAATAAATGTCCAGAGATTCCTTTTATTTTTGTTTCTGGGGTATTAGGTGAAGAATTAGCCATCGAAGCTTTGAAGAATGGGGCAACAGATTATGTTTTAAAGCAACGTTTAGGGCGGTTAGTTCCCTCGGTACAACGTGCATTGCGGGAAGCCAAAGAACGGCGCGATCGCCAAATTATAGAAGAGTCTTTACAAAAAAGTGAAGCTAATTATCGCCAAATTGTCGATACCTCTTATGAGGGAATTTGTACCATCGACTCACTCGCACGAACAGAGTTTGTGAATCAGCGGATGTCACAAATGTTAGGCTATACACCACAAGAAATGCTCGGTCGCTCGATATTTGATTTTATCGAACTTGATGGTGTTGATGTCCAAGAACAACTCCAATGGCTCACAAAACAAGAGAATGATTTAAAAGAAGGTCGATGGCGCTGCAAAGATGGTTCTTACATCTGGACACTGATTTCTGCTAGAGCGACTTTTAATGAGCAGGGTGAATTCTTGGGTGCGATCGCCATGTTAACCGACATCACCGATCGCAAACGCACCGAAGAAGAACGCGATCGCCTTTTGCAACGAGAAAAATTAGCGCGTGCGGAAGCAGAAGCCGCCAACCGCATCAAAGATGAATTTTTGGCGGTGCTTTCCCATGAATTGCGATCGCCTTTAAATCCAATTCTCGGTTGGGCAAAACTCTTGCAGACCCGTAAATTTAACGAAACAGCCCTGCAAAAAGCACTCTCAACCATTGAGCGCAATGCCAAATTACAAGCTCAACTCATTGAAGACTTGCTGGATGTTTCTCGCATCCTCCAAGGTAAACTCAATCTGAAAATGGTATCGGTGGATTTGGCATCCACCATTGAAGCAGCAATGGAAACGGTGCGTTTAGCGGCAGAGGCCAAAACCATTCACATTGAAACGATGCTCGATCCGACAGTCGGCATTTTGGGCGATCCAGCTCGTTTACAGCAAGTCGTGTGGAATTTATTATCTAATGCCGTCAAATTCACAGCCACAGGTGGACGAGTAAATGTGCAATTAGAACGCATCGACGGCCACG
Source organism: Nostoc sp. ATCC 43529 (assembly GCA_003326205.1). GTDB lineage: Bacteria > Cyanobacteriota > Cyanobacteriia > Cyanobacteriales > Nostocaceae > Nostoc. Next base: position 23,176 of record LWTK01000061.1, read on the forward strand.
CCCAAATTACCGTCAGCGACACCGGAAAGGGAATTAGCCAAGACTTCTTACCCCATGTGTTTGACTATTTCTGTCAAGGCGACAATACAACAACCAGAAAATTTGGTGGACTGGGATTAGGGTTAGCGATCGCTCGTCACTTAGTGGAAATGCACGGCGGCTCTATTTGGGTGCAAAGTCCTGGGGAGGAGCAGGGAGCTACCTTCACAGTGAGATTACCACTAATCAAGGACAGTGCAACAATTAACCATGAAATAAATGCTAATCCTGCAACTGCCGTTTCTACCTTCTCGCCGCTAATGGGGATACGAGTCTTGATTGTAGATGACAATGATGACAGTCGCGACTTTTTCACCTTTGTACTTGAAGAGTTTGGAGCGACGGCGATGGCAGTTGCATCGGCAGGTGAAGCATTAGACATTTTAGCACAATCAAAACCAGATATCTTGCTCAGCGATATTGGAATGCCAGAAATGAACGGCTATATGCTGATGGAAGAAATACGTGCTTTCGAGGCACAAACGGGGAGAGAAAAGATTCCCGCGATCGCTCTGACTGCTTATGCAGGCGAAATCGATCGGCAAGAAGCATTTCGAGCAGGCTTTCAACAGCACCTCGTTAAACCCGTGCCACCAGACGAATTACTCATGGCGATTTCGAGTTTAATTAAAGAAAAGTAAATAAAGGGCAAAAGGCAAAAGGCAAAAGGCAAGAGGCGAAAGGCAAGAGGCAATTGGCAAAAGGCAATTGGCAAAAGGCAAGAGGCAAGAGGCGAAAGGCAAAAGGCAATTGGCAAAAGGCAATAGGCAATAGGCAAGCTCAGGGAATCGCTCCTAAATTCTTCTTTATCCCTAATTATTGATTCTGAATTCTGAACTCTGTTTTAACTATTCATCTGAAGCTGATAAGTAGGTAGACATAATTAAATGTAAAAGACAAAAGTTTAAAACCCCGATAAAAACTGGCTTTTCCCTTCTGCCTCCTGCCTTCTGCCTCCTGCCTTCTACTTATTACAACGTATTGTGAAAATATATGTAATTTTGTAATAAATATTACATATCTCAATCTGCATGGGCATCTTAAGAATGCTTATCTTGCAACAGAAAACAATGACGACAGCTACTTTATCTGGTTATCAACTTCTAGAAACTCTTCACTGTGGCGCTAAAACTATTATTTATCGCGGGCGCAGAGAAACAGATAACGCCTCAGTCATTGTCAAAACTCTTGTTGACGAGCATCCACTTCTAGAAGACATTGCGCGACTGCGCCACGAATATCAAATCATTGAACCGCTGCAAATACCTGGAATTGTTAAACCTTATGAGTTAAAGAATTATCAGCATGGCCTAGCTTTAGTTTTGGAAGATATTCCAGGTTCTTTACTCAAAGAAGCGATCGCGACTCAAACAATTACCTTAATTACTTTCCTCAAGATAGCGATTAATTTAGCACATACCTTAGGAGAACTGCACGCCCAACAGATTATTCACAAGGATATTAAGCCACATAATATTTTGATTGACCTCGAATCTGGGGAAGTTAAACTGATTGACTTCAGTATCTCTTCACGGCTGGATAAAGAAAATCCTACCTTGAGTAATCCGAATTTGCTCGAAGGTACGCTTGCTTATATGTCGCCTGAGCAAACAGGTAGAATGAACAGAGCGATCGACTATCGCACGGATTTTTATTCTTTGGGTGTGACATTGTATGAAATGTTGACGGGTACTTTGCCATTTCATAGTACTGACCCAATGGAATTGGTACACTGTCACATTGCCAAAATGCCCGCCGTACCTTGTCAAGAAACTGTGTGTCGCGTTTTGGAAGAGGTACCAGAGGCGATTAGTGCAATTATTTTAAAGCTGTTGGCGAAAACAGCAGAGGAACGATACCAAAGCGCTTGGGGACTGAAAGCAGATTTAGAGGAATGTTTGTTTCAACTGCAAACAACTGGCAAAATTGAAAACTTCGTACCGGGAAGACGAGACAAATCTGGGCATTTTTTGATTCCCCAAAAGCTGTACGGACGCGAAACAGAAGTGGCAGCGTTGATGGCTGCATTTGAGCGAGTCAGTCTTGGTGCAAGCGAAATGATGCTTGTCTCTGGTTATTCGGGGATTGGTAAGACAAGTGTTGTCAATGAAGTTCATAAACCAATTGTGGGGGCCAGGGGTTATTTCATTGCAGGTAAGTTTGACCAGTTCAAGCGCAATATTCCCTATGCATCGTTGATTCAGGCATTCCAATCTTTGATTCGGCAATTACTCACCGAAAGCGAAGCCCAAATCCAGGTATGGAAGGAAAAACTGTTAACCAAGTTGGGAGAAAACGGGCAAATAATTATCGATGTGATTCCCGAAGTCGAACTAATTATTGGAACTCAACCACCTGTAACAAAACTGGGTGCGGCGGAATCTCAAAATCGTTTTAATCGGGTTTTTGGGCAATTCATTGGCGTATTCACAAGCCAAGACCATCCTTTGGTTGTGTTTCTTGATGACTTACAGTGGGCAGATTCGGCATCGTTAAATTTAATTGAGCTATTAATGACGGATAGCGATAGCTACGCTGGCCAAGGGCAACGCCAATATTTATTATTAATTGGAGCATACCGGGATAACGAAGTTTCGCCCACTCATCCCTTGATGATGAGTTTGAATAAGATTCAAACAGCAGATGCAGTGGTGAATAACATTGTTCTGTCACCGTTACAGTTAACAGATGTAGAAGCGTTAGTTGCTGATACCTTGAATGGCACAGAAGAGATTAAGCCACTAGCAGAATTACTGTTTCACAAAACTGGGGGGAACCCTTTCTTTTTAACGCAACTGCTCTTAACTCTACACCAAGAAGAGTTGTTAACATACAACTTCCTTTCAGGAATGTGGCAATGGAATATCCAACATATTCAAGCGATTGGTATTACTGACCTGAATGTTGTTGAACTCACGGCGAGAAACATTCGCAAACTATCACTAGAAACGGAAAAAATATTAAAATTGGCTGCTTGCATCGGTAATAATTTTAACTTAGATGTATTGGCGATCGTTAACGAAGCATCACCGCTAACAACTGCGGCGCAATTGTGGTCTGCTCTACAAGCCGGGTTAATTTTGCCGTTAACTCAAGATTACAAAATTCCTTTAGTGTTTGGTCAAGAGGAATCAGGCAAAATTAATTTAACTGATGTCAAGGTTGACTACAAGTTCTTACATGACCGAGTGCAGCAAGCGGCATATTCTTTGATTCCTGATGAAGGAAAAAAAGCAACTCACCTAAAAATAGGTCAATTATTACTACAAAATACAACACCAGAAGAACGAAAAGAAAATGTCTTTGCTCTAGTCAATCAACTCAATTATGGTACTGGCTTACTAAAAACTGAAACAGAAAAATATGAACTAGCAGAACTTAATCTCATAGCCGGACAGAAAGCTAAAGCGGCAACAGCACACGATTCTGCGGTCAAATATTTGCACGTGGCTTTGCAATTGTTACTACTTTCTAGCTGGGAAAGTCACTATCAACTAACATTAACTATACATGAAGAAGCAGCAGAGGCAGCATTTTTAAGCGGTGATTTTGATGAAATGCAAAGATTAGTTGCCGTAGTCCAAAACTGCGCTACCTCACTGTTGGACAAAGTGAAGGTATACGAAATCGAGATTCAAGCTTACACAGTGCAGAATCAATTGATGGCTGCGCTTAGTACAGGTCTAAAAGCCTTAAAGCTGTTAGAAGTTGAGTTTCCCACTCAGCCAACCCCATCAGATATTGGGTTAGGGCTGGCGGAAACTGCGTCAATTTTGAATGGCAAACCAATTAAGGATTTGATCGATCTCCCTCCAATGAACGATCCTTATCCACTAGCAGTTATCCGATTGCTGTCACACATTAGTCCTGCTGCATATATGGCTATGCCGGAACTGTTGCCTTTATTGATATGTAAACAAATCAATATATCTCTTCAACATGGCAATGCTTCTTTATCTGCCTTTGCATATAGCTTATATGGTTGTATTCTCTGTGGGGTAGTAGGAGATCTAGATTCGGGTTATGAATTCGGCCAATTATCTGTAAGGCTTGTATCAAAGCTGAATGCTAAAGAATTAAAAGCGAAGAATGATGTAAATGTAAATATTGCAATGCGACATTGGAAAGAGCATCTTAAAGAAAGCTTACAACCTTTGTTGTCATGTTACTCTTGCGGGCTGGAGACAGGAGATTTACAATTTGCCGCCTATGGTTTGTATATATACAGTGCCCACGCTTACTTATGTGGCAAAGAATTGTCTGTGCTGGAAAGAGAAATGCCTACCTACAGGAATGCGATTAATCAAATCAAGCAAGAAACGGCACTTTATTATCAACAAATGTTCTGGCAGGCTATCCTAAACATGATGGGAAGGGTAGAAAATCCATGCCTTCTTCAGGGTCATGCCTACGATGAACAGGTGATGCTACCAGTGCATCAGCAAAATAAAGATTACATGGCAATTCATTATTTATATTTGCATAAACTTTTGTTTTGTTATCTGTTTGAAAATTATTCGGAGGCGATTGAGAATAGTACTTTAGTAGAAAGTTCCTTGAATGCAGCACCAGGGCAGATCACTGTTGCAATTTTCTATTTCTACGATTCTTTGGTGCAACTGGCAGTGTACCCGGATACTTTTGAATCAGAGCAAAATAGCCTTCTCGATAAAGTCAGAACCAATCAAGAAAAAATGCAAAAATGGGCGCATCATGCCCCAATGAATTATCTGCACAAATTCTATTTGGTAGAGGCAGAACGGCATCGGGTTTTAGGTGAAAAATTAGAAGCGATTGAAATGTATGATAAAGCGATCGCACTTGCTCAAGAAAACGAATATATCAACGAAGAAGCATTAGCTTACGAACTAGCAGCCAAATTTTATTTGTCATGGGGTAAACAAAGCATTGCCAAAACTTATATGACCGATGCTTACTACGCCTATATGCGTTGGGGTGCTGTAGCTAAAGTCAAAGATTTAGAATCAAAATACCCGCAATTAATCACGCGAGTTTCCAACACAGAAAAACTAACAAACAAGCACCTAGAACTTTGCCAAACCAGTTCTACTACCGGAGGCTCTCATCTTCTTGACTTGATGACGGTGATGAAAGCTACACAGGCACTGTCAGAAGAAATGATGTTAACTCGCCTGCTGGAAAAATTGATGAAAAATGTCATCGAAAATGCTGGCGCTGTCGAAGGTTTCTTGATTACCAAGCACGAGAATGAATGGATATTAGAAGCAGCGGGAATAGTTGAAGGTAAAGACGTTAACGTTGTTGTTAACTCGCAGTCAACAACAAATTCACCTTTACTACCAATTGCCTTATTCAACTATGTCGAGAGAACCAGAGAAAACCTAGTTTTAGACGATGCTGTAAAAGACTCCCGCTTTTTAACTGATGCTTATATTAGCACTCACCAATCTAAGTCGATTTTATGTTTGCCGCTAATTCACTCTGGCAAGTTTACTAGTATTCTTTACCTGGAAAATAATCTGATTACTGGTGCTTTTACCCCAGAACGAGTGAAGGTACTAAGTTTATTGACGGCACAAATTTCCATCGCCATTGATAACGCCCGTCTCTATACCAATTTGCAAACTTACTCACAAGAACTCGAAGTTAAAAACACAGCTTTGCAAGCATCCGAAACGCGAGAGCGAGAGAAAGCCCTCGAACTGCAACAATATCTGGATAAACTACAAAAAACCCAGGCTCAACTTGTGCAAACTGAGAAAATGTCCAGCTTAGGGCAACTGGTAGCTGGCGTTGCTCATGAAATCAACAACCCGGTCAATTTTATCTTTGGCAACCTCAATCATGCCAACGAATATACCCAAGATGTGCTAAGACTACTGGAACTCTACCAAAAACATTATCCCTTGCCCGACCCAGAAATTCAGGAAGAAGCTCAAGCAATCGATCTAGAATTTCTCCTCCAAGACTTGCCCAAGTTATTATCCTCTATGAGGGTAGGAGCAGACCGGATTCGCAAAATTGTTGCTTCTCTGCGAACCTTCTCGCGTATGGACGAAGCTGAAAGAAAAGCTGTGAATATTCATGACGGTATTGATAGTACCTTGATGATTTTGCAACACCGTCTGAAACCAAAGTCAGAGTATCCAGGTATTGAGATTATCAAAGATTATGGCAACCTGCCCCTAGTGGAATGCTATGCAGGGGAATTAAATCAAGTGTTTATGAATGTGTTAAGTAATGCGATCGATGCTTTGGAGGAGTCATTAGTCAAGAATCCAGAAAAAATGACTAACCCAAGCATCAGTATTCATACTGAACAAGTGGATGCTCATCAAGTGCAAATCCGCATTGCAGATAACGGACTGGGTATGCCGGAGTCTGTTCGACGGCGCTTGTTCGATCCTTTCTTCACCACAAAACCCGTGGGTAAAGGTACGGGTATGGGCTTGTCCATTAGCTACCAAATTATTACAGAAAAACATGGTGGCTTACTCTATTGCCATTCAGAACCGGGGCAGGGTGCAGAGTTTATTATTCGGATTCCAGTTGCGCTGGAAGGCAGCGAAGTTGAAGCGATCGCATAACAGGCAATAGACCTCTTGCAAAAGTCCTTCTTTTTATCTTCTTCTTTGCGTCTTTGCGCCTTTGCGTGAGATAAAAAATTATTTATGCAATAGACCTCTTGCAAAAGTCCTTCTTTTTGTCTTCTTCTTTGCGTCTTTGCGCCTTTGCGTGAGATAAAAAATTATTTATGCAAGAGGTCTAATAGGCAATAGGCAAAAATCAAAGTCTATCACCATGACTCAACTAAAAAATTTCTCCACGCATCTGACAAATATCTCCACACCCATTCCCAATGCTGTTTCATCAAAATCAAAGCGTGGGTGATGATGTGGATAAGCTAAATCTTTCTCAGGATTCGCAGAACCCAAAAAGAAATAGCAACCAGGCACTTCTTCTAAGAAAAACGACATATCTTCAGCAGCCATAGTTTGGCATTCTGGTACAATTCCCACAGGAGTTTCTACCACTTCTTCTGCTACAGACCGCACCAATTGAGCCATTTTCACATCATTAATTACTGGTGGATAAAGTGACCAATAATCTAACTCATATTTTGCACCCTGACTCTGACAAATTCCGGCAATAATCTGCTCAACGCGCTGATGGAAAAAGCCTTTAAAACTCGGATTGAAATACCTGACAGTGGCGCTCATTCTTGCTGTGTCAGCAATTACATTCCGCTTGGTTCCAGCATGAAGTTCGCCCACTGTCACCACAGCCGAATCAATAGGATTCACATTCCGAGCAACAATAGTTTGTAAAGCATTGACAATTTGGGCAGCAACGACAACGGAATCCACTGTTTGATGAGGTAGTGCGCCATGTCCACCTTTGCCCAAAATTGTGCAGTTAAAGCACTCCACAGCTGCCATCAGCGCACCACTGCGAACACCCACCGTTCCTAAAGGCAAATTATTCCACAAGTGCAAACCGATAATTGCGTCAACATCAGGATTTTTCAGCACCCCAGCTTCAATCATTGGCTTTGCGCCTCCTGGTGATTCTTCCGCTGGCTGAAAGATAATTTTCACTGTGCCTGAGAAGTCTTGATGATGCTGTTGCAGATAGTAAGCTGTACCTAAAGCGATCGCTGTATGTCCATCATGCCCACAAGCGTGCATTACTCCATCATGCTGCGATTTGTAAGGCACTTCGTTAAGTTCTTGAATTGGCAAAGCATCCATATCGGCTCGGATTGCCAAAACTGGCAATTTTGAATTTTCGATTTTCGATTTTGGATCTGGTTTGTTACCTTTGATTGTGGCGACAATACCAGTTTGAGCAATGCCGATTTGATGCTTAATTCCCCATTCTTGCAATTTTTGTGAGACAAATTCAGCAGTCAGTTTTTCCTGAAAACCCAACTCTGGTTGTTGATGTAATCGCCGTCGCCACTCTATCAATTGTGGTTGCAATGAGCGGATTGAAAGTCTAATTCGAGATAAGTCAACAGAAGATGGGTTGGGAAAAGTGGAAACCATTATTAAGACAAAGTAGTTTCAGCAGAGCTAACTTACGTTATTTTCTCACTGTAACGCAATCTGTCGCGCATTTAGATTACACATAGTTCAAGCGGTTTTTTTTCTCGCAGTTTTCTAATAGTCACTATCAGCGACACAAATACCTTTACATTTAATACCGTTGGTAGCGGTGCGCTGACAATGAGAACATAGAACTTTTTCGTTTTCTGTTTCTTGATTTATCTCTATGCTAGTGCTTGCCTTTCCTTTGTCTTTTTCGCTTTGGAATTCTACAGTCATAACAATAGAGGAGTTTTTGCGATTTACATTAGTCTTTCCAAATCTAAATCTGATGCTATTTGAGCAAGTTTCTCTAAATCAGTGAGGTTGTCTACATAAGGTAAGCAGCCTAAAAATGGTACGTTAGTTAACGATTCAATCAACTCTGGTGGTGTCCAATCGGCTATCTCTGCATCTGAACGCGGCTGTACGCAGTTCAACACAATGCCTACCAGATGTACGCGTGATTGTCTAGCTAATGCCACATTCGCCACAGCAGCAGCGATCGCTCCTAATCTCACAGGTACTACCAATACTGTTGGTAAACGCCATTCTGCGGCTAAATCGGCCACTATCAATTCTTCTGTAACTGGCGAACCCAAGCCACCCAAGGCTTCTACCAAGACAAAATCACGCTGCGATCGCAATTTAGATAAGGCTTGCCACACCAAGGCTAAATCTACTCGGCGATTTTCTCGTGCTGCGGCGATGGGAGGAGCGAGTGGTGCTTGAAAATACAACGGTGTAATTTCTTCAGGAGATTGTTCTAGGGCGAATAGATTTTCATACCACTCGCGATCGCCAATTCCTGATTGAATCGGTTTCATAATTCCCCAGCTACGCTGCGGGTAATGTTTTTGCCAATAGGCTGCTAACGCTGTGGTTAAAACAGTTTTACCAGCCTCCGTATCAGTTCCAGTAATCAGTAATGCGTTCAACAATGATTGTTAAATATTAACTAACGTTTTTTCATTTTGAGAGCAGATTTCAGTGGAGGTTAAAGCCAAACACAGAGTTTGTTTTACTTTTGAATTCTGCTGTAATTATTAGTGATGATATCAACACTAATAACTAATAAATCATTTTAGTACAATTTCGGCAATTAAATTCATGCATCAAGGAATCATTAGACTTCTTGCACGAATGTTGAAAAGAAGAATTTTTTATCTCACGCAGAGGCGCAGAGGCGCAGAGAGTTACAGAGAAATAAACTGTTTAGTAGTCATAATCTGATTGATGCAAGAGGTCTATTGATAGTACATAGCAAGCAGATTTACTCTGATACCAATCCAAAATCTCAAATCAAAATCCAAAATCGTCTGGCTTTTAGGGCGAAATTGTTGGTTCGGGAATTAGTGTGGGTGTGCTATCAATCAGCGGATTATTGTTTTCTGTCTCTGGAGTTGGAATTGGTGTTGGTGTTTCTGTGGGAATTGGTATTGGTGTTTCTGTGGGAATTGGTGACGGAGTTTCTGGTGGAATTGGTAACGGTGTTTCTGTGGGAGTTGGCGTTGGGGTTGGTGTGGGAGTGAGTGTGGGTGTCGGTTGGATAAGTTTTTGTAATCCAACATTGAGATTATAATTGCTTTCGGTAACTTCTGGAGGCAGAGTTAACTCAATAGTGTATAAGCCAGGAACTAGCAATGTACCTTCATAAGATCTAACTCGCACAGCATTATTATCAATTGGTTGTTGATTGGGATTTAATACTGTTAGCAAAACACTGCTTCCTGCTTCAACAAATGTACTTAATTTGAATCCTTCCTGGGCAACAAAAGTATAGCGGCTGATTTGATTTGCTTTGAGAGTACCATCAACTGCGGTCGCGTTAAATGCTCCCAAATTCAAAGGCTTAGTAGATATAATAGGTTGTTCTTCAGTAGGCGTGGGCGTGGGCGTGGGCGTGGGTGTGGAGGTGAATGTAGTGCCACCAGAAATTACAGGTGAAGGAAAATTTTGGGGAAGCGTCTGTTCTGGTTGTGGTTTTGATTGGCTGCGAATCGAACTTACCAGTGCCCAAGAACCAAATCCCGCTAAGATAACTACAGCACCACCAATTGCAGCGATCGCTAAGGGATTATCCAAGACTGAGCTACTCTGGCTTGGTGGAATCACGGGATCAGGTTTTTTTGGCGAAGCTGCTGGAGACACCAAATCAGGGCGACGGCCGACAGCCATTGTCTGCAAGTTGGAAAAATCAGGGGCAGGGGCGCTAGGTTGCTGCAAAGATTGTAACGCTTCGGATACATCAGCAGCAGTTTGGTAGCGATCGCTGGGAATATGATTTAACATTCGATTCAAAATCTGGGCAAATCGTGGATTTACTTTTGCCCACTGCTGCCAATTCCAAGTTAATTGATTTTCATCAAATAAATCTCTTGGTTCTTTACCAGTCAGCAAAACAATCGCACTCACCGCTAATGCATACAAATCACTACTAGGATACGCTCCTCCTGTTTGTATTTGTTCGCTGGGAGAGTAGCCTAATTTTCCCACACTAGTTACTGGCATTATGCTATCTGGCGATTGTAAACGCGTTGCCAGTTCTTTTACCACTCCAAAGTCAATTAAAACAGGCTTGCCATCGCTATCCCGCAAAATAATATTTTCTGGCGAGATATCCCGGTGAATAATTCCTCGGCTATGAATATGCTCTAAAACAGGCAACAAAGACTCAATTAACCCAAATACTTCTGCTTCTGTGAAAGTTTGACCCACAGCTTGCTTCTCACTCAGCAGAGTTCGATAAGTCTGACCTGCAACGTAGTCCTCCACCAAAAACAAGCGTTGGTCTTGCTCAAATCTTTCCCGGAATTTTGGCACTTGTGGGTGTTCGATTTGATATAAAATGGCAGCCTCTCGGTGAAAAAGCTCTTGTGCCTTTTCCCAAGCAGCAGCCTCCATTGCTGTTGAAATCAATTCCTTAATCGCGCAAAGTTCGTTAAAGCGCCTCTGGTCTTCTGCCAGATAGGTTCTACCAAATCCCCCCTGTCCGAGAATTTGAATTATTCGGTAACGGTTTTGCAAGACAGTGCCAACTGTAATGGGTGATTGCATGATCGAATGATTGAGTGTAATGGCAACTGAGGAGTAAGTCACCGACAAAGATTAAGTCCAAGTGGCGACGGACAGTTAGTTACATGCAGCGATATTCTACCTTACCAAAACGGATTTTACGTTGACTGTTGACTGATGAGTGTTGACAGATGACTGTTAACCGTCAACCGTCAACATTAGAATTTGCTTAAATACGGGTATTTTCGGTTTTTATTGTGTTAATTAGAACTTAAAATTAAATCTGTCAGTTTATTTATTTGCGGTTAAAATCGTAGAATATAATACAATACCCCCCTAAACACTTAGTCACAAGCCTTCTTCTGTCTTTGAAAAATTTCAATATCACTTAAGTTGTAAATACTTTGCTCTCAGTTATAAATGAGGTAGTTAGAACAATCTATCTATCACACCAATCTTTGAGGGATTATGGTTATTTACCTCAAAACCAAAAAAATTCAACTAGTATATCTAGTGGGGTGACTTGACTTATTACCACAAAAGGTATCAAGAGTTTGTAAGCCAAGAAAATTAGACAATTACCAAATGATAATTTTATGGAAAAATGTTTAAATTTTGTATGGAAGCTTCAATAAAACTCACAGATGTTTTTTTAGGCTATTTCTTGGTTAAATCTATAAAATCTCTAATGATAATATTGCTATGAATGCACATCGAGGATCTGCTGTGCTCAGTTCTGCAACTTTCAAAGTGGAAGCATCCGCAACAAGACTGACTGATAATCATCGCCTGCGGCTGTTTTCTGGTTCTGCCAATCTCCAACTGTCTCAAGAAGTCTCTCGTTACCTGGGCATGGACTTGGGGCCAATGATCCGCAAAAGATTTGCGGATGGAGAACTTTACGTTCAAATTCAAGAATCGATTCGGGGTTGTGATGTCTACTTAATCCAGCCATGCTGTCAACCCGTAAACGATCACTTGATGGAATTATTGATTATGGTTGACGCTTGTCGTCGAGCTTCTGCACGACAAGTAACGGCTGTAATTCCCTACTATGGCTACGCCCGCGCCGATCGCAAAACGGCAGGACGAGAATCAATAACCGCCAAGCTAGTTGCTAACTTGATCGCAGAAGCAGGTGCTAACCGCGTTCTAGCAATGGATTTGCACTCGGCTCAAATTCAGGGCTATTTCGACATACCCTTCGATCATGTTTATGGTTCACCAGTATTGTTAGATTATCTAGCAAGCAAACAACTGCCCGACCTTGTGGTTGTTTCTCCAGATGTTGGCGGTGTTGCACGAGCCAGAGCATTTGCCAAAAAGCTCAATGATGCCCCACTAGCAATTATTGACAAACGTCGTCAGGCACACAACGTTGCAGAAGTCTTGAATGTGATTGGCGATGTTAAAGGCAAAACCGCAGTCTTGGTAGATGATATGATCGACACCGGTGGTACAATTGCTGAAGGAGCGCGACTATTACGTGAAGAAGGAGCGCGTCAGGTATACGCCTGTGCCACTCATGCAGTGTTCTCTCCACCTGCTGTGGATCGGTTATCCAGTGGCTTGTTTGAAGAAGTCATCGTCACAAACACGATTCCCATACCAGAAAGCAATCGCTTTCCACAACTAGTGGTGTTGTCAGTGGCTAATCTTTTAGGAGAAACTATCTGGCGAATTCATGAAGATACCTCAGTCAGCAGTATGTTCCGCTAGTCCATAAAAGACTCTCATTGACGTTAAAGGCATGAAGAATGAAGTTTTTTAGGCTTCATTCTTCAGCCTTAATTTTTTACAACAGGACTTACGCAAAATCATGAAAAAACGTAGGCAAGCCGCTTTGCGTCTAGGATTTTCCGTTACCTGTGCGTAAGTCCTGCTAATTAACCGGACATGATATAAGTCCTAAACTCTTCGAGTGCAACTCAGGCAAAGTTCCACCAACTTAGATCGAGTTTGCAATCTGGGTCGGCATGACCGTTGTAGGGGGCGACAAAAACAAGTTCATCAGTATTTTTGACTAGCCATTGCATACCATGTTCTATCTCCCAATCGCATTCGAGTTCGACATCAATAAAAGTACTCAATGAATCTTGTTGGGAAGATAGAAAATGAATGTTCATTGGTTGACAATGGTTCCAGATTTCTGCTGAGGCGATCTCAATTGGTTCTCCAATACTATCCAAATGAGCTTGGTAATATTGAAAACTCGCTTGTTGTAATTTAGTAAATAAAGTTTCTCCCCAAGCAAAGAAGGTTTGAATACATCGCTTGTCATAAGCATCTAACTCTTTATCCACAGCTAGACGAACATTCTTATCAAATTTAGCAAAATAAATACTAGCTTCTATCGCACCGAAGTTATCTGTTCTGAGGGTGGCTAAAACTTTTTCTAGCGTATCTGGCTTCATGGAAATTATTATCTTTGTATACTGGTTAATGTATAAAAATTTGTCACGATTAACGTAAAATTGACACAAAAGTATTGTAATAATGAATGACGTGGTAGAGCAACACAAGTCAACTCAATCTCAAACAGATGAATGATCGAGTTAGTGCATACTGGTTAAGCTATAAAGAAAAAGTTAGGAAGTGGTTTCCAGAATATTACAAGCTCAATCCCCCAGCAACTGAAGATGAAATTTCTCATCTGGAAACGGTACTTGGTTATGAAATCCCAGAAGATATGAAAACTTTGTATCGAATCAACAATGGAGAGTCAGACCAAGGGTTGGGCATTTTTTATGGCTTAAGATTTATACCACTTAATGAGGTGGGGCAATGTTGGGTAGGTTGGAAAAAAATCATTGAAGGTGGTATAGAAGATTTCAATGATTTTTGTACATCTAATCCAGAAGGAGTTATCCAACCCGTCTATGCAAACGAGAAATGGATACCTCTAATGGATGATTCTGGGGGGTGTCATATTGGGATTGATTTAGCACCTGGTTCCAAGGGATGTGTTGGTCAAATCATCAATTTTGGTAGAGATGAAGATGATAAATACGTGCTAGCTCCTAATTTAGCAGAGTTGTTGAAACTGCTAGATACAAAATTTGAGGAAAATCTTCAAATACCCTGCGAACAGGATGATGGCATTGACATATTTTTACTTGACCAAGGACATTTAACAGATGTGTTAAAAGAAATTGTCAAAAAGCAACAAACTAATAGCTGAAGCTTTTTCAGAAAATCTCTGATTTTTCTATATTTGTATCTAGTTAAAGTAGCTTGCAAGTTCAATTTTATTCTTTGTTAATTGGGTATCTCCTGGAGAATTTATGGGTTTAATGAGAAAGTTGACAGTAGGATTGTTGACTTTTGGGACAGTAATCACTGGAATATTACCTGTAATGGCTCGTCCGGCGACCTTAACGAGTAGAAGTAATCTGCGAACAGATGCATCTTTGACCGCATCGGTAGAAGAAATTTTGCCATCAGGGGCTAATGTGGAGGTTTTGAATATTACGGTGGGTAATGATGGCGAGTACTGGTACTATGTGCAACCAAAGGTGGAAGGAACCCTAAGCGGTTGGGTACGCAGCGATTTAGTCAGGTTTGAGGTGAGCAACAAGCGTTATGCAACCATCGCAGGGAAGCGTGGTTATAAAATTAACGTCCGTTCGTCTCCCAATTTAAGAAGCAAGGTTCTCTACAACGCGCTGTCAGGTGATTTGGTGACGGTTGAAGATTCGTATAAACAGCCGGGTCAATATCGTTGGTATCGCATTAAGTTCCCAAGTAATGTTATTGGTTGGGTACGAGAAGACTTGCTATCGATATGGCCCCAAGGATGTATTATTACTTGTCCTGATATTTAGGCGATCGCACATCGATAAAAAGTTTCACCATAACATTTCAAATCATCTGTGTATTTTAAATTTTTAACTTTGTATCTCCTCAAGAGATTGCTGCGATTTAAGTTGAGAAGCTATTAAGGGAACTTTTGGTGCGAGAAAAAACCCAATCAAACTAGCAAACAGGATTGGTGTAAAAGGGCTAAAATTAGTTAATTTTGATAACAACAAAGTTGTACTTATGGGTGTGCGTGTCACCGCTGCATTGATAGCCGCCATCGTACAAATCATAGCTAGTGCAGGATTTAACCCCGGAATTAAAATTGCAATTGCTTTACCAATACAAGCACCAGTAAAAAATAAGGGAATAATAAAACCACCACGCCACCCACCAGTGACTGTGATGCTGATGGATGCCATTTTACCCAGGGCTAAAATTAACAAAAAAACAACTGAAAAATTAGTACTTAGAACTGATTCTAATTCTTCATGTCCGAAATAACGGGTTAGGGGTAAGAAGGCTGCCAAAGTACCTAAGCTCAATCCTGCTAATGTGGTACGTACATAAACGGGGCCGGGAACCATCGCCAAAAGTCTGTCACAGCCGCGAAAAATGGCCATAAAAATCCAACCCGCAACAGCACCGATGATTCCGAACAGGATAGCCAAAGCAAAATCATCGATGTTCTCTAAACGGTATTGGGGAAAATGCCAGGTGGGAGCAATTCCCAAACGGGTGATAAAGGCAAATACTAAATAACTAGCGCAACTAGAAACGATCGCTGGCATTAAAGCTTCGTAGTATTCTACGATATGCTGATGGTGAAGAATTTCTAAGGCAAACATCGCCCCACCTAATGGTGCGCCAAACAAGGCGGTAAAGCCAGCGGCCATTGCTGCTAAACTTATGGATCTCAGTTCTTCGCCCTCAAGACGCAGGCGATCGCCTACCCATGTGCCAAAAGATCCTGTAACCTGTACTAATGGGGCTTCCGGCCCTGCACTACCCCCAGCAGCGATACTCACCAAAGAACCAAGAATCATCGCCGGATTTTTTCGCGCATCCAAACGTCCGCCACGAAAATGGATATTATCGACAATCACAGCAATTTCCCCAGGATTGCCTAAAAAATGAATTACTAAGCCAACAATTAATCCAGCTATTGGCATAACTATTAGCAGACTCACACCCTCAAATCTTTCTAGTTGGTGAGTCATCAGTTCCAAAACATTCCAGTACAAACCAGCAAATAGACCACAAACAGTCCCCACCACTACCCAGCGTAAAACCCACCGGGAAATGAAAAGAGGATTGCGTCTTACCAGTCCAAAAAGTTGCAAAAACTTCCAGCGCTGAGTTTGGTTTTTGGGAGTACGGTTATTTGGTAGCACTGCTGATTTCCTAACTTAAATAATGAAATGTCATGATTTTTTGACATTTATTATAGTAACGTAACTTAAAAGGCAATAGGCAAAAAGGCAATAGGCAAAAAGGCAAAGGGCAATAGGTAAATCTCCGTACTTCAAACTAGGGGACTTCTATAAAAAAGTATTATTTCTCTCTACGAGACGCCAAAGGCGAATGCGCTTCGCGTCTGGAAATAAATGTTGTTGTTTTTTTTCATAAATAAATTTAGTTCGTCTCTAACCCAAGATTCAGGGATGATTCATTAGTATTGCCTGCCAGAAGCGCTTGGTGAATCCAAAAGGTACAAACACAAAAAAAATATGAAAAATTATATTCTTATACTTTTAGATAGACAGGATTTACAATTTTACTACATCGCCAGATAGATAAATTTCTGATGCAAATTTATTAAATTTACTCAAGGATATGATATTAAAAGTAGGAGTTAATTTAATAATGCCAGAGAATCCTGGATTAGGAGAACAGGCGCTGAATAAAGCAGCAGAAATAGGATTATCTAGCCAGTTAGATGAAGTAAAAAATTTAGATGTAAATATCAAAACCGATCCACTGAAAGTGGTTCAAGGACAGGTAGATTCGGTCACAATTGAAGGCGAAGGTTTAGTAATGCAGAAAGACCTCCGGATGGAGGAACTTGAAATGCAAATGAGTAGTGTTGCCATCAATCCTCTGAGTGTGGCTTTTGGCAAAATTGAACTCACAAAACCTACTGAAGCTAATACACGAGTTGTTTTAACGGAAGCTGATATCAACCGCGCTTTCAATTCAGAATATGTGCGATGCCTACGGCGGGCTACGCCTACGCAGCTACAAAGTCAAAAAATCCAGGTTAACGGCGAACAGAGGACTATTAAACCGCAACATGTAGATTTTCGACTACCTGGTGATGGAAAAGTAGCGCTAAATGCCAGCGTTAAGTTAGCAGAAACAGGCGAGAATCAACAAGTTGCTTTTTCAGCAGTACCGACCATTAATGCTAATGGAAAAAGTGTCTCGCTGGAAAATGTTGAATATGGTGAAAGTGAAGAAATATCACCAGATTTGACAAAAGCTTTGATAGATCAAACCAGCGAGATTTTAAATTTGAGTAACTTTGATTTGGAGGGAATGAACCTACAAGTTAACCAACTAAAAGTAGAAGTAGGTAAACTAACCCTGCAAGCCCAAGCTTATGTAGAACAAATTCCTTCTGGTTAAAAATCAAGTAAGAATTTAGAATTCATAATTCTGAATTATGAATTATGAATTATGAGTACTGACTCCTGAATTCTTACAAAATAGACACTCATTAACTCAGGTTACTAATAATGGAAACTACAGAAACAACTCAAACAAATTCAACACCTTTTCCAAATATCCCACCAGTTATTGAAAGTAACGATAGCGAATATCGCGATACTGGCGTACCTAGCACTGTGGCGATCGCCGGACATCCCTTACACCCCTTGAGTGTCATTTTCCCCATCGCCTTTTTAGCCTTAGCCTTGGGAACCGATTTTGGCTACTGGTTAACTCGTGATTTCTTCTGGGCTAGGGCTTCGATATGGTTAATCGGACTCGGATTAGGTGGAGGCGTCCTTGCAGCTGCGATCGGGCTGAGTGATTTCTTGAAAATCGAACGAGTCCGCAAACGCAGTGCCGGTTGGATACACTTGATACTTAACGTTTCTATCTTGGTTTTGACACTCTTCAACTTCCTCCTGCGCTTAGGCGACCCTGAAGCCCGAATCCTACCTTGGGGATTGCTTCTCTCGCTAATTGTTGGTACGCTGACTAGCGCTTCAGGTTGGTTCGGCGCTGAACTCTCCTATCGCCACAAAATCGGTGTAGTCGGTGCGGGTAGTCGAAGATATCCATAAATGGGGACTGGGGACAAGGAGACAAGGGGACAAGGAGACAAGGGGACTAGGAGAATAACTTCTAACTCTTAACTCCTAACTCTTAACTCCTAACTCCTAACTCCTAACTCCTAACTCCTAACTCTTAACAAGAATATATATTCTTCTCTCTATGCTCATCGTTATAACGATGGGTTTTTTATTTAAAAATTACACTGGACTTGGGACATAAGTGGTTTAATGATTACGGAGGAGATATCGCTTACGAAATATTTTGGTGTCTGTTTGGATTTTGGTTTTTTAGAAGTCGAGCAGCAGTAATCCAAATTCCAATATGGGTTTTGCCATCACCTGTATAATAGAATTTTTGCAACTTTGGCATCTGCCACTATATAGACGAGATTCGCGCCACCTTCATAGGTAAATTGTTACTTGGTACTACCTTTGTTTGGTGGGATTTTCCTCATTACCTATTGGGTTGTATTTTAGGTTGGTTCTGGCTGCAAAAATTACAAAAAATCGGTTATGCAAAAAAAAGTCAAAGTTAAACCTAACTCCAAACAGCAAAAAATATTAGAACAACCTGATGATAGCCTGATTGTATATTTAAAATCTCCCCCTGTTGATGGCAAGGCTAATGAAGAGTTAATTAAGCTTCTAGCAGAGAAATTTGGTGTAGCTAAATCTGATATTACAATTAAGTCTGGTTTGTCCTCTCGACAAAAAGTCATTGAAATTGACACAGTTATTTAGTGCTAACTATTTTATCTTTAGTTGTTCGCTGCTTGGTAAAACTTCATGTAATGTTATGTATCACTGGATGCGACCAGAAATCGAGAGGTACAGGCTTGCAAAACAGAATTTTTAAAATTCTATATCTTTGTGTATATCCTTAATACTGATATACCTGGGCTGAGCTTTGACTCTTTCTATCCAAGCTTGGATAGCAGGAAATTGTGTTAAATCAAACCCACCTTCATCAGCTACATGAGTGTAAGCAAACAAGGCAATATCAGCAATGGTGTAACGTTCTCCAACAAAAAAAGTATGATAAGTTAGGTGTTTTTCCATCAAGTTAAGTGCTGCATAACCTGGTTCGCGTTTTTGCTTTAAAGCGTCACTATATTCTTCAGCTTTACCTAAAATAGAAATCCAAAATCTTAATGGGGCAATAAAAGGTTGATAGCTGTATTGTTCAAAAAATAACCATTGGAAGACTTGCGCTCGCAAGAAGCGATCGTAGGGTAAAAATTCTGTACCTTCACTCAGATAAACCAATATAGCATTTGACTCCGCCAAATATTTTCCTGGCTCAATTTCCAAAACTGGAATCTTGCCATTGGGATTTTTGCTTAAAAATTCTGGCGTTCGAGTCTCGCCTTTCAAGATGTTAACCTCTACCCTCTCAAAAGGCATACCTAGTTGTGTCAATAAAAGACGTATCTTGTAACCATTACCAGAAGGTAAAAAATCGTACAAACGCAGTAGTTCCATGCTAAAATACAATAAGTAATGTGTTGATAACTAAGGGTTCAAAATACAATATCTTACCAAAATATTTTACAAAAACCGGATAATTTCTTTTATATTTAACTTCTGAGTACGAAATAAAATCATCCCAAAAAATAAAAAAAGTATTATTTATTTCTAGGTTGAGATGTTTAATTTATTGAGCGATCGGGAATAAAAGTATGTGTGGAAGATTTACGCTAAACCAGCCCGTAGAAGCTTTAGCTAAAGTTTTCGATGTTCAGCAAATTCCAGATTTAGCAGCCGAATATAACATTGCACCTACGCAAAAAGTCCCAACAGTGTTACAAAATCCCGAAAGCAAAAAGCGTGAATTTCAGCAGTTGCATTGGGGGTTAATTCCTTCGTGGGCAAAAGATCCGGGAATAGGGGCAAAAACGATCAACGCCAGGGCAGAAACTGTTGCTGAAAAGCCCGCTTTTCGCTCAGCTTTTAAGCATCGACGCTGTTTAGTGCTAGCTGATGGCTTTTATGAATGGCAACGTCAACAAGGCAAGAAACAGCCATTTTATTTTCGTCTCCAAGATGGGCAACCCTTCGCTTTTGCAGGTTTGTGGGAGAGATGGCACTCCCCTGACAACGAAGAAATAATTTCTTGTACAATTTTGACAACAGCAGCCAACGAATTACTCCAAACTATCCACGAACGGATGCCAGTGATTCTAGACCCGCAAGATTACGATTTATGGCTAGATTCCCAAGTGCAAACGCCCCAAACCCTACAACAGCTATTGCGTCCTTATCCAGCCTCAGCCATGACTGCCTATCCAGTCAGCACCTTAGTAAACAACTCTCGGCATAACAGTCCAGAATGCATCATGCCGATTAGTGTGGGCTAGGGACTGGGGACTAGGGACTGGGGACTAGGGACTGGGGCTGTATACTATGGACTAGAGAAGAGTTTTCCTAATCCCCAATCTCCAATACCCAATCCCCAGTCCCCAATACCCACTCCCCAGTCTCCAGTCACCAATACGCAATACCCAGAGACAAGTATGCCAAGAACGCAAAAAAACGATAACTTTATTGACAAATCCTTTACAGTGATGGCGGATATCATTCTCAAGATCCTGCCAGCCAACAAAAAAGCTAAAGAAGCCTTTGTGTATTATCGAGATGGCATGTCAGCCCAAGCAGAAGGGGAATATGCCGAAGCACTGGAATACTATGAAGAAGCGTTAACACTAGAAGAAGACCCCAACGATCGCGGCTACATTCTCTACAATATGGGGCTAATCTATGCCAGCAACGGCGACCACAACAAAGCTTTAGAACTGTATCACCAAGCAATTGAGTTAAACCCACGTATGCCCCAAGCCTTGAACAACATTGCTGTGATTTATCACTACCAAGGCGAAAAAGCAAAAGAAGCTGGAGATAACGATGGTGGCGAAGCACTGTTTGACCAAGCCGCAGACTATTGGATTCGAGCCATTCGCATGGCTCCCAATAACTACATTGAAGCTCAAAACTGGTTGAAAACTACAGGGCGATCGCAAATTGACGTATTCTTCTAAAAGTGAATAAAAGTGAGGAGTTAGGAGTTAAGAGTTATGAATTATGACTAATTCACTCCAAACTCCAAACTCCAAACTCCAAACTCCTAACTAAAAAAATATGATTGACCAACAACAAGTCCACAAAGTAGCTAATCTTGCTCGTTTAGAGTTAACTCCAGAAGAAGAAGAACAATTTACCACTCAATTGGGAAGCATTCTCGATTATATTCAACAACTCAACGAACTCGATGTTAGTGATGTGCCTCCAACAACACGGGCAATAGATGTAAGTAATGTCACACGAGAAGATGAACTGCAACCCTATCCTGACCGTGGAAGCATCCTCAACAGCGCGCCCGAACAAGAAGGCGAATTTTTCAAAGTACCAAAAATCCTCAACGCTGAATAGTCCAAAGCTATTCTGATTTCTGACTCCCACTGTATAAGTTAATATTATTCCGGTGTCGCAAAAAAAACGTTGCTCTTGCCAAAATCGCCGTCATAAAGTACAAATACCGATGATTGAAAAACCACATCTGTCGTAGGGGCACAGCACTGCTGTGCCCTTACACTCAGGGTCTATTTACCATCAAACTCAAACATCTTTGTCAGTATCGGGTGCTTTGCTTTTCGCCAATTTGTCAAATGTAAATGCTTCTACAACCTTTAGTAGTTGGTTAGCCGGGTTGCACGTTAAAGACATCTTCGGTAGAGGAAACACAGCCGCAGTGATTTTCGGACAGCCACTTTACCGACACTCTACCGGCACAATTGCTATCCGTCCTGAAGATACGACTCCTTATCATTTAGAAACTTTCTTTAACTACAGAGTTAATGACAACATCAGCATTACTACTGGCGTATTTTGGCTATTCAACCCTGAAGGATTTAGCGCCAACGACACAGCAGTTGTAGGCGTACTTCGTACCACTTTGACTTTCTAATACGGGCATGGGGGATGGGGCATTTGTCATTTGTTTTTCTTTGCGTCCCAGCCTCTCCTTCCATGTCTTCCGCATCCCCCCATCTCCACACTTCCCTCAAACAAAAGAGAAAGCTCTTCCGGAATTTTTACGGTTATAACAGAAGACAAGAGTAGGATACACTGGCTTTTGAATATACCAGAAGTTCATCAGCGATTTGATTTGCCGCTGCTACTTCCTTAGTATCTTACGCTTTTTGTTCTATGAAACTTACTCAAATCTACGGTAAGTCCTTCCAAAAAGGTTTTTTTGCATCTACTTAAAGACTCCCACTGTTTTGGGTCTATAGCTTTAGAATATTTACAAGCTTTAATTACAAATTAGCTCTCTCTAGAAAAACCGCTGTTTTTGGTTTCTGGGCTTACGTCCTACCTGTTTATATCCCTATTTGTGTAGCTTAGCTAACCAGCGAATTCAGTTAATATTAAGCCTGTTTTACTATTTAGTTTCTTACCCTGACCATTAGACTCCTAGTGTTCATTTCATTTTGTTCAATAGCTTTTAGCCCTTATCGCTCCCATGCTGACCCATCACCGCAAGCCCGTGTGCTTATCAATTATTTCTACTGACCTACCAATCTGGTCTGTTGTTGAAACTGCCGGGACATTGTATCAAAAAGACACTGACCGGTTTCATTTACTGTTGACCGCACCGCCCCTAATTACTTGCGAAGTCGAGAGTGTCCTCAGTCCAGAAGACGCTTCTCCTCAAAGTAAGAGCAAAGCCTATGCCCCTAGCAGTCCCAGAATTTTGTGGTTGGAAATTTCCCCATATCGGGTAATTATGACTATGCAAGGTAACGCCCAAGTGAGTTATCGTCACTTCTGGGAACAGGGTGTTTATGGTATTAGTCGTTATTGGTTGCCAAATGAGTCGTTGCAATCTAACGATCCGATTCGTTTACGAAACTTTACTAGCAGCCTAGCTCTCAATGCTCATCCATTACCAGAGCATTTGCGACTGGAATATGAATTGTGGGCTGAAAAAATCCAACTAGGACGCTACATTCTGAATTTAGAAATTAAGCACTGATATCTGGGGAGATGAGGAGATGGGGAGATGGGGAGATTGTAATAGAATTTCACCCCACTACTCCTAACTCCTAACTCCTAACTCCTAACTCCTAATTTCCTGCTTGCCCCATATCCCTTTCATCCAAAATAACTCGGTTGGTTTCCAGATTTCCATTTAATATTGCAACCAACACTCGGTTTCTGCTCAGTCGCAACAGGTTTATCGGCTAACACTGCTTCAATAGCTGCACGTAAATCTGCACCTGTCACAGGTTTACCATTACTAGGACGACTATCATCTAATTGTCCTCGATAAACAAGTCGGCGCGAACCATCAAATAGAAAAAAATCTGGCGTGCAAGCTGCTGTGTAAGCTTTTGCTGTTTCCTGGCTCTCGTCGTAGCACAAGGTAAAAGTAAATCCTTGTTCTGTGGCAAATGCTTTTAACGAGTCTGGTGCATCATCTGGATAATTTTTGGCATCGTTAGCGCTGATGGCAACGATCGCTAAATCACTCGTAAAATAATCTTTTCCTAACTGTGCTAATTCTTGTTGCACGTGCTTGACAAATGGGCAATGCCGACAAATGAACATTACCAACAGCGCTTTTTTATCTGCGAATGTAGAAAGTGAAGTTGCCTTTCCAGATACAACTTCCGGTAGATCGAAATCTGGTGCTTTTGTGCCTATCGGCAGCATTGTTGAAGCTGTTAAAGCCATATTTCACCCGATATTTTTACCCTGATAAAGGCTTTTGCTATCAGTATGTCTTCAACATATCACTAAATATTCAACAAATTTAAGAGACGAGATATTTCCCGCCTCTTAGATTCGTTGAAAATTATTTTATACAGTTGATTTATTACAGGCTGGTCAAAAAACCCACGATCCCGTGTCCTGTTACTACTTCTAATACTATCAGAGAAACAAAACCAATCATTGCTAAACGACCGTTAAGCAGTTCTGCATAAGGCGTGAAGCCAGTGCGATCGCCTTGAGCGTCTACATAAACCTTTGGCTCGATCGCAAAGTTGTTCAATTTGCCTTGATCGTCAACTATAGCAGTACCTGTACGCATGTGATTATCTCCTGTTTTTTCTTATGTAAAGAAGTGTAACAAGTTTATTAATATTTGTAAAGTATCTTAATCTGTCCAAGTAGAAGTCCAAGGCAGAGATATGATTATGGATTGAGTTCAAAGCCATGTTTAACGACATAGGCTCTGCTCTCTGTTCTGATGCCCTCTCAATCACCAATCCACTTCCATACAGCCAATGCATCGATTTCGAGTAGAGGTTATTGCCAAAACCCCAAACCCGCAGCAGGTAATTTACGCCGCGATGCACCAAGACTATACCGATGGGTTCGTGTTTGACGAGCGCGACTCATGGCCATCAGAGTCACAATGCGGTGAAATTATTGTCAAGCGACTTTTGGCGGGAGAAAGAGGACACTATGGCCCTCTAGAGCATCCCCAGATTATTTTCAACTGTGGCTACTTTCCCCACAGTGTTATGCAACAGGCGCGTACTCATCGGGTAGGAGTATCATTTGATGTTCAGTGTCTGGCATTTGATACAGAAGTTACCTTCGTTAACTGTGAAGGCCAAACTAACCAGAAATTGAAAAAAACCATTGGAGAGTTATACGAACTCTGGACTAATGGGGAAAAAGCCATTCGTCAACGGTCGATTCGCGGTACAAATGAACAACTACCTGGTCAATATCGACGTGACTGTAAACAACGTATCCGCAAAATGCGGCTACGAGTTCTCAACGAAGAAACTGGCTTATTTGAAGTTGGACACATTAAAGATGTAATGTGCAGTGGTCTTCAGCCCGTCTACCGAGTAACTTTAGAAGATGGAAAAACTTTAGATTGCACCGTTAATCATCGCCTTTTTACGTCAGAAGGCTGGCAAAGAATGGGCGATGCAGTTGGTTTGGTTACTAATCGTGATGGTAGTGTAGCCAAAATGACTAAGCCGTGCAACTTGATGTGTAATGGTTTGGCAGTAGTAGGCAATGGGCTTTACAGAAATCGAGAATGGCTGGAATCTCAGATTGCAAAGGGATTGTGTCAACAATGTAGAGTTCGGGGTGGTATTCTTCATGCTCACCATCTAGTACCAGTTTATGCTGATGAATCGTATGCTTATGACTTTGAAAATTTAGTGACTTTATGCAAAAAGTGTCACGAATCTATTCATCAGAACAACCAAGAAACGTTATTTGCTAATTTTTACAACCCCATCATAGATACAGAAAATTGGCAACCTAAACCAAAGGCACTGGGCAAAAAACTCCAAGCGCATCCAGTCAAAGTGAAAAGTGTAGAATACCTTGGACAACAAATGACTTATGACCTAGAAGTAGAAGGATCTTGGCATAATTTTGTTGCTAATGGTGTGGTAGTTCATAACTCTTTCCGTTATACAGGTAACCAATTTATCGACGTAGTAGAAGGCAAGAAAGACATAGAAGATGTAATTTATCTGCGTCCCGTTGGTTACTACACAGATAGACAAGGTAAAAAGTATTACTATACACCAGAACAACGAGCAGCGGATTTGGAGTGGTGCTTAGAAGCCGCTAAACGATATAAAGCTGATTTTGAAGGTGGAATGTCTGAAGAACACGCCAGAGGTAAAGTACCTTTTGACTATCGTCAGCATTTTGTAGTTAGTTTCAATTTAAGGTCTTTCTTGCATTTTTGCGACCTGAGAAATAAGAAAGACGCTCAACTTGAAATTCAAAAGTTGTGCGAATTGATGTGGCCTCACTTTGCAGACTGGGCACCTGCGATCGCTCAATGGTACGAAAAGCAACGTTTAGGTAAAGCAAGGTTAGCACCTTAATGGCATTTACCATAAATGAAAAAAGCTGCCGATATTAGCACTAAAAAATTAATTAGCCTTGCGCCAAACAATTGGGCAAGATGGGTAACAGGAATTTCCGACATTGTGACAGGGGAAATCTTAAATACAGAATTTCAATGGATTAGCCGACAAAGCGATGTTGTGATTCAAGCTGAAAGTCCCCAGTACGGAAAATTTCTCATCCTCAATGAGTTGCAATTACGGTACACAGCAGAAATGCCGCGTCGGATGCGTGCTTATGCTGCTCTTGCAGAAGAAAAATATAAACTACAAACTTATCCCGTACTCATTAATATTCTCAAAACTACTAACAGTGAAATACGTACAAGCTTTGCATCAAATTTTATCGGCTTAAGGGCAATTCAAGATTACCACGTCATCAATCTTTGGGAAGTTGACGTAAATATTGCTTTTGAAACACCGTTACCGTCTCTACTTCCTTTTGTACCAATTCTCAAGGGTGGAGAAAACGAGTCTACAATTAGAGAAGCATTGCGGATGCTACGTGCTGATGAGCAATTAAATCAACTTGAGACAGTTCTGGCCTTTTTTGCAACCTTTGTATTAGAAAGTGCTTTAATTCAGGAAATCATGAGGTGGGATATGGCAGTGTTAAGAGAATCACCTTGGTATCAAGAAATTTTACGTGAAGGAGAAGCACGAGGAGAAGCGCTAGGAGAAGCGCGTGGAATAATCTCTAGCATTGAAACAAGTTTAGAAGCGAAATTTGGCACTGACGGTTTGGAGTTGATGTCGGTGATTGCACAAATTTCTGACTTACAACAATTAAAAGAGATTTTACGCAGGATTGTTGTAGCAAATACAATTGAAGACCTACGGAATGTTTTGTAATTAGATTTTTGATTTTAGGCGATCGCTAGTGGAGCATCAAAAGCAGCATCTCGGTTAGCTACGATTAGCACCTTCAGCAAAAATCTAAACACGAGCCAAAGTCACAATTTCTAACTGATCCTGATATTTACCCCGTCTAGCTTCGTAACTAATAGCACAGGGTTCGCCTTCTAAAAATAGCAATTGCACCACACCTTCGTTGGCGTAAATGCGACAATCAGCACTAGAAGAATTAGAGAACTCTAACGTCAGATGACCCCGCCATGCGGCTTCAGCAGGTGTTAAGTTTGCTATAATACCACAACGTGCATAAGTAGATTTACCTATACATATCACTGTAATATTACTTGGAACCTCCAGTTTTTCTAAAGCAACGCCAAGTCCATAGGAGTGAGCAGGCAAAATAAAGTAACTGCCATTAACGTCTGTGTGCAGTGCTGTTGGCTCAAGATTGTGGGGATTAAAGTTTTTGGGATCGACAACAGTTCCAGGTATGTGGCGAAAAATGCGGAATTCAGCTGGAGAAAGGCGTATATCGTAGCCATAAGAAGATAAACCGTAGCTGATTACAGGTTGAACTGTTACAGATTCATCTATCTTAGAAAGTTCCGATTCCAGGGAAGCTTGGCTCAGACTTTGCGTTTTCTGTAGTTTTCGGATTAAACTTGGCTCAAAGGGTGAAATCATGCCTTTTTGAGCCATTTCAGTAATCCAGATATCGTTTTTAATCACAAGTTCACAGCTAATTCAAACCGAACTACTAGGATACCTTGAACTGAGTATTTTGTTTAGGGTCGATGACTGCGGCGGATTTCTGTAATTTGATCTGCCACATCCAACAGAGATTTCGGCATCTCTGGCCCTGTGAGAATGATATCGACATGGGGAGGGCGTTTTGCCAGTAACGCTAAAACTTCAATTTCCGGAATCAAACCAAAGTTAATCGCTAAACTTAACTCATCTAAGACCACGAGACAATACTTACTCTCATGTACTACCTGTTGTGTATACTGCCACAGTTCTTGTAAAGCTTGGTTTTCTGTATCGTCGAGATGTGGCGTATCAATGCAACGAGGTAAATCACAGCGAATCCAATCTAAATTTTGTCCTAGTTGTATGGGTTGTTCGTGCCCTTGACGGATACCTCCTTTGAGGAACTGCACTATTAACACTGGCGTCCCTTGTCCAGCGATTCTCAGTGCTTGAGCCATCACACTCGTAAAAAAATTCCGATGAGAACTAGTAAAAACTTGTATTAGCCCTTCAATCGGATATGGTAAGGTAAGGGTTGAATTTATACTTGGTGTTTCTAACTGTGCGACCATAGGTAAAGTTCAAAAATTTACAATAAGTTACAGACTATTACTTAAGATTAGTTATTACAAATCTACCTGTATAATCAATCTGTTTTTGACAGATACAGTGGTTTGGGCAAATTGCATTCTTAGTCAAACACTACCTTTGTGCTGAAGTCAAGAGTTATTTTGATTTAAATTTTCGTTTTCTCTCTGAAATTAGTCGTAAAAATGATAACAAATAAGTTACAGTGACAATCACTTAAAAAAGCTAGAAGTAGTGGCTGAAAGTCTCTACATATTTGGATTTTGCGATTATTTGCATAAAACAGATTCATAAAGTAGTAAATTTGACAAGATGAGGGGTGAATTGTTGTGAGATTAGTGATTCTAGGAGGTTCAGGATCGGGTAAAAGCACTCAAGCACAAAGACTTTGCAAATTCTTTGATATTCCTTTGATTTCTACAGGTGAGATTCTACGAGAAGCCATATCTGGCGGCAAGTCCTTGCCGAACTTCCAATGGTCGCAAACCGATTCGCTCAATTATCTTTCTGTTTACACTAGCCTAAATGAATTAGGCTACCATGCACGGCCATATTTAGAAAAAGGGGAATTAGTTCCAGACGAAATGATTATTGAATTGATCCGAATTCGTCTCAGACAACCAGATATTAACTGCGCTTGGGTATTGGAGGGCTATCCCCGCACTGCTTTTCAAGCTGAAGAATTAGATTTTTTATTAGATGATTTAGGTCAAAAACTAGATTGGGCGATCTATCTACAAGTACCAGAAGCCGTGATGGTGAGCCGATCCTTGGGGCGATCGCTACCAGATGACCAACCGGAAATTGTACAGCGCCGTGTAGAATTATTCTATGATCGCACCATTCCCATCCTAGAATATTACGACCGTCGTCGCCGCCTATTAACCATCAACGGCGACCAGTCACCAGAGATGGTGCTGCAAAATATTTTGACTCTGCTTTCTGTTCCCTAGAGATGGGAACGGGGTATGGGGGAGACAAATCAATTCAAAATTCAAAACTTGTACTGAGCGCAGTCGTTGGCGCAGCCTCTCGTAGAGAAGTATTCAAAATTCACGCATTAAAGAACTTCTGCCTCCTGCCTCCTCTTTTCCCATGCCCAATGCCCAATGCCCCACTAAGGTAACCTTAAGGCAGTATTCCATTTAAAAATCTTGAGGCAAATCCAATGGCTTGGCAGCGTCCAGACGGTCGTCTTCCCTACGAACTACGTCCGTTAAGTTTTTACCCCAGTTTTACGCGCTTTGCTCCCGGTTCTGTTCTTGCAACATGCGGCGATACCCAGGTACTTTGTACTGTCAGCGTCACTAAGGGAGTTCCTAAGTTTCTGGAAGGAACGGGTAAGGGCTGGTTAACCGCTGAGTACCGAATGCTACCATCTGCTACACAACAACGGCAAGAAAGGGAATTATTGAAATTATCTGGACGAACGCAAGAAATTCAGCGTTTAATCGGACGCAGTTTACGCGCAGCATTGGATTTTGAGGTACTGGGAGAGCATACGCTGACTGTAGATGCTGATGTCCTGCAAGCAGATGCTGGAACTAGAACCACAGCGATTACAGGTTCTTTTGTGGCTTTAGCTCATGCCATTTCTAAATTATTGCAGCAGGGAACGTTGCAGCGATCGCCCCTGTGTGGACAGGTAGCAGCAGTTTCCGTAGGGTTACTAGAAAAAGAGGCGTTTTTAGATTTAAATTATATAGAAGACGTAGCTGCAACAGTAGACTTTAATGTGGTGATGAATCAACATCTGGAAATCATTGAAGTCCAAGGTACAGCTGAAGAAGGTAGCTTTAGCCGGGATCAGTTGAATCAGCTTTTAGATGTCGCCCAAAAAGGAATTGAGCAATTGTTAATCGCTCAACGTGAAGCGATCGCTGACTGGAAAGACCTATTCGTCGCGGATTTTTAATATAGCAGGGAACAGGGAACAGGGAACAGGCAATAGGCAACAGGCAATAGGCAACAGGCTTAAAAGTCTTTCCCTGTCGGTGTTTAAAGATCGGTTTATGTCCCTACTTGCTTTTGGCTACTGAAAATACACAGTAGGGTAAGCTGTGCTACCCTACTAACCAAAATCAAGTAATTATTGTTATAAATTTTTGTAAATTTTTAATAAATTTTTCCCATCTGGCGTAAATTAACCGAGTATGAAGAAACTGGATGTCAATAAAAATCATCATGACAGTGGTTAGTACGACTGACTACTGACAGCTTAAATGTGAAGGCGATAAGGTACACCAAGGTACGTCTACGTTTACTCAAGGTAGACGCTCTTATGATAAATCACACAACGAGGCCAGAAAAATATTTATTTCTCAGTTATCAGTCAACAGCCAACAGTCAACGCTATGTTAAATGTTTCAAAAGTTAAAAAGGGGGATTGTAAGAAGTTCGGTATTGTATTGCTGGAAGCCAGCAATATGATGATGAAGCTATGAACAAAACGGTTGAAGTTCTACCGGATCAGCCAGCGCTGGTTGCAAGAGCGCTAGAATTAATTCTGTCCAAGTTAGAAATTGCCATTGAGCAGCGGGGGCGATTTACCATCGCTTTATCAGGCGGTAGTACACCTAAGCCGTTATATGAAGCCATCGCCAATCAAAAATTGCCTTGGGATAAAATTCATGTATTCTGGGGGGATGAACGTTACGTACCACCGGATCATCCCGATAGCAATGAACTGATGACGCGTCGTGCATGGCTAAATCATGTTGATATCCCAGCTGCTAACATTCACGCCGTACCGACTTTAGAAGCCGACCCAGCCCAGGCTGCTGCTAAGTACGAACAGCATCTAAAAGAATTTTTTAATTCTTCTGGGGCGGAGTTTCCCGTGTTAGATGTAATATTACTGGGGATGGGTGATGATGCACATACCGCATCTTTGTTTCCCCACACAGAGGCACTCAAAGTACGCGATCGCTTGGTCACTGTGGGTAACAAAAACGAAAGCCTGCGGATAACTTTTACATACCCCTTCATCAACTCTGCTCGCAGCGTGATTTTTCTGGTTGCTGGTGCTAACAAAAGACCAGCTTTGGCGCAAGTCTTTGCACCTGTAGCCGATGACTTCACTTACCCATCCCGTTTAATTCAGCCCCAAGGAGAACTTTGGTGGCTTCTGGATGCAACAGCAGGTTCGGAACTCCAAACTTAAGCAAAGGGGAACTGGTGACTGGGGGCTGGTGACTGGGGGCTGGTGACTGGGGGCTGGTGACTGGCAAGTTATTTCCCTTATCTCCCTTGTCCCCCCATCTCCCCATCTCCCCATCCCTTCAGGAGTAATTGCTAAAATCGAAAGCTAAGGCCGCCCCTGGAGCTTGCCAGTCTTAAGCTATTACGCTTTTAAGTTGCACAATCACTTTCTAAGTTAGTTGACCATCAACAGTCAACAACCAACACGAAAAGATGTGCTGCGTTAGATGCGCGACAGCTTACTTTATTTTTATGATGATCTTGAACAAAGGCTAAAATCGATGATCGTCTGCCCTAATTGCAATCATCCCAATCCTGACGGTGCTGTCCAGTGTGAAGCTTGTTATACGCCCTTACCAGCAACTACTCACTGTCCCAGTTGTGGGGCAACAGTGCAGGCTGATGCTGCATTCTGTGGTCAGTGTGGCTATAACTTGCACTCAGCAACAGTTCCACACGTTCATGCCCCAGTGGCTGCAACGGTGACTCCCGATATCCCCGTGGAAGTACCGCCGTTAGTTACACCCGATCCCCTTGTAGAACTTTTACAGCCAGATGCCTTGGGAATTAATGGATCTCCGAGTTCCCATCCTCCTGTTACTTCATCTTTACCACCAACAGCGGTGGCGGCTGCTCCAGTAACTCCGCCACAGCCATCTGTTACAGAAAACAGCCCCCCAACACCACCGCCAACCGTCGCCGCTCAACCTGTGGTATCCAGCCAAGGTATTCCGACACCACCACCTTTGGAACCAGATCCAGCCCTGCAAGCTGAAATACCCCCACCAGTAGCACCACCAACAGTAACTGCTGCCAGAACGCAATTGCAGCAGGTAAATGCGCGGCTAGTCCACGTTCAAACGGATAGGTTGATTGAATTGCCACAAAATCTCTCTGTGATTCATATCGGCAAGCCCAATGACCGGATTCCTCCAGATGTTGATGTTTCAGGATTTCCCAATTCAGAAATTGTCTCCCGCATTCACGCAGATATTCGCGTCGAAGGAGACGCTCACTATGTAGAAGATGTGGGAAGTTCCAATGGCACTTACATCAATAATTTGCCCCTCTTACCGGGGAATCGTCACCGCTTGCGACCAGGCGATCGCATTAGTTTGGGCAAAGGAGACTTGATGACATTCTTGTTTCAACTTGCTTAACTGATTTTCGAGTAATCGTGACATCAGTCTAAGCATTTTCTTCCTCCAGCATCCATTTTGGAGGATCAACAAATCAACGGCATCACACAAGCTATGGATAACTATGTTGTTCAGTTTAGGTGGTTAAATGCTGTGTAGTAACTCCCCTTTATGGGGAGTATTATTAACTTTAATACTGTTGGAATATTTGCAATCTCAAAAGCCATATTACTAAAATAGCGATCGCTTTTTAGCTGCCAGCAATTTTACCAAATGTTGAGTGACTGAAAATTTCTATTTGAAGTATTTTCTTAGCTTGCTCTCGATTCATAGTTAAATTCTGCAAGCTTCGATTTGATAACTCATATTGTTGTTCTAAACCGACGTGAATTCGACAAACCTCTCCCTGCCTTGAACTAAAGTTCAAGTTTCTCTCCGGCTCGGAGAGGGACGGTTTTGCGTAGTAAAACCTCTTAGAGGTCTTTTCATTGAGCTAATTGGACGGACACTATATGAGTCTAGAAGTTACGTTAATAATTACATTAGGATAGATAAGAATACATGCTGATGCCAAAGTCGAAAATCTAAAATTTAATGCCCCCGATTAATCCGTGGGGAAAATGTAAAATCTAAAATAGAGTTATTTATGAAGGAACCAAGCAACAATTTTGAAAACTTGCTGACAACAGAAGCTCCGTCAGTTGTTGAACGTATGGGGCTAAAATGGCTAATTGCAGCAGCGATCGCTACTGCTTTATTGTGGCAAGTTCCCGGAGGAGATTACATCTTATACCCATTTACGATCTTGGCAACTTGGTTTCATGAAATGGGCCACGGCTTAATGGCGCTCCTGTTAGGAGGACAGTTTCAGAAATTGCAGATTTTTAGCGATGGTTCTGGTGTTGCAACTTATGGTATTCGGTCATCATTGGGGCCAATCGGCCCGGCAATGGTCGCAGCAGCAGGGCCAATGGGGCCACCTCTTGCCGGCGCAGCCTTGATTCTGGCTTCCCGCAGTTTTAAAGCAGCTTCCTTGAGTTTGAAAATTTTAGGGAGTTTTTTATTATTTTCTACATTAATTTGGGTGCGTTCTTGGTTTGGGTTGGTGGCAATTCCTTTGTTAGGTTTAATAATTTTGGGTACTGCCTTGAGGGCACCTCGTTGGGTACAAGGGTTTACCATTCAATTTTTGGGCGTACAAGCTTGTGTGAGTACATACCATCAACTAGATTATTTATTTAGTAGCTCTGCTGGCCCCCTTGGACTCTCAGATACAGCACAAATGCAGCGGTATTTACTTTTGCCTTATTGGTTTTGGGGCGCGTTAATGGCGATCGCATCTGCGGTGATTTTAGTCCAAAGTCTCCGCGTTGCCTATCGTTGAGCATAATAGTATATTTAGGCTCACAACCAATCATGGTAAAAAAACTGACAGGAAAAGTTGCATTGGTTACTGGTGGCTCCCGTGGCTTGGGGGCAGCGATCGCCAAACGTCTGGCGGAGGATGACGCGGCCGTAGCCCTCACCTACACTAGCTCGCCACAAAAAGCTGATGAGGTAGTGCGGGCGATCGAATCGGTTGGTGGAAAAGCCTTGGCGATACGCGCCGATAGTTAGGATGGCACGTTTTACTCCGTGCGATCGCGCTTCTAGCAACGAACCTGCTACAACACATTTGGCGTAGCCTTTACCCCGTAGCGCTGGCGGTGTCCAAACTCCACCAATTTGCACAATATCAGGTAGGGTGGCATTAAACGCAGAGTAGGAAACTGGAGTATTTTATGCTACCAATACCCAATGCATAGACTTAGCTTGACGCGCTTCAATTATTTGACGGCAAGCTGGTATTATATCGGGAGTTTCTTTTTGCCCTAAAGCTTCGATATTATAAGCAGCACACCATTGAGCCAGTAATTCCAACTCCTGTGGATGTGGTAAACGACACTGCACTTCTTTTGCTGTTAAAGCTGGGGGTATTTGCAAGTCTGCCAGCGTCAGAGAAAATAATATCTCAGATTCATCAAGCTGAGTTAGTCGGTTGCTAAGTCCCAAAACGCTTTTTGTTGCTTCAACTTGTGCGGCTAGGCCGCTAATTCCAGCAATGGCGCGTCCAGATTGAGTTACTGCTGCTTGCACCACCTCTGCTAAATGTACAGGGGCTTGAACTATTAACATCCCATTCCAAAAGTGGGCTGCAACCGCCACGATAGCTTCATTTATGTACGCAGCTACATAAGTTCCTTGAAATCTTGCACCCTGGTCAAGCAGTCCCGCAGCTCGGCAATTAGAGCGCAAAAACATTGAAGTATCGGCATGTTGGCAGAGGAAAGCTTCGAGTAATGTTTCATCTCCAGGTTGTAGGGTTTTCAAGGTAGGCACAAAAAACTCCTGGGTCTCCAAATTTAGGGCGTTGCTGATTGAGAATATGAATTTACCTATAATTCAAAACCTAGCAAAAATGAAAGGGACACAGTTATTCTGTGCCCCTACATTAAACTATTTCAAGATGCTAATTGCGAATGTGGATTAGGACTGTTTATAGCAGGCAAATTCCATTGAAAAGGTAGCCATACCAGAAGTGAGCGATCGCAAGTCTGTAGAATACCCAAACATTCGCGCTAGGGGTACTTCTGCCCGAATCACTGAATATTCTTGCATTGTCTCGGAACCCAACAGCAAACCTCGACGGGAGGAAAGGTCACCCTGGACTCTGCCCATGAACTCGTTTGGTGTTTCCACTTCTACAAGCATAATTGGTTCTTTGGTGTAGGGTTTGGCTTTGGCGATCGCACTTTCTAGTGCTTGATGAGAAGCCGACCGGAATGCCAATTCTGAAGAGTCAATGGGGTGATATGAACCCCCCTCCAAAACGACTTTCACCCCGGTCACCGGATAGCCTGACAGCTTTCCTGATGCCATCGCCTCCCGGAAACCTTTCTCACACGCGGGGATGTACTCTTTGGGAATCGCCCCCCCAACTACCCGATTCTCAAACACAAATGGCTCATCTGTCGGTTCAATCCACCCAATAATATGGGCGTACATACCAGGGCCGCCTGATTGTTTTTTAAGTCGATAGTCAAAGTTAGCTTTTTGTCCAATGGTTTCCCGGTACGCCACTGCGGGAGTACCGACATAAACCTCAGCATTGTATTCCCGTTGAATCCGTTCTAAGTAGATTTCTAGGTGGAGTTCGCCCATGCCAGAAATCAAAGTTGCTCCTGATTCTGGGTCGATGCTCAGCCTGAAGGTGGGGTCTTCCCGTTGAAAGCGGTTGAGTGCTTTGGAAAGGCGATCGCTATCTTCTTGCTTTTTGGGCGTAATTGCCAGCGTAATCACTGGTTCCGGCACATACATCCTTTCCAGAGATACTAGTGTTTCCCCGGTACACAATGTATCGCCAGAGGCACAATCTACACCCAACAGAGCAATAATATCCCCAGCCATTGCAACTTTCACCTCTTCGCGCTTGTTGGCGTGCATCCTCACCAAGCGACCGATTTGCACCCGTTGTTCTGTACGGGAGTTATAAACGGTATCACCCGGCTTTAATGTTCCAGAGTAAATACGCGTGTAGGTCAACTGTCCGAAGGACTCAACGGTGAGTTTGAATGCCAAAGCCACCAAGGAGGCATCGGGGTTAGGGTAGATACTGACTGATTCTGCGGTTTTGACTACTTCTCTATTTATCGGAGATGGTAGATAGAGAGCGATCGCATCCAACAGATTTTGCACTCCTTTGTTTTTGAATGCCGAACCCAGCAGTACTGGTGTGAGTTCCAGGCTCAAAGTTGCTTGGCGGATAGTTTGCCAAATCAGTTCTTGGGGAATCTCTTTACCTGACAACAACATCTCGGTCATCGGTTCGGAGAATAGCGACAAAGCATCTAGCAATTTCTCCCGCGCCTGTTGTGCTGCTTCCACAAGAGCATCGGGAATTGCCTGTTTTACCCAATTTTCGCCGTTTTCGCCCTCAAAGTAGTGAGCGGTCATTTCCACTAGGTCAATTACACCTTGGAATTGGTCTTCACTACCGATGGGATATTGGAGTAATACGGCGTTTAATTGCAAGCGATCGCGTATTGCCTGTACTACACGAAATGGATTTGCACCCATCCGATCCATCTTATTGATGAATGCCAAACGCGGCACGCGGTAGCGTTTCATCTGCCGATCCACTGTGATGGACTGGGATTGCACACCCGCCACGGCACACAACACCATTACTGCCCCATCAAGTACCCGCAGGGCACGCTCTACTTCAATAGTGAAATCAACATGACCTGGTGTATCAATTAAATTAATTTGGGTATCATGCCACTGACAGGTTGTTGCAGCGGAGGTGATGGTAATACCATGTAGCTTTTCCTCCGGCATAAAGTCCATTGTTGCGCCCTTGCCGCCTCCCTTCACCTCCTCAATAGCATGGATTCTGCCTGTGTAGAAGAGAATTCGCTCTGATAGCGTAGTTTTACCAGAGTCGATGTGGGCAGAAATACCAATATTGCGGACGCGTTCTCGCGGGATCATAAAATTTCCTTTTTGTTCAAGGGACAAATAGTCACCACTAAAATGGTGATATATTTTGTATTATATATGTAGTATTAAGAAAAGAAAAGGCTCTTAAGAGAGGTTCCCCCTTGGAAAGCAGTAGGGGGGATCTATGTTTCAGGCTTCAGTGGGTAAGGGACTACCAAATAAAAAAATATACAACTTTTCTTGTGGGGTGGGCGTCTCGCCCGCCCGTAGAAAGGGGCGGACAAGATGTCCACCCCACAAGACTGGATAATTTATTTCTTGGTAATCCCTAAGTCCTAATTATTTTTCCTACACCCTTAGTTTTAGCCATCAGTCAACAGTTAACAAATAACCTCTCAGATTTTTGCAGCACAAACCCATCTATTGCGTCCTTGTTCTTTAGCTTTATACAAAGCTTTATCGGCTGCATCAACTAACTCTTGAGCAGAACTTTTAGCTGTTGGAATTTGAGTTACCACGCCTAAACTGACGGTGACAAAATATTGAGAGCTATTCTTTTTCGTATGAGAAATTTTTAATTTTTCAATAGATTGGTGAATCAAGCTAGTTACTTTAATAGCACCTGATTCGTTAGTATTAGGCAAAAGGACAATAAATTCTTCACCACCATAACGAGCGAGTAGATCGGTAGGACGCTTTAATACAATTTGTGCAGCACGAGCAACTTGTATTAAGCATTCATCTCCTGCTAAATGTCCATAATAATCGTTAAAATCTTTAAAATAGTCAATATCAAATAAAATTAAAGATAAATAATTTCCACTTCGTTTTAGTCGATTCCATTCCTTTTCTAAAAATTCATCAAAACAACGACGGTTAGCTATTTTAGTTAGACCATCTAGCTTACTAAGTTTTTCTAACTTAGAATTTGCCAGTTCTAAAGCATGATTCGCTTGGGCTAGTTGATTAGCATGGAAGCGGGATTGCTCTAATAATTCTGAATGTTCTAAAGCTACATTAAACTGCGCTGCTAATTGCCTAATAAATTTAATTTCAAACATATTCCACTCGCGCAAACTAGTGCATTGATGAACGCATAATAATCCCCACAAAGTTTTTCCCTTCATGAGAGGTACAACAATTTGCGCCTTGATTTGAAATTGCTCTAAGAGTTGGAGGTGACAATCTTGTAGTCCAGCTTGATAAATATTTGAGAATACCTGTATACGGCCTTGGTGATAAGGAATTGCATATTTTTCACTAAAATAATGATCCTTCACTTTTATGCCAATCACTGAATCGCAATCGGGCAATACATTCTCAGAGACAAATTCGCCAGAGATATAATTTGATTTAGGATCGAATCGAAAGATAACGACCCGATCTGCACGGAGAGCTTTACGAACTTCTCGTACAGTTGTCTTGAACAAAGTATCTAAATTCAGAGATTCACGAATTTCAGCAACTAAATTAAACAGAATCTCTTGCTGCTGGTTTGCTGTATGCAGTTCTGCTGCTTTTTGTTCTGCTTGAGCTAATAATTCTGCTTGTTTAACTGCAAATCCTAACTGCGTTGCAATCTGAGATAAAAACTGTATTTCTAATTTTTTCCATTCATGTGGCTGTGAGTGCTGATAAGCAGCCAGTACTCCCCAAAGTTTTTTTCCTACAAAAATTGGTGCAGTTGCATAAGCTCGAATATGGAACTGTTCTAAAATTTCTAAATGGCATTGAGACAAGCCTATTGAGTAGACATCTGAAACCACTAAAGTTTCATTATTACGATAACGTCCACCTTGATGTTCTTGTAAATAAGAGTCATTCCAAAGTGTATTTTTTCCTAATGTCTCTACATCATCCCATCCAGGCTCTGCAAACTCAAAATCGTTGACAAATTCTCCACCCCAGTCATGATGGAAACGATAAACGGCAATTCGTTCAACGCGGAGTAATTTACAAGTTTCTTTAGTGGCTGTACGAAAAATTGTTTCTAACTCTAGAGAAGCCCTGATTTTGCTAATAACTCTATAAAGCGCCCTTTCTTGTTCTTCTAATTGCTGAATTTGAACGTTTTTTTCATACAATTGAGCTATTAAATCACTAACACTAGGCTGTCCTAAAAGTTTACACAATAAATCAGCAGATATTTTAGTGATGTTATGTAACATTTTGTGCCGCATAAAAAATGATAATTTAAATTGTTTTATTTATAAAAAATGGAAGTAAACACTATCTTCCGTAATTGTTTATTTTATATTAACTTATACCAAACCTTTGTTGAAGTTTAACTCTGCTACAACTCATTCTATTAAAAGATTAAATTAAAATTTAAAGCATAATACTTGCTGTTTATTACTGTTAGTACCCCATTCCAAACAAGTTAAAAATAAGTAAATTTTGTTAAGGAGATAATCATTTTGTTGCAATTAGCACAAGTATTACTTAAAGCGATACCACAAAGTAGATATGGAAGAAAATACTGATAATAGAGAAAAACTGTTGATGCTTGCCCCAGCTGACGTTTAAAATAGGTATTCAAGCGGAGGAAATAAAAGCTTGAAACTGATATTGGTAGCTCCCAACCCATTGTTGTGTGCAGCCTTTCAACAGAATTTTAATTACTTACCCAATGTAGAAATAGTGAATAACTATTTCGAGTGGTTGCCAGATTTTGATTGTCTGGTCAGCCCTGCGAACTCTTTTGGAATGATGGATGGTGGCATAGATGCTGCTATTATCCGTTTCTTTGGTCGTTCGTTGATGGCAAGAGTGCAGCAGCGTATTCTTGAGGATTATTTGGGCGAACAGCCTGTGGGAACATCTATGATTGTGGAAACACGTCATCGCAAGCATCATTTTTTGGCTCATACACCAACGATGCGAGTTCCCATGATTATTGCTGGGACAGATATTCCTTATATAGCAATGTGGGCAATGCTGCTAGCAATTCGGCGTCATAATCAACAGGCTAAGCAAAAAATTAACACTATTGCCTGTCCTGGATTGGGTACTGGAATAGGAAGAGTCCCATATACTCAGGCTGCTAGACAGATGGCTTTAGCCTACGATCATTTTTTGTATCCACCCAAGCATCTCAATTGTATAGTTGCAGCCGAAAGACAACTTCAGATATGGGAAGGAGGACATTCTAGGTAAAGTCTCAAAAAAGACCCTGGCATGGTATCCTGCTGAGGCGATCGCTATTCTCAACGCTATGCCAAATAAACACTTCTATCACATTGGCTTCGGACAAGATGATTTAGGTTCATCGCCTCCTAGCATAGCCCTATTATCTGGCGACCCGGAACGATCGCGTCTGATTGCCCAAACTTATTTACAAGATGTACGCTTGTTGTCAGAAAATCGCGGACTCAATAGCTATCTGGGATTTTTACCTAATGGTCGCCCCATTTTATCTGCTACTAGTGGTATGGGTGCGCCTTCATTAAGTATTGTTGTGAATGAGTTGGTACAAGTAGGTATTCGGCAAATTATTCGCATTGGCACTTGTGGTTCCATTCAACCCCATATTGCTGTTGGTAGCGTTGTTATTAGCAATGCAGCATTGTGTCGCCAAGGTGCAGCAAATGATATTGCACCTGTGGAATATCCAGCCGCGGCCGACCCTTTTCTCACAGTCGCCTTAGTTAAAGCTGCACAAGAATTAAAGGTTGATTATTATTTAGGAATTACGGCGTCAGTTGATACTTTTTATGAAGGACAAGAACGCACTGATTCCGCAAATCCAAATTTAATGCGATCGCTGTATGGTATTACAGAAGAATATCGACGATTAAATATCTTGAATTATGAGATGGAATCCGGCACGCTGTTTAAAATGGCTGGAGTATATAATTTTACCGCAGCAGCTATTTGTGGTGTAGTTGCTGGTCGTACTGTTAGTGAAAATATCATTTTAGAACAGAGAGATATTGCTGTGAAAAATGCGATCGCCATTGCTGTACGCGCAGCAGCAACAATATTTGAGCCGGGTAATTAATATAGGACTCATATTTGATTTGGAGAAATACACGTAGTGGCGTGACAAGGCTAACGCACCAGTTAACGATTTAGGTGCGTTAGGCTACGCCATAACACACCCTACTGGCGTGGCAAGCTTAAAATAAATTATTCTCCTTGTTCCCAACTCCCAACTCTCTATTTACTCGATTAATCAACTCTCAGTAGTTTTATCATGTCTTTATCTAATCTTTAATTTATAAATCAGTAATTCTAGGTAATATAAAAATATAAAAGTAAAAACTAAAAATACAAAAATCAATTTATTTTAGCAATTGAAATATTAATAAATATCGAAAATAATGGAGAATTAAGATAATATGAAGAACGTCTGGAGGCATGGGATTAAAACCATCAATTTAAGTGCGGTTGCAGTCATGCCTACACTACTATTTTTAGTATTATTCAATCAAGCATCTATTGGAGATGCAGGAACATGTTTTATGGTAACTTCTTCTGGTGAAACCGTTGGATTGGCAAAGCTTTGTGGTAGTAAGACAGCTGAACCTTCAGACGCATCTTCAGACGACAGAGTTTTTCGAGTTCCCATCAAACGCCGCTTTGGTGGAACTCCGATAATTGATGTTACTTTCAATGACAAAAAAACCTTTGAAATGATTGTAGATACAGGTGCTAGTGCTACTGTGATTACTCGAAATATGGCAAGTAGCCTGCAACTTAAAACTACAGGTATCTTAGAAGCTCAAGTTGCTGATGGTAGTGAAGTCCAATTTTCAACAAGTAAGGTAAAATCTATTACAGTAGGTGGAGTTGTAGCGCATAATATTCAAGTAGCGATCGCTCCACAAGCTGACATTGGGCTACTAGGTCATGATTTTTTTGGTAACTATGATATTAAGATTTTAGAGAAACAAGTGGAGTTTCATCATCGCTAGATTCTAACTCCATCCACCATTAAACAATTCGCAATTCGCGATTACGTTTTTTGTTGGGGGATTTAGACCCCAACACAAAACAAGCAACCCTTCTTGGGATGGGGTTTTAAACCCCTTTTAGTAGGATAAATTTATATTTTCTCTCCAAATCGGATTTAGTGACAACTCCACACACCTCAGTAAATGACAAATAATTTTATACATTAAAGTTAACTATTTCTTAGTTTTTATTGATACTGGATATGCCAATTTGAAATTTTGGATTAAACAAACAATTTCAAATCCAAAATTGAATCACTCGTTTACTACTGGAGTTTAGTGATATTAAAATTCATCAATCAAGATAAATAGTTAGTAGTATTAATTACATTAATGTAATTAATACTACTTCCTAAGATAGAAGTGTTAAGCTGCTATCTCTACTTGAATGATAGCTAAGTCCCTTAAAGGAGAATATAGATGGAAATACTATCAATGCCAATAGCACAGATAGATAACCCAGAAATGCTTGTAGGGCTTATTCTAGTGATTACTTCTGTTGTTGGATTGGTTGGAGGTAATGTAGTCTTCGGCCCCTTTACTCTGAATCTTCAAACAGCTAGTGGGCGAGCTTATGCTTTTGTTTTACTAGTTGGAGTGATTGGAATACTCATCATACTTAAAGAATTATTTATTAATTAAAGATTGTTCAGACAGCGATCACTTCGATGACACTGCATCAAGGACGATCACCTAAACCATCCTCCACTATTCAATAGCTTTATGTTAGGAAGATACTGGAAATCACTATGAATAGTATTTTAAGCTACTAATTAATTAACATTAAATGAAAAAGATTATACGGAAAATTTCTGTATCATAAATAGTTAGCCTGCCTCGTTCATGGCTGAAAGAAGTTAAGATAATTTTCTAATTTTCTATGCAGAAACTTGTCACAATTTATTTAGATCGAGAAAGCTATCGAAGTATGCGACGAGGACCTAGTGAAAGCCACGGTGCTGTAGAGGAGCATCTAGGAGATTTCATTTCTGCTGGTTGGCAAATCAAATCAATCGCTGCTGGCGGAGGTGGTGGGATTGCGAGCGGTGGTGGACTTGCTGCTGGAGGCATTGCCGGACTTGGATGTTGTTGGGTTATAGTTTTACTGGAGAAGCCTTAATCAAAAAACGTTTAAATGCCAACCGTTAATGCTTACGTACATATATAGGAATCATATTTGATTTCTGAAAAAGACTGCAAGATAATACGGTTAGAGATATATGTCTAACTGGTATACTAACCATTTGACTTTTTAAAGTATGTCTAATACTTCAAACATGGGTATCTGTCTCAAATAAAATAAGCATAAACATACTTGCTCTTCGATTACTAGTGGTTCATCGCATTAGTTATGATAGATGAACTTCTTCTTAATTTTTCTTTCTTTGCGCTCTTTGCGTCCTTTGCGGTAGCCTGCGGCAAGCCGCTCCGCGTCTACGTTTATTAAACCTACAAAATTAATGCGATAGACCACTAGCTTTGCAGATAACTTTCTAAGCTGGGTACATCAACCCAACTGCTTGTTTCGTGGGATTTGTGAGATAAATCCATCAATAACTGAGAATAAATTCCTTCTCGCAGAGATGGTACTGTTTGCTGGTTTTGGTCAATTCCTTGTACCCATTGGTCTATGACACGAATAAATGCAGAAATGCGTCCATCGGCGTAATTTTTAGGAAAAATTAATCGATTTGGTATTTCTATTTCTGCAAGAGGTTTACCTGGCTGGGAACCCCAAACACGAAAGCCGTGTATATAATCTTTTTGATTTTCACTACCTACAATTAAAGTACCGCGATCGCCATATACTTCTATCCAATGGGTTCTTGGTGCATGAACAACAGCACTGATGGTAACTTGGCAAGGTGTACCATCTGCTAATTCCAGCGTTAATATACAATTGTCATCTGTATTTACTGGCTTTGATTCTTGATTTGTCGGGTCAATTCGCGCCGGAATTGCAGTAGTTAAATGGGCGCTTAATTTCCGCACTGGGCCGAATAACCAATGAATATAATCGAAGGCGTGGGAACCCAAAGATCCCAATGCACCGCC
The DNA here is from genome assembly GCA_003326205.1 of Nostoc sp. ATCC 43529. Lineage (GTDB taxonomy): Bacteria > Cyanobacteriota > Cyanobacteriia > Cyanobacteriales > Nostocaceae > Nostoc. Next base: position 67,292 of record LWTK01000061.1, read on the forward strand.
TCCTTTTTCTTTATCAGAATACCAATTCCAAGAACGCGAAGCATCAGCACGAGAAGAACCTAACCAATCAATTCTAATTAAGCGCAACTCCCCCACATATTTTGCTGACAAAAGTTCAGCAAATAATTGCCATCCTGGTACAAAACGAAATTCAAAATCTACAGTGGCAATGACGTTTTTTTGTTTAGCTAAATGATAAAGTTCTTTGGCTTCATTTACATTTAAAGCTATGGGTTTTTCTAGTAATAAATGTTTGCCTGCTTGTAGGACTGTTTTTGCCATTTCATAATGCAAAAATGGCGGGGTAGAAATGCTGACTGCTTGGACTTCTGGTAATGCCACAATATCTGCAAGGGTATCGCAGGCGTGGGGGATATTATGGGATTGTGCTATGGCTTTAGCTTTATTGATATCTCGGTGATAAACAGCAACTACCTCGGTGCGAGGATGTGCTTGGAATCCAGGAATGTGGACTTTTTGACCAAATCCAGTACCAGCGATCACAACCCCAATCATATTATCTTTACTCCCATATTTATACAAATTATGCTCAACCTGCCCTCTGCCTTACTTCAATATTTATTTTTTTGAACTCTCTATGCCAAAAATTGCATAATTCTTATTCATCTTTTATCGGGAAAGGCAGAGGGCAGGAGGCAGAAGGAAATTCTGACTCCTGCTCTCTGCAACGACCGTAGGGAGTAAGGGTTTAAGACAAGAACACCAAATTTCAAGAAAGGTGGCTCTTGTTTAGGAGGGGTCTGAATCCCCGATCTTACAAAACCTTCTGCCCTCTGCCCTCAGCATAGCTGCCTTCTTCAACGCAAAACTCTAATTGTGAAAGGATAACGATAATGTTGTCCATTGTAAGCTTTGATAGCAGCAAAAGTCACTAAAAATGATTGTAGTATTAGTATTAATGAAATTAATGATGTCAGCACAATTAGTAAACTGTCTAAAGTTAGTTGGACTTCGTTGATTTTACTATTAATAGTCACTGCCAAACTAAAGCTAGTTAACACAAAAAACAAAGAGATAACGATAAAAATTAATGTATAAAATGTCAAAGAAATTTGAAAATTTAACGATTCTTTACCCTGAAAATCAATCCAGGGATATTTTGCTTTTTTTAATCGCCAAATCATGAGTGGGGCTAACAGATTCAGGGGTAAAAATAAAGGTATGCCAATATATACCAAAAACAAGACTAAGATCCAGGCTAATAAAGCCGAGAGATGACACAACACAGCCCATATACGCATTTGTTGTTTAGGTTTTTCTCTCATAGCTTTTCAAGTTCGAGTGGATCTACCAGATAATTCTCCACTTTACTACCAATAAAATAGCCAAACAATAGCTCAAAATCTGAGTATTTCTCGGTCATAGTTTTTGGGAACAGTTTCTATATTCCTAGACTATGCCTTCTGTTGGTTCCAAGGCAACCTCTATATAAACAGGACTTACGTACAAAGGTTATCTGTTGAGACTGGGTGGGGTGTAAGGGAAGAACACAGTAACTCCTTGCCCTACACCCTCCCCATGCCCAATACCCGATGCCTAATTTTAAATTTGTAACAATCCTTCTGGATTTACTGATAAAAGCGATCGCCTCTGTAAGCCCTCACGGTGTAAAATCTCATTGGCTGCTAATAAACCGCTACTAACAGCGCGTTCCATCAATCCACAAGGGAAGGGCATTTTCACCCAATCACCTGCAAATAATAAGTTAGCAACATTAGTACTAGTTTCTGGACGTTGTGCGTAACTATTTGGTGGATATCCAGAAAAGTTATGTTGATTCACCAATTCTCGATGTAATACCTGTGCTTGCTTTAATTCTGGGACAATTTCATAGAGTTCTTCTTCAAACTTGGTTAACAAAGCTTCTTGAGTAGGAAATTCTTTTGCTTTATAGCAATAAGCGTGTAATTCTACTACACTTCCACCGGTGCGTTTTGTCCAATCGATGAATTGTTGTTGAATCCGATGATAAAGGGTGATGCTGTCAGTTAATTGGTAGCCGGATAAAGATGTAAAATTACTTTGTTCCCACTCAAAATCGCGGTCAAACCAGAAACGACAAACCGCAAAAGGATCGGCGATACTTAAATTTTCAACTTGCGATCGCACTTTTTCATCTATATTCCCATTCACTCGTTTTAATAGTTGCTGTACTCCAGGTACATCGGTAGCCAAAACATAATAATCTGCCTGAATTATCTCTGGTGATGATGATTCTTTATTCACTGCTACCAGTTGCACTTCTTCATCTTGCCGTGCCACTACTTTAAACTTAGATAAATCTTGTTGAGCAGGCCCTTTAACTACTTTACCATCACTACTAAAAACTGCACCATGACAAGGGCAATGAAACTGACCATCGGCTGCCATTTCCACAGTACAACCTTGATGAGTACAGGTAAGAGAAATTGCTTCTTTTTCTCCAGAAGGTAAAGCAAAAACTTCATCAGCCGCACCAAAATATTCTATCTTGGTATCATCAACAACTGAATTCCTTTTTACCCAAAAAGGTACGCTATTTTGATTACCACCAACATAATATTTTAGTGTTGCAATCTTACCTTCTGTAGCGGGAATTTCACTCACAGTTGCACCTGTGATAATTTTACCGCCTTTATCTTGAATTGCTTGGGCAATGGGTTGGACTAAACTTGTCCCCATATCATCTTTAGTGCCATTAAAAGCTAGTCCTTCAGGATTACCAAAAAAATAAAAATGGAAGAATTGCATTAATTCTCCGACACTCATCATGTCTGGCGCATTCAAACTAGATTTAGCAAAAGGTAGAAAATATAAGTCGTATAATCCTTGGGGAAATTCTGTTTTTACCCAATCAGCAACGGATATATTATCGAACCGCTGAAAGTTCCTTTCTCTTTGAAAACCAGTAATCGCCTGGAAAACTTGTAAGTGTTTTAATTTTGTAAGATTAATTCCCCATTTGAAGCGGTTAGGAGAAGCGATCGCTAAATCTACAATATTCCAAGGAAAGGCAGAATTACTAGGATAAAATATCTCTGGTTTGTATTGGCGATCGCGGTACACAACTGAGTAAAAATTTAACGATGCAAAATTATCGCTAATCTCCAGTTCTTTAACTAAACTATTCAAATTATAGTACTGGGGAAAAAAGCCATGAAAGCCGTGTTCCATCTTAAAAGTTTTACCCACAGCTTCTATCGACCAACTAGCAATTTTACCACCAAGTTGGGGAGACTTTTCCAAAAGTGTAACCACAAATCCCCGCTGACTCAATTCATAAGCACAAGCTAAACCCGCTAAACCACCCCCAATTACTACAACACTTTTTTGCTGATTTAACAACCGTGGCAATTTCAGGGTATCTTTTTCAAATACCGTTGGTTTTGGCTTAGCAAATCGAGAGTACCCCGTGACTCCAGCAATTGCACCAACACCAAAGACCTTCAACAGTGTCCGACGCGAAATAGTAGACGATTCTGGCGAATTGAATAGTGGACTCATTGGTTAGAAAATTAAAACTTCACGATGAATTAGTGACATGAAATCATGACTTGGAATTAGCAGATTTTGTGTCATAAATTAAAACTCAGAATTCAAGTAGGAAGTTACCATCGCTTGAAAGTAAGTAACTTCCTACTCTAAATTCTGAATTCTCTTTTGTAGCCTACATTGTTATTTTTCAGAAGATAAAGCGGCAAAATTTGGTTTAACAAATTAGAAAATTAGTTGACAATGTAATATATTATTTAATATAGAGGTAGTCACATAAGTTAGGACATAATGACAAGCTTGAATGCCAGGAATAGTAGGACTTTTACCTCCTGCCTTCTGCCTTCTGCTATAATTGGCTACTAAACAAGAGATAGCTTTGCCAATAAAATGGCGATCGCTACTTCTGCCAAAGAAGAATCCTATATTAAGCTCTGAAAATCTCTTCAGCTTGCAATACTGCTTTGTTATGATAATTATGAATTAGGAATCAATTGTTTTTTGTGCAGTTTTATTTACACAATAAGTGCTTCCCCGAAAGCTCAATTTATATGTGATTTTTGGTGTAGTTATTCCAGGTTGTTCGGGGTTTGGATTAGCACAAACAAAATAAGTGCTTCCCCGAAAGCTCAATTTATAGGGAGCATCCCAATTTTGCAAAAATAAAGAAAGAAAAATTATTCGCGACGAATCGTCGCGAATAATAAGGGGGAACTTAATCTTGTGGATCTTCCTCCTCTTGCTCAGAACCAGAACTAATATCTAGTAGACAATTATCAAGGGTATCAATTATTTTCTGTAGCTCATCCCAAACATAACGTCTGAAAACAGACATAACAGCATCAATATGTTCAGTAGTACCAGCTTTGCCTAAATGCTTGTATTTACTCAGTTTTGAAGATGTCACTTGAGGTAAGCAAGGAGTAGAAGCTTGTAA
>LWTK01000062.1 GCA_003326205.1 Nostoc sp. ATCC 43529
TAACTTGTTCTTGAAAGTTTTCTAATGATTTGCTTAAATCAAAAGTAGAATATATATGATTTTTCATAAACAAAGTAGGCACTCCCTGTTTTGATGTCAGATATCAAAACCTTTACTCCAAAGGTAATCCTACCTTTTTTTTGCACAAAAACGAGTCATCTTCAGATACTACAATAGAACCAGAATTTTCAAGCAGTGTTAATACTGCTTGAAATGTATAAATATTTGTACCGTGCTGAAATATATTTATTAGCGATCGCACCTTTTTTGGCCGACCTCACAAAATCGCGTTGCTCCCACAAGCGATCGCCTCATTCGCTGCCCAAGGTCAAAAAGCATATCAGTTGCTTATCGGACAAAATGTCGAGTTGCAGCAGCAACTACTGGCTACGCAAGCTTCACTCGTTGCGACCAACAAAGTAATTTCTCAAGGTGTTGAAGTCACAGATCCAACTAAAGCAATACAAGCACTATCGGAACCAGTCAACCAAGCAGTCGCCAAATTAAGGCAGGGATCGCTGGAATTGGTAGGGGTAACATCAAATGAATTAGTACCTTTGTTCTAATTGATTGCTAGGCAATCGGCAAATATTGGGGCAAGTTTAGATGATTCATCAAAGTTGGCGCTAGACTTCGCCGCAGCGTTCTGCCACAGGCACATTGTAAGGCGGGGAAGTTAGCAACAGTTTCAGGCAATATCATAACCACTAGCTGTAAGCGTAGAAAAACTTTTTCCCATAGTGGCTGCTGAGAAGACATTGCTTTCAGAAAGTAAAGATTAATTTAAAGTCTCTACCTAAAGGATGATTCAAATAATCTTATCAAATTATAAACATGAATTAACAGCAAATCGTCTTTATTTACCATTTTCAGTAAAGGAAAGAATTCCGTAAAATATTTTTAATATAAGCTTGTCTAGTAGTGTTGGAAAAGAGTTGTCCACGTATGAGAAACGTTTGTGATAGTTAGACGCGGTAAGTTTGATCAATCCATTTATCTGACTTTTCACGGCATCTGGAAAACGCCATTTTGAACTTTTCTCAAACTCTAGTTTTTATGTTACCCATTTTCATTAACATAGAGCTATTGATAATGAGCATGTGAAAAAAGTCACGTTGTTTCGCGGCTTGAGGACTTCCCCTGAAAAGTTAGAGTTCTGTTTTATCCTAAATTCTCGAAAATTTAAGGTTATGTCTAATAATTTAGTTAAACAAGAAAAAAGTGATTTAAATAATTACAAAAATCGTAAATTTGATATTGTAATTAGTTCTTTAGCTATATTATTTGGGCTAGGGCATTTCATTCTTCCTGCACAATTTGACTACTATATGTTAGGAATATTAATTATATGTGTTTTGCCGTGGTTAAATACATCAAATATTGAAAGGGTTAAATTTGGTAAATTAACGTTTGATTTAAGGAAGGAAATTCAAGATTTGTCAGAAATTATTAAAAGAATAGATCCGCAAATATTAGAAAGGGCTTTTACTGAAGCTGATAAGACTTTGATACAATATATACTACAATTATCACCTAGAAATAGACAACTAGATGAAAACCTGGATGAAATATTACTAAAATTAGCAGAGGGTTATAACAATATTCCAGATAATTTATTAGAATCAGATAAAACGACAGAAAAAACTTCATTTGGTCAAAAAATGAGGTATGCAGCATCTCAATTAGAAAGACTTAAGAATTTTAGTATTAATCCTGAACTCTGTACAATTGATGAAGAGAATAAGGGTAAATTACTAGCTATTTACTCGCATATCTACGAAAAATATTATTTATACAATAATGAAAATTTGTTGAACAACTTAGTAGATAGTCTAAGTAAGGTTAAAGATAGGTTTGTTCAGTATTGGGGTATTAAGGCAATTGATAAAATAATAAGAGATGGAATAAATTTTAAAATAAATAATTTAGACATAATTAATAAACTACAAAGACTATTAGAAGAATTGCAAGATAAAAGTACAGATAGGAAGTTTTTATTGAAGTCTATACTTGATGATTATGAAAAATTTAGAAAACCTACATAGCGCCATACTGCCAGTAGAAAAAGCTTAAGTATGACACGTTACGAGAGTTATAGCGATCACTTAATTTGCCGTATCATGTTGAGATTGAGTTCTTATAAAAATAGGTGTAATAAAAAGGTAAAAAAAGCTAGGTAAAAATTTTAGGGTTAGCTCTCTCGGAGGTTAGATGAAATAGCTATTATTTTTTATTTTAGATCAAGTAATCGTAGGTTAGAATAACCTCGAAAAATCCTCGAATTTATTTCATAAACATTTGAATTAAAGGACTAGCAAACGTTTGTATCAGACGCACTAATGAAAGAGGTTACTTATCTGGAAGCATTGCAGTTCTGGTTAAGTGGGCAGTCAACAAGTAACTTTTCGCTGTAAAAAAGATGTATTTGTGAAAAATAGACACAAAAAAGCATTAAACAACCGCAACAGATGAGTAGACAGATTCATTACTAAAAAAGTGATAGCAATCGTAGTAAGAGAAGTATGAGAAAGTTTAGCCATCACTCTACTCAAGCTAAATCTCCTTTTAGCTTGTCCAAATTTTCCCTCAATACAATTACGAATCTTCTCCGAATCTTGAGCTTGCTTCTTTTGTTCTTTACTCACAGTTTTTGGCGGTCTTCCTAAAGGAACTCCACTGATTCTAATACCTCGTTCTTTACACCAAGCTCGGTTTTCTCTAGTACGATAAATTTTGTCAACATGAACCGATTCTGGGTAATAACCAGTGTGGTTTTTAAATGCCTCAACTTGCTTTTTTAGCTTTAATGAATTTTAGTAATAAACCTACTTAATGCCTATGATTTAAAGGCTTTTTTCTAACTGTAAAGTTTTAAGATATTATTTCTCAGCCTCTCAACCTATTTTTATATAATTAATGCATAATTTACAGAGTTAAGATAGTTATTCATAGCAAAATACAAAAGAATTCCTAAATATAGTAGATTTACTTACTTGAAGTTACCGTAATATTATCTTGAATAAAAAGTTTTTGAAGTTTTTAAATCACCCAAATATTCCTTTAACAAAATGAGGTTAATATGACTGAATCTGAAAATCTACAAAAAAGTCAAGAAATAAAAAACAGATTAGAAACCTTGGAAGTATTAATTGGAATACGAGAAGGGACTGTTGAAGAAGGTATAGATACAGTAGAAGCAGGTAAAGAGGAGAGCGTTATTATTACCTCTCTTGAACTACGGTCTAAGCCTTTTAACTGGGATAGAAGCCGTGCTGGCGACTGCGAATGGAGGGAGGGATATCTTACGATATTTTCGGACGGTCGCTATGAAGGTAAAATGAATCTTCGCTGTAACTGTCCAAATATTAATTGTGCTCGCCATTTCGACACTAGTATTGACCTGCAAAAAGAAAGAGATAGTGGTGTAGTGACAAACATACCTGTTCCGTCAAAAGACCTTGGTCGTGCAGACGACGAGGATGTTCGTTATCAGAGCTGGGCTTTGGCTATAGCTACAGAATTTGATAATATTCATTGGGCAGTTAGACAACAAACATGTAAGGGTTGAACTAGCGAAGATACCGTTGGCGAGATATTTCGTAACGCTGGAAATCCTAGTACTGTTGTGGAAAACTGCCAACGAAAGTTTCCAAAAACCACCCCTCCAAGGAATTTGCCAACGGTATCCTTGCTACTTATACCCCATATTGCTATTTAGGGCAAGTAAGAAGCCAGCGATTGCTAATAAAATATTTAACTCTTTCGTTTACTGCAAAGCTTCTAATTTTAAAGACCAATGAGTAAAGTTATGATCAGTAGTGAGTGGTAAATATTTTGATGCTCTGATAATAGCTGGAGTTCTGATTATTTCATTTTGATATACCGACCAAGATCATTCCTTAGAAGCACAGCAATCTAACTCTTGCGTCGGACTTGTCAGAGGCACACCAGTGGCTGCAACGAATTGCTGATTGTTTGCACTACCCGGAATACGCCAAACTTAGTATAGATGATGTGATGGATATTACAAAGACCGCAAAAATCTCCTTAACCAGTTTTAAAGTTCGGCGCGAGATGGAAGAGTTATTACAGCAGTTTGTGCCTGACCCTCAACAATATCCTGCACAGTTTGCTCTTAAGGAAAAGTTACAACAACTGTGGCACAAATACGGTGCTAATTTGTTGTACTGCTATGATATTCCTGGCTTACCGCCAGATAATCTCAAAATGGAAGCTTTGTTTAGCTATTTGCGTCGCCATCAGCGACGAATTAGTGGACGTAAATCAACTGTTGAATTACGTGATTTTGGACACTTTAAAGTTCTTTTTCTGGCCCAAAGCGAAAAACAGTTGCTTGAACAAATTCAGCAAGTACCTCTAGCCCAGTACAAAGCTCAACGTCTTAGATTAACTTTGTCCGAAGCTCCTCGCCAACAAAAACGTCGCCTTCATCGTCATCCAGCTAGCACAATACAGGCTTTGGTTAATCAACATACCGAACTTCTTACTGTGCTTGAGTCTCAAGCTCTTTCATACCAATTAGATAGCTAGGGCGCCAGCTCTACCCCCAATAGCGATTTTTATGTGGCGTGACGTATGTTAGACGATAGCTGAAGCCACCTTCCTGGCAAGAGTCAGTCCAATTAAAACGGGATTTGCTGAACCAGCCGTTGGAAAGAGAGATAAATCAGTAACGTAAGCATTGCTAATATGATGAAAACGCCCATTCTCATCTGTTACTGAACTTCCTGGTGCCCCCATCCATAAAGTTCCACATTCATGGTGTGTTGTTCCTAAGCCATCATGCATTTGCTGGCTAATGATACTTAACGAGGGTGGTAGAGTTTGCCAACTTCCGTTGTAAAAGTATTCGATATTACCTGGACTACCAGCTACCTGCTGAACTAGATTCAATGCGGCTTGATCCATCGAATTCCACAAAGTGTCGTCGTTAGGAGTCGTTACAAGCTGTACCCAAGCGCGCGACATGCCAAATTCATCAACCTCAAAGGGGCTAAGATTAATCCAACTCCCAACACTATTTGGAACTGGTGAGGCTTTGTTCCCCTTCATCTCTCCTAAGCCCCGTACAGTAATAGCAACCCAATCTGATTTTTGTGCATTCAAAATACTAGAAAGAAGATCCATGTCCGGAATCATTCTGAAAAGTAAGTCATCTGATGCAGAGGTAGGTGATGCAGACGCTGTAAATTGAAGGTGAAAACGTCCTTGGGGTGTTGAGCCACGCACAAGCACCGCAGCAGTTTCGAGCTGACTTGGGAGGGTAGGTGCAATTGCAGATCTGCGAATACGTACAGTCATGTTTGTACGTAAATGAGCCATAAGGTTACGCCCCATCAATGGAGTAGGAAATGATAGTAGCGCAACTCGTGTTGACTCAACTGCACCCATTGCCAAAATAACAGCGCAACTTGAAGGAACAGAGAGGAACTTGCGTTGCCCAGCTACATCCACTTCAATAAGATTAACAGTGCCTGCACTTGTATTTAAATGTATGACGTGAGCACGAGGAACAAGAAATAGTCGTCGAGTTGAATCAGAGCTTCCCGCAGCTTCTCGGATTGCATCTACTAAAATCGGAGCACTGCTATATTTGTCGAAGCTGAAAAGCCCTGAAGCTGGAGGTTCTCCCTGCACTGCTATAGGAGCTTCTTCAACTGAATCAATGTTTGTCACAGTTAAACTAACTGTAGTCAATCGAGCTAGTAACGCTGTGTATAGTGCTCCCGTAATAAAGTCAGTACTTGGTGTAACGCCAATTTCCCTTTCAACCTGCGAATAATTAGCATTCAGATAACTTGAAATTGCAAGTGGCCAGAGGGTTTGATCTGCTGAAGTGAGTCGTGGTGCCCAACCACCCCAATAGAGTGATCGTCCTCCTATACAATAGGCTAAACCAGGTGAAGCTTGATTACCCCTCCACGGTAATCCCCAGACTGTTTCTCGTGGTACTCCAGGATCACTAGTTACAGAACTAGCAACCTTAAGACCGATCCGTGCAAGGTTCTGTATATGTTCTGATACTAAGAAAGCACCAGCTTCTAAAACTAATACACGTTTATTCCTCGCAGCTCCTTGACGATAAATCTTCTCAGCACAATAAGCCCCGAACATTCCTGAGCCTAAAACAATAGCATCAAAAGGCGCTCCACCATTGTTTATTGCTTCATCCCATGTGTTACAGATATACCGACCGAGTACATCATGAGAGAATGTTGTTTCTTGTACAACTGTTGGTTGACTATCTTCAATTAGTTTCTTGATTGGCATATGGTTTTTCCATGTAAAAAGGTGGTTGCCATAGTACTTCAATAAAAGGGGTAAATGAGCAATCGTACAGAAAGTTACGCTAAGGCTGTAACCCTTACTAGATAAGCATTCTGCAATTCGATATTTTTCGCAATTATTGATGTACCAATTAACCTATAAGTTATTTGGTGCAAGAATTTCAGACAGCACAGCAAGGGTTTGAAGCTCCTTCATTTCCAAGGCTTCAATTGGTACAGTTTTATCCGTGGCGATCGCACTATTGAAAGTGGCTCATTAATTCCTTAGCGTAACTTTCGGTATCACTGCTCATTTCACCCCATAAACAACATTATTTCTTAAAATGATGTATCAAATTAAGCGATGTGCCATATCGCTAACCATAAAATCTATCAATTTGCTTTACAGTTAAAACATTATTGGAACGATTAGTTTCTCCCAGTGGAACTTCTATAACTCCATTATTATTATGCTCTACATATTTTTGATATTGCTCTGATTGCTCTCGTGTAATAACAAAAGATATACTGTCTCGCAAATTTGGTTTCGCTGTATCGCGTGTCCAAGCTAAGACCAGTAGCTTATACTGCCCAGGTTCGATATCTATTTTTTCCCCCATGTTAGGACTCCAGTCAAATCGAATAACCTTGCTTACAGATGACTGACCAGATATTGCAATTGGTTGAGCTACATTTTCGTTTTCCCAGCGACTTTGTTCTTGAAGGATTTGGACAAAATAAGCCCAACTTATGTCAAAGTATTTTGTAGGGTCATCTTGCCGTCCAATGATTAATCGAACTTCAAATATTGAACCTCCTTTAGGACTCCAATTATAAAAAGTAATTGGTAGGTAGAATGAAATTCCTCCCCATTTATCTCCAGACGAAGTTGTCCAATAGTTATGGAAAAATATCATGTATCTGCTAACTAACATTCGTGGCTTAGATGGACTTAAGTAAGCAAAATAAGCTACAATAAATGACAAAGCTAGACTAATTACAGCTATAATAATTGAAAATTCACTTTGTTGTCCCATAAATTTTTATCCAACTAGATGTAACTATCTGGCTATTGAGTTTGGTCGAGGGGGAGAGAATACCCCTCTCGACCAAACTCGATATCCAGTTGGAAAATTTTTGTTAAACTGTTTATGAATAAGGTGTTCAGCGGACGCGTGGCGGCTTGTGTCAAACTCGCTACTTTCTCCTATCCATAGTGACTAGTGGGTCATTTGGCACGCTTATAGCCATTATTAAAACCAGGGAAAGCTTATCCTGCAAGGGCTTTGCCAATTTTGGCATAGACTCATTTATGACATTTGACCCACTAGTAGGTCAAGTGGCACGCTTATAGCTATTATTAAAACCAGGGAAAGCTTATCCTGCAAGGGCTTTGTCAACTTTGGCATAGACTCATTTATGACATTTGACCCACTAGGCTCGGAATCCGAAATCATAAGCTAAAAAGTTTTTTCCGGTGGAGAAAGAGGTATTCCTAAGGCATGGGGTTCCTGGGCAAGAAGTTCAAGAAACTCTCTCAAACTGTAGATAGTTTCATACTTCAATCTTATGTACTGGTCTGGCTTATGAACAACAAGGATATGACTGCCCTTCTCTGTCTCAAGCCAAAATACATGGAGGTAATAAGATGGAATAACTACCAATCTGACTAATGGGTCATCTTTGACGTTTTTGTCTACCCAATCTATCGCTTCATCAATTGCTTCAGCAATTGGAGAATCACTTGTAACTTGTGTGATTGACCAGTCTGCCGCAGTTGGGCCGTAAGGTGTTGACCTAGCAAATGACCTAACCTGGCTGCCAATCGAAATTTGGTGATGCCAGCGACCCGTTTTGGTTACCAATTTCGCAATTGGTTCCTCAGGCTTAGTTGTCGCGTCAAGCCCTAGCATCCAGACTGAAAAAGTTTCTCTAATTTCTACTGCCCGTTCACCGGAAGGAAGTGAAAGCCGGGAACCGATTTGAGTAGCTACAGTATCCAAAACATCGTCAGGGAATGTATCGGTGTATGCCATTATGGTAGTCTCCTTATATCAAAGTATGTCTTTGACCAGGTGCCCAAGCCATATGCAGTAACAACATCACTGTAAGAGTTTCGGCTTGGCCCATACCAGGGATCATTGACTTCAAGATCTCCGTTGTCGTAGTACCCACGGATGATCGCCACATGAGCACCACCGTTCCTCCAGGCATAATAAGGCTCAATGGGTTGGTTACTATCAATTTGAGATATAACAAGGCCTGGCAAGAGCGGTGCTTCAGTTCGACTGTTTGAAAATCTGTAATGGTTATAGATGTTTTCCGGCCAATTCCCTTGGTTACATACTGAGCTAGACGGAACTACACAGCAGTTTGCACCGAATTGATATGTCGCCATATCACATTGACGAACATTCTGTAAATTGTAGTATAAGAAAACCATCTCGCAACATCCTGCCCAGCACCAGTTATTCTGTTCTTGGTGGCGGTAGGGCACATTGAGTGTATTTGCTGCACCTGGTGGTGCAGGTTCGGTGGGAACAGGAATGGGCTTACCGTTCTTTACTCTCAAAGTCATGAATTATCTCCTAGTAATATTTAAATAACAGTTTGAAAAGTGAAGTTGATTAATCACCACACATATCCCTTTTTTTGCCACTCTCGGAAAACAATAATCAAAGCCATATCTGAAACTCTGATTTAATCAAGGTTTAGAGCTTTATTTTCTGACAGAAACTAAAATTTCTAGATAAAAACTGAAAATTAAAGCCCCGTGACCCTTTTAGCTATTGCATTCTCCCAAAGTGATAGAAGCGTTCGAGGAAAGCGATCGCATTCCCAATGAATGTAAAGAAACATTTCTGTTTCTTAGAAGCGTCCCACGAGGGGCAAGTCAAAAGTCAAAAATATAAAACCTCCTCGCTATGAATAAAAGAAACACTTCATTAATCAAAAGCTCAATTTTATAAGGTTTTGGCAAGTGTTTCTTGAAACAGGGATATAGTAATCTGAATTGATACGTGAGAAAATACGGAGATTAAAAGTACCTATTTATAAGCTTTTCAGCGTTTCTCTCGCTCACAAATGATTTAGGATTTTTAATCAAGTGATCTGGTATTTCAATTTCGTGTAATGATTGCTCAGATTTTGTAACTAAGCCAACTCTAAGGGCATTGCATAATTAAGGGATGAACTGTTCAAAGTTTAAAACAGAAGTGATACCCCTTACAGTACCAGGGCTTAAAGCCTAATTCTTTCGCTCTATAGTTTCTGAACTTTGCCTAAATTTAGTTCCTTCATTAGATGCAAAACTCCAGCTTCATTCACCACTCTTAGGAATTAGATTCCAGCTAAAACCATACCTCTTATGAGTGAAAGTAAAACTTTGAAGGGGAATATCTTACCATCTTGAGTCAAGGCTATTTGAGTTTTTGTACACATAGTGTCTACCTTTGTATACAAAGAGCCGCGATTCGGCATCTTAAGCGTGGAGTTTTTGAGGGGGCGCGGGTGCAACTGTCAGTAGACCGAAAAGTTTGGCGATCGTAAAAAAATAGTAGCTTGCGAAGTTTATCCCTCTTCTAAGACACCAGATTTGCTAAGGGTTGAGGAATAAGTTCAAAACCAAAAGCCTGGGCTTTTTTGTGGAGATTATTAACCATTCGCTCTCGGTAACGCTGCTCATAATAATCCATGCCAGGATCGGTATAATCTCCACCTGATGTCCAAAGTTTGTAAAAAATGCGGGCAATTTTATGAGCGGTAGCAGTAATAGCTTTAGGAGAGCCAAGCCGAGAACGTAAGCGGCGATAAAATGCACCCAAAGCAGAATTACTTTTTCCGGCAGTTTGTGCTGCCATGCGGAAAGCATTGGCGGCGCGGTTGACTACAGGAGGAGTCTGAGAACTCTTAATTTTGCCACCAGTAATGCGGCTGCCAGGGCAAAGACCAAGCCAAGAAGTAAAGTGTTTGACTGTGGGGAACCGACTGGGATCTAAACCAACTTCAGAAAGAATGATTTGTACTGTCAGGACACTTATATATAGGGATTTTGCCAAAATTTGCCAAAATTTTTGTAGGCTCTTATTTTGGCAAAGGTATTGATCTATTAACTTTATTTACAGATTTTACAGCTAAGACAATGGACATCTGTCACAATGAATTTTCTAAAACCCTTACAGGCAAATAGTTATAGCTCAGAGGATAGGCTTTCAACCACACAGTATTTATTATTCTCTTTGGTAGGCGAAAAGCAATTATTGACCCTCACGCTGCAAGTATGCGCGGCTCAAATCAGGCGGAACTATTAAAAACGTTAAAAGCTATATGCAGCAAGCTTTTTCAGACCATCTTGCTTAAAATTACACATATCTCGGCTCAATACCTACCGCACGAGTTTTGAAGATCAGCCCAACCACAGTGATTGAAGAATTAAAAAAAAGATCGCCATCTCGAACAAGTTAACAAAGCGCTTCTAGAGCAGATGGAGATTAATTCAGAACCCGTTATGGTAGTGCGTGTAGAAGAGGCTGAAATGGATGAAATGTGGAGTTTTGTGCAGTCTAAAAAGCAGCAACGTTGGCTCTGGTCTGCCATTGACCATCGGACTGGTAAGATGCTTGCCTACGTCCTAGCACCCCATGAAGATGCTGCCTTAATCAAGCTCAAACAGTTGTTGCATCCATTTGGTCTGGCTCACTTTTACACCGACGGTTGGGGAGCTTATTTACGTTTGCTTGATCAGCAACATCACACTCTTGGAAAAGCCAATACTCAGAAGATTGAACGAAAGCATTTAACTCTAAGAACTCGCATCAAGCGGTTAGCTCGTAAAACGATTTGTTTCTCCAAATCTACCTTATTGCATGACATTGTGATTGGATTGTTCATCAACCGCTATGAGTTTGGTCGGGCAGTTTAACTCTTTCCACAGGTCTAGAACATTACCCATATTCACAAAAGAGCATTCAAGGTGTTCAACAGAGAATCGAAACAAAACCAGTAAATCTTTGGAATTAAAGACGACAAGCGCAAATAAATTGCTCTATGGAGGCTTCGATGGAAATTATTTGCTCTATCCATTGTTCCATAGCCTGTGAACTAGTGAATGTGGTTTTATTAACAACAGGAGCCGTAGAACCATCTCCTAAAAGTATAGGCGGAAGTATCATTGAAGTTTGGTATAAGTTTTCTATAGACAGCAAATTTTGCCCCCAAGTCCCCCTTTTTACAAAATTTTCTCTTCCTATAGAGAGTAAAGACCTCAATTGTTCTGTATAGATTCCCTCTAAAATTTCATTTTCTAATTGCTTCATTTTAGCTAGTACTAAACTATTAATTTTTTCTAAGTTAGGAAGTCCAGAATTTTTAAGAGCTTCTTGCAACCATTGGTCAACAGATACTCCATTCTGAAATTTGGGAGCTTGTTTTGCAATAGTAAAAAAGGCAAACCCCGGATCTGCAAGTTCTTGAAGTGCTTGCACTCTTTCTTCCAATATATTAAACTCTTGTGGGACAGTTAAGGAATAAAATAAATCCTCAGGTAAGTTTAGGCAGAGTGTCGCTAATGCCGAGGAAAATTTATAAGATTGAAAAATTTCATTAATTCCAATTGAATTTGCTAAACAATGCGTTGCAACTGAGTAAATCACTAATTCTGGATTGTATAATTTTTGCACAATTTCTTGCTCTAAACGGGATTTTTCTACCAATCTAGAATCATTATCTAGGAGCGCAAGTGCTTGAATTTTAATGTTCAATTCTGCATATGTTGCATTAGATTCTGTTAATGCAAACATACTAAATGGGACACGAATAATATGCTGGTTGTTAGGGGTTGAAAAAATAGTAAAAACAAAAGGTCTATCTGTTTTCACGCGACCATCAATGCCAAATTCAAGACCAGATCCATACTGATATTGCCAAGGTATAGTAGCTGCTTCTTGCTGATTTACTTTATATTTTTCTGTATAGTAGATTGCAAGCCTTGCTCTTTGTCGCTCAGAATTAGCAATTGCTATTCTATAAAATTCTTCCTCCTTTTGATTAGTCCATGCATTGATAGCATTGTAAATAAGAACTAGTTGTCTTTGTCCCCAAAGAGTAGATGTATGATCTAGCCAATGGGTTAATTCATGTACAGAAGTTGAGCAGAATCGTGTTAGTGATTCATATGAATCTTGTATAGCGTGTGATTGAAAGTTGCTTAAAAGTTGTGAAAAGGTTTTTTCATCTAGATAGTCAAGAACAACTAATTGTGAGAAATCATCATAGGAGCCAATTGTTTCAAGGTTAGCAAAAATACCTAAATTTTTTGCATGGTACTTAATTTTTTGAATAGTTTCTTGACTTTTATTTCTAAGCATAAGAGTAAAATGCAGTTTTATGTAATTATTTATACAGCTTTTACATGAAGGACTCTTCCTCGTAAATTACTGCAAAATTTACTGTATTTTATCACTGTATTCCATTTCAAGTTAAAGTAAATGCAGTAATTTTTTACAGTATATAGAGCAGTAAAATGACTGTTATCTGTTTTGCTAACTTAAAGGGGGGCGTAGGAAAATCAACCACTGCTGCCCATTTCGCCTACTGGCTAGGCATCGTCAAAAAAGGCAATATAGCCGTAGTCGATGCGGATGGTCAGGGTAGTACATCAATGTGGTTGGAGGGATTGAACTTGGATATTCCTTTTTACCGTATTACTGACCCCGATACCCTGGCAGAAGAAATTCCCAAGATCGAGAAAGAAGTAGATTACTTGGTCGTGGATAATGCAGGGAATTTGGGTGAAGCCACCAGATGTACATTACTTACTGCAAAAATTGCAGTAATTCCGGTTACACCCTCTGGCTTGGATTTAGTATCAGCAGCTGCCGCCGTCAGGATAGTCCGCCAAATTCAGAAAGCCAGAAGTGGGTTGCCTATCGCTGGCATCTTTATCAATAGGGCAATTAAAAATACTAAGCTGCTCAAGGAAGCTCAGGATTTACTGAGTCAGTTAGAGGGCATTACTGCCTTCAAGCAAGTAATTTACCAACGACAGGCGATCGCAGATGCCTTTCTTCAAAAAACTACAATCTGGGGAATGAAAGGCGCACAAGATGGAGCATCTGATTATCAAAAATTATTTAACGAGATTTTGAGGTTGGCGAAATGACCAAAAAACCTCGAAATGCTCTGACTGAATTGGTGTCACAATTCTCCTTTGATGACCTAGCGGGAGAAACTACGGAAAAACCAAAACGTCCTTCTAGCTCTAAGCAACAATCTTCGCCAAAAGCATCCAAAAAACAAAGCCAAAAAACAGAAGATAACCTAAATTTACTGGAGAAATTAAAGCAGCAGCAGAAGACGGAAACAACCCGTATTACCTTGGATTTAGATCCAGAAACTTACGAGCATTTAAACCAACTTGCCGAATATACGGGGATGACTAAAGCCAAGCTACTCAGGGCTTTGATTCAAGAAACCGCCAAATTACTGCAAAAATCGCAGTAGAAATTGCAGCATAAAATGCAGTAATATTTTTTCTGTATAAGTACGGCTATAATTTCATGAAATCACACCAAAGCCTCACTACAAACAATTATGGGAATTGGCTGAGATAAGGTAGGTAAGCTATTATCTTGCAACTCGTGCATATTATGTTGACGGTAAATCTGTACTAGCTGGTTAAACAATTCCTTGTCTGTGAAACCATCACGCCGCAGTTTGTTTAACTCGCGGTTAACAGCTTGGTTCACACTCAAGCGGAACGCTTTTTCTAAAATATTGACCTGACCTTTTAGTTCCTCATCTGTAGTTGACTTAAAAAATATTCTCAGTTCCCGCAGAATATACCTTTGTCCCTGAGTCAAACGTTGGTTAAATTCCCGTTCTGCTTGGCGATGTTTTACTTCTTCTGCAAATTGACCTTTGACGCGCATCACAGCAGCGTTATGGTCTTTGGGAAGTGCCAAGGTGGGGGTGCTGTCATCAGCTTTAATTGCACCTAAGATACGGGGGATATCTCTAGAAATTATTTCTCCTTTGTCATCTAATAAAAATAGTTGCTGGTAGCCTTTAATATCAGGTCGATTGGGGTCGGAAGCTTCGCAGAAAATATATGTCCCCTTTTGCATGGAAAATTTAGTGGTGCGAATCCCATGCGGTAAATTAGCAATGCGTTCAAACTCACCTGGGTCTTCTTTTTGTAATTTTCTGAGGATTTCTTCTGCCTCATTTAAATCTAAAAAATTATCTTCATCCTCAATATCAAATAGACTCAACTGTTTACCTTGTTGTTCGTAAATGGCATACATTGCTTCTTCGTTGAGTCTTTCTGTCAGGTCAAGTATTGCAGCATCTTCACCTATGGTATCGTGAATTTCTTGTATTCTGTTTTTAAGTTTTTGTTTCAAACCTAAATTGCGCTCAATGCCTAGTTCTGGTAAAAAGTTATATCCATAGATGACATCTTTCTCACTGCCAATACGGTCAATACGGCCAAAACGCTGAATAAGCTTAACTGGGTTCCAATGCAAATCATAATTAATGATTAAATCACCATCTTGCAGGTTTAAACCTTCTGCTAATACATCGGTAGCAATCAAGGTATTAAGTTCTGATTCTCCGGGTTTAAATTTATATTCTTTGTTGGCGTTAGGAGCAAACCTTCCTACTAGCCGTGCTTTATTTTTGCTGTTACCGCTATAAATTACATCAATATCATGACGCTGGCCATCTGGGTTTAAATTCTCAGATAAATACTTAGCTGTATCGGCATATTGAGTAAAAATTAAACGTTTTTTATCTCTAAGATTTGGTTTAGATAACCATTTGATTAAAGTCTGTAATTTAGTATCTTTATCAGGGGTAATTGGTTCTACTAAATCCAAAATATTTTTCAACAGTTTAATATCATGCTCGATATGCTGTTGTAATCTTTTTGCATCAAAATCCGATAAGTCATATTTATTACATACCTGTTTTAATGCGTCCATCAAATCCTGTTCTTCTGCTTGATTATAATCTTCCGACAGCAGAGTTTGGGCTTCTTCTCCAGCGGGTACAAAACCTTGAGATAGTGCTTTTAAAAATCTTTCATGCACTATCAATAATTTCTTGATAGTTTCTTGGAAAGCGTAAACACTCGATTCAAAACGCTTAAATAATAATACCCGCATCAAACCCCGGAGGTTAGCACCTGCACGTTGCAAAGTATTATAAGGTTCTTGCTTTTGTTTGTCTTTTAAAACATAATTCCACAGCCCATAACGTGCATAGCTAAGTTCGTTTGTGGGTGGTTTAACCAGTTGACGCTTGCGGGACTTACCCATGTATTGCCGTAAATCCTGATACAGTCCTTGGTATGTGTCCTCAATGCTGTATTCAATGGTTTCTAGTTCGCGTTTGGGGAAAAAGCGATGTTTACCACCAACGATGACATAAGCGCGTCGGTTTCCGTCTAGGTACTCTCTAAAGTTAGCTGGGTCAACTTGTTGATGAGTTTTTGAATCAAAACCGTAAAAACGTAAGATGTGGTTGCGTGTACGGCGGATAAGGATATGAGAAAGTAACTCTGGTAATTTTTTCGCACCCTTTTCTACTAATTGAAAGTATTCTTTTAAATTAGGTGGGTCTATTGGTAAATCAGTTTTATCATCTTGATGAAATAATTTTAACTGGTAATAAATATCCCAAACACTCTTATTTCGAGGAGTAGCTGTCAACAAGCAACAACGTTTACCCGCACCTAAAAACGCTTCTACAACTTTATATCTTTGAGTATTATTATTTCGCAGGTTATGACTTTCATCTATGAGTACAAAATCTCTATCTTGAAATCTAAAGTCATTTAATAATGCTTTTACGTCTCCATCATCATCTTCTTTCAACATTCCCATTGAAAGGACGCGAGCATTTAACTGGTAAACTTCATTATATCTATCCCACATTTCTATAAGTGGTGCAGGGCAAATAATTAAAGGACGTGCGCGTTCTACTTGTTCAAATCTTTTAATAATTGCAGCGCCAATAAAACTCTTTCCTAGCCCTACTACATCAGAAACAAAAGCTCCGCCATAATCTCTGATATTTTGGACGGCATTATTAACAGCTACTTTTTGAAAATCTGCTAATTGTTTACTAATTTCATCTTCTAGAATTAAATCTTTTGGTGCAGTATCTTCTAATCTATCTTTGACTAAAGCGTAGAGAGTTTTATAGTAAATATCATAAGGACGGACTATAGAACCCGCCCAAGATTGTTTCATCTCTCTCATTAATGCTTCATTAAAATCTTCCGCTTCATTCCACAATTCATCAAACCAATGAGTTAATTCTGTATGGTTATCGTTTCCGTGGATGGTTACATTCAGTTCAGTATTATGGGTAATACCAGAAAGGGTAAGATTGGATGAACCTACAATAGCAATTCCTTTTTCTTGACGCTCTAAAGCTCTACCTTTGCTATCATAAACAGTACCGTAATCAAAAATATAGGCTTTGGCGTGTAAAGTTCCTTTTGTGTAAACGCGGACATGAAGCCGTTTTTCTTCTATCATTTGGACTAGGTTTTTAACCAGCGTCTCGGCTTCATCCGTCTGATCCATTAATTCAATACTAGAACGGATATTGGCTGCTGTTTCATTCGCCATGCGCTTTTCTTCACTGCGCTTCGGATATTTCTGTGCTTCGATTTTATCTTCAATCAATTCTAATCTTCGGTATCCTTGGGCGATTTGTTCGATAGTTTCGCGGTTGCTAGTATTACCAATTAACAGGCGTAATTCTTTAATATTGGTGAGGCGTTCTGCAATGGCAGTGAAGCCAGAAAGGAAGAAATAACCTACCGCAAAATGTGCCGCTTCTGTTGAGTCGAGAATGCGTTTAATTTGGTCTACTAATTTTTGATTGCGGTTGTCTATAATATCGTGGGTAGGCATTGTTCAAGATGCTAAAACTTCACTGAGGATAACAACAGGTAAACCAGGAACATTACGAAAGCCTTTATCGTTGGTGATAAATTGGTTACAAGTAACAGATAAAGCTATAGCAGCATGAATAGCATCGGGTGTTTTGAGGTTACTTGTAGCCCGAAGATTAGCAGCTTGTCGCAGTATTGATTGACTAATAGTAATTAACTGCACTTGAGATGATAATAATAGTTCCTCATAGTCTGCTACTAAAGAATTATTACCATTACGCAATGGAACAACTAAAACCTCCATTAATATTAGTTCGCTGCTAATGATTTGAATTTCTCCTGCGTAAAACTTAGACCATAGTGGTTGGAGCAAAGAATAATAGTCTGGATTACCTTCAATGGTATAAATAACCACCGAAGTATCTATATAAATAGAGCCACTTGTTGGAAGTATTAGCTTTCCCATGATAAGCGTTCTTCTTGTAGTTGTCTGTCTATATCCTCAGCAGTTCGAGAAGGGTGTCTGCTACGGCTTTCTTCTATAATGTCCAGTACAGAACGACGCTTTGGTTCAGCTTTTTCTGGTAAAATCACGAATACATCAACGCTATCGCCTATTTCAGCTTCGGGGATTTCAATTTCTATTTTGTTTCCTGGTAAAACTTTGGTTGTGATACGTAAAGCTGATTGCATAGTTTTTTCCTCAACTTTTCTTAATACTGTAGGTGAGATTGTTGTTTTCTCTATTGTGCTACAGTCCATAGAGGGCGGCGACGCGATCGCTTATTTCTTTCTCCCATACTTCACAACCTACGCCTTTTGCATCAAGGCATTTTTGGACTAGTTTGGATATTGCTTCGCGATCAGTTGTGGATGCATTAGGAATAATTGCTTTCTCTATGTAAGTTCTAAGTAGTTGATATCCATTTTGGATTTTTGTACAATGACGAGCTATTTCTAACCAAAATGGCTGCGAGTTCAATACACCCAGTAAATAGAGGTCGTTAAGAGTAATCATCCAGACTGCATCATTGATATATACTCGCTTATTGTCGTAAGCAAAACAAGGTTTAACTTGAAAACGTTGATATATAATCTTGGGCTGTTCAAAAGCAGAGTAGTAATCACAAGGGCGGAGTTCCCACCAAAAATTGCCTTGGTCAGAACGCTTTTCTAGTTCAATTTGCCATTGTTTCAAATGTGCAAATACAGCAGGATAACGCTTTATATCAATACCAATTTGTGTAACAATTAGCCACTTATTTGTTGAGCTAATATTCCATTTTTGAATATTTTTACCTACAGCCAATGATTTAATAATTTCTGCACTTTTAGGATCTTGCGCTATCAACTCTGCTCGTTTTGAATCACTAATAATAAAAGCCTTAGTCAAACCGGTCTTGATACCATAATAAATTTTACCTTTGGCATACTCACCTAATGTAATACCTGCTGCTTCAATCTTTTTGATTCGGTTTGCGGAAGTGACATCACTGAGCATCCAGTTTGAACCATTTAAGGCGTTAGATACTAATTGTTTTCCCTGCTCTCTAATAATTTCTAGTACATTAGGATAAGGAGAATCTAAAGATTTAACTTGAGTTAAAATTGTTGAGTTATGAGTTTTTTTTCCTAGCTGGGCAATAAAAATTATGGGGTAGGCAGTCGCACTTTTGAAAACAGGTAAATCACCAAAATCTGTGATACTGTTAACCTGACAGGTTTCGGTAATATGCTTTTTCAACTTATCCCCATACTTAGCACGAAACCATTTATTAGGAGAAATAAATGCTAACATTCCGCCTGGTTTCAAAAGTTGCAAAGCACGGGCATAAAAGAAACAATATAAATCAGATGTTCCATTATAAGTAGCTGGATAAATCTTTTGCAATGTCGGCTTTAAATCTTTAATTAATTCCTGTCTCACATAAGGCGGATTCGCTACCTGAATATCAAACCCACCATCAGCAAAAACTTCTGCAAATTCTACCGCCCAATCAAAACCTTCTGGTGCTTTCAGACTACCATTAGTTATTAGCCTAATTTGAGTTTTTAACTCATTAATTTCATATTCTAACTTTTGCTTCTTACTTCCTTCATGGGTTCGCATATATTCAGCCTTTTTTTGGCTATATTGGCTGATTAATTCACCTCTAATAACTCCTGTTGTTGCAGGACTAGGAGCTATGAGACTATCTCCCACCTCAATTTTATATTTCAGGTTTGGTAGTGGTTTCGGTTTTTCACCTTGATACTCAACAGCAAGTGAAAGCCATAACCTTAACCGCGCAATATTAACTGCAAATACATCTTTATCAATTCCATAAATATTATTTTCAATAATCTCTAACTTCCGTTGATAAACAGTATTTGAATCTAGTCCTTTATTTGCAAATAAACACTGACGTAAATCTAATAACTCATGAAGCATCCCTAATAAATAAGCTCCACTTCCCGCAGCCAAATCACAGCACCTAACTTTCCGTAAAGCTTTTAATATTGCTTCTGGATTAACCAGATTATTCGGATTATGTTCATCAACAAATTGGGCTACTGCATCATCTGTTTCGTTTGCAACTTGGGTTTTTAAATATCCCTTTAAAGCCTCACGACACATAAAAGAAACAATCGGCTTGGGAGTATAATAACTTCCAGATTCATGTCTACCTGTGACGAGTTCCTCGAACACCTTACCCAACATTTCCGGATCTACCGCTACCTCAACATCAAGCGGGGTACTCTCAGTAACAGTGAAAGCAAAGCGTTGGAATAAGTCATGTATAATAGTTTTTATACAATCATCTGGGATGATAATTTGAGCGTTTTTATCATCTTCACTTTGTTCAAAAAGACCACCATTCAAGTAAGGAACGCTACCAATTAATTCTTTGAGAAAGCCACCATTATTAATTCCAGTGATGTCCTGTTCTTGAGGATTATTTAGTCCGGAAAAGAAGAGATGAGAAAGTCTATCTTTATAAAAATTTTTGTCTGATACTCCTTCTTCATCCTGGTAAGATTCCCACAAAGCTGATAAATAATCAGTTCTTTTTTGGAATTTCAGCCAACCTTTTTTCTCAATAAAAGCAATAAACATCAAACGGTTAAATAGCTTTTGAGTGAATAATCGTTTACCTTCTGAATCGGTTGCCCATTTAATTAAACTTTCTACTTTCTCAAAAGTTTTACGATACTCTCTGAAAAATTCCTGAGTGACAGCTTCAACATCAAACGCTTTATCATGAAGTGTTTGAATATCTAACGGTGATGCATCTGGAATGCTTTCTAAATCCAACAGACTGATTCTTTCTGTTGCAGTGCGTAATTGTTCCCCTTCCCCAACGGTAATGCGGCGGAATAATCTTCGTTTTTGAGGTGAACTGTCATACTTGACATTCAGAAAGTGCCAGCGCGATTGTGACTTATTGGAAAATACAAATAAAGCGTATGGATGTTCTTGTAAAAGATGATTTACAACTACTCTTTCGCCTTGTCTGGATAAATTTTCTGACTTGAGACGAGTGTAAATTATATGAAATGCTTTATTAGTTCCTCCAGAAGCTAACAACAAAGGTTCGCCTTCAACCTCATTAGTAACTGCATCAGTCAATTGACGACGAGAAAGTTCTTTATTTTCTCGTTCATAATTCAATTGACTCCAAAATAATCTTTTTAATATGTCAATAGTTTTTAAGTTTTGGAGCGAATGTTGGATTGACTCTTGCAGTTCTAATGTACCTACCATTTGTATACCCTGTTTCAGTAGTATGTTTTCCCCAAAACGCGCAACAAATTCTGTCTACGAAGCTTAACTACGCAGTAATTATGAATAATTGAAAGCATAATAATTCGGCACTAGTCAGATAAAATCTGCTGCACTTATGTATTGAAAAACTTCAGTAAAATATCTAGCCTAAATATGGAAATAACAGCAGCGATATCCTGCTAACTTATTAATAGGTGTAACAACTGCAAAACCATGCATATTTCCCAGAGTAAAATGCATTTTAAAAGGGATATAGATATCACTTTATTAAGCTTTAACAAATTTAATTTAAACCACTTAAGACTGCCACAGAATTTATACTGAGGACGAAAAACGTGAATGGTCTTCTAGGGAAATTCAGGTAGCCCCATGAAAAATCAAAATATATTTGTACTAATAATCTTTCCTTTTATTGAGCTTTAAACCTTTGGTAGGTGCAAAGCACTACTGTCCCCTCGTCGAATATGGATGTAACCTGATGTAGTCGCAATATCAGCATGACCCATTGTTTGCTGAATCAAGGGAACAGGCGTAGCCCTCTCTAGCAAAATGTGACGGGACTTGTCGCCTTTACCCACAACGGTAAATTGTCCGGTGCGATCGCTTTGTGTGAAGTCTTTCCACCTCAGTACTACTAACAGAGGGTGTCACAGATCAGACATTCAAGTAGAAGATAAGTTTTTCTGTCACTTTCTTCACAACGCAAGGTGTCACAGCCATGACTAATAAATAGGAAACCCATAATGCTATACAGCCAGGAGGTGCAGAAATCAAATGGACGGTCAACACATATTACAAAAGAGCAACAGGAGGAATGGCTCACCAGAGCGAAGGAAGCAGCAGCTTCGGGGGAGCCAGGAAAAATGCTTGAATTTTTGCACCGAAGCTTTGTTATCGACGGTCTTACCAAGCAATTTGCTTTGAAGTGGCGTTCGCTCTCACGCGACGAAGTAGAGGATATCGTAGCTGAAGCTGTTGACATCCTTTATGAGGCAATTCGAGGCGGTAAAAAGGTTTCAAAACTAGTTCCTTACTTGTTGAAAACCTGTGAATACAAAGCTTACGACTATTACCGGGCAAGGCAAAACGAGAAACCCCTAACACCGGATGACCTGGAACACATGGCTGACAAGTCAAGTGAACGTGAAGACGAGCTTAACAGTTCTACTGGTGAACTGGACTGGCAGGAAAAACGACCGCGAATTATCACCATAGTTCGCTCTCTTCTACCAAGGTTAGGTCAGTACAACGTCCAGAATGTCATGGCTTACATACTTGATGCACTAGAGGCTGATTGTGTGGATATATCCAACGTTGAGATAGCTGAGGTATTAGGGCTAAGTCCAGATGTAGTGCGGCAGTCAAAAAAAAGAGGATTCGACCGCCTGGAAAGGATTGTCCGTGAGGAGGGATTAACAGCCCAAGTGAGTGATTTTACCAATCTGAAGCGTAATTACGAAGAAAAGATCGAGGACGAGCCTGAGTTTGTTTAGCTCCTTAAAGCAGGTTACAAAAAATGGTGCTGAGAATAGACATTACTAAAGACATTCAAAAGTCGATAGAGGCAGTAATTGAAGAAGCTCGCCGCATTTCGACAGACGTAGCTGAAGAAGTAGAAGAGATTTTGCAACAAGGTAGAGAAAACCCCCTCCCGCCGGATGAGGTGTTTCAGCTTTTAACAAAGGTGATTGGTGTCTTGAAGCATAGCGCCAGCAAGAGAGGAGACCAAGCCGCCAGCAAGTCCTTAGAAGGTGACATTAATCAAATAGTTCAACAGATTATTGAAATCCGCGAGCAAGTTATGCAAGACACTCTTGAAGTAACCAGTCTGGCTAAGAAATTTGAACTAGTTGCTCACAAGGGGATTAAACCAGGGCCAGTCCTCCCGACACCTTGTTTTCAAGGAAAGTTGATCCCCATGATTTCAGGTTTTGTCAAAACTATTGATATTCAGTTATGGAATGAAAATGACAGACTAGATATTCACTTAGGGCAGTTCCGTCAAAAGAACGGTCGTGAACCGAACCCAGAGGAACTGTTAGACATTATGTTCAGCAACATGGAACTGCCAGGTATTGCTGATGACGAAAAGGAAGATCAATTCGAGATTGTTGAATTAGCAAGAAGTATAGCTGTCAATGGACTTCGCAAGGCACCCATATTAGACATAGATGGCACTCCTTTAGACGGAAACCGTCGTATTGCAGCTTGCTATTATATTCAAAACAGCGACGAGTTCGACTCGGAACAGAAGCGACGGGTAGAGTACATTCCAGTGTGGCAACTCACTGAACACGCTACAGATGATGACAGGAATGCAGTAGTTGTTTCACTCAACTTTGAATCCGACTGTAAGCTCGACTGGCCTGATTATATTAAAGCAAGGAAAGTGTATGAAGAATGGCAAGCCATGCTAGCACTAGAGCCAAGGACACCAGCTCGTCACCGACTAGCTCAGATGAAGCGTGAATTATCCATGAAATTTGCTCTTGGGCCTGACACTGGCACAGTCAACAGATATTTGAAAATGGTAGATTGGGCTACTGATTTCGAGGACTATCACATCAACCAAAAGAAGCGAGACCATTATGTAGTTAAGCACCGAGCTAATAGATACTTTCAGTATTTTAATGAACTCAGTAATGGTGAGACGAAGTATGGTGGGATTGCGTTTACCCTTAACCAAGATGATGGATTAAAGCATACTGTCTTCGACCTGATATTAGATGACAAGTTCACGAACGTGCTACAGGTTCGCGCTCTAAAGCAAACGCTCAATAATCCAGAATCTCGTGAGTTGTTGGCACGAGCTCGGAATGAAAGTGACCTAGATCTTGCTCAAGATCACATTCAAGACGCAATCACTACTGCCAATATTCAGCGTGCAGAAAGGCGATCATTAGGAGCTGATTCAAGAATTGAGTCCTTTGTCAAATGGCTTGAAGAAGTACCCCCCAGAACTTTTCGCGATCAGATCAAAGCAGAAAACCTTGAGGGTTTATTAAATGCTTTGAAGTTAGTGGAACCGATGGTCAGAGAAATATTAGTGGAAAGGGGCGTTGAGGCATAAGAGAACGAATGGTTTCAAATATCACTGCCGATGTCCGAGTATCAGACCTGTTGGATCGCCTAGTAATTACCCCCAGGCAATCCACAGATTACCATGCACTAAGTGGCGTACTCAAAGATGCTCTCCCAGAAATCAGGGTACACCGTTCGGCTGAGGGGGTGTGGATAGCGGCTCAGGATGTTGATGCACTCCTCGATACGGAAGTGGCAGCTGACCTCCGGTGGAGTGCTGAAGCAAAACTCTTCCTGGAAAACAGGATTCGCGTCAGACAAGTTCATCAACAATTGTACCAACAGGTCAGTAGAATCCGCGTTGGTGGTCGAGATATTGCAAGCATTTACCTCACTGATATTGAAGGGCTGGATGTTCTAGACGATCACCAGTGGGTTAACGTTGCGGCGATGACACTTCCAAACGGTTACGGGTTGTGTATCTTCGATGAGCAAGGGGCTGGCAAGACAGTTACTCTAATCTTTGCTTTTGATGTGCTTGTAGCAAGAGACGAGGTAGACTTTGCGCTCATCGTGGCACCAAAAAGCATGGTATCTGAATGGCAACGTGATTTTTTACGGTTTAAGGGCGACCTCTACAAAGTTGAGGTTATGAGTGGCACTCGTAAGCAAAAGCGTACAGTGATAGGATCTGGAGCTGATGTACTGGTTACTAATTTTGAGACAGCAGCCTCAATGGAGGATGAGCTACGGGCGTTACTCCGCTCCTACCAAGAGCGTGCCATGTTGGTTGTAGATGAGTCCTTCTACATCAAAAATTTGGATGCTAAGAGGACTCAAGCTCTACGAAGACTCCGTGAATCGTGTGGTCGTGCGTTTGTTCTTTGCGGCACTCCAGCCCCTAACGCACCTCAAGACCTCATCCAGCAGTTTAACATTGTTGATTTCGGCATCACATTTGATGGTGTGAGCATTCCAGACGACCGGGCAGAAGCACTACCGATTGTTCAACAAGCTATTGAACAGCGTGGACTTTTTATTCGTCACCTTAAGACCGATGTACTCCCAGACCTACCTGTTAAAAGTTTTAATCGTGTTTTCGTCCCTTTACAACCTGAGCAGGAGAAGGTATATGCTGCTGCTTTGAGAAATCTAATTCTTGATCTGCGTTCTACTGATGATGAGACATTCCAGCGAAAACTGACTTCATTCCTCGCAAGGCGCAGCGCTCTCATACAAATATGTTCAAACCCCGCTGGCGTTGTTCAAGGGTATACAGAAATACCTGCCAAGTTGCACGCACTTGATAGCATTCTTGAGGAGTCGATTATTCGTAAAGGAGAGAAGGTGATTTTATGGTCTTTTTACACGGTATCGCTTAGTGCTATATTTAACCGATACAGTCGGTTTAACCCAGTTAGGTACGATGGCACAGTCAATGATGTAGCTGAACGTCGGGAAGCGGTACGTAAGTTCCAGGAAGACGACGAGACGATGTTGTTTGTTGCTAATCCCGCCGCAGCTGGAGCAGGACTTACCCTCCACAGGGCACGGTTGGCAATATACGAGTCAATGTCTAACCAAGCTGCTCACTATTTGCAGAGCTTAGACCGTATTCACAGGAGAGGGCAAACACGGGATGTGGAATACTTAATTCTCCTATGCGACAAAACAATTGAGATAGACGAGTATGAACGCCTCACCAGAAAAGAACGCGCTGCACAAACACTTCTAAGAGACCAGGTTGAGGAACCTATTACTAGGGAAACAATGCTTAGGGAAGCGATCGCTGTCAGCCAGTTGCTCGAAGAGGAGAAGTAAACTAGTGACGGAATACCAGCATTACTCTACTCATCTAAGCTTTATTGCTCACATCCTATTGCGTCGCCATCTCTATAACAGTCTGTGTTTAAACCTGCGGCAGGTGCAAAGCGCTACTATCTCCGGGTCGAATGTGAATGTAAGCTGATGTTGTAGCAATATCTGCATGACCTAATGTTTGCTGAATTAAAGGAACTGGCGTTCGCCTCTCAGCATTGTGCGTGGCGTGACTATGCCTGAGCCAGTGACAACTAACCTTCTCCGTCAAGCCTGCTCTCTGTGCTGCATCCTTAATTATTGGGTCAACATTTTGACGCTGTAGCGGCTTCATGCCTTTGCCCTTGCGACTAGGGAAGACATAAGCATCTTTGGGGGTATCCTTACGGTAGTCCATCAATTCCAGCCAGAGATATTCTGGCAGCAGAACATGACGAGACTTATTCCCCTTGCCTAGAACAGTAATCTGCCCAGTGATATCGCGTTGTGTAAAATCTTTCCACCTCAGCCCTACTAATTCCGACACCCGCAAACCAGCCACATATAACAGCTTTAATATCAACACATCCCGAACTTGTTGAGACTTGTAACGATAATCAGCCCGTTCCGTAAGCCGAATCATCAGCGCGATATCAGTGAGAG
Organism: Nostoc sp. ATCC 43529; assembly: GCA_003326205.1. Lineage (GTDB taxonomy): Bacteria > Cyanobacteriota > Cyanobacteriia > Cyanobacteriales > Nostocaceae > Nostoc. Next base: position 26,444 of record LWTK01000062.1, read on the forward strand.
TCAGCACTTTTTCGTGTAATCGCTGGTCAACCTTCTTTAAAGAGATAGCAGCACCGGGGTTTTGCTTAATGTAGCCAGTTTTGTAAGCAAACGACAGTAAACTCTTGACCGCCGCCATATAGGTTTGAATCGTAGGTGCTGCCAATCCCCGGTTATGCAAATACTCTGAAAACTCCACCATATCCTCAACAGTTGTGTCTCGGATCGCCTTCCCCACTCCTGCTAAAAATCCGGTAAACTGCCCCGTATACCGTAGATAGCATTTTTGGGTCGAGTCCGGCTTGTCGTGCAGCCACAGTTGAATTAACCGTTGTTGGGCATTTACAGGAGCTAACTTAGATAGTTGCTTACCTCTGGGTTTGACTACTACTACTGGTGTCATAATGAACCGTTATCTCAAACAGACAAAAGATTAATTTTGTCTCCTTCATATCCATACACCTCTTTGACTACACCAAGATCGTTTCTCCCAATTTCTTTACCCAAATTCATCTCTACTCATCCAAAAACCCCCAAGAACAACAGTATTTAAGTTTTCTTGAGTACATATACTTAAAGGCATTGTACTACTTGCACCGACAATCGCTAATCCAAAGATTTCAGAACTTACGCGATCGCCGACAGCGGGCGCTTCCGCCATCGCCCCTTCAGACAATCTGTTAACAAAAATATTTTTGTCAGGATTAAGAGCAGCGATCGCCAAGAGCGGGCGCTTCCGCCATCGCCCCTCCCAGTTCTGGGGGAAAGTTGCCCCAATCACGGTAAAATCTACACGCTGATGTAGAAACGGGTGTAGAAATGGCGAAAGTTGAACGAGAATCAATCAACTTCAAACTGCCCAAGCCTTTAGCCGAGGCGCTCAGAGCCGTAGCCAAAGAGCGCAACACCACCGCCACTGATTTAGTAATTCAAGGTCTGTATCACGTCTTGGGTACTGTGGATGGTATGGAAAGTGGTACAGAAACCCGTCTACACCAACTCGAAGCAGAATTAGAGCAGTTGGCTAACGGTATAGAAAGCCGTGTAGATAATGAATTAGGGCAGCACTCCAAGCGGTTGAGCAGTTTGGAGCAAAAGCTAGAAGCGATGGCAACCAGGCTAGCCCAATTAGAGGGGCAGCGCTACAAAAGTCCAACCAGAAGACAAGGTTATCCTTACAACAGCCAAGTTCCCCAATCGATAGAACTTCAGCCATTCCTAGCAGAGAATTTAGCTAAAAGGTTGGGAGTTGATACGGCAACCCTGGCGCGTGAGCAAAAAAGTAAAAGTCAACCTGAATTTGAAAGCTGGAGCCGCAATCGAGATCCAAGTAGTACAGCGTGGCGCTATCAGAATGACGGGCTTTATCATCCCATCAAGTAAACATCGCCCTTCCTAGTTCTGAGGGAAAAGTCCGCACAAAGCGCGATGCCTACGGTGTTCTCGTTGCGATCGCCTGAGTACCCCATTCCTGATAAGCAACTTTTATTAACGCTATCAGCCTTTTGGTGTCAAGTCCTGTTGACCAATTGTAACAATATTGTTATATTACTTTACATAAGTAAACAAACAAGAGAAAAAACTATGTACACCACTGTTAATGAAAACGGCGTTCTCAACAACTACCCCACTGAACCCCAGGTATACTGCGCTGAGTACCCGGCAATTTGGGAACAACGTAACTACGTTATACAAGGTGCAATTGCAACTATGTTTGTTACTGCTCTAGTTTGGGTTGCTTTTGCGGTTAGTTAAGATTTTTAGACTTTGGTATCGGTATCTCCCATTGACATTTGGATTTCCCCCGAACCTCGGTACTTAACGCCGGGGTTTTTTGCTGTGGAGTGCGATCGCTTAAGCACTCAACTAACAATTTTTCACAACAGGAAAGGCGATCCAGGGTGCGATCGCCTTTGTCTTTGAGTTCAGAAGTAGATAGGGTATATTCTCCCTACAATATTTGAGCTAATGTCACCAGCAAGGAAACTATTGCTGCACTGGCTCCCAGGATCGGCTGCCAAAATTTGCATAACTGCCGAAATTTCCAAAGTAAAGATTCCTGATTTGCGTGAATATTGAGATTTACATGAAGTTCAGGTTCTAACTTATCATGAGATTGAGTGGGAATAATCGATTGGGCTTCTTCGTCCATTTCATTTTTCTCCGTAGTTTGATTTACTAAGTCAACTTGGGAGCCTGAGAAACATCCAAGTTGGCTTTGTTTATTTGTGCGTTGTTTGTTAATCATCTTGTTTTGTATTTTGAGCTTGGGAACCAATCTAGGAGCCTGAGAAACATCTAGGTTGGCTTTATTTCATAAATACCATCAATTGTCTTTAGACCAATTCAGAGATTTTACTGGGTTGAGATTATCTTCAAAAAAACAAAACAAATCTTGTCGTCCAAAAAGTAGCTTTGGGTCATCGATTGGACGACCGATTATATAAGGATTTCTCCGAGATACCAAGTGTGCCATTAACCATACAACTAGCTCCTTTCATTGTTTGACGATTCTCAGAGGAATACTTATATGTTTCCTATCTGGAATTAACACACCTGCTTCTGCTTTGTGTTTATAAATGCTGGAGTCACAGCTAGGAAAAGTGATCAATCGCTCCCCCAATAAATGCACCAGTACCGCAAGCTGCGTCAGAGAAACAAGGGGAGCGATCGCAATTCAGTAAAATCCCCCAGAACTAAAAAGCGATCGCTCTTGCTGTCTCACCTTTTGAGTTCCCTTACCAACGCGCTAACAGCACAGAGAACTAGAAAAATACTAACTGCGATCGCTAGTGTTAAAGCAACTGGAGTATTACCCGCCGTCAGCAGTGGCACTAAAACAAACCGGAATGCCAGCAATACAGCAACCGTCCAACCCCCAGTTCTAAGTAGTAGGGGAAAAAACTGCCGCCACGATGCCCACTCACTGAGGGAAACATCATCTGCCGAGACTTCAGGTTTGTTGCTCTGGGGATATGGCGAATACGGTTGCAACGCTCCAGGTTCGCTCTCATCAATGTCCAACACTTCAGGAGCGCCACTTTCAGATAGCGCCTCTTTTTGCTCAAAATCGTCTTCAATAACAGGCAGCACTGGAACTGTAGGCATAAAATCCCCCTCGGTATTGCGAGAAAACTGGTTTACCTTACACCTCATTTTAACCAAATATTTTTTGTTGTTTAAATTGGTGCGGTTACTATGTTTATATTTTAAACATAAAATTAAAACTTGGTTGTTGGGTTGATTAAACGACTATACTAGAAGTGAAGAGTTCTAAAAAAGCTGACCTATGCCTCTGAAACCAAAGTCAAGGGTTGCTAGCCTCCGCGAACAAGCAGGACTTACACAAGTTCAACTAGCAGCACTAGTAGGCGTAACCCCCAACACAATCCAGAACTGGGAGAAAGAAAACGGACTTGATCAACTAGAGCGATACCTAAAACTTGCGGAAATCTTTGGCTGTGACGTTCGGGATCTAGTGCAGTATGTTCCTGCCTCCGAAGAAGATAAGCTAAAACCTAAAGGCTTCTCGTTGGAAGAGCTTCGTGAACTTCGTGAGCGATGGGGAACTGAAGTTAAAGTTCAAACAACTGAGTCTCAAGCCTCATCCAATAAATCCGAGACGGGAGTACCTAAAACATGAGCGTCTTGTATAAATTGGCTGACAGCACATCAAGGATGAAAGTTCTGATTGATGCTGATATACCTTTAGAGCTTTTTCTCAATCGCAGTGGGCTAGTTGAAAATGCTGAGACTCTCTTGATAAAAATTGCTCAGTCTGAACAGATTGAGATGTATATATCAGATTTGTGCTTTAATAAATTCCACTTTTATCTCAGTAAGGAAGACATAAAACTTACTGAGGATATGGTCTACAAGGTAAAAGAGATATTCAGTGAACACATTATTCCTGTTACTCCCACCATCATTAAGCAAGCTCGCAAATCTCCTTTAGCGGATTTTGACTCTGCAATTGAAGTTGTTTCTGCTATCAGTAAAGGTTGTGGGGCAATCGTTACAAATAATTGCTCAAACTTTATTGGTTCAAATTTTTCTATTCTTTCTGTTGATGATTTGATTATACGACAGTCTTTTTTGAGGCTCTTAGAGGAACAAAAAAACACAGATACACGGATGAGAAACACTTATCAACCTTACTCAATTGAAACAGGAAGTAAGTCTGTTACTAATGATATTGGAGGATTATTGAGCAGTAATGAAACAATTATAAATTCAACAACAGGATTCAAGCTAGATAATGAATTTAAGAACTTCTGCCACAAATTAAATGTATTCTTTTGTCAAACTGAATTGATGCAAAAAGAAGGGATTCATCTTGATGAGATAGAGCTATCAATCAATATTAATAATGAAGGCAAGATTATTTTGTGTGGCTCACCTAACGAAGATAACCTTAAAGGAGCAATTAAACTAAAATTTAAACGAAGATAGTATGTCTAAACAGTGGGCTATCGTTGTTGGAATTAATAACTACGACAATCTACCAGCGCTGAAATATTCCCAGCGTGATGCAGAGCTAATTGCGAATCTGCTGCGCGATGACCTGAATTTCGAGCAAGTATTTTTATTTACTAATAACTCTCGTCCACTTAGCACAACACCGCCAATACCAACTCAACCAACTTTCGGAGGTTTTAGACGCTTTTTAAGAGCACAGTTTGAGAACCCTTGTTTGACTACTGGAGATAACTTGTGGTTTTTCTTTTCTGGACATGGGTTGCGCTGCAAAGATAAGGATTATTTGATGTGTTCAGACAGTGACCCTGGAGACATTGAGCATACCGCAATCCCAGTCAGCTATGTTGCAGAAAGGTTACGGCGAGCAGGTGCTAGTAATGTCGTTTTGCTTATGGATGCTTGCCGGGATGAAGGTACTAGAAACGCTTTAGGAATTGGTTATGAGCTTCATCAAGGAGTCGTAAGTTTTTACTCGTGCGAAGCAAATCAACGCGCGTATGAAATTGATGAGTTAGGACACGGTACGTTTACTGCTGCACTTATAGAAGGACTTCGCTTGAGAGATAACGAAAATTGTGCGACCGTAGAGCGTCTTGACCGATATTTGAAGTACCGAGTACCAGAAATGAATCAAACCTTTCTCCGACCTCAGCAGAATCCTCATGTAACGATTGATCCTGCTGACAAGTTACATCTTGTATTAGTTCCTCAAAATTCAACTCTCCAAGATATTGCAACCCTCAAACTTGATGCATTTCAAGCAGAGCTTCAAGGGAAATTTGAGTTAGCTAAGCAGCTTTGGATACAAATTAACATAGCTGCTAAAGGCTCAGATATGGATGTTATAGAAGCTTTTTATAGAATATTTACTAATTACTCTTATAGAAAGAATGTAGATAAAGATAAGAATTTGGACTGCAATATTTCACATAAATCTTCACCAGAAGACCTTAGTGAATGTGGAAATGAATTGCAAGATAAAATCCCTCCAGAAAATGAAACAGAACTATTGATAAGATATAAAAACGAAATTCTAATTCAAAATAAATTGGCACAAATACAAGAGGGACAAATTACATTTTATCGTGAGATATTAGAAGCTAAGAAACAAGAGAATGAAAAGTTAATACAAATGATAAATTCGTTAAATGATCGACTTGCTAATACTAGTCAAAATATTGTAATTAGCGGTAATGTACATAACTTCAACTATGCTTCAAGTTGCTCGCAGATCAATACTAAAGCCGATGAAATGAATTCATCTTTTAGGGAGCATCCCAATTTTTGAGGATGCGATCGCTCACCTAATCACCATCTTCAAATGTTCCATCTGCGTAGGAAAAGCGATCGCAAGTTGGGGTTGCGATCGCCAGCAGCAATAATTTTGAGCAATGTCTACGGCTGCAAGCTACGCATCCATTGAGCTATCTGGCGGATTCCGCCAGATAAAGCGACTTATCTAGTGAAGCAGCAACTTCATTAGAGAAGCGATCGCTACAACAACCGCCAATATAGGATGCCAGAACCTACATTTTTGTCGCAGCCGCCAAAGTAAACCTCTGTGGTGCTTTGGATGGCGTAACCTATTATGAAACTGTGAGCGTTTGGTTACTCTAACCATAAAATGTCTCCATTGATACGTTAATTTTTTTGACTTGCTGACTTGGCAGTTTCCTAGGCCACCAAGTCAGCTTTAATTTAAGTGTCGGGTTTGTGTAACCGCAAAAACTGGGCATCTTCTACTAAGTAATGTCACCACCTAGTAACGTCAAATGACAGCAAAAGCTGTTATTTCTAGAGTTCAAAGATAGAGTTACCCTCAAAGATAGAGTTTTCCGGTGATTCTGACCTAAGTTGCCCACATTCGTTGTTGTGGCGTTTTAATGAGTATGACCACCTCCTGTAATAACTTGGTCAACTTGACTAAACTGTTATTTCCAACCTGTAGTAACTGCCCTGTTATTCCCAAAGCACTCATAACTTAGAGTTCCTTATGGTTTGCGTTAGGGATGAAGGGCGCAGTTTTCAATTCTTTTCCCCTCACGGGGATGGAAACTATCACCTTCAGCTGAAATCCCGGCCTTTATAGTTGAAGTCTGTTTAACTTTGGTTTCAAAACAAAGCCATTTGGCTTTATCTGGCTACGCTGATGTCGCACTTTCCTTTCTTAAAAACAAAAAACCCAGTCGTTATGACTGGGCTTTTGTGGGGCTATATTCCCCTGATTATTTATAGAAGTTATTTATAATTCAGCATTCTGATAGTTACTACAACTAGGGCGCAGTCCATTTCTGAAAACTGTGTTTGGCTCTAAAAATATCCTCCTATACAAAGAGCGATCGCTCATTGAGCAACTAAATCCCCCAGAACTAAAAGCGATCGCTCTGTTATGGTTTTAACTACGCTATTGAAGCGATTTTAGTCACGCGTTATCAATTTTGGTTTTGGTTTTGGTTTTGGTGTCTGTTGTGGCACAGAAGTATTATCTTTTCTAGGTGCTGGCGGCGCTTTTAGTGCTGCCTTCTTTGCTGCTTGTTGCACTGTAGCTTTATCCTTTTTAGATGCTTTGAGAAATTTAGGTGCAGTTTCTTGTGGTGGAGCTAGTAACGCAACAAAACCGAAGACATCACGCCCTGGCAGAAATTTTGCCTTGAGGGTGACAAATGCCGGATGCCCTTGATCTTCTTTTGGGGTTTTGGGATTAAATCTGAAGGGACGAAGGGGTGCATCCTTCCATAGCATTGGTACATGGCTAGCTTTCATGTATCTCACCTTTTGGGCAGGCTCGGCTTGTTTAATATATTCCAGCCTTTCACGAGTAAAGTTGCGGAACACAGAAATGCAGGGAGTCTGGCAGACGGGAATAAACTGCCACAGTCCTGAGAATTTAAACTCGTTGTCTTCTAACTCTGCTGAAACTGTCTGTTGTTCTCGGCCCTTGTCAAAGCCCACAAGCTGAAAAGCCATTTGATGTGGTTGCTCTTTACGTGGAAAATGAATGACTTTTGGATAAACCACCAGCCGTTGAGTTAAGTTGCCAGTAGTTTCTATTTCTTTGCTAAGAGCGTCAAATACTTTGCGTTTTCGAGGAATATAAAAAAGTTGGTATTGAGAGCGACCGATAGTAACAGTGTTTTTCCCATCCTCGCTTAAGTTGACCTCCCCAACAATTACCCCAACAGCTTGAAATATCGCTCCAGCGTCTTCAATATCTGTATCTGTCTGTAACTCAGCATCAATATTAACTTGCTCTCGTGGGGATGGAGTTTCAAGTGGAGGGACAGCTTGGTTTGACTGATTGGGGGTAGGTTCGACAGATGGCATGATGATTGTCAAGAGTATGCAAATCGCGGTCTAATTCAATCTTAATTGTCTACAATTATCACCAGCAGAATTTGATCCAGTCTTTAGAGCTAAGGTGTGGCTTAAGGATTTATCAAATGCAGAAGTTAAGCAAATTGCCAATCTTACTCAATCAAAGGTAGGCTTGAGTCACTAAATAAAATCCTTTTTACTGACATACATTGCTTTAACTTGAGTACCTTCAAGTCCCAAATAAACAGCAGCTTCATTAGCTGGGATAAAGGTAAGAGCGCGATAAAACTTTGTTTTATCTTCCAGTTCAAATCTTCGATTTGAGAGTTTTTCTAAATCTTCCTGTGATGGAAATTCTGCGGACTCATACCAAAATAAATGACTTCTAATATTCTCTGTTTTAATTTCTTTATGAGATTGTTTGCAACTACCAAACTCAAGTAGATAGGCAGCATGGAGCAAGGGAAGCCGACTATGAAGAAAGTATTCGATGAATTTCGATATTTGATAACTTTCTAATTCTCCTAGTCGTTTTTCTCCACCTAGCTCTGGATAAAAAGTTGCTAAATAATAAAGCTTGTGTACGTCAACGGTAGATACTATCCTATCGGCTAAGTCTGTAGCATGAGCTTTGGCTGACTCATCGCTCACAAATTCCTCAATTTTGAGAATTTCTCCTTGGGCTTCAAAAAGATATTTTTGAGAACCAGAAGAATTGTGATTGGAAGTACCTATAAATTTATTTGGCTGTAAACTAGTGTTCATGATTCAATTCCAAAGTTAAGCGAACGCTATTTATACCAGAACCAGTAAAAAGTCTAGCCCACCTACAAGTAACAATGAACACCGTAAACAAAAGTGTCTATTATTACTCATAGATGAGTGCTGACTTAAGCAGATGCATAAAAATAAATCTCCAGCCTTGGTAGTTAATTTGTGAGCGTAGTCGGGTATTCGCTTCTAATTTGGCTGGAGATTTATTTACTAGTAGGTGTCTTACTTACTCATCAAGTTGAAATTGGATTTATTTGTCGGGGAACGCTCAAGGGACTTTTTCTTCACCATTGGTATCTTTTAAGTCAAAAAGCTCCCTGATATCAACATCGAGCCTCTGGCATACTTTGAGAACCCTGATTACAGCACCCAGGTTTCTACCGTTCTCCCAATTTTGAACTGTTGTTTTGGTCAATCCAGTCTGTTGGGCCAACTCATCTTGGCTTAACCCTTTGTTTTTTCTGTATTCTGCAAGCTTAGAAATTACCTTGGGTTCATTATTTCCCTGCTTTGACATCTTTTAGTTAAACCAATTTAGCTAATTCAATTGACGTAGCTAAGTAGATTTGGCTAAATAACTATAAAGACGATAGCAACCGTCCCGAAAAAACGCAGCTACCGCCTTTTAGTCCCAAAACAACTTAGCCAAAACGACTTAACTAATTATGTAGTAATAGCTTGATAGCGATCAAGCGATCGCTGTTTGTTGTTGCAACTTAATTTTTTTTTGATGCCTCGTTGATGTGAATCATGAATGAGGCTGATTCGTGTGATTACTAGTCTCGCTAAAGATGGCAAATATTCTGCAAGCAGAAGTCAAGGTTATGGGAACCAGGACACTTGCGATACATCACTTTGGCATTGACGCATTGCCGTTAGAAGCTAAAGAAAAAGATGGTGTTGCTGGCAACAGTCCCAATGAATGGAAAAAAACAGTTCTGATGGACGAGGAGAGGCAACTATTTCTGCTGCCAACTTACTTTTTTGGCGCAATCAAATATGGCGGTAAAACAGTTAAGCGTGGTAAGGGTAACTTTCTTGCAGATATTGCCAGCACCTTGCAAGTAATGGACGATCAAATTTATATCCAAAATAGTGCCTTTGAACCAATAAAGCTGCCAGATCCTCCTCAGGTAATTGAGGCAGGAACTGTTAAAAACGAGAAGCTACCCGATAGCTATGTCGAAGTAATTGGTGTTCGTAACCCATCTACTAAAGCCAGAAATATCCGCTATCGTGTTGTGGTCAAACCTGGGTGGCGCTGCTCGTTTACTATTCTGTGGGATTCTGTAATTGTTGATCGAAAGTCATTAGAGGCAGCTATCGTTAATGCTGGTACCTTAGTCGGCATTGGCGATGGTAGAGGAAGCATTGGCTATGGACGTTTTGATGTGACTAGTTTTGCCATTTTTTAATATATGTTGCGTTCTGTTGTGTCCAGTCCAGTTGCGTTTAGTTACGTTGAGTCACGTCATGGCAAGTTAAGTCCTGTCAAGTCATGTCATGTTATCAAGCAATAATTATTTACAAATCAAGGAACGTCGTCAGCATCCAAACCTTCCGGTTTTTTGGTGGCGACGCCAGCCACTAGAACAATGGAAAGTTACACGCCAACGCATTTACAACCGCGATCGCGGTATTTGTCAAAGTCCAGCGGATTCACCTCCGAAAAAGGGTGGTCTGTGCATGGGTCAAATAGAACTTAGAACTGCCCACATTGACCATATTCGTCCATTATCATCTGGCGGTAGCAACCACGCTTCAAATTTGAGAACCCTTTGCCCCATTTGTCATACTCTTAGACTCGATAGAAAACACGAGGGGATGAAAAGTAGGTTAGTCACCAAGGGCTTAATCCCAGTAAACTGGAAAAATTTTGTTTGGGATTAATTGTCTGCGATTGGACATAAAACCATCTCACAACTACATAATGCATAGTGATGAAGACGTAAAAAAAGACAGCAATGATTTCCTTAACGGAGGGTAGCAGTAGCAATTTCAGCGATCGCTTTGATTACTCACTCCTCAATCGCCCTGGTTACGTCTGCGTTGCCTTTCAACTGCTGTTGTATCTGGTCTAATCCATTGCTAACTATTAGCATTTGCGATAAGGGCGCACATCCTTCGTTGACTAGTGTTTCAAAAGCCTCAAGAATATCGTAGGATTTTTTCTCCAGTCCGAGTAATTTAGCGCGTCTCTCAGAGACTTTTAGCAATATCCCAGCGGCCCTGATACTACCTTCTTGAAGCTGGGGCATTATATGCATCTCGATTTGTTCTAGGATTTTAAGCTCTCTTTCTCTAAGAATGGACTTGAAAGTTTTACTTGTTTGGTCACAAGGGGCTGGAATTTTTTCTAGCAAAGTGACTTCTGGCTTTTTATGTTCGTTTTGCGTGGCAAGAAAATCTTTTCGAGCTTTTTGCACTTCATCTCGAAAAGTTTCAGATTTTAGCCAGAGGCTTACAGCCTGTCGAGTAACTGACAGACTCCTTGCTACCTCAGATTGTGTCAACCCTTGGGCTAGTAGGGCGATCGCTTGCTTCTTTCTATCTTCAGACAATGGCTTGACAACTTGTCAAATTACTCTTCTATTTTGTCAAATTGTCAAGCTGATTGGGATTTTTCTGGTGGAATGCTTGAATGGCTCGAACTTTATCCAGAATTTGCAGACCTATTTTCAATCGCAATAGTGAAGTCTTCAAAAGGACTTGCCGATACTCCGCTATCTCTTGAGGCGTTGCTAAATATGATATTTGTGTTTTTGTCATGATTGTTTGGTGTTCTCAAGATTGACTAGGTACACAAAGTCTAACCAGTGGCTAGCAATAGTTGATTTAAAGGAATTTCGCACTCTTGCTTGTCTCCCCAGCATTTACGAGCGATGGCTATTCCCCCTCTGACAGCTTTTAATATATAGCTCCTAAAATGGTCAACTCCAAAAGCCTTTTCCTTAATCGTCTTTTGGTTAGCGATCGCCTCCTGTGCCAATTCCTCTAAAGAAGATGGTTGCTGACACTCTTGATGAAGTTGCCAAAGCCGCAATTGTTCATCCTTGGTTAGTAGCGGCCACGCCCGAGCAATTTCTGATTGGCTAAGATTGACTTCTCGCCAGTGTGAAACTTGTCGGAGTTTCACCGCCACTAATTCTGCTGATGACTGATAACTAACAACCGATAACTCTTGAGTAGTTGGTGCTGGTTGTCCCTCAATCTGGATTTCATCTAAGACGGGTGATTCTTCCACTGCCATAATTCCCATCTCAATAGTTGCCACTTGAGCGATCGTTTCTTTAACTTCTGCTGTCCTCTGGCTGCTAACCGATACCTCTTCCCCAACTGCGTATGCATAGCCCGCCGCTCTCCTCGCTTGCTCAATTGTTAATACCTGCTCAACTTCTACAGGTGCGGCTTGCTCAACTATTACCACCTCTGGAATAATTACCCTTTGTGCTTCCAATTTGGCGGCGGCTGCTTTTTCTCGTGTCAGGGTATCGCGTTCTATCCATGCTGCAAAAACTTCATCGCGGCGATCGGTGATGGGTATAGCCTGGCCATCAACCAAAACCAGATTCCCCTTATCATCTTTTTGAAAGTCTGGAGCAGCGGCACCGAAAACCCAAACTTGATTGCCTCGTTTTCCCTCTCGCCGCAGTCGGGGGAATTTATGCCCAGTAAGAGACGCTAGTTTTTGACAAACTTGCATGGGAGTATTTAGCTTTGCAAATGCATTACTCTTAGCGTCAAAAATTAGGCTCAAATCGTACTGATGAGTTTTTACTTTCTCAAATACTGCTTGTGCAAGTGGATGATTGTTACTCAATCCTTCGGTTTCTCGAAGCTCTTTGTATCGAATCCAGTCTAAAGCATCGATTTTTTTACTAATTAAACTCTTATTAGTATCTACCATGAAGTAGTCACCATCGCCATTTTTGAGAGCGGTAGACATTACATTTTTTTCTCTATCAGGTAAAAACTCCCTACCCTCGCTAAAGTAGTAATCTAACCTAATTTGCGAATACCATTTTTTATCATCTTTCTCTACTAATTCCGGTGTAACCGGGACGTTATAACGTCTTTCTAATTCCCCTTTTCGATGTTGTAACTGTTCTACTTCAGTCTTACAAGCTTGCTTACTTAGTTTTAAAAACTGTTCATCCGTAATGCTTTCAGATGCAGGTATGTTCTTACAGTATCTGGCGTATTGTTCTTTGCAGTTAATATCAATTGCTTGCTTGGTATTTTCTACTTCTAATGGTTCTGATAATTCATCTCTATCTACGTCACAGATGATATGACCTTCATCCTTTAAATCGCTAATAATTTGTTTGGAATAATTGCCCATTCCATCATTAATGATAGCTCCCAATTTTGCCCAAGTATTTATATAAATATTGTCTAAACGCCCTTCCAAATCTTCTTCAAAACCAAGTTCAAGCAGCTTTCTACAGTTTGCTTTATCCTTGCGATATTCACCAGATAGAAGCCCATTTGCAGTACTTGAGCCATTGCCTACCCTATTAATTCCTATTCCATTTAGCCAGATATAACGAGGAACTGGGGGGCGATAGCGAGATAAGTGTTGCCTGACGCTATCTGTAGTTTGTACACCTTGAAAGATACCAAAAACAGCATCAAAATGCTTTTCATCAATGCTTACTCCAGTTTCAATTGTTGACGTAGTTAAGACTAAATCATAGTCTTTAATTACCTTGTTTAAGTCGCGTGTACATGCAAAGGCAGGATGTTCAGGAGCAGCTACAGTTTTAGAATCAATTCTTAAGATTTTCAAGTGTGGTAATAGTTTCTTATAGTATGCCTCCAAGTTATGAGAACCCCAACGAGAGCTAGCCTGTTGCCCCGATAAACAAACAAAACACTTCTCTCCATTCTCTAGTTTTTTAGTAAGTATTTCTACTAACTGTGCTGGATTTTTGCCCTGTACTAACTTCACTTGCCAAGGCTCTACAAATTTAAATGTATTCTCAACAATGAAAGTATCAATTTCTTGCCTGATTAATCCTTTAATAAAATCAATCCCGATATCATTTAAATCAGCATCAGCAATAAAAATTTTACCACCATAGTTGACAATATTAAGTAGCAGCTTTTTGAAGCTTTTAATTATTGCTACTCGGTCTTGTTGACAAGTACTAGATGAGAGTAAATGCCAAATTAATTGCATAATCTCATCAAGAACTAACCAGCATCCTTTCCAGTCATCAGGGTTAAATTTAGCTTGGCTTTTAGGGTGTAAGCTATCAATAACTAACCCCATCCCAAAATGTGAACCTTGTTCAGTCTCTTTAAGCTCAGTAACAAATGGTAATCCAAATTTTTCTACAATCTGTGTTGCCAGTTGTACCCGATGGGTAATAACCAGCACCTTTCTCTCACCACTACGAATTACAGGGTCAGTTATCAACTGGAAGAAATAAGTTTTACCCGTATTCTTTGGTGATTTTAGCGCGATTAGCTGTTTACCCGGTGGAATAGATATCTCACCCAAGTAACGCTGGTTGAGGCTCAAGTCTGGAATATATGTGAGTCGTTTTAGTTGTTTGGTATTCCACTTATTCAAATCGAGAGCATCGCGGTAAATGCTATCAAATTGGTCACGACCGCAAGCCGCCAAAACATCATCAATCCCCTTGCCTAATGCTGGATGCCAAACCATTACTTTGACTTCACAATCATGTAAGCTTAATAGTTTGGCGGTCTTAGCGATCGCACCATTCACGCTTCTAATCGTGGTACGCTTGACATCGGCATCGAAACAGAAATAAATTCGCCTGCCTGGTTGAGCAAATACAGCTAACTGTGGAATCAGGTATGCTGAGCCATTATTCTCGCCGTACTCGTCTTTAGGCTGGCGACGGCCTCCCCACACTCCTGGTATGCCAATAGCGACATATCCACAGCTTAAAATTGCAGCCGTTTTTTTAGCACCCTCGCAGATGATAATGGGAATCTGGGTATTCTCCTTTACCCATTGCCAAAAAGCCCTATAGGGTAAACTTTGATAATTCTCCGGCAATGCCACATCATAGCGGCGGCTGATTAATTCCCAAATCCGGGCGGGAATCCGTAAGGCAAAAATTTCTGTGTCAACTTTGGGGGGATGCTCATACTTAATTGACTTGCTGTTACTCTCATCTGTCCTTGGTGTATTGGGCTTGAAGCATCCCCAGAAGGAATCTTCCCCAGTGAGAATATTTATCCCACTACACCACCACCCACCATCACAGAGGTGAGCATATCGCTTCATATCTGCATCGCGTAACCGTCCATCATTACGGCGGCTGATTTTCTCCGAGTAGAGGAGGTAATCAAAAGGTGCATTCCCTAATAGCGATTTGAAGTTAAGCACCGCTATTTCACTGTCAATTGCACTCTCACCCCACTCTTGCCAGTGGCTTGGTTCAAAATTTTCTTTGACTGGCAAAATATCAGGTGCAAATGGTTCTTCGAGTCCTTGATGATTAGCCAATGCTTGAATTTGGCTACTGTCGCGATCGCCTTGGGCCTTATCATTTTGGCTGGAGGCATCTGCAATACTTCGATCGCCTTGGACATTGCTTTCCTTAAGTTTTGAGATTTCGTGCAAAACCCTTGGGGTACTTCTGCGGTTACCTCGCTTGTTGAATTTTCTGAAAAGCTGCCTGAACTCTTGATTTAGTGATTTTTGGGGTGAGGCTATCTTGGCGAATCCTTTGTGATTCATACTGCCACCTCCCCAGATACCTTAGCCTTGGTTTCAATCTGGAGAAGTACGGCAGCCACCTGACCGCTAAACCAGTCAAGGTTTGCTAATCGCTGTAAATATTCGCGTTCATCTTGAGTGATATTAGCCTCACGCAGTAACTCACAAGGATCGGGACAGGCACGCAAAGGCCCATCACAGCAACCCGATCTCAAATATTTTCTACCTGTCCGGCGATCGCTAACGACATTGAGGTGAAATTCAAAGCCACAGTCAGGGCAAAGCTTCATACTGCTACCTCCGAATTTTGGAGGTTAGCCAGCATCAAAATCGCTAAATCGCTTTTAATATCAATGCTTTCAAGTACATCTGTCAGTTTCTGGGAAAAACACATCAAAAAAAATTGATGTATTGAAATACTCTGTGTTACAATGACGCTATCAAAATTCATTTTTACTGATAGCGCCGTTTGCCCTTTGTTGGGATCGGCGTTTGTCATATTAGCTGTTCCTTTGTTTTTAGAACAGCCCCTCATTCACGTGTAACACCCGATTAGCGGTTAAACTAAAGAAAATAATATCTTTGTCTGGTTGCATTGGCTGCCGCTTGAAACGTTTCCTAGACGTTTCTTTGTGCCATTCTTTAGAGTTGCTGTTGCTACTGCTACTGCTACTGCTAATTTGGGATCGCACTCACAAAAAGGGGGGCTGGTGTGATCAGTTTTTTTTGTGTTTACCTCCATAATTATTTACTGAATACTTAAAAAGTAATAAGTCAGTTGATCTAGTCACGAAATTAATCCTCCTAATATCTCCTTCTATCCAAAGTACCGCCCTTTAAAAAGATTATCGACGTTTTGCTGTTTGAGCAAAATCAGGGCGAGATCGCAAATGTTCGGTTCCGATCCGCAGATCCGCCATACTATGCTTTTATAGACACGGTACGGATCGAGCTTGTTAGTTTGAAGTGAGTAAAAAAGTTGTAAAAAAGTGTAATTATTTACCTCCATAACTATTTACTGAATAATTGAAAACTAATAAGTCAGTTGGGCAATAAGTCAGTCAAAAGCTTTTACAGCAAAAGTTTTCAGAGCCATTGCTGTTGACTCTCACGCAAGCGTAGTGCTTTCGCCAAGTGAGAACTACTGATAAATAGTGATAAATAGTGTTAACTCCTATGTATCAATTAAGCTAATTTCACATTAATTAGATGGTGTGTTTCCGTTGCCACCTTGCCTTAATAAATACTCCCAAATACGATCGATATTCTGTTGGCTTGTTCTCAAGGCTTGCTGATGTAGTCGGGCGATATCAGCGAGATTAGCTACTGTTCTTTCTAGCCGTGCAAGCGATTGACTATTAGCACGAGTTTCACGCCTTACCCCATCTTGGATAGTACGGATAAGGTCTATTTCATCTCCCAATTGCTCTAGACGCTCGTCGATATCGTCAAGCCTTGCAGTTAAATCTTCTGGTTGGGAATTGGTCATTTACCCGCCTCCAACATTTTGGCGTTAGCGTAGCTCGCCATAGGCATCGCCTGTTTTCACAAACCACTCCTTCATTCTGATACTACTTTAAAGTACATTTGTACTTATTTTCGCTGCTAGTTTGGCGGATCAATCCGTGTTAGTTGCACCAAGATAGCCCCAAGCTGGTTTAATGCCGCGTTAGTGGTTCGTTGTTGCTCTTCAAAATTGCGTTGGTGTTGCTCGAAGCTATCGCGTAACTCAAGCAAGACATCATCTAAAATCGCGCTACGAGCTAATACGCGGTTGGTATTCTCGGCTAACTCAGCGATCGCCTGAGTATTTAATTCCTGCTGTTGCTCAATGCGGTTCAGTATTTCATTGTGCTGGGCAACTGTTTCTGATGTTGTGGTAGCTACTTGGGCTACCTGTGCCATCAATGGAGCTAGCTGATTAAGCATTTCAGCATGGCTTGTCAGCATGGCTTCAAGCCGATCTAATCTGTTGTTTGGTGTTCCGTTATTTGTCATTTCCCTGCCTCAAGCATTTTGGCTATTTCTTCCTTGTCAAAACAATCGAGGTAGCTTACCAATTCTTGAAACTGCTGATACCTACCCTCTGCCCAGTCATCGGGGGTGTATCCAAGAATTTCGCAAAATCTCAAGTAGTCAACGCGCTGATACAGGGTGTTTATGGCAGTAGCAAAGCTTTCTGCCATCTCTAGCGATTCGGCGGATATCTCCAATGATTCAGTCATGACACTTTTATGTATCCAAGGTCAATTAATTTATCTCTTAAAAGTTTGTTGACTGCTGCGTTTGAACTAATCAGTTCTTTGTCTGCATAAGCATCTACAGCATTAGCTACTTCTTCTATTAGCCTAATTGATCTAGTAGTCGTAGGCTGCTTCTGACGTGGCATATATCGTATAACCGTCACTATATTAATACCTCCAGAATACTTGATTGATACTAAATTAGCCTAAAATCATACCATATTGGTATGAAAATAGTATTAGTTTTACTTATGCAGAGATTCTAAAACATGATTCTATGTTAATACTAATTTGATACCATTTTAATATCGTTTAGGTTACTATTTACTCAAGCATAGAGAAAGCATTACACACCCACGCTATGCAACAAGGTAAAAGCTTTATGTATCAAGACTTCCATGATATCGATGCAATCGAAGTGCAAGACACTGAGCAATACACAGCGCATTACACAGTAGATGACCTTACTACACTTCTCAAGGTTAAGCGCCGTCAAGTATTTAACTTGGTTAAGACGGTCAAACAAGCTTACTTTTGGGAACCTGAAGCAGTGTTTAACCCAAGCTTGGGTAAGTACTCAGAAAGATGTTTGGTAGAGTTACGCCGTCTACAGTCTTGTAAAAATGCAACTGAATACATCGCGTTAGTAGCCAGAGAGAACCAAAAACCACAACAAGCCAACAAGATATCTACATCAGCATTGGTTCCCACACGGCACACAGAAGCCCTTGAAACCAAGCTAGCAACCATCCAGAAAAACACAACCGCGCTAAACGTATCAGTTCAAGACCGCATCGCCACAATTAAAGACCGAATCGCTACAGAAGCCAGTCGCACCAAGAATAATCAGTCGGTATTGGATGAATTGGAGGCACAACAGGCGATCGCTCGTGGCATGGAAAAAGGTCTAAAGATTTTTGAACTTGAGCAACAGGCTGCCGCTGCCATTTTGGAACAGTTGACCTTAGAAAAATTACAGCAAGGCTAAATCAATGCGAATTACGATTAAGCCCCATTTAAGGCACTACTTTGAGCTACTTCAGCAACAGATGGAATGCGATAACCCAAGCGAAGTTTTGAACTACCTGCTAATGGATTTGAAGCTCAAAGGGTACTCATTCCTGGCTGATTACCAATACGTTCCCCAACTGCAACAGCCAGCACCTAAGCCCCAATCATTGCCTCAAGATGACATTCCTCAGAATGAAGACCCAGTTATTAAAAAGCTGTTGTCACTGGGATTAGAGGATTTTTAAGAGCGATCGCCCAAGCCGGCAAGCAATAGCGATCGCCTGATTCAACCCACAACAAAGGAATTGAACTCATGAAAGTATACCCAATTGTCGCCGTACTCGCTCTACTCTTAGCCACCGCCCTTCCCAGCCGTTGACTCGTGGTGGCACTACTCGCCGCTAGAGAGCCATGAAAACAATGCTTTTCGGTGTTTATCTAATTGCGGTTTGGTTGTGTTTTGGATTTTTTATCGCTGACCAAGTATCGCAATCTTTCTCTCAAAAAACCGAAACTTCTTTACCTAACAATCGCTAGCCAAGAACTACCTGCTACTTACCCAGTGGCAGGTTTAAAGCCTATGGAACAAGACGATTTACTCAGTTCTGAAAGTGTCCAAGAGACGGCTGATTATTTCGATATTGACGAACACCTAATGAAAAAGTATCAGCAACTCGAAGACAAAATAGCCAGATTAAAAATCAAATTTGAAGCCCATAAAATGACCAGAGGTATTAAACATGGATGCCAATTCTAGAGCTAGAAAAGCAGTTGAAAATAGACAAAAAGCAACAGCTACAAACACCACAAGAATTTACAGTAATGGTCAAAAAAGTATTACTACCCCAGTAATCACAAATTTCACTGAAGACCCTAAACCCGAAACTACGATACACGGTAGCGTAGCCTATGATTCATCTACTAGTTCCGTCAATGTTTCCCTTCCTGGCTTTGAAAGGTCAACACTGGATCAACTAGCTGCTAATGTTTACAGTCCTGACCTTACACGGGTAACAGATGTTAAGAACCCAGAGATTAAAAATCAGGCAACTGTAGCAGAGTACGAAAATGCCTTGGCACAGTATGAAGGCGGAATCCGTTACAACGAGTTAATAATCTGGGCTAATAAATACGCGGGTTCTCAGTTCAAAGCACTAGCTGAAAAAGCCAAAGCCTTTGCATCTGGGTTAGTGGCTCAAAGCGAGATAGAGAAAGTCTATCAGCAATTTTTAGAACTGCAAAAACAGCAAAAAATCACACTAGAAAAAGGTGTACATTATATCTCCCAATCGCACAAAACTGCTGTTAAACAGGCAATGTTTCCTTACACTTTGGCTGAGAGTGAAGCCGCGTTGAGTAAACAAAAGTCAAAAGCCGAAAAAGCATTCCATGAAGCCCAGCAAGCGCAGCTAGACACCTCAGCTTTTATCAAAAGCTTGGGTGATAAATCTTTGAAAACAGCTTAATCAAATTGGCAGTAGTTAACCTACTGCCTAGTCAAGATTGGAGAGTTAACCATGTCTAAGAAAGTCTTATCGTTAGTAACTGCGAGTGGTTTAGGTTTACTTGGTGGTTTATGGCTAGGAATTGCTAATAAAAACTTAGCCCAAACTATAGGCTTTGGTACTGGAGGAGCGTTATTTGGTGCTGGTGTCGTAGCGTTCATTTATGACACTAAACTCAACACAATTAAGAACAAGTTATCAGCCTCAATTAGCACTTTAACCATTGAGAACACTAAGTTAAAAACACTGCTAGAGACTGCTAATGAACTAAAAGCAGATATCCAGAATGCTAGAGACGCGGCGTTTAGTAGCATCACTCAATTAAACACTGAACTTACTTTGATTAAGTCACAGTTACAGCAAGAGTCAAGCAAAAGTTTAGAACTATCACAAGAGAATAAACGGCTACTAATTCGGATAAATGAGTTAGAGGGTGAAGTTAGAGAATTAAACCAACTCTGTAAGGATAGAGAAGCCGAGTTTGAAGAGTTTAGTAACAACCTGAGTTCGGGTTAAGCATTGTGAGATAAAAGCCATTCCATCTGAAGGCTGGGTTTCTTCGGTTGATGGCAATAAGCGATCAATCCAGACAAAACGTTAACGCAAAAATTAACAGGACTACGATGCCGTGAATGTTCAATCTGAGAAATATTTTTGAGTTGGTCGTTAATAGTTTCAATGATCGAGCGTTTACGGGATAAAAGCTTGTCATGCAAAAGCATGAGTTTGTTTTTCATATTGCGACGGGGTTTGGCAAAAAATTGAATGTCGAAGTCTTCTAAAAGTTAATCAGCTAGTTTCTGAGAAACATATCCGCGATCGCCAAAAATTTTGCCAAACAATTCACTTAGCAAATCAGGCACTGGTTGGCGGTCATCAATGTTACCAGGAGTGAGAGTGACATTTAAGAGTTGTCCCAGCTCGTTGACGACAATGTGAAGCTTGAAACCAAAAAACCAATCCACGGAAGTTTTGCCACGCGCCGCTAAACCTTTAAATACTTTATGTCTAGAAATCCGACGATTATGACAGACTTTGAGACTCGTTGAATCAATAAAACCGATACCCGTACACTTGCCAAAGCAAT
>LWTK01000063.1 GCA_003326205.1 Nostoc sp. ATCC 43529
CGGAGAACCCGGAAGAATATTCCGACTCAAATTCTGTCCAGGGTATGAAATTTGCCATAAGTACCCAACGATTATCTGATGATAACTTTCCCTCAAATGGAAGTTCAAAATTTTCTGGTGGAATTGGAGTTGATTCTTCTTTTCGGTACATGGTTACATCGGATACACGCTTATCTCGTCTGACCACAGTCATGCAAGGATTTTGGGCTATTTTACCTTCAAATCTTGCACCGGAATATACTTCTTTGGTCTGATAATCTAGATACTGCAACCTTTTCTTTTTTTTTCAGCAAGCCCTAGCAGAGCGAATTCCAGCATTGCGAGCCACAGATAATCCTTGATTGGCTTGATGAATAGCGGTAATGCGGCGATCGCTAAATTCAGCCAGCACTTGTGGAGTGTTATCCTGAGAACCATCGTTGATGACGATAATTTCGTAGTCTTTGTAGGTTTGTGCCAAAACGCTGTTAATTGCCTGACTGACAATATGGCCGCGCTGGTAAGTAGGAATAATAACGCTGACAGTTGGCTCGAAAACTTGCATATTTAAAAATTTGCTTAGTAAATATAGGCAGATATCCAAATTACTGGTGTTGCTAAACCAAAGTATGAATCAGGTGTAAGTTTTCTAAAATAACATCATAAATTTGCCCCAAACTCCCCAAATTATCAGGAAGTAATAACTCCCGCACAGGAACAGTCTTTGCCAATTGACCTAATTCTTGAAACTCCTGTCTACACTGTTGAGAAGTGAGGAAAGCACGTCCATAGGAATTGAACATTAGATGCTTCATTGCTTCAGGCAGAGAAAGAGAGTTAATTATGGGTGCTGTGAGGTTTGAGTCGCGTTTTCCTAATATGTACACAGCAATTAATGGCAACGCTTGGGGTTGAAACTGCCACTGTTCTCTATCTTTTATTTGCAAATCTATAAAGCGTTTATCTAGATTTGTTGATACTAGTGGTAAATCTTCTATTGAGCCGTGAATGGCATTTACAGAATTAGGCCACAGGCGTAGACGAGGATAAGCAGACTGTACCCAAAACCTTTTTTCATCAGGAATAAGTGCGGCAATATCATCTGCCAATACGGAGAATCCACGGCTAGCCAACGCTGCTGCTGTGGTTGATTTCCCTGCGCCTGATTGTCCTAAAATGGCGATCGCACCACCATCAACCGCAACCACACTGGCATGAAGACAAGTCACTCCCCGCAGCCGTAACAGATGACCGAGTACACAACCCAGCAGCAAAGATACCGCATCAGTGAATAGTGCATCTCTAGACCAAAAGCCCCAAACTTGACTACCATCAGGATTCAAAATGAATTCTACGCAATCAACTCCATCAAAAGACCGTATCCTCCAGTAAGTACCGTCATCCCGATGTGTCGTCCACAGGTGAAAGCCTGTTTGTTGATACCACTCAAGCGGCACATTCCAAAAAGCTTGGTCGAGTAATGGCGGTTGACTCTGCTGTTCACCAACTAGGTGAATTGCAACATCTATCGGTGCAGAACTGTTAACAGTAACTAACCCTGGGAGCAGTCTATTAATAGATATGTTGAGTCCATAAAATTGATAGTAATAGTCATCGTTTTGAATCGACATTTGCATTTATATTTATTTTTATCTGCAAATTCAGGAGTTTCATAACTCCGACTTTTTCAAAAAGTCGGGGTTCTTTTGGAAAGGAGAAATTTACACACTTTATTTTCACAAAGTGTTAAGGAAAAAGGTAGGTCAAAAATCCCTTTTAGTCTAGATTTGTTAGGTCAATAAAATTGCCTAATAAACCCTTCCTACTTGCTAACTCTACCCTGCCATCATTTATATGACAGGGAGTGAAGTTGAGCTTTGCTTAAGGAAGACCAGTAATGGGGGGGCCAGGTCTTGTAGTTGTACCAAAACCACCACTACCACCGACTTGTTGTGTCAAACCAGATATTTTACCGTGAGCTTTCAATTCTGGTTCCGAATAGTTTTTTTTCGCGTTTTCAGATTGTGACATTTGAAGAATCCTTACGTATGTAAACAATAGCCTCATAAGAGGGCAATTAGAAAGGTCTATTTAGTCTAGATTGATTAGGTCAATAAAATTGCCTAATCAATCTTTCCTACTTGCTAAGTCTACCCTGGCATCATTTATATGACAATGAGTGAAATTGAGCTTTTCGTGTTTTTTTCTACTTAACTAATCAAGAACAGTGGTAGTAGGTATGGGGAATCCGGTTGTAGTACCAAAACCACCGCTACCACCCACTTGTTGTGTCAAACCAGATATTTTACCGTGAGCTTTTAATTCTGGTTCATAATAGTTTTTTTTCGCGTTTTCTTCAGATTTAGCCATTTCAAAAACCCTTTTTATGTTTTACTTATTTGGAATTATCAGACTATAAAATAATACCATCACCAAATTAAATTTACATGAAGATTGTTAAATTTATTAGTACTCTGTAGCGTCAATTCGCTATGGTGCAAATGACAAGATTAACTTGACTACTCATGCCCTGTGGAAGGTGAAACAACCTTGCAGCTTGCTAAAGGGTTCTTATTTTAAAAATTGATAGATTGGTAATAGGATTTTGGGTTAAGTAAGTAGGCGAGAATAAATGAAACTAAGTTAAGTAATCTAAAAAATCTTGATATTAGTTTGTAGTGAGGGCTTCAGCCCTCATTTGAGGACTAAAGTCCTCACTACAAAGCTTTAATTATTTACGCCAAGACTTTCTTCATAAATTAAGCAGAAAGTTGGTTAATGAAGGTAGTTCACGCAGAGATTACCTTGGTAGCAGATGCTAAATCTTCATATATCTGAAACAGCCGCTTTTGTAAAATGGCCTCATCATACTGCTCGACAATAACTTGCCGTGCTTGTGCAAGATGTACTTCTCGCTCTTGGGGAGGTTGATTGACAACTTTAATCATTGCCTCTGCTAGAGCAGTCGGGTTTTCAGGTTCTACCAAAGTACAAAATTCTTCAATAAAAGTACCTCGATAAGCTAACAAATCACAGGTAATCACTGGGCGTTCACAGGCAACTGCTTCAATGAGTGTCGAAGGAAAGGCATCGCTGGTAGGATAATTGATAATCACATCTGCTAAGTTGTAGCCAGTAGGCATAAAAGTATAAGGTAGGGCTGGCATCCAGCGCAGATTTTCTAATAAGCCCAGTTCTTCTGCTTTTTTGCGGATGCTTTCGTAAATAGGCACTGCTTCCTCCCCACCACCACGCCCTAGCTTTGAAAAGACGAGTACCGTCGGTTTGGTGAATTGAGGAAAAGCCTGTGCATAGGCTGTAAATATCTGCTCGTGATTGTACAGTTTAGACCAACCACGGGGCGAAAGCAGAATTGTGGGTGCTTCGGTAATCTTCAATACTTCCCGCCGCCACTTTGGTAAATCCTTGGTGACTCCAGAGCGAAAATGTTGGGGGTTTGTCCCTAAAGGAATTAATTCTACTCGTTGTTCAGGGTTCAGCAGTGCTTTAGATTTCTCTATTAAATTAGGTGTCTCTACAATCAGCACACCAGTGTTCTTAAACACTTGGCTAACCCTATCTGTATGCTTGCTTTGTTCCCTTTCTGGTTGTAGTAAATGATTTAAAAAGCCCCAAGCAGAGACGACAAGAGGTTTAAGATTTGCTAAGGCACAACAGTAGGCGTGCCAGCCAATGGCGTGGACATGGATAATATCAGGCTGGAATTCGTCTACAAGTTTACGTAACGGCTCTACCATTTCCTCCGCCATCCGATCTTCGTATGGGTAGGTGTTGGTAAACTCCTCTAGATACTTTCGCCAAACAGTGGGGAAATAGCGATAATTTTTGGGAGCTTCAGTTTCATAGGGGTCTACATCTCCTAGTAGCCAAACTTCATAACCTGCTTTAACTACCCAATCTAAGGGTCTTGTCAAGGCAACGCCCCCAGCACCAATCATCAGTACACGCATGATTTGATTTTTTGCTTTAAGTTAAGAGTTAAGAATCAGTAATTTCCACTAATCCAGCCTTAACCAATTTATCAATAAACTTGAGCAAGTCTTGTTTTAACTTTTCTGGCTCGACATCATACTCTTTTAGCAAGGTGTCGTAAGCTGTCTGGATAGAATCTGACTCAGTTAGTACAAAGAATATTTTTGTACCAACTTCGTTTTGACTAAAATATTCTTCAGTTTGCAGATTCAATAAAACTGATTCTCCTGCTAAGTCTTGAGTCAGAACATTTGCAGATAAGGATACTTTTTTATTTAAAACTATTTGTGTTGTCATTTGTTTCAAGAAGTAATGATTGTAGTTGATTATAAGTTTTTTTGTCATTTTGTAGGGTTTTTCAAGACTTTGATTTGATTCTTAATCTGATTGAGTTCTCCTTTCAAAGCCTGAATTTCAGACCAATGATTTTGGAGAAGCCAAGCGGTAAGGGCACAGCAATGTTCCCTACGATAGATGTGGTTCAAATGCATGAAAAGTGCTGTAATTATTGAATTAGTATATCCTACAGCGATCGCCTTAATGAACGCATCGTATAAGTGTCCTATTTTTGACTAGGATCGATGACCTATATAAGTATTAATTATTGTTAGATTTGATAGTCCAGTGCTAGTAAAACTCTGCCACATTGTTGATTTGCGGGTACAGCTTCCAATATCTTTTTTGGTTTGGGTAAGTTGAGGTTGTTCATTTGTTCGATGAACTGGTTGCGAGTGCGTCCAGCAAATCGGGGATTCCAGCGTTTTTCTTCGCCAATGGTGGATACTGTTCGTCCTTGGTAGTCATGAGCGGGATATACTAAGGTGTCTTCTGGTAATGCGAACAGCTTTTGAGTCACGGCATCATACAATGCCCCTGCATCGCCGTTTTGGAAGTCGGTACGACCGCAACCCCCAATAAATAAGGCATCTCCAGTTAACAGATGAGTATCATTGACTAAGTATGCCAAGTGGCTGTTAGTATGACCAGGGGTAGCGATCGCTCTAATTTGAACGCTGCTCAATTGCAAGATGTTACCGTCGCCAATGTATTGGTCTGCACAGGTAACTGCTGAATTCTCAGGCACAACACCTAAACAACCTGTCAGTGACCTCAGTCTGTCTGTACCAGTGATGTGGTCGGCATGAATGTGAGTTTCCAAACAATAGCGCAGAGTCAGATCTAATTGTTGCAATACTTTTAAATCGCGTTCAACTTGTTCCAATACAGAATCAACTAAGATGGCTGTTTTCGTTTCTGGGTCAGCAATCAAGTAAGTATAAGTACTCGATTCTTTATCGAACAGTTGACGAAATAACATAACAGGTTTCCTCAACGTGAATGATAGATTTCTTTCCACAGCAGTAGCATGAGAATTGAGGGATTTCAGTAACTCCTGCGCCAAACTTGCTGCTTGAACCCAAATTTCTGGAACAGCGGTACTTTCCCAAAGATTGCCTTTGCGCGGTGTCCCTAAGGTGTACAGCATTTGAGATGCTTTGATCTCACCCCCAACCCCTCTCCTAGAAGGAGAGTGAGGCTGGGTGGTTGAGGTCTGTCGAATTCACGTTAAATCATCCTTATTTTTTGCGTAGATGCGTAACGGCTTACCGCAGCCTACTGCCAAAAACGCCAAGGGCGCAGAGAGAAGAAAAACAAGTAATCTTCTAGTAAGAAAGCACTTAAATCACACCCTGAGTCGTGAGAGGTGTGGTTTGCTTCAATGTTACTTTCACCCCAAATGCAGGGCGTAACGTAATCGAAGCTTGAGGAACAATTTTATGGTCTGGTACAAGATTTAATTCAAATTTTTGGGCGATGGTTGCTAATAATAAAACTGCTTCCATCAAGGCAAAACTTTTACCAATACAAATCCGCGGCCCATCACCAAAGGGAAAGTAAACTCCTCTCGGCAGCTTTTTCTCTAAATCATCAGCCCAACGTTCCGGTTTAAATATTTCTGGGTCTTCAAAGTAGTGAGGATTGCGATGCATTACCCACTGGCTCATAATAATCGTACAATCTTGGGGCACTTGATAACCGCCAATTTCACAATCTTGGCTAGCTTTACGTGCCATGCTATATACAGCAGGAAATACTCGCATTGTCTCCTTAATAACCATATCGGTGTAGCGCAAGTTTGGTATATCTGCAATGTTAGGAGAACGCCCTCCTAAAACTTGTTTTAATTCTGCTGATAATTGACTACGTACTTGGGGATATCGAGATAAAAGTATCCACGCTCCCGTTAAAGTATTAGATGTGGTTTCATGTCCTGCTAACATTAAAGTTGCGATTTCATCTCGTAACTGGCGATCGCTCATTTGGCTGCCATCTTCTTGATCCTTTGCTGCCATTAACATTGACAGTAAATCTCCAGGATTTTCACCACTAGCCCGCCGTTGATTTATCATCTCATAAATAGTTTTATCCATCTGCTTGATGGCATTTCTGTAGCGAATATTCTCAGGTCTAGGGAACCATTCCAAGAAGATAAAATTTTGCTGGCGTTTACTTTCAAACCAATCTGATGTTACATCTAGTGCATGGGCAACATCTTGCGCTTGTCCTTCGCTCAGGTCGCGGTTAAATATTGTTTTCATTACAATATTTAATGTTAGGCGCATCATGTCTCGATGAACATCACGAGTTTCGCCATCTTGCCAAGTATCCAGCATTTGTTCGGTGTAGGCAACCATTATATCGCCATAACTAGCAATGCGTTTCTGGTGGAAAACAGGTTGTATCAACCTTCGTTGGCGAAACCAAGAATCTCCTTCACTAGTAAGAAGTCCTTCACCCAATAAGGTTTTGAGGGCATGTAAAGAACGACTTTTAACAAATAAATTTGTGTCTTTAAGTACTTGCTCAATATAGCTAGGATTAGTTATAAAACAAGCTGGGGTTAATCCTAAACGTATAGGTATAATATCACCATATTCACGAGCGCATTTAGTTAAAAATCCCAAAGGGTCGCGACCAAAATCAAGCAGACTACCCACGATAGAATTTGTTTCTGGGCCGGGTAATTCAAAGATATCTTGAGTCATGGAGATTTATCGCCTCGCTGGGTAAGTCCTAACTCAAATCTTGAAAAACCTTTCATTTTATAACTTCTATCAAAGGGAAGAATACCATACTGCGCCAAATTCCAGTAAATCGACAATTACAGCAAATTAACTAAGAGACACTTGAGAAATGGATGTACTAAAACGTCGCATTGGTCTTGAGCAAGAGTTCTTTCTAGTATATGAGACGGGTGAAATCAGTAATCGCGCAGATGAATTTTTAGAGGCTTGTCATTTAGCCGCACAAGCACAAGCAGTAAAGCCGCAGTATTTTGTCCCAGAGTTCGTCAAGAATATGGTGGAAATTAACACTGCGCCGGCGTATAGTGCCACAGATTTAGCAAAAGAATATCTGAGAAATTTGAAACTAGCGATCGCTGTAGCCCGACAGATGAATTTAAGGCTGTATCCTCAATCGAGCTACCCCTTACATATCATGCCAGTCATGCGCGACCAACTCAATTATCATATCCAAGCGCGGACTGTCGGTTACGATAAATTTTTACACGCTGGCAAATGTACGGGTACGCACGTACATCTAGAAGTGCCAGCAGGAGTTATTGATTCTCGCGTGGTAGTGTCTTACAATTCAAATGCCGCAGAGCGAGAAGAACTACTAAATATTTATAATTTAGCTACAGCCTTCGACTCAGCATTGATTTGCTTAACGCGATCGTGTCCGTTTTATGAAGGACGAGCGATCGGATTAGCCATGCACACAATTCGTTATCGTGGTAGCGAAACCTTTGACTGGGAAGGAGTTTACACTCATTTACAGTCTGTCGGTGGATTGATGCCTTATGCTGACAGTGTTGAAACCTTAGTTGAAAACCAGTTCGCTCGCTATTATGCTTGGTTGCAAGCAATGGACAAAGCTGGAGTTGAGCGTCATCTTTTCAAACAAGCGGGAGGAAGCTTACTTAAATCAGCTTGGAACCCAATTCGACTCAACAAACTCGGCACAGTAGAAATTAGATGTATTGATAGCAACTTTCCCTCAGTGATAATTTCTGTCATCGCACTTTTAGAAAAAGCTGCTCGTCGCGTCAGAACAGAACAACTAAAAGTCATGCCAAGTAAAGAAGTTGATACATTCCAGCTGAGTGGAAATCATCTTTGGGTGCCAGATTTTGAGTATTTAAATGGCCAATTACTGTATGCTGCTGCTACAGAAGGAGTCAAGCATCCCAAAGTCAAAGCTTACGTAGATTCTGTTTTAGAGTTTGCCATTACAGAAGGCGGCGAAGGAACCAAGTATTTAACAAAATTGAGAGCAGAACTAGAGCAATATCAAAGTATCGAAGCGAAAATTCTGGAAGAATTTACCCCTGCAACTGCGGAACTCTCACGAGACCAAGGCTTGCGTTTAGTGCGGGAGTGCTGCGACAAGTTAGAAGCGCAGGTTTCATCTTTAGATAGGGAAGATCCTTTAACAGCCTTAGATAAACTCACATTTACGAACAGTGAGTTCTAAATACAGCATAATTCAGGAGCAAAGGCGCAGACGCTCCGCCGAGGCGTCAAAATTCAGAATTAAGATAAGCTTTATTGAATATTTGCAGCTGACTCCAAATCATCATCCAGTACCTTTAAGTATTTTTGCAGCGCCGACTAAGCTGAATCTTTCATTGAAGATTATCAAACAGCCTAATTAAAGTTAAATTTATATCAATTAAAATTTCGTTCTTCTATGGAGTGTTTATACTCATTTTTTAATTAGTTGCGCTTTTTTGATAAACTAGTATAATTCTTAACTCCCAACTCCGAACCCAGTACTTTGCTATAACATTAGATTCGGCGTGTTTACTGTTCAGGAGTGCCAAAATGTCTAAACAGCTGGGTCAAAAAATCGCACCCACACCTATATCTAATGATATTGGCGTGGTGGATTTAATTGATAATTACTTCACTGCCTACAACTCAGCACGTTTGCGCGAAATCTGCCAACTACTCAGCCGCGATGTGCTAACAGAAGGTGTCACCGTGGGAGTTAGCCTTTCCGGTGCAATGACACCAGCGGGATTTGGGGTTTCAGCACTTGCACCTTTAATTCGCAACGGCTTTATTGACTGGATGATTAGCACTGGTGCAAATCTTTACCACGATATGCATTATGGTTTGGGTTTTGAACTGTTTGCTGGTAATCCGTTTTTAGATGACGTGAAACTGCGTCAACAAGGCACAATTCGGATTTATGACATTATCTTTGGCTACGATGTACTGTTGGAAACCGATGCTTTTATCCGCAAGATTCTGCAAGCAGAACCTTTCCAAAAACGCATGGGAACCGCTGAGTTTCACCATTTACTAGGTAAGTATGTCCGGGAAGTAGAAAAGCAATTGGGTGTGCAGAATTCTTGCTTGCTAGCTACGGCTTATGAATATGGCGTACCGATTTATACTTCTTCTCCTGGAGATAGTTCTATCGGTATGAACGTAGCAGCTTTGGCATTAGAAGGTTCGCAATTAGTATTAGATCCTTCAATTGACGTGAACGAGACAGCCGCGATCGCTTACAATGCCCGTGAAGGAGAAGGGAAAAGTGCTGCTGTCATTCTCGGTGGTGGTAGTCCTAAAAACTTTTTGCTACAAACACAACCGCAAATTCACGAAGTATTAGGACTAGAAGAACGGGGACATGATTACTTTGTGCAATTTACCGATGCTCGTCCAGATACAGGTGGTTTGTCTGGGGCAACCCCATCGGAAGCCGTGAGTTGGGGTAAGATTGACCCAGAAGAATTACCTAACACAATTGTTTGTTACACAGATAGCACCATCGCTTTACCACTGGTAACAGCATACGTCCTCAACAGGTGCCAACCTCGTCCCCTAAAACGCTTGTATGACAAACGAGAAGCCATGTTAGAGAAACTGCAAACAGATTATTTAGCAGCCAAAACTCAACCATCAGATCGAGTTCCAACAGCCGTAGCTGAAAATGCTTCACAGGCAACAGCTACTTATCCTTGCGGTAGGTTGATTCCGAATACGTAGGAATTGGGCTTCAAGGGGCAAAGGGCAGAGGAAGCAGGGGAGACAAATGAATTCAAAATTCAAAATTCACGCATTAAAGAACTTCTGCCTCCTGCCTCCTGCCTTCTGCCTTCTGCCTCCTGCCTTCTGCCTCCTCTTTTCCCCATGCCCCATACCCTATTCGCTTTTTTCTGCTGCTAATTGCTGAGTAACATTGCGAAAAATTCCATGAGTAGCGACTGGATGACCTTCGATAAATTTACCGTTAATGTTACCTTCTAAAAATATCGTTTCACGGTTTTTGGTAATGAATGCGGCTTTGATTTGCTCTTGTTTTTCTCCACAAAGCACGCGATAAAACTTTTGCCAACAGTATTGTCTAAACTCTGGATGTATAATATCAAAGACATTCAAAGAAGCAATTTCAGCTTCGCTATATCCAAAAGCTTCTCGCCATGCGCGATTCACATATAAAAAACGACCATAAGCATTCACAGCTTGAATCAAATCATTAGCATTTTCAAAGAAATCTCGATATCGTTGTTCGCTTTCAACAAGGGCGATTTCTGCTTGCTTGCGTTTGATAAACTGAGCGATTTGGCTACCAATAGAACCTACCATTTCCAACAGTTCTGGATCTTTTGCTTGGATGTCTCGGCTAAAGAAAACCATCACCCCTAAGATTTCATTATCGTCTAAGATGGGAAAACCAAAAGCTGCATGTAATCCAGCTTCAACAGCAGGTTGCGATCGCCTTTTGTCTCCATCTTGTGTGATATCCTCAGTCCACAGGGGCGATCGTTGAATCCAAATTTCACCAGGTAACCCAACACCAGGAGTATATGTAGTTTGCCACGTAACTGCTTTAAACTCTCTACTAGAAACTACTCGACTTGACCAAATTTCCACACACCTTAATACTGCATTGACACTGTGTCTTTTGACTGAAGTACCGATATATTGGCTTGGTGTCCAAAGTTCGCCTAAATCCCATCCCAGGTTTTGACAAATCGACCCCAAAATCTGAGGAATTACCTGCTTTATACTCTGTGATTCTGATAATATGCGAGTGATAGCATACTGGGCACTTGTACGCTGTTCCCGTCGCTGTCGAGCAGTAATATCTCGACCGATGTAAACAATATCTTCTAGTCCTTCTGTTCCTTTGGAAATCACCGAACAAGAAAAAGCAATCAACCGCTTTTCTCGCGTTTTGGTTCTACAAACTACCTCTAAATTCTGAAAACTTTGCTTAGCAGCAAAATGCTGATAAATTGCTTTGATTACTACTTGGTCGTCAACTATTAATGAAATAGGTTGATTAATTAATTCTTCTTGAGTAAAACCAAATAATTCTTCAGCAGCATGATTGACTTTGATGATTGTTCCCAAGTTACTAGTTACTAAAAAAGCATCTGCCATTGAAGCGATTACTTGTTCCATGTAACTTTTACAAGTTATTAAAGCACTGGATAGCAAATTTGCTTCATTAGTTTGCTGTGCCAACTTTTGTTTTAAAACAATTTTATCAGTAACATCCTCAATCAGTACGATTAATCTATTTTCAAGTTTTTCATGTTGTTCGCCGATAATATATATATCTATAAATAAATGAGATTTTTGGTTTGAACCTCGTCTAACCCCTTGTAATTCAAAAACTTCTTGCTTGCCGTACAAAATAGCTTTTAAAATATCTTCAAGTCCAATCAATTCAGGAAAGCTTAGCCGGATATCTTTACCCTGTGTCGCCTCCTCAGGGCGATGTGCAAACTGTTGCGCTTGATCGGATATATTTATAATGCAAAAATTATCATCCAATTCCAAGCGTTCAAATTTATGTGGGAAAGAAGGTTTATTTAAAATCCGGCCTAATACTTGGTCTTTCATTGTGGTGTGGAAGCAGGCTTGAGGCTGACCTTGCAAAATGAGGGTTTAGAGGAAACAGAAGATGTCAGAACTGCAAATTCACTATTTTATAAGTCAGAATTAAGAAGGCTTTAGGATCAAAGCTTAATAACTTCAATAAAATCAGTAAGCTATAGCAATCCGATTTGATTTGGAGAATAACTCGTAGAGGTAAGGGACTGGGGACTGGGAAGAAGGAATAAAAGTAAGTGTACTGAGTTTTGTCCAAAAATCAAATATGAGTCCTATATAGCAGTCCTAAATCATTTGTGAAAATTATATATCTCTTTCTTCTTTTTGACCTTTGCGTCCTTCTCTAACGAGACGCTTCTCTACGAGAGGCTTCGCCAACGCGAAGGCGTTCTTGGCGGTAGCCTGCGGCAAGCCGCTTTGCGTCTACGTTTCCTTATCCATATTTTTCACGACTCATTTAGGATTGCTATATATAACCATTGATGTTCTAAATGTTCTGTATTTCGACCACTGACCGGATCGACAGAAACTTCTCCGGCTTTGCTCCTGAATCCTGGCTAGAAAATTTCAGTAAAGAAAAACAAAAAATTTTAGCTATTGCTATGTGAGATTATCATCTCATCAACAATTAATCACACAGGAATCAGAAATAACAATTAATAATTCAGCACTGCTGATGACTCTTTAACTATTCTTCCAAATGTTTGGACAACACACAAGGCTGTCGAGTCATAATTTACAGAAGCTCGTAATACTCAGTTTTTTTACTTAAATTTATATTAATTGATTAAGTGTACTATATTTTGATTACCAACTCCGTGTGGTTACTGGAAAACGACTCCTAGTAATTCTTTGAGTCAGGCGATCGCAATTGAGTAAGGAAGTCGGCGTCAATAAGTATCGTTGGCAATAGGCAATGAGAATGCTTTTAGGCTAATTTATTTTTCTGAACATTGTTGGATTTGATTATGTCAACTTACTTAAGAGATAGTAAATAGAGTTTAGATTCATCATCTGTGCCTTTTGGAGTATTGACAATAAATTATGAATTTGTATTTATCAAAACTTGTTCTCCCAAAGTCCCAAATAACTTTAATCTTACTAATACCTTTTGATTGTTGACTGTTGAGAGGCAGTTGCTAAGAAAGCTGGTTCCGCGTTAGCGGTACAAGCCTCTTAACCCGTCCAACGCACTGGTTCCCGTTGACTGAGGAGTTATTCGCCTTGTCTCCCTTGTCTTTACTCCCCGCAAGTCGCAAACTACGCCAAAATTTAAATAAACGCGATCGCACTTACCAAAATGCAGATTACCCAAAGTCTTCATACAGCAATTCTCGTGACTGACTTAGAACGCTCTGAACACTTTTATGGCACAGTATTGGGATTAACCAAAATAAATCGTTCTCTAAAATACGCTGGCGCATGGTATCAAGTCGGCAACTATCAAATTCACCTCATAGTTGCACCGACTGTCCCCACCGAAAACCCAAACGAAAAATGGGGACGCAACCCCCACGTCGCTTTCTCAGTCGCTAACTTGGACGCTGCAAAACAAGAGTTGCTTGATCGTAATTATCCCATTCAACCCAGTGCCTCAGGCCGCCCTGCTCTGTTTACTCAAGATCCAGATGGGAATATTATCGAGCTGAGTCAACAGTGAGAGCGAGTGGAGAGAGTGTTGACTAAGTTTTGAATGTCAGTTGAGTTTAACGGGCGAAATGTTAGGTAGAGGAAAATTTTACCTAACAAATTACTAAAAAATTATGTCTTCAAAGGTGAATTTTATGAGTTTTTTCAGAAAGATATTTGGCCCAAGTAAAGAAGAAGTTTGGCGACAGTTTTGTGATGAAATTGGTGGTGATTTTATCGTGGGAGGCTTCTGGCGAGGAAGCGATAAAGTTCAAGTTAAATATCAAGAATGGACAATCACCCTGGATACCTACATAGTGAATAATTCTAATGGAGAAAGTAGTACTAGTACCACGTATACAAGAATTAGAGCGCCTTATATTAGCAGGGACGGTTTTAGGTTCAAAATTTATCGTAAAAATATCTTGAGTAATATTTGGAAGTTATTTGGCATGGAAGACTTGAATGTTGGAGATTCAGAATTTGACCGTGATTTTATCATTCATGGTAACAATAAATTTCAAGCAGAACAATTATTTTCTAACACACAAATTCGTACTTTGATTAAAGCTCAACCACACATTAATATTATAGTTAAAGATGATGAAGGGTTCTTTGGTACAAAGTTTCCCCCAGAAGTAGACGAACTATACTTCGAGGTGGGATATGCGATCAAAGATGTCCAACAGCTTAAATCTCTGTTTGAACTGTTTGCAGAGATACTCCACGAACTTTGTTATATTGGTTCAGCGTACAAAAACGATCCAAAAGTCATTTTATAATTTCTTGTAGGTTGTCCTATGAGTGTCCAATGACTAATGAAAATCATTGCTTACTCTTACACTAATCCACTATTAGAATCTGCTCCCGATCAAGCCGATTGGGGATGGGAGGTGGATCGGGTTTATGAAGATTTGGGCAAGCGAGAGTCCTTCGGACACGCTACGCGATCGCAATTACAAAAATTACTTACAGATTGCCAAACTGAAGATGTAGATTATCTGCTGATTCGTCGCTTGGAAGAATTAGGCGATACTCTAGAAGAAGTAAGCGATCGCCTCAATGAACTCGAAGCGATGGGAGTAGCGGTAATTGCCACAGAACAACCCTACACCTCAGAAAATTCTCCTCTTGGCGCTGACTTGCTGAATTTGCTACACACAATCCAACGCGAACAACGCAGTCGTCGCATCCGCCAGGGACACGCCCGCAATCGTCTTGACGCTGCACCACCACCCGGTAAAGTTCCCTACGGCTATCGCAGAGGTAAGGGAAAATATACCATTGACCGCAGTACTTCACCAGTGGTGAAGGATTTTTTTGACCATTTTTTACTCTACGGTTCCTTGCGAGGTTCAGTCCGTTATTTGGCGAAGAAATATGGCAAGAAAATTTCTGTTACCACTGGACGCCGTTGGTTAACTAATCCAGTTTATCGCGGCAATACAGCTTACCAAAATGGTGAAATTATCTCCGACACCCATATTCCCATCATTTCTAAGGAAGAAGCTGCCCAAGTTGACCGACTTTTACGGCGTAATAGTCGTTTACCACCCCGCACCGCTAGTGCGCCGCGTTCTTTAGCTGGGTTGGTTGTTTGTGGCGAGTGTCAATTACATCTGACGGTTACCCGTGTCACCCAACGCAACCAAAACCAAGAGTATCTGTATTTACGTTGTCTTACCTGTCCTCGACGCCCTAAGTGTGCAGGTATTCCTTATCAAGAGGTTTTAGAACAGACAATTGAAACTGTTTGCCGCGATTTACCCTTAGCAGTAGCGGGAATGAATTTTCCCCAATTGGATGCAGTTAAGGATAGTTTAGGTGAAGCGATCGCTCGTCAACAAGAAATACTCACTCAGTTACCCACTTTAATTGAAACTGGAATTTTGGATACCGAAACAGCAAAATTAAGAGCTTATAAACTCCGCACAGAAATTTCTGCACTCGAAGCTAAGTTGGCAATTCTCCCCCCCGTTAATTTGCGTTCTGTTGCTGTCGCTGTTTCTATTCCGCAATTCTGGTTAGATTTGTCCGAAACAGAACGACGATTTTACTTTCGAGAATTCATTAAAGAAATTGAAATTGTTCGCCAAGAACAAAAATGGCACTTGCAAGTTATTTTTATTTTTTAAGAATTCAGAATTCAGAATTCAGCAGTCCGGAGTACTGTAAGATTCATACAGCAGAATTTATAATTATAATAGACATCTCTAGAAATTAAATATGCGTTACCCAGAACCCTTGTAGAGACGTAGCACTGCTACGTCTCTACATTGTTTTTTTCTTGGAGACATAGATAACGCACCAACCAAAGGTTTTGATGTATTACTTTCGGCGATCGCACAACTCTTGATTCTGAGTTCTGACTTCTGACTTCTACTATGTAATCTTCTCATGCTAGTAGTAACAAAAAGCTGGATAAAATATTAGACAATGTAGATTTATTTACAGGATATAGCAGAAGAATTAAGCCAGTTTTTATACGCATTATTTTTAGCTTTTATCTATAAAAATGATCGTTAAATAATTAAAATAAATTTCCCGGAAAAATAGTACTAATTAAAGAAAGTTGAGTTAATCTTGGAAACTAGCAATCGTTAAGAACAGACGTTGTTACTGGGTGACAACATTGGAGATTCACTTTGATCTCTATGTAATCAAACCAGCAAGTAAAATGATTACCAGAGAATATGCAAGAAGGAAGCTTTATTTGGGGTCATCTAGAAAAACAGCATCGCACAGTCGGCAGATGGGTTGATTGGGTATGGCTTGTTGTGTTGCTGTTAGCGGCAGTGTTACTGTTTAGCGTCAATCTAGGAGGATTACCCCTGCGAGATTGGGATGAAGGCACCGTGGCACAAGTCGCCAGGGAAATTTGGCACGCACCAGCAGGCTCAATGCGCTGGCTTTACCCAACGCTAGGAGGCGAACCATACCATAACAAGCCGCCCTTAATGCATTTGCTAATTGCTTGGGCTTATTCTCTAGGAGGCGAAAATGAATTCACTACGCGGCTTCCTGGAGCAATTTTAACATCAAGCTCAGTACCTTTACTGTATTGTATTGGCCGGGAATTATTTCGCCAACGTTGGGCGGCTATTTATAGTGCCTTGATTTACCTAACAATGCTACCCGTAGTGCGTCATGGACGTTTAGCGATGTTAGATGGCGCGGTAGTCAGTTTTTTGATGGTGATGATGTTGTGCGTATTGCGATCGCGCCGCGATTTACGTTATTGCCTTGGTGTTGGCATCGGTTTTGGCTTAATTTGTCTGACTCAAGGATTGGTAGGCATATTGCTAGGTGCGATCGCGATCGTATTCTTATTTTGGGATACACCACGATTACTCACCTGTTACTACCTGTGGATAGCCATCTTGATTGGCATTTTACCTGTAGTTGGTTGGTACGGCGCCCAACTAATTCACTATGGTTATACCTTCGCCCAAGTTGGTCTTGTAAATTCATCCACTCCCATTGGCACAGTTGCAGAGATGAATTTTGAACCACCTTGGTACTATATCATTGAACTTTTCAAGTACACATGGCCGTGGTTATTATTCTTACCACAAACTGTACGTTTAACTTGGGAAAATCGTAACCTTAGCTGGGCAAAACTAGTACTGGCGTGGAGTGGTGTTTATCTACTGGTAATTTCCTTGATGATTACCAAACTTCCCTGGTATGTATTCCCGATTTATCCCAGCTTAGCTTTAGCTTTTGGTATCCAGTTAGCAGAGACAGAAAATTTACCTCTAGTGTCATCCTATCCCCGTAGTTGGGTAGCAGGTTTGGCGATTTTGGCTGTAGTTGCTTCTGCGGGCAGCATTTATTTTAGTTGGGGTACAACACCGAAAACCGACTTACAGCTAATTTTTGCAGCAGTAGCTTTAACAATGACCTTGGCATCTATTTTGGCAGAGCGAGGCGACGGGCAATTTCTGAAGATTTTGTTCTGGGGAAGTTATATTTCGCTGCTACTGTTAATGAAATCGAATTATTGGGTTTGGGAGTTATCTGAGGCTTATCCAGTTAAACCAGTAGCCGCGATGATCCTGCGGGCAAATCCAGCGACGAAGAAAATTTATACATCTTTTCCCTACTCTCGTCCCTCCTTGGATTATTACAGCGATCGCACCATTATTCCTGCTTCTGTTGGTGAACTGCAATATTATTGGCACTACAATGGCCAACCCTACTTCCTGCTTCATACATCTGTTTTCAACAATCTACAACTAGAGTCAATCAAGCTAATTGACCAAGCTGAAGGTTGGAAATTAGTTACTAAAGATACAAATCGTTTATAAATATGGGGCATTGGGCAGTGAACAGTCAACAGTCAACGGTTAACTGTCATCTCCCCCCATGCCCTTTTCTATTTTGAAGAAATGATGAACTCCGTAATCTTGCGGTTTTGCTTGCGAGATGAATTTTTCTATGCTGGTAAATATTAAGAAATATTTTATTTATTAAATATGAAACTAGAAAATATCTCATTCTCTCCAGAAGAAACAGGAGGACTTGAGGCAGCAGCAAACCAACCATTTTCACAAGCATGGGCCAAGAAATATTTACGAAAGCTAGCTGAATGCGACGATCGAGTCGAAGCCCTCAATCGGAGTGAAATAGCTGCTGAACTTGCAACAACATTAATGCAGACACTCCGAACCACAAGTGTTCAAGCTTGGGCAAAAACTGAGGCACTTTTGTCTCAAGAGATTATTCGACATCAAATTGACCCTCAATTGATCGATCCGTGGGCGGTAACAAAAGATGCTCACCAAATCTATCAAACTGCCCTCAGTGCCTATGCTCAACAAATTTCCCCACCTAAGTTTTCTACATGGATTGCCAAGGATTTGGGAGATATCCGACAGAAATACATAGCAGACGATCCCAGAGTCATCGGGTTTATTAGTATGCAGTTCCACTACAGTGGACAAATCCTGCTCCAGTTGACACCACCAACTCAACAACCATCGTTGAGTGTTTACTTGAAGGTGATTGACGATCATCTTTACATGCCACTCCAACGTGCTTACCAAGCAGCAGCAAAACACGCTTACGACGCGCCACCGTTACAAGCTGTCCAGCGAATCTTGCCGTTATGTACTGAAATTGCCACCAAGATTGTAGAACGGGTGATGCAGCTGTATCCAGATTATCAGTGTTCCACAGGTCGTTTAGATGACCCTAACATCAGGATCTCCAGTGTGCGTGATGCGGAGATGTTCCAGGTTTATTTGTGGGTTTGTATCTTAGAGAACAACATTAGTGCTGTTCAACAAGAGCTATTTCCACTCTGTGTAATGCTATATCCCCGATTAAAAGTCAGGTGGGATCTAGTACGGCAATTGATTGAGCTGCTAGGCATCGAGATCCATTCTCGTCTGGAACCACAACAGGCTGCTTATTTTGTTCCATACTATCAATCATTATGGGCAATGTTCTCACCGGAAGTATTCCCCGATAACGCATCGTAGAAAGTCGATACCTTCGCCACTTCTTCTCAGATACAAACGTTGGATTATAGCTTAATGCCTCTTGCCTCTTTCCCTCTTTGCCTCTTTCCCTCTTTCCCTCTTTGCCTCTTTGCCTCTTTGCCTCTTTGCCTCTTGCCTCTTGCCTCTTGCCTCTTGCCTCTTTGCCTCTTTGCCTCTTTGCCTCTTGCCTCTTGCCTCTTGCCTCTTGCCTCTTTGCCTCTTGCCTGTTCCCTACTTCATAACTTTTGACTAATAATTTAGTAGCCTTAAACATAAAACAGTGTTCTACTTCTTGGAAAAAGATAGAACACTGTTTCACATAAATATTATTGATTGCAAAATTAGAAAGATTAAAGTAAAATCTGATTCATCATAGGGAAAAGACCAAATTATGGCGATTTTTCATGTGGTTTTTTAATTTGCTCTGTAGGAAGCACTTGGCGATCGGAACTCGTGCTTTCCTGGGTGATAGCAATCATACTAAAAAAAATTGCACTTCCTACAGCAAAAGCCACCATAGGACGCTTAAGTAAGACAAAATCCCTAACAATCCTAGCCAAAGGTCTGCTCTGACGACGCAGCGCCGAAGACATCATCATTTGTCTCCAAGTAAAAGGAT
The DNA here is from genome assembly GCA_003326205.1 of Nostoc sp. ATCC 43529. GTDB lineage: Bacteria > Cyanobacteriota > Cyanobacteriia > Cyanobacteriales > Nostocaceae > Nostoc. Next base: position 19,626 of record LWTK01000063.1, read on the forward strand.
CGCGGACATAATGGCCGCTTTGGCAAACTACTAGGCGCTCCTGGCAATAGGGGCAACAAAACAAGCCAATACGCGTTTTAATTGGTTTGGGCGTGGCATTTCTTTGGCAAATTGGGCAAGTAACATAATGATTATCAAACGTGTGTATATTCATTTACTCGCTCTATAGGAATAGCTATATTGAATTGGGGTTAACGAAGAGGACAAGGAGAAGGTGAGACAGGGATAAGCACAGACAAAGGGAGATGGTTATCTTATGGATTTTGTCTCCTTGTTTCCTTATCTGGCAATCCTATGACTTCTAAGTATATTTTTACATCAATGCTGAATCACACATACATTCTATTACTACCAAGGATGGCTCAATGGTCGCAACACGAGTATAGCTAGATTTAGGCAAAAATGACTTCTCATTAATGTTTCTGGCTCATAGAACTTCTGCTGTTTGTAGGAAAAACAGAGTTGACGTTAACTCCTACCCCATCAGCTTAGGCGAGCATTTACCATAGGTATCGCTGACCCCTAAATAATAATTGTCTCCCATTTAACTATTCTTTCCACAAAAATTTTGCATAGTGACATTTTTTGCTATGGCTTTGTCAATGGAGTAAATAAAGTCTACTTGTCTGGTTGCTAAATAATGGCTCACAATGAGAAGTAACAGATAAAAATTTAAATTTTTTCTTACATTTACCCAGCCTTTCAATGACTCTCTTGCCTCCCACTCAACTGAGGAAGGTAACGGAACAACCTGCCTTCCCCACACCTTCTGCCCGCTTAGCTCACCTGATAAACCGTTTTCAACCCTCGCCAGAAACCGTTGTGCTATTTTTAGCCATGTTAATTGGCGGTGGCACTGGTATGGGTGTAGTCACCTTTCACTATTTAATCGAGCTGATCCACCATTTAATGCTAGAAAATTTTATGGGTCAGATCGGTGTCTGGGGTGCTTGGACTCTAGCTTGTGTTCCCACTCTTGGGGGATTAATCGTTGGTTTGATGCGCTGGCGTACTCAAGATTTCGGCCCTGGACTTTCATCTCTCATCGCCGCTTCTCAGGGAACAGAGATCAGGCGACCGCTACGACCAGTTACCAAAATGTTAGCCGCATCTGTTTCTTTGGGAAGCGGTGCTTCATTAGGACCAGAGGGGCCTAGTGTAGAAATTGGTGCAAATTTTGGCATGTTGTTGTCTGTGATCCTCAACGTATCTCAGGAACGACGACGTTTACTCTTGGGTGCTGGCGCGGCTGCCGGATTAGCGGCTGGGTTTAATGCTCCCATTGCTGGCGTATTTTTTGCCTTAGAAGTAGTGATGGGAGCTACATCCTTTGCTACTTCTGCTGTGAGTGTGGTGCTGCTGGCGGCGGTGGTTGCAGCTTTAATTGCTCAAATTGGTTTAGGGGCACAACCCGCTTTTGATTTACCTGCCTACCAAGTCCGCAGTCCTTTAGAATTACCTCTTTATCTTGGCTTAGGTTTAGGAGCTAGCCTAATTTCCCTAACTTACACTCAATCAATTCGTTTGGCTAAAGCCTGCTTTGCTGGCAAAGTTCCATGCTTTCAATTTTTGGGACGAATTCCTCAGCCAATTCATCCAATTATTGGCGGTGTTATTGTTGGCGCAGTTGCTTTGTATTTTCCACAAATTCTGGGGGTTGGTTATGAAACTGTGGAGGCAATGCTTCAGGATGTCAAATTTCCACTGCACCTATTAGTTGTGCTGCTGGTGGTGAAATTAGTGATGACTGCAATTAGCGCTGGTAGCGGTTTTGTCGGCGGTTTATTTGCACCAGCTATGTTTTTAGGGGCTTCTTTTGGTTCGGCTTACGCCAAAATTTTAGCTGTGGCATTCCCGACAATTTCTGAGCAAATGGCAGCTCCTCCAGCTTATGCAATGGTAGGGATGGCGGCAATGTTGGCTGGGAGTGTTAGGGCACCATTAACGGCTATTTTAATGCTGTTTGAATTAACGCGTGACTACCGCATTGTTTTACCGTTGATGGCTGCTGTAGGTTTGAGTGTTTGGTTAGTAGAAAGGATTAAACCAACTTTTAACTCTAATTCCAATCTACAACAAATTGGTCTTTCGGAATTGAAAGATGAACGAGCAGAAATTGTGCAGGAAATTTTGGTAGAAGATGCTATGCATCCCTATCCAAAAAAATTACCTGCAACTTTGAGTGTGTTAGAAGCGGCTGCGGAAATGTTACGCGATCGCACGCGAAGTGCTTTAGTAGTCGATCAAGCCGATCAATTAGTTGGTATTCTCTCTCTAGAAGACATTAACCGTGCCCTTGCTCTTTGGCAAACTTACCCAAATTCCTCAACTGAAAGTTCAGATAATTTATCCAGTCAAATTCTCAAGGACATTTGTACTACTGAAATTATTTATGCATGGCAGGATGAACTATTATCTGAAGCTTTAGACCGCATGAGTGTGCGAGGTTTGCATCAATTACCAGTGGTAGCACGAGACAAACCCGATCGCATTTTAGGTTTACTAGAAAAAGAGCAAATTGCATTAACGTGCAATTTAGCAGTTACCCGCAAAGCACTGCGCCACTATTTACCATATTAGTCATTGGTCATTAGTCATTAGTCATTGGTCATTGGTTTTCACAAATGACTAATGGCAAAAGACAAAGTGCAAAGTCTGATGGTCACAAATCTACCCTCAGAACTTTGTAACAGAGACAAATGACTATTGACAATTGACTAATGACTATTTATTAAGCCGTGGCTTCTAGAGCTTCATCGTCTTCTCGATCTTCTGGATCTACTTGTCTCAAACGAATGTGTTTCTTACCTAAAGTGATGAGAAACTCATCTCCTGGTTTGAGATTCATCTGTTTTGTATAAGCCGAACCTATAAGCAAGTTACCATTGGATTGCACGCTAATCCTATAGCTAGCACTACGTCCACCACGACCATTAGCACTGGGTGTACTGTCTAACTGAATGCCTTCGGCATCGATTAGGGCATTTAAGAACTTCATCATATTGACGCGCTCTATACCATTTTTGGTAACGGTATAGTAGCCGCACTTCTTGGCTTTGTCTTCCTTGCTCTCGTTCTCTAGCTCTTTGACTTTTCTGAGCAGTTCTTCGCCGACTAGGGGTTCAATTTTTTTCTGTTTAGGCATCAACTTAGGTCGAAAACGAATGTTTGAAGTGTTTGAATCGATTTTATTTTAGCTGAGGTTGAGCTAATAGGAAGATAATCCTTTAGTTTTTATCTCAACATAGCCAAGTATATTACACTAAAAGCCAGAATTGTTATGCGATTACCAAATATTTTCCCAACAATTTATTTTAGAGAATGCTGGCAATGCTGATAACTATATATATGTAGTTTGTGAATTACTGCTAAACTATATTTGTTTAAGTTTTCTAAACTAACCTATCATAGGTTGACTAGTTGCTGAAAATCATAACTGAGTCAGACAATGATAAGCAAAACTGATCCTTAGTCATTAGTCATTGGTCATTGGTCATTGGTCATTGGTCATTAGTTATTAGTGATCGATTTAAATAAATGACAAAGGACAACTGACAAAGGACAAACAACAATGAAGCTAACTACCAGAGGACATTACAGTGTAAAGGCGTTGCTAGATTTGAGTTTACAGCCAAAATATGGTCCTGTATCTGTAAAAGCGATCGCCAAACGCCAAGATATCCCAGCTCCTTACCTCGAAAAACTACTAATAGAAATGCGTCGTGCTGGGTTAGTGAATTCAATTCGTGGTAGCATCGGCGGATACCAATTGGCAAGAGAACCCATACAAATATCTATAGGACAAATTTTAGAAGCAGTGGGCGAGAGCATTACTCATTTACCCGATGGCACTCCAGCACCTACACAAGCTGAAGATTGGGTAACATTTACCCTTTGGCAAAAACTTAATCAAAAGCTCAGAGAAGCTTTGTACAGTATTACTCTGGCAGACCTTTATTACGATGCTCGTAGTTGGCAAGCTTCCCTTGGAGAAGAAGCAAGTTTTGTGGTTTAGTTATTAGGCATGGGGCATTGGGCATTGGACTAAGGACTAATTACTAATGACTAATGACTAGTGACTAAGGACTAATGACTAATGACATCCGCTGTTGTTTTAATCATTGCGGCATTTTTAGATTACTTAATTGGCGATCCTTGGGGTTGGCCTCATCCCGTGCAATTTATGGGGTGGGTAATTTCTCGATTAAGCAAATTATTTCTGCATCTATGTCAAAATTCTCTAACACAACGTCTAGCTGGAATTTTACTAAGCATTATCCTTATAATTGGTAGCGGGCTTGTTGGTTTTTTCCTCGTTCAAACTGCCAAATGGGTGCATCCGCTGTTGGGAATTGCTTTAGAAACTATTCTTTTAGCTAGTTGTTTTGCTGGCAAGAGTTTGCGAACAGCAGCAGTGGCTGTTTTACAACCTTTAACGACAGGAGATTTAGAACAAGGGCGTAAGATTTTAAGTAATTATGTTGGTCGAGATACGCAAAATCTTTCAGAAGCAGAAATTTTGCGAGCCGTTTTAGAAACGATTACGGAAAATGCTACTGATGGGGTAATGGCTCCACTTTTTTATGCAATTATTGGTGGCTTTGTGCCATTTGTGGGGCCAATTCCGTTAGCTTTAGCATACAAAGCTAGCAGTACCCTTGATTCAATGGTAGGTTATCGGGAAGCACCTTATACTTATTTTGGATGGTTTAGTGCGCGGTTGGAAGATTGTTTAACTTGGCTACCTTGTCGGTTAACAGTGATGACCCTTGCAGTGTCATCGGCTAGACCGATGCATGTTTGGCGAATTTGTAGCCGGGATGCAATTAACGATCCTAGTCCCAACTCTGGTTGGAGTGAGTGCGCCTACGCTGCGATTTTAGGTGTACAAATGGGCGGTAAAAATTGGTATCGTGGGGTAGCTAAACACAAACCATTGCTAGGAGACGCTATTTATCCCATTACCCCAACTTCTATTTACAATGCTTTGCAACTGACTCGATATTGTTTTTTATTATGGTTAGGGATAGCGATCGCTATCATCTTAATTAGGGCATGGGGCATAGGGTATAGGGTGTAGGGAAGAGTGGGACGGGTGGGAAGCTTTATCTCCCAACACTCCCCCATCTCTTCATCTCTTCATCCTCATACCCAATGCCCAATGCCCCATGCCCAATGCCCCATGCCCTATTCCCCAAAGATAGCTATGTCTGCAAAAGTAGTTGAGATCCTTTCATCAGAAGAAATTCGCCGTACCTTAACTCGCCTTGCGTCTCAAATTGTGGAAAGGTCGCGCGATTTATCCCAATTGGTGCTTCTCGGTATATACACTAGGGGTGCGATATTAGCCCAATTGTTAGCGCGTCAGATTGAGACACTTGAAGGTGTAGCCGTTTCCGTCGGCGCTTTGGATATTACATTTTATCGAGATGACCTTGACAAAATTGGTTTGCGAACTCCCGCAAAAACCGATATTCCTTTTGACCTGACAGGAAAAACCGTTGTACTCGTAGATGATGTAATTTTCAAAGGACGGACAATTCGTGCTGCTTTGAATGCTGTAAATGAGTACGGAAGACCAGAGGTCATTCGTTTAGCTGTGTTGGTAGACAGGGGTCATCGTGAGTTACCAATTCACCCAGATTTTATTGGTAAGCAGCTGCCTACCGCTAAAGAAGAAATTGTCAAAGTTTACTTACAAGATTGTGATGGAAGAGATGCAGTAGAGCTGATGGGAGATTAGTTATTTTTAATGGGGCAGGAGGCAGGAGGCAGGAGGCAGAAGGCAGGAGGCAGGAGGCAGGAGGCAGAAGGCAGGAGGCAGGAGGCAGGAGGCAGGAGGCAGGAGGCAGGAGGCAGGAGGCAGAAGGCAGGAGGCAGAAGTTCTTTAATGCGTGAATTTTGAATTTTGAATTGATTTGTCTCCTCTGCCCCTATCTCTCCATAGGCACACCTTACCGCAAAATCGGACTCCCGTGATGATGGACTAAATACCATTTTTCACCGAGAAACTGAAATACATTTGTAGCTGTTGATTGTGCTTCAAGTCTTCTCGAACCTACGACTTGAAACACATTTTCTATCAGTACAACATAAGCGATATTATCAGTTATTTCTGTAGCAATTACATCTGTGCTAATTTCAATATAAGCAGTGTTTTTAAATATCTGCTCCCAAGAGGTGCGAATCTCTTTCCAACCGCGCAAGACTCTACTTCCAGGATGAATACAAAAACTACCAGTTCCTTGTGACCATATTGCACTCATGGCCTCAATATCTTTTCTTTCAAAAGCTCGATAAAAAGCTGTATTAGCAGCTAAAACTTCATCTTTGGTCATGGGGTTTAAATAGTTAGGAGTTAGGAGTTGATAGTTGAGAGTTAGAGGCTGTTTGAAAAGTTGTGAGTGGTAGAATTACGTGAATTAGATGTATAGCATTTTGACCTCAACTCCAGCTGTTTGACCCGTTTGAGAACTTGTTTGTCCCCGGAACGTTCGCCGACATTGGCTGCTGTGAACATTTATGCGTTCATGCTATGTTTTTTATTAGAACTTACGCACTCAGATCCCCCAACCCCCTTTTCAAAGGGCCTTTAGACGTTCCCCCCTTGAAAAGGGGGATTAGGGGGGATCGGGGTTTCAAGCTTCAGTGCGTAAGTCCTGTTTATAACCAATCATCTCGAAATATGTATCTAACACATCTTACAAGGATTGGAATTTGATAAACTCCTAATTCTCAATTCTTAACTCCTAACTCCTAACTCCTAACTCTCAATTCTTAACTTCTAACTTTTTTTAACAGTACTAATGGTTTGTAATAATTGATTCGCTGTATAAGGTTTAGGCAAAAAGGCTTTGATACCTATGTCATAAGCTGCATCAACTTTATCTACTGAACTCAGTCCGCTGACAGCGATAATTTTAACATCTGGATTAATTTTTCGTAGCGTGCGTATGGTAGTTAGCCCATCCATAGATGGCATTAGCATATCAGTTAATACAAGAGATATTTTATCTCGGTGTTCTGCATATAAGGCTATAGCTTCAATACCATCACTGGCTGTAATTGCTTTATAATTATGACTTTCTAAAGATGTTTTTGTCACATCTCGAATGGCTGCTTCGTCATCTACAACTAGAATTAATTCTCCTTGGCCTGGAGGTAATTCTTGGTTTTGTTCTTCTGTTGTCTCCGTTGCATCTTGGGCTGGCAAATATACTTGAAATTGGCTGCCTTTGCCGACTTCACTGTATACGTTGATAAAACCGCCGTGGCTTTTAATGATCCCAAGCACTGTAGACAGACCAAGACCAGTTCCTTTGCCAACTTCTTTAGTAGTAAAAAATGGTTCAAATATCCGATCTAATATTTCTGCTTTAATACCAATTCCGCCATCGGCAATGGTAATCACAACGTGATGACCAACTTTAGCATCAATATGCATTTTGGTAAAACTTTCATCAACGAAAAGGTTTTTGGCAAAGATTTTTAAAGCTCCACCATTTGGCATAGCATCACGAGCATTGACACAGAGATTCATCAGTACTTGATGTAGTTGGGTTGCATCGCCAGATACAGTCCAAAGGTTTGGCGAAATTTGGGTAAAAACTTCTATGGATTTGGGAAAAGTTTCTTTAATAATTTGCTGAATTTCTATTATTAAATGCTTTAGTTGTAGGATTGTGCGATCGCCTTCTAATCCACGGGTAAAAGATAATACTTGCTTGACTAAATTTGCCCCCCGTTTAGCGTTAGCAATCAATATTGGCAGCAGTCGCCGAGAACGCTCATCATTGACTTGTGATTCTAACAGTTGGGCTGTCATTAAAATTGGCGCTAGAACGTTATTCAAATCGTGGGCGATACCACTAGCTAAAGTGCCAATGCTTTCTAATCGCTGGGCACGGAGAAATTGGGCTTCAAGTTGTTTTTTCTGTGTAATATCAGTGTTTACCACCAGGATAGTTTGTGTCTTTTTACTAAATTCATGTACCAGTGTCCAACGGCTTTCAACAATAATTTCTTTACCTGATTTTGTTTTTTGATGTAACTCTCCTTCCCAAGAGCCATTTCTCATCAAAATATTGAGTGCTTCTTGAAGTTGAGGTAGCTGTTTTTCCTGCCAGAGAATTCGTGTCTTTTTATTAATAGCTTCTTCTTTTTTCCAACCATACAGTTGCTGGGCAGCTTTGTTCCAAAATAAAATTTTATCGTCTAAATCACGGACAAAAATTGCATCGGTAGCTACATCCAGTAAAGCAGCTTGTTCGCGAATTTTCTGTTCTGTTTGTTTACGTTCAATGGCGTAACGGATGGAACGCTCTAACAAAGGTGCTGTCAATTGGCTTTTTTCTAAATAATCAGCGGCTCCGGCTTTCATGGCTTCTAGATCTATTTCCCAATCGCCCTGACCGGTGAGTAAAATTATTGGAGAAGAACAGCCGTTGGCAATGGCTTCGCGCAATAGTTCTAGTCCATTGTCCGGCCCCAAACGGTAGTCTACAAGATAAATGTCATGTTGGTGGCGAGCGATCGCACTCCTCGCTGCTTCATAATTATCCACCCACTGTAGCTCGCACTTTGCCACCTGGAATTCGCTCAACCAATAACGAGTCAAAATATAATCATCTTCATCATCATCGACGAACAGAACTTTGATGGGGCTGCTGTCCATTTTTGTCTCCCATTGCTTCTGTTGGCAGTTTCACAATTTCAAACCAGTATTTTCCTAGAGTTTTCATTACCTCTACTAAAGAAGCAAAAGTCACTGGCTTAATGATGAAGGAGTTTGCACCCAAATCATAGGTATTATATATATCTTCTTGGACGCTTGAAGTTGACAGTATAATAACAGGAATTCGCCGCAATTGTGGATCAGTTTTTATTTCTTTGAGAGCCTCAAAACCGTCTTTTTTTGGCATATTCAAATCTAATAAAATTAAACCTGGATGCGGTTTACCGCTGTTGCTGGCGTATCGACCACGGTGGTATAAATAATCCATCAAGTCTTCACCATTGCTAACGATGTATAGTTCAATTGGCAATTGACTTTCTGCCAACGCTTCACGAACCAACATCCTGTCGTCTTCATCATCATCAGCCATTAAAATTGTGACGTTTGTTTCTCGACCCTTCACTATGCATCGTCTCCTTTGCATTGGTTTATTAGTATGAATCAAGTTATTAACTTGGCACAGATGGCAACTCGCACATTGACAAAAATAAGCAAATATGCAATCTATATATAGAGCGATGAAAGCTTCATTTTTTAACAGCAACCTCCATATTGCAGTGGTAGTCTAAAACCGAAAACAACAGAATCTTATTAATAGTTAACATAAAGTTCAATCTATACAATCAATAAGTCCTAGAAAATAGAGATCACAATTGTACAATTAAGCTAATTTTTGGGTGTGGTCTTAATCCCTCTCTAGGAAGAAAAATTAGTGTTCCCAATCAACTGATAAAGTGACAAAAAACTTCGATCCTTGCCCTAGTGTGCTTTGGGCTGCGATCGCTCCATGATGGCGCTCGGTAATTTTCCGACAGATAGCTAAACCTATACCAGTCCCTTCGTATTCAGTATTAGTGTGTAAACGTTGAAAAACGTTGAAAATGCGATCGAGATACTTTTCTTCAAAACCAATACCATTATCTTCTATAACTATTTCGCAAACGTCAGAACTGTTACATAGTTTATTTGTTTGATTGTTTAAAATGCTGCCATAAATTTTGATTATAGGCGGTACTTCTGGACGATGGAATTTTAGGGCATTACCGATGAGATTTTGCAGCAATTGGCGCATTTGTACGGCATCGGCTTTGATAGTGGGTAACTCTCCGATTTCCACAGTTGCCTTAGTTTGCTGGACATAGATTTCTAAATCAGACAATACTTCTTGGGCGATCTTTGCTAGATTTACCGATACAAAAGGCTGGGCCCTGGTAGTAACTCGTGAAAGTGTCAGCAAGTCTTCAATTAATGTCTGCATTCTGTTAGCAGCATTCTGCATCCGTTCTAAATAATCGCGTCCCTGTTCGGTCAAGATGTCACCGTAGGTAACTTTGAGGCGATCGCCAAAGGTTTTAATCTTACGCAGTGGTTCTTGCAAATCGTGGGAGGCGACAAATGCAAATTGCTGCAATTCTTGATTGGAACGGGCGAGTTCTTGCCGTTGGCGAATTTCTTGTTCTAGAATTTGACTCTGAGCTAAAGCAATACCGATTTGATCTGCTAGTTGTTGCAAAAATTCAATTTCCCAGCTAGTCCACTCACGGGGATGGGCGCACTGATGGGCAATTAACAGCCCCCAGAGTTCATTTTTCAGTAAAATCGGAACTACAAGGTTGGCTTTGATGGCGAATCGTTGCAGCAATTCGATGTGGCAAGGTTGGATCTCAGCTTCTCTAATGTCCCTAATGGAACTAATTCCCCCTTGGCGGTAATGCTCGATGTAATTGTCACGAAACCAAGAGTCAGTAATTTCCTGCCCCATAACAACAGGCAAACCCGGAACTACTGCTTCTTTAACCGCCACAAAAGAACCACTTGGCTGTAGGCGCAAGATTAATACACGGTCGGCAAGCAGTAGCTTTTGCACCTCTATGACGCTAGTTTGGAGAATTTCATCGATTTGTAAAGATTGGCGAATTTTGAGGGTGATATTAGCGAACAGTTGCGATCGCATATTTTGGCGTTGTAATTCTGCTTGCACGCGGTTGCGTTCGCGCAGGGCGGCTTGGCGTTCGGTAATATCCATCATTGCCCCCATAATTCGCACTGGCTTACCTGTTGGATCGTGGACAACGTAACCGCGATCGAACACATAGGCGTAGGAACCGTTACTGCGGCGAAAGCGGTATTCATTTGACCAAAATTTCTCACCGCTTTCGATTAGAGCACGCGCTTGGTTAGCAATTCTGTGCCTGTCGTCTGGATGGATATGTTCGCTCCACCAATCAGCAGTAAAACTTATTTGCTCTAGGGAGTAACCAAACAGTGTTTGTAAAGCTTGATTCCACCACACTTTATTAGTCAGTAAATCCCAGTCCCATAAGAGATCGTTGGTAGCACGGGCGACTATTTGGAAACGTTCTTCGCTTTGACGCAATTGTTCTTCTGCTAATTTACGTTCAGTAATATCCGTATGACAACTAGTCATCCTTGCCACATTACCATCTTCGTCCCACACAGCCTGACCGCGATTCAAAAACCATTTGTAAGTGCCATCTTTACACTGAATTCGATGTTCGCTGATGAAAAACGGAGTCATCTGGGCAAAATGATCGGCGATCGCTTGTCTGACTAATGCCCTATCATCTGGATGCACTCGTTTTGCCCACTCATCTAAATCATCAGAAATTTCGTCTTCTTCATAACCAAGCATTTCCTTCCAACGAGTTGAAAAAAATACTTGATTATTTTGAAGGTTCCAGTCCCAAATACCATCATTAGTACCCCGCACCACTAACTGACAGCGTTCTTGGCTTGCTTTGAGGGCGTTTTCCACCCGTTGACGCTCAATGGCAGCCGCAAGAATATTAGCAACAGATTGGAGAAAATAAATTTCATCTTTGGTGAAAGTTTGGTATCTGGTTGTGTGTGCCCCTAAGACACCGAAAGGACGCTCTCTGCCATGAATCACCACGCTAATTCCGCTCACTACTTGATGGTCGAATAGCAGTTGTGGCCCATTAAATCGCGTTTCGGTTCGCAGATCGTTGACAATTACCGGGCCGCTAGAAAGCAGGGTATAGCCAGCTTGGGAATTCATCAAAGCGCTGACGGTGGCCTTTCCCACCAAACCAGGCTGCCAACCTACTCCAGCCCGTAACAGTAATGCATTACCATTTGGCAGTAGTTCTAAAACTTTACAATACTCAACTTTGAGGCATTGGGCGACGATACTCACACATAAGTTCATCAGTGTAGTCAAGTCTGTACCAGCTAGGGCTATTTGGCTGAGTTCTGCCACCATTGCTTGCTGGTTAGCATGAACTTCTAGTGCTTCCAGTGCTTGTTTGCGCTTGGTAATGTCTACCTCGATTGCAGACATTTCCACAGCCACGCCTAACGCATCCCGGCAAACAACTCCTTTGCTTGCTAAATAGCGAATGCTACCATCGAGCAAAATAACTCGAAATTCGATGTCATATTGTATGCCATTTTTAATAGCTTGCTGGTGCGATCGCCTGACATTATCCCGGTCTTGGGGATGAACGCAGTTAATAAAAGCATCATAGGTGTTGTTAGAAGTGCCTTTTTCCCAGCCAAAAGCTGTTTCTACGTTACTTGAATAAGTAATTTCGTTAGTTAGAAGATCCCAATTCCAAATGCTCATACCAGCAGACTCTAATGCTAATCTCAGCTGTGCTTCGCGCACTTGTGCCTGGGCAGTTTGTTGTTGTAATTGCTGCTGAGTACGATGAGCTTCCAGAATACGGCGCAATCTTTGACGTAATATCGGCCATTGAATCGGCTTAGTAATAAAATCAGTTGCACCCACAGCAAAAGCTTTTTCCACGGATGCCCGATCGTCAAAAGCAGTAATTATTAACACTGGTGTATTTTTGCCATCGGAGAGTGCTTGCAGCTGAGCGCAGCAGCTAAAACCATCCATTTCTGGCATCATAGCATCCAACAGGACTATATCTGGGTGTAGGCGAGTATAGGTAGCGATCGCCTCTAAACCGTTACTCGCTTCTACTACCTGATACCCTGCTTCTTTCAAAAGCTCACACAGATACATTCGCGTTAAATGGTCGTCGTCTACAACCAGAATCAGGTTAGTCATTTGTCGTTTGTTAGTTGTCAAACAATTTTCGGAGATCCTGTTCAATTAGGGTTCACACCCCAGACCTGAATGTTACTTACACAAAGCAAAAGTAGCTGTCCAGATCCCCGACTTCTTGAAGGAAGTCGGGGATCTAAATCTAGGTTAAGTAAGTGATATTCCACCCTAGACCTTATTGTACTGAGTGTAATTATTAATTAATTTTTTTATCTACCACTCTTCCAATCCCCACTTTCCACTCAAAAGTCCTTTCTACATCAGGGTTTTAGACTTATCGGAATATATTGTCATGAAAACTTGATATTTAAGGCTGAATTTTGAATGCTTCCGCTAAAAATGTCATAGAAGCATGACATTGCGATCCCACAATGGCTGATAAATTCGTGGAATAGCCAAAAAATCTATTCAAACCACTTGATCCCTAGATATGCTTAGTGGTTAATATTGACTTAACAAATACAACTCCTCCGATCCCAAAGAAATGCTAATTTCGGCATAGCTGAAGGAATTGATAGGAAACGACTTCAATTTAAAAAAGACTAAAAAATTTAAAAACTGGGCAAAACCAGGAGTCAGGAATAAGAAATTCATCTGGAGTGGATGACATTTTATATCGCATTCTTTAACCAGGGGAAATCATTTACCGCTTAAACTACTGGAGGCCAAATTAATGGCAAAAGAACGCCCGCCACTAGAGGAGATGACCTTACGGCAATTACGTAAAGTTGCCAGCGAATATAGCATCTCTCGCTATAGCCGAATGCGTAAATCCCAACTGCTGGCATCAATTCAAGAAGTCCAGCGCAGCAAAATTTCGCTCAGTCCATCTCGTTCATTGGAGGCACAGGAAACCGTGGAAGCAGCTAAGTTTGAATTAGGTCAGGAAGATCGCACTGGTGGATCTCTTGCTGATGTTGATGAAGGACTCCCAGATCTGCCTTCTGGTTATGGTGAAAGCCGGATTGTACTCTTACCCCGCGATCCTCAATGGGCTTACACCTACTGGGATGTTCCCAATGAACATAAGGAAGAACTGCGCCGCCAAGGGGGACAACAGCTGGCACTGCGGATTTATGATGTTACCGACATCAATATCGATTTTCAAAGTCCCCACAGCATTCAAGAATATCCTGCTGACGAACTAGCAAGAGAATGGTATTTACCAGTTCCAGTTAGCGATCGCGATTATGTAATCGATATCGGTTATCGTGCTGCTGATGGTCGTTGGTTGGTACTCGCTCGTTCCGCCAGAGTACATATTCCTCCTGTCTATCCTTCTGACTGGATTGAGGATGTGTTCATCACCGTCAACTTTGAAGAAGATTTACGCGGCAAAACTCAATACGAACTCGTTCCACCCGCCAAGAAAGTGGCAGCGACTGGTGCAAATGGCGGCGGTAACCCCATCTACGACCAAATCTTTGGTTTAGCCGAATCTGCCGAAGCACAACGCGTTGCTGGTTCTCTGTTTGGCTCCATGCAGCAAGCTGGTTCAGTACGCCCCGAACAAGCCATCAGTTCCTACATATTCCCCTCTGGTGTAGGTATGTGGGCAGTTCCCACCACATCTGGTTTAACCATGTCCGGTGTGGGAATGTCGGGTGTAGGCTTCTCAGCTTCCGCGGTACCAGTGCGTCCGCGCAAGTTCTGGTTAATAGCCGATGCTGAACTGATTGTTTACGGTGCAACCGAACCCGATGCTACTGTAACCATTGGCGGCCGTCCAATTCAACTGAATCCAGATGGTACATTCCGCTTCCAGATGTCCTTCCAAGATGGTTTAATTGACTATCCAATTGTGGCTGTGGCTGCTGATGGCGAGCAAACTCGCTCAATTCAAATGAAATTCAATCGTGAAACACCATCCCGGAACACTAACACCAAAGAAGAAGCCGTTCTAGAGTGGTTTTCTTAAGTTTTAGTTCTCAGATTAACTCCAGACTGAAATTTTAAATTATTCCCCGCTATAGTAATTCTGTAGCGGGTTTTTTGCATGATTATGTCTAAAAAAAATTTACTTTTGTTATTAATGGCGATCGCTGCTGCAACCTTATTATCAGGTTGTCAAAAAATTGCTGCTAATTCAGTTCCCAAAGCCTCTAAAATTTGTCCTGGAAAAAATCCCAAATTCAGTATTGATTTTTTTAAAACTAATAATCAAGGACAGAAAAATTCTAAAGGTATTAACCACGTAATTATTTTTAATCCTAGATCGTCAGAATTAGATTTTAAAGTTAATCTTGGTTTATCTCATAAACTCTACGCCAAAGATACCCAAGGAAAATTACGAAAAGAATATATACCAAAACAATTTCGCGAACTCATAGTTGGCGATAATGCTAAATTAAATGGACAGCTACCCATTGCGGCAATTAACGCCGACTATATAGACACCGCCGATAAACCACAAGGCTTAAATATTTCTCGTGGCGTAGAATATTCCGGAGCATTTAAAAATAAACGTTCTTCCTTTGGGATATCAGGAGGTTCGCCCGCACAACGACAAGCCACTATCCAAGCTGGTAGAAGAAATAGCAATGTTCTCAATTACAATTTAGTAGGAGGAAATGGCAGATTTTATCGCCAGGGTAGATTTAAAGATATTTGTCAAGATTTGGGAGAATTCGCTTGCAAAAATGCAACTAATCGGTCTATGGCAGCTATCACTAATCAAGGATATGTAATACTATTAGTGAATGACGCCAAAGCTAATTCTGAGATTGAGTTATCTAACATTAATCAAGAGTTATTACCAGATACCTTTGATAATGTCTTGGAAGGTATTGCGAAGAATAACTGTTTAGGAAAAATTCAAGAAGGAATTTTATTTGATGGAGGTATGTCTCCAGGACTATATTACAACCAAAAAATATATGTAGAAAATTATGGCCCCATTGGTTCAGTTTTTTTGATTTATAAAAAATAAAATAATTGAATATTTGAATATAACAGTGAAAACTGACACTATCTTTTATAGCCTATTTCAGGCATTTCCTAGCATTTTCTTTGAACTGATTAACCAGTCGCCAGCAGAAGCAATTGCCTATAAATTTACTTCCTGCGAAGTTAAACAACTTGCCTTTCGCTTGGATGGGTTGTTTTTACCAATCACCAAGGTTCGAGAAAAACCTCTTTATATAGTTGAAGTTCAGTTTCAGCCCGATGATGATTTATATTACCGTCTGTTTGCTGAACTATTCCTCTACTTGCGGCAATATAAACCCCCTCATCCTTGGCAAGTTGTAATTATCTATCCAACTCGCAGTATCGAAAGAGAACAGACATTACAGTTTGGTGAAATGCTAGTTCTCAATCGAGTTATACGCATTTACTTGGACGAGTTAAGCCAAGTAGCAGAAGCCTCCGTTGGGGTTGGTGTTGTTAAACTTGTTATTGAGGCCGAGGAAACAGCACCAGAGTTAGCAAAACGCTTAATTGAGCAAGCTAAGGAACAGGTAACTGATGAAGTTACTCAGCGCGACCTCATCAATTTAATAGAGACAATTATCGTCTACAAATTACCACAAAAGAGCCGCGAGGAGATTGAAGCAATGTTGGGTTTAAGTGAATTGAAGCAGACTAAAGTTTATCAAGAAGCTTTAGAAGAAGGCAAACAGCAAGGCAAACAGCAAGGTAAGTTAGAAGCAATACCACGGATGATAAAATTTGGGTTGAGCTTAGAAGCGATCGCTCAATTATTAGATTTACCTCTAGAAGTAGTACAGCAAGCAGCAGAGAGTTTTAAAGAATAAGTTGATGCCCTAGCTAGCTTTAAAAAACACATATGACACCTGAAGAAATTACGGTTACCCTAACAGAATTATTTGGCACAAATGTTAGTGCGACTTCTCCTGATTCTTGGGAAGTAAACACTTATAGTTTTCAACTTTTAGTGCTACTGTCCAAAGATAATACTTGGCTGCGAGTTTTGCTACCAATATTACCATTACAAGAAGCCCAACCTTTTTTAGCAGAGTTTTTGTCAGCTAACTTTGATGAAACCCAGGAAGCGCGGTATGCTTTGCATGATGGGCAAATTTGGGCAGTGTTTCATCATAACATTACCACTGTGGTAAAAGTAGATTTTGAAAGAGCGATCGCTCGATTAGTTTCTCTACATGAAATAGGTATAGATAATGCCTTCAATCGATTAGTTGAAAGCCGCATCCGCCAAGTTATCAAAGCAGCAAAACTCCAAGGACAATCTCTGCAAGCTACCATCCAAAACTTAGAACGCTTTTATGCAGAAGGAATCATGGGTGAAATCGACCAAACCGCCCAAGCGCAAGAACAAACCCTAGCTGCTTGGCGGCGTCAGCTAGAACGTTTATGGGATGAGGTATAAATTTGAATAAGAATTCAGAATTCAGGAGTCAGAATTCAGAATTGATGAAAATTCTACCCAGAAAGCGATAGAGTTTTAATACGAAAGAATATTTAATAATAGTTTCCCCATTAAGGGCGTTAGCGTAGCAGTACAAGTCCGGTTTTAAAGCAATATTCGCTAAAAAGTCGCACAAAAAACCTTTCCTGAATTCTGACTCCTGAGTTCTGAATTCGTAAGGATTCAGGTAGCAGAGTATTGACAAAGGGAACACTTGAGGGAGAGTATCACAGATATGAACCACAATCTGCCTCAAAAATTAGACCGAGAAAGCTTGAACCAGCTATCAAAAGAACAACTGGTAGAGATAATTATTGAGCAGAGCAAGGTAATACGTGAGTTACAGGAAATCATTGTAGAACTACAGCAAGAAATACAGCGTTTAAAAGTCAGTCGAGATTTAGACAGTTCTAATTCGTCGAAGCCACCGTCTGGGGATATTCACAAAAAGAGTGAAAACAAAAAAGCATCCTC
>LWTK01000064.1 GCA_003326205.1 Nostoc sp. ATCC 43529
CCCTCAGCGACCAGAAGAAATTAGATGCCGCTGTTGCCGCCTTCCAAAAAGCAATTCAACTCAACCCTAACTATGCCACTGCTTACAACAATCTCGGCATTGCTCTCAAAGAGCAGAAGAAATTAGATGCCGCTGTTGCCGCCTACGAAAAAGCAATTCAACTCAACCCTAACGATGCCACTGCTTACTACAATCTCGGCATTGCCCTCAGCGACCAGAAGAAATTAGATGCCGCTGTTGCCGCCTWCCAAAAAGCAATTCAACTCAACCCTAACTATGCCACTGCTTACTACAATCTCGGCATTGCCCTCAGACAGCAGAAGAAATTAGATGCATCTGTTGCCGCCTACGAAAAAGCAATTCAACTCAACCCTAACGATGCCACTGCTTACTACAATCTCGGCATTGCCCTCTACGACCAGAAGAAATTAGATGCCGCTGTTGCCGCCTATCAAAAAGCAATTCAACTCAACCCTAACTATGCCACTGCTTACAACAATCTCGGCAATGCCCTCAGCGACCAGAAGAAATTAGATGCATCTGTTGCCGCCTACCAAAAAGCAATTCAACTCAACCCCAACTATGCCRATGCTTACAACAATCTCGGCATTGCCCTCAGCGACCAGAAGAAATTAGATGCCGCTGTTGCCGCCTATCAAAAAGCAATTCAACTCAACCCCAACTATGCCACTGCTTACAACAATCTCGGCATTGCCCTCTACGAGCAGAAGAAATTAGATGCCGCTGTTGCCGCCTTCCAAAAAGCAATTCAACTCAACCCTAACGATGCCACTGCTTACTACAATCTCGGCAATGCCCTCAGCGACCAGAAGAAATTAGATGCCGCTGTTGCCGCCTTCCAAAAAGCAATTCAACTCAACCCTAACTWAGCCACTGCTTACAACAATCTCGGCAATGCCCTCAGCGACCAGAAGAAATTAGATGCCGCTGTTGCCGCCTATCAAAAAGCAATTCAACTCAACCCTAACAATGCCACTGCTTACAACAATCTCGGCATTGCCCTCTACGAGCAGAAGAAATTTGATGCCGGTGTTGCCGCCTTCCAAAAAGCAATTCAACTCAACCCTAACAATGCCACTGCTTACAGCAATCTCGGCGTTGCCCTCAGCGACCAGAATAAATTAGATGCTGCTGTTGCCGCCTACGAAAAAGCCCTAACATTACCAGAAAACAACTCTATAATCTCAGCCAGCGCTCATACTGCTGCTCACAATGGTTTAGGTTTAACACTCCAAGAGCAAGGGAAACTAGAAGAAGCCATTAAACACTTTGACAAAGCAGAAGAACTTGACCCCAATTATGTCTATGCCAGTAACAATAATATAGAAGCAAGGCGGTTATGGGAAACGAAAGACGATACCCAAGCTAAGAGCATAGTCGATGACCGAGAATGGTTGCCTAAAAACGATCCAACTGTACCCCTTAAGCGTTCTGTGGTACGCATCACTGCCGAGTTTTCTAGCCGGGAACGCCAGGGAATAGAGATTGCTACTGGCATAATAATTCAACGACAAGGCAACCGGACATTAATCCTCACTAATCGTCATGTGATTTTTGATGGCTACGAACAAGGTAAAAATATCCAAGTGGAGTTTTTCAGTTCGCCACCGCCAAACCGAGTCAGAATGAGGCGAGATGCCAAGTTGTTGAAAGTCACCTCCTCAGAAGAAGTCGATTTAGCGGTTTTGGAAGTTACCGGAAATCTACCAGAAGATATCCAACCTGTACTGATTTCCGCAAGTGCCATTAGCGCAAGAATGCCCATTCAGATTATCGGTCATTCTGCTCAAAGAGGTGAAGATAAATCTTGGTCTATGCGATGGGGACAAATCAGTAGCTCTAGCGATCGCCAATTAGAAATATCTCAAGCTTTACTCACACCTGGTTATTCTGGCAGTCCTGTGCTTGACTCGCAAAATCAACTTTTAGGCATCGTCTTTGCGCGAAAAAAAGGTGAAGGTCGAAATTTCGCTTATCCCATATCTGAGATTCAAAAACAACTGCGTTCCTGGAGGATTAATACAGATAATTCGAGCATCAAATCTCAACTATTTTAATGACTATTATGCGAAATCATATATTTACTAGTTTATTTTTAACTCTATCTTTGGCAACCACACCCCAGTTTGTAGTTGCTCAAAACAATGTTGAGCAGCTATTTCAACAAGGCAACGCTGCCGAAACAGTGGGTAACAACTCCCAAGCCGAGACGATTTGGCGTCAAGTTTTGCAGCTTGAACCCAATAATGGCAAAGCTTATAACAATTTGGGTAATGCTTTGCGGCGACAGGGGAAACTAGAGGAAGCATTAGCAGCGCACCAGAAAGCATTACAACTCAACCCTAATGACGCGGAAGCTTACGCTGGTATAGGCAATGTGCGAAATGCTCAAGGTAAATCAGAGGAGGCATTAGCATTTCTTCAGAAAGCTTTGCAACTTAACCCAAACTTAGCTATTGCTTACAAAGGTTTAGGTAATGTGTTTAGTTATCAGAACAAACTAGATGAAGCCATTGCTGCCTACGAAAAAGCAATTCAACTCAACCCCAAGGATGCCACTGCTTACTACAATCTCGGCATTGCCCTCTACGAGCAGAAGAAATTAGATGCCGCTGTTGCCGCCTACGAAAAAGCAATTCAACTCAATCCTAACTTCGCCGCTGCTTACAACAATCTCGGCATTGTCCTCAGCAACCAGAAGAAATTAGATGCCGCAGTTGCCGCCTTCCAAAAAATAATTCAACTCAACCCCAAGGATGCCACTGCTTACAACAATCTCGGCGTTGTCCTCAGCGACCAGAAGAAATTAGATGCCGCAGTTGCCGCCTACGAAAAAGCAATTCAAATCGACCCCAATGATGCTGGTGCTTACTACAATCTCGGCAGTGCCCTGAGACAGCAGAAGAAATTAGATGCCGCAGTTGCCGCCTACGAAAAGGCAATTCAACTCAACTTTCCCAACTTAGCTGGTACTTACATGGGTCTTGGCAATGCCCTGAGTGACCAGAAGAAATTAGACGCTGCTGTTGCCGCCTACGAAAAAGCAATTCAAATCGACCCCAACAATGCTGCTGCTTACTACAATCTCGGCAATGCCCTGAGTGACCAGAAGAAATTAGACGCTGCTGTTGCCGCCTACGAAAAAGCAATTCAAATCGACCCCAGCAATGCTATTGCTCACTACAATCTCGGCAATGGTTTGAGTAACCAGAACAAATTAGATGCCGCAGTTGCCGCCTATCAAAAAGCAATTCAAATCGACCCCAACTATGCTGCTGGTTACAACAATCTCGGCATTGCCCTGAGACAGCAGAAGAAATTAGATGCTGCTGTTGCTGCCTACGAAAAAGCAATTCAAATCGACCCCAACGATGCTAATACTTACAGCAATCTCGGTGTTGCCCTTTATGAGCAGAAGAAATTAGATAAAGCTGTTGCCGTCTACCAAAAAGCAATTCAACTCAACCCCAACGATGCTATTGCTTACATGGGTCTCGGCAATGCGCTGGATGACCAGAAGAAATTAGATGCCGCAGTTGCCGCCTACGAAAAAGCAATTCAACTCAACCCCAAGTTAGCTGTTGCTTATTACAATCTCGGCTTGGCTCTATCTAGACATAAGAAATTAGATGCCGCAGTTACCGCCTACGAAAAAGCTCTAAAATTACCAGAAGATAATTCTCCAACTCCAACCACTGCTCATACTGCTGCTCACAATGGTTTAGGTTTTGTACTCCAAGAGCAAGGGAAACTAAAAGAAGCCATTGAACACTTTGACAAAGCAGAAACACTTGACCCTAATTATGTCTATGCCAGTAACAATAATATAGAAGCAAGGCGGTTATGGAAAACGAAAGACGATACCCAAGCTAAGGGCATAGTCGATGACCGAGAATGGTTACCTAAAAACGATTCAACGTTACCCATTAAGCGTTCTGTGGTACGCATCACTGCGGAGTTTTTTAACCGGGAACGTCAAGGAATAGAGATCGGCACTGGTATAGTAATTAAACGAGAAGCGAACCGGACATTAATCCTCACTAATCGTCATGTCATTTTTGATGGCTACGAACAGGGTAAAAATATCCAAGTGGAATTTTTCAGTTCGCCACCGCCAAACCGAGTGCGAATGCGGCGAGATGCCAAGCTTTTCAAGATGACTTCTGTTGACGAACAACTCGATTTAGCGGTTTTGGAAGTTAGCGGTAATCTACCAGAAGATATTCAGCCCTTATCCATCTCCTCAACTACAATTACCCCGAAAATGCCGATTCAAATTATCGGTCATTCTGCTCAAAGAGGTGAAGATAAATCTTGGTCTATGGAATCAGGGCAAATCAGCTATGTAAATCAGCGATTAGAAATATCTCAAGCTGCACTCAAACCCGGTTATTCTGGCAGTCCTGTGCTTGATTCGCAAAATCGAGTTTTAGGCGTTGTGTTTGCGCGAAAAAAAGATGAAGGTCGAGATTTCGCTTTTCCCATGTCTGAGATTCAAAAACAATTGTTGAATTGGAATATTAATATAGACGCGATGAATCGCGTCTCTACAAGAGTTGTTTACTTGGAATAAATTATGAATTATAAAATTATTGTTGCCAGTCTATTAATGTTCAGCTTCAGCAATCTTGCTGCTGTTGCTTCTTGCCCGGAAGGTAACCCCCAATCTACCGATTATATTCGCCGCAAACCACCCAACCGCTGCGAAGGTCTGATAGAAAATTTAAGCGGGAATACGTTGAATTTAATTTCTATTGCTACTCGCAATCTTAGCAGTTTTGGCGAAACTCTGACGCTACAAATTCCGCAAATCAATGGTGGAAAAAATCCTCAAGTAATTGTGAAATCTTTAGATGATAGTTATCACTATCAATTAGATGATTTGTTATTGTCTAAAAATGGTTCGCGTTTCAGCTTTAGCTGGGATACTTACGTTCTCAGGCAAGCCAAAATACCAGCAAATAAACTCCGCGCTGTGGCTTCCTATAACCTTGGTTCGCAACCTGTGTATGTTCCAGTTATTTTAGGACAAAGTTCTGGTAAGTATGAATTTGCTTTTTATTCTGATAGTCGAGTGAAGTTTAATAGCTTTAAAATCCTTTCTACAAGTCAAGAAACAATATACGAGACTAAGCAGCCTAACCCGAAAAAGGGTGAAACTACTTTTACCTGGGATGGTACCTGGGATGGACGCAATGCCCCAGCAGGGCGGTATCAACTGCGCTATGTTGCTTTTATTGAACGCAGAAATGAAAATAGCGATCGCATCCAAAAGTCAATTGTATTTGAACATAACCCAAATTGGTTAAAATAACATGGCATCCCGGCAAAAAGCCAAACAAAAATTTCCTGATTTTATCCAGATTCGCCAATGGTTGAATTTTCTGAAAAGATATCTAATTGCTGGGTTTTTAGTCGGTGTTTCAGCGCTAAAGCGCTTACTACGAACTATTTCAAATCATCGAACTTTCTTTTTAGTGCTGGTGGTAATTTTATTTTTTACTTTGCTCACCTTTGCTGCTATTGTACCTGGCACTCACAGATTTGAAGCTGATATCGTTGCTGAAAAAATCAGTTTTATCTATAAGGGAGAAGAAAATAAACTTTTTCTGCAAAATATTCGCAACATCAAAGAATTAGAAAATGAAGGTAAACAAATCCTGACTTTTACAGGTAATTTTCAAAGTGAAAATTTGCCGGAATTGAATAAGTTAGACTATTTAAAAATCAAACTGAAAGACGATAAGAGTAGATGGATTATTACTCCTGTTAATACTAAAGATACCAGTGAAATCAGCCTTGATAAACTACGGCTACAACCAAATACAAAAGTCACTGGACTTAGTTACGACTTTTATCGGGATGAACTATCTTTTTCTCTACAACCAAACTCTAATTTAAACCCAAAAATCAAGCCAAATAAATTAGATATAAATTTAGGTAACCAACCGCTTAAAGTTATCTTAGAAGGTTATGAACTACCAGATTTAAAATTACCAAACCAACAAGATACCCCAACAATATTAGAATTTACTTTAACTCCAAATAATCAAGTGAATTTAGAGCTAACGCAAAAGACAAGTATTAATATTACTGTAGAAAAAATAGAGGAAATTAGTAAATATAAATCAAAACAATGGTTTAGAGGAGAGATAAAAGCTGAAAATCTACAATTTTTAGATGTAGATAGAACTGGTGAAGATGCCAGAGATGATTTAAAAATTTCTACTATTGTGGAAGGCAAAATCCGCATGGTAGAACAGGAGAAGGATATTAAACAAAATCAGTTTCTCATGGGAGAAGATGCAAATAGTCCTCTTAATATTCAAGAAATACGGCATTTGGGAATTGTGCCGAAAAAGGGAATAGAAGCGCGGTTTTTTGGGAAAACGAAAGAGATTCAAATCGGTTTAGATCCTGATTTTCCAGTTTCGAGAATCAGCGGTAGTTGGTTAGATGGTGTTTTACCTCGTGATGCGATTATTGCGCTGTTCTCTTTTGGGGCTGCTACGGTTGCTAATCTTTTATCTTGGTTGTTTAGTAATGTTTCTAAATCGGGGTCAAATCCATAACAGACGCGATGAATTTAGACGCGATGAATCGCGTCTCTACAAGAATTACGAATTATGAATTATTTATTGTGCCAATGGTACGATCGCTATTAATCTCAATTACTAAATCAACCATTGTCGCATCTTTTACTAACGGTTTAATGAATAATTCCGGGTGAAGCGATCGCCAAAAATAATTGACAAATTGCTCTATCTCTGCATCGCTCATTCCCGATTTACCCGCAGCAATCATCTGTTGTTCTGCCTGTTTTCGCCACTCCAAAGAACAGCGATAATCACTGGGATACAACACAATTAAACTGTCTAATCGCTCCCACAGTGGTAGATAATCGTGGAGGCGAAGATTCATATCGCGGGCAAATGCTTTATCTTCGTCTGTAACAATTGGCGGCGGCGCATTATCAAATAAATCTCGGTCAATTGGTCGCGCACCCACAAACCAACCTTCAAATAGTAAGATATCTATATTTGTAGCGATTTCTGGATTAGTGCGATCGCCAGCACCCCCATACGCAGATTTATCAAAGCGCGGAATCATAACTGGACTTTGGAAATCGCGGATTTTATCTAGTACGTTTAAACCTAAGTCGATGTCGTGGGTTCCTGGGGGGCCGCGCCAAATCAACCGAGGATCTTGCTGTGTTAAAAGTAAGCGATCGCTGTAAGTTTTATATAAGTCATCTAAAGACAAACTCACAGTCCGGTATCCCAACTCATGCAGAATCAAGCCCAGAACTTTGCACATTGTGGTTTTCCCAGTCCCTTGTCCTCCCAAAATGCCCTGAATCAAAGGCCGTCCCAACTCTTGGCGGTGCGATGCGAGTTTGATTCCCAAAGGTAACCACAAGTCCCACAAAACTGGTAACATCTCCTTGGGTTCTCTTTGCAGGGTAGTTTGGCAGAACTCGTTAAAAGCTGGCAAAACAGATTTTAATAAATGCGATCGCTTTTCTATTACCTCATCAACATTTTCCGCCGTAATCCCAAAAGCCTTTGCCCTCAACCCATCCGCTAACACCGCTTCCCTTACTTCCTGCTTCCCCATCTCCCCATCTCCCTCATCTCCCTCATCCTACGATCCCAACTTAAAGGCCTCAAGAAACAGGCTGTAGGTAAAGCCAACTTTCAGGAGATTTAATGAGTCTACCAAGAGCGATCGCCTGGTGAAAAACCTCTGACGATAAAATATTCTGCTAGTAATTTCCGTCAACACTACTAAAAAACCAGCTACCACAATATCTAATTCTGCCCGTTGACCGGCTGTGGTGGAAGCTGCGTTTCCCAGAAAAAAACCGAACAAAAAACTAATTATCAGCAACGACATTCGCCGCCAAGGATTTAGAAACCATTGCCCCAACTGTCTGGCAATGACATCGAACAAGTTATTAAGACGAGTGTTTTGCATTAAAGGGACTTTTGCGAAAAAGTCAACATCCCTTGAAATATATCAATAATTGAAACCAAGAAAATTGGTTTTAGCATCAGCTTGTTTGTTAATATTATAAATATCTGGTCTGCTTCCAGTGTCTATTCAAATTTTTTGTATATTTTATCATCTTGAGGCAAGTACATAGCCTCTTAAAAGGTTATTTTTACGCATACAAGATGAAACATACTACCTAGATTTATCTCTGGTTTGGCAATGAACGCTTTGTTGAGACTGCTAGCGGTTTCACAAAACTTTTATTGCTTGATACAAATGTATTTCCTGATTAAGTATCTAATTTTTATTTTTTTATGGAAGCTTACGTACAAAAACTGAGCAATAGATCTCTACACACCCTGTTATTCAAACATCAAAGGAATTATTTCCTGGAAATGTTCATTACTTAAAATGATATTTATCATACATTCCTCACTATAATTTGAGGAAAATTTATATCAGGCTACTTAGTGCGATCGCCTTTTACGATAAAGGGCTACTATTTGGTTAAGCCTAGACAAAATATTTATTTCTAATAACTATTAATCAATATGAAATCTTCTGTGTATCGTAACCTCAGTGTTACAGCTTGTTGCTTGGGACTGCTTGTTGCTTTGGTAGGATGCTTGGGAGTGAGCGTATCCTTCGAGTCCACGAACCCAGATACATCTTCGCAGCTGCCAGCTGATAGTTCGGACTGGGGCACAGCTTCATCTACAGCGATTTCACCAGAAAAGGATATCTTACCTAATAACCTATCGACTGTAGCAACGAACCCAAGCAATCAAGTGCAAAATAGCACTAAAGAGAATACTTATCCTGTCTTGGCAAATCGCGATAAATCACCTACCAAACCCAAGGATCAGGGAACTTTGCGGATGAGCAATCAAACTAATCAGCCTGTGCGACTAGCCTTACTGGCGCGACAGTCTGTAGCCAAAGGCTCTGGTAGCAAACAAATGAACCATGATGTCCCGGCACATTGGGATTTTGCTCCTCAAGAAGGTAGCGACAAGGGACTGATTTTATCTTTACCTCAGAATAATTTGAAGCTGGAAAAGGGAGATATTTTAGTTGCCTTTGCACAAGATGGCTCCCGCCGTTACTGGGGTCCCTATGTTGTTGGAGAAACTCAACTACCCAAGTGGAATTCCCAAAGCAAAGAATGGCAACTAGTAGTGAGTCCATAGGTATTGGGCAGGGGGCAAAAGGCAAAAGGCAAAAGGCAAAAGGAGGGATCTTGCGTTTGTCCTTTGCCTCCCCTGCTCCCCATTTCCCCTTGCCCCTCATTGGCAATCCGTCATCCCCTCTTCAAACTTTCCCCTAAGCACGTATAATTT
This sequence comes from Nostoc sp. ATCC 43529, assembly GCA_003326205.1. Lineage (GTDB taxonomy): Bacteria > Cyanobacteriota > Cyanobacteriia > Cyanobacteriales > Nostocaceae > Nostoc. Next base: position 9,357 of record LWTK01000064.1, read on the forward strand.
AGTTTTACTCAATCACTTAAGTAAGCAGACATAATTAAATGTAAAATCCAAACCAGTGAAACCTTTTACTGTTAAGGGTTTTACCTCCTGCCTTTTGCCTCTTGCCTCTTGCCTCCTACCTAGCACTTGTTTTTTTCAACAAGAACAAAATATAAATAACCAACGACTATTGATTAGTGATTGTTGACTATTGACTAATGAAAATGAAATTGAGTGTTAAGAGCACTGTCGATCAGTGGTTCAACAAAATGGGAAAAAATTCAACGCTTGGGATAACGGCGTCGATTTTGTGGTTGATGATGATTGGCTGGATAGCTTTTGTGTGGAATTTGGGCAATATTGGCTTGATTGATGAGACAGAGCCGTTGTTTGCAGAAGCTTCCCGCCAGATGTTCATTACAGGTGATTGGATCACCCCATTTTTTAATGGTGACACTCGTTTCGATAAACCTGCTTTAATTTACTGGTGTCAAGCGATCGCCTATGCAATTATTGGAGTGAATGAATGGGCTGTACGCCTTCCTTCTGCGATCGCTGCATTTGGCTTAATTTGTTTAGCTTTTTACACTGTGCAGTGGTATTTAGCTAAACAAGACGAATTCGAGCAAGTTTCACGTCCTACTCGCCGCTACTTAATATCCTTTTTGGCAGCAGCCCTCATGGCGCTTAATGGCGAAACCATAATTTGGGCGAGAACTGGTGTCTCTGATATGTTGCTTACCGGCTGCATAGCATCAGCTTTGTTGTGTTTCTTCCTGGGGTACGCGAAGGGGGGGACTAGGGAGATGGGGAGATGGGGAGATGGGGAGACAAGGGAGATAACCAATGCCCAATCCCCAATCACCAATCACCAGTCCCCATTCCCCAATAACTGGTATTTAGCTTGTTATGTGTTAATTGCTGGTGGGATTTTAACTAAAGGCCCGGTGGGAATCGTCTTACCAGGGTTGATTGTTATCGCCTTTTTGCTTTATGTGGGCAAGCTGCGAGAGGTATTTCGTGAAATGCGCTTGTTCTTAGGTATACTGATAATTCTTGGGTTATCAGTACCCTGGTATGCATTAGTGATTTGGCGTAATGGCTGGAATTATATTAATGCCTTTTTTGGTTATCACAACCTAGAACGCTTTACAGAAGTAGTTAATGGGCACTCAGCGCCCTGGTATTTTTACTTTATAATAGTGTTGCTGGGCTTTGCGCCATATTCAGTGTATTTACCTATAGCACTATTCAAACTGAAATTTTGGCAGCGATCGCACTGGCTCTCTCAAGAACGTTTTCAGCAATTGAGTTTATTTGCCGGATTCTGGTTTGTTGTCATCTTTGGCTTTTTTAGCATTGCTGTTACCAAACTCCCTAGCTACGTATTACCTCTAATGCCAGCAGCAGCCATTCTAGTAGCACTGTTGTGGAGCGACCTTTTTCTAGCTACGCAAAAAGAGGACACGGAGACACGGAGACACGGAGAGAAGTCTGAGCCAAGGCTTCCGGCGAACGGAACTTCAGGAGACACGGAAAAATTACTCCCCGCGTCCCCGCGTCACCCCTTCCCCGCGTCTTTTTCCATCCCCACGTCGTTCCTCCTCTGGAGTGGCTGGGTGAATGTAGCGTTTTTATCAGTTCTGGCAACTGTACTGTTTAACATCACCAATATATTAGGTAGCGATCCAGCCATAACCAACTTCCACGAACTAATTAAACAATCTGGTTTACCAGTCATTGGTGGTGTAATTTGGCTTGTTTGTGCTGTTTTGGTTGCGGGATTAGTACTGAGTCGTCGCTGGAATTATATAATCAGTGTAAATGCACTTGGATTTGTAGCGTTTTTAATTTTTGTCCTAACGCCTGCTTCATTTTTTATCGATCGCGAACGTCAATTACCTTTAAGAGAGCTGTCTGCAACTATACAGGAAGTCAGACAACCAAATGAAGAATTGGTCATGCTTGGCTTTAAAAAGCCGAGCGTAGTATTTTATAGTCAAACTCACGTAAATTATTTCAGATTTCCCCAAGAGACTCTAGAACATCTTCAAAACCAGGCAGCCAAGGGTCTGAAACCACCTTCGCTACTGCTGCTGGCTGAACAGAAAAAATTTCTGCAAATGGACTTACAGCCAGATGACTACAAAAATTTATCCACCAAAGGCGCTTATAATTTAATCCGCATTCCCTTCTTAAAAAAGAAAAAGGAAAAATTAGATATATCGTAAAACTGTCATTAGTCCTTTGTCCTTAGTCATTTGTTCTTTGCTGATGACCAATGACCAATGACCCGATCAACATTTTTCATTTTGACTGTTGATAGCTAAAGTTTGATTAATTTGACTTAGCAAATCTTCCATTGAGATCGATCGCGGTAATATCCGAGTAGCGATCGCACTGACAATACTTTCTACTGATTCCAATCCATTCTTCTTTCGTTTATCAATTTCGTTGTCAGCAACCCCAGACTGAGAAATACTTTCTGGGCGATTCAATGGTTGGTTGAGTACTAAAATTGGTGGTAAGTTTAAAGGCGAATCTCCCAATGTTTTCAATGCTTTGAGTACATCTTTATGGATAACTGATTCTCCTAAGCAAATTAATAACAAGTCAACGCTTTGATGACGAATTTGTTGTAAAACTTCCGCCCAACATGGACTCATCGCTGCTTTGAAGCCTGCTGTTTGTAGGTATTGTATTAAAGCTTGGAACCACTCAGACCCCCGTTCAGGTGTTTCAGTAGTGATGGAGGAGTTCCTTTCTGTACGATAACCTTTGGCTTGCTTGCGTCTTACCTGTGGGAAGTCACGCAACATAGCCAAATCCACTACTAAAATGTTGGGAGGGCAGCAAACACCAGAAGCAATTTGCAGTACTGATACTAGGGCATCTGTTTTCTCGCTAGGGGTGCTGCTGTCTTTTCCAAATGGTGTTAAATAAGGAAATACAGATAAACCTGGTATTTGTGAGGCTTTGAGAGTAGTGGCGACATCGCAAGTAACTAACGGTATGGCCGCCAAACGTGGATGTTGAATTAGTTGTTTTAAATAGGTTTGGGCTATGGTAGTTTCGACATCGAGCAAAATTACATCAAATTGCCACACCCGCGCCAAGAGTTCTGCCTGATCTAAATCATCAACTTCAATCACCCGATGTTCTCGTAATAAGGAGTGGGGATTGACCGATTCAAACTCAGGATTTACCAACCTCAGAATTCGCAGTGGCGTCTTAGTTGTGAGACTGGCGCTATTATCTGACCCTAGCGGTGAAACTCCTTGGGGAGTACATAATTTTTCTAACAGTGGTGACAAGACCTGATATTCTACAGGCAAGCTTAAAAAGCCATCGGCTCGGTTAGCAAATGCTTGTTCTTTTTCTGCTGCCGTTGCCGTCAAAACTACAGATATATGACGAGTTGCGGTGTCAGATTTGAGTAAGGTCAGCACATCCCAGCCTGAGAGCAAAGGTAGCAAGGGATTGAGGAATATCGCTATCGGTTGCAATCGCCGAGCTTTTTCTACTGCTTCTGTCCCCGATCGCGCAATCACTACGCGATATCCTAAACTTTTGAGTTGTTCGGTCAAATCTTCAATATATCGGGCTACTGCTTCCACTACTAAGACCAACCGTTGGGAACTAGCGGCATGATATTGTGGGGACGTAGCGACATGCTGACGGGCTGCTGTGAGAACTTCTGGTGTCTGTTGGTGTGGTTTTTGTGTGTCTTCTGTGGTTTCCGGATCTGGCTCTGAAAAACCTGCTTTTGGGGGACTCGGCGGTAGCAGCAGTGTGAACTGGCTGCCTTTACCTTCACGAGATAAAAAGCTGACATCTCCTCCGTGGAGACGGGCCAAAGCGCGAGTTAATACTAGCCCCAAACCTGTGCCTTCAAACTGCCGAGTCAGGGGATTTTCTAGTTGTTGAAATTTTTGAAATATTAAATGTTGCTGATGTTCGGGAATACCAATACCTGTATCCCAAACTGTAAAAGCAATCCATCCTTCCCAACGACTCACCCGCAGCCCAATTTCCCCTGATACTTCAGTGAATTTAAAGGCGTTGGAAAGTAGATGAATCAGCATTTGGCGCAGACGTAATTCATCGGCAACAATTTGGTCTAGACCTAGTTCAATGGAAAGGCTGAATTGGGGAGCAGATGAACGGGCATTTGGAGTTGCAGGTGTAACTGTGGCTTTGCTGCTTTGAGTGTGAATGGCTTTGGCCTCAGATAAAGCGCGATCGCACACTGCCCGAATTTTAACTGGGGCTAGTGTCAGCTCCATTTGTCCCGTCTCCATCCTGGTCAAATCTAAAATGTCATTGACCACACTCATCAGATGGCGTCCGCTTTGATGAATCAGTCCTGCATAACGCGCTTGACGTTCGTTGAGTTCTCCCAACTGCTGATCTACTAGCAATCTGGATAATCCCAAAACAGCAGTTAGGGGAGTTTTCAATTCGTGACTAATGCAGGCTAAAAACTCATCTTTCAAGCGATTGAGTTGAATTAAATCGGCATTTTTGGCTGCTAATTCTTTGCAAAGCTGCTGCTGTTCGGTGACATCAGTGGCTAAAACCAACCACAAATCAGTGTTGAGTGCCATCTCAGATTCAGCACTCATGACTTTCAACTCTGGACTTTCTAATGGAATTTTGGCAAATTGCCAGATTCGTTCCTGACCATTTTGCACTTCGACAACACAAGTACAAGTACCTGGTTGACTATCCAAAAAACAGCGACTGGTTGTCGTTTCTATGGTTGTCTCTTGTTCCCTGAGGTTATTAAAAGTAGACAAGCCTGGTTGGGACATTGACTCACTTCTAACCAACACTCGTGGCGTTGATTGTTCTTCACCACCATTGGGATGAACTTTGATCCCTCGTTGCTTGACGTATTCTGGTTTCTTGGTTCGGACGGGGGCTAGTATTGCCTCCACCTGTTGTCTGACTCCTTCTGGGTCTTTTAAAACTCCTAATTGCTGCCACCAAGCTGGATTTTTGGCTACTACCTCGCCAGTACCGGTTTCCAACATCAAAGGCCAAGGCAATGTTTCCAACAACTTCAACAGTGGCTTCTGTGCCAATGGCTGGGGTTGATTTGGCATCTTCCCTGAGGAGTGAGTTGGCAAGGCATCATATTTATGGGGATGTTCGCTAGAAGTGAGTGAGCCAGCGATTTTTTCTCTAGTTAGCGATCGCAACAGCCGTGAGGTATCCACCAGTCCCAAATATTTATTATCTGAGTCAATCAACGCCCAATCCAAATTTTGCTGTTTTTGAGCTTGTTCTTGAGACAAACGCCAGCCTAATTGCTCTACACGCTCAGAAACTGGTATTGTCTGTATTGGGTCAATGAGAGCTTGCCCCCAAATGGAAATTGACTGCTGTAAATTTAAATTTTTATCGTCACTATGGCCTAAGAATTTTTGGATTAAACGGACAGAGTACAGCAATCCGATAGGGTATTGCTGTTGATTGACTACTACCAAGCGATCGCACTGCTCTTTCTCAAAAATCTCTAGCACCACCGCCAGAGTAGTTGTTTGGGGGCAGCTAGGTACGGTTGCTTGAAAGTCATAAAGCGGGTAATCTAGCATTGACATAAGGCTTTGGGGGTCATTCTTCCTGCGGAAACCTCCGGCATTCCCATCCGCCAACTGCCGATGTTCTTTGCGCCTGAAGCCATATCCTCTAAGAAGACTCATATAAGCAATTTTGGTTACGATTTCAACGCCATTAAAACAATGGGACTTGCACTCACGGACACTTGCTGGTGTCCGACCTTTAAAAGAGAGGCAACCTTTCTTTTTGCCGCTCCTCATTTCTAGCAAATAGCCTCACCAGTGTCTTACTGGTATTTAAACTCCTCATCGATAGCCACGGCTAAAACAATTATGCCTCCAAAGATTCGCTTTAGAACCTTGAGGAATTATAATGATTTAGAATGCGACATTCCTTTAAGTTCGTTTAAGTATCTTATCAAGGAGAAAAATAAAAAAGTCTATCTATCTGTATACATAGATATGCATATACAAAAAAATAATAAATTGCCGATACATACCTCATCTAAGACCTACTCAGCCCTACCACTCAGTCGCTGCATCAGGTTCTTGAGTGGCTATAACTATCTGTTGACACAGAGCGTTTTTTTGGGGTGGAACCACAAGCTTACTGCACACCCAGTATTACCCTAGAAGCGTTTGCCACACTTATCAGCCCACGCTTCTTGGTCAAGTCGATCAAGGAGATAGATAGACAATAAATGTTATTACCTATATTGATTTTTCAACGCAATGTTAATAAATATTTAAATAATGAAGCTAATTTAACCAACCAAAATGGTGTAATTGCTTGGATATATAAGTTTATTTCCGGCATTCTTGGGCAATTTAGCTATCTACCTGTTGCTGTAACTCCCTCTGGAACAATAAATTATTCACTACATTGGTTGCAGCCCCATCCCAGTGAAACAGATAATGGGAAGCATTTCTATGTATTCGCTAGTCAATCGCAAAAAAGACAACAGGCTTTTCAGCAAATGACTGTACGAGAACGCCAAGAATTATTAGAGCAACTTAAATCAGATTACAGTGATATCCTTATAGATTACTTTACCACAGATAAAACCCTCAAAGAAAAAATTGACAAATTTATCAACACTATATTTTATGCTAATATTCCTGTGCCCCAAATTATCGAAATTCATATGGAAGTAATAGATGAATTTTCCAAACAGCTAAAATTAGAAGGCAGGAGTGATGAAACTTTATTAGATTACCGTCTGACATTGATAGATATCCTGGCTCACTTGTGCGAAGTCTATAGATCTTCAATTTCTAAATAAATTAAATTTATCGATGTTCAAATCGGCACAAGCTACCGCTGTTAGTTACTCCCAATGCGTGTTTGCATCTTGTATTTTTCTTGCGATAATTAGCCTGTAACTTCTATGAATAAAGCCAGAAAGACCTATGTTCTCAAGCTTTATGTAGCAGGGAACACCCCTAACTCAGTACGGGCATTAAAAACACTCAAAAATATTTTAGAACAGGAGTTTGAAGGTGTTTATGCTTTAAAAGTAATCGATGTACTGAAAAGCCCGCAACTAGCCGAAGAAGATAAAATATTGGCGACGCCAACATTATCTAAAATTTTGCCCCCACCGGTTCGCAAAATTATCGGCGATCTTTCAGATAGAGAAAGAGTATTAATTGGATTAGATTTACTTTATGAAGAATTAAGTGAAGAAGACTTTACAGAATAAAACATTTAATCATAAAAAATTGCATCCAAACTGTTAGTAATAAAAAAAGGGTTTCCTTCCTACCCATTTGTTATCAAGCAATGAGTCAAAACGAGCAAATAGAACCAAAGAAACCGCCGTTAATTGGGGGTGTAGAAAAAATTCGCACGATGATCGAGGGGTTTGACGATATTAGTCATGGTGGATTACCCGTTAGTAGAACTACCTTGATTAGCGGCACCTCAGGTACGGGAAAAACTTTAATATCTCTTCAGTTTCTGTATAACGGCATTACCTACTTTGACGAACCAGGAGTATTTGTTACCTTTGAAGAATCGCCCAGTGATATTATTAAAAACGCTCATATTTTTGGGTGGAACTTGCCACGCCTAATTGAAGAAGGCAAGTTATTTATCCTGGATGCATCTCCCGATCCTGAAGGTCAAGATATCGTTGGGAACTTTGACCTTTCTGCATTGATTGAGCGTTTGCAATATGCCATTCGCAAATATAAAGCTAAACGAGTAGCGATCGACTCAATCACAGCGGTGTTTCAACAGTATGAAGCAATGGGAGTGGTGCGACGTGAAATTTTTCGTCTGGTAGCGCGTCTCAAACAACTCAGCGTCACCACTGTAATCACCACTGAACGCAGCGAAGAATATGGCCCGGTTGCGTCTTTTGGAGTCGAAGAATTTGTTTCTGATAATGTGGTTATTGTTCGCAACGTTTTAGAAGGAGAACGCCGCCGTCGCACAATTGAAATTCTCAAATTGCGCGGTACAACTCATATGAAAGGCGAGTATCCTTTCACAATTACCAATGAAGGAGTCAACATATTTCCACTGGGGGCAATGCGCTTGACTCAACGTTCTTCCAATGTCAGAGTATCTTCTGGCGTCAAAACCTTAGATGAAATGTGCGGTGGTGGTTTCTTCAAAGATTCAATTATCTTAGCCACAGGAGCCACAGGTACGGGCAAAACCCTATTAGTAAGTAAGTTTATTCAAGATGGCTGTCTCAATGGAGAACAGGCGATTTTATTTGCTTATGAAGAATCACGCGCCCAACTATCTCGCAACGCTTCTTCTTGGGGAATTGATTTTGAGGAATTAGAACACCAAGGTTTACTGAAAATAATTTGTACCTATCCCGAATCAACTGGCTTAGAAGACCACTTACAAATTATTAAATCGGAAATCGCCATTTTTAAACCAGCTCGTATAGCAATTGATTCACTCTCAGCACTAGCTAGAGGAGTGAGTAATAATGCATTTCGACAGTTTGTAATTGGTGTTACCGGTTATGCCAAACAAGAAGAAATCACCGGTTTCTTTACTAACACAACCGACCAATTTATGGGATCGCATTCAATTACAGACTCTCATATTTCCACGATTACCGATACAATTTTGATGTTACAGTACGTAGAAATTCGCGGTGAAATGTCGCGGGCAATTAACGTATTTAAAATGAGAGGGTCTTGGCACGATAAGGGCATTCGCGAGTATAATATCACTGCCGATGGCCCAGAAATTAAAGATTCATTCCGGAACTACGAACGGATTGTTAGTGGTGCTCCTACTCGCGTTAGTATCGATGAAAAGGCGGAACTTTCTCGCATTGTTAAACGTTTTGAAGATAAACAGAGTTCCGAATCCTAAATTTAGTATCGTAGTATATTCATTCCTAAATTTAGTATCGTGCTATATTCTGTGGTGAAGAAAGGTTTTCTGCCGCTAGATTGATTTTCGTGTGAGGGGATGCGGTGAAAGGACAGCAATTATTCCATAGCTTCTTGCCTGGTGTGACAGCAGCGGTCTTAACAACTCAGCCTGCGTGGGCTGATACTGTGAAAGTAAGTGGGGTACAGCTGGCATCTTCTTCAAGTGTTTCGACCTCTACCTATGGTCAAACCTTGGTTGTAGATTTCATGAATACGCAATTGCCTAAAACAGCAAATGTTAGTATTCCAACCCTATTACCTGCTCCTGGTTTTACTAAGTTTAGTGTGAAGCCTTTAAGTAATCACAGTATTCCAGTTTTGATGGCTGGAAATACTAATGTGCCAATAGAACAAGTAGCTCGAAAAGATAAAAGTAGACTTTTGAATTTAACGCCTAGCTTTGGTTCTTCCCAAGAACCAGATATCAAGCGTTCTGCCAAAAGCAACCAAACACAGAGCAATTCCAGTCCCTATTGGCAGAAATTAAAGAAGATAGTAGTTTCTGACTACACTTCTAAACCCGCGTCTGTCCAAAAAGAAATTTTGTCCTTGTCTGCTTCACAGCAGCCAGTGGTTCAAAAGATAAATACCGTTACTCATTTGCAGACATTTTTACAAACTTCACCCACAGGTGTAGGAGCAGCAAAACTGTTGTCAGCCGAGAGGTGTCCGCAGCAGGAGTTGAGAAAAACCAAAACTGATTTGGCTCCTTTGCTGGTAACCTCAAACACCTGCCTACAACAAAATTCTGTTGAAAAACGTGTAGCTCAGAGTAATACCCCGGTTCCCACAGATTCAACGCCGACTCCCACTTTACCAGGAAGTGTAACTCCTGTACCAGATGGTTCAACACCAACTCCCACTGTACCAGGAAGCATAACTCCTGCACCCCCTGGTTCGACCCCAACTCCCACTGTGCCAGGAAGCGTAACTCCTGTACCAGGTGGTTCAGTGCAAATTCCAGAAAAGCTGATTCAAAATGCAAATCCCTTGCAGTTTCCTACCAAAACCGAGGAAGTGACACTCCAGGAAAATCAGCCGATTAGTTTGGCACAGGCTCTAGAATTAGCACGGCGTAACAATCGGGATTTACAAGTGGCATTATTGGAGCTAGAACGCAGCCGATATGCGTTAAAAGAAGCGGAAGCTACTTTATTGCCGACTCTTGGGGTTAGTGCGGATCTGACTCGCAGTCAATCTTCTAGTAGTCAGCTTCAAAATAGATTAAGTCCAAACAGCTCTAATGATGAACCAAGCACAAGTTTTTCTGGGCAAGCACAACTTTCTTATGACGTATATACCTCTGGGTTAAATAAAGCTCGTAGAAATGCGGCTAGGGAACAGCTACGCTTCAATGAGTTGGCTGTAGAAACTCAGTCTGAGGAAATTCGCTTGAATGTGACGACTGACTACTACAATTTACAACAATCGGACGAACAAGTACGTATTGCCCAGTCGGCTGTGCAGAACTCAGAGGCTAGTTTGCGGGATGCAGAAGCTTTAGAACGAGCTGGTGTTGGTACGCGGTTTGATGTGCTGCGTTCTCAGGTGAATTTAGCCAACGCCCAGCAAGATTTAACTAACGCTAGATCCCAGCAAGCAATTTCACGTCGTCAGTTAGCTACTAGGATCAGTTTGCCCCAAGGGATAAATATCAGCGCCGCCGATCCCGTACAATTAGCTGGTCTTTGGGATCTAACGTTAGAAGAAAGTATCGTGCGAGCTTTTCAAAACCGCCCAGAACTCCAACAACAGTTAGCACAACGTAATATTAACGAGCAACAGCGTCGGCAAGCCCTTGCAGAACTCGGCCCTCAAATTAGTTTAGTAGCCAGCTATGACTTGCTAGACCAGTTTGATGATAGCGTTAGTGTTACAGATGGTTACTCATTTGGAGTTCGAGCAACCCTAAATTTGTTTGATGGGGGAGCAGCAAGAGCCAGAGCTGCTCAGCAGAGAGCTAATATTGCGATCGCAGAAACTCAATTTGCTGAACAGCGTAACCAAATTCGCTTTCAAGTAGAACAAGCCTTTTCTACCCAGCAATCTAATTTGGAGAATGTTCAAACCGCTAATACCGCTTTAGAACAAGCCAGGGAAGCTCTACGTTTAGCGCGTTTGCGATTCCAAGCCGGTGTAGGTACTCAAACTGATGTGATTAACTCTGAAAACGACTTAACAAGAGCTGAAGGTAATCGAGTCACAGCAATCTTAGATTACAACCGTGCTTTAGCTCAACTGCAAAGGTCTGTTACCCTCAGAGGACTACGGTAGTTACCCAAAACTCAACCGCATCATAGAATTGAGTAGCCTTTCTCATCAAAAGCCCCCAAAAGCCTCATTATTTCAGTAATTAAACTGAAAAATGAGGCTTTTTGCAAAAAATTGGGTATGGGGCATTGGGCATTGGGCAAGCAGGAGGTGTGGGAAGATGGGGAAGAAATCCTTCCTCCCACACTCCCCACACTCCCCATGCCCTATTTTCACGTGAAGTGTCAAAATTGAACTAACATAACTAAGTGTGCGATCGCTCGCCTTGTCAAAGACTCATGACTAAAGTAACATCGAAAGAAATTGCACAGTTTCGCTCTCAATTGGCAGACGATCCCAGTGATATGGAAGCGCTGGACTTGATTGAAGACTGTGATGGAGATTTAGAGGATGCAGCGATGACGCTAGCTATCCGCGCAGGACAAGAACCAGAAAGAGCAAATTCCGAATGGTTAGATGCTTTGGCTAGAAAATGGCGTGCGGTGATTTGCCAACAAGAATATCGCGAAGATTTGCTCAATAGTTCACTTCAAAAGATGATGGAACATCTCAAAACAACGCCGACGTTTCCGAAAATTTTGGCAACGCCGGTTTTAATTTATGTCCTCAAGCAAGGCGTGAACAATTTTTGTGAGCCACTGGATTCTTTAAAGTAAAAGGGACTGGGGATTAGGGATTAGGGATTGGATAATCAGCGTAAAAATACTGTAGGGGTAAATAGCATACCGCTTTACACCTACGAGAAATTTGGTTTTCGACTTTTGCATATTTGGTATTCTATGTCAATACGTAAGTAGTACTAAATTTTGACTCCTGAATTCTGAACTTTTAACTTTTGTACAGGCACGATTATCGCGTCTGTACCCCTAACTCCTACCGAATGCGAGATAGATTTAACCAGGACTGATACTCTGTTAATTAAGGCAAAACTTTTATTAGATAAGTATTGTAGAATCAATGAATTACCTTGTTGCTGTATTACCAGACCGTATTCAAGCTGAAGCTGCTTACTTAGCTTTAGAAAAAGAAGGCATAAACAGTACTATTCTAGGGAAAGGGTATAAAAGCGCTGACGAGTTTGGCTTAATTGACCCCAAAGACCAAGCCAAAAAGCAAGCACGGCTTATGGCAACCTGGCTGATACCATTCGGCTTTTTTGCAGGTTTCACCTTCAGCTTGATTACTGATTTGCATACTTTCGCCTGGGCCGGTGAAGTTGGCAATCACATCGTTGGAGGACTGCTGGGTGCTGCTAGTGGTGCTATGGGTGGTGTGTTTGTCGGTGGCGGAGTTGGTTTACTCGTAGGTAGTGGTGATGCTTTACCTTACCGTAACCGTTTAGATGCAGGTAAATACTTAATTGCAGTTCAAGGTTCTGAAACTCTGACTAGGCAAGCAACTAAGATATTACGGCAATTTGAGCCAGAAAATATTCAGGGTTATGCAGACACAAATAGCGTGTAGCAAATGAATCATAGTTTACACATTACTACACAACGGCTTGAGTTGCTTCCTTGTTCCTTGGAAGTGGCGCAAGCCATTGTGGCAAAAAATAAATCCGAAGTAGAAAAGTTTTTAGGGGTACGCGTTCCTGATGAATGGTATGCATCTGAGGTGTTAGATTTTTTTCCAGTGTATGCTCAGATGTTAATAGACGATCCTTTACAATTGGGTTGGGGTGTGTGGCTGATAATTCACATCGCTGACAATACCCTAATTGGTGATTTGGGATTTGCTGGCAAACCTAATGAGCAAGGAACAACAGAAATGGGTTATGAAGTTATATCAGCCTATCGTCAGCAAGGATTTGCTTTTGAAGCAGTAGAAGCATTAGTAAATTTTGCCTTTACTCAGCCCCAACTTAAAAGCATTATCTCTCATTCTCCAAATAATCATGTTGCCTCAATCCGCATTCTCGAAAAATTAGGAATGCAACAATTTGAGAGAAATGAAAACTTTATAAAATGGGAATTAAAGTTAGAATCAAGATAAGAATTCAAAATTCAGAATTTAGACTAATGACCAATGACTAACGACTAATGACTAATGACCAATGACTAATGACTAATGACTAATTCATAATTTTTCAGAATGTTGCCACGAGAAGAACTTTTAAAGGGTGTTGAAAATCGAGATAGTGTAGCTCGTGTAATTGATCAAGCAGAGCAAGCTATTAAAACTTGGGAAGTAGTTGTGACGGATTTTTTGTCTCCTCCAGAATTGGCAGAAATTCAACGAGTATTTAGCCGATTAACAGAGGTGCAATTGGTTGTGTGGGGTGGATATCCGCAAGCTGAACGCCAAAGAATAGCGATCGCTCGTTCTGAACTTCCGTTAGATTCATCTCAAGTCAGCCTTGTCGCAGTTGAAATTGCTGGTAATTTCTTATTTGATACCGCCACTCATCGCGACTTTTTGGGCGCAATGCTAGGGACAGGAATTGTCCGCGAAAAGACAGGAGATATTATTGTTTTGGGAGAAAGAGGGGCGCAAGCGATCGTTGCACCAGAGTTGGTGGAATTTTTGGAAATGAACCTCAAACAGGTGCGATCGGTTCCTGTGAAAACTCAACGGATTGAGATTGGTGAATTAAAGGTTCGAGAACCGAAGAAAAAAGAATTAACTACTGTGGAAGCGTCTTTGCGGTTAGATGCGATCGCCTCTGCTGGTTTTGGTATGTCCCGCAGTAAAATGGTTGATTTAATCGACTCTGGTGATGTCCGTGTCAACTGGAAGGAAGTAACTCAAGCTAGTTCTCAAGTAAAATCAGGTGATTTAATCGCCATTCGCTCTAAAGGACGTTTAGAAGTTGGAGAAATTGCTGTTACTAAAAAAGACCGTTACCGTGTCCAACTAACTCGGTACATGTAATTTTTGGTTAAAAGGCAATAGGCAATAGGTAAGTAAGTAGACATAATTAAATGTAAGATTGGAGCTTTGTTCGTAGTAAGCGATTTATCGCTCTTAACAAACGTTTTAATGGCTCAAGCCCATACTACGAACTTTAGTTTAATTGAGTCCTTCTACTTAATAGGGGAATCCACATGATTCAAATTAGGGGATTTTATAGCAGTCGAAGCATAGTTTAGGACATAAACTGATAATAAAACTTTGACACCAAAGAACTTTCAATTCTGTTGCCTATTGCCTATTGCCTATTGCCTACTATACAAAGGACGTTCAAAATAATATTAGACTTTAAACCTTTTTGCCAAAATATTCAGTAGAACTTTTCGTGGTACTAATCGAGCTAATGTACTTCTAATTTGAGTGGTAACATCGCCAATAATAACTGTAGGCTGCCACTCTTCTAAAGCTTTCAGAGATTCGCGAACTACTTCTTCAGAGGAATAGACTTTTTCTGTACTTCCTGCTAAAGCTGGAGGAAAATTAGCTTCTGCAAAAAAATTAGTTTCTATTGGGCCTGGACAAGTAACTAAAACACGAACACCATATTGACGATTTTCTGCCCAGAGTGCTTCACTAAAGCTAAGAATAAAAGCTTTACTAGCAGCATAAACAGAAAGATATGGTATCGGTTGAAATCCTGTAATAGAGGATACGTTAATAATACTTCCAGAACGACGTTGCCGCATTATTGGTAGAAATTTATGGGTTAAATCTACCAATGCCAAAATGTTTAATTGTACGATTTTAACTTGTCTTTCTCCATCTGATTCGGCAAAGTCCCCATAATAACCAAAGCCAGCATTGTTGATTAATAAATCAATTGTTAATCCCTTTGTTTTTGTGGCATCAAATACACCAGCCGCGGCATTAGCTTCTGTAAGGTCTTTAGCTATAACATCTATTTGAACTTTATATTTTTCTTTTAATTCTTTAGCTAATTGGTTTAGTTTATCTTCAGAACGAGCAACGAGTACAAGATTTGTCTTGCGTGCAGCCAATTCCTGGGCGAAAGCTTTACCAATACCACTAGAGGCACCAGTAATTAAAGCAGTTGACATTATAAATAATCAGATATTTCAGCATTTTTTAAATATTAGCCATAATCGATATAAATTTTTAACTACCGAAAGTTATATACCTAAAAGAGTAAAACTAACATCCAGTAATAACTACCATTGTTCAGCCCAATAGATAATTTCTGAGGCAGAGCTATTAATCGCAACACCATAGCTATCACCATGATTCCATTTGAAACCGGATTTACCTCTGTCTGTTGCATCTAATACTAATATTTCGTATGCATCTGGAAAAGTTTCCCCAGAAGAATCATTGGTGTAGAAAAAGGTTGTCGGCACACCGTTAGGTTGATTTATATGGTCGTTTGTATCGCCCCCTCTATATTTATGTTTTGCATTATTTCTGTATTGTGAGAGTAGTTTTTTTATTTTTTCTGGGGACTGTTTCAATCTAATTTGAAAAAAACTACCTCCTTGTAAAAATCCAGGTGAGTAAGCAATGCGAATATCTTTAGCATCTGCGGGAATCTGATTTGGAAAATGTTTTAGCTGGTCAAGGTCAGACCATAATTGATTGCGAATTTCTTTGTAGCGTGTTGTATCAGTTATTATTTCAGCTTCGCTAGTATTGCTAAAAGCTTTTCTGAGGAAAAAGCTTCCTCCGACAATACCAAGGCTGCCAAGGGAAAATAGAACTATCATGACACCTTGGATAATATGCGTAGGCATAGCCCGTCGTAGATATCGCTTCATGGAATTGGGTGTATCTAATTTTCATAGTCATATACCCAACTACTAAACTATATTCGTACTATTGCGGATATCACATGAGAGATATTAACAGAAACTTCGCGTACTTAGGGGAAAATTGGGCTTTTTGTAAAATTCTTATGAAGATAGGGAATACTTACTTAGTCAAATACCGTAGGTTTTTTTGGTTGAAGTTAATACTCACGTTATAGATAATAAAATCAATCTCACAACTATCTATTCTTTTTTCAATTCTTCCTGATCGAGTAGCGACTAAAGCGGATATATAAATAGTAGATGCACCTTAATTAAATCACAGCCCTCAGCCTTTAGCTGGGGGCTTTATTTATTGCTAATAATTTTTATTCTGTAAAAATAAAATTTTTTAACAAATCAAATTTACCCGGATAGACCAAGAATACAAGCGGATTATTAAATGGTAGATGCACCTTAATAAATTTATCGCCCCCAGTTTTAAGCTGAGGGCTTTATTTATTAATAATATTTTTTATAAATCAAATACTTAAAAAACTAAATTTTCCCGGATTACACAATAAGTAAAGTGGATTAATAAATGGTAGATGCACTCTAATAAATCACATAAGTCTTAGCCCTCAGCCTTTGGGTTGGGGCTTTTATTATTTAAATATAGATGGTAGTAAACCCGGAGCTAACCACAAAGCATACCCAATAAATCCAAATAGTAAAGTAATCAAACCTGTAATTCCGTAGCTGATACAAATTAATAAACCATCAGATTCAATAGTAGCAACAGTCAAAAGTAAAATACCTACAGTAGGAATGGGGTTTGTAAAGGGAATTGGTGATATCAATAATATTGTTAACCAAGTGATACAAAAGCCATTGATTCGCCAAGTCAAAGGATTATGAGCTATTTTTCTCAATCGGGGACGGGTGATTTTCTGTAAAACTTTAGTCAGGCGACCCAAATTTTGTAAAAGTAACTCGGCAAAGCGACGAGGAAATTTGTAGTTAGCAATTCTTTTTGGTAGCCAAGGCGATCGCCTTCCTAAAAGCATTTGCACTGACAACAGCAAACAAGCACCACCAAAAGGGCCAGTTAATCCCGGTGGCATTGGAAACAAAAATGGCAAAACTAATAATGCAATGACTAGACTAAACCCTCGTTCTGAGGTTTCAGCCAGAATATCACCTAGAGTCAGGGGTTGTTCAGCTAGGCGTTCTAACAAGGATTTTATATCTTGAGAAAATCTCAGATGCATTTGGCGCGATTTTTATCAAAGAAAGTGGAGAGTAGGGGAGATGAGGGAGACAAGGAGAATAATTCCTAACTCCTAACTCATAACTCCTAACTCCTAACTCTTAAATATTGACTTATACGGGTACTAAAACAGCTACAGCTTTAGGTATAACTCGGAAATGGGCAGGTGTGTAAGTAGTGATTTCGCCATCTGTATTAATAGGACGTGGTTTGCGAGTATATAACCGTATTTCCTGACCTTGAAGAGAGCGTACACTTTGCCAATGTATATGCCGCCCTTGTCGCATGGCAGGTAATAATAGTATAATCTGCCACCAATGTTGAATTTCCAAGCTATAAAGATCTAGTCTTTGGTCATCTATTGCAGCGTCATCTGCTACTGCCATACCACCACCGTAATAACGGCCG
This sequence comes from Nostoc sp. ATCC 43529, assembly GCA_003326205.1. Classification (GTDB taxonomy): domain Bacteria; phylum Cyanobacteriota; class Cyanobacteriia; order Cyanobacteriales; family Nostocaceae; genus Nostoc. The sequence continues at coordinate 26,906 of LWTK01000064.1, forward strand.
TTACCTACGGCAATTTGCACTGTTTTCACACGAACCGATTCACCATTGATGACAATTTCAGCACTAAAAGGTCTAGCCGACCAAATCACTTGTAATGCAGTGGCGGCGTAAGCAAATACTCCCCAACGGCGTTTGACTTCTTTGGTAAGTCGTTGGGTAATTTTTACACTCAATCCGAGACTGGCAACATTAAAAAAGTGCTTGCCATTGACCCAACCCAAATCAATGCGGTGTAAATTTCCTTGGGCAATAATATTACAAGCTTCGTTGAGAGAGTTGGGAATTTTTAAAGTTCTTGCCAAATCATTGGCAGTTCCCAGAGGCAAAATTCCTAAGGGTAATTGAGTTTCAACTAAAGCATCTACCGCGGCATTAAGAGTGCCATCGCCACCACCAACTATTACTAAATCAACTTGATGTTGATAGCGAAGTATGACTTCATAAAGTTGTTTCGGATGTTCTGTAGACTCTTCAATTAAAATAAAGCCAAGTGTCTTCAAATAATCAATCGCTTCAGACAAACCCTTTTGCCCTTGGCGAGCATGAGGATTTACTAATAGCAGTGCGCGGCAACTCATGGCTAGTACCTTTTGTAGTTAATATGTCCAAGTATCCACATCTGTTTACTCAGCTTAAATTTAACTATTACAAAGTTTTTCAGGTGCGATCGCAGTTATGCAAAATTTATTCGATGGATACCTAATTATATTGTTAGAGTCGCTATTTTTTTAGTTCTATTTTGTCTAATTTAACTTTCTCAGCTATTGATATTTTAATAATCAGTGTATAGAGTGGCGATCGCAACTTGAACTACAGACTGGAAAATCCTTCTACAAAGCGTTAAAGCTCCAAAACTCGTTGTGATAATTTTGTAGTATCTCAGGAACAAAGAGTATAGCAGTGTTATCTATATGACTAGTGGCTTAATCTAGCTTTATTTTAGGAAGCTGTAAAAGTGTTGACATTTTCTGCGGTTTGAAAATTGCAATTCCTTCTAATTGACTAAATTAATTGATAAAAAAATCGTGAGGTCATCAATGCATCGAATTAAGTTTTGGGTAATTTTTTCACTTACCCTAATACTTGGTTGTTCAGATCAATTGCTTCAATCTAGCCCGACTGTAGCCAAATCTCAACCAGCAGTCACTAAAGAAAGTAGCCCAACTTTGTTAGCAAAAGCGAGTTACCTTTCACCACTAGAACAACAAGTAATTGTTGAAACAAATAAAGTCAGAACAAATCCCCAGGCTTATGTGCCGATTTTGCAAAACTATCGCAAGCGTTTTCAAGGTAACCGAGTCAAAATTTCTAATAATACTTATTTGGTAACTCAAGAAGGGGGAAAAGCAGTCGATGAAGCGATCGCATTTCTCAAATCAGCACGTCCTGTAGGTGCTTTGAGTGCATCTAAAGGTATGTCTTTAGCCGCCAAAGACCACGTTAAAGACCAAGGGCCAAAAGGTGCCACAGGTCATGATGGTAGCGATGGTAGTAACCCCTTTACTCGCATTAATCGCTATGGTAAATGGCTGACAACCGCAGGCGAAAATATCAGTTATGGACCTAACACAGCCCAAGATATTGTTATGCAATTAATTATTGATGATGGTGTTCCCGATCGCGGTCATCGAACAAACATTTTTAACGGCAATTTTAAAGTCTCTGGTGTTGCTTTTGGAACTCACAAATCATATAGAACAATTTGCGTAATTAACTACGCTGGAGGCTATCGGGAAAAATGATGCCAATTCAAAATTCAAAATTCAAAATTCAAAATTCAAAATTAAGAAAGCCGACAGAACAAGGATTTAGCAGCCTGTATCTGTCGCATTCTTTTTTTAAAATTGGTATGATTTCAAGGGGGTGTATGAGGAGATAAGAGGACAAGCGGAAGGCTTGTAAAGTTGATTTTAGGAGATTTTTCACGAGATTATTATTAATTAGATCGGTTATCATTTTAGTAAGTTCTTCCCATTTTATTCGCACTTCTTTTCTTAAATTAAATCCAATCAAAATACCTAAAAATGCAGCCTGGTTTTGAATTAAATTTTGAATGAGCATTTTTATTGTTGAACTACTTATCAGACGTTTGCTTTCTAGTGGTATCATTTGCGATATTCTGCACGTAACTGATTGACAACCCGTTCTAGCCCCACTGAGTGGGCGGCTTTGAACAGTAAACGATCGCCTGGTTGTACAAATGTCTTCAACCTCGCCACCAATTCGCTATGAGTTGCAAAGCACTCCGATGCAATACCGCCGGCGCTTTTAGCGATCGCTTCGGCATCTTCTCCATCAACCAACACCAACAAGCTGTCTAAATTTAACTTCCGCACTGTTTCTCCTACTCGCTGGTGCAACTGTTCGGATCGTTCTCCTAATTCTTTCATTGCACCCAACACGGCAATTTTTCGTTTTCCTGGTGTGTCTGCCAATAATTGCAATGCTGCTAACATCGCTTCTGGTGCAGCATTATATGTCTCATCTAAAATTACCACGTCATTGGCTAAATTAAACCGCTGCGATCGCCCTGTGGGCATATCCACTTGCACGCCTGCTTTCAAACTCGCCCAATCAATACCCAAAACCTTTGTCACTGCTAAAGCTGCTAGGAAATTAGTCGCATTGTGACGGCCAGGTAACGGTAAAGGCAGTTGCATTCCTGCGACTTCCACAGTTTCGTTATCAATCAACACTCCTGAGACATCGCCACCAGAAAAACCGTAAGTTATGACTTCTCCCGTCCAAACTTTCGCCGCCGTAGTCATTAATAGGGGATTGTCGTAATTTAGCACTGCCACACTATCAGCAGGCATTTCGGCTAATAACTCACATTTTGCCTCGGCAATGGCTTCTTCGGAACCTAACAACTCAATATGCGCCGTTCCCACATTGGTAATCACTCCAATGGTGGGACGCGCTATTTGTGTGAGTTCGGCAATTTGTCCCCTACCCCGCATGGCCATTTCAATGACGGCGTAGTCATTTTCTCTACCCAGTTCTAAGAGAGTTTTCGGCACACCAATTTCGTTATTGTAATTGCCATAAGTTTTGTGAACTGCTCCTTTTGTTCCTAAAACTGCGGCAATTAATTCTTTAGTCGTAGTTTTACCTACAGAACCTGTAACACCAATTACCGGAATATCAAAGCGATCGCGCCACCATCTACCAATTTTCTGATATGCCTTGAGGGTATCTGATACCTGCAATACAGGAAATCCGGGATTTTCATATTCCAAATCTACAATTGCAGCTATGGCACCCTTAGCGATCGCTGTTGGCACAAATTCGTGTCCATCAAACTTATCGCCTCGTAAAGCTAAAAACACTTCACCCGGCTTGAGGATACGGGTATCTGTTTGTATACCGCTACTTACTTGTGTTAAACCAGCTTCATATAAGTTTAAAGGACGAGCCGAAAGCACTTCGGCCAGTTGAGTAAGGGTGGCAGAACAAGGCATAAATACAGAGTTCAAAATTATAAAATCGAATTATGACACAATCCGATTCATAGTGCTTGTAGTTTAGAGCAATTTTCAGCTAAATAGATTTGTAGCGACTGTCTTGAATGTCAAGCCAACCTACGCCTAAGTTTAGTTACAGCAGATTCTAAGAGGCTATTTATAAAGTAAAAATAAAATTATTGTAGGGGAGTCAGTGCGCCCTTGCGGGTTAAGAGACTTGTTCGCGCAGCGTCTCCGACAGGAGAAGCAACTGGCGTTGTGTTAGGCGCGTATTTTGAGATTACTTGTCACGAAAAATATGATATCAGGGCCTAACGCACTGCTATATAAGACGGTGCGTTAGGCTAAAGCCGTAACACACCCTACTTAAGATTTACTTTATAAATGATCTCTAAAGCAATGAGGTACAGATAATCGTAGGGAACATGGCTGTGCCGCTTACCCGCATACTTTTGTTGGTGTCAAACCTTGTTAATTCTGAATTCTGACGTTAGCGATCGCAAAGGTGTTTATCTTCATTACTAAGATTGTTATTATTCTTGAGATAGTCGCTGACATAACGGCAGGTTTCTTTGAGCAAATTATTTAAATCTGAAGTTTGAGTTTTAATTTTATCTAAATTCCACAATCGAATAGTTAAATCTTTGGTGTTACCTACCGAGACAAGTTTCTTGCCATCAGGGCTAAAATCTGCACTCCACACCCAATCTTTATGTCCTTGAAGAGTATGTAGTAATTTACCAGATTTGTCCCATATTTTTACAGTGTTATCAAAGCTAGCAGAAGCAATTAACCGACTATCTGGACTAAACTTAACACTAATAACTCTTTCTTGATGACCTGGATGGATTGTAAGATACTTTGGTCGAGTTTTACATAAATTACTATCTATTTTCAAAATTCCTATCTTGCCATCATCACTGGCAGTAGCAATCATTTTGCCATCTGGACTAAACGAAACCCCATTGACTTCACTAGTGTGTCCTAACAATGTCGTACATAAAGTACTATTTAATAACCAGATTTTAGCAGTTCCATCATCGCTCGCAGTGGCAATCATCTTGCCATCCGGGCTGAACTTAACATCTACAACATTGTCAGTATGTCCTACTAGAGGCCGTAAAATCTCTTTTCCATTAAGATTCCAAAATTTGACAGTTTTATCACCACTAGCTGTAGCAATGGTTTTGCTATCAGGGCTGAAGGTAGGATAGAACGCTAATTTTTGATGTCTCTTGAGAATTTTACGCAAAGAACCATCGCTATTCCATAGCTTAACGGTTTTATCTCCGCTTGCAGTAGCTAACATCTTGCCATTAGGGCTAAAACTGACGCCATAAACTTCTGCTTCATGTTTGAGTGCAGATTTAAACATTCCATCTTTCCAAATCTTGGCGGTTTTATCCTCACTGGCAGTTGCGAACATACTATTATCTTTGGGGTTAAAAGCAACGCTACGAATTGCTTTATTGTGTCCTTGAATGGGCAGAGAATTAATATCAACCTGCCAAACTTTTATACTTTTATCTGTACTACCAGAAGCCAGGAATTTGCCTTTTGGGCTAAAACTAATACTAGTGAATCTACCGCCAGGGCCATTGAGAGTAGTACGCAAAGTACCATCTAGATTCCAAAGCTTAATAGTTCCATCCCAACTAGCTGTACCTATTGTATTGCCGTCTTGGCTAAAACTCACATCAAAAACTCTATCAGTATGCCCTTGAAAAGTAGTACGCAAAGTAGCATCTAGATTCCAAAGTTTAACCGTTTTATCAAAACTGGCTGTAGCAATAGTCTTACCATCTGGACTGAAGCTAACGCTATTAACCTTGTCTGTATGACCTTTAAAACGTTGAATGATACTACCATTTAATCTCAAAAGTTTGGCATCATCATCTGTTGCGATCGCAATCATTTGAGCATTGGGGCTGAAACTTACACTATTGACCGCGCCTTTTTGGATCTTTGTTGATTTGTAGTTACTCATATCCCAGAGTGTAACCCCCTCAGCACTAGCAGTCACAAGAGTTTGGCAATTTGGACTCCAGCTTATTCCCAAAACTGCACTATTATGCTTCAACGTTTTAAGTTGAGACACACCATCTAAACCCCAAATTTTGACGGTTTTATCGGCACTCGCTGTAGCCAGCATCCGACCCTGGGGACAAAAACTGACATCAAAAACCTTACCATCGTGTTGCATGGCTGCTCCAACCATACTGCCATCTAGATGCCAAAATCTGACCGTTTTATCTAAACCGGCACTGGCAATGAGAGTTGCATCAGGACTGAAGCTCACCCCATAAACCCAATCTGTATGTCCTTCTAAGCGGTTATATTCTTGTATTTCATTAACTGCTTGTTGCAATGTATTGACAACTTGTTGATATATTGTGGAATCTCTCCAAATTGCTCGCTGAAGTTTTTTGCCTGCTCTCAAAGCGTATATTAAAGCCTCAAATTTTTGGTTCGCTATTGAGAGCTTTTCGGAAGAGACATTTAAGGCGCTAATTTCACTTTTTTCTGCTTTTTGTCTTTGATTTTCTGTTAACAACCATGCAACTGCAAACGTTACAGCAAAAACACTAGTTATTGCCAAACTAACAACTATAAATACTTTTTTGCGTTGCCTCGTTAGGCGTTCTTGCTCTTTCTTTTCCCGGTCTTGCAGTACTAAGCTAGCTTGAATATATTCCCGTTCTGCTATCAATTCATTTGGGCGTTTTTGGAACCATTCTTCTGCATCAGCTAAACGTTTGGCTCGTAATAATTCACTATCATCTCGCCCACTACGATCCCATTGCCGCATTAGAGTCCGTAATCCCTCCTGCCAAGTACGGAATTCTCGGTCTTGTTCAATCCACTGGCGTAAACTTCCCCATTCTCGAATTAAGGCTTCGTGGACAATCTCGACGGTTTCTTTGCCTGTACTTTCATTACGTCCTGTAACTAGTAAACGTTCGGAAGCGAGGTGTGTGACTAAACTCCAGTTTTCTTCCCCGACTTCCATCAATGTGGCAACGCGACGTGTATCCTCAGTTCCTTCGCCTGCACGCACCAACTGAAGGAAAATTCGCCGTGTCTGTTCCTTTTGCACTTGATTCAATTTGCCGTATACCTTTTGTGCGTAAACAGCTAAAGCCGCTTCGATGCCACCAATGTCATCGTAAGCTGCATGGGTCAGCTGAATGTCTCGCTGTTGCGCCCAGAGTTGATGCAGAGCAAATTCTAATAATGGTAAGTTGCCAGGTTCACAACTGATGGCTTCTAAAATTCGTTCCGTTAATCCTTCTTCAATCGTTACCCCCAACAAGGCTGCTGGCTGTTCTACTGCTGCTTTGAGTTCTTCCCGGTTCATTGGGCCAAGTTTGAGGTCAGCATACTGTAAGGCATCAGCAAATGGGCGGTAAGAGAGTGCCTGTCCCACAAAGTCAGCTCTGAGGGTGATGACAAAAGTAAAATCCTGAGAATTATTTGTTGCTTTTAGTAATCTATCTAAGAAAAGCTGACGTTCTTGTGGTTCTTGAACTGAGGTGTAAAGTTCTTCAAACTGGTCTGCAATCAGCAACAGGCGAGTGCCTTTTTCCCTAACAATTTGGTCTACTATATTCCGCAAGGCATCATTTTTCTGTTGTAAATAGTCTGCCATTTTTTGGATTTCTCGCAGGCGATCGCTTTGACTCATTTCGGGCGAGCTGTGTAAAATAAGTGCAGCAGCTAGAGCATGGAGAGGTCGATCGCCTGGTCGAAAAGACACAATCTGCCAGTTGCGATGGCGCAGGCGCTCAACCAGACCGGCAAATACCACTGAAGATTTACCACTGCCGGACGGGCCAATAACGGCAACCAGTGGCTTTTCCATACTTTCCACCAGGATATTTGTAAAAGCTTCCCGTCCAAAAAAGAACAGTGCATCTGACTCGCAAAAGGCCAACAAGCCACGATACGGACAAAGATTAGTGGGACGCCGACCTAACTCTTGCCAAGTCATCGGCGCAGTAGCAGGATTTTGAAAAATTACTGGTAACCAACTAGCACAGGGAAATTCATTCTCTATACCTTGCAGCTTTTCTCTTGCTTCTCGTTCTGCTAAATACAAAGATTTACCACTAGCAAATGTTGGGAGAAAATAAGTTAAAAACTGTTGTGCTACGGCATCCAGCACTGGTTCCCGCATTACAATAACTTGGGGAATATGCAACTGTTGTAACTCAAACATTAATCCCATGCCATCACAGGAGTTGAATATTGCTAGCTGCAATCCATTGTCAACGGCATTTTTCAGAGCATATTTGAGTTCTTCAATAGTTAAGCTCTCTGTCTGATTGATATAAATGTGGCCTTTATCATCCTCGGTCTTGCTATGACCTGCGAAAAATAGGATGTCCCACGGTTGCTTCCATAGATATTCGTTGATGTCTTTACGTTGCGGCTCTACTAGAAAAGTAGTTTCGGCCTCTGGTAAATTTTTTAGCACCTGTTGGTCAATTTGAATATTTATCCCAGATCTATTACCTAGAATCGCTAAAATTTTTACCTTAGTTTTTAATGTGGGTGTTTTTGCTTTGATTGTTGGTTGTGAATCTGGTGCACTTAAACCCACTTCGACAAAAGAGTTATTATCAACCAAATCCCATAGATGCCAAGGAAGTTTCAACAGCGTTTTATTCAAAGTGCGAATCAGCAACTGCACTTCGTCATCCGGGGTAAATTGTAGGAGGCATTGGTCGCGGATAGGGCGAAAGGAGTCTGATACTAGCCATTGATTGAGATGCTTACGCAACTGACTATCTGATTTTTTGCAATTTGAGATCCACTCAGCAATGGAAGTGTCGTAAGTAATTTTACCTGCTTTGATGCGGGTAGAGTTTTGCAAACTTCGATATGTAGACCGCCACTGGTCAATTGCTGTTGCTAGGTTTGGGTTTAAAGGCAGATAGCCAGTGATTTCCGTACTGGGGCGATTATCGTCTTCCTCTACCCTCAGCGTCACCCGTACACCTTTTTCTAGGTCGCCATCTAGCTTTAGGACAAGTAGCTTCCTCATTTCCAGCACCCAATAAAATTGTTGCTTTTTTATCAAAAAGAAAATAGCATTAATGCCGCAGACCTTAAATGTAATTCTTTGAAAATTGCTAGTCTCTATTCTTTATTCAGTGCTGAATGGGAATTTTATGCTGAAGTTCCTCTTTGAAAGAAAAGTGTACCCCATCTGGTAGGAGTTGCTTGTTTTTTGTTGGCGTTTAAATTTGCACCACAAAACCGTATTTCCGACTTCTGACTTTGGACTTATTTAATAGTATCTATGAGGATAAAAATGGCTGAAAATACTAATCAAGGGACAGCTTTAACACAGCAGTGGCTGGCAGAAATTCAGACGCTCAAACAGCAGATGTTGGAACTTCAACAAGATCGGGATGCGGCTTGGGAAAGTGCCCAAAAATGGCGTCAGCTTTATAACACAGAAGCAGAACAACGACGCACAGATGCCCAATTGTCCCAACAAGCGATCGCATCTCTCAAGGCAGATTTACATAAACTCCAAGGTATTGAGACAGGGACACTGCCTGCTACACCAGTCACAGCGATCCAAGAAGAAATAGCACAATTACAATCTGTAGAGGAATTGCAAGTCTTACTGAGCGCTGCAATCAAAGAACGCGATCGCCTTTTGCAAGCCTTGAAGACTGAACAGGACAACCACGCTCAAACTCGCAAAAGTCTTACTACCGCCTTGGGTGATGCGATCGATAGCTTAACACGGGAGCGAGCAGCGGGGCAGGGAGTAGGGGGCAAGGGAGAATAATTAATAACCTATGCATAATAACTAATAACTAATGCTAACTCCCCACTCAGCACTCCCTGTTTGGCCGATGAATAATTACTTGAGGTTTGCAGTTTAAGCTGTTATTGCCTTCATAATCAAATCCTTTAATACAGATGTAGCAACTGAAGCTGCTAACCCAAAAAACCAAGTTTGAAATGAATTAGCTGACTTATATGCATTTTTATTAGTGGCGTTGCTATCCGTTGTCTTTGGGTAGAAATTTACAAGGAATATAAAACCAATAAAGATTGGTTTTTAACCCAAGTCGGTGGGCTTTGTTTATATAGCCGCAGCTGTGCCAGGGCTAGGGCGTGTTTTCAAACTCGTTGTATCCTAAAAAAGATGCGATCGCTTTGTGATGATGATGAATCGAGGAGACTTAAGCTTCCGTAGTTGGGCGAGGTTAAAACCATTACTACCACCACAAAAACCTAAAACAGGTAAGCCAAATAATGACCACCGCACAGTTGTGAATGGCATTCTTTGGATAGTTAGAACCGGAGCGCCTTGGCCAGACCTGCCAGAACGTTATGGAAAGTGGCAGAGTGTGGCCACAAGGTTTTACCGATGGCAAAAAGCTGGAGTTTGGAACCAAATTTTAGA
>LWTK01000065.1 GCA_003326205.1 Nostoc sp. ATCC 43529
GATACGATTAAATTTGTTGGTGCTGGGTTGAGTGCGCGAAATTTGTTGCTCACCCAGAATGGCACAAATTTGGAAATCACCTTTGAAGGGGTGGCTGGTACAAAAGTCATCTTGAATAATTTCAAACTAGAAAACTTGGACAACCTCAAAGCTTCTCCAACAAGACCAGCGATCGGTAATATTATCTTTGATGGGCAAAGTATCATTATTGACAGTTTTAATGTTCTCGATGCCAATTCAACAGAAACAACCATCGGCATCAAAAACACAGTCACTTTTCTCAATGACCTCAACAACAACATTACGGCTTTAGACAACTCAGATGATGTGATAAATGGTCAGGGTGGTAATGACATCATTAACGGCTTAAGTGGTAACGACCTTTTGAGGGGTGGTAGCGGCGATGATATTCTCAGTGGTGGTACGGGTAATGATACCCTCAACGGTGGTATTGGTAACGATTTTTTGAATGTTGATTCTTCAACAGGTAATAGTCTGCTCAATGGTGGCGATGGCAATGATAGCCTCAAAGCTTCTGGTGACTACAACTTTGACTACCGTGGCTATTTTAATTTTTATAGTTATATTTTTGGTAATAACAGCCTCAACGGTGGTGCTGGAAACGATACTCTGGATGCTGACCTTTCAAAAGGTGATAACCTGCTTGATGGAGGCAATGGCAATGATTCTCTCTCCGCTTCTGGATATTATGAAAACTACGTCATTGAAGGTGATATCTACCGCGATCCAGAGTATGTTTACAATGCTTATAACAGCTTTGGCAATAATACCCTCAAAGGTGGGGCTGGTGACGATACCTTGCGTGCTGACTATTCAATAGGTAATAACCTACTTGATGGAGGTGATGGCAATGATTCTCTCTCTGCTTCTGGCAACTACGGCATCTCCTACGATGCATTCTCCGCTTCTGGCGATAGCACACTCATTGGTGGCACTGGTAACGATACCTTAAATGCTAGCGGTTCAACAGGCAATAACCTTCTAGATGGAGGCGATGGCAACGATTTTTTGTACTTATTTGATGCCTTTGGTAATAACACCCTCAACGGTGGTGCAGGTAAGGATTTATTGTTTCTCAATTTCACCAAATCTGCGACAGGAATCACTTCGAGTTTCGATGCTACCACTAACACTACCTCAATTACGGCAGGCACGAAGCAAGTTAGCTACAAAAATATCGAAGGATTAGACATCACAGGTACAGCCTCCAATGACAACATTGTGGGAAGCAATGGCAACGATACCCTCAACCTTGGCAGTGGCAATGATACGGTAGATGGTGGTCTTGGCGAGGATTTTTTGACCGTTGATTACTCCAGTGCTAGCCAAGGAATCACTTCGAGCTTCAATACTACCACTAACATTGGTTTGATTGCTGCGGGGACGACGAATCAGGTTAGCTACAAAAATATTGAACGATTAAATATTAAAGGTACAGCCTACAATGACAAGATTGTGGGGAGCAATGGCAACGATACCCTCAACGGCGGTAGTGGCGGTAATGATACGGTAGATGGTGGTCTTGGCGAGGATTTTTTGACTCTTGATTACTTCAGTGCTACCCAAGGAATCACTTCGACCTTCAATGCTACTACTAATATTGGTTTGATTAAGACGGGTACGAATCAGGTTAGCTACAAAAATATTGAACGATTAAATATCACAGGTACAGCCTACAATGACAAGATTGTGGGGAGCAATGGCAACGATACCCTTAACCCTGGTAGTGGTGGCAATGATACGGTAGATGGGGGTACAGGTGAGGATTTATTGTACTTCTATGACTACTATCCTTTTAGTAGCCAAGGAATCACTTCAACCTTCAATACTACTACTAATATTGGATCGATTACAGCGGGTACGAAATCAGTTAGCTACAAGAATATTGAACGATTAAATATTAGAGGTACATTCTATGATGACTATATTGTAGGCAGCAATGGCAATGACACCCTCCAAGGAGAATCTGGCAATGATAGCCTTTATGGAGGAGCGGGTACTGATAGCTTTGCTTTCTATAATTACAACCAAGGTGTTGATACGGTTTATGACTTTAACGCAACTAATGAACTGATTCAGGTATCGGCTGGGTACTTTGGTTTTGGTGAGGATTTATCAACAGGCATACTTTTAGCCAGTCACTTTACCATCGGAGCATCTGCAAGCACCAGCACCCAGCGATTTATTTATAACTCGAATACAGGTGCATTATTCTTTGACCAGGATGGCAGCGCAGGTACTTTTACTCAGATACAATTTGCACAGTTATCTGCTGGCTTATCATTAACCAACAACAATTTTTTGGTTGTTTAAAGGTCATTAGGGTTTTTTAACGAAGGCAGGAGGCCGTTTTTGTAACAGGGATTTAGACCCCGCTCCAAAAACTTTTCGCCTTAAAAGGCTGTCTTCGTAGCGGGACGAAGTCCGGTTTTAGACCTGATTGTTTCGATCGCTGGACGGCAAGTAACATTAATGCGGGGTGTCTAGAATCACGCCTCCCATTAGATTCATCTGTGCATTTTTTGTCATATATAGTAGGGGCGCACAGCTGTGCGCCCCTAACCGTGTACTTCATTTACCTGAAAAACGCTAGTGGAGGTGGTAATGGCAATGATTCCCTCAACGGTGGTGCAGGTAACGATACCTTAAGCGCTAACTATTCACAAGGCGATAACCTGCTCGATGGTGGCAATGGCAATGATTCCCTGAGTGTCTTAGGGGACGTGTTCATATACCGAGGAGAAGCCTGTGTAAACCTTGTTTCTGGCAATAATACGCTCAATGGTGGCGCTGGTGACGATAATTTAGTTACTGAGTTTTCAGATGGTAATAACCTGCTTGTTGGTAATGAAGTGATTCGGATATCCGCTGTTGGCTTTGGTGGCGGTTTATCAGCAGGCGTACTTTCAGCTAGCCAGTTTAAGATCGGTGCATCTGCAACCACTACCACTCAAAGGTTTATTTACAACTCTACAACAGGTGGATTGTTCTTTGACCAAGATGGCAGTGCAGGTGGGTTTGCTCAAGTACAATTTGCTTTAGTTGCTACTGGGTTACCGTTAACTAACACTAATTTTGTGGTTGTTTAATTGTAGATTAGCGATCGCACATCCTAACCAGTACAGGACTTACGCAAGATGTGACCAAAAGCCGTAGCGGTAATTCATGAATTACCGCTACCTTCGTTATATTTTGCGTAAGTCTTACTGTAGACGAAAATCAAAAATCCTATAAATGCGAGGTAGTACCATATCTCGCGTTTTGTAATTTTATATACATTGCATTACGTAGTAAAAATAATGTGAAGATTATGTAAAAATATTTTTTTGGAATTAGAGAAATCTACGTAATTATTCTGCATTTAGTTAGTAAGATGTTATTTAGATGTTTCCTATTTTTTCAGTTAAACACCCAAGGGCAATCGCCTACGATAACGGGATGCAAATTATTTTGTGTATCCACGTCAAAGTTCACTATTTTTAAGTTAGGAATACTTACGCATTGACAAAAAGCCGAATCTGAAGTGTGTATTAGACATTGAAGCTTTAACTTTTTGATGTTTTTTGAGAGATGCTGGGGTTTGATTGATTAAAAAAAAGCCTGAAACCATCATTATTACTCAACACACAGCCTCATAAATTTGTATAGTGCCTAAGGCTCAAATAGTCCAAACTATTTGGATAAGTTCTATCTGCAAACCATTAAAGATATAGAACTTATCGAAAAATTGCTAACCCCCAAGGGTGAGATTCAAGCATATCGAAAGCACCAACTTTCGAGAGATTTTTGTGCGTCAAAACAGCGCTAACAACCGAGAACTTAATTTACTTCAAAAATCGATTCAGGTAGGAGAAAATTATGGCAAATATCAATGGAAGCAACGGTAACGATACCCTACTGGGCACTACAAGCGCTGACACAATTACAGGAAACAAAGGCAACGATACTCTAACTGGTGGCGGTGGCAAGGATACATTTTTCTACAACTTAGGTGACGGTATTGATACGATTACTGATTTTGGTGGAGTGGGTAAAGGGACAAACCCAACACCAGGTGTTATTGCCGAAGTTGATACTATCAAATTTGTCGGGGCTGGGTTAACTGCGCGAAATTTGTTGCTCACACAGAATGGCACAAATTTGGAAATCACTTTTGAAGGGGTGGCTGGTACAAAAATCATTTTGAATAATTTCAAATTAGAAAACTTAGATAACTTGAGAGCTTCTCCAACAAGACCAGCCATTGGCAATATTATCTTTGATGGGCAAACCACCATCACCGATAGTTTTAATGTTCTGGATGCTAACTCTACTGATACGACTATCGGCATCAAAAATACTGTCACCTTTCTCAATGACCTTGCCAACAACATTACTGGTTTAGACAACTCAAATGATGTAATCAATGGTCAGGGGGGTAATGACAAAATCAACGGCTTAAGTGGCGACGACTTGCTGCGAGGTGATGCAGGCAACGATGTGCTATATGGTGGCGTGGGGAATGACTCGCTCAGTGGTGGTGCTGGTAATAACTTGCTTAACGGTGGCGATGGCAATGATTCTCTGAGTGTCTCTGGCTACTATCAAACTGGTTACTATCAAGACTACGACTCTCGCTTGTCTGGCAAAAACACCCTCAACGGTGGTGCTAGTGATGATACCTTGAGTGCTAGTGGTTCAGCAGGCGATAACCTGCTCTCTGGAGGCAATGGCAATGATTCTCTTTCTATCTCTGGTTACTATACCTTTGTATACTTAAACGATTTCTTCGACTCTCGCTCTATAGGCAAAAACACTCTCAACGGTGGTGCTGGTAACGATAACTTGAGTGCTAGTGGTTCAACAGGTAATAACCTGCTGTCTGGAGACGATGGTAATGATACTCTCTCCATCTCTGGCTACTACGACGGAGATAACTACGACGAATACGACTCTCGCTCTTCAGGCAAAAACACCCTCAACGGTGGTGCTGGTGATGATACATTAAGTGCTGGCGGTTCAAAAGGCGATAATCTGCTCTCTGGGGGCGATGGCAATGATTCTCTCTCCATTTATGGCTACTACGAGTACACTCCCTACGATAACCCCTATAGTCCCCGCGACTTATCCAATACATACGATTCTCGCTCCTCAGGCAAAAACACCCTCAGCGGTGGCGCAGGTAACGATACCTTGAGTGCTGGCGGTTCAATAGGCAATAATCTCTTAGATGGTGGCTATGGCAATGATATTCTCACAGCTTCTAATGCCACTGGTAAAAACACCCTCAAAGGTGGAAATGGCAATGATACCCTCAGTGGTGGCAAAGGTAATGATAGCCTAATTGGAGGAAGCGGTATTGATAGGTTTGTTTTCAATAGTTTAAATGAGGGTGTTGATAAGATTTATGACTTCAACACTGCTAATGAAGTGATTCAAGTATCAGCTGCTGGTTTTGGTGGCGGTTTATCAGCAGGCGTACTATCCGCTAGTCAATTGAGAATCGGTGTATCTGCAAATACTAACGCTCAAAGGTTTATTTACAACTCGGCTACAGGTGCATTGTTCTTCGACAAAGATGGCAGCGCAGGTGCATTTGCTCAAGTACAATTTGCACAACTATCTACTGGCTTGTCATTAACCAACAACAATTTTGTAGTTGTTTAATTGTGATTAGAACTCTATTAATCTAGATAGAGAAAATCGGAAATACTCCTAATGCGAGATGCCTGAAATAGCAACTCGCATTAAATTCATCAATGCAATGATAAAATCTCCCTTTAGATAAGATACATCTTCATCCATTTGGATTATTGCGATCGCGCCTTAAATGTAGTGGGTCGTAAGCATCCCTGCAATGAATAAATAAAATATTTATTGTTTTGTGATTCTTTCCTGAAAGCATCTGTCTTTTACTTTATGTAAAGAATTAGCTGAAAAATATTAAGAGTATATAAAAATTAATCCCGCCAGATAATTATTAGTAAATAATTTATCAAATATGTAAAGATATTTTTTCATCACTCAATCACTCAGTGAATATTCTGTATATTAATGATGAACGCTTTTTTAAATGTTTCTGAAAGTTAGTTTTTTGATGCCCTAGAATTTGTTTCCTATTTTTCAGCGAGATATCCACGGCTAAGTAGAAGGACTCAATTAAACTAAAGTTCGTAGTATGGGCTTGAGCCATTAAAACCTCTGTTAAGAGCGATAAATCGCTTACTACGAACAAAGCTCCAATCTTACATTTAATTATGTCTACCTACTTATAACCGATAACAAAATGTAAAACTTTCCCAAAAATTACTAACCCTCAAGGGTGACATCAAATATATCAAAAGCCCCAACTTTCGGCTGTTTTTTCTGGTCAAAACAGCACTAGCAACTGAGAATTAATTGACTCCAAAAATCGATTCAAGTAGGAAAAACTTATGGCAATTATTAACGGAACTAACGCAAATGATACCTTAGTGGGCACTCTGGTTTCCGACAGAATTAACGGTCAACTTGGCAACGACACCATCACAAGCAAACGCGGCAATGACACTCTAACTGGTGGCGGTGGCAAGGATACATTTATCTACAACTTAGGTGACGGCATTGATACGATTACTGATTTCGGCGGAGTCGGTAAAGGTACAAATCCAACATCCGGAGTGATTGCCGAAGTTGATACTATCAAATTTGTTGGGGCTGGGTTGACTGCACAAAATATGATCCTCACCCAGAATGGTGTAAATTTGGAAATCACCTTTGAAGCGGTAGGTGGTACAAAAATCGTTTTGGAAAACTTCAAACTAGAAGACTTGGAGAACTTGAAAGCTTCTGGAAGTACGCCAGCTATTGGCAATATTATCTTCGATGGGCAAAGTAGCATCATTGATAGTTTTAATGTTTTGGACGCCAACTCCACAGAAACAACCATCGGCATCAAAAACACAGTCACCTTCCTCAACGACCTCAACAACAACATTACTGGTTTAGACAACTCAGATGATGTGATAAATGGTCAGGGCGGTAATGACAAAATTGATGGTAAGAGTGGCGACGACTTGCTGCGCGGTGGTGCGGGCAATGATACTCTCATTGGTGATGCCGGAAATGATACTCTCTTTAGTGGTGCTGAAGGCAATAAACTGCTAGCAGGCGGCGATGGTGATGATTTTCTCTTTCTCTCTCGCTCATCTGGTAAAAACACTCTTAACGGTGGCGCTGGTGACGATACCTTGCGTGCTGAATCTTCAGATTACGATAGCCTGCCCGACGAAAACCTGTTCAATGGTGGCGATGGCAATGATTTTCTCTCGATAGTCTCTAATTACAACGCCGACTATCTTGAAGATCCCTCGTCTGACAAAAACACTCTCAACGGTGGTGCTGGTGATGATTACTTGAGCATTAAAAATTCATCAGGCAAGAACCTGCTTTTTGGAGGCGATGGCAATGATTTTCTCTTTGCCTCTAACAACTACGGTAATAATACTCTCAACGGTGGTTCTGGCGATGATACCCTCAACCCTGGTTATGAAGATGATATCCTCATAGGTGGTGGTGGTAAAGATAAATTTGTTTTTGACTTCTTATCCTACGGCAGCACTAATACTATCACTGATTTCGGTGGTGTAGGTAAACGAATAAACCCCACAGCAGCCGTCATCGCCGAAGTCGATACTTTAATATTCCAAAGTGATGGCTTAACTGCCCAAAATTTGCTCCTCACCCAAAATGGCAAAAATCTAGAAATTAGCTTTGAAGTTTTATTTGGTAATCCAAAACTGATCTTGCAAAATTTTGCTCTGGAAAACCTGGAAAACCTTAGCAAATCAACAGGAGCAAGTGTAGATTTGGGCAATATCCTGTTTGGCGGACAAACTAGCATCACAGACAGTTTTGATGTCTTCGATGCTAACTCCACCCAAAGCACTATTTTTAGAAAGAATACAGTCACCTTCCTTAACGACCTGAATAACAATGTTCAAGGCTTTGACAACTCAAATGATGTTATCAATGGTCAGGGGGGTGATGATATTATTGACGGCAAGAGTGGCAATGACACGCTGCGTGGTGGTACGGGCAATGATACCCTCAACGGTGGTATTGGTGACGATTACCTGAATGTTGACTTTGCGCTAGGCAATAATTTGCTTTCTGGGGGCAATGGCAATGATTCTCTGTTTGCCTCTGGCTATCAGTACGAATCTGCGTTCTTTCAAAAAAGTGACGACCTCCGTTCCTCAGGCAATAACACCCTTAACGGTGGTGCTGGTAACGATTACTTGAATGCTAGCGGTTCAAAAGGTGATAACGTGCTTGTCGCAGGCGATGGCAATGATACTCTCTCTATCTCTGGAGGGAAAAGCACACCTGGCGGCGACTTCTTCTTCTTGAATGACTCTCGCTCATCTGGGAATAACACCCTTAACGGTGGTGCAGGTAATGATACTTTGAGTGCTGGCGGTTCAATAGGCGATAATTTCCTTTTTGGAGGCGTAGGCAACGATTCTCTTTCGGTATCTGGCTATTACGAGGTAAATTACGACTCAGGCTACGACTCTCGCTCGTTAGGCAATAACACCCTGGATGGGGGACATGGCAACGATAACTTAAGTGCTACTGGTTCACAAGGCAATAACTTGCTTCTTGGAGCCAATGGCAATGATTCTCTGTCTCTGTTTGTTTATTTTGAACCATATTACGACTCCTACTACGACTTACGCTCGTCTGGCAATAACACCCTTGATGGGGGTACTGGTGATGATACCTTACGTGCTGACTATTCAGATGGCGATAATCTCCTCTCTGGAGGTGATGGTAATGATTCTCTCTCCATCTTTGGCTATTACGAAGGATTTGGCTCTTCTGAGTCTTCGGGTAATAACACCCTCAACGGTGGTGCTGGGAACGATACTTTGAGTGCTGAGGGTTCTACAGGCGATAACCTCTTAGATGGTGGCGATGGTAATGATATTCTCTCTGCCTCTGGTGCCACTGGTAAAAACACTCTCAAAGGTGGAAATGGCAATGATACCCTCACAGGTGGCAAGGGTAATGATAGCCTAATTGGAGGAAGCGGTATTGATACCTTTGTTTTCAATAGTTTCAATGAAGGTGTTGACAAAATTTCTGATTTCAACACCACTAATGAAGTGATTCGAGTCTCAGCTGCTGGTTTTGGTGGCGGATTATCAGCAGGTGTACTATCCGCTAGTCAATTTACAATCGGTGCATCTGCAACCAGTGGCACTCAAAGGTTTATTTATAACTCCACCACAGGTGGATTGTTCTTCGACCAGGATGGCAGTGCGGGTGGGTTTGCTCAAGTACAATTTGCTTTAGTTACTGGCGGGTTGTCATTAACCAACACCAATTTTGTGGTTGTTTAATGTAAGCACAAAAAATTAGAAACCATCGGATTCAGAGGTGTATAAAACAGATGGGATGATGAAGAAGTATTTTCTTCTCTATCTCCCCATCTTTTTTTTGCCAGGACTTACGCACAGGTAACGGAAAATCGTAGACGCAAAGCGGCTTCCCGCAGGGTACCACAGAGAACGCAGAGGACACGGAGGAATAAGAGTTTAAAAGAGTTTTTGCGTAAGTCCTATTTGCCTCAACAAGACAATTTTGGAATACCCAATTGGTATTTTAGTCTCCCAAACAAGTCACTTAAGTTTTTCGTAAGCAGCTAAAATAATTTTCTCTGTTTCTTCCCAGTTAATACATTTGTCAGTTACAGAAACACCATATTTTAATTCTTCTTTTTTCCCAGTAATTGGTTGATTGCCTTCATATATATTCGATTCCAGCATCATGCCAACTATTGATGTATTGCCATCCAATATTTGCTCAATAATATTTTCCAAAACGGCTGCTTGTAATCTATAGTCTTTATTTGTATTGCCGTGGCTACAATCGATGACAATTCTTGGTGGTAAATCTGCCTCTTTTAATTTCTTTTCTACCAGGCTGACGCTTGCTGCATCAAAGTTTGGCTGATTGCCACCTCTTAAAATTACGTGACCGTAGGCATTACCTTTGGTTTGAAAGACGCTGACTTGTCCGTTTTGATTAATGCCCAAAAAATTATGAGGGTTTCTAGCTGATTGTAGAGCATTCAAAGCTACTTGAATATTGCCGTCAGTACCGTTTTTAAAACCTACAGGCATGGAAAGTCCACTTGCCATTTCCCGATGAGTTTGTGATTCAGTTGTGCGTGCGCCGATCGCTGACCATGTAATCAGTTCGCTAATGTATTGAGGTATGATTGGATCTAGGGCTTCTGTACCAGCAGGTAAACCCAATTCTGTAATTTTTAATAATAGCTGGCGTGCAATTAATAAACCATTTTCTACATGAAAAGAATCATCCATTTCTGGGTCATTAATTAATCCTTTCCAGCCTACGGTTGTTCTTGGTTTTTCAAAATAAACTCGCATAATTAATAGCAGTTTATCTTGAACTCGCTCGGCCAATACTTTTAATCTTTGGGAATATTCCATCGCTGCTTCGGGATCGTGAATTGAACACGGCCCAACTACTATGAATTTTCGGCGATCGCGAAAATCTAAAATATCTTCTATTTCTTCTCTATACCTTAAAACTGTTTGTTCTGCTAATTGAGTTAATGGCAATCTTGATTTAATTTCATTGGGCGTTAAGAGAACGCGATCGTTCTCGATATTGGCATTAAACAATTGATGGTTGTGCATGGAGATTTTCTCTTAATTTGTGCTATTCTGTTTCTGAGTGCAACTTAATATACACACTTTTAATCAAAAATACAAGGTAAACTGATATTTTGTCTGGGAAATCTTATAATAAAATTTGACTTTAGTAAAGCAATTACTGTTATAAATATTTGACTTGATTGTGATATCGCTGTTTTAAATTGGGAGTTACTCATGAGGGTTGTTGACAGTTAACAGTTAAGCGTCAACAGTCAACACGAAAAATTTAGCTAATCTTTCTATTATCGCAGATACAGTGTTTCATATCATAATTTTGATGCCAAAAGAACTTTGTAGACTTTGTGTCGCTATTGTTGAATATGATTAAGAAAGATTGTTTTTGCTCGATTGATTATGTATGTAGAGGTGTTATCTGCTGCAATCGATGACAAACCACTCATCCAACGGATGATGGAGCTTTATCAGTATGACTTTTCAGAGTTTGACGATGGAGATCTCAACGAACATGGTTATTTTGGATACCCTTATTTAGATTATTACTGGATTGAAGGCGATCGCTATCCCTTTATTGTGCGAGTAGGTAACAAGCTTGCTGGATTTGTTTTAGTGAATCAATTCACATACATTGTAGATAGTCAATATTCGATTGCGGAGTTTTTTATCTTACGAAAATATAGACAGCAAGGAATTGGTAAGTTGGTTGCTTTTGAAGTATTCGACCGATTTTATGGCAAGTGGGAGATTTATCAAATTACCACAAATACAATCGCTCAAAAATTTTGGCGGAGTACGATCGCAGAATACACAACAGGTAAGTTTACAGAAATTGCGATCAATGACGGCGATCGCCAAGGAATAATTCAATGCTTTGACAACACATCAAAACGTTCCTTGAATCATTCCGCCATCCACTTGCAGCATAACTCCATTTACAAATGAGGCTGCTGGTGAACTCAAAAATACCGCAACATTGGCAAACTCTTTGAATAGAACTCAGAACTCAGGAGTCAGAATTCAGAATGGGCTACGTTAACAGAACTCAGAACTCAGAATGAATAATGTACAGATAGCAGATAAGTTGGGGTTTAGAACAAGAAAAACTTTCGGTTTCAGCGTCTTCTAGAGAAACAACTTTGTCAAAAAATACATATTCATCTAGAGACTTATTCTAAACTCCTGGATTCTGGATTCTGAATTCTGACTCCTTCTCATAGTAATTTGAAGCCCAGGTTATTGAGAACTTGCCGCAAGCGATCGCGTCCTCTCAATGACTCAATGGTTGCAATCCGCCCGGCTGAGTGTTCTGACCAATCACCAGCAACATTCATCTGTTGTTCAGTATAGAACTCTTTGATGATGTTATTGTAATGAGCGATCGCTTCATCTTGTTCTGCCAATTTATAGGTTTCGCGGTGCAGCACAGCCGATTGTGGTAACCGTGGCTTAATTGCAGCATTCACTTCTGGATCTGGATAGCCTACACACAACCCAAACACAGCATACACAGAAGAAGGCAAATTCAAGATTGCTGCTACTTCTTCTGGACGGTTGCGGATTCCACCGATATATACTGTTCCTAAACCCAGAGACTCAGCTGCTATTGTGGCATTTTGCGCCGCCAATCCAGCATCAACCGTTGCCATGACAAACATTTCCAAATAATCTAAACCATCATGGGAGATGCCACGACTGTCAGCAACATAAGCCAGACGCGCTAAATCTGCTAACCACACCAAGAATAAAGGTGCTTGTCGGATGTGTGCTTGATTTCCCGCCAGCTTTGATAACTCATCCTTGCGTTCTTGACTTTCCACTGCAACCACACTCCAGGTTTGCAAATTTGAGGAAGTAGATGCAGATTGGGCGGCTGCAACTAGCAACTCCAGAGTTCCGGGTGGTAAAGGATCTGAAAGATAAGCACGAATCGAACGGTGAGATAGTAGTGATGTCAAAGAATCATTCCATTCAATTTCAGGATTGAAGGGAATTTCACCGTAGCGCGATCGCAATAGTTCTGTAGGATTGGTCATAGGGAATTCTCCGATTCAAAAATTTCAAAGGTAAGAGGGGAAAGGCAAGAGGCTTGAAAGTTTTTTAATGTCCTAACTTAGCTACCAACTGCTATAAATTAGAGTTGGATTTTTGTGAGATTCTGAATTTTGAATTCTGACTCCTGAATTCTGACTCCTGAATTCTTGATTAGATTTTTGGTGAAAATGCAGCGTATTGTTCCTTGGTTAACACTCCATCTCTGACGTTAACCTCTTTGGGAATCAACTTTAGCTGATAATATGTATTAGCTACTTGTTGTTGCAAATCGATCAGTTCATCATTAATTGGTACAATCCCAAAGGTTCGTCTATTAGTAGCTTTTCTCATAGTTTCTATGTCAATTCCTACCACAGATGAGAGAGTTTTTGCTACTTCTTCTCGATGCTGTTTAGCCCATTCTTCTAGCTGTTGAATTTCCTCCAATATTGCCTTGACAGTTTGAGGATTTTCCGTTACAAATTTCCGGGTTGTTAAATAATATCCTCCCTGTTTATTAATTCCTGTGCCATCAATCAAAACTCTCGCTTTAGTCGCTTCTTCAGCTGCTGCATAGAACGGGTCCCAAATTACCCAAGCATCTACACTACCCTTAACAAATGCAGGGCGGGCATCAGCTGGTGGTAAATATTTAGGTTCAACTTCACTATATTTGACTCCAGCTTTTTCTAAAGCTTGGACTAACAATAAATGGGCGCTAGATCCTTTTTGAAAAGCAATTTTTTTGCCCTTCAGATCACTCACTTTTTGAATTGGAGAATTTTGGGGAACAAGAATTGCCCAAGCAGCAGGACTAGAAGCAATACCAGCGACATAAGTTAATGATGCTCCTGCTGCTTGGGCAAATATCGGTGGTGATTCTCCCACATGTCCAAAGTCAATACTACCGACATTCATGGCTTCTAACAATTGCGGCCCCGCAGGAAATTCAACCCATTCTACAGATATACCATCTGGTGACAACCGCTTTTCTAAAACACCCTTATTTTTCAATAAAATATTCGATTTTTGATAACCAAATCGCACTAATGTTGCTTTGCTAGAAGCAGAATTCGCCACAGATGTAGCACTGGGATTAGGAGAATTAACAGTCGATGTTGATGAGCAAGCAGCAAATAGCAAGCTCAAACAAACACCAGTGACAAAAGCCCCCGCTATTGGTAAACAAGAACAAAAGAATAATTTATTTTGGTTGTTAAATAAATTCTTGATTTCCATCAAGGACATCCACTTGGCAATTAAGCGGCGAAAAATATGGCTAACCATTAAAATCATCCCTTTGAGCTATGTTAATACTATATATCTATAAATTTACCGTAGTATATAGTAAATGGGCATTGGGGAGCTACTGATACCAATTCAAAATTCACGCATGACGCTCTCTACGAGACGCTACGCGTAGCTTGCTTCTGTGCAGGAGTACGCGGACTCGCTAATACCATTTCACTTTAAAGTTGATACAAATACCTTGGTAGGGGCGCACAGCTGTCATACGTGTCAACTTAACGTGAAACCCTTGCTCTTATTAACTTCTATCATTTCTTTCCTTTCTGACTTTGTGTCCTTAGCGTTCTTTGCGGTTCGTTATCACTCCATCTTTGACACAACGCAGAGAAAAAAAGTCTGTAGAAGCCACCAGGGCTAAATTTACCTTAAGTTGACACCAATGCCAAGCTTAGCGCCCCTACGGTAAATCCATATGTATCAAGATTTTCGTGAAATGGTATAACACTGCGCTAACAAAATTCAAAATTAAGAAAGTCAGAATTAGTAAGGCTTTCAGGGTTTGTATCTGTCTCATTATTGGCGTCATGGAGCATTAGTCATTGTTCAGAGGGAACAGGGAATAGGGAACTCTTAAGAGTGTATCCCACAGCAAAAGAGGTGGGATTGAAACAAGGACGTAGTTTTTGTTGCGCTTACGCGTCTGGAAAAACATCTTCCTTAAAAGTGGGCTTTAAACCCACAACTGAAGTTTTTGTTTCATATTCTTTGTTCCCTGTTCCCCGTTCCCGGTTCCCTTTTTTTGTAATTAGTTTTAGACAAACAACTAATAACTAATAACTAATAACTAATCCAGCAAATCAGGTTCTTCGCGGACAATCCTTTCATAAAGTGGCTGGAAGCTAAACCATCCACTTTTAGGCGCTCCCACTTGACTATGTGTTAAACGGGCTGTTTCGTGTTTGATAATATTGGGTCTACCTGCGGCTTGTGCCAAGAGTTGTGCTTGGCACGATCGCTCTAGGCTAATGTACCAAAAAGCAGCTTCATCTACCGTATGTCCCACAGTTAAAATGCCGTGGTTACGTAGAATTACGGCTTTAGTTTCCCCCAAAGCTTCCGCCAGTCGTTTGCCTTCAGATGTATCTAATACGACACCTGTATAATCTTCAAACAGTGCATGGTCTTCGTAAAAAGCGCAAGAATCTTGAGTCAAAGGGTCAAGCAGACGACCCAAACTCGACCAGGCTTTGCCATAAATTGAATGGGCGTGTGCGGCTGCAACTACGTCAGGTCGAGCCTCATGAATTTGAGAATGGATGGCAAAAGCAGCTTGATTTACTTGAGCATCGCCTTTGACCACCTCACCATCTTTATTCACCAAAATCAGGTCAGAAACTCGAATATGACCGAAGTATACTCCCAATGGATTCACCCAGAAATGGTCTGTAAACTCCGGATCGCGGGCTGTAATATGCCCTGCAATGCCTTCGCTGAAGCCCAAGCGACCAAATAGCCGAAAAGCAGCGGCTAGGCGTTGCTTGCGGTGGAGGCGTTCATCTTCAACTCGCTCGAATACAGGGGGTTGGGGTCTATAAAACTTGGGCATGTGCTTTGTCCTCCTCCTGTTTGCAGGGAGCATTAGAATATCCGGAGCGAAAAGATTTAACGCTGTGAGATTCTGGAATGAATTGGTGACGCCAGATGCAACCAGTATCATTACCGAGAAGATGAATGGATACAGATTCGCTCTCGGAGGTAGTTTTGACGGCGTGGATATCACCATCTGGAGGTAGGAGGCGGTAAATATCCCCCCTTTGAAGCGATCGCACTTCAGTTATTTGTAATTGTGCGTGTCCTTGGGCATTGCCGCTATCTACACGTCGATAGACTGTTTCTTCTTGATTACCTTTGTATAAACCAATTAATCCCCAAGCTAAATGGTCGTGGACAGGAGTGGTGGAACCTGGGGGAATCACCAAGCTAAAGACTGATAAAGAACGGTCTTTAGCCCGATAAAGTAGCCATTGGCCAATACCACCGCCCATTTTGCTTTCGGGGTTTACTTGGGCAAACTTTTCAGGTAACCATTGCTCTTGAGCAAGTAGCTCTTGAAAATAAGGTTCTAATTTAGCTAGCTGTTGTGTACGATTTTTCGTAGCATTACCAGTAATTTCACGTACTATTGCTACAAGCGAACGCAACTCTTGGCTTTCAATAAACCATTGGTCTTCGGGTAATGGTTGTAAAATAGTATCATTAGTCATCTATATTCCTCATTAATCTAAGTAAGTCGGCGTAAATATTCCTCGTAACTTAGTTAATCTTTATTAAAATACTTTCGTTTTATTGTGCCAACCTACTCGCTAAGTTTTTTATCTTTGGCGATCGTAGTACTAGTACGTTACAGCAACAATAAAGTTACGGTTTAGAATCCGTCAAAAGTTTGCACATCAGATTTTTACTTTTTACTTTTGACATCAGGATGAATTTTAAAGCCAAGTTGCTCAAGTTTTAAATGGGAAAGCGACTCCTTGAGGATGATAGTGAACGGATATCGCTGGAATACAGCAGCTTTACCTTGTGACAGCAAAAGCCTAGCACGACTAATACGTACTGGGTATAACGGTTGTTGGTTGGCATCGAGAATCAAAACTTTGATCATATATCAAATTCCTGAAGGATAAATTTACCAAGCATCAAAGCAGACCAAGTGGTGTAATTTTCCCACAAGCGTCTGGCACTCAAAGTCAAAAAAACTTTGAGCTTTAGGCTGTGTAAACGAAAAGATATGCTGTGTTAGATGGGTGAGAGCTTAGTTACTTTAAGTCCGATAAGTCGGTCGGAAAATAGTAGAATATCTATAAACAGAAACTATCACATACAAATTCAAAAAGCAAGTCAACCCCTTCTCTGCGAGACGCTACGCGAACGGGGAATTCAGCTTAAATTTGATAAGTCTGCCTAATTACCTCTTCTATTGAACCTAAACGATGAAACTTTTCTATTAGTTCATGGGACTTTGTTTTTCGGTTGGCGAGCAGCTTTTTTAATGGTGTTAAAAAGTGAACATCTGGGTCATCTCCTAGTGCAATTTCAGCTGCTTGCAATACTTTTGTTGCATTCTCAAAAATATCCTCGTTATCAAAGCCTTTTTTTGCAGACATTTGGTGCAAAGCTGCATCGGGTACTGTTGCTCTACCCAGTAAGGTTTTATCTAACACCAACCCTTTCAATAATGCCAGTAAAGCTGCATAAATCGAGAAATCATCACAACTGTCACAAGCCTTAAATTCAATGCGACCTACTTCAGCCGGAATGCGGGCGATTTTTGTTAAGGAAGGTCTGCTATTAATCAGTTGTTCTTGTTTCTCAACAAAAACTAGAGCTGCTGGTCTTTTTCCTGTTCGGATAAAAGTCCTTACTGATAGACCATCCCATAAAGCTCCATTATAAAAAGGGGAGCTATAACTAAAAGGGACAATGTAGGGACTGTAATAAGTTAATTTTCTGCCAATATCAATTAGATTTTCACTAGACAAATCTGCTACTGAAATATTTAAATCTGGGCCGTATGTCACCATGTGAATATTAGCAGTTTGTTCGTCAGGTTCAGCCTCTAACTGTTTGATTTCATAATCATTTAATGGTGGTTGAGGTATAAAAATGGGATTGTATGGATTAAAACTGACTAAAACGGGTGAGAAACTAAAATTAGCAGCAACCTCACATAATAAGCGAAAACTTTCTGACAATTCAGTAATAGCACCGTGAATATTAGAATGTATAGTTGTTCTAATTTCAATACCTTTAGAATGGCAGTCTATCACCTGGTCGGAATCCGCAAATCTTTCAAATCCTTCAATGTACCATCTCTTTTTCTTAATACCCGCATCACCGACGCGCAGCTGAGGATAATCGCTGGCGTATATAGGTAGCTTTT
This sequence comes from Nostoc sp. ATCC 43529, assembly GCA_003326205.1. Taxonomy (GTDB): domain Bacteria; phylum Cyanobacteriota; class Cyanobacteriia; order Cyanobacteriales; family Nostocaceae; genus Nostoc. The sequence continues at coordinate 17,908 of LWTK01000065.1, forward strand.
CAATAATTTGATTGAAATCAGCAAATTTGGTATGGGAAAAATCAGCAAACTTTCCCTCTTTGTTTAAGAAAGCGACTTCATGTTCAATGCCAAAATGAAACATTATGTATACCTTAACTAATGATAATTAACGTCAACAAAAACCGCGATTAATTGACACCGCTCGGTTTGATTAAAAAACTGTCGCCCGATAACCATAAGGCCTGGTCAGTTAATGGCAAATATTGAATGATACCTAAGTTAACTGTGGCTTTACTTATGGATACTAGTGGTCTGTCCCATTAATTTTAATGAGTTTGTAGTAAGCACAAAGCGTGCTTAAAAATCAAGGACTAAAGTCCTAACTACAAACTTATTTACTTGTCATAACTAATGCGACGAACCACTAGATTACACGCATTAATTTCTCCTTGTGAGGATAATTGGAAAATTTTCTCAAAAGGATTCTGAGATAGATTTTAGCTCAAGACTGAGTATGGAGATTTGAAAACTTGCTTGGGTTAAGCTCAACCCAAGCGTATTGTTTCAAAGATGGCGCGATCGCTTTGTTGATTTTTGTCTGGGGAAACTGCAAAAATTAAATTAATGTGAATTCGATGTATGGGATTTTGACTAAATTAATCAACTGTTCTGCAATGCCGTTGATTTACAAGCCGCTACTACACCTACTATCCTCATAGTCACCAGGTAGGGTAGCTTAGTAGTGACTAAGGAAAGCGTGAAGCGTAAGTTTATGACAAGTACTGTTCAATCCCCCTACAGCAGCGAACAAATTGCCGCTTGGTTGCGTGGACTGCTTACTATTGCTTGGGCTGATGGCAATTTTGATGAACAAGAACAACAAATAATTGCCAGCATCACTAAAGATCAATTAGCTCCTAAAATTCAATGGGACGACTCGCCAGAGATCATTTCGCCTGAGGAACTAGCCGCAGTGTTGGGCAAAGGTACACCAGCAGCGGAAAATTTCTTGCGGACAGCGGTGATGGTAGCGATCGCAGATGGTACTTATTCTCCCAGTGAAGATGAGGTTTTGCAACAGTTCTGCCAAGCCTTAGAACAACCGCAGGATATACTCGAAGCCCTCCGCCACACCCTAGAACACCCAGAGCAAATTACCCCCACTATCCCTGCAACTGGACTCACAAAACGTCAAATTGACGCACTACATCCCCTGCGCGAATGGCTTGATGGACTAGATATCCAAGACCCAAGAGTAGCCCGCTTTTTGTGTAAAATGATTCCCTCCCAGTGTCCCTTTGAGCGTGATGTCACTCTATTCGGACACAAAATTGTCCATATACCACCGATGTGTAAAATTAACCCATTGTATGAACAACTGGTGGGCTTACGTTTTCGTGCCCTCTCCTATTTAGCAGATAAATGCGGTGAAGATGTTTCGCCATATATTTAGTCATTAGTTATTAGTCATTAGTCATTAGTCATTAATTAGGCAGCATAATGTCAAGTAGGAGGTTTCAAGATTTACGGGTTTATCAATTGGCAGAAAGATTAGCTGACGACATCTGGAAAATCGTTAATGGATGGGAGTCATTACCACAAGATACAGTAGGTAAACAGATTATCCGTTCAGCGGATAGCATTGGTGCCAACATAGCAGAAGGAGTGCGACGAGGGAGTTATCAAGAGAATCGGCGATTCGTCAGAATAGCGAGGGGGTCTTTATATGAAACTCAACACTGGCTAAGACGAGCATATAGCCGTAACCTGTTAACAGATCGACAGGTAGATGCACTCAAACTAATCATTAATGACCTTGCACCCCAATTAAACGCATACCTAAAGTCAATTGGCAATATTCCAAATGACCAATGACCATTGGAAAGACTTGGGTTAATTCTTGTCTGCACTAATGACCAATGACTAATGACCAATGACTAATGACTAATGACTAATTATGCAATTTATTGACCAAGCAGAAATTGAAGTTGCAGCTGGCAAAGGCGGCGACGGTATTGTCGCCTTCCGGCGGGAGAAATATGTACCGGCTGGTGGCCCGTCTGGTGGTAACGGAGGGCGGGGTGGTTCGGTCATTTTCGTTGCCGATCAAAACCTACAAACGTTGCTGGATTTTAGATATAATCATCGCTTTCAAGCCGAAAACGGTAGTCGTGGAGGCCCGAATAATTGCACTGGGGCTAATGGCAAAGATTTGATTATTGAGGTTCCCTGCGGTACAGCTGTTTATGATGCCGAAACTGGGGAATTGTTGGGGGATTTAACTGAGCCTCAGCAGACTTTACGTATTGCCCAAGGTGGCAAAGGTGGACTGGGAAACCAGCATTTTTTGAGCAACCGTAACCGCGCCCCAGAATACGCTCTTCCAGGATTACCAGGGGAAATAAAGCAGTTGCGCCTGGAGTTGAAACTTTTGGCAGAAGTCGGAATTATTGGCTTACCAAATGCTGGTAAATCGACTTTAATTTCATCTTTATCAGCTGCACGCCCAAAAATCGCAGACTACCCTTTCACGACTTTGATCCCCAATTTGGGTGTAGTGCGGAAACCCACTGGTGATGGTACCGTTTTCGCTGACATTCCCGGACTAATTGAAGGAGCTGCCCAAGGTGCTGGACTAGGACATGATTTTTTACGTCATATCGAGCGCACGCGGGTGCTACTGCACTTGATTGATGCCACTAGCGATGATGTGATTGGAGATTATAACACGATTCAGCAAGAATTAAAAGCTTATGGAAGAGGTTTGGCAGAGCGATCGCAAATTTTAGCGTTAAATAAAATTGATGCAGTCGATCGCGAAACTGTAGATTTGGAAGCATTAGCTACCCAACTGAATCATCTGTCCTACGCCCCAGTTTTTTTGATTTCAGCAGTTACCCGCACCGGCTTAGAGCCAATGTTACAGCAAATCTGGGAAATTCTCGACCAAATCCAGCCTGCTGAAGAATTATTTCGATAATTATCTTGATCTACCTTGGTTCAGGGGAATCTTAATTACAAACTCAGCACCTTTTCCTAATTGCGAAATACATTGTAAGGAACCGCTATGTCTTTCTGTAATGATTTGGTAGCTGATGGCAAGTCCCATCCCCGTACCTTTGCCGATGGGCTTGGTAGTGAAAAAGGGATCAAAAATCTGTTTTTGCACATCTTCTCGGATTCCCAATCCGTTATCAGCAATTCTAATTGTTACTTGATTTTGCTTTGACAGTTGGGTACGAATACGAATCTTGGGCATGGGAAGAAATTGGGGAGATCTTAGCTGGGAGCAGAGGTGAGGATCTTCTCCCCACTCCCCACTCCCAACTCCCTGTTCCAAAACATCGATCGCATTTGTCAAAATGTTCAAAAATACTTGGTTTAACTGCCCAGCGTAACATTCAACTAAGGGTAGTTTGTCGTATTCTTTGATTACCTCAATTTTTGGGTATTGGTCGTTAGCTTTGAAGCGGTTTTGTAAAATCATCAAAGTACTATCGATTCCTTCATGGATATCAACTGCTTTCATTTCGGCTTCATCTAAGCGGGAAAAAGTTCGTAGGGAAAGCACAATATCTCGAATGCGATCTGCTCCAACTTTCATGGAGTTGAATATTTGTGGTAAATCTAACTTCAAAAAATCTAGTTCGATGAATTCTACAAAATCCTGAATTTCTGGCACAGGTTGGGGATAATATTTTTGGTATAGTTGCAAAAGTGAAAGTAAATCTTCCATGTATTGATTTGCAGGGCTGAGGTTACCATAAACAAAATTCACCGGGTTGTTAATTTCGTGCGCTACTCCTGCAACTAGTTGACCCAAGCTAGACATCTTTTCACTTTGAACTAACTGAATTTGGGTGCGTTGAAGTTTGTCAAGTGCTTGCTGGAGTTCTTGAGTTTGTTGTCTTAGTTGTTCTTGCGACCTCAGTAAAGCTTCCTTTGCTCGTTGCCGTTCTGTGATATCTAGCACCATTGAAGCAACGCCAATCACCTGACCATTTGGATCTACTAAGGGGTTGTTATACCATTCGCAGACTATCGTTTTACCATCTTTAGTGACGTTATCGTTAACACTAAAACTGCCTCCTTGTTGTGTTAAGAAAGTAGTAATAAGCTGATTCGCGTCTTTTCTACTATTTTCAGGAATGATAATCTCAAAACAATTTCCCAGCATTTCTTCTGTGCTGTGTCCAAATATTTTTTCTGCTGCCCGATTCCATGTTTGAATTTGAAAGTTGGTATTCCATTCAATAATGGCTAAAGGCGTTTGTTGAATCAGCAAGGCTAGTCTTTGCTGTGAAGCCTTGAGTTGTGCTTCTGCTTGTTTATATTCGGTAACGTCACGAAAATACCAAATCCGACCGTAACAATCTTCTACCTCCCCTTGCTTCCTAGTTACGGGTGCTGAATAGCGGTCAAAAATTTTTCCAGACTTGAGCAAGATTTCATCGCGGCTAGTTTGTTGGGGATGTTGGTAAAGATACTCTACTTTAGACAGGAATTCCTCTGGATTAACTAATTGGTCTAGTACCCATCCTAGAAGTTGGCGATCGTTGTTTGTTTGGATGATTTGTGGGGGAATTTGCCATAATTGACAAAATTTTTGATTGTATGATGTAACTTGACGATTTTCATCAACAATTAGAATTGCGTCGATAGCAGCTTCTTGTTGAGCTTGCAGTACAGCATTGGTGCGGTGTAAATCTTGTTCTGTTTGCTCGTATTCAACCAGTACAGCTTGCTGTTGGCTATCCTTGACTAAGTGACTATTTACTAAATCATGGTAACGCTGACCTTCTGATTGTACTGTTTGATAAGCGATCACTAGTTCTTTGTTCTGACTTTTCACGTCATGTGGAAAAGGTAACGATTGACCTAACCCCCTAGCCCCCTTCCCTTGAAGGGAAGGGGGAAAATTCAAAGTCTCTCTCCTACAAGGAGAGAGATTTAGAGAGAGGTTTTCCGGATACCGTGAAAAGTCAGGTTCTTTGTTTTGTTGACGCAGTTCTTCTAAGCCTTTCGGAAGTGCCCTGCTGTTGTCTATTATTTCTGTTGTCTCAGTAATATTACTAAGTTTACTACTGACGCTAAAAACTTCATCAGCTTGTTTGTATGAAGTAATATCACGAATACTACCTACCAAAAATTTATTACCAGCTTCATCTTCAAAGCAAGATTTTTTTGTACAAAGCAGATGATCTATACCCTGAGCATCAGCAAAAATATCCAGGTTTTCATCAAGAATATTTGTAGTGAAAATTAGTTCATCTTTATCCCAAAAAATATCAGCTTCTGCTTGAGGAAAAAAATCATAATCCGACTTGCCAATTAATTCTTGTTGGCTATGACCCACGAAATCACAGTAGCTATCGTTAACTATTACCCAGCGATGTTGACGGTCTTTGACAAAAAACGGGTCAGATATACTATTAATCATCTGACACAAAAATGTGTACGAAAAGTTTTGTTGGTGAGAGTTTTGTTTTGGGGAGTGACTATCTAAGAATCTGGGATGGTTCATACCCGAATTTATGTTTAAAATCAAGCTCAACAAAAGCTGTTTAGCTAGGTATGTGTTAGCATAACTAACATTTAGTATTCCCAAATTTAATGCAATTGCAACAACTAAAAAGATGCCGGAATTTAAAATTTAGAAGTTATAATTAGTAAATACCACATTACAAACCGAAAAATTAACACACAAGTCTTTGTTGGCTCTGAACTTTTCAAACTCTATGGTTATGTAATAAATCATACAATAAGAGCATGGAAATATTTGTTTCGCACTCCCCACTTCTTTCTCTGTGTTTTCAAGGCAGAAACTTCAAAGCCATAATTACCGTACAATTAAGGTTGTTTTTAATAAAATTTAATACTTATTTGATATTTGTAAAATAACTATTTTGAAATATTTAAAAAAATTAGCTGGGAGATACTTCACCAACAAAAGACACTAAGGGCAGGGATTTAACCGTATTTATCCGTATTAATATGTTGTAGCGCGGTTGTGTCGAATAACATAATTGATACAAAAGCTTAAACCCCTGCTTAAGGAAAAAAACGGCGTTAAACTAGATCCACAGGGCAATAATTACAGGAAAAATATGATGAGCGATCGCGACTACACACTAATCATTGATAAAAGTGGCAGTATGTCTACACCTGACCAAGTTGGTGGTAGAAGTAGATGGGAAATAGCCCAAGAATCTACACTTGCTTTGGCAAGAAAGGCGGAACAGTTTGACCCAGATGGTATTACGGTTTATGTGTTTTCTGGAAAATTTAAACGCTACGATGATGTAACTTCAGCCAAAGTCGCGCAAATATTTCTGGAAAACGATCCTGCTGGTACAACCAACTTAGCAGGTGTACTCCAAGATGCCATCAATAATTACTTTCACCGCAAAGCTGCTGGTCAAACCAAGCCAAACGGAGAAACAATTTTAGTGATTACTGATGGTGAACCAGACGATCGCAAAGCTGTCTTTGAAGTTATCATTCATGCTACCCGGCAGATGGAGCGTGATGAAGAATTGGCAATTTCGATTATTCAAGTAGGTTTAGACGCCCAAGCGACTAAGTTTTTGAAAGCTTTAGATGACCAGTTGCAAAGTGTTGGTGCTAAATTTGATATTTGCGATACAGTCACTTTAGATGACCTGGAAGAAATGAGCCTTGTAGATGTACTAACTAACGCCATAACTGACTGATAAAGTCTAAATTTATCAGCTTTATCTCATAAATCATCAACAATTTTTGAAGATATTATCTGTCCTCAAAAATTGGTTTCTAATATAAAACTTTTAGCTAGATATTTGGGGAAGTTATAAATGCTAGAAAATCGAGACTATACCTTAATTATTGATAAAAGCGGCAGTATGGCCACCCCAGATCAAAAGGGTGGTAGAAGCAGATGGGTAACAGCACAAGAATCTACTTTAGCTTTAGCGAGTAAATGTGAGCAATTTGACCCAGATGGTATTAGTGTTTATGTATTTTCTGGTAAATTTAAGCGCTATGAAAATGTGACATCCGGCAAGGTAGCACAAATTTTTCGAGAAAACGATCCCTCTGGTACAACTGACTTAGCTGGTGTATTGAAACATGCAACTGATGATTACTTTCAACGCAAAGGAGCCGGTCAAACCAAGCCAAATGGTGAAACAATTTTAGTGGTTACTGATGGCGAACCGGACGATCGCAAAGCAGTCATGAAGGTGATTATTGAAGCTTCTCGCCGCATGGATAGAGATGAAGAATTAGCCATATCTTTCATTCAAGTTGGTACAGATCAGCAAGCTACCCGTTTTCTCAAAGTTTTAGACGATGAACTCCAAAGCGCCGGTGCGAAGTTTGATATCTGTGACACAATTACTATGGAAGATATGGAAGATTTGAGTTTATCAGAAGTGCTACTCAATGCCATTAATGACTAGGGATAGGCAAAAGATAAAAGGCAAAAGAAATAAGAGCATTTGCATTTTTGGGACTTTTGAAAAAAATGCCAAATATAATCTTGATTTTCGCTTTCGCTTTATAGGACTTATAAAAATGGATTCTATTGATAAGCTGTTAGCTGAACTCAAAACTGAATATCAAGAAGAACAACCCAAACAGCAGCCACCAAAATCAAATACAGCCAAATCTTTTATTCCAACATCACCAAAATCTGGATCTTTGATAGATAATCTTTTGGCAGAAGTTCAGTCTGATTTTGCAGAAAAAGATGCTGCTGAAGAATTAAAAAGACAGCAAGAACTAGAACAGGAACGAATTCACAAAGAACAACTCAAAGCTAAACAACTAGAGGGTTTGAAAGTACAAGCAAAAGAGTGGTTAGCGAAAGTAGACCCCCTTTCGCCTGAAGGACTTTGGTTTGAAACATTTGCTGAAAGTTATTCTTCAAAATTAGAGGCTGCGATTGAATATTTACGAAATAACGAATAATGCCTAACAGCTTAATATTGATGGTGATTGTTTCCAGCAAAATTTTGAACAGCCCATTCATGCATAGCATAGAGAATTGGTTGCAACGTTTCTCCTAGAGGCGTGAGCGAATATTCAACCTTTGGTGGAATTTCCGGATAAACTTCTCGATGAATAATACCGTCTTCCTCCAGTTCTCTAAGTTGCTGAGTCAGCATCTTTTGAGTTATTCCAGGTAAAGACCGTTGCAACTGGCCAAAGCGTTTGACACCAGTCATCAATTCTCTAATAATCAAAACCTTCCAGCGTCCGCCAATTACCTTAAGCGTAGTTTCTACTTCACAAGTCAGCCTGGTATAGTTTTCTGCTTCAGCTTTCATAGATATTTTGGTGGAAATTTGCTTCCAAATCAGTATTATTATATTCCGCCAATGCTAGTTAAGCCTGAGTCTGGTGAACGGGACTTTCACCCGTATCGACTCCCTTCGGGCTACGGTGTACACACAAGTCGAAAGAAACCTTTAAGTTGGCGTTGCTGAATCAGAATATGAAATGCCAAAATTACCTTTCTTTTTCTTTGTACCTTTGCGCGGCAGTCGCTCATGGGGAGCCAGTGCGTTGGGCGGCTCTGCCGACTTGTTCGCGCAGCGGCGATCACAGGAGAAGCAACTGGCGTGGAAACCCCCTACGTACCCGTCGTGGCCTTGCCTTTGCGCCTTTGCGTGAGACTAATTCATATTTCTACTCAGCAACGCCTTTAAGTTGATACCAATGAGCAGTGCTGTGCCCCTACGACAGATGTGGTTTTTCAATCATCTATATTTGGTATTTTCTGTCAATGCGTAAGTCCTAAATAGATCTAAGTTAATGAAAATAGCTAACATAAAAATCAGGGCTTGAGAAAAGCTCAAAATGGTGTTTTCCAGATGCCGTGAAAAGTCAGATAGAAAATCTGTCAACCGTCAACAGCCAACACGAAAATACGTGACACGTTATCTTACTTCGTTAGCGATAATTCCGATTAAATTCAACTTACTCAAAATTTCAATAGCTTGAATTAATTGAGTTTGCTTTACTTTCCCCATGCGCTCTACCATAACGATCGCATTGCAAAAAGATGCGATAATCCTGGCATCAACGGTGGCTAAAATTGATGGAGCATCTATCAGTACTAAGTCATAATTTTGTTCAAATAATTCAATTAGTTCTTTCATTCTTTGAGAACTCAACAGCTTCACTCTATCTTCTGGAACGGGGCCAGCAGTCAAAACATCAATGAATGGGTGAATGGGCTGAATATAATCTTGGAAATCACTAGTTGTCTCATCAAGTAATAACAAAGATAGTCCCCAATCATTGGAGAGTTCTAAAATTTTGTGCAGGTTAGGATTTTGCAAGTTAGCATCAATTACTAATACGCGTCGATGCATTCGGATAGCGCTAGCCACTAGTCCTAATACTAAAGTTGTCTTTCCCTCTCCTGGTACTGCCGAAGTCAACATTAATGACTTGAAAGGCAAGGGATATTTAAATATTTTAATGTTTTGGTAGATCATGTCCAAAGTTTCATGGACAGGCAACTTGGCGCTGGCTTCTACCGTAGCAGGAGGTAAACTGCGCTGGTGATTCCAAGACAAATTTAAAAGATGCTTTTTACTATATTTAGTATCAGGCGATCGTAATTTTGGTACCGTTCCCAGTACACGCAGATTTGTCAATTTATTGAAATCTTCCGCACTATAAATAGTGTCATTCAACTTCGACAAAATCAAGGCTGCTAAAATACCTAAAAGTGGCCCAATTACTCCTCCCCCAAGCAAATATAATAATTTATTATTCCCTACATAAGTACCTAAAGCAGGTTCTTCCAAAACTTGCCAGTTATATCCTTCCTGAGAAATTTTCATTCCTAAGGACTGTTGTGCTTGAAGCAATTGTTCGAGGGCTTTATGGCTAGTTTCTACCTTTTGCCGCAGACGATTATATTCGGCTGTTAAGTTAGGATATTTGTTTAATTCCGAACGAACTCGCTGTTCTGATTGCACTAAACTTTTCTCATTAGCAGTTAGCCCTAAAAGATTTGTTTGCAGCAGAATTAATTCATCTAATAGCTTGGGATCTACTCCTACTATTCCGGCTTGTATAAGTTTTTCATCTTTGCCACTGTTAGTAACATTTTTCACTTCTTGCCGTAACAATGTTAGTTGGTTTTGGCGTTGCTGTTTGAGTTTTTCTACTGATGGATAATCATCTGTATAACGCAACCTTTCCTTAGCCAGCGCTAGTTCAGTTTTTTGAATTTCATTTAATAGTATTTGATAACGACTTGATTGATTTAAACGAGAAGAAAGTTGGGCATTCTGTTGGGAAGAAGATGCTATTTCTTGTTGTAGACTATCATAGCGAGCATTGACATCTTGAAGCTGGGCGCGAGTTGTTTGCAGCTGTTGTTGAATGTCAGCCAAAGATTCTAGCACGATTTTACTTTGTGCTTCCGGATCGACTAAATTATGTTTCTTGCGAAACTGCTCTAAATTTTTATCAGCTTGACTAACCTCTTTTTTGATTTCGGGGAGGCGGGTGTTCACAAAAGCCAGTCCCCGATCTAAACGCTCTTTTTGTTGTTCTGTGTTGTATTTTTGATAGACTTTTTGTAAAGCTTGAAGTACTCTTTGTGCTTTAACTGGATCGTTATCTTGAAAAGAAACTTCAAATACTTGACTAAAAACTAGCTCAGTTTCTGTATTTGCCTGTTCTAGGCTGACTTTGAGAGGTGCTTGTTTAGTATATTCTTTTTGACCTTTGAGATATTCTAAGGTGATGTCTGGATAATTAGAATGAAGTAAATCTACAGCTTTCTGAAGTAGCTTAGAACTCAGCATGAGTTTCATCTGAGTACTGTAATCAATAGTTTTAGTGTCTGCGTCTTGTGTAATATTATTTGACTGCGATCCTTGAGATAAATTGGAACTCACCAATATCTGCATGGAACTTTGATAATTAGATTTGGCACTGACAGCAAAGAAGCTGGCAGCTGACATAACTACACAGGAAACCCCCAAAATCACAAAGCGTTGACGAAGCAAAATAGTAGGTAGTTGTCTGATGTTAAACCTGCTTTTTACTGAGGTGATAACTTGTTGGTCTTGATTCAGACTAGTTTTAACCACTATCAAACTCCTCTAATATCGCAAGAATTTATTTCTAAGATTGTGAAAAACATTTTTTGAAATAATTTTTTATACTTAGGAAATACAAAAAATACTTAATTATTGTTCAAAGATTAAACCACTTGAAACGATCTTATGTCAACTAACGTTTTCATGTTCATGAATTCATGCATATAAATTTTCAATCAGTACTAAAACAATCATCTTTTAATAAATCTTTATTTAAAGAATAAAAATCTTGATAAAAAATTAATGATTTTTCTGAGTTATTTAACTAAATGCTGTTGTAATTTAGCACATTACTAATAGTTAGCAAGGTAATTTTTTTAACTTGTTAGGTCTTAGGCACACTCTACGATTCTTCTCTACGAGATGCTTTGCGTAGCTTGCTTCTCCATACAAGTAGGACAAGTCGTAAACCATCTACGATAAATGAAGCTTTCTAGAGATTTTTGCGTAAATCCTACTTGTAATATAAGAAATATTTGGATCGAAATCTTTAGTTGAGAGTAATATCAATAGGCTACAAGGTTGTGATTGGCGTTTGACTATACATTTGGTCTTAGTAATTACTCTTATTATTTAGTATATTTTGTTAAATTTAACTCGTGAAATTAAAAATTACGCTCAATCAACATTTGGTAACGATGATAGCTCAAATTTAGCTAAAACCAGCTAATTTTTTGTAAAAAAGCTTATCCTATAAAACTATTGGGAGCAAATACTTTAATCATGTGCCGTTTACTAGCCTACCTCGGTTCACCTATTTTCCTAGAAGATATTCTGTATAAACCAGAACATTCATTGATAGTCCAGAGTTATCAACCCCGTGAAATGACCTCTGGGATAGTAAATGCAGATGGCTTTGGTGTGGGTTGGTATCATACTCAAAAAAATATCGAACCTTTTACCTACAAAAATACCCTACCTATTTGGAATGACATTAATCTACCCAGTCTCAGCCGTTATATTGAATCAAAATGTGTACTTGCTTATATCCGTAGTGCGACACCAGGACAAGCGGTAGATTTTGCTAATTGTCAGCCATTTAACCATCAACAATTACTATTCATTCACAATGGAGGAATTGACAATTTCCGGCAAACATTACATAGAAAAATCCGTAGTACTTTAACTCAGGATTTTTACGAAATCATTAATGGTAGTACTGACTCCGAACACATTTTTGCATTGTTACTTTCACACATTCAAATTAATAAACATCGACCTCCAGAAAATGCTCTACGCAGTACATTATTAACGCTCTTAGAGATGGCAAAACGCTATCAAGTAAGAGCCTCACTCAATGTTATCTTTAGTGATGGGCATCGCTTGATAGCCTCTCGCTTTGCTACTAGTTTACCAGTGCCATCTCTTTACTGGATACGAAACGACCCCACTTTGCCCAAATCTGTCATTATTGCATCCGAACCTCTATTTAAAGGTAATTGGATTGCTTGTCCAGAAAATAGCATCATCACTGTGGGAACAGACTGTGAGATGAAAATAGAGCAAATCTAACTTTAGTTTCAAAGGAGATTTGAAAAATCTTTTTGTTTTTGTTGACTGTTAAATCTTGACCGTTGACTGAGGAGTTATTCTCCTTGTTATTTAGAGCCTATTTATAAAGTAAATATTAAGTAGGGTGTGTTACGGCTATGTAAGGATTTGGGAATTCGAGAAAGTGATAATTAGCCGCAGGGTACTAAGAAAGATGGTGCGTTAAGCGTTGCTATAACGCACCCTACTGGTCTGGCAAGCCTAAATTGATGCAAAAATTGTAGGTTGGGTTGAGGCTCTGCGAAACCCAACACCCGGATCAATGTTGGGTTTCGTTCCTCAACCCAACCTACTCCTAATGCACTATTTTAAGCTTGCCACGCCACTACAATTTAAGGTTTACTTTATAAATTATCTCTTACTTTTTATTCAACAAAACAAAATCGTAATTAGTCCCAGAAGTACAACGCTCACAACGCTCAACTCTGACTAACAAAGCTTCTCCTTGACGCTTACCTGAAGGGGAAAACATAATATTTCCTGTAGCTCCAGAAGTTGAAAAATCAGGATTAGATAGTGCCTTTTGCAAGCCTTCGCGGGTGTTATCTTTTTTCAAGCCAGCGATAATTACTTGCATTGCATCATAAGCTCCCGCTGTTCTCTGATTTACCCGTGCCTTCCAAAGGCCAAGAGCATTTTCCGCAAATGGGTTATTTTTATTAACATCATAATGCCAATACACAGGTACTACCATTCCTTCGACATCCTTGGCATTTTCTAAAGTTTTTCCACTATACATAGTTTCGGAACCAAACAGTGGTTTTCTGCCTTTAACCTCTTGTGCAACTTTAGTAGCATAACTTATACTTCTGAGTGAAGGTATTAGTAAAAAACCACTGGCGTTTTCTGTTTCTATAGCTCCATCTACAAAAGCTCTAGGGTCAAAATTTTTATCTGCCAAATTGCAAGGCGTAGTAATAACTTTACTGCCATATTGTTCGATCGCTTGGGTGTACTGTTCTACAAGTACCTTACTAGATGAAGAATTTGAATTATTTCCTGAGGTACGAATATCGCCACAAATAGCAATATTTCTTCCTTGCCGAGCAATGTAACGAGCATGAGTATCTACTAAATTTTCATATAGAGGATTTATATGAAATAAGTAATTATTTTTGGCAGTATTCTGCTGATTATTTATTGAATTTTGTTCTATGTTTTCTGAATTTTCTGCTTGATTTGGACGCTCCACAGGAAAGACTAACACCAAGCCTTTCTCATTATAAATTTTAGCATCACGCCTCACACCCACAGCAGCAACAATGCTCTGGTCTTCAACTAATTCCTTATCTAGCTTTTCCCCATCTTCTCGATTCTCAGTACTTGCAATTACAATTTGCAATTTTTTACCATTGATTCCGCCTTGATTGTTAACTTCATTTTGAGCTTGAGCTACACCACGCAAAATTTCTTCTGCTAAATTCTGATCGAAGTTAACTGGTGCAATAACAGCAACTTTTAGGCTTTCTGAATTATCCCGTGCAATTGTAGCATTATTTAAATAAATTAAACTTTCTGGATCGTTGGGGTTATTTTTCAGAGATGCGGTAAACTTTTCCACAGCAGTGCTGAAATTTTTCTCACTAAAAGCTTTAACTCCATCTCTTTTTTCTGGGTATGTTTGTACTTTTACTAAAATCCTCGTACCCAAATTTATTAAGGAAGGTTTATTTGAGAATTCTATAGATGAAGGTTGCCCAGAATTTGGTGATATGAGAGTAGAAGAAAGTTTGCTAATCAACCAAAAAAGAATTGCTACCATTAGTCCAGCCAAACCGAGAGAAATAAGTAGCTTCAAGTTTTCTTTTTTATTTGTCATAAATAATTTACCCAATTATACTAAAATATATCAAAAATTAAGATATTGTAAATTAGCTAATACTACAAATATTGAGAAATAATTTTGTTTATTATTTCCCAGACACCTACAATAATAACTGTCAAGAAACCCGCAAGCACAACTAGCAAAATCACAAGCAGCAGTCCATTTATACCAGATTGTATAATATTTGGAGTTAGCAAATTTCTGAAACTCAAAACAACAAGGAAATTTGCTATGACAGCAATGATAATTAAAGAAGCTTTTTCTACAAGGGAACGAGATTGAATAAATACTAATCCTGCTAAAATTAGCAACCACAATCCTGAGCTAATCCAAGTGGTTCCGAGAAAAGTGAACAAAGCGATCGCCAAGAACGAACTACCACTTGCAGCAATTATCGCTCCCGACAATAATTGAGTATTAGAAAATAGCGATAAATATCTAGAACCAGTTGATTGTTCTTCAACAGATGATTGTGTTTCTAATAGGGCAAAAGGTGAAAGAACTGTAGGGGGTAATGTATTTCTTAATCGTGGTAATTTCTTCAAATCTTGTAATACAGCTTGTGCAGACTGATAACGCTGTTCGTGATTTTCTTGAATTAGTTTATCAATAATTAACTCTAATTCATGACTTATAGGTTGCTTTAAATACTGTCGCCAGCTAGAAGTCCAACTATAGCCTTGTTTCATCCACAAACTCGATGGAGAAATATTAGTTAGCAGATGAAAGCAAGTTATTCCTAAACTGTAGAGATCGCTGGAAGGAAAGACTTTACCCAATTGCATTTGCTCAATGGGTGCATAACCCAATGAACCAATAATTGTTCCTATTGCAGTGTTGCTAGTTTCCCTCCTTTGCTTTGACACCCCAAAATCAATTAGCACTAATTTATTATCATTTTGACGACGAACAATATTTTCTGGCTTCAGATCTCGGTGAATTATCTCTTGCTCGTGTACGGCTACCAGCACAGATAATAGATCGTGCAAAAAATCTCGAATTTTACCTTCATCAAAAACTCCGTACTGTTTTAATTCCTGCAACAGATTTTGTCCTTCAATAAACTGCTGCACTAAATATAGATATTCGCCTTCCTTAAAATATGCATACAAATTGGGAATTTGCAGATGTTCCCCTAATTCTTTGAGACGTTTGGCTTCTCGTTCAAACAACTCAGTTGCTTTTTTGTGTGCGCCAGTGCCTTGAGAGCCATAAAATTGACTTAAAACCAACTGCTTAACAACACATTGTTCATTGAGCTTGTCTATATCTTCTGCTACATATGTGCGTGCAAACCCTCCTCTCCCTAACAATCCAACAATCCGATAACGATTTCTGAGCAGAGGTATCAACTTTGCCCCGCAACTGAGACAGAAATTTGTCCCATCAGGATTTTGAGGATTTTCGCAATTAGGATTCAGGCAGCAGATCATAATAATTATCTTATCGCTGTCATTTTATTAATTTTTAAAATATACCTTAAATTCAGTAGAAACTTTGTACTGAAACGTTTCTACATGGATAATAAATGAGGGGCGATACACCCTTGCAAACTAACTCGATATGTAATCAACAGTACAATTAATGGTCTTTTGTTAACAATAGCCCCATAAACTAATCCTTCTGCTTCTTAAATCAACCCTAATTCTCATCACTGATATCTCGTCTTGGAAAACATAGGGAGTGGGGGAGAATTCCTAACTCTTGAGTCAACACTCAACAGTTAACAGTCAACAGTACAGGTAACATCAGCTTTTTTTCATCCCCTGAACGCCGCAATTACCCCACACTCGCCATTGTAGTCTTGATAAAAGTCTCCGCAATTGTGACGATTACGCTAGAATTATTAAAGGTTCTTTACAGAATTTGCCGATCGCCCCCAATTCTGTTAGAAAAGCCTAGCACTCAAATGTAAATCTATAAACCCCCTCTAAAGTTCACCCAAAGCTTCTATGACGCTCCCAATTCGCAACGTCGCAATTATCGCCCACGTTGACCACGGCAAAACCACCCTGGTTGATGCACTCCTCAAACAGTCCGGCATTTTCCGTGAAGGTGAAGACGTTCCGGATTGCGTCATGGACTCCAACGCCCTAGAACGGGAACGGGGAATTACAATTTTGTCTAAAAACACAGCGGTTCGCTACAAAGAAACGCTGATTAATATTGTTGATACACCCGGACACGCTGACTTCGGTGGCGAAGTAGAACGCGTACTCGGCATGGTTGACGGATGTCTTCTAATTGTCGATGCTAACGAAGGCCCCATGCCCCAAACCCGCTTTGTACTCAAAAAAGCCTTGGAAAAAGGGCTACGCCCCATCGTTGTGATCAACAAAATCGACCGTGCCAAAGCCGATCCACACGTCGCTGTTGATAAAGTATTGGATCTGTTCTTAGAATTAGGCGCAGATGAAGACCAGTGTGATTTTACCTATCTGTTTGCCTCCGGTATGGGAGGTTATGCCAAAGAAAGCATGGAAGCAGAATCGGTAGATATGCAACCACTGTTTAATGCGATTCTGCACCACGTTCCACCACCAGTAGGCGACGTGAATAAGCCGCTGCAATTGCAAGTTACAACCCTAGATTATTCTGAATACCTCGGACGAATTGTCATTGGCAGAATTCACAACGGTGTGATTCGCGCCGGACAACAAGCGGCACTTGTAACAGAAAATGGCACAATTGTCAAGTCTAAAATCAGCAAATTGCTAGGTTTTGAAGGGCTGAAGCGGGTGGAGATGGAAGAAGCATCCGCAGGTTATATTGTGGCTGTTGCTGGTTTTGCAGATGCCAACATTGGCGAAACAATTACAGACCCCAACGAACCGCAAGCATTACCACTAATTAAAGTGGACGAACCAACCTTGCAAATGACCTTCTGGGTGAACGATTCACCTTTTGCAGGTCAAGAAGGCAAATTGGTGACATCAAGACAAGTGCGCGATCGCCTTTTCCGCGAATTAGAAACCAACGTGGCATTGCGGGTTGAAGAAACCGATTCTCCCGACAAATTCCTGGTTTCTGGTCGTGGCGAATTGCACTTGGGTATCTTAATTGAAACCATGCGCCGCGAAGGCTTCGAGTTTCAGGTATCTCAGCCACAGGTAATTTACCGCGAAGTCAACGGCCAACCTTGCGAACCTTACGAACTGTTGGTGTTAGACGTTCCTACTGATGCCGTAGGTAGCTGTATCGAACGCCTGGGACAACGCAAAGGCGAAATGCAAGATATGCAACCGGGTAGTGGCGATCGTACTCAGTTAGAGTTTGTGATTCCCGCCCGTGGTTTGATTGGTTTCCGCGGCGAATTCATGCGGATGACTCGCGGCGAAGGCATCATGAACCACAGCTTCCTTGACTACCGTCAACTCAGTGGTGACATTGAAGCCCGGAACAAAGGCGTTTTAATCTCCTTTGAAGAAGGCGTTGCTACCTTCTACGCCATGAAGAACGCCGAAGATAGAGGCTCGTTCTTTATTACTCCCGGCACCAAAGTTTACAGAGGTATGATTGTTGGCGAACACAATCGTCCTCAAGACTTGGAATTGAATGTCTGCAAAACCAAGCAGTTAACCAACCACCGCGCGTCCGGTGGCGATGAACTCGTGCAGTTGCAAGCACCAATAGAAATGAGTCTAGAGCGTGCTTTGGAATACATAGGCCCTGATGAATTGGTGGAAGTTACACCCAAATCAATTCGTCTGCGGAAGATGGCGAAGAAGTTAGCGAAACGGTAAGTAAAAATTCTGAATTAATTTAAGAAGCCCACTAACGTGGGCTTTTTATTTTGTTATTGACATCCTTTTTAAGGGATTAAATGACAACGCTTTATACACTTGAACTCCATACCTGTATGTAGCTTAGAAATTAATTTTGTGAGATGTATCCCATATTCCGCAGGTTAGTTAAGAAAGAAGATAATATTTTCGACAAGGAGCACCAAAAAACTGGAGAATCCATTGCCTTTCATGGGTTAAGTTGGCAATTTGCTTTATTTGGGCGACAGTAACCAAATGAATTGACATAAAACATTGGAACACCCAACGTAAGGTTGGAGTAGAAGTTGGTTTACCCAACTGATTATCAATAGTTTTTTTGGCTCGTTCTAAGGCTTGACGTAAAGCTCTTTGACCGAGACTATAAACAAGCAGACACAAACCCATAACCATTGCTAGTGCAGCAACT
>LWTK01000066.1 GCA_003326205.1 Nostoc sp. ATCC 43529
GCTTCCTTCAACAACAGCCGTTCCTTGCACTTCTTCCTAGCTGCATGGCCTGTAATCGGCATCTGGTTCACCGCCTTGGGTGTAAGCACAATGGCGTTCAACCTGAACGGTTTCAACTTCAACCAGTCCATCATCGACTCTCAAGGTCGTGTAATCAACACCTGGGCTGACATCATCAACCGCGCTAACTTGGGTATGGAAGTAATGCACGAGCGTAACGCTCACAACTTCCCCTTAGACTTGGCTGCTGCTGATGTTGCTCCTGTTGCTTTAACCGCTCCTGCTATCAACGGTTAATCAGTAATTAAGCCAAATACACTAAAGAGCGCTCTCCGAAAGGGGGCGCTTTTTAGTGTCTTAAAATTGGGGGTAAAGACGTATGCCTTCAACCAATTCAATCAAGATGTACGAAGCTTTAATCATGCGATGGTAATTGTCTACAGACCATTTAGCTAGCGTTTTCACTGGTGCAAGCCTGACTCAATTTTATGGTATTTCAATCGAGCGATCGCCCCTGGCCAAAGCCATTGCCTCAAAACCACTCCAAAATTCTCTAGGAATGTCATCATAGTTAAAGTGAAAACATTCTGGAGACAAAACCACGGTTTACGCACGTCCTTTAGCACGGTTAATTGAGCAGTTGCAACGTTTACCAGGAGTTGGCCCCAAATCTGCCCAGCGACTGGCTTTGCACATTTTGAAGCGACCAGAAGCAGAAGTAGAAGCTTTGGCACAAGCTTTGGTAGACGCAAAAAAACAGATCGGCTTGTGTTCTGTTTGTTTTCACTTATCTGCTGAACCAGTTTGTGAAATTTGTCGTAATGTCAACCGTGATAACAATACTATTTGTGTAGTAGCAGATTCTCGTGATGTGATTGCCCTAGAAAAAACTCGCGAGTATAAGGGCAAGTATCATGTTTTGGGCGGGGTAATTTCTCCCATTGACGGAATTGGGCCAGAACAGTTGACAATTCAAGCTTTGGTGCGTCGGGTGAGTAAACAACAACCCCAAGAAGTTATTTTGGCAATCAGTCCGAGTGTAGAAGGAGAGACAACCACACTGTATCTAGGTCAGCTACTGAAGCCATTTACCAAGGTGACACGAATTGCTTTTGGTTTACCTGTTGGTGGTGATTTAGAGTATGCCGACGAAGTTACTTTGGCAAGAGCCTTGGAAGGACGCCGGGAATTAGACTGAACGACTCGAATTAAAATTAAGGCACCACGAATTGGTTCGACAGATAATTCTATAACGTTCTCCCCCGTTAACCCTATGAGTATAACGGGGGCTTATTGTTATCCGCGGTTTACTGTTGTTGGCTGATGTTTAACCTATGGCATATCTGTGGCAGGCAATAGGTAACAAGCTTAAATTTACACATTCATTTTGATGTATCGTTGAGTCGAAAGGTTGCGATCGCAGCTTCATTTAGCAAAGAATCTTTCAAGGTCTGATACCGTTTACGTAACAATAAGTTGCTGGATGTTCTGGTATTCAATTTTAACGAGAAGATAAAAAATAGGCTCAACTGAGATTAAACAAGGGAGGTAATACTATGTCAGTTAAGCTTTTACCCGACCTTGGCGATTTAGTAGAAGGACTGGGAGTTACAGGAATTGTCGGAATAATTCTTGTACCTGTTTTTCTTCCACTTATAGGTAGTGTTGGTAGACCCATAGCCAAAGCAATTGTCAAAAACGGCATTCTTTTTTATGAAAAAAATAAGGCTGCATTGACAGAATTAGGTGAGACTTGGGAAGACATCATCAGCGAGGCAAGATCTGAGGTTGGAGAACAACGAATGAAATCGGCTGAACCAATGGATACCTAAACCAAGTAGGAGACTCATACCAATTCAAAATTCAAAATTCAAAATTAAGAAAGTCAGAATTAAGTAGGTAGACACAATTATCTAGAAGACGCATTTCGACTTCTCCCAAGGGGAGACGCTACGCGAACGCTCAATGCTCGACAGCCAGAATAGAAGAGGGTTGAGCGCAGTCGAAACCCGGTAATCTCAAGTTAGGTTTAATTTAGTTCTTCTACTTAGTAAGGCTTTGGTGGGTTTGCATCTGTCTTATTATTTTAGTGAATTGGTATCACTCAGAAAATACAAATTTCGGTTGGCGCTGTTATCAAATCCATTGTTGCTTCGGGAGTTTTTGCGTCAGCCGACGATCGAATTAAAGTTTTTTGCAGATGGTTTGCAACTTGTTAACTCTAAGCGATCGCAGACTGATGTAAACGTTTGAGCAATGGGAATTGGCAACTGGGAAATGGGTGAAATCTTGGAATTTCAGTGCGTTTCAACGCAGACCTTCAGCAAAGTGCTAATCTCGAAAATGCAAACGTTGATGCCATCAGCCTTAAAGATGCTGACTTACATAGAGCAAGACTTATCATTGTAAACCGGATCGTAACTGCTATATTTGAGCATAAAGCAATATACTACGATAATTTTCGTAAGGAGCTAGGGTTATTTCCATGAAATTAGATCGGATCACCAGCAATCCCAATCGTATGAATGGACAACCCTGTATTCGTAATCTTCGGCTTACCGTTCGTCGGGTGATTGAGTTATTAGTTACCTACCCCAATCGAGAAGAACTGCGTCAGGAGTTTCCCGAATTAGAAGATGAAGATATTCAGCAAGCCTTAATTTTTGCATCATCCTATTTGAGCGATCGCATCATTGAACTACCTAACCGTTCTGAAACTGTTGCTTGATCAGGGATTACCACTCTCTGCGGCAGCATTGCTACGTGATGCAGGTATCGACACTATTGATCTGGGTGAAATTGGCATGTCTGAAGCTGAAGATGCACAAATTATCCAGAGAGCTAGAGAAGAGAGACGTGTTGTTGCTACACTCGACGCAGATTTTCATACATTACTGGCGCTTGATGAAGCGACTACTCCTTCAGTCATTCGCATTCGTATTGAAAGGTTACGTTCTCAAGTACTAGTGAATCTGTTGCTCACGGTAATCGCTGAGTGTGAAGAAGACTTGGAACAAGGAGCAGCCGTTACGGTTGAGCCAAGTCGTCTTCGTATTCGTCGTTTACCGTTGTTGCCTGATATTTAATCTATGAGGGTGATTTTTTCTATATATCCACTAGAGTTTAATATGCCCATTTTTAAATTTAAAAGACTGTACATACTCATTGCAGCAAAGCTGAATTTTTACTATTCTTGTAAAACCGTCTTTGATGCAATTCTAGTCTTCTTCAGATCTGCTTCTGAAAGTTCTTCACCAGCTTGCAGGCGAGTGGCGGAAGTTTGCAGTACTGTCGCTGCACCTTTATCTCCTATTTGTAAGGCAGTTTTGGCGGCTGTTTGTAGCATTGTGGCTGCACCAGTGCGATCGCCCTCTTGCAATTTTGCCTCAGCTAACTGGGTTTGGCGATACTTGGCTAATGCTAAAATAGATTGTTGCACCTGGGGATTAGATGCTGGTTGATATGCTCTCACCACATCTGCGTACACTGGCATCATGGGCGAAAGTAACCCTTGCTGGTTAATTAACGGATCGTCATAACGAATTTGCAGATGCCCAATTACCTGTTTTCCTTCTGGCAACTGTCCCAAATAAATATTAGCCAAAACTACCCGTTCTACATCCTGCATCAAATCTCCCAAGCGTACAGCAAAACTGCCATCAGCTTCCGATTCCACTGGTAACTCAATTGTGTCTGGGGAAACTTGGGCAATGGGTTTAAATTCTGCTAGTCTCACACTGGGCACTAAAGACAATAATAAATAGGCATTGGTTAGCCCCACAGACTTAATGCGCCCAAACAAACGGCTAAACTGCTCTAAAGCTTGTTCCGGACGCTCAATATAAGCTAAAGTTCCACCACCGACATCGGCAATTTTTTCTAATAAATCTTGATTCCAGCTATTGCCAAATCCGAGAGTATTGATAGTTAAGTTCAGCTTGGCAGCCTTTAGGGCGAGTTCTAAACAGCGCTTGTTGTCATCCGGGCCGATATCCCACTTCCAAATTCGCAAACTGCTTTCGCCATGACCATCCGTCAGCAGAAAGGCTTGGGAAACAGCACCTCTTGTGCCCTTCATCAGTTCTGTAATTCCCAGTTCCAAACCCTGAGCAATTATTGTACCGCCACTAGCACTCAATTTCTTTTTAATTTGAGATTTGATACTTTCGGGGTTTTCAATAATTTGGTTGGGGATAATGACTTCGGCAGAACCCGCAAAAGCCACAATCGAAATGCGATCGCCAGGCTTCAAACGATCAATTAATCCTTCCACTGCTTGAATCACCGTTGTAATTGGTTTTCCATGCATGGAACCACTTTTATCTAGAATCAAGCAGAGATTAAGGGGGAGATTTTGGTCGAATTCACCAGCAATAGCGGAAATTGTGATTGCCAATTGACGTTGGCTGCTAGTTTGAGCCACATCAACATTATTATCATTTAGCGCCGAGAGCAATTTAACTTTCATTGCGGAGGGGTATCTTGCAAAACTGTTTTGGAGACAATTCTGGTTTTCTTGCGATCGCTTTCAGACAAATCTCCGCCAGATTGTAACTGAGTGGCAGAAGTTTGCAACACTGTCGCTGCACTAGTATCTCCCATTTGCAATGCTGTTTTGGCAGCAGTTTGTAGCATCGTCGCCGCACCAGTGCGATCGCCTTGTTGTAATTTGGTCTCGGCTAACTGAGTTTGGCGGTACTTAGCCAATGCCAAAATCGATTGTTGCACCTGGGGATTAGGATTTGGTTGGTAATCTCCCACTATATTGGCGTAAACCGGGATGTTTGGCGTAAATATACTCGTTTCGTTGGTAGCTGGGTCATCGTAGCGGACTTGCACGTTAGCGATCGCTTGCTTCCCTGATGGTAATTGTCCCAAATAAATATTAGCCAAAATCACCCGTTCTGCATCTTTCATTAAATCTCCCAAGCGCACAGAAAAACGTCCGTCTGGTTCTTGTTGCAGTGGTAATTCAATGGTGTCCGGAGAAACTTGGGCGACCGGTTTGAGTTCCGCTAGGCGGACATTGGGCATTAAGGAGAATATCAAATAAGCATTAGTCAAAGCTACTGCTTGAACGCGGTTGAACAAACGGCTAAATTCATCGACTACGCGATCGGGTTTTTGAATATAAGACAAAGTACCCAAACCAGCATCAGCAATTTTTTCTAAAACATCTTGGTTCCAATTATCACCAAATCCTAAAGTATTTAAAGTCAAATTATAGCTAGCAGCCAATTGAGCAAATTTTAAACAGCGATTATTATCACCATGTTCATTTTCGCCATCGGTTAGTAAGAAAGCTTGGGAAACGCTATCTTTTTTACCCTTTGCCAATTCTTCAATTCCCAAGCGCAATCCCTCATCAATGGAAGTCCCACCATCCGCAGCTAGGCGGTTAATTTGCTGCTTAATTTTTTCTCGATCTTCGATCGCCTGACTGGGCACTAAGACTTTAGCACGGTGATTAAAAACTACAACACTCAGGCGATCGCCAGGGCTTAATCTATCCACCAGACGATTCGCGGCATTTTTCACCGTTTCTAGCGGTCGCCCATTCATCGAACCACTATGGTCGAGAATCAGGCACAAATTCAGTGGTACATTGCGGTCTTCAACCTCAGCGATCGCCGAAATCGAAATTCCCAACTGGCGTTGAGAGTTGATTTGATTGGCGTCCAAATTACTATCATTCAAGGCAGGCTGTAAGCTAACCCTCATAACTCAAAATTCCTATTTAAGATATAGATATTTGTAAATAACTTCAAAGCACTACTTTAGCGCTACGGAAAACCTATCCAATACATTAATATAATCAGAATATCTTAGAAGCCAAATATTGGTAGATGCTAGCTCCCCCTTAACCATTAGGGAGAAATCCACACCTTTAACCGAGTTAGCATCACGCTAGGATGTATTACAGTTAACGGCATAATTGCAGGCGATCAGTTGCTATGGACATTTCCGCCATCAAGGCTGTTCAATCCCCTTATTACGGCGATCGATTTTACCGGAAACCGCCGCCAGATTTACCGTCTCTACTATTAAAGGAGCGAATTGTCTACTTAGGAACTCCTTTAGTTCCACAAATCACCAAACTGATCATCGCCGAACTCCTGTACTTGCAGTCCGATGACCCAGAAAAACCAATTAAAATTTACATCAACTCTACAGGCACTTCTGGTTACAGTGGCGAACCCATAGGCTTTGAAACCGAAGCCTTCGCCATCTATGACACAATGAAATATATCAAGCCTCCGATCCACACCATCTGCATCGGTTCCGCGATGGGTATGGCAGCGATGCTCCTCAGTGCTGGTACAAAAGGTTGCCGTGCTAGCTTACCCCATGCTTCTATCATTCTGCACCAACCCAAGAGTTTCGCCCAAGGTCAAGCAACCGATATTCAAATTCGGGCTAAGGAAGTTCTAGTCAACAAGACAGCAATGATTGACATTTTGTCTCGCACTACAGAACAGCCGCCAGAAAAAATTAGCAAAGATATGGATCGTTTACTATACATGACTCCCTATCAAGCTAAGGAATACGGTTTGATTGACCGAGTGTTTGAAAAAGAAGAACTGGCCAATCCCCCACTACCTGCCAGCGTTCTTTAAAAAATCAAGTGAGTCTGATTTCTTGGGATTTCAACTCACTCTACCCCACAGAAGCTACCAGGCTTCATGCTTGCTATAAATCATTGTAATAACGGAGCGAATTATGCCTATTGGTTACCCCAGCGTTCCCTATCGCTTGCCAGGGGGACAGATGGAGGAATGGGTTCACATTTATACTCGTCTTTCCCTAGAACGAATTATTTTCCTGGGTGAAGAAATCGACGATAAAATTGCCAACGAGATTATAGCCTTCTTGCTATATCTGGATTCTGAAGATCCAGGCAAAGATATTTACATATATATCAATTCCCCTGGTGGTATGGTCACTTCCGGGCTGGCAATTTATGACACCATGCAACACATCAAATCAGATGTGGTAACGATATGCACAGGCTTAGCAGCCTCAATGGGGTCATTTCTGCTAGCAGGTGGAGCCAAAGGCAAACGCCTAGCATTGCCTCACTCACGGATTATGATTCACCAACCTTCTGGCGGCACCCGCGGGCAAGCAAGCGATATCGAAATTGAAGCTAGAGAGATTCTCCGGATTCGCAACCAGCTAAACCAAATTTATGCTGATAATACTGGTCAAACCTTAGCCAAGATTGAAAAAGACATGGATCGTGACTTTTTTATGTCTGCCCAAGAAGCAAAAGAATACGGTTTAATTGACCGTGTGATTGAGGAACGACCGTAGGAAGAGGACGCGGGGACACAAAGACGCGGAGACGCGGGAAGATGAAGAGATGAGGAGATAGGGTAGTGTCGGGAGAGAGGTGGGAAAGATTTCTTCCCCATCCTCCCACACCTCCAATGCCCAATGCCCCATGCCCCATACCCAATGCCCCACGTTCAAAAAACTGTCAAAATTGAACTTTAAAATATTAGATTTACCTTTATGATTGATATCTCAGGCTTTAAGCTCATAGCTGATAGCCGCTAGCTAAATATTCGATAGCTCATAGCTCAAGATGGATCTTGGAGATTGCTACCGTTTATTGGGTTTAAGGTCGGGAGCCTCTTTTGCTGACATCAAAGCGTCTTATCGCCGATTGGCGCAGCAATATCACCCCGATATCAACCCAGACGACAACAAAGCAAAAGATAAGTTTATTGCCTTGACAGAGGCTTACAAAGTCCTGCTGACAGTAGTACTGCCAGAGGAAACAACTGCACATTCAAATCAGGTGTCAACATCGGGACGCGATCGCCCCAAAGCAACGTATCGAGAAAAAACACCAGCAACCAAGGCGACTACCGAACAAGCAAGGACACCAAAGCCGCCAAATTTGGTAGAAATAGAACAGCGGCTCAAGTGGAAAACTTATGAGCAATTGCAGCGATTTTTGCAAGAGAGACGATTTCCCCAAGCCATCGCCCTAGCCGAAGCTTTATCAGATCGTTTATCAGGTGATGCAGAAGTCCGCCAATGGCTAGCAGTTGCCTACCAGATCTGGGGACGGGCGTTAATTTCTGAAAACCAGTTGCTTAAAGCTAGAATTTATCTTAAAAAAGCCCTAAAAACAGACCCTCATAATAAAAGCCTCTGGTATGAAGTGCAGCGTGATTTCGAGCGATTAGAACAAATTTTTTGAATCAAAATACAGAATAATTCATCTCAAGTTCGCTTATTTACTTATAATTTGAAACTCTCCGTATCACAACGTCAGCCTTAGTTATGAGTAGTATTCAACCGGACATGGAACAGGACAAACAGGTAAGGATCTTTTTTCCCCTTCCTCTTGTCCTATTTTGCTTATCGCTGCCATTCGCACAACACTGCTCCAAGGGTAGCGATTCCCTCTACAATCTTTTCATTTGGTTGAAAGCTAAAAGCTAGCCTGATAGCATCATCCCCCTGTTTGTTGGCATAACACCGAGTTCCTGGTAGAAAGCTAACGCCGTATTCTGCACAAGCACTTAGGAGTGCTTTGGCACTGATATTTTGCGGCAATTTACACCAAACGAAAAAGCCGCCATCGGGACGTAAAGTGACTACATCGCTAGGAAATGCAGCAGCGATCGCTTCTAACAACAAATTACACTTATGACTGTAGGACGCGATTAACTTCTGAATATGAGCATCTAATTTGCCAGTGGCGCAATAACGCCCAACTACATGGCTGACAAAAGGCCCCACAGGCCCTTCGCTTTTGAACATTGCCAAGCGCTCAATAATTGCTGGATTGCCACAAGCCCAGCCCAACCTGACACCAGGCGCAATAATTTTTGAGAAGGTACTCACATATAACACCCACCCCTCTTGGTCGAGGGATGCCAAGGAGGGCACAGGTTCTCCTTGAAAACGTAAATCCTTATATGCATCGTCTTCCACCACCAACACACCATATTCAGCCGCCAATGCTACTAGTTTTTGGCGGCGAAATAACGGCATAGTAGTGCCTGTGGGATTGTGAAAGGTGGGAATGGTGTAGATAAATTTAGGTCGAATGCCCCGTTTTTTCAAGTCGCTTAAAGTTTCTTCTAAGGCGTCCACATCCATTCCCAATTCATCAACAGGAATAGTAATCAGGTGTGCCCCAGCGTGGACAAATCTTACAACTACTCCCAAGAAGGTCGGGCCCTCCACAATTACCACATCACCGGGTTCAATAAATACATCTGGTAGTAAGCTGAGAATCTGACCAGAACCGTAGCCAATGAGAACGCGATCGCCATCGGCAGGGATTCCTTGAGCCTGCAAGCGGAGGATAATTTGCTCGTAGAGTTGAGCTGAAGGTGGGCCGTAATTAAGAGCGATCGCAGCTTCTTGTGCCAGCACACTAGCACTTGCAGCCGCCAAATCAGTATGGGGAAAGAGAGTTGGATCGGCTAAACCGTAGGTAAAACTGACACTAACGATTTTAGTTAACTCTGTGCCATAGGTTGGGGGTGCGGGGTTTTTGGCTCTTTCGGCAAACAAATCAGCAATTTCATAACTATGGGTAATAGGAGCCATAAGCAATTCAAAATGAAGAAGAATGCAGGAGTTAGAATTCAGAATTCACAATTGTGTCACTCAACCAGAATCGACTGTAGATTTTATTTGTTGATGGATGTATTCTTTCTTATAACATCATGAAAAGCATCATCAACATTGACTGATAGAACAGAATTACTACAGTGAAATCGATTAAGTGGAAGTGGCAACAGCTAATTTTGAGCTTAGGCTGTCTGCTACTGATTCTTGCTTGTAACAGTTTCTATCCCAGTAGCAAGCAAGATGCTAAACTTCTCAAAGTTGCTACAGATCCTACCTTTATCCCTTTTGAAATCCAAACAGCTAGCGGGAAGTTAGAAGGGTTTGATATTGATTTGATCAATGCGATCGCTCAAGTTGCAGGGTTTAGAGTAAGTTTTGAAAATCTGCCCTTTGATGGCATGATATCAGCTTTGCAAGCCAAAAGAGTTGATGCTGCAATTAGTGGCATTACAATTACCACCGAACGCTTGAAAACAATTGCTTTTTCACGACCTTATTTTAAAGCCGGGCTGGCGATCGCTGTGCGCCAAGACAATCAAAATATTAAAGACTTCAACAGTCTCCAGGGTAAAAAAATTGCTGTACAAATAGGTTCCACTGGAGCGGATTTTGCCAAAACCATCCCCAATGCTAAAATTAGCACTTTTAACTCTGGGCCAGAATTTTTTCAAGACTTACTCAATGGCAATGTTGATGCTGTAGTTAGCGATGCTTTCGCTACTTTATATGCGATTAACAATGGCAAACTCAAAGGCATCAAAGTTGTTGCTGACCTACTCACCGAAGAATACTACGGTATTGCCACACCCAAAGATTCCCCCCACCTAGAAACAATTAATAAAGCCCTAGCCGCTTTGTTATCCAACGGCACTTACAAGCAAATTTATCAAAAATGGTTTAGCGCCGAACCTCCGCAATTGCCAGAATCTTGGCAATAGGGCAGGGAGCAGAGGAGAGAATAATAACTACTAACTCTTCACTCAGCACTCCTAACTCAGCACTCCTAATGCCCCATGCCCACTAAAATATTTTCTGCGTCAGAATTAATACTGCCACCAAAATCCACTGTTAAAACTACAATCTATTGTAAGTCTACTGTAGTCAGGGGCAGCCAATTGTGGCACCTTGGATCTTAGTGGCTAGAACCACCTTAGAACGGGAATTAAGGAACTTCCACTATGCTGATTTGCCCTCAGTGTAAATTTGAAAACCCCAATACCAACAAATTCTGTCAAAAATGTGGCACGTCCCTGACTCACAAAGTCTGTCCTGAATGCAGTACCGATGTTCCTGTGAATGCACTACGATGTCACAACTGTGGTACGGAATGTGGAACAGTATTTTGGGCAATTATTACTCAAGAAACGATTGAAGATCGGGGAGTAGGGAAAGAAGTCATACAGACACAGGAAGATGGAGAGAAGTCTGAGCCACAGCTTCCGGCAATTGCTCCACCAACGCTAACAGCGAACAGCACTTCGGAGGACACGGAGAATTCCTTGTCCGAGTCTCCCGAAGTTCAGCTCATCGAAGATATAAACGTTCGCGCAGCTTCTCCAGGAGAAGTTATCCCCAAAAACGAGCATTTAGACTTATCTTTGCGTCTTCCTGCCCCTGCATCTCCCTCAGCCCCTAGTCCTGAAATTACATTAGGCTCATATTTAGATGCTCAAGAGCGCTATCAATTGTTAGAGTCTTTACCTAGTCTAAAAAATATTACCGAGGTAGAGGCGAGAGTTTTAGACTGCCAGCCGTATCAAATATCACCTATTGAAGCAATATTAGGAAATCAGCAATCGGATCTGGTAACCCCATCAGTGACAGCAAATGCAATTCCTAATCTTGCTAAACTTTATATTGCTTTAAAATACCAAGGTCACCCAGGAATACCACTTATTCACGATGCATGGCAGCAAGATGATAAACAGGTACTAATAATTGAAGACCGCTCAAATTGGCAGCGTTTACTCGATTTGTGGCAAGAAGAGACAACGAGTTCGTTAAA
Organism: Nostoc sp. ATCC 43529; assembly: GCA_003326205.1. Classification (GTDB taxonomy): domain Bacteria; phylum Cyanobacteriota; class Cyanobacteriia; order Cyanobacteriales; family Nostocaceae; genus Nostoc. Next base: position 11,606 of record LWTK01000066.1, read on the forward strand.
AATTTTACACTGGTGTTATCAAATGACCCAACTGTGGGCAGTATTGGAACCAGTAAATTGTCGTCAAAGTCTATTGGAATTGTCGAATTTGCGATTGGATGAAGACCAAACGCTAGCGCTACAAAGATTGTATGTAGAATCACAGGATAATCAGGCGATCGTAAAGTCACCAGAAGATGAACAAGCCTTATCTGTGATTTCAGAGCAACCGTTAACTATCCAGGCTTTGGGGCGAGTTTGGCAAACGTTATTTAGACAGACTCAACGCACTCAATTTGGTTCTGTAGTGCAGATGTTAGGAGATTTAGAGGCAGGTAAAATTGAAACGATTGCACAATTGCGATCGCGTTTGCAGGAAATCTCCGTCGAACTGGAAGCACTAGGAGCTGGAAGTTTGCCTCTAACACAGGAGAAACATACTGTTGTGCAATCAGAAGAACCAGAAGAAATCATTAGTAAAACTGATGATATGCCAACTATTGTGCTGGCAATGCAGTTAAGTAGCTTGGAAGATGCAGGACGAACAGATGTAGGCCGTCAACGTCATCATAACGAAGACTACTTTGGTATTGAAACTAAAGTTGAGAAGTTGGAGTTGCCCAAAACTCGAATTCTGCAAGGGCATGGTTTGTATATCCTCTGTGATGGTATGGGTGGACACGCTGGCGGCGAGGTAGCCAGTGAGTTAGCAGTTAAGACTCTCAGGCAATATTTTCAAGAACACTGGATTCCTAATCAACTGCCAACAGAAAATAGCATTCGCGAGGCAGTTTATTTAGCTAATCAGGCAATTTACAAGCTTAATCAACAAGATGCTCGTTCTGGAGTTGGGCGTATGGGTACAACTCTGGTAATGCTTTTAATTCAAGATACTCAAGCAGCAGTCGCTCATGTCGGAGATAGCCGTCTGTATCGCGTCACGCGCAAGCAGGGATTAGAACAAGTCACAGTAGATCACGAAGTCGGGCAACGGGAAATTACAAGGGGAGTGGAAGCAAGTATAGCTTACGCTCGCCCTGATGCTTACCAACTTACCCAAGCCTTGGGGCCTCGCGATCAAAACTCCATTAATCCTGATGTAGGCTTTTTCGAGATTAATGAAGATACCCTTTTAATATTGGCATCAGACGGTTTATCAGATAATGATTTACTAGAAACTCATTGGCAAACTCACTTAGAACCTTTACTGAGTTCTGCCGCTAACTTAGAACGTGGCGTCACAGAATTAATTGATTTGGCAAACCAACACAATGGTCACGACAATATTACTGCTATACTGATTCGGGCAAAAGTGCGCCCAAATCTCGAAAGTTAAATGTAAATGGGGAGTGGGGAGTAATTTTCCTTGTCTCCCTCATCTTCCCTTATTCCCTATTCCCCACTCCCTAATCCTCTTACCTCATAGGTTGTATTGTGGTTACTCTGACGCTGTTAGAACCGCAACAGAAAACGCCACTCCATCAGTGGTGCTTTGAAAACTCTTCCATAATTCGCGTTGGTCGAGCAGCAGACAATCATGTTGTTTTAACTGATAGTTTGGTTTCTCGGCATCATCTAGAACTTAGACAAGTCGATTCTGGTAGCAATGGCGACGCTTGGCAATTAATTAGTCAGGGTACAAATGGAACTTTCCTTAATGGTGTCCTGGTAATTCAAAGTCTGCTACCAGATAATTCGCTATTACAGCTGGCACAGGGAGGCCCAATACTGCAATTCCAAATCCAGGAGGTAAAACCACCGGAGGCTTCGTTTTCCTGGCAAGAGATACAGGAAACGCTGGAAAACGCAGTTCCAACAGTCTCCTCAGCAAAAAATCCGGGGATTTTATCTTACACTTGCACCCATGAAGGTAATTCCCCGAATAATTTGTTTTGTATCCACTGCGGCCAACCTCTGTCAGTACAACAGATGATTCGCCATTATCAGGTGTTGCGAACTCTGGGACAAGGAGGTATGGGTACTACCTATCTGGCTTGGGATGCAGCTGGTTTGATTGCGGGTATGCCACAACTGCTGGTGTTGAAGCAAATGAATGCTGATATGGTGAGAATTGCCAAAGCTCAAGAGTTGTTTGAGCGGGAAGCACACACTCTCAAATCTCTCAAGCATCCTGGAATTCCCAAGTATTATGATTTCTTTGTGGAAGGTGGAAAAAAATACTTGGCAATGGAACTAATCCACGGACAAGATTTAGAAAAACTTATTTCCACTACAGGCCCAGTAACCCCAGCCCAAGCGATCGCCTGGATGATCCAAACCTGCGATATCTTAGACTATCTTCATAGCCAAGAGCCTCCACTCATCCACCGCGATATTAAACCCGCCAACTTGATGGTGCGAAGTTTTCAAAATCGCATAGTGGTGCTGGACTTTGGTGCAGTTAAGGAAATTGGCACAGCGCCCGGTACTCGTATTGGCGCAGAAGGTTACTGCGCTCCCGAACAAGAACGAGGACAACCTTTGACGCAATCTGATTTGTATGCAATTGGGCCAACACTGATTTTTCTGCTCACTGGCGAAAATCCCTTCAAGTATTACCGCCAACGGGGGCGACACTTCAGGTTTGATGTGGCAAAAGTTCCTACCATTAGTCCCCAATTAAGAGATGTTATTGACCGCGTTACCGAACCATTGCCACGCGATCGCTATCAGACTGCCAAGGAATTAGCTACAGCCTTAGCTACTTGTCAAGTTTAGGGAGTAGTAAGACGGGGAGATGGGGTAATAACCAATGCTCCATGCACCATGACGCCACTTGCTTTAAGTCGGCAGAGCCGCCCAAAGCAGTGGCTCCCCTATGCCCTATGCCCTATTCTTCATCCCAAGCTTCTACAGCTAGCAATTCGCTGATTGGGTCTTGCATACTAAACCCAAAGTCCAGCAATTCTTGTTTCCAGTGCTGCCATTCGTTGCCGTAGAGCAAAGCGATTTTCCAGATACTATCGCTTGGCTTGATAATATTCGATTCTATGAGTGATTGCACGTTACGCTGCAATTTCACCATTGGGTGAATTACTTGCTGAGTCATAACCTCGATTGAATTCAGATTTTGTTTGGTAAATGCTTAATTAAAACTGCTTTCCATTCTGCAATTGGTGCCGGCTCGTAGAGTGGTTTAATTTGGTAAAGCTAGTCTTAACTTTCTAACTATACCATAACAAACTCTACTCAATTACTGGGAAATTGATTTTTGTACGGTAATCACCACCAAAATACTCTAGTTGTGCTAAGCACTCCTTCAACTTCTTGCATAAGTCGGGCAAGGGTTAAGGTATGAGGTGGATAAAGGCTAAGTAGGACTGCTCACCTGGGTGAGGGCAGCTGGTAAAAGTTTATTTCTTTTAGCCACAAAAAATAAGTGTGTTTGTCGAAAAAACCATGAAACACGGGCTAATTAGCAAGTTTTTGACTGAATGTGAAGTTTGCAATTGAGTAGGAATGTCTACCCTTTATATTTCTTTAAACGTTATTTACATTATCGCAAACATCTTCAGTTAAGCAAATTTATAGTAAATCTTTATATATTTTTAATATTTTGAACAGAGAATAAAACCTGTAGGATTGCCTTGTTTAGCCATAGGAGAGGGTTTTGCTTTGAAGGTGAGGGGGCGATGCCTACGGCGAGCTTCTCTACGAGACGCTGCGCGAACGCTAACGCTTCCTTAAATTGCCCGTGCAGTGTTGGTTTAGCACAGATCTGCTTTAGATTTTTGGCCTGCTTTTGAATTTTGTGTGAAAAATTTATAGCCAAGATGTTAGTTTCTGTTGAACAGGTGGGTATCCTCATAGCGGGAGGCTTGCTGATACCTAAGCATTTATCGCAGTAATTATTAATACATTTTATATTGAGACGAAGACTTTATTAGACGTAACTTAAATTTACCTTATTTTAAATATGAACTCTGAGCGTACTGCTGATAATATATATTTGCAATATATTCAAAAATTACTCCCAGGTATTAACGCTGATACTTTATCAAAGATTGCTGGAATCCTGTCACAAACTTCATGGGATAATCCTAATTGTTCAGATGATTGGAATAACCTAGCAGTAGTAGCGTTGAGTGAGGCAGAACTGGATGTTAGTAATTTAGATTTGCGCTCATTCTATCTTGAAATGGCTTTTGAAGCATTGAATAATGGTTTAGATGTCGTAGATAGACATCCGCTTTGTGCTACTCATCTTGCTTTAATTTTTAGCATGATTGGAGAAAAACAAAAAGCAATAGAGATAGCACTTAATACCTTGATAAATACTCTACAAACTGCTTATACAACTTCCAATAATTACTCTCATTGTTTAATATACATATTTACAGATAATAAAAATATCTCCGATCCCGATCGCAAATGTTTGGAACAAATTTTATTAACTGAAAATAGCTATGAAAAAACAGTTTTTTTGTTAATTGAAGTAATATGTCGTTCACAGCTAGTTTTTTACACTGCTGTGAGTCGCCGTTTCTTACATTTAGCTTCTCAACTTTTTCCAAATTCAGTTGATATTGGGCTAAAGCTAGGAATATCTAGTTTAATTTCTGGAGAACTGGAAGGAATTTTATATTTACATCAAGCTAGAAAATTAGCGTCAAATCACGCACCTGTTCTTCAAGCACTGCACTTAGCTTACCGGGATTTAAACCAGATAGAAGCCTCAAATTACTGGCAGGAAGTCTCTCGTAAATTTTATCAGCCAAACTCTTTATCTTCAGAGTGGCACTGGACGCAATTACCAAGCAATAGCCTCTTTACTTATGTGCCTTTTGAAGAGAATTTAATAATGGCAGTTGAGCCAAGCTTGCGTAGTATTGTCACAAGTGTATTAATTGCCGAACAAGACTGGTTCGAGAAAGAGATGGAGTTTTGGCGCAATAGTATTAAACCTGGTATGACGGTGATTGATGTCGGTGCTAATGTTGGCGTCTATACTTTTAGTGCTGCTTTAAAAGTTGGTTCTAAGGGGCGAGTGTTAGCAGTTGAACCTTTCTCAGGTTGTGTACATTGTTTGCAAGAAACCTGTAGAATTAATCAATTATCATGGGTTAATGTTTGTGCAGGGGCAGCTAGCGATCGCAATGGTACTGTAAAGTTACTACTACATTCTGCGAACGAACTTAACCAAGTGATTTCTAGTGATGCAGCAGAAAATATATCTTCAGACTCTTTTGAGGAAGCGACGTGTTTTACTTTGGATAGTCTGATTGAGCAAGAGAACATCGAGAGAGTGGATTTTCTTAAAATAGATGCAGAAGGGCATGAAATGTCGGTTCTTGCTGGTAGCCAGAAGTTACTGACTGAGTTTTCGCCAATAATTTTATATGAAAATATTGCAGGTAGCCAAGGCAGCAATATTGAGGTTGCACAGTATTTAACTAATAAAGGATATGAACTGTTTTACTATCAACCTTATACACAAAAACTGATACCAATAAATTTTACTAAAGATTTTCAGGAGCAGCTAAATTTCATCGCTTTTCCTCCTAAAAAACAACAGGACTAAAGTCCTAACTACAAACAAGCTCGTAGTAAGCGCTTCAGTGCTTAAAAAAACTGATGTATGAATATCATAAACTTACACCAGAACAAAAAGCTGAATTAGTTGAACAACGCTTAAGTCGTGGCTATCCACCCCACTCGCCACCACATCTAATACGGGATAGACAATTTTATCTATTAACAGCGACTTGTTATGAGCATAAGTGTCATATGCAATCTGAATCGCGGCGTCAGCAATTATTAAATAAGATATTTGATAGCTTTAGCATTAGTGAAAATGATCGTGAAAGCGCTTCAGCGCTTACTACAAACTTAACAATTTGTGCTTGGGTTGTTTTGCCTAATCACTATCATTTACTAGTTCAGGTTGTAAATTTTGATGTTTTGAGTGACTTGTTTCGTAGAACACATGGTGCGCTTTCTCGACAGTGGAATATGGAGGATAATATTACAAAGCGCAAAATCTGGTATTCTTGGAGCGATCGCGCTATTCGATCAAAAAGGCATTACTATACAACTCTTAACTACATTCATTACAACCCAGTCAAGCATGGTTTAGTTCAATCGCCTTATGATTGGGTTGAAACTAGTGTTCACTGGTATTTACAAGCTTGTGGAAAACAATGGCTGCGTGATTGTTGGACTCAGTACCCACTGCAAAGTTATGGCAAAGACTGGGATAATTTGTAACCTTCGTAAGTTCGCAAGTTCGCAAGTTCGTAAGTTCGTAAGTTCGTAGTAAGGGCTTCAGCCCTTATTAACCTCAATTTTGAGGGCTAAAGCCCTCACTACGAGCTATTTTCCCTCAACATATCTTTGCCACATTTGCTCATAAGCTTTCTCCATCTCACGGGTAAACTGCTTACCATTCCACAAGGGTGCTGTCTGGCGCGACGCTCTCAGGTTCAAAACCACCTGCTGGCGTAAAGCCTCATCCTTCCCTAACCGCACACCCCACTCTACATATTCTTCATCTGTCCAAGCAATACCTTCTGTAACACCTACATTCATCATCATGGTGTAACTATTGCGTGCTGCAAATTGCTGTCCAACTCTCGTTACTAACGGGATACCCATCCAAAGGGTTTCTAAGGTTGTAGTAGCTCCGTTGTAAGGATATGTATCTAATACAACATCAGCAATTGTTAAATTTGCTCTGTGGATAGCTTCAGAGGGATCTTGAGGTAAAAATCGGAGCCTGGAACATTCCACACCTTCTTCTTCAGCTATTTCGTAGAAAAACTGTTTAATCGCTTCTTCTTGGGCATCACCTTTAATTAACAAGTAGCTATTTGAGACTTCTTTAATTATTTTCATTTGCCATTTTGTGGTTTCAGGATGACGTTTATATCCCCGTTGAGCGCTGAGATAAATTACAGCATCACTAGGAATATTTAAATCTTCTCTACGTAGTGTAGGTACATCCACTTCAAAGCCATCAACAGCTATGTAGGTATGAGGTAATCGCCAAATTTTCTCTGTATAATAATTTTGGGCTGAATCTGGTAATACATAAGGGTCGGCAATAAAGTAATCAATTGCAGGTATACCTGAAGCATCCCAACCGAGCCAAGTAACTTGAATTGGTGCTGGCTTGAGTGCCATCACTTCACTGCTAATGTCTAGAGTTATGCTATCTAGGTCTACTAAAATATCGATTTCATCTTCATATATTTGTTCTGCAATTTCAAAAGCATTATTTCCTAATTTGCGAGGTTTAGATGATTTATTCACATACCATTCTTGTAAAAAATCATCTACTAGCTTATAGCTAACTGAATAATTATAAATTTCAAAATTTTCTCGATTATGATGTTGTATTAGCCAGCGAGCAAGCCAGCCTACAGAATGTCTTCTTAAAGCATAAGACATATATCCAATTTTTAAAGGTTTGGTAGAAATTACTGAACTTTGATTATTTATAATTCGCCGTGAGTAACGCGCTGTTTCCTCATGAGCTATAGTTTGAATATTATTCTGGAATATTTGCGCTACTTGATTATGAATTTTTCTAAAATCTGCTGGACTATCTTTAATATGTGGTAGTGCAAAGGATGGCGTAAGTAGACGTAGAGTTCTAATTTCATCGACTGCAAGTGGCTGAGCTTTGATAAATTCTTGCAGCACAGATTCTAACTCTTGGCTAATTGAGCATATTTCTTGCCAATATCCGCCAGCAGTCATTAATCCACGTAGAACTAAATGAAGGGCAAATATTTTATCAGCCAATTTTTGTGAAAGAGAATAACACAATTTAGCTTTTTCTATTCCCAGTGTATAGTTTTGAGAATCTTGATAAAAAATAGCTAAATGTCGTAAAGTTTCTAGTTCTTCTGGGTCTAAGCGCAAATACAATTCTAAAATCTGCGCTGCTAGTTTAGGCTGCTTGAATGTATGGCCAATTTTAATTGCCGCAGGTAAAAGTATGCATAAGGCTTGGTATGGATTTGCAAAGTAAGGTAAACAAGCTTCTACGAAGTCTAGATATGATAGATGTAAAGGTTGAGTGCCAAGAACTTGTTGTAATACTTGATTTAATAGCTCTAAATTTAAATCTGCAATTTCTTTGGAGTTTAATAATTGGATAATTTCCAAATCATTTAACTGTGCGCCATCAAAATCATTTAATTGGATGGACAGTTGAATAATATTTAGTAGGTTATTTATATTAGAGGGATTAATTTCTCTGATGTGCTGGCGAATTAGCCAGGATATAGAAAATTGTTCGAGGTGTTCTCGTCGTTCTGCTTCTACTTGTAAAACTTTAATGAGTTCTGTTGTATAAAGTTGAATTTTTTCTTCTTCGACTTCTGCTATTGCTAGTATCCAAGTCATTTGTGCTTCTGCTTCTTGTCCTTGTAATAGCAGGGTTAGTCCCAGATGCCAATAATTGGAGATTACTTCAGGTTTATCAGCAATTGCTTGTTCGTATAGATATGCGGCTTGAGCATATTCACCTGCAAGAAAATGTTGATCGGCTTCTGCTTGAAAGTTTGTGATATTGGTAATCATCAGTAATTAAGTAAGTGAGTGTAGTTACTGGTTGTAGGAAGATTTGATGCGCTAAAGATGAGGTTTTTTAAGGACTCAAGTCCTTACTACAAAGAGGAAATACTCCCTGTCTCAATTAATAATACCCATTTAGAAAGCAAAGTCAGAAGATGGGTAATCTTTTGGAGGTCAGGGAGTATTTGATGATTATCTAAATAAATAACAGTGGATAGAATTCTCTAACCACTGATGTACAGTACCTAACTCAACTGAAGAACTTGATGGAAGTATTGAGTCGTTACTTTATGAATATCTAAATTCTTTACTTAGCTAAGGATTCGTAATTAGTTGGACAACTTGTGGCATTTCCGTTATTAGGAATCTCTGTAACAGTAAATTCTTCTGTACCAGTTGGTGCACCAGTCACGTTACCGGGTACTTTACCTTCACACAACACAGCTATAGTAGTTGCCTCACTTGTGGCAGAAACAACAGAAACACCCACTCCACCAACATAAACTTTAAGAGGAGCAAGTGCAGTTTTGAGTTTGGCTTGATTAGTTACAAGCGCGTCACCACCCTTAATCCTATACTCATAATTTTCAGTTTGTGTTTTCACACCTAGACCTAACTGACCAAAAGCCTTAGCACTAGTGGCATCGTCAGTAGCAGAGGCAAACTTACCATTTTCTAGATAGTAAGCTTGCTGCGCTCGGTTCATTGAACCAGTTATTGTTTTAGCTTCAGACTGTTTGGCTTTGTTAGCTTGGTTGAGGAAAGAAGGCAATGCAATAGCTGACAAAATACCAATGATGATAATAACAACCAACAATTCGATTAATGTGAAACCTTCTTCGTTTTTCTTTTTGTTGAGGATGTGTTGGATAAACTTTGCTTTCAATTCGGTTTTCATAAGTGTTTTCCCTGGGGTAGGAAGTGTTTGTGTGTTCTATATGTAACTTACCCACTCCCGTTTTGTTTCATATCACCCCACCAAAAAACTTTTTCACCTAGTTTGTAGTAAGCGATTTATCGCTGATTCGGGACTATCAGGACTAAAGTCCTTACTACAAACTTTAATTTTGGGATTGGTGTTCCAGCATTATGTAACCAAGACTCTCCAAACTCAGTAGCAGATGTTTTACTGTGTGAAAGGCTTGCTCCTCATCTGTAGGCTTTAAAGTGATGGGGTCTATAGGTCTGACTTGTTTCCAGCGCTCGACCAGAGATATCATTGGCTGCGGTTGGTCTAACAACGGTATCAAGCAAAGTGCTATTGAGCTATCTATGCTGACAAATTCCTCAGTTGGCGATAAATATTTACTGATGGTAAATGGTCTAATCTCTGTAATACAGGCTATGAGTTCTTCTCGAAAATCAGGAGTTTTTAACTGAGGATACAAATGTACCTTCGTTACTCGCCAATCAGAGTCAGTCCATTCTGAAACTGGTATGAAGGTCTGTGTTTGATTGGGATGACCACACCAAAAGTCTATTAGTCGATGAATAGGATGTATAAGTTCAAAGAGCTGTAGCTGTTCTTCTATAGAAATGTCTGGTAAGCTCATTCCTAAAAACGCAGGTAAATTATCTGGCTCTTTAAATAACTTCATTAAGTCCCACTGCCGCCAGTTCACCATGCTGATGAAATCTAGGTCAGCAGTTCTTAAAGCAGAGAACATATCAGAGATGGTGTAACCTTTATCTCCTTGAAACAAATAATTCATTAAGATTCGCTCTTTTCCATCTTCTCCTTCGTAACCAGGATTCCAAGTCTTAGCTTTGAGATCCACATTATCCTTCAAAGCTTTCATAGTTTCTACTACAATTCCCATTTCTAAGTCTTCTGGATTATCGTCCATCAAACCCATTATTGTGAAGACTTTCTGAGCGCGGAAATAACTAAATCTCTGGATTGAGCTATGTAGATTGCTACGAATGATACCATCAGACTTTAAAACTGCTTTCATTACTTCTAAGACAGCAGCTAAATCAGAAAAAAGATACAGAAGCTCATCACAATTGATATAGTCAAACTGGTAATTTAGCTTTGGTAATTCCTGAATTGATAAAACATGAAATTCTGCATTGTCAAATCCATGATGTTCCAAACGTTGCCGTGCTAATTTAATCGATTCTTCTGATATATCAATTCCAACAATTTTTGCGCCGGGATTAGCTTCTGCCAAGACTAATGATTTATAACCAGTGCCACATCCGGCATCTAAAATTACTTTATCTTTTGTATTGATAACTCCTTGATTCCTTAAGTAGTAAGGTGTGATTAAATTATGAATGTAGAGTAAATTAGTATCATTTTTAGGAGAATTATCAAGAGGAATTCTTGGATAAGGAGAAGTGTCAAATTGCTGACGAATTTTATCTAGTAAATTTGATGTTGGATTTGTCATTGAAATCACTCCTGTTACTAATTTTGTCATAGTGGATTCCACTGCTGCACAAACTCAGTTCTGTAACTACGACACCACGTGAAAATTTACTATGCTGTCTAAGTTAGTGGCAGACCCAACCTTGAGTATGCCCAACTCCTGGAGATTTCTATCACAACTGAGGATTTATGCATTGAAAGGTTTGTAGTAAGGACTTTAGTCCTTGATTTTTTAAGCACTAAAGTGCTTACTACGAACCTCCTAACGAAAGATATTGAGTAACAAAAGACACTCAAAATACTTCATTTTTCGTATTATTATTAAATTTAACGTTTTATTTAATACAAAAAATAAATTAACATTGCGATCGCAGGTTTCTTTTTTCCGAATCGTGTTTTTCTATACTCGGCAAAATAAGCCCAGCACCAGAAACAGTTACACGTCCCAGCTTGCGCGACATTACCCAGTTATTATCGATCGCATAGTACTATAGGCGTTTTCCCACCGCTTCCCATCTGATATAGCCAATCCTAATTTGTTATGCTATATTAAGCGTAGTCGTTATGAGTTCATATATTGTCATGAGTAACCCCACAGTAGAAAACTTAGTAATTATCGGTTCTGGGCCAGCAGGGTACACAGCCGCCATTTATGCCGGACGTGCTAATCTCAAACCCGTTGTATTTGAAGGTTTCCAAGCCGGGGGTTTGCCTGGTGGGCAATTAATGACGACGACGGAAGTCGAGAACTTTCCTGGGTTTCCTCAAGGGATTACCGGGCCGGAATTGATGGATAAGATGAAGGCGCAGGCGGAGCGTTGGGGGGCTGAGCTATATACTGAAGATGTTATATCAGTTGATTTGAGTCAGCGTCCATTTACAGTGCGATCGCAAGAAAGGGAAATCAAAACCAACAGCATCGTGATTGCTACCGGTGCCACAGCAAAGCGTTTAGGTTTACCCAGCGAACGTGAATTTTGGAGTCGGGGTATTTCGGCTTGTGCAATTTGCGATGGTGCAACACCCATTTTCCACGGTGCAGAATTGGCCGTGATTGGTGCTGGCGACTCAGCGGCGGAAGAATCAATTTACCTCACCAAGTATGGTTCCAAGGTAAATATGTTAGTACGCACCGATAAAATGCGGGCTTCCAAAGCTATGCAAGACCGAGTTTTGAGTAACCCAAAAATCCAGGTACATTGGAACACAGAAGCCGTGGATATCTTCGGTAATGGTCATATGGAAGGGGTGAAAGTCCGCAATACCAAAACTGGTGAAGAAAGCAAACTACACGCAAAGGGTTTATTTTACGCCATTGGTCATACTCCCAATACCTCTTTATTTAAGGGACAACTAGAACTCGATGAGGTGGGTTACGTTGTTACTAAGCCAGGTTCTGCGGAAACCAGTATAGAAGGCGTTTTTGCAGCTGGTGACGTACAAGATCATGAATTTCGTCAAGCAATTACCGCTGCGGGTAGTGGCTGTATGGCGGCGATGTTGGCAGAACGTTGGTTATCTTCCAGTGGCTTGATTCAAGAATTCCATCAACAGCCAGAAACCGCAGATAACGAATTAGAACATCAACATCAAGCAGCCAAAAAGACGGAAGCTGAGGAAGAAGCTGGATTTAGCTTGGATGCAACGCGTCATGAGGGGGGTTATGCTTTACGGAAATTATTCCATGAAAGCGATCGCTTACTCCTAGTTAAATACGTCTCTCCTGGCTGCGGTCCTTGTCATACCTTGAAGCCAATTTTAAACAAAGTGGTGGATGAATTTGACGGCAAAATTCACTTTGTAGAAATTGACATCGACAAAGACCGAGATATTGCTGAAAATGCTAACGTTACAGGAACGCCAACAGTTCAATTGTTTAAAAACAAGGAACTGGTGAAGGAAGTCAAAGGTGTGAAGCAAAAGAGCGAATATCGCCAATTGATTGAAAGTAATCTTTAAGATAGTGGATATTGGGGAGAGTCTTCCCCAATACCTAATATTCACTGTCGTTCTTTAGAACTTAGGCAACGGCATATCCTGTGTGTTGCCTAACATTTGGCGGATGAAATCCTAAGACAATATTCTCTTTAGCAATTCCTGCTGCTACTAATTCGTATGTAACGCCATCTTCTGTGTCATCTCGTTGTACCCAAATTTTGCCATTAATAATGTCAATATGAACTAAGCAACCATGAATTCGCTTAGCACCATCCCAACCTAAAGTTATCAGCAAATAGGTGTCACTTTCGTTATCAAAGACTGCTTTACATTCAATAGCTGCGTGGGAATAAGGAATTTGTGTATAGGGTACTAATACCTCTTTGATAATACGTCGATAATTATCTAAAGTATCCATTGAATAATCCTCTCAGTTTCTGGATTAAAAACAAGTAACTTTAGATTCTAGTTTCTATTAAAAGTGTACCAATTGGTTCCTCAAACAAAGCTGTAAATACACTATCGCGCACTGCCAAATATAATGTTCTTTTTGATTCCAGGCGAGTGAGAACGTCACGATACATGATAAATCCCCCAATAGCATCTTTTAGATCTGCCATTTCTGGGGGACTAATAAAACTTTTAATTTCTACAGCTATTTTTTTACTTCCTAGTTCTGCGGCTAATAGTTGTTTGGCTCCTAAATCTACATACATATCTTTTTGACCCCACTTTAAATGTAAAGGGTCATCTGTAATTATCCAACCTTCTTGAACTAAGGCATTCTTAACAGCATCATGATAAATATCTCTCGCAGGCATATCAAAAGTATATTAAAAATTTTCTCTACTTGGAATGATTTACCTTTATGGTGACACTGGGTAGGAATTTATCTTTAGCAAAAATAAAGCATAATCTCACTGCTACCTCAGTCTAACTCTGTATCCACCGAGAAGCAGCAGGACTTTCATTCAGGATGTTTACGCAATCCCCTATCTGATATGTAAAATGGTCAGCGTATCTTCCTCGATCCAGGCGATCGCACATGGCCATTACAAAACGGCAATTACCGACATTTTTCCAGTTTGCTAAAAATCCCAATCTTTCCCAGAAACTCATGCTTATAGGGTTAGCCATCACCCTATTTTTCATCTTCCTAGCATTTTTCGCTCCCATATTCCAGGCTTGGGGATGGCTACAAAACCCAAAAGATTTCCTCTCGAATCCAATTCATCAGCCACCATCGGGAAAATATTGGTTTGGTACTAGTCGCTTGGGTTATGATGTCTTCTCTCGCACGTTGTTCGGCGCTCAAGCCGCGTTGCAAGTGGTAATTTTGGCGACAGCGTTGAGTATGGTTATCGGTGTACCTTTGGGGATGCTCAGTGGTTATCTTGGCGGGAAATTGGATAAAGTGTTGCTGTTTATTATGGATAGCATCTACACTTTACCAGGGCTGTTGTTGTCTGTGACACTAGCCTTTGTAGTAGGGCGTGGGATATTGAATGCTGCGATCGCCATTAGCATTGCTTACATTCCCCAATATTACCGCGTTGTTCGTAACCACACCGTTAGCGTCAAAACTGAAGTGTTCATCGAAGCTGCTCAAGCAATGGGCGCTTCCACTTGGACTGTTCTTTCTCGATATCTATTTTTCAACGTCATTCAAAGCGTACCTGTACTATTCACCCTCAACGCCGCCGATGCAATTTTAGTATTGGGCGGTTTGGGCTTTTTGGGGCTAGGGCTTCCAGAAGAAGTGCCAGAATGGGGATACGACTTAAAACAAGCACTGGAAGCTTTACCTACTGGCATTTGGTGGACTACTCTTTTTCCTGGTTTAACAATGACATGCATGGTAGTAGGGTTATCACTACTTGGTGAAGGGCTAAATGAATTTGTCAATCCTCGTTTGCGAAGAGAAAATAGAATCCGAAAGTAGTCATTAGTTATTAGTCATTAGTCATTGGTCATTAGTCATTTGCAAAAGACAATTGACAACTGACAACTGATAACTGAACAAATAACAAACTAGTAGAGAGATTTGTGTGAAAGATAATCTGACATTGATTGCCGCCGCTACTGGCGGGTTTATGCTTTCTGTCGCCCTTGCTGGTATCTTAAGAGGTACTCCAGTTACAGCATGGCAGGAGCGATCGAGTATTCGTACCACGACTGTTGCTGACTTACGACTCGCACCCAATAAAACAGAAAATTTAGAATATTTTCGTGCCAAGATTCTAAAACCCTGAGGAATTGGGGAGATGAGGGAGATGAGGACGCGGGGACGCGGGGAATAATCAATGCCCAATAACTAATGACTAATGACTAATGACTAATGACTAATGACTAATGACTAATGACTAAGAACGTAATTGGCATTGATGTGGGGGGAACAGCAATTAAGCTGGGACGTTTTACAACTGATGGTACTTGCCTGCAATCTTTGGCTTTGGCGGCTCCACAACCAACAACGCCGGAGGCTGTGTTAGCAGTATTGGTAGATGCGATCGCTCAAATCGATCCAGATAATCAAAGTGTTGCTATTGGTGTAGGAACTCCTGGCCCTGCCGATGCGGCGGCGCGGATTGCGAAAATTGCCATTAACTTACCTGGATGGATTGATGTGCCTTTAGCAGACTGGCTGGAAACTAAAACTGGCAAACCAACTGTAATTGGTAATGATGCTAACTGCGCTCTTTTGGGAGAAGCTTGGTTGGGAGCCGGTCGCCAGTTTCAAAATTTGATTCTTTTAACTTTGGGGACTGGAGTTGGTGGCGCAATTATCCTCAATGGCAAATTGTTTGTTGGACATCAGGGAGCTGCTGGAGAACTTGGCTTAATTTCATTCAACCCTGACGGGCCAATGTGCAATAGCGGCAATCAAGGCTCTTTGGAACAATATGCTTCTGCTACTGCCATTCGTCGCCGTACTCTCAAGGAACCCATCGAATTGGGCGTTCTTGCCCAACAAGGAGATACCGAAGCATTGACTTTTTGGCAAGAATATGGTAGGTGTTTGGGTGTTGGACTGACAACTTTGGTTTACGTGCTGACACCAGAAGCGATCGTTATAGGTGGCGGTATCAGTGGTAGCTTTGAGTTTTTCTTTCCAGCGGTAAAGGCAGAAATTGAGAAGCGAGTGCAGCCTTTATCGCGAGAGGGTTTACAGATTTTGCCAGCGCAGTTAGGAAAATTTGCTGGAATGGTGGGTGCAGCAAAGTTGGCATGGCAAAAGTATTCGGAATTTTAATTTTAGTTTTTTGTGCCTATTATTTTATTATTTGCCATCAACTTATAGGTGGCTTAAGGCGAAAGTGGGCTAATAACCTTTGAATAATTTTACTGAAGCTTTATAAGCTTTAAAAGCTTTTAAAACGGTTATATCTTATCAATTTTTGATTGATTGACCTCAATGGTGACCTGTTTGCTGTTTATAAAGACAGGGTAGGCTATATTTCGGCTTGATTTTTGTTTAAGTCCCGTTAATACTAAGACAAAAAATATCCTGTTGCTTTCTCAACATATTTCACGACTTTTTCATAGGATTCAGGATTACTCACAGGGTTAATGATGATGGGAATAGTCCCATCTGGTAGCCAAAAAGTTATCCTACCGTTTGATTCGTGACAAAAAGAACTAACGCAGTCGAGGTTAATTACATATTCATTTTTTTCGTAAAGAATTTTCACCCAGTAGGCATGATTTAATTTCAATTCGGTAACGCACTCTATATAATCGAGAACCTTTTGATAGTCTTCGAGATTATTTTGGGGGTTAATCACTATGGGAATGGCACTATCAGGCAACCAAAAAGTAACCCTGCCATTTCTTTCATAACAAAAAGCATGGACACGCTCAAAATTTACTACATATTCTTTCCTCTCGTAAAGGATTTTCACCCAGTACGTCACAACATCTCCTCAAGTCCAAAATTTACGAATGATGCACCCTATATGCCAAATGTACCCAAGCCCTAAGTTAATGTTGCTATGCGGTAATTCAAAATTAAAAAAATTAATTTTGAATTATGAATTATGAATCATAAATTATGAATTATGAATTATGAATTGTTATGACACCTCCAATGGTGTTGGTGTACCAGAAGTTGACAGAGAAATCGCCGCTTGAATGAACCCTTTAAATAAGGGGTGAGGGGCACTGGGGCGGGATTGAAATTCTGGATGAAATTGGCAAGCAAGAAAGAATGGATGCTTGGGTAATTCCACAATTTCAACTAAACGTCCATCAGGAGAAGTACCACTAATCACATAGCCAGACTTTAGCAACAAATCGCGGTAAGCATTGTTGAATTCATAGCGATGTCGATGTCGTTCATAAATTACATCTTCTTGATAGAGTTTAAAAGCGAGAGTATCAGGGAGAACACGACAAGGATATAGTCCCAAGCGCATTGTACCCCCTAAATCAACAACTTCCTGCTGTTCTGGCAATAAATTAATTACCGGGTGAGTTGTATAGGCGTCAAATTCAGCACTATTGGCGTCTGTTAATCCCCCTACGTTTCTCGCCCATTCAATCACAGAACATTGCATTCCCAGGCATAAACCTAAGAAGGGAATTTGGCGATTCCGAGCATATTTAATCGCAGCAATTTTGCCATCTACTCCCCTGAGTCCAAAACCTCCTGGGACAACTATGCCGTCTACACCTTCAAGGTGGGTTTCGGCTGGTTCAGTTTCCAAAATTTCTGAGTTCACCCAACGCAGGCGTAATTTGCCATAGGTCGAAATTGCAGCATGATTAAGTGCTTCAACTACAGATAAGTAAGCATCACTTAACTGCACATATTTACCGACAATGGCAATTTCTACTTCGTGTTTGGGACTATGTAAGCGTTTTACCAGTGTTTGCCACTGGGTTAAATCTGGCGTGCGCTGTTCCATTTGCAGCAAGTCCAGCACTTGTTCTGCTAGTCCTTCCCACTCTAGATTTAGCGGTACTTCATAGATACTTTTGGCATCTTGGGAGGTGATGACACATTCTTCTGGCACATCACAAAATCCCGACAATTTTTGCTTTAATTTTGTGGGTAGGGGGCGATCGCTCCGACAAACTAAAATATCTGGTTGAATACCAATAGATCTCAGTTCTTTGACTGAATGCTGTGTTGGCTTCGTTTTCATCTCACCAGCAGAAGCAATCCACGGCACCAGCGTCACGTGCATGTACAAAACATTCTGCCGTCCCACCTCTTTGCGGAACTGACGAATTGCTTCTAAAAACGGCAGCGATTCAATATCTCCCACCGTACCGCCGATTTCTGTAATCACTACAGATGGATTTGTACTTTTAGCAACTCGCAAAATTCGTTCTTTAATCTCATTGGTGATGTGGGGAATCACCTGTACTGTGCCACCTTCATAGTCTCCGCGTCGTTCTTTATTGATGACTGCTTGGTAAATTGAGCCAGTAGTCACGCTGTTTAATCGCGACATCGAAGTATCAGTAAAGCGTTCGTAATGTCCCAAGTCTAAATCCGTCTCGGCGCCGTCTTGGGTAACGAACACTTCGCCATGTTGAAACGGACTCATCGTCCCAGGATCTATATTGATATAAGGGTCGAGTTTGAGAATCGACACTGAATATTCCCGCGACTTGAGCAAACGCCCTAAACTTGCTGCTACAATGCCTTTGCCAATACTAGAGACTACGCCTCCAGTTACAAAGATAAACTTAGTCATAGTAGTTTGAATTTCTAACAACTTCTAAAAATACATCCCGTCATTGTGCCATAGTGACTGTGGTCAAATCTTCCGCACTCTTGCTGTGAAAAAACTCTTAGGATTAGTAATATTAGGCTGTATTCTCACCTCCTCCCTAGCCTTGGCAGAGCCATCTCTTCTAATCGTTTTTCCTCAGACAAACCACCAAACAACTGCCCAAAAAATCTTTTTTCTGGGCACAGCACCTGCCGATGGACAAGTTTCGATCAATGGTAAGCCAATTAGCCGCAGCAAAGCTGGTCATTTTTCTCCGAGTTTACCTTTGCAGTTAGGAGAGAATCTGTTTACTGTGCGTCACCGCAATCGAGAACTCCAGATTAAGGTGACAAGGCTTGCCACTATGCCTGAACTTCCACAGGGGTTGGCCTTTGCAAAAGATTCCCTCACTCCGGCAGCTGACATTGCCAGACTACCGGGAGAACTTATTTGTTTTAGCGCGATCGCACCCCCGAACGCCAGTGTATCTGTCCACCTGGCTAATCAAACTGTTGCTCTTTTGCCCCAACCACAGCAAGCCCAACTACCAACTAATTTGGCAGCTTTGACGGGGCAAAATCAGCCTCATGGCCAGTCTAGCGTAGGCAGCTATAAAGGTTGCACCACAGCGACAACTCCTGGTGATTTGGGACAACCCCAGTTTCAGCTGACGCTCAACGGCAAGACAATAACTCAACCAGGAAATGGCAAAATTCAAATCCTTTCCAAAACAGAGTTACCAGTTGCTGAGGTGACGGTAGACGCAGGTGTAGCACGCACTGGCCCCAGTACCGATTATTCTCGACTTACACCACTGCCCAAAGGCACACGAGCAACGGTTACAGGTAAGGAAGGTGAATGGTTGCGCCTAGACTATGGAGCTTGGATTAATAGTCAGGAAACCCGCACTTTACCCGGTGCAGTTCCGCCACAAACAATAATTCGCAGTGTCGGATACCGTCAACTCCCTGGTGTCACAGAGATGGTTTTCCCCTTACAAGTCCCCGTACCTGTGAGCGTGCAACAGAGCGATCGCGCTTTTACTCTCACTCTCTACAATACTACTGCCCAGACGGACATTATTCGCCTGGATGATGACCCCCTAATTTCTCGCCTAGATTGGCAGCAGGAGACACCAGAACGAGTAAAATACACCTTTAACCTCAAAAAAGCTCAACAGTGGGGATATAAGCTGAGATACGACGGTACAACCCTGGTTTTGGCTTTGCGTCATCCGCCTAAAATTGGGAACACAAGACGACAGCCTTTAGCTAATCTCAAGATTGTACTAGATCCAGGGCATGGAGGTAAAGAATCTGGTGCCAGTGGGCCAACTGGATATTTAGAAAAAGATGTCAATTTGGTGGTATCAAAGTTGTTACGGGATGAGTTGGTGAAGCGAGGAGCAACGGTGGTGATGACGCGGGAGGACGACAAGGAAGTTTCTTTGGTAGAACGTCAAGCAATTATTAGTAGGGAAGAACCAGCGATCGCTTTTTCCGTACATTACAATTCTCTACCCGATAATGGCGATGCCGAAAATACCAAGGGTGTTGGTACTTTCTGGTATCACCCCCAAGCTCATAACCTAGCTGTGTTTATGCAGAAACATCTAGTTAAACAATTAAACAGACCTTCCTATGGTGTGTTTTGGAATAACCTAGCGCTGACACGTCCTCACGCTGCGCCATCGGTGTTGTTGGAATTGGGTTTTATGAGCAATCCCAATGAGTTTGAGTGGGTGGTGAACCCAGAGGAACAGAAGAAACTAGCAAACGCGATCGCTCAAGGAATTACTGAGTGGTTTAGGAGTGTGAGATAAATTTGGATAACTAGGTTTTACCCTGATTGTATTTGGTGGAGTGCGATTAGCTAGTTTCTGCTCAATGTTGTGATCGGTCTTTGTTCAAGCTTTTTGACTTTTATAGTGTATTGTCAAAACGATTCCTACTGTAGCAATCAAGTAAAATGAAATTTTCAGTTGTTCCTGCGAGGTGTCCGATGACTATCTTTGAGCGCCGCCGTCAACTTCAACAAAAGATTGCTCAACTTCCAGATGACCAATTGACTCAAGTTGAGCAATACATAGCATTTCTTGTTTTTCAGAAAACAATTCCATCTCAATCAGAAGTGACCAAATCACCTTCCACTGGGGCTTCGATTCTGGCATCTTTAGAGCAAGCACACACTCCGCCCGATTTTCCTTTGGAGGATGAGACTCTAGCAGAACCACCTGAAGATTTTGCTGCTAAGATCGCTGAAATAAAACAACTTGGCGATCGTTCTCAATCAGTTATCCGACGAGGTTCTACAGGTCAAAATTTGCTCAAATTTGCTGGTACTTGGCATGGAGACGATCTAGAGGAGTGCCTAGCATTTCTTGATGCAACTCGCTCAAAAGCGAAGTTTTAAGCCAATAATTTATGTATTTGCTGGATACCAATCACTGTAGTTATCTTATTAACAACAATCCTCAAGTTGTTGCAACTGCTCAAAGGTATGCTCAAGATCCTTTTGGGATTAGCATCATTAGCTATGGTGAGTTGCTCTACATGACAGAAAAATCAGAGCGTCGAGAGATGAATTTACAAGTGGTTCAAGCATTCTTGGCAGAGATTGATATCTATCTGATCGACAAAGAAATAGCAGAGATATACAGTCAACTGAAGAACCGCATTTTTCGTCAATTTGCCCCAAAAGAAAAAAACAAACGCCGCAGTATCCGCATTCAGAATCTCGGTTTTGATGATAACGATCTATGTATTGCCGCAACAGCAATTTATCATAATATTACTCTCGTCTCTGCTGACAGCGACTTCACTAGGATTCAGCAAGTTTACAGCTTTTCAGTTGAATCCTGGATTTAATTGGCTGAAAAATTTGATTACTTATCAACCTTTTCAATTACTAAAAATTATCTTTGCTTTTGATTTTTCTCAAAGCAAAGATAAATTCTATCATCTAGCAAACGCGATCGGCAGCACGTAATTGCGCTTCACCATAAATATACTGCCCCAAAGCATTGGCCTGTCGTGAAGGTACTGCTAAATGAGCATTAACCTTTGCTTCTTTGAGGAGACGTTGAATGTCATCCCAGAATAACTCACCACCCCCTCCAGTGATAATTACATCAGTGACACGTTCTGGCAACCAAGCTAGTACACGGCTACAGATTTCACGAGAAAACATCTCTGTAAGGTTGGGAAGATAATCGTCTAAGTTAGTGGGTTTGCTTGCGCTTTTAGGACGGTAATAGCGTTCACCTCTAGGTTTGTTAACAGCGGAAATCAACGCTAGAGATTGACTATCTCCTTCCTCTATTTCGGCGGAGATCAATTCATAAAACTTGTTCATACCAAAGTCTTCACTCTTAGAAAGATATTTAATAAATCGGAAATTATCCACCATCAACAAATCGACAGTTTGATGTCCAATATCGACGACTGCCACCGATATTTTTGTAAAATCAGGACTGCCAGGACTTTTCTTAGGTTGAGCTTCAGACCACAACAGGCTACCGTAGCCCTCTGGCATTACCCATACTTTACTGACGTTGAGCGAGACAGATTCGCCTCGGAAGTTCAACACATGAAAACCACCTACTTGGCTAATCAACTGTGCTTTTTCCTTTTCAAAATGCTCTAAAGAAAGAAAAGGTAGACCCAGCACAACTGAGATATCGTCTCTGAGTTTAAAGTAGCTAGCACTTGCTAACACTTTTACCAGTGCAGCTTCTACCTTAGATTGTCCGATTCCTAGATTCGCTCCAAAATCTGCTGCCAGTTGACCTACAGCATATCCATTGCCTTGATATTCCAGCCACAAATTCATTAAAGGATCAATAGCACGAACTTCAAAAGCACCACCACGTACCTGTTCTATTGACATTTGCTTAACGTTGGCAGGTACGAACACAACACTACTGGGTTCACGACTCACACAACTTTTTGTGGAAACTCTGCCTAAATCAACACTGAGAATAGTTTTACTGCTAACATCGTTGGGTTTGACAGTGTTGATTTGTTTAGTGGCTGCTGTTGCTGTTAAAAGACTTGCATAGTAATCATTAGGAACAATAATTAACTCCTCTTTTAATTCGTAGAGAACTTGGTTAGTTTGTTCCACTGCTGCTTGAAATCTTTTTAATCCCTCTTTTGTTACCTTCGGGAAAGAAAAAATAGAGATAAAGACTAGCTAGCAATAGAGAAACGAATCGGAGAAGCTCGAAAATCATTCATCAATTCAATCAACTTAAGGAAACAGCGTTTCATCCCAGGAATGTTGAATACATCTAACCAAGGTAACAGCAAATGGTAAAAGATATAAGGTTGAATAATTAATCTCAAGTTATTAAGAGAACTTTTCCATGTTATGCCATCTTCCCACTGGCGATGTTGACTAAACTGACTAATTGATGAATCTCTGAATGAAGAGTAATCAG
>LWTK01000067.1 GCA_003326205.1 Nostoc sp. ATCC 43529
ACAATTCCCGAAAAGGGAGCGCGAATAATTGTATCTTCTAGCTGCACTTGCACGCCTTTTAACTGAGCTTCAGCGGATGCGACAGCTGCTTGGCGTCCAGCAATTTCCTCGGAACGGGTGCCATCTTCCAACAGTACTAATGCTGCGCGTGCTTCATTCACGGCTGCTTGACGTTGGGCGATTTCTTCACTACGAGAACCGCTTTGGACTAACGACAATCGTTTTTTCGCTTCTTCTAAATTGGCTCTGGCGCTTTTGTCTTCGCTGATAGCTTGATCGAGTAATTGTTTATTCTCTGCGCCTTCTTTATATAGATATTGATAACGCTTTACTTGTTCAGCTGTGTAATTCACTCTCGCCTGAGCCGCATCTACTTGGGCTTGAGCTTGGGCAATTTCTTGGGGACGATTACCTACACGAGCTTGGGTTAACTGGGCTTGGGCTTGGGCTAATCGCGCCCTAGCTTGGGCAATTTCTTGAGGACGACTACCAGCAAGGGCTTCAGCTAACTGTGCTTGACTTTGGGCTAAGTTAGCAAGATACTGGCTTTTTTGTGCCTCGATGCTGGCACTATCCATGCGGGCGAGAATTTGCCCTTTTTGAACGCGATCGCCTTGCTCGATATACAATTGCGCCAGTACACCAGGATTTTTGGGACTAATATTTACGCTCTCAACTGGCACTACTTTACCACTAGCCGTTATCCGTAACGTGACGTTTTCTGCTGTGACTGGGATAGTTAGCCGTTCTATGTCTTCTTTGTTTGTTCCTTGATTCATTGAGGAGTAGGTTGTTACTGTAACCACAACCAAGATGCCCCCTGCTATCAGCCCCAGCAGCCAACGTAATGGATACTTAACTTTGCCAATAACTGGAATTTCTATGTGGGTAGCCATATCTGGAAGTTTATGAATATTGCTGTGTGCCAGTAACCTTTAGTGAGATGACCGAACAAGGTAAAAGAAAGAAAAACAAAAATGCACAGAGCAACTAAATTTGTTGGCGTTGCATAACAGTGGGATGAATTAGGGCAGGCAGAGGGAGAATTTTAGAAATTGCTAAATCATTTTGGAAGTGTGCAACCCCAATTCATTTATGAAATTCTGAATTCTGACCGGAGGCGCAGCGTCTCCGGCTCCGCTCCTGAATTGTAGTTTCAGGGGCGCTATAATTTATACTTTGGAAAATTGATATTGCCTGTTTAAGACTACCACCTTAATACAGCCAACTCTGATAATCTGGGTTTTTCTCTTTCATCTCTTCATAAAGCCAAACCATGCGATCCAGATACCATAGTTTGCCAGAGTAGTGTAAGGTGGTTCCGAGCAGTGTAATCCAGATATTGAGAGTAACCAAGCCCCAAATCACCAAAACTCCACCTAAAGCAGAAATAGCAGAGAGAATGTTAGGTACACGACGATGATGCTGGGGTACTGAAATTTTGTCACGATTCAACCAAACTCGTTCGCCTAGAACCGATTTTGAAACCCAATTGTTGGTTGAACGTGGTTTGGGAAAGATGCGTGGGTTTAACCATATCCAAAGAACTACGATTGCAATAGGAATCAGTGCCCACCAACCAAGCCAAATTCGACTCCAAAAAGCCAGGATCAGAAGTGGTAGCCCAGTAATGATACGCGTCCACCCACTCCAGGGATTGGCATGACGTTCCCAAGTGGTTTCGCTCATATTAAAGATTCCTGCTATCTTTCTTTCCAAAGTCATTGCAATATCTCCTCTAGGTTGTTGATTGTCAAAAGCACAACTTCAGTAGCTTGAAAATTTTTCTGTTCGCCTACGCTGGACACTCCGCACCATCCCTTTAGACTAGGTACATTTATGCCCATTGCTGACGTTCGTTGTTATCCACGATTTATCTCTATATTTAGATAGATTGACAAAACTAACTTACTTATCAAATATCACGAATCCTTTACACCTAACGATTAAAATACCAGGTTAAGGAAGGGAGCTTTTCATTATTTGAATTTAGTGGGGCTGAATGAGATATTTCATTTTTCAGATTATTAGACGAAGTAGTAATATTTTGAAACATTGTTTTTAATTCCGTAAGTTTAGGTAAAGCATTGAGAACAAGCTGAAAATCTACTCCAAAATCAATTAATGCTGCAATTTCATTAACACCAATTGCTTTTAAACGTTCGACTAGATTTGCACATTTTGAAATCGATCCTAGCAGCGATCGATTCTCATAGAGATCCTCAAAAGCTAAGTTAGTTAATAGTTTTTTCTCGGCTTGACTGATTTCTCGCGACTCTCCTTGAAGAGTAACGTCAGAATCTCGTTGCTTGAGGAATGTAGCTAAGTATTCTTGAAGAGGTTCTTGTACAAGACTTTTAACTTCGGTATCGCTGTCACTAATAAAGGTATGTAATCCTAGTGTAACTATACCCGCATCTGGATCGAACCCATTTTGAGCGCGAGCGTTACGGTAATTGATGATATTAGCTTTAAGTCGGTCATAGTTATCAAACAAAGTCAGAACATTAGTACCGAGTTCACCTGCTTTGAGCCAGGTTTGTGGGTTAGAAGTGTGGACTAACCAGAGTGGAATCTGTTGGCGAAAAGGTCGAGGAAATGTTTGTATAGGTACAATTTGGCCATCAACACCTTTAAACTCAATTGTTTTGCCAGCCCAAAGATCCCGAATCATCTGAATCCCATTGAATGTAACGGCTCGGCGATCGGCATAGTTCTGAGGGTTTAAGATAAAATCTGCCCGATGCCAGCCTGTTGCCAAACATAGCCCCACACGACCAAACGATAGCTGATCGATTAAAGCCCACTCCTCGGCAACTCTAATGGGATTATGTAATGGAAATGCGACAGATCCGGCACGAATTTCTACATTAGAGGTAATTACAGCTAAAGCGGCACTGAGTACAGAGGGGTTAGGAAAACTGCCTCCAAATTCTTGAAAATGCCGTTCAGGAGTCCAAATAGCTTTAAACCCATTTTTGTCAATATACTTAGTCGCTTCCAAAATGAAAGAATACCGTTCACTATAGGAAGCTCGATCATTGGCAGAAAAAAAGTAGAGACTAAAATCCATAAACCATTTTCTTTTTATCTTAGGTAAATACGATCAAAAAATCTAATATTACTGATTAAAAGTATGAATTATTATTACGCAAAAGTGTAATCAAACTTGGTGATTTATATCAATAAATCTCGACCCATACTTTGATTCAGTAACACCAAAATTCTTCTATCTTCTAGCAGTTTGCTGAACAAATTGTTTGATACTACTTGCTATTACTTTAATGAATTCATCGTTACAAATAGTGTAGTGATCGGCTGGAACGTCAAAGATATCAAGCATACCCTCTACAAAAGGAGCAAAACCATTGGAGCGATCGTCAATTAGCACTTTGACTTCTGGGACATTATTGGCGTTATCAGCAGCCACAAAACCTAAGGTGGCATGGAATAACAATATTTTCGTTGCAGCAGGCATATTTTTAGGTCTATAGCTGAGCAACGCATCATTATTTTTCATTATGGTTTGATGAGTTGAATCGACTAATCGGTGAATATCTCGATAATCTAGTAAAGTTTCTGAGTTTTCATATAACTGTTGAGCAACTATTCTAATTTGTGACTCCAAATCATGACCCGTAATCTCGTCAAGTAATATATAACGAGTTGCTTTCCAACGATTGCCTAAGTTGTTTCCGATTTGCAGGAGCGCCATAATACTAAAATCAACATCTCCTATTGCTTTGGTATCAATTGAATTAAATACATCTGTATTGGGCATGAAGGAGTCAATCATAAAAACATGAGAAACGTTATATCCTGTTTCAATTAATTGGCGTGCCATTTCATAGGCAACCACTCCTCCAAAGGAATAGCCCCCTAATATGTAAGGACCTTGAGGTTGAACTCTCTTGATACCTTGAACATAAGCTGCAACCATATCCTCAAAGTTTGGGATCAGGTGAACTCCTCCGGCTAGATCGAATTGCTCCAAACCAAAAACAGGATAGTCAATTCCAAGAGAATGAGAGAGATTGACGCCATAACTGACATCTCCTAAGAGCGTATGAATCCAAAATGAAGTCGGTTGAGATCCTTTTTTATTAATAGAAACAGCATTGGGAATCCACTGTTCTTTTGTGTGTAATTGAATGAAAGAACCTCCTTTTTCAGCTATCGATCCTGAACGTCCTCCTGGAGCAGTGACTCGCTGGTAAAGTTGACGAAGATTGTTAGGTTGAAGAATCTGGAAGTGGTCACGAGAAAATTCATGAATCCGAAAAGTTTTAGGAACATAAGGCTGCCATGCTTGAGCAAAATCAGCAGATTCAGTAACACAGGGTGGAAGCCCATATTCGTTGTCAGATCTCATAAAATTAAGTTGAGATTGGACAATCGTCACCTCTGCTTCTCCCTGATAAGGGTTAGGTCGATATTTCTGCAAAGCTTCTGCTAGGACTTGTAATCCTACTGTTGAGCGGTCAACCCACGAGACCAACTTTTCAGGCACTATAGGACAGTCAGCCTGGTGAAGTAAGAATTTTGTAATCTCTTGAATAGGATCTTGGGCTTGAGCAATTTGCTCATACCTCAGGATATTTTGGGTATTCCACATTGCTCCTAAAGTATTAGCAATAACTGTCTGCCTAAAAATGGAATTTTTTTCTAGTGACTCAATCCAAGATTTAGATAACTCAGTTGTTGAGAGGTATGGATCGAGTAGATAAAGGTGTGATACTTGTTGTCTGTGTTTATGGAGATGATTTGCCATTTCAAAAGCAATAGCAGCACCAATTCCATATCCTATAAGGATGATAGGGGTTTGAAGTTTACTTGCAATTATTTCTTCAGCGTAGCGATACGCCATTGCTTCTATTGTCCTGTAAGGCTCGTACTCTTGTTTAAAACAAGCAGCTTCCAGACCATAACTTGGATGTTCCACTCCCCGTTGAAGAACCAAAGGTATTAACCAACTGACTTCACCAGTATTTGCATGGATGCCAATTAAGGGGCTTTGATTGCCATTGGGTTGAAAAGCAATTAAGGGCGAATGATCCGCAGGAGATTTGAGCTGATTATTAACAACAGACGCAGACTGTATTGAAACCGGATCTGGTTTGGATGTAATTATTTGAGACGGGACAGAAGCAGCCGAATGAGAAAGATCTGATGAGTGGGAAAGAAGGCGATCGCTAGTTAGATGATTGTCAAAAATATAACGACTAAAGCGATCGAAATTGGGATGCTCAACTATCGCCAGCATGGGAATATCCTCACCAAACCGATCTTGAATTCGTTGCATAATTCGTAATCCAGCTATTGAGTCTACGCCATAACCCATGAAATCTTGAGTATTACTCATTATTGCTGGATCTAAACTTAAAAATTCAGCAAATATCTGGCGGATCTGGGCTTGAAGAGTTTCTAGGGTTACGATATTTGAGGAATTTGAATACACAATCATTTGTGCTATTTCATTTTTAATTTTGGGTTCTCCATTTGGTAAAGATGCACAAGGACTAGGAATTTCTATTGATTTTGTAGCTGACGATTGATAATTTGTTGGTGTTAATTTGTTGTTAGTAGATGGTACTTCAGAATTTGTTTGTGTCGATTTGTTATTAGTAGGTGGTACGATGTTATCCTCAACCAAAGCGGCAACAGATAATACAGATTTCCGGTCAGTAATCCAGTGGCGAGTTTCTGCGAAGGGATAAGTGGGTAATGGTAAGCGGCGACGTAGATCTGTATGCAAAGCTTTCCAATCTACATTAAACCCTTTTACCCATAGTGCAGCCAGCTTATGTAACTGTCCTTGCTTGATTGCTTGGCCTATATAAGTTTGATGGTCAGGATCTTCGTTGAGGAGATTGACAATATCGCGATGTTTAACAATGTTGTCGATAAAACAGCTAACGCTATTCGACTTTTCCCGTTGATAATTTTGCAATTGTTCGAGTAAATCTTGCTGACTTCTGCAAACAACTGCAAATCTCGCTTCCATTGCATCGCGTCCAAGTTGTAATGTGTAAGCCATATCTGCAAGGGAAGGAGTATCGATATTACCTGCTAAATCTTTGTAGAGAGTTTTTTCCAGATAGGAAATCATTTGCTCTATAGACTTTTCTAATCGCTCTTCATTTTGAGCTGATAGCACAATAATTTCATCTTTATCTGAACCAGAAGAAATTTGAGTTAACGTTTCATTTGACAACGATTCAAATTCTTCAACCACAACATGGACATTAACTCCTCCAAACCCAAAGGAACTAATACCTGCTCGTCTGGGGATTTCTTGATTTGCTCGATCGCGAAGTCGATCCCATGATTGAGTTTCTGTAACAATGTAAAAAGGACTGCCTTCTATCTGAATATTTCGATTTAATTGCTGGAAATTGACAACCCCTGGTTGAACTTTGTGCTTTAAAGACAACAATACTTTCAGCAAACCAGCAATACCGGCAGCTGTCTCTAAATGCCCGATGTTAGTTTTTACCGTCCCCAATCCACAATAATTTTGATTTTGCGACCCTAATAACTGATTGGATGATGATTGATTAAAGGCCATTTTCAGGGCATTTATTTCAACTGGGTCGCCTAACGCTGTTCCTGTTCCATGTGCTTCAATATAACTGATGGTGTCAGGAGATATACCTGCTTTTTCAAAAGCCTCTGAAATCACCTCAGCTTGAGCTGTAGCATTTGGAGCAGTCAACGAGTTCGCTTTACCGCCGTGGTTAACCGCTGTCCCACGGATAATGCCGTAGATCCGATCGCCATCTTTAAGAGCTTTTTCTAAAGGTTTCAAAATCACAACGCCTACCCCCTCACCTCGAACATAGCCGTCAGCTCGATCGTCGAATGTTTTACAGCAGCCATCATTGGCTAACATACCCGATTTACCAAAAGCTAAGAAGCCAGCAGGAGTAAGCAACAAATTGATACCACCAGCGATCGCCATTTCACATTCGCCGGTTTGCAGAGAATTCACGGCTCGATGAATAGCAACTAATGAACTAGAGCAGGCTGTATCAATGGGTTCACTCGGCCCACGTAAATTTAAAAAGAACGAGACTCGGTTAGCCAAAATACTATGTGTATTGCCAGTTGCAGCTTGACCATCAATGTCAACTTTGCTCTGTTGGATCAGCTGAGTATAATCATGACTGGCAACCCCAACAAAAACGCCAGTACGGGAACCTGAAAGACTAGAGGGTGCGTAGCCAGCATCTTCAATTGCTTTCCAAGTAGTTTGTAAAAACAGTCGTTGTTGTGGGTCCATCAACTGAGCTTCACGCGGAGAAATATTGAAGAAAGCTGCATCAAAGCGATCGGCATTATCAATGAAACCGCCCCACTTGGAATTAGTCTTGCCTTCTTCTCGCAGGGCATCACCATAAATTGTTTGCCAGTTAAATCGCTCCTCTGGGATCTCTTTAATTAAAGACCGTTTCTGAACTAAATTTTCCCAGAAAGCGTTTAAGTCAGGCGACCCAGGAAAAATCCCACTCATGCCAATCACAGCGATTCCTTCAACATGAAGTGAAGTTGAATTCTTGTCAGTAATCGCTTCTGACAAAGGAGTGGGAGGAGTAGCCGTGAGTGTCGGGGAAGGTTGGTTAGATGTTGCTTCTGATGGTGTTAATGTTACATTCAAAGCAGCAGCAACCGCTTTTTCGTGAAACCCAACTAAGTACTCGCTGATACTACGAATTGTGCTGTACTCAAAGAAAAGGGTAGCTCGAAAATCAATCTCGAATCGCTCTGATATTTGATGAGCAAATTGAGTTAATGATATGGAATCGAAACCGTAATCTCCTAAGTTTTCTTCTAAATCAATATCCTCTCGCCGTAGAGAAAGCGTTTGGGTCATCAACATCAATAAAATATCTTGAACAGCATAGCCAATCAAATGTTCATCAATAGTTAATTGGTTTGTTGTGATGAAAGCTGCGTCAGTTTTTAAGTTAGATGTATGACCATTGTTCATAGGTTGACTATTTTCAATTTTCTCTGTGGCTAGAGGTTGAATTGGGGGTTTAGCTACGGTTTTAGAACTTTCAATATTCAGCCAATACCTCTCACCTTGAAATGGATAAGTTGGTAGAGACAATCTTTTTTCTAACCCATTGGCATACACAGACCAATCTACATTCCATCCTTGACTCCATTTTTGGGCAATAGATTCAAGCTCATTCCTAGCCATAGAAGTAGCTGCTTGCGTTATACTCAGAGAGCGATCGCGATTTTCCCGTATAGCAATTCCCTCAACAACCGTGGATTGTTTCTCTCCATCTAAAAATGCTTTGAGAGATTCAATGAGAGTATCTACAGAAGTAGCGATAATTACTAATCGATATTTAAAAGCTTCACGCCCCACTTGCAATGTATAAGCTATGTCAGCAAGTTGAATTGGAATCTCCAAGGAAAGTTTAGACTCAAGCAAATAAGCCAGTAATTTCTGAGCATATATCTTCAATTGTTCGGGCTTTTGAGCTGATAACAGCACAAGATGTGAAGTTGGATTTTCTACATTGATTGGAGTAGTCTGTGATTCAATATACTCCTCAACCACGAGATGGGCATTTGCTCCTCCGGCTCCAAATGAACTGATCCCAGCTCGGCGGGGAATTTCTCTGGTTGTTTCACCATCAAATAATACTGGGCGTTTCCAAGGCGCTAGTTCTTGTTGAATATGAATTGATGATTGGGTAAAGTTAATATCTGAAATGGATTTTCCTACTGTAATGCAAGGTGCTAACAACTGATGTTTTAATTGCAATAACACTTTAGTCAGTTGCGCGATACCTGATGCTGCCTCCAAGTGTCCAATATTCGGCTTGAGGGAACTAATGGCAACTTTTTGTTGACCATTGAAACCAAAAATTTGATTCAGGGCAGAGACTTCAATTTTGTCAGCCAATGGAGAACCAACTGCTTGAGATTCAATATAACTAATTGTGTTGGTTTCAATTCCGGCTCGATTTAATGCATTAGTAATTAATTTTACTTGGGCATCTGGGTTAGGGACACTATAGCCTTGTCCTTTACCATCGCTATTAACGATAGAAGTTCTAATAACCCCATAAATCCGATCGCGGTCTCGAATGGCATCACTCAATGGTTTTAATAAGACAGCTCCAACTCCTTCACCTGGAACAAATCCATCTGCATCTTCGGCAAATGCTCGACAGTGAGGGCCATGCGATAACATCTGCATTTTACTTAATGCAACTTGGTGACTGGGATGCACGATTAAATTGACTCCGCCTGCAATAGCCGCGCGACATTCCCGGCGGCGAATGCTTTCACAAGCTAAATGAATTGCTGTCAAAGATGAGGAACAAGCTGTATCAATTGCCATGCTGGGGCCATGAAAGTCCATGACATGAGATACTCGATTAGCGATCGACCAATACGCCGAATGTGCATTAATTCGATTTCCCTGTCCCCATTGTTCAGCAGCTAGCAATTGATAGGCTCCATACATGACACCAACAAATACACCCACCCCTGTACCATTTGCTGCTTCTGCATAGTTATTGAGTGTTGCTCGCGTGTAGCCAGCATCTTCTACAGTCGCCCATGCTGTTTCCAAGAACAAGCGTTCTTGGGGGTCTATTTGTTCTGCATCACGTGGAGCAATATTGAAAAATAGGGGTTCAAAGCGATCGATATCTTCTAAAAATGCCCCCCATTTGCTGTAGCTAGTGCCTGGGTTTTGAGATGTAGAATCATAGTACAAATCGTGGTTCCAACGTTCTGGAGGAATCTCAGTAATTGCACACTGCCCTGATTTGAGATTTTCCCAAAATGTCTGCACATTTGCAGCGCCAGGAAAGCGTCCGCTTAAGCCAATAATGGCAATAGGTTCAGGAACGGCTGAATCTGATTGAGGTTGCTCAAAATCCTTTGGATTAGTTTTGATGTCAGCATACTGAGATTTTTTTGTATTATCAGTAACAACAGTAGAGAGGCGATCGCTTTTGAGGTCAATGAGTTTAGACCTAGTTTTGTCAGATAAATAATTTGCTAACTCTTCAACAGTAGGATAATTGAATAGCAAATCTTTACGCAAACTACCAAAATCATCTTCCAAACGATTAATAATATCCATTGCTACCAAAGAATCAACCCCGTACCTTTCAAATGGAACATCAGGTTCTAAGTCCGCAGGATTCATCTTCAGTACTAAAGCCACTATTTGGGTGATGTAATCGATACTAATAGACTTTTCAACTGGAGAATTAGTTGATGGAGTAGGTGTTTGAGTGAATAATTTTGGAGGAGTGGATTGAGCAAAATTATGGCTTGTGTCAGAATTTATGGACTCCCTAAATGGATCGTTATGTTTAAATTTTTCAGCGATCCAGCCGTCACTTTCAGCTAAAATAATGCATTGATCCATTTGCTCAACTGCAATCTTCGGGCTACCAACAATCTTCACAGCCTGAAATCCTATATCTTCTAAAACCTGCTGCCATCGTTGTGGTTTGAGTAAGGGAGAATTTGGTTGCCGAATCTCTTTGTCTTCAGACAGCCACCATCCACTAGTTAATCCAAATGTTAATGTTGCAAAGTCCCAAACTTGGGTCAATTCATTAATTACAAGTAAACCATTGGTTTTCAATAATCGCTTAAGATTGCTTAAAGTCAAACGAATATTTTGGGTAGCGTGAAGAACATTTGTCGCTAAGATAATATCGTAATAACCTACTTGAAATCCTTGAGCAATAACGTCTTTTTCAACATCAAATACTTGGTATTGTGTAAAGGGATAATCATCACTAAATCGACTGCTACCTAAGTTAACTAGCTTCGGTGATATATCTGTGATGGTGTAGGAGATATGCGAACCGAATTGAGCAATTGATTTGAGTAAAGTCGTTGTAGTACCTCCTGTACCAGCTCCCACTTCCAGGATTCTTACAGTTTCTTTTAAAGAGATTTTGTGTTCGATAACAGCTGCAATACCTTGCGACAAAAGTTCATTGAAATAATCAGCTCGTCGATTACCTGCATAAATCTTGTCTAGTAGTGTTGTACTTCCTCCCGGAAAGAGAACATCGATATGAGGTAGCTTTCCTGTTAATACCTCTGGGTAAGCATTTAAACACCGCTCTATCAATGTCAAATATACTTCTGTTTCCGGATAGCTACGAGTTAGCTGAGATATGATTTGGTTAACTAAATCTGAATTTATTAGCCGAACACTGTCTTTAGCCCTAATAATCCCTGATTCGATTTCAATAAAACCTGCTTTTTCTAATATCTTTAAACAGGCTTGGTACAGATGGTTGTAGTCTGAAATAATCCCAAGTGCAGACTGTAATTCCTGAATATTGTAACTATCACCTGGGTGGCGCAGCACACCCATTTGTTGTAGTACTTTCAGTAGGTAATGTTGGCTAACAATCTCCAATTGAATTGCAGTGGTTTCGCCCAAATCTTTCTTCATTTGGGCAACTTGTTCTTGAAAGCGTTGAGATCCTTGATAAGCTACCTCTATGAAGGAATTTGTCGCAGATGGCAAAGCTGTAAATCGTTGCTCAAAATCGACGCCAAGTTCTTGTAAGTGCCTAGAGTGCATCTTAACAGCCATAACTTGATCGGCACTTCCCGCCATAATTTTTTCAAATGCTTCGATCCCTTCTAAAACTGAGAGCGATTCAACGCCAATCTTGGTCATACGCTCTTGGTATGCTGGAGTAGCAACAATTCCTGTATCTCCCCAATAACCCCAGTTGATAACTCGAACAAACCGCTGTTTACGAGTTCGGAGCATCTGAGCAAAGCTATCTTTGAAGGTGCATCCTGCGGCATAGTTGCTTTGACCGGCGGCTGCTGTCAAGGAGATGGCTGAGGAAAAGAAGGCAATAAAGTCGAGAGGTTCAGTTTCAAGTACCGCATTCAAAACCACAGAACCTTTGATTTTAGGAGCCATAGATGCTCTTAATGTAGCCTCATCCATTGTGACAATTGCACTGTCTTGCAAAACGATCGCAGTATGTATCGCTCCATGTATTGACCCATACTGTTGAATTGTTTGTTGGACAACAGCTTGCATCTCAACTTCACTACATGCATCGGCTTGATGATAGGTGACTTTTGCACCATACTCTTCCATCTGAGCTAATCTGCGTTTTCGATCCTCCTTTAATTGACTACGACCAACTAAAACTAAACGAGCTTGAAAGTTTTTAGCCAAGTATTCACTAATTTCTAAACCAAGACCTCCTGCGCCACCAATTAACAAATACGTACCTTGTGTTCTAAATGGCAGATTTTCTCTAGTGAACTCATCTAAATCAATGGCTTGCAAACGCCTCAAAAAGCAGCGATCGCTTCTCCATGCTGTTGCTAAAAGATTAGATTGTCCCTTTTCATGCTCCAGTCTTTTGATAAAGTTATTCCATTGGCTGGGATTGATTAAATTACTAACATCTTCCTTGGTGATATCTAGACAAGTTAACTGAAGGTGGCGAAACTCTCGTGCAGCTACTCTAGCCAAACCATCCAGTGCGCCACTGAAGACATTAAAAACTCGATCTTCTGCTAAAACAGGGTAAAGATTATTCGTAATCACTCTCAAATGAACTGCATCCTTACCTTGATTGGCCATTGCTTTGAGTAGTCGCCATAAAGCAATAACTCCAATTTCTTGAATGCGATCGAGTAAGTTTATATCTGTAGTGTTATAGTATTTGCCTTGAATTCCACCTAAGAAGTAAATTGAGGTTAAGTGAGAAATTTGGTTGAGAATTTGTTCAAACTCTGCAATACTATGGTGCTGCTTCAGATCCACCATAATTGCACGCTCAACTCCAAAATATTTGATTAATTCTGCACTCAATCCTAAATCATTACTGTGACCACAAATCAAAACTTGACCTTGTTGGCTTTCTGTTAATGATGGTAAAGATATTGAAACTTTTTCTTGCCATATAGGTCGGTAAAATAGATGCTGTTCAATTGAATTAGGCACAACTGCTATTTGATTAGAAGCATTTAAACGTCGCGTACAAAATTCATGAAGGTGAATCAAAGGTTGACCTTTTTCATCGATTAAGATGACATCGAATTGGGCTGAATCTGGCGATTGCTCACCGAGCAAACGTCCATAAACATAGCGACATTGTTCAATTGAGCCGAAGATATCTACCCGTGAAACTGAAAACGGGATCATTGTCTTGCTACAAAAATCCGATTTATGGTTGAAGAATGCAGCGAGACTGTGAAGTGCGCCGTCTAATAGTGCAGGATGTAACTCGTAGAGTTGGAAATCGTCTATTGGTAATCCATCTAAACTGAGTTTGCCTAAAACTTCTATGTCATTATGCCAAAGCGTCTCTAAGCGTTGGAAATAAGAACCGTAAGACAAGCCAATACGTTCATATAAAGTGTAAATTTCAGACGCAGAGATATTTTTTGTGCATCTTAATTTAATTTCTTCCAAATTCAAATTTGGTAAAGATACTCGGTTATAGTTTAAAGTTTCTTGTTCTAGCAGCGTAACCAATCCTTGGGAGCAAATCTGGCGTTGTTCTGTGTTGTCTAATGTGATTTCAAACTGTAGTTGATGTTGATTTTTCTTTTTTAAAGTCAGACGAATAGGTTGCTCGTTATCAACTTGAATTGGTGAAATCCAAACTACATTTTCAAAACCGCTCGCAAAGCAATCGCTTACCATTTTACTAGCTGCTTTTACCATCTCCAAATGAGCCACACCTGGTAAAAAGCCAGAACCACGAACATAATGTTCAGCAATTAAGCGATCTTCAGATTTTAAAACCTTGGCAAATACTACACCATCAAAGCTAGGAATGATTCGATCAATTAAAGGGTGTAAAGCTTGATGATGGTGTGTTTGAACTGGCAGATTGTAACCAACTGGAACCCAATAGCGCTGGCGATTAAATGGATATGTGGGTAACGAAATCCGTTGGCGATCGCCAAGATTGTAAAAGGTCTTCCAAGGAACATTTCCTCCAGCTACCCAATATTTCAGCAGTTCAGTCCAACGTTTTTCTTGCCAAAGTTGCATCGGAATCTGCTGATTTTGAATTTCTATATTTGTCTTAAATTCATGATTTCCAGAAAAAATTAACGAATCTGACTGCTGTTTTAAAAAAGCAGACAGTTTCTCAATTAATTCTTGTTGACTATGAACTAACAGACCTAAACGCACTTCAAATGCTTCTCTGCCTACTTGCAGGGTGTAAGCTAGATCGGATAAACAGGGTGTGTGTTTTTGAAGGTAAGCGAGCAATTTTTCAGCATAAGCATAAATACTTTGGTGATCGCGAGCTGACAAAACAATCATCTCAGCCGTTGTCAAGCTGGGTAAGTCTTTGCTCTGTTGAACAGCTTCTGGGATATATTCCTCCACAATCGCATGAGCGTTAGATCCACCTGCACCAAAAGAGCTAACAGCAGCTCTGCGAGGATAAGTTTGTTTGGTTCTTTCTGCTGTTTCCACAACAGCTGGTTCCCAAATTTTCAAGCTTTGACAAACATAAAACGGTGAATTAACGAAATCGATATTAGAATTTAATTGATTAGCATGGAGTGAAGGTACTAAAGTTTGGTGTTGTAACTGCAAAATAATTTTAGTTAGTGAAGCAATACCAGCGGCTGATTCCAAATGACCTATATTAGATTTGATTGAACCAATTCCGCAGTATTGAAGATTTTGATTTCCATTAAAAACTTTACTCAATCCTGCAATTTCAATAGGATCTCCAAGTGATGTACCTGTCCCATGAGCTTCAATATAATTAACAGTTTGAGGATCGATTCTAGCTTTTTCAAAGGTCTGCTTAATAACATCTGCTTGAGCTTGAGGATTAGGTACTGTATACCCATTAGTTTTACCCCCATGATTAATAGCAGTTCCCTTAATCAGTGCATATATACGATCCCCATCTTTAATAGCCTGGTTTAACGGTTTTAAAATGATAGCTCCTACCCCTTCACCAGGAACATAACCATCTCCTCCCTCCCCAAAACTGCGACAACGACCATCACTAGAGAGAAACTGCATATCACTTAGCGCCAAATATTTTGAGGGATGCAAATTAAGATTTACTCCACCAGCAATGGCGTAAGCACATTCTCCTTTGCGTAGACTCTCGCAAGCTAAATGAATCGCCGTTAACGATGACGAACAGGCAGTATCTATTGCTAAACTCGGCCCATTAAGATCGAGAATGTATGATACTCGATTAGCTATAGACCAAAAGGAAGAATAAGCAGGTTGAAACTGACCTTTTGACCATCCCTCTATACTAAATAACTGATATTGTCCAAAGGTAACGCCAACAAAAACCCCAACCTGTTTTTTAGATATCTCAGCTGTTTCTGTGAGAGTTTTTCGGGTATATCCTGCATCTTCTAAAGCTGACCAAGCAACTTCAAGAAAAAGTCGCTCTTGAGGGTCCATTGTTTCTGCTTCACGAGGAGAAATGTTAAAAAATAGTGGATCGAACTTATCAACGTCCTCTAAAAAACCTCCCCATTTGCCATAACTTATTCCTTTGCGTTGGCGATTTTGATCGTAGAAAAGGCTGTGATTCCAACGCTCTTTAGGAATAGTTGTAATAGAATCTCGGCCAGATTTGAGGTTCTCCCAAAGTGCTTCTAAATTATCAGCTTGTGGATAACGTCCATGAATTCCAATGATGGCGATATCATCTGATTTTGTGAATGTTTGAAATGGTAGATTTTCAATAGCATTAGATTTTTTATTGTTTATATTTTCTACCTGATTTTCTTTTGTTAATACTTTTTTGCCGTTACCGTTTGGTTCTGATATATTATTGCTTCTCGAACTATTGTTTTGAAAAAATGATGTGATGCTTGCTAAATGATTTTCGACAAAATAATCAACTAATGCCTCAATTGATTGATATTCATAGAGAAGAGTTTTCGGAAGATAACCAAATGCTGTTTCGAGATTGAAATTAATTTTATTGACGAGGATAGAATCTAAACCTATAGTTTCTAAATCGGCACTGGGGTCAATTTGATGTATGGGAAACTTAGATGTTTCAGCAACAAGATTAATAATATACTTTGTGAGCTTTTCTTTTAAAGTATCTATATCTAGCTGTGAGATAGTTTTTTCTACTAAAGGTACATTGAGAGCGGGTGTAAACAATTTTGTCAGGGTTTTACGAAGTTTTTCTGAATTACCATAAAGGATAAAAACCTGATATTTATCTGATGCTAAAGCTTTTTCCAATCCTGTTAAACCTTCATTTGTTGGCATAGCAACTAAACCAACTTGATGTTTTAAAAATTCACTTTGTTCAGCTGGAATTTTCATATTGCCATCTTGCCACAATGGCCAGTTAATAGATAAAGAATGTCCAAAACGCTGACCGTTATCTACTAAAATCTGACGTTTAACAGCGAATTCATCCATAAATCGATTGGCGCTAGCATAATCAGCTTGTCCAACCTGTGGAAGTAAAGAGCCAATGGAAGAGAAGGTAATAAAGAAATCTAGTCTATCTGCTTGAGTGAGGCTATCCAGAATAACTGTTCCTAGAACTTTAGGAGCAAGTACTCGTTCAAAACTACTTAATTCTTTATTGCGGATTAGCTTATCTTCAATAATTCCCGCAGTATGAATAACACCGTTAATTGCACCATACTTGTTTCTTACAGACTGGATTATGGCGTTCATTTCGTGTTGTTGAGTGACATCAGCTGAAAAATAAGCTGCTTTTGCTCCATAGCTTTCAAGTTCTTGAATTGCTTTAAGATGTTTCTCTGAAAACTGCGATCGCCCTATTAAAATCAGTCGAACTTCACTAATCTGTGCGAGATGACGAGCAACAATTAAGCCAAGTCCTCCCATCCCGCCTGTGATTAAATAGACACCACCTGGACGAATTAGCGAAGATGATGTCTTGGCATATCGATCGCTAATCTCAATTTCATTAAGTGACTGTCGCCAATATCCTCTTTGTGAATCTATTCGCAGTTCTTCGACAGGTTGTGTCACCTGTAAGGCAGCTGACATAATTGCTTGTAGCTCTAATTTGATACTGGGATACTGAGTATCAATACATATAGTTCTAAACCTTAACCTTGAGGATTCAAGATGAGCTACTCGACCAAAAGATGCGATCGTGTTAGGCGTTGCTGTTGTCGCATCGCGATCGTAAATACTAATGATGTCAACTTTGTGATTTGCTGGGGTTTGTAAGATTGCTTGGCTGAGGAGAAAAACCGGAATAATACTATTATTTAGCTCCTCTTGTACTGTTTGAGTATCAATTTGGTTAGCAAAAGACTGGCTACTCAACCAATGCAACACATAACTAGGTAAGAGATTATCCGTTTGTAGTGCAGAAATTAAGCGCTCAAAGTCATGTGGCGATCGCTGATTTACTTGGTAGTGATTTATCCCTTTCTTTTCATAGCCGGAACCAAACTGAACCAAAACGCAATTACGAAACCAAGAAATTTCCTCAAGCTGATGAAACCTCTGTTCGTCCACATCTATAACTAATACAACTTGGTTTTGGTCAAATAGTATATCTACATTCTGCTCGTCAGCAGACTGCCAGATCCATGAAGGAGCCAAATAAAGCGTTTGCAAGTCCGGATTTTGGTCTTGAGGGTCTGAATTAGCTAATTTTTGCAATTTCAGGTCTGCTAATAGCTCAACTGCTTGTTCAACTGTCAGCTCACCTTGTTGAACTTTCTGGAGTATATTTGTCTTGCTATTTCTCATTACCAATCTCCTATATTTTATCGATTACCTTGAATGGATCTAGTTGTTAAAGTTTATGGCTCTATCTACCTCTTCCAGAGAAATATTTCCCTTCTGTAGTTTCATTAACAGTTGTTCCCATTTAGCCTTATTTTGGGCTTCATTCTCTTGAGGGCTTTCAACAGTTAACCAATAACGTTCGCGGGCAAAAGGATATGTGGGTAAACTAACTTTATGTGCAAGTGAATTACTATTAAGAGTCTCCCAATTAATATCTAAACCATTAACCCAATGCTGCATTAATTGTTCATATTTTTGATTGGTTATCAAATCCTGAACCAAAATCTGCTTTTCGTTTTCGGATTCAAATGTAGGGAGTTGCTTAGTTTTTTGAGCAGTAAAAACTTTATTTGTTTCTAAATTGCCTTGAACAACTAATTCAAGTAACTCAGCTAATTCTGCCTTCGATTTTACCCATAGTGCTATTCGAGCGGCCATAGGTTCACGCCCAACTTGTAACGTATAGGCAATATCAGATAAAAATGCTGGTTTTTCTTCTTGAATAGAGTTATTTAAAAACTGAGAAAAGTTTTTAATGTATTCGTGTAATCGTTCCTGATTTCGAGCTGATAGAAGAATGAACTGAGATAATGGTTGAGTCTCCTGCTGATGTACATCTGCATTTTGAGAAGCATATTCTTCAAGCAAAATATGAGCATTTGCACCTCCAAACCCAAATGAACTAACCCCTGCTCTTCTTGGTATCGGGCGACCCTGTTTATCCTTTAAAACTTCCCAATCCTTAGTTTTGGATAGGATATAAAATGGACTATCTGCAATTTCAATATAGGGATTGATAACTTGAAAGCTCGGAGATCCAGGTAATATTTTGTTTTTCATACATAGCAAAAC
Organism: Nostoc sp. ATCC 43529; assembly: GCA_003326205.1. Taxonomy (GTDB): domain Bacteria; phylum Cyanobacteriota; class Cyanobacteriia; order Cyanobacteriales; family Nostocaceae; genus Nostoc. The sequence continues at coordinate 18,638 of LWTK01000067.1, forward strand.
TTTTATCACTCCTGTGATGCCAGCTGCTGCTTCTAAATGTCCGATATTGGCTTTGACGCTCCCAATTCCGCAAACAGGATATGGACTTTCAAGGGAAGATTTAAAGCTAGCAAAAGCTCGTTTTAATCCATTAATTTCTAATGGATCTCCTAGCTGAGTTCCGGTTCCATGAGCTTCAATGTAGCTAATTGTGTAGGGATCTATTTCAGCTTTTTCATAGACTTGACGAATTAAATCAGCTTGTGCGTGAGCATTGGGAACTGTCAGTGATGGAACACGTCCGCCATGATTTACCCCAGTTCCTTTGATAACAGCGTAGATATAATCCTTATCTTTTTGCGCTTGTTTTAAAGGCTTAAGTAACAATGCTCCTACGCCTTCACCCCGCACAAATCCGTTAGCGTTTTGGTCAAAAGGTCGGCAACGACCATCAGGCGATAAAAATCCAGCTTGACTATAAGCAATGTATTGTGGAGGAGTAATTATCAAATTAACCCCGCCAGCAATAGCAGCTTCACATTCGCCAGATTGAATAGCTTGAACTGCACGATGCACAGCAACCAATGAACTGGAACAAGCAGTGTTAACAGGTTCGCTGGGGCCATGCCAGTTCATAAAATAGGAAATTCGGTTAGCTAAAACAGCATGAGAAAGACCCGAAGGAGTGTGCGGGTTGCCAACTTGCCCACTCTTTTGTGCAAGTTCAAAATAGTCAAATGAACAAACTCCTACAAAGACTCCCATGTTGGGGAAATGCGAAGGACGATATCCTGCATCTTCAAGGGTTTTCCAAACTACTTGTAAAAACAGTCGTTGCTGCGGGTCCATCAGTTCTGCTTCCGCAGGGGAAATCCCAAAAAATAATGGATCGAACGCGGCAATATCCTCCAAAAAACTGCCCCATTTGGAAATGTTGCCATTGAAATCTTGAGGTAAATTGCCATAAAATTCAGACAAATTAAACCGTTCTGGAGGTATTTCTGCAATTAGTTCTCGGCACTCTTTGAGGTTATTCCAAAAATCTTCTAAAGTCGGTGAGCCAGGAAATAAACCTCCAATCCCTACAATTGCAACATCGTCTGTGTATGATTTTGGTTGCTGTGTAACTGCTACAACTGGAGAAGATAAAGTTTTTAAATCCTCTTGTGTCGATGTAGGTTGTGACGAATTAGAAAAAAGAAACTGTTCGCAACTTGATCGATGTTCTGCAATTAGAAATTCAGTAATAGAGGGGATGGAACCATATTCAAATAAGAGGGTTTTTGGTAAATTTCCTAAATCCTGTTCCATTCGTTTGACAATTTGCAGGTTGATTAATGAATCTACTCCCAGCTGGTCGAACCCAGATTTACTTGCAATTTCTTCTGGTTGTAATTTCAGAATTTCTGAGAATATGCTGATAATATAAGCTCGAACTTCTTTCGATAATTCATGCTCAGATATAGTTTTTGGCTGCCGATCGTCTTTAATAGGAACGGTTAGCAAAGGAACAGATTGAGGAGAAGAATTTGGAATATTAAAACTTGTCGGTCTAGTTGAGCTAGTAAGTTTTTCAGATATGATGATTGCTTGATTGTGACTTTCATCTGCAACAGATGGTTGTCCTAGTACTGTAATGCAGTGAAATCCACCTTTCTCTAAGTGTTGTTTCCACTGTGAAATAGATAAGACAGGAGTATTAGATTGAATGCGTACCGTATCCTCAAATAACCACCAACCTTTTAAAAGAGCAAAAGTTAACTTGCCAAAATCTGTTGCTCGCGTTAATTCGTAGAGAACTAAGATTCCTCCAGGTTTTAGGAGAGTATTAACATTAGTCAATGTCTCTTGAATATTTTTCGTAGCGTGTAACACATTTGCTGCAACGATAATATCAAAGGAATTAGGGCTAAATCCTTGAGATTCAATAGCAGCTTCAATATTTAAAACTTGACAAACTATGTTAGGAAAATCATTGGCAAAACGTTGACGACCATGATTTACCAAAGCCACTGTCAGGTCGGTATAGGTGTACTCAAGGCGATGTTTATAATCTTGCAGTCCAGCAAGAATACTTTCAGTTGTTGAACCTGTACCAGCACCCACCTCTAATATTTTAATTTGACCATCAATGAATGGCAGACGCTCTGCAACAATGCAACGCACAGCTAGTTTAGCGAGTTGATTAAAGTAGTCAGTTAATTTATTGTTTTTGTAAATAGTTTCTACTAAATCTGTTTTACCGTCTTGGAAAAAGGCTTCAAGCCCATCTTTTTCGCCTTTCAATACCTCAGGTAAAATGTCTAAACAACGATCTAATAATGTTGCAAATCCTTGGAGATCTGGAAATTGTTTGAGAATCCTCTGTTGCTGATGAGCTAATACAGTCAATTCTTGAGGACTGGTATAAATTTTGGATGTTGTGACGATATCTTGCCGATCTAGTTGAATATAACCTTGCTTATTCAATAGCTTTAACAACTCTGTGAATAGACGCTCTTGTAATAGACTGATACCAAGCTTTGCCCTTAACTCATCTTGAGAATAGCGTTTTTCAGGAGAATGGAAAACTCCCATACTTTGGAAGACACTTAATAATCGCTGGCGTCCAACAGCCTCTAGTTCTTCCATTCCCAAATCGAGTTTAATTGTCTCCTGCTCGTGTTGAATTATGAAAGATTTAGCCTCTCTAGCAACAACATCAGTCACTAAAAGTTTTTCGGATGATGTGGTTACCTTTGGCTGAAGCTGTGCATCGGCAGGTTTTTTGGTTGCGATTTCAACCCAGCATCGCCGTTTGATAAAAGGATAGGTGGGAAGTGGAACGCGCTGTCTAAAGTTTCTTTGATGTAGGATATCCCAAGGAATCGTTACTCCTTCAACCCACAGTCGAGCAATTTCATGCCATTTGTGTTTTGTGATTAGACTTTCAATAAAAGCTTGGCCTTCGTCGCTGCTTGCCAAAAGTGCAGTTATATGATTTTCATCTATTGAAATACCTGCGATCGCATTAGCAGAACTTTCTCCAGTTTCTAAATACTGATTTAAACTCGAAACAATTGCAGCAAGGTTATTTCCGATGACAATCAATCGATGCTCCATCTGCTCTCGCCCCATCTGTTGAGTGTAAGCGATATCTGCCAACAAAGAGCGATCGCCTTTGTTAACTAATGATTGCAGATGTTTTGTCAAACGTTCGGCAACAATTCGCAATTGTTCTGGACTTTTTGCTGAAAGAGGAATTAAATGCCATTCTGTCTCAGAGCGATCGACTTTCACAAGTTGAGGAAATTCCTCTAACACTACATGAGCGTTAACACCACCAAAACCAAAAGAACTGACTCCAGCCCGCCTCAACAATCCCGGATCTGGAATCCAAGCCTGTGTTTGCTCAACTATATAGAACGGACTACCCTCAATATCAATGTAAGGATTTAAGGTTTTAAAATTAATTGTGGCTGGAAGCTTTTTATACTTCATTGCCAAGGCGACTTTAATCAAGCCTGCAATCCCCGCCGCTGCTTCCAAGTGACCAATGTTCGTTTTTACAGTACCGATCCCACAGTACCCGCTTTGGGAATTTGATTGCAATCCTGATGAGTCATCATTAAAAACTTTTTTCAGAGCATTAATTTCAATGGGATCTCCCAAAGCTGTACCCGTACCATGAGCTTCAATATAGGTGACAGTAGATGCATTAATATCTGCATCTTGGTAAGCTGCTATCAAACAACTAGCTTGAGCATTTGGATTTGGTACAGTTAATCCCTGAACAACATGACCACCGTGATTAACCGCACTTCCCTTAATCACTGCATAGATATGATCTCCATCTGCAATAGCTTTGTTCAGAGGCTTGAGGAAAATCACTCCTATTCCTTCGCCTCTGACATATCCATCTGCATCGCGATCGAAAGTTTTACACCGACCATCAGGCGATAACATACTAGCTTGAGTACAAGCAATAAAAGGTTTAGGGTTAATTAATAAATTGGAGCCTCCTACTAAGGCTGCTTCACATTCTCCTAATCGCAAAGATCGGATAGCACGATGAACAGCTACAAGGGAACTCGAACAGCCTGTATCTACAGGTTCACTAGGCCCGTGGAGATCCAGCAAATAAGAGATGCGGTTGACAAGAACTGAAGCTGAAACCCCTGTAACTACATGAGCTTCAACATCTTTGCCAGCCGCAGCCAAAACGCTGGCATAGTCAAAGGTTGTAACGCCAACAAAAACCCCAGTTTTACTGCCAGCTAGTTTCGAGGGACAATAACCTGCATCTTCAATTGCTCCCCAAGCAGTTTGTAGCAGCAACCTTTGTTGAGGGTCCATCATCTCTGCTTCATAGGGAGAAATTCGGAAGAATAGGGGATCGAATTTGTCAATGTCAGATATAAATCCGCCACTATTAGCTGCAATACTAGACTGATACTCATCCCATCGGAATCGCTCGATTGGGATTTGGGACAACAAACTCCGCTCTGCTTCCAGGTTTTGCCAAAAAGATTTTAAATCCGGCGATCCTGGAAAGATTCCATTCATGCCAATAATGGCAATATCTTGGATTCTGGCGCTATTAGTATCTTGTTGAAATTGTGGTTGCTTTGGCTGAGTATTAGAGGTTGGTGTATAACTAGTCGATGTTTGCGTTGGCAAATCAATATTTTTATGCTTATCTTTTAATTGATAACTAACTTGAATTTTGTCATTGTACTGTTCGAGTAAATACATTGCATAACTTTGGACAGTTCGATGCTCATACAAAACAGCAGGAGATATCTGAATCTCAAATTTTTTGTTAATAGCTTCAGTAAGTTCCGTCACAGTCAGCGATTCAAACCCCAGGTTAGCCAAATCTTCATCTGCTTTCAGGACATTTCGGCGTAACCGCAATATTTTGATAACCATTTGTGAAAGGTCGTCAATCACTAATTGTAAGAGTGCTAATTGGGGATATTTCACATCACTTGATAAGGGCTGAGAATTGTTTTGCATATCAGCAAGATGATAATTTTGTTGCATTGGACGAGTGAGTGTTGTCTCAACCTGCTCATAGTTACCAGGTGCAATGATTAATTGCGACAATTTATCCTGCTTTGCCAGCATCATACTTAACCACAATCCTTGCAGTCCCAACTCTGTCGATAAACTTTCAATTCCAGTAGCCTGTGTAATTAAAGCCTCACGTTCTGGCGCTATCTGCATCCCACCTTCTCGCCAATAAGGCCAATTAATCGCTAGGGTTTGGCCATGGCGTTGTCCTTGAAGACGATGCCGTTCTCGTAAGTCTGCAAAATCATCTAAAAATCGATTTCCTGTAGCGTAAGCTGCCGAATTTGCTGTGCTGAGGCAGGCTGATAACGAAGAGAAGAGAACAAAGAAAGATAAAGGCTCATTTTGAGTAACTTTATCTAATACCAGACACCCCTCGATTTTAGGCACAGTCACTTGCTCAAGCTCATCTCTATCCATATCTGCTAGTCGAGAACCTTGACCGCGGATACCCGTAGCATGGATTACACCATTTAACTGACCCCAACGTTGTTTAGCATCAGCTACACAAGCTTGCATCTGCGTTTCATCTGTAGCGTCAGCTTGAAAATAAACTACTTCGCCTCCAGCTTTTTCAATATCTAGCAAACGAGATTTAATTAAATCATTTAAAGGCGATCGCCCTGTTAAAATAAGTCGAGCCTGATATTGTTTCGCTAATGAAGTTGCCACAATTAAGCCGATTCCACCAGCACCTCCTGTAATCAAAACAACTCCTCTCCGAGATAAAGGAGTAAATTGCACAAGCCGATCTGGCTGGAAATGATGAGGAGTAATTTGACGAATCCAACGCTGCTGATTGGAATAGCGAATTTCTGCAATAGAACCTTCTAAAGCATTTTCAGAAAAAGCTATTTTGATAAATTCAGCGATATTTAAATGTTCCTGTTGAATTTGAATAAATCTATAACGCAACCAAGATGCTTCGCTAATTGCTGATAAGGCTAGACCAACTCCACAACTTTGGTCGGGTTGAGCAGTTTCGTTTATACTCCGGAATCCATAACAAATGGTGATGGGTCGATGAGTTCGAGCTTGTTGAATTAAAGATTGAGTTAAATAGTAAAGAATATTTAAGCCAAATTGTCTTGATTCTGCAATGGATTTTCCTAGCTTCTCAAGGGTTTGGCAACATCTATCAAAGTTCCACAGTAAGATGATTTGAGTTATTTGCAGCCCTTGATTAGCCAAATGAGTTAATAGTCGTGTATAGGCTTGAGGGTCTTGTGAATCTAGGGTAAAAATGTTGCTTTGATTAGGCAGAACGGTCGTTCCAGGTTTAACAAATATCCATTGGGATGTAGTTGTTCCAAACTCTTTGTGTATTGCTTCAATCCATGATTCGTGGGGCACAAAAATCAGAACTGTTTTTGGTTTTTGTTCGTTAAAATACTGTCCATAATTGAGAATTGGTTGGGATTTTTGCCATGTTAGTTTAAATATATGTAAATTTAACAATTGTTTGTCAAATAACTGAGATGAATCAGTCAGTGAAGGTTCTGGTATATTCTGGATATCTGCATCTGAAAACCAATAACGCTGACGTTGGAAAGGATAAGTTGGGATTGCAACGCGATCGCTAGGATAGGGGCGATCAAACTCCAGCCAATTAATAGAGAAGCCGTGGGCGTACAACTGTCCTAAGCTGTAGAGCATTTGCTCCCAGTCTTGCAACTCTGGTGTTAGGCTAGCAAGCCATATTCCAAAATCTTCCGAGAAGCATCGTCTTCCCAAATTCAATAAAGTTGGTTTGGGGCCAATTTCTAAAAACACCCCAATTTCTTGTTGTTGTAAAGTTTGAATTCCTGAGACAAATTGCACAGCTTGGCGTAAGTGCTGACACCAATAATCAGCAGTTGCTATTTCAGTTGTGACTAACTTACCTGTAACATTTGAAACAATTTGAATCTGAGGATAAGCATAATTAATTGTTCGGGCTACAGCATCAAATTGAGACAATATCGGCTCTACTAATGGGGAATGAAAAGCATGGGAAACGCTCAATTGTTTTGTGGAGATTCCATTAATTTCTAAGGTAGTAATAATAGTTTGAATTCTGGAACTTTCACCGGCAATGACAATATTACGCGGCCCATTAATTGCTGCAATACTAACGAATTCTGCGTGCTTGAGAAGCAAAGGTTGAATTTCTTCTGGGGTAGCGATGACCGCAACCATCTTACCGTTGGGTGGTAGCGATCGCATCAGTCTAGTACGTTCGGCAAGCAATTTCAGAGCATCTTCCAGGCTAAATACACCAGCAACACAAGCCGCTACATATTCGCCGACGCTATGTCCCATTACAATATTAGGTTTAATACCCCAGGCTTTCCACTGCTGATATAAAGCATATTCCAAAGCAAACAAGGCCAATTGAGTATAAGCAGTTTCATGAATAGGAGAAGTTTGTCCTTCGTCTGGATATAGGACTTTTAATAGCGGAATCTCTAAGTAAGACTGTAATAGGGCATCACAGCGATCGAGAGTTTCTCGAAAAACAGGCTGAGTCTGATAAAACTGCTGCCCCATGCCGACATACTGAGATCCTTGCCCTGTAAACAGAAAAGCCACTTTTGGCTGCAAAACACTACTTGATAGCTGCCCTGAAAATACTCCTGCAACCTCATTCTTGGCTGTAAAGCCAGCCAATTTTTCTACCAATTGAGCACAAGAAGTAGCAACTACCGCTAAACGGTGATTGAAGTGCGATCGCCCATTCCTCGCGCTGTAACAAATATCTGCAATAGATAACTCTGAGTGAGTTTGTAGGTAAATTTGATAGCTATTGGCATATTCCTGTAAAGCTTCCTCAGTCTTAGCTGCGATCGTCAGCAAGCATACAGGAGCGTTGTTAATTTCAGCTTTAGCCACCTTTTGATCTGAGGCTTCTTCTAGCACAACGTGTGCATTAGTGCCACTAAAGCCAAAAGAACTGACCCCAGCAATCCTGGGTTTTCCTGTTGTTGTCCAAGGAATAGGTTGAGTAAGTACAACTACAGGCAAATTTTCCCAATCAATGTAAGAATTAGGATTTTTAAAATGTAAATGAGGGGCTATTTGTTGCTTTTGCATCTGCAACACTACCTTGATCAGTCCTGCGATCCCTGCGGCGCATTCTGTGTGACCAATATTAGTTTTCACTGAACCCAGTATCAGTGGCTGCTGTTGGGAATGATTGTCTGCAAACACAGATCCTAAAGCCCCAACTTCAATAGGATCTCCTAAGGAAGTTCCTGTGCCATGAGCTTCAATATAGCTTACCTCAGCCGGGTCTACTCCCCCACTTTTGAGTGCTTGGCGAATAACTGCCTCTTGGGAAGGGCCATTAGGTACAGTTAGTCCTCCACTGGGGCCATCTTGATTAACTGCTGAACCTCGAATCAAGGCAAGAATGTTGTCTCCATCGGCAACAGCATCAGAGAAACGTTTAAGGATAATCATGCCGCAACCTTCAGCACGAACATATCCATTAGCAGCAGCATCAAAAGTTTTACAACGCCCATCTGGAGTTAGCATCCCAGCCTGAGAAAAGACAACACTTAAGGCCGGATACAGCAATAAATTGACGCCACCTGCTAATGCCAGATTGCACTCCCGTTGTCGCAGACTTTGGCAAGCCAAATGTACAGCAACTAGAGAAGAAGAACAAGCTGTATCTACTGCCAGACTTGGACCAGTAACACCAAGCAAATAAGACAAACGTCCAGCAGCAGCGCTCAGAGCAGTCCCCGTTCCTGCATAAGCCATCCAAGCTTGGTTTTGGTCTACATGCTTAGAGTAATCACTACCACCAATGCCGATAAAGACTCCAGTCAGACTATTTATCAGTTGTTGGGGAAGAATGTGACCATACTCAAGGGCTTCCCAGCTGACCTCAAGTAATAAGCGCTGTTGGGGATCTATGTAAGCAGCTTCACGAGGAGAGATACCAAAAAACTCAGGGTCAAAGGTGTCAACTTGGTCGAGAAAACCACCGTAGCGAGCAGATATTTTGCCTACAGTTTGGGGTCGAGGGTCGTAGTAGTCGTCAATATTCCAGCGCTCTGGAGGAATTTCAATAATTGAATCAACACCATTTTGTAGCAGTTTCCAGAACAACTCTGGATTGTTTGCTTTTCCAGGAAAACGGCAACCCATACCAACAATCGCAATTGGTTCTTTGCTAGCACTTTCTAGTTCGCTTAACTTTGACTCCAACCGCTTAATCATGAGAAACGATTTCTGCAAAGGAGTTAGTTGTTCGTTGTTGTTCATTCTTATACTTCCTATATTTACCTTTGTCAGTTTTTAGCTAATCAAATCCCATTGTTGGTTAATCAGTTGCTCTAGTTGTTGTTCAGAAATATTTGTGATTTCTGACATCAACTGAGTTAATTGCTCATTTTCTTGACTCTCAGTTAAAACAACATTAGTTTCATTTCCTTGAGAGGAATCTAACTCCAGCACCTCGCGCATCAGATAATCAACTAGTGCTATGAGAGTAGGGTAGTCAAACAAGAGAGTTGAGCGTAAAGAAAAGCCTAAGCTTTGTTGCAAACGATTTCTCAACTCCACCGCCATCAGTGAGTCTAAGCCCAAATCAAAGAGCCGTTGCTGCAATTCAATCTGCTGTGAATTTGCAATACCCAAGACTTTTGCAATCTGCTCTTGCATATGAACGATCAGCAATTCTCGCTGCTCCTCAACCGGAGTTGCTTGCCACTGCTGTAAAAACTTAGCTTTTTGACCTTGGTTCGGTTCAACAACTGTGAAAGCCTCCAACATCTTGGCTTTTATATGCATCTGACCTACAAACTGCGGCCAATTTATGGGTATTACGCCAACTTGGATTGCTCTTTGCACTAATAACTCTTGTAATGCTTGCATTCCCTGGTCAGGGATAATAGTTTCTATACCCTGACTTTGCATTCGACCTTGATGCCGATCTTCTAGCTGAGCTGCCATGCCACTTTCAGTCCACGGCCCCCAGTTAATACTCAACCCTGGTAACCCCTGCCTCCGACGATGGAAAACCAACGCATCCATAAAGGCGTTCGCTGCTGCATAGTTGCCTTGTCCTGCTGAACCTAGCATTGAGGCTGCTGACGAGAAGCACACGAAAAAGTCCAGTGGCATGGCTTGTGTTAATTGGTGCAAATACCAACTACCCTGTACTTTTGGAGACATCACCTTGACAAAGCGCTCTAAACTCTGTTGCTGTAGTACTCCATCATCCAACACTCCTGCTGCGTGGATAATACCATGCAATGGGGGTAACGTAGTCTTAATATATTCGACTATACGAGTCACATCTGCCTTTTGAGAGATATCTCCCTTGAGGACGCTGACCTGAGTTCCTCCCTGCTGCAATTGAGCAATAGCAGTCTTAGCTTCCTCTGATGGATCTCGACGCCCAGTCAATACAAGGTGATGTACTCCTTGCTTAACCAACCACTGGGCAACTTGTAAACCTAAAGCTCCCATCCCACCGGTAATTAAGTAAGAAGCATCATTTTTAACAGTAAATCCAGTATTTAAATTCTCTTGGAGATTGGGAACAGATATAATGACCTTGCCCACATGTTTGGCTTGCTGGAGAAAGCGGAACGCTTCCTCTACTTGGTTGAGGGGAAAAACTCGATGGGGCAGTGAGTGTAATCGCCCATTTTCAAAATCTTGCGCCAAGTCCCTCCATATTTGGTTCACAAATTGTGGCTCCTGACGCACCATCTCTACTAAATCAAACACAAAATACTCAGTATCAGGACGTTGCTGCTGCACCTGTGCCTCAGACCAAACGCCTATCTTGCCAATTTCCACAAACCTTCCACTCTGGGCTAATACCTCAAAGCTTTTGTCAATGAACTTACCATTAAGACTATTTAGCACCACATCCACCCCTTGTGTGTGGGTCGAGTTTTGAATCTGCTCAACAAACTCTAGGGTGCGCGAATTCATTATATGACTCACCCCCTGATTTTGCAGAAACTCCCACTTCGGTGGACTAGCAGTAGCAAATACCTCTGCTCCTACCTGGTGCGCTAACTGGATTGCTGCTTGTCCTACTCCTCCTGCGGCGGAGTGAATTAACACGCGCTCTCCAGCCCGAAGCTGCGCCAGGTTTTGTAGCCCGTGATAAGCCGTCAAGAATGCAACTGGTAAAGTTGCAGCTTCTTCAAAGCTTAAGTTTTGCGGTTTAGGCATGACCAAATCGGCACTTATAGTGGCGTAATGAGCCAAACAGCCTAATGCTAAAGCTGATACTACCTCATCTCCTACCTGGAAATGCTTAACATTGGCTCCAACAGCCACAACGATACCGCTACATTCACCCCCAAAGTTAACATCTGCTGCTGTCTCAAATAAATGTTGGGTATATTCCTGCATCATACCTAAAGCAGTCAGCACATCTCGGAAGTTCAGCCCTACTGCTTTCACTTCAATTTCAACTTCATGAGGTTGGGGTTGCCTACGCTGCATAGGTTGTAGAGTCAGATGAGCAAGGCTGCCATATTCTGTTAGCTTCAGTTGGCAAGGCTGACTGAGTGAAGCAGGCAATTCCTGTGGTTGAAACCTCGTTAGCCGAGCCACTAGGCGTTTATCTTGCCGATAAGCTATTTGGTCTTCGTCATCGGCTGCTAAAAGTTCGTTCACCAATATCTGCACCACACGTTCATCACTAGCTAACGGATCTATGTCTAAACGGCGGCAAGACAATTCAGGGTGTTCGAGGGCAATCACTCGTCCCAATCCCCACAGTGGAGCCTGCTGCACCTGTAGTGCTGTCTCCTCACTGACGCTCTGCGCCCCTTGGGTAACTAACCATATGGGAGAGGGTTGATTTCCCATAACTGATAGTACTGCTTGTAACAGATGCAAGGTACTACCACAAACTAATTCTTCAACCGTTGTTAGATCCTCAAGATCGCTTTGAAGACTCCATAGATGGACTATTCCACTAAAAGGCAGATTATCATCAATTACTTCTTGCAACAGAGTTTGAAAAGCTTCTGGTTGAGTAGGGGAAATTTGATAGTGGCGGTTCTGCAACTGTTTGGAGGTCTTACCTGGATAAATTACGATGCATTGTTGCCGTTGTTGTTCTAGTGCTGCCACCAGTTGCTCACCCCAGCCTGTCTCTGGTAACAACAGCAACCACCGCCCAGACGGAGACTCAGAGGCAGGAACTTTGATGCTGGAGGAATGCCACTCTAATTGATAAAACCAATCATTCAAGCTGAGTTGCACATTCCTCAGTAGTACATGACGAGGAGCTTTTCTTACTTCTATTCCAGTAATTGCTGCAATGGTTTGACCATCTGCGTCAGTCAGCAGAATATGGCTTTTGATACTACGCTCATCAGCTTGCTCTAGCCTAGCGTAACACCAAAGATCGGAACCATTGGGGCGTCGGAAAAACTCAAATTTCTCCAAACGAAATGGAATGAAAATATAGCCTTCTTTTTCCATTTCACTTTGGCGATCTTCAGCTAAAGTAAATGCAGCAAGTTGAAAGCAGGAATCAATCAGGCCAGGATAGAGTAAATAGTCGCTGAGGGAGTCAGGTAACTCTGGGATCTCCATTTTACACAGAGCTTCTTTTTGACCCTGCCAAACTTGTCCAATCCATAGAAAAGCTGAACCTATGGTGTAACCTGCTGCCCACATATTAGAGCAGTACTCAGCATGAGAAACAGTTTTTTGTAATCTGTTCTGAATGGATTCTAAATTCAGTGCTTCAAAGTTTGATTTAGTACTTTCGGGTAGCAGGTTAAGCTTACCTGTTGCATGAGTAGTCCAGCCACTGGAGTCGATCGCTAGTTGATTGTTTGTAAGACTGAGAATTTCAAAAGAAACTTGGTTTTTAGAGCGGGAGGCGAAGACAAGTTGCACAGGTCGAGTTTTTCCATCCGGCAACACGATCGCTTCTGGGAAAAACAAGTCTTCTAATAATATGTACGATTGAGTTTCAAAGGACTCTTTAGCCGCTAATAACAGTAAAGAAATATGAGAAGCACCAGGCACAACAACACTACCGTATAATCTGTGCTGCTCTAGATAAGCTGGGGAAGCTGAGGAGTAAAAGGACTGGAAACGAATTTCTGGAGAATTGGGTAAAAGCAGTCTCTGACCAAGGAGGGGATGAAAAGCTTGTGACTGGGTTGGGAAGGAGACTAATTGAGATTGAGAAGGACTTGGAATCGATTCCAGCCAGTAGCGTTTAAGTTGAAAAGGATAATTAGGCAAAACAAGTTTGCGATGAGGGTAGTGGGAATCAAACTGCTTCCAATCAACCTTAACCCCACGCACATACAACTGAGCCAAACTATCGAGCAATTGCCACCAATCGTGTTGATTTGGTCGTAACGAAGCCAGCCACAAACCAAACCCATCAGGCAAAGACTGTTGCCCCAAACCCAACACAGTAGGCTGACAACTGCACTCCAAGAAAACTTCATAACCCTGCTGCGACAAACACCCAATTCCAGCAGCAAAATCAAAAGGCGCGAGAATCTGCTGACTCCAATACTCAGCAGT
>LWTK01000068.1 GCA_003326205.1 Nostoc sp. ATCC 43529
TGTTGCAATAGCGTTAAGGCACTAAATTGAGTCACGCCAATACCGCCAAGCCCGATTTTATCAATGCCTGTTGTAAAATCGCTGACGATGTTTTTAGCAGTTGGCAGGCTGCTACTAGCAATCCAGAATTGGTCAATACCAGTGCCGCCATTGAGTTTATTACCACCTGCAATACCAGCAAATAGCACATCATCACCATCGCCACCAAACAAGAAGTCATCGAGATTTGAGAAGAAAATGTCATCGCCAGAACCACCATACAAACGGTTCTTGCTACCTTCACTGCTGAGGGTGTCGTTGCCATCTCCACCGAATAAATATTGGCGAGAACCTTCAATCACTGTGAGAATATCATCACCTGCGGCTCCGAATAAATTATTACTACCATCGGCTTCCACCACGGTAATTACATCGTCGCCATTGCCCCCATCAACATTGGTACTTTTAGCCGCGCCATTTTGACCAATAAATATCTGGTCGTCACCTTTTTGACCGGATACACAAGAGTCACTACCTACCAGTACAATGTCGTCACCCTTTCCAGCTCGAATTGTATTGCCTTCACTACCTTCTACAAAGTCTGCGCCATCACCAGCGAAAAATGTTTGTCCTGGCTTGAGTGTCACATCATCGCTGTTGCTAGAACCAAAACCGTCAGGGAAAGTAGGCTCTACAGTTGTCAGGTTATTAGGTACTTCCAGAATACCGAGTCTTTGGGCAGGGGTATTTCCCGTAATGTTGAAGTCGTTGTCATTCAGCAAAGCTAGGGTGTTGGGTGCTACCAGCGCCAAACCTTCTAATTTTTCCACTCCGGTGTAACCCAATTGAGCAGCATTAGCAATTAAACTCTTGGTCACAGGGGTAATATTGGCAGCAGCTAGTTCAGCAGAGGTCAGTTGCTCAATGGTTTTCCCAGCTGGCAAAGTAAAATTAGCTATTTTGTTAATGTTGGTCGCTCCGGCTAAATCAATTTGGTAAATTAATTTATTGCCAGCAGATGTACCATTGTCATCTCGCTCAACTACTGCAAATTTGCCGTTACCCAAGGAAACTGCATCGCCAATTTTATCAGTTGCTGGCAGACCTTCTAGGCGATATAAATACTCTGCTGCTACTTGCTTGGTGACAATATCAAACTCTAGAATTCGCAGGTTGAGAGAAGCTTTAGAAGTCGCATCATTAGCGACATCTGGATTGTCAATTGGACTCTGAATGAAGGCATATAATTTATTACCTTCCAAAGCCACAGCTTCAAATCCCCGGTTATTGCGACGTTGGGCATAAACCGCTGGCAATACTTCAATGCCAAAGGTTCCGGCTGGTTGGTCTGGGTCGGATGCAGTGGCAGTTCCTTGAGGAATAAAGCGCTCAATCAGTTTACCATCGCTATCAAAGTGGTAAATGGCGGGACGATATTCATCTACCAACCAATAGTCACCATTTTTGGCAACTACAATTCCCTCTAAGTCTGCACCCAAAGGATCGTTAGCTAAAACATTGTTGTCTAAATCAACAGCAATTTCATCTGTGTAAGCTAAACCGTTTCCTACAGCTTGCAGGTTTGGTAGTCCCGTTAATGGTGTCGTTCCATCTTGGCGGAATAGCTTTGTTCTGTTGGTAATGGTGATTTCACCTGTGGTGCGGTTGAGTTCAAAGCTAATTATTTCTGGCTGGAAGTCGGGTAATAAAAATGGTCTGTTGACGCCATCAGGTTCTCCATTGGGGCCTCGGTCTGTATTGGTAACAAACTTGAGGTTGCCATTTGCGGCAATTCCTTGGAAATACAACCCAGAAAAACCACCCAAGAGAATATCTTGATTTTTTGAGGTTGTACCTAACTTGGGTAAATTTTCAAAGTCATAGATGGTTAGTTTGGGTTGGGCAACAGGATTGCGGGGATCGTAACTAGTGGTATCAATATTTAAAGGAGTGGGCAAGGCGTTAGCAATATTTTCCCACGGTACGAGTTTGAAGTTAGAACTGATATTTTCTTCTTCACCTTCATCGCTAACTATTTTGCCAGGTTCGTTGGAGCCATCTTGAGTCACAAATAAACCAAATAGGAAGTTAGGCCCCAGTGGTACGTTAATGACATCTGCACCGTCTGACTCTTGTACGCTGTCAATTGACCCGCTGTTTCCAATGGCGAAGTTACCGACAAATTCGTTGTTACCTTCACGGGTGTAGGCAACAAAGGTGTTGTCGCCTTGGCTGGATGCTAGTAAGTAGCCTGTGCCATTTTTACCGTAATAAATGGTCAAGCCTTCGACATCGTTGGTAAGGTAATTACCGCCCAAGTCTTTAACTTTATCAATTAACTTGCCAGTGGTGCCGCCGTTTGGTTCTGCTTGATACTTCCAAATTCCGACATCTTCCTGGCCGATGTAGAGGAAGCCTGTTTCTTGGTCTACTACCATGCCCTCAGTTTGAGGTTCGCGATCGCCTACTGTTAGTACAGTAAATTCTCGTACTCGCTCGATACCAATTTTACCATTACCTTTATCTAGCAGTTTATACTGAGCCACATCTCCGGTTTCCCGGCGATTGACAAAGACATAGTAATCATTGGTGATGGGACTGCGGTACAACGCTAACCCGTAAGCACTGCGAGAAGATGAAGAATAAGGTTCTGCAAAAGGTAGCCCTTGGAAGAGAGTGCCAATGCTGCTGTCGGTAATGTCTTCTAAGTATTGTCCGGGGGTGGTAGGGTTGGGGTTAATTTTGAAGATTGCTAGTTTATCATTTTGGCGATCGCTAGCCACAGCAATATCAATAGATTGATTGCCTAATTTAAAACCGTATTGCAAATCAATGTTGTTGTAGCGAATCCCACCAGGATTAACTGTTTGCAACAAATCACCAGACAAATCGTAAACCCGCAGTCCGGCATTTTTCACTGAAGTTAATACTAAACTATCGGCAGCATTTGTAGCATTAACATAAATGGCAGGATCGTCAGCGTCACCCTGTTGATCTACTGGGAGTGTTTCATCGTCCAACAAATCGGGGGTAGTTTCTACTGTGGGTGTAGCGGTGGGAACCAAGTCTGCACCCAAGGTGAGGATTTGGGTAAATTGGCTGCTGCTGAAGTTGTTGTCACTTACTAAGACAATGGACTGACGACCATCTGCAAGTTTGGGGCCAAAAGCGATACCTTCAATGTTATCGGTTGGCAGATCCAGGTCATTTAAATTCAACAGTAGGCGTTTTTGTGCTGGTGCGATGTTAGCTAGTTGCTCAGCACTCAAATCATTGAGAGAATCGTAGAAACTGATGTCTGTTGCACCTTGCAAGGAAACTTCGTAAATTTTGATGGTGTTACCAACACCCGCAGAAAAAGAACGTTCCACAGCCAACAAAGTGCCACGATTATCTATTGCTAGTAAATCTACCAAACCATTATCAGCAAAACCTGTGCTGGGGTTTGGTGTTTCGGAAATCGCATCTGTAATGTAGAGGTATTCTTTTTCTGGTTGTCCATTAACGAGATTGTATTGCAAAATCCGCGAACGGCTACCGCTGGTGAGTGAAGCCTTTAAGCCGTCTTGGAACAGGGCGTTTTCAGTGGCGGTGAATAAAGTTTTTTGGTCGGGTGTGATGGTGAGGCTTTCAAATGCCAAATTATTGTAAACGCCTGATGTCTGCGTGTCACCTGCATCTACAATACCGTTGTTGTTGGTATCTGTAACTACTGGCAGGAATTTGGTGGGGATGGATAGCGATCGCACTTCTTGACCTGTAGTCAGCGAAAACTCTTTAATAAAGGGATTACTAACCCGACTTGCACCCAAATCCGGTCTAACTTCGCCTTCTGAAGAGATGAAAACAGTCCCGTTATTAGTTAAAGCAATACCTTCTGGGTCGAGGCTAAAAGCTGTAAAAAAGTTGCCATTGCTATCTTTGAGAGGTGTGACATTGGTGAAAGCCACTTCACTACCAGCAGTGAAAGTGTAAAACCGAGCCAAACCGTTGGTATCCGACCGAGCATCAGAGATAGCGTAGTAGCGGTTGTTAACAGCGTCGTAAGTTACACCAGATAGTCCGCCTACTGGAGTCGCAGTACCATTTACAGTTCCCGCCGCACCAGCAGGAATAAAGCCAGTCAAGAAAGTACTTTGTCCTACAAATCCCAAGCTGGGAATGGTTTTACCTGGTTCACTTGGCCCGGTTTTGACATCCGCGAACACCAAGCGATGGTCGGAACTGGGGAAGGGAAAAGTACCTACTGGGGAGAATGTTGGGTCAGTATTTAGCGGCCAGAATACTCCCGAATTAGCAATTGTCAAGTCAGCAGAGGGTAGCACATAATCAGACCGCAGGTTTCCAGGAGTAGTATCACTAAAATCTGCGGTGTCAAAAGCCGGATTACCCGTTTGGTTAGCATTTGCACCACCCTGTAAATCTGCTTGTTGGGTGCCGCCAAGACTGCTAGGGATGAAATTAGTATTAATACTGGGATTTTGCAATAACTGACGAATTGCAAAGTTAAAACTATCACCATCTTTCGGGTCAGCATTTTGGTCGCCCATAATCACAAAACTTGACCCAGCAGCAATACCGCCGGTTTTTCCCTCATCATCATAGATGTAATCGCCTTTACCAGGGCTAATATAGTCTGCCCAAAAGCGGATTTCATCATGATTGCGTTTGCCATTGCGGTCTTCTGGGCCATCAAATACCGGTGGTGTGGGGTGGCTTGCGAGGACATGAATTGTCTCGCCGTTTACTTGGATGGGTATATCCCAGTGACTTTTAGAAGAAAGGCGCAGAACTGCCAGTTCTTCTGGAGAATACCAATCATTTGGTTCTGGAGTTGCAGGATCGTCAGGAAGCAAAGCATCGGGCATATCCTTCCAGAGGAACTTTTGGAAAGTGCGGATGTTGGCAGTATCGATGGGATATTTAGATAACAGCAACATTCCGAATTGCCCAGGAAAACTACCAAATCCCAAAGCATCATCGCCATATCCTGCTTCACCTGGGGTTGTAACCGCTGTACCGTTGTTATTTAAGTCAAATCCAGAAGCAATACCCGTATTAGAAGGAGCAATGTAGAAGTAGGGATAGTCAACAGGAGTTGCACCATTTTGACTAACCGCTAAATAATTTTGTTTAAATAATTCAACTGCCTCCACAGAGAAATCAAACTCATTAATCAGCAGTACATCCGGATTATTCCGCTGGATGATTTCTGCAACCGCCTTCGCCTGAGCATTATCAGGAGTAGAAAGATCGCTGACTAACTGACCTTCAGCATTGCGATTCAAAGAAGCATTGAACTGAGAAAAACGAATTGTGCTTGTAGTTACCATAATAAAAAATGGGAAATAGGGGTGGGGAATGGGGAGTAAGAATTCTCTCTCTTCTCTCTGCGCCTCTGCGCCTCTGCGTGAGCCTTAAACAAAAACAAAACGAGTATCTGTTGCCAAATTTGTATTTTGGTTTAACCCGCTTTCCACAACAGCAATCAATTCCGTGCCATTACTAGTGAAAATACTCACAGCAGATTTAATAATAGATACAGCCGACGCTGACCCTAATGAATAATTGTTAGCAACTCCTTTGAGTTGAATACGATCGCTCGTCTGTAAGTTGAGAATATCCGCGTAGTCACTCTTACCCGAACTGGCATAAAAAACAGAAGTGTTATCGCCCAGAACGTAAGTATCTGCACCCTGGTCGCCATTGAGAATGTCGATTTCGTTTGTGCCGCCTCCCCAACCAATGAGGCGATCGTTGCCATCGCCTCCAGAAACTATATCTTTGCCAAGTCCACCTAAGATTGTGTCATTACCACCATCGCCAAGGAGTACGTCAGCGCCTCCTTTACCATCGAGGTAATCATTGCCTGCTCCACCGTTGATGAACTCACTGCCGTTGGTGCCGATAACGCGATCGCTCCCACCTAAAGCGTTGACTATGTACTGATTTAAACCAGTAAGTTCTTTGACAAAGATGATGTCGTTACCAGATGTAGCCTTGTTGTTAGCAACAGTCAATTCAAAAGTGTCGCTGGCTGTTAGGCCTTTCTCATCAGTAGCAGTGACTGTGACTGCAAAAATACCAGTTGTGGGGACAGTGCCGGAGATAATACCAGTATTAGCAGCAATACTAGCTCCCCCCGGTAAACCACTAGCACTGTAACTAAGGGTGTCGTCTACATCGATGTCAGCAAATTTGTTACTGACATTGAAAGAAAAAGATTTGTTAGTAGAGATGATTTGGTCATCAATGGGTTCCACTACCGTGGGAGCATTGTTTCCAGATATGTTAAACCGAGCCACGCTGGGATCGTGGTCGCTATTTTGATCGGCAAATTCTGAGTTGATGTGGACTACATCATACCCATCTAGTTTACTCAGCAAATTGTTACTGACTAAAATGTGGTCAAGGGTTTGGGCGTTGCCTTCAAAGTTGTAGGTGTAGCGCTCATTTTGAGGCAGAGTTTCAATCAGAGAAGTTAGTCCAGCGCTTTTTAGGGTGTTAACAGGGTTGGAAAACTCAAAGTCATTCAAGTCACCTGCTACAACTACATTGGCATTGGGATCGATCGCTAAAATACTCTCGACAAAGTTTTTCACCAAGGTAGCTTGTTGTTGGCGCTGCACCTCGCTAGTCAGGGTTGGCGGTTGATTCACACCAAATAATGGTTGGTCGCCACCTTTAGAATTAAAGTGGTTGCCAATTACATACACGGTTTCGCCGTTGAAAAGAAATTCACCCACTAACGGTTTGCGACTGCTATTAAAAGCCGAGTTGGTGGGGTAAATCAAACCAGGACTATTAGAAATTGTGGGAACACCAGAGTTGTTGGTGACTGTGGTGTTGGAGGTGGAAGTACCACCGGGACGATCTACAAAACTGACGCGATTGGGATTAAATAAGAAGCCGACGCGGATATTTCCCCCAGGTTCACCGCCATTGGTATCATCCACTGGGTTAATTTGGCGATATTCGTAGGTGGGGCCCCCAGCAGCAGCGATGGCATCAATTAATAGTTGGAAGGTAACGCTGGCATCAACTACGCTATCGTTTGTCGGCCCATTATTGTCCTGAATTTCTTCTATGGAAATGATGTCTGGCGATTTCAAATTATTGACAATGCTGTTAGCAAGGTCGCTAAACTTCGTTGCACTATCGCCTGGATCGAGATTTTCGACGTTGAAGGTAGCAATTGTCAGCTGGTCAGTGGTGGCAGTTAAATTGGTGACTTCTTTTTCAAGAGTACTGTTTTGTACTACTGTGGGAGCAGCCGATACTAAAACTTCATAGTTGCTAAAGTCGTAATTAACGACACCAACAATAGTGCTAAGTTGCGTACCAACATTAACCTCAGGTAGCACTAAGGCGTTGTTGAGATCGTCAATCTGAATCCGTTCGGGATTGAAGTCTGAAGCACTAATTAGGCTACCACCACGAACTGTGCGCCCAGTGGCATTTGCTCCATTGTCTGCTAATACCCAAATTTCCTCTGATGTACCAAAGCTTCTAGTAGGTGAAGTGGCGATGGGGTTATTGACCTGTACAAGCATTCCTTCTAAGCTTTCGTAGAAGTCAATGCCATCCTGGGCAGGGTCAAAGGTGGTCGTTCCAGTTTCGATATTACCAGCAGTATCGTTATCAATTACTGTAGTTGGAATGGTTCTGCCGCCATTACCCAGAATTGTGGCAGCTGGCAAAGCATTCCCACTGGAGAGTGTGACAATTGTAGGGGTAGTAATTTGTGTTAACGTCAGGTTATTAGCATTATTACCCGGACGAAACTCTGTCACTGTTCCACTGACTAATATAGAATCACCTACGGATACCGTTGGTGCTGATGAAGTGAAGACAAAAATGGCTTCAGAGGTGCGTAGTTTACCGCCGTAGGCATCGTCGTTATCTGGGTTGGGGTCTTGCAGGTAAAAACCATTACTTCTGACTACCGTGACAATTCCCGCTACATTATTAACTGTCTGGCCTGCCAAAGGTGAAATATGGCTTGTTCCCTGAATCTCGCTAATCTTAACGGATGGGGCAACTTCGTTATCTGTCACCGTAATATCTGCACTGCCGTTAGTAAAATCTGTAGCAGAAGCAGTTATGGTCACTGTCTGAGAACCATCAAGTACTGAGTCGTCTACAGCATTAATCGCAAAGGTTACAGTCGAACTATTGCCTGTGAAGGTGACAGTTGTGGGTACTGTTGCCTCAGTTGTATCGTTACTGCTCAAATTGACAACTAAATCAGATGTGGAAGTGTCTGAGCGTGTCAGAGTAGCTGTAGCAGCATTAGCTCCAGCATTTTCGGCAAATGAGCTAGGAGTAATACTTAGAGACAAAGTTGGTAATGGTGGAATAGAGCGTAGACTATTGATATAAGTCGTATTAGCTCCGCCATTGGGCAAACCAGGTGTAGTAGAAGCAAATGGAATTCCTGTTGTCCAGTTAGTAGTGTTTGTTGCCCCTGCCAGGTCAGAGTTTAATGCATAGCCTGTGTTGTTTGTGCTAGTTCCAAAATTGACATTTGCTGCGCTTGTGAAGGCTCCTGTTGCAGTGCCAATATCTACAGCAAATCCGTCTGTGGAAATGGTTGCGCCAGTATTTGAAGTATCAACCCAAACAACATCATCACCAGCAATATCTCCGGTATTTCCGCTGTTGGCGTTAGGTAGGAAGGAACCACCAGCGTTGAGAGCTATATTCCAATCATTAGCTGATGGATTATAGGATGTGTTCTGAGTAATAGCTGTAGTTCCACCGACTGTAATGATAGTTCCTGCTTTGAAGGTGGAGGCTATGGAACTAACATTTGTAAATTTATAAGCAGAAAACTTAGAGGCTTTGGCAGCTGTGGAGTCTCCCACAAAGAAAGACTCAAGCTGTGTAGCAGTCAAATCTTCAGTAAGCAAAAGCTCGATGAATTCGTCAGTTGTGGTCAGGGTTCCACCACGATAAAATTCATTGATAACGATCTTGGGCATAAAAACCTCTTGCTTTAATTGTGTTAAAGAGCGATCGCAACATCACTTTGTGTCAACACCAAACCAACAGCATCAGAAGTCTGAGGGCTAGTACCGGCAGCGTCAATGCCACCTTCAAAGTCCGAAGTGTGGAGAATTTGGAGTGTAAGTGCCATTTTTTTGCCAGTAAAACTACGTTAACTGCAAGGATGCACTTTGCAATTAACGCCAGAGCAATACCAAATACAGCTTCCAGACCACCATTCTTGGCAGTTAAAAGAAGTTATTTGTACAACTTTTGAGCATTTAACTATTCAGCCACCTTAAAGTATCTGAATAAAGTTAAGAAACAGCTAGCAAAAGGTTAAAACAACAGATAGTTGAGTTGATAAAAGGCAAAAGGCAATCTTGCAAGAGGCAACAGGGTTGAAACTCCCTTGTAAGTAGGTAGACATAATTAAATGTAAGATTGGAGCTTTGTTCGTAGTAAGCGATTTATCGCTCTTAACAGACGTTTTAATGGCTCAAGCCCATACTACGAACTTTAGTTTAATTGAGTCCTTCTACTTAATCAGGGTTTGGCGGTTAGTTTCTGTTCTCAGCTATGCTGCAACTGCGATAAATTACAGCGCAAAACACAAACATTTCAGAATTTTTTGGGTAAAAATTCTGAAATAGCTGTAGATCACAATTTATTGAAAAAAAATCAAAAATAAATATAAATTTTTCTAATGATATCAAAATCTTTGTAGAGACGTTGCATTGCAACGTCTGTACGTATTGCAACGTCTCTACCTGTGTATTCATGCCCAATTAACGGAAATTACCAGGATTTAGACGAACAGAGTTAGGTTGAGACTGGCGACGAATTGCGACTCCATTGCGGAGGTTTCTGGCGGTACCACCATCTTTGGCATCAAGGAAAGGCTTGAGATTAATTCCACCTCTATATGAACTAACTCGATTATTGCCGTTGCCTAGAAGTGTGCGCCCTAAATTATATACGCTGCCTGAGCGATCGCCATAGGTGTTAACAGCTACGGTTTGTTGGCCGCTATCAGCAGTAGTCAAGTTTTGGAAAATGCTATTGCGGATAATAACGGCATCTTTACCACGCGGCACCGTCAACACAATTCTGCAAGTTGGGTTAGCTTCGCTGGTGACGCAGACAATGTTTTCGTTATTTTGTACAGATGTCTGGAGTTCTTGTAACCCATCTGGACGATACAGTTCCAAGCGGTTCGCAATTGCTACACAACGCTTTTCAGCATCCCAACCACCGCCTAAAGTCGCAGGTGCCGCCCAAGGAAAGTATTGTCCTGGTTGACTTTGGGGCTGATACATCACGGTGTACTGCCCATTGTAAGTCTGACAAGTAAAGCGAGTTGTACTGTCAGATGTAGGTGATGTTGGTATGCCAGTCGATGTGTCTATTGGCACTGGTGCTGATGTACCACCTGACGGCACTGTTGGTACTACTACTCCATCATCAGTAGGATAAGGATTGTATTGCGCCATTGCTGCGGAATTGCCCAGACACAAAGATAAGCCAATACTGCCCAAAGATATCAATCGCAGCAGTTTTGATGACATAGCCATCCTCCAGTATAAATAGGTAGGGAATTGATAGTTTAACAACAAAGAATTCTAAATTCTGAATTCTCAATTCTGAATTCTGAATTCTGTGTTAAATGACGAATAATTCTATTTTTTGATTCATTAAAAACCTATTTTTTTTCATCTCTGGCTTTTTTCTCTTGCAGCAACTTTTTCACCTGTGCTTGAATTTCTGTATGACGCCCGACTCCTTCATAGGCGTAACGATTGTAACTACTACGGGTAATCAGGTTTTCTAAATTACTGACTCGTTCGCCGCCGCCGGGATGGGAAGATAACCAACTAGGAGGTGCATTTTTTTGCTGTTTATCTAATGTCACCATTAAGTTACGCAAGCCATCAGCAGCGTAACCACTGGCTACAATTAACCGCGTGCCGAGGGTATCTGCTTGACGTTCCATGTCGCGGCTGTAACTGAGGGCAAAGAGTTGGCCGATGGTTCCACCTAAAGGAAGATATTGGGTAACGTTAGAAATTAAATTGCCTTGGGTAATTAATTGAAAACCGTGAGATAAAACAACATGGGATAATTCATGGCCTATTAATCCAGCTAATTCTGCTTCGGAATTAGTCTTGGCGATCGCACCTGCATTAATAAAGATTTTACCCCCAGGTAATGCAAAGGCATTGAGACTTTCTTCTGGAATTACAAAAAATTCGTATTTAAATTCTTCACGTCCAGTTACTTTAGCTAATTTCTGTCCGATTTCGTTGACATATCCCAAAACAGTTTCGTCTGTAATCACATTCAACTGTTTTTTTGCGTCTTTGGCAACGGAATCACCTATTGCTCTTTCACCTTGTAGCAGAATGATGGTAGAATCAACAGCCGAAAATGGCCCAAGCAAACTGCCAGTAAGAGCGTAACCTAACGCACCTGTAATAATATTACCGATGACGTTGCCGCGAATTTCTGCTCGGATATGTCTTTTGTAACGTTCGAGATTTTCTTGTGCTAAGTTTGTAAATTCAGCCGCTTGGGGATCTTCGGGATTGAGAATGGCAAACTGACGCGCCGCTAAAGATGCTTCCATCCACTTTTTCTCACCAGCCAAGGCAGTAACCCTCGCTTTAACCAATTCTGGTTGGTCTGGATAAAGAGAAGATGCTCGTTCTAATATATCTAAGGCTTCTTTGGGGCGATCATATTGTTTCAAAATTTGAGCATATCGGATATGACCAGGGATAAATTCTGGATATTGCTCAACTAATAATTGCAAAGGTACAACCGTTCTTGTTTGTAACTTAGTTGCTATCCCCGCCTCTGATTCTCGCCAGTATACCTTACCTCCTGGTGATAGTTGCGCGGGATCGAGTATGGCTGGTTTACGTTCTTGGGGTGTGCTTGTTTTGCTAAAAGGTTCTTTTACTTCGCGGTAAATCTTTTCTGCCTCTGGAATTTGTCCGGCTAGATAAAGTCTATCGGCTTCAATCAATTTTAGCTGACGGGTAATTTCTTCAGGACTAAGTGTTGGTTCCTGCGGAGACTCTGGCTTTTTCGGTTCTGATTCCGGGGAGGCTTCTGTTGTTGATGAACCTTCTATTGCTTCCGGTAATTTTCGATCTTTAGTCGTTTCTGAACTGGGTGAATTTATGGTTTCAACTGTAGTAGACGCAGCAGGTTCTTGTGCTGGAACTGGTGCTGTTGGCTGCGTCAAGATAATCAAAATTGATGTCCCAATCGACAGTAATACCCAGTTACAGGCTAGCAGTAGAGACTTCCAGGTTCGTTTCATGCCAGGTACGACCTATGCAAAAAGCTGTTTTTTCAATGTTACGAGGAATTGGGAATTACGTATATGGAGCGATGCCTAGGTTGGGCGGGTACGCCATCGCCGCTATTTGACAACACAAAAAGCCCCGGCTAAATTAGCCGAGGCAAAGTCGAGAAGTGAGAATGACGATGAGATATAGCGATACCGAAATCTAAAAACTCTTAGCTGACGCTGAAACCAACCAAAATTAAAGTAGTGACGATTAATGTTGCAAAAGCACCTTGAATCAAGTATTTACGTTGTTCCCAAATCGCGGGGTACTCTGCATAGTACATTTTGGGTTCGGTTGCGTAGTTATTGAGAATGCCGTCTTCATTTACAGTGGTGTACATAATTTTTTCTCTTGGTTGTTTTTTAACTTATGTAAACAAATTTAACAAATTTGTTACAAAACGTCAACTAGGCTTGACAAAAAAAGAGTGATAGATGTAATAAAATCTGCTTATCAGCGATGCCTACGGTGGGCGGGTACGCCATCGCGGATTCTCTCAAAACGGTTTCTAGACGATTGTCAGCCTTTTTGCTGTACATACAGCAAAAAGGGCGATCGCATTGTCAAGATGGGTAAGACAACAAAGTATTGGCAACACTTCTGAATAATTGCTAAAATATTCCCTATACAGGGAATACTTTTAAAAACATATTGTTTCATCAAAATCTATGCCATCAAGTAACAAGCTATCTATAGTTTGTTAAAAATTCATTTATAGTCTAAAGATGAAAGTAAAGCCTATGTATGTAGAGACTTTTACTCCTACTGAAGCTGCGGCGTTTCTAGAATTACCAACCAAAAAAATTTATAAAGAAGTAGAATATAAAATTTTTCCTGACTATAATCCTCCTAGACTTAATTTTGCAGCATTAGTTTATCTACGTTTAATTAAAGAAATAGACTTTTTTTCTGTTGATTTTCGCTCATTTCTTTATCAAAGCTTAGTTAAAGCTTTAGAGGAAAAATTACCAAATATTGAAATAGCAAAATTTATCAAAATAGAAGTTGAGGCTATTGCCAATGAGGTATTAGAATTTATTAACTCTTTTCAGGCGTGGAAAAAAAATTTAGTTTCCGATCCGAATATCATGGGTGGAGAAACAGTATTTCCCAATTCTCGGCTGACAGTTCGTCATATTGGTTCAATGCTTGATAGAGCAGAGTCGCTAGAGAATATACGCGAAGACTATCCTTATTTGACTGAAGAAGATATAAAATTTGCTCAAGTCTACGTAAAAGCTTACCCAAGTGTTGGACGACCTAAAAAGAATTAAATTTCTAATTGATGAGGATATTTCACCAACCGTTGCACGTTACTTGTATAACGAACTTTTTATTGATGCGATTGCTGTTAGGGATCGAGGGTTACTTGGTGCAAAAGACTATCAAGTTTTAGAATATGCTTTCAATGAAGAACGTATCCTTGTAACAGCAAATGTTCGTGATTTTGAAAAGTTTGCTCAAATTAGAGAAATTCATGCCGGGATTGTATTTATTTGTCAGGGTGATTTATCTCAAAATGAGCAAATTGCTATTGTCAAAGAAGCTGTGAATGCAATAAATAGTGAATTAGAAAATGGGCGCGATATGCTAAATCGTGTCTTATATATGGAAGAAGATGGTAATAAAAGGTTTGAGAATCTAAGGTAAAACTGACGACAGTATCAGACCAAGAAGTGCTTGTTAGTCTAAAGTACAGTATTTGAGCGATCGCGCAAAATTCAAACAAAAAACCCCGGCTAAATTAGCCGAGGTAAAAGGAGAAGTACGAATGGCGATGAGATACAGCGATACCGAAGTCAAAAAATCTTAGCTAACACTAAAACCAACCAAAACTAAAGTAGTAACGATTAAAGTTGCAAAAGCAGCTTGTATTAAGTATTTACGTTGTTCCCAAATTGCTGGGTACTCTGCATAGTACATTTTGGGTTCGGTTGCGTAGTTATTGAGAACGCCGTCTTCATTTACAGTGGTGTACATAATTTTTTCTTTTGGTTGTTTTTTAACTTATGTAAACAAATTTAACAAATTTGTTACAAAACGTCAAGTCTGCTTGACAAAAAAAGGGTGATGCCGCTAATAAAAGTTACTTATGAGCGCCAAAACTGGATATTCTTTAACGTGAATTCTACAGACCTCACCCACCCAGCCTCCCTCTCCTTGAAGGAGAGGGGCTGGGGGTGAGGTCAAAATCCTGTACATCGAATTCACGTTTCTTTAAGTTCTTGCTGCACGTCGCATGAAAAACCCCCAGAAACTTGGGGGCATCAATTCTAGTTTTTGACTTTTGATTTTTGCAAAGCGGTACTAGCCTAATTTTTAATCACCGCATCCAAAAGCACATTCGCATCAAAACGGACAACATCGGTGCAAGGTAGTCCTGTTTCTGCTGTGACTTGAGCGATCGCTTCATTAGCCGCAGATTCATCTAAATGGGCTGTGTTCAATGCTATACCTACTACATGTACAGTACCAAAGGCACCGCCGCCACTGGCAACACTTTCATAAAGCTGGATGACCTTACGTAAAGGTGGAATTACTACATGGGGATGATTGCGTATATGAACTTGTCCTGCTCGATGTGCCAATACTAATTGGGTTGGTTGGGAACCACGAATCAAGGGTAAGGTTGCGGTGGAACCAGGATGTAGCAGCGAACCTTGTCCTTCAATGTGCAGGATATCGTGGCTTTTGCCATAGCGCATGACCATTTGTTCCACAGCACCGGCGGCAAAGTCTACCCGCACAGCATCCAAAGGCACACCATCGCCTTCTAACATCACACCAGTTTGACCTGTAGCTAAGAATTTAGAACTCCATCCCCGCAGTTTTGACGCCCGATGTAACTCCAGGCTGGTTGACATCTTACCAATGGCCATGTCGGTTCCCACAGTTAATACTCGCCGACAGGGGAGAGTGCGTGCCATGCCGCTGGCAATAGGTATATTAGATGGTTCTTTCCGTACATCCCAAATGAGTTGTCCTGGTTTGAGCAGTGCATTTAAATCTGGCATATTTGCCATTGCTGTATGTAAACCATTCACCAAGGACATTCCAGCTTGTAAAGCCTCTTTGATTTCCAGCCAGTAATCGTCTGGTACAGCGCCACCTCCTGGTGCTATGCCAATTACTAAGACTTCTGGCTTGTACTCCAGAGCAGCGGCTACAGATGGCACAATTGGTACATCACGGTTGATACCTGTTAATTGTGGCAAAGATTTGCCAGCGGAGTCGCGATCGATGACTGCGACAATTGGGGCTTCACTATAACGTAAAATTGCTAGCCCTGTTTTACCTTGAGTCCCGGTAATTCCCTCATGAAGTAAGATAGCTACTCGTTGATTAAGTGACAGACGCACTGTGTTGTACCCCCAAACCTGGTAAATCGTTCGGCAAAACTCTCCCTTCTTTTAACAATGCACCCGTAAATGGGTCATCAATTAAGTTAAGGTGACTGTCTAAATCTAAATAATCAGCTAGTGGTGCTAGCTGTGCTGCTGCTGTATTGGCTAACGAACTATCAGAATAGCAACCGAACATTACTTGTAATCCATAGGATCGGGCTACATGTACCATTCGCATGGCTTCAGTTAGTCCCCCTGATTTCATCAGTTTAATATTTATCCCATCGACGTAGTTTGATAGGTGGGGAATATCAGAACTTGTAAAGCAACTTTCATCAACAAAGATGGGGAGAGGCGAATTTTCCTTGAGTTGTGCCAAACTTGTTTCTTGTCCCCGTGGCAATGGCTGTTCTACATACTTTATACCTAAATCAGCTAGCCAATTGCACATAGCGATCGCGTCTTCTAAACTCCAGCCACCGTTAGCATCAACGAAAAATTCTGGTTCTGGTGCTGCTTGTTGTACCGCTAGGAGCATTTTTCGGTCTGCTTCTATGCCATCTGGGCTACCTAGTTTGACTTTGAAAACACGAACATCGGTAAAGTTTAACCAGTCTTTGGCTCTGGCGATCGCACCTTCTGGTGAATTAATACCAATTGTGACAGAAGTTGGGACGATGGCGTGGCGATCGAGTCCCCAAATTTGCCATAAAGGTAACCCTACCCGTTTACCAAGCCAGTCGTGCATTGCTATATCTAAAGCTGCTTTCACAGCAGAAGGAGCTTGGTTTTGGGTTAACACTTGCTCAATTTCCTGCCGTTGTAAAGGACTGAACGGTTGCAACAGTGGTATAACTTGCTCCAGAGCGTCTTTGATTGTATCTGTTGATTGTCGATGATTACCCACACCGAACGGCGACGCCTCCCCCCAACCTTCGATGCCATCTTGTGAAATTTGCACCCAGACATTCGTAGTCTGTGCTGTTGTCCCGCGACTGATAGTCAACGGAAATCTTTTATTAACTGTAAATAAATTTACATTTATTTGCATAAATATAGAGCGTATTATGTTAAAGCAAAAGCCAGTGTAAGTTCAAAATTTAGATTATCGGACGTATCCGTTATACTTTTTTACATTGACTCTATGGTTCCTTATACAAAATTCTATTTGTTACTTATATGAGCGACTTAAAGAAATGGAAAATTTTGAAATCCAAAATGGTCTTAGATCATCATTGGTGTAAGGTAAGGCAAGACGAAATAGAATTGCCCAATGGAAAAATTATCGATGATTATTTTGTCAGTATTAAGCCTGATGTGGCGATGGTTTTACCCATTACCAGTAGTAGAGAAATTATTTTCGTCCGGCAATACAGACACGCCGTCGGTGAATTTTTCTTAGAACTGCCAGCAGGGAGTTTCGATCCTATAAAAGAGAGTGATGAAGTAGCAGCAATGAGAGAATTTACAGAAGAAACTGGTTATATTGCCCAAAAATTGAAAAAGATAGGAATTTTATACGATAAGCCAAGTAAAGACACCAATCGAATACATTTATTTTTAGCAGATAATGTGAGAAAAGCTAAAGAGCAGCAACTCGATATTACAGAAGAAATTGAGATTGTATTAATTCCTGTAGAATCGATTTTAGAGAAAATTATTCAGGGAGAAATTTCTGTTGCTGGGACTGTAGCGGCTCTGTTTTTAGGTTTAAAGTTTTTCACTTCTTAATAAACTTTATGTCTCTTTTCTATTTTGTAAAAATAATGCTCCAGACGAATCGTATCTGAAAGCTTTTATAGCAAATTGTTAAAATTTTAGCATAGAATAATATTAATAAAGTTTCCATACAACGTCCTTATAAGGATGATACACAAAATTTTTCTGGACATAACTGTTATTATGTTAAAAACAGAGGGCAAGTAGCTAAATTAAAATTGGTGGTTCGTAACGTGGATGTTCTAATTGAGTCAACAAGGAGCTTTGAAAAAGATATTGCCAGCCTGAGTAAAGATGAGAAAGCCGCAGTGGTTAAAAAAATCAATGATTGTGCCAGCCTCTTCCCAACTCAAAAAGCTGACGTTTATCGTAAGTTGCGTCGTCTTCCCCTACCGTCAGATATTAATAGCTATGAATCTTCCCTTTACACACTTAAGGTTTCGCAGAAACTAAGGGTGATTTTGGCAGTTGATGAAGATCCAATTTTTGGCCAAGTTATTTTTACTCTTTTTCGAGTAGTCAAACATGATGACCTTGATAAAGCGTATAAAGGTGTGGCAGAGTCTTTGTATCAAGGATTCCTCCATCACAATCGAGAAACTGCCCAGATCTCGTAAGTTGGTTTATGGCACAAACCCTTACTCTGTGTGATGAATATGGCATTATTTATCAAGCGATAAAGACTTTGCCAGATGACGAGCTAAAGATTGCTTTTCTTGAAGCCTTGGCAGAGCTTGAAGATAATGAGTGTCATAGAACAAGAAAATTTCCAAAAACGAGGCTGCACAAAGTAAAAGGTGTGAAGCAGGCAATTTATCGTGCTGATATCGATAAAGTTTCAGGTTGGCGCATCCATATTCAATACATTAATGGCCAAATTCATCTCAAGGATATTATCGAGGGGCAAAGACACGATGATGTAATTGAGGTGATTAAATCTAAAAAAGCACGCTATGAGTAATATCA
Organism: Nostoc sp. ATCC 43529; assembly: GCA_003326205.1. Classification (GTDB taxonomy): domain Bacteria; phylum Cyanobacteriota; class Cyanobacteriia; order Cyanobacteriales; family Nostocaceae; genus Nostoc. Next base: position 18,356 of record LWTK01000068.1, read on the forward strand.
TGTCCGGTTGAAGACTTATCATTAGGACTGACACGGAGACACGGTGACGCGGTGACGCGGAGAGATTTTAATAATAAGTAATTATCCGAACTTGATATAATTCTCAGTTTTAAATGATACTGCCCAAAAAAGTCTTTACACCGGAATGCTCCAATATGGTCGGTGAGTTGCAGAGGTTGTCTGTGTCTGGTGAGCTTTGTCGTTAGTTTTCGGTAGCGAGTTTGAGTATGCACGCCACCTAATTTTTTAGTTCTTTACCTCGCCCATTGTTGCAAAATATAAGCATAAAAAGCATCTTTATCCACTTTATCCATTGCATAAATCTTCCGCCCACCAGATACAACTTTAGTGCGTCCCTGACTAAGACCACTGGTGATAATTTCTGTTTCCCATTCGCGCAATTGATAAAATTCTGGATGTCCCAAATAAGCCGTTGCTAAGACATCCCAAAAATAATAATCTTGAGGAATAACTAATGCATAACATTGTCCTGCTAAATCGGAGATGGGATAGTGGCGTTGTCGCCCCATTTTTTGGACTAATTCTGATGTGACTGGAACATTATTCGTCAAATCCAAAGGACACATAATAATTTCAATTTGGGTTTTCCAAACTTGCGCTGCTGAAATTGAATCCCAATAAACATTCCATTCAGCAGAACCATCTTGTCCTGGTTCCAAACTTTTTTCTACATTACCAGGAACATTCAAAGCACCTCCCATCCAAACAATTTTCTGAATTTTGGCTTCAATATCTGGTGCTTTCTCCAATGCGGCTGCAACCGTCGTCAACGGCCCGGTTACCATCAAGGTTACGGGGTCTGATGCTTCACGTAACACCTGAATCATAAAATCTTGTCCTGGTTCGGCAACTAAAGGCGTAGTGATGGTTTCGCTTTGATTGAGAATGGGTAAATGGTCAACGATAAAGGAATCGCGGCGATAGAGACTGGGAAATGGATTGATACCACGTACAGTACTTTCTGCCACCGGAATATGAGAAAATCCCATCAAATCGAGAATTTTTCGTGTGGCGCTAACCGCTGGTTGGATATAACAATCGGCTGGAGTGACAACAACACCGAGAAGTTCGATATTATCCATTGTCAACAGCAGCATGGTTGCTAAATAATCATCTACACCGCCATCATGATCCATTAATACAAGTTGTTTTGACATATTTTAAGGAGAATAAAAAATGGATGAGTTTATGCAGGCTGCAATTCAAGAAGCAAAACAAGGCAGACAAGAAGGTGGAATTCCTATCGGTTCGGTTCTCGTCAAGGATGGCAAAATTCTCGGCAGAGGACACAACAAACGCGTCCAAGATGGCGATCCTGTTACCCATGCCGAAATTGATTGTCTCCGCAATGCTGGCAGAGTTGGTAACTATAGAGGTACAACACTATATTCAACCTTAATGCCGTGCTATTTATGCGCTGGGGCAGTGGTACAATTTGGCATTAAAAAAGTTATCGCCGGAGAATCCAGAACTTTTCCTGGCGCCAAAGATTTTATGATATCTCACGGTGTAGAAGTAATCGATCTCAATCTTGATGAGTGCGAACAAATAATGAGTGAATTTATTGAAACTAATCCCGAACTTTGGAACGAAGATATTGGTAAGTGAAATTCAAATAACTATGGGGGCACAACAAGAGCAACAGACGCGATAAATCGCCGTCTCTACTACTTGAAAATCGCTGTATGTGCTTTAATTAAATGAAAACTTCTCTAAAAAATTACTTATTCGTCAGCTACATAGAGAAGAAACCACCATAACTCTAGCCCGATTAAAGCTAAACCAGCGATCGCCACACCAACTTTCAAGCCCAAAGGTTGCTCTATGTGCTGAAATTGGCTATTTTGCTCTGAATGCACTGGCATTTCTGCTAAGGCTACGGTTGATGTTCCAGTCAGAAGGACTAAACTAGCCAAACTTCCCCAAAGCATTTTTTTGCTGAACATTTGCTCAACTCCTTTAGAATTTATCAGGTAGCTTTTGGTTGAAAGTTACGCAATCTTAAGGCATTGCTAACAACAGAAACCGAAGAAAGAGCCATCGCGGCTCCGGCGATAATGGGATTGAGTAACCAACCAAAGATTGGGAAGAGAATTCCAGCTGCAATAGGAATGCCGATAACGTTGTAAATAAAAGCAAAAAAGAGATTTTGCCTAATATTGTTGATAGTAGCGCGACTAAGTTGAATCGCCGTCACAATTCCTTGTAAATCTCCAGAAATTAGCGTGATATCGCTAGCAGCGATCGCCACATCTGTTCCCGTACCGATGGCAATTCCCACATCAGCCTGTGCTAGTGCTGGGGCATCATTGATGCCATCACCAACCATTGCTACTAGGGACTGGCGATTGGGTACTGGGGATTGGGTACTGGAACGAATTTTTCCCAGTCCCCAGTCCCTAGTCCCCAGTCCCTCTTGTTGCAGAGATTGAATAATCGCCGCTTTTCGATCTGGACGGACTTCGGCAAATACTCGTGTGATGCCAACTTGTTGGGCGATCGCCTCCGCAGTTTTCTGATTATCTCCGGTAAGCATTACTACTTCTAAACCAAACTTTTGCAGTGTTTTTACTACTGCTGCTGAGGAAGGTTTGAGGGCATCGGCAATACCCATTACTGCTTCTATTTCGCCATCTAGGGCTATTAAAATAACTGTTTTTCCAGCAGCTTCCCATGCATTTTTATACTGTTGGAGAGCCGTGGTATTAATTCCGAGTTCTGTTAACCAGCGTTGGGTACCAATTTGCACCAAGCGATCGCTAACAATTGCTTGCACGCCGCTACCTGCAATTGCTTGAAAGTTGTTAGCCTCTACTAAATTGACTTCTTGAGACTCGGCATACCTGACAACAGCGGACGCTAGAGGATGTTCGGAATTTCGTTCTACCGTTGCTGCTAACTGTAAAACTTTGAGTTCGTTACCATCGGCTGTGCCGTTAACAGTGACAAAATCTGTAACCGTAGGTTTACCCACAGTTAAAGTGCCGGTTTTATCTAAAACGATGGTTTGGATTTTGTGTGCTAGTTCTAAGCTGTCTGCGCCTTTAATCAAAATGCCGTTTTCTGCACCTTTGCCGGTTCCCACCATGACAGAAGTCGGGGTAGCTAAACCCAAAGCACAAGGACAAGCGATAATCAATACACCTACCGTTGTCATGGTTGCTAAGGTGAGGTTGCCTGTGAAGTTAAACCAAATGATAAAAGTGGCGATCGCAATGGCGATAACAGCTGGTACAAACCATCCCGTCACTCGATCTGCCAACCGCTGAATTGGTGCTTTGGAACCTTGCGCTTGTTGCACTAATTTGACAATTTGAGCCAAAAACGTATCTTTTCCGACTCGTGTCGCCCGAAACTGAAATGCACCCGCACCGTTTATCGTTGCCCCAATCACTTCATCTGGTGGCTGCTTTTTGACTGGCAAACTTTCACCAGTCACCATCGCTTCATCTACCGTAGAAACCCCTGCAATGATTTCGCCATCTACTGGAATCTTTTCCCCAGGACGCACCAAAATCACATCGTTGATTTTGACTTCGGCGATGGGAACATCAACTTCCACACCATTACGGATGACTCTGGCATCTCTGGCTTGGAGTCCCATCAGTTTGCGGATAGCTTCAGATGTTTGTCCCTTGGCGCGATTTTCTAATAATCGCCCCAGCAAAATTAAGGTAATGACAATGGCTGCAACTTCATAATAAACATGAGGAACCAAGCCCTGAGCAATAAAAAATCCAGGGAAAACGGTAATAAACAAAGAATATACATAGGCTGCACTTGTACCCAAAGCAATCAGCGTGTCCATCGTCGCCGTATGACGCTTAAAAGCTTTGAAGCCATTGCGGTAAAAAGCTCCACCACACCAAAAAACGACAGGTGTTGTCAGCACTAGCTGTAGCCAAGGATTCTCCAGGAAGCTGGGAATGAAAGGCAAATTTAACCCAGTCATCATCGGTAGCGATCCTAAAAATAGGAAACTGCTGATTACGCCTCCCACCGTTACTTTGAGAAAAAGTTCGCGTTGTTTTGCTTGTCTAGTTGCTATCTCCACATCATCTTCTTGAGACAGCATTTCTTCTGAGAGTGAGTAGGAAGAGTAACCCGCAGCGGCGATCGCACTTTGGATTTTTTCCAAATTGGTAACAGAGCGATCGTAATTGATGGCGGCTTGCTCAGCTCCAAAGTTAACGTTGCAGTCAATTACCCCGCGAACCGAACGAATCGCCTTTTCGACATTATTGGCACAAGCGGCGCAGCTCATACCTCGAAGTTTGAGTGTGAGAGTATCCATATTGGGGACTGGTAATTGGGGACTAGTGACTGGGGATTAGGGACTGGGGATTAAGGCTTGAGAATTAGGGAATAGTTTTCCCAGTACCCAATACCTAGTACCCAGTCCCCAGTCCCCGTTTACGCGACTGGATAGCCAGCAGCAGCTAACGCTTCTTTAATCGCTGTTTCTGATGCTTGAGTTTCTACGCTGACAAGCTTGGTTGTTGGATCGGCCTCAACGCTAGCATTGGCATCGACAGCCTGAAGTGCTTTGGTGATGGTGTTTGCACAAGCAGAACAAGCCATGTTAGGAACTGTGAGTTGGAATGTCATAGATTTACGGGATAAAATGAACAACCTCGCCACGCCAAGCTGGATGACTGGGACGTATACTTACACCCCAGAAATTTCTGATTTCTGGCTGAAGAATCGCCTTGAATTTATCCTAAACTCTCCAGCTGGCTGGAGAGTCTAGAGAGTTTTAAAAGTTTCAAAAATACAAGCACTACAAAAACTTGCCACCGGATGAAAGTGTGTGCTATCAAGGTCATATAACTACATTAGTAAGAATTATCCTGTTGTTTTCCCCACAATTCTGGGAAAATAACCACCCCACAACCACCAGACGCGGCTGCTGAAACCAAGTCTCCTTATCTCTTCACAACAAAGGGTCTTTTTTGAGACTCGATTTTTGAATTTTCATGCAGCCAAAAAATTTAAAACGTCTCCTCCGCAGGGCAACCAGTGATTATCCCTGGTTCAATGGGCGCATCTTTGCGTTAACTTTGCGCCCCTCTGCGTTTAAAAACTTTCCATGAGTGAGACACCAAAAATTATGTCAGAAATTGCTGATTTTTCTGCATCTCAGTAGCCTTTTTTAAGGCGAGTAAAAAACTCTCGTAATCATCGTAGTTGGGAAAAACATCAGTCGCCCCTTCATTGAATAATGCTTTAGCTTGATTATCTGAAGCAATACCGATGAATGAATATCCGGATTTTTGAGCCGAACGAATATCCCAAACACCATCCCCAATGTAAACAACTTCCGATAAAAGTCGATTGTAATACGTTTCGGCTCTAGAATGGGCGATCGCCATTATTCCCTCACGTGACTCGTCATCATCCGAAAAAGCGCAAGGAATATTATCAATGGGAAGATGGGCAGATTTTAACTTGAATATTGCTGATGCTGCCCAACCTCCTCCAGCATAGGCTATGGGATATTCACCAGATGCAAGCAGCTTTTTCAACATATCAGATGAACCTGGTATTGCTTTTACTCCACCGCTTGCTTGGGCACCATTAACGAGTAATTCTAAAAAACGCTGTTGAAATGCCTCAACTTCCCTAAATGAAGGAATGCGACCAAGTTTACTTTGAAAAACTTCCTTGAAAATACAAGCATCTGTGACATGAGTGTATGATGTCCAATCACTTGACACTTCTGAAAAACCAAATACTTCATACAACGCCTGTAAATATGATTCATCATCTAGATGATTCGACTCAGTAAGAGTGCCGTCAATATCAAACATTACTAATTTCATCATATTTGCGCTAAAATCCTGACTGCGAATTGCTTACTGAAATATATGGAGAAAATCCAAAATATTGATACATAAATCATTATTTATTTACTTGTGTTCTATTTGTGAATATGAGATGATTATTTACACTTAGTACTGTTCATCGACGTATTTACAGTATTTAACTAGTAGAACAGACGGATATCTGTATTTTGCAACCTTAAATAAAGGCTGCACAATTTGTTTTGCTTACTTACACAAGAGCCTTATTCGATAGTAAGGAGTGTAGACGTGAATTTAAGATATTTATTGTCCAAGTTGAAAAAACCGAAGTTATTTACTTTGGTAGCAGTATTTTTTGCTGTTGTGTTGATTGTCCCGTTATTACCTTTGTCAGCATTTTCCGCCAGCCCTCGTGCTAATATTCAGTTTGTTTCACCAAATTGGGTTGTCGAGAATTCCAAAAATGCAGATTTGCGAATTTTGGATGTGCGAAACTTTCCTCTTGACTATATAGAAGGACATCTTCCTGGGGCAGTCAATATTGCTGATACTGCTTTTCGCGGCCCCAGACAAGGCTTGCCCGTGCAGTATTGGAATAATGAAAAACTAGCACTAATCTTTGCGAATTCTGGATTAACAAATAACAGTCGGGTTCTTGTATATTCAGATGACAGAGACATTTTAGGGGCAACAATGGTTGCTTATTTACTAGAACGTTCTGGACTGAAAGATATTGCTGTATTAGATGGTGGTTACACAGGTTATAAAGCTACTCAAGATGTAACCAAAGAATTTCCTAAATATTCAGTGGGAAAATTCACACTTAGGGATAATCCTTCAGTGCGAGTGAGTTTAAATGATGTGAAAAAGCTCATTGGCAAACCAGGAGTAACCTTTATCGATCCCAGACCAGAAAAATTATTTCGGGGCGAGGAAAATATTTGGATACGTAACGGACACATTCCTGGTGCGCGGAATATTCCTTGGGTGACATTTGTAGATGCTCAGAATCCTCACAAGTTAAAGTCATTAGAGGAAATTAAGAAAATTCTCGCAGATAAAAAGATTAATCCTTCAAGTGACATTATTATTTCTTGTAGCACCGGCAGAGAAGCAACATTACAATATGTCGTTTTAAAGCATCTGCTTGGCTATCCAAAAGTCAGGGTTTATGAAGGTGCTTGGACTGAGTATAGCACTCAGAAGGATTTACCAGTCGCGACTGGAGAGGAAAAATCAGCTTAATAGCAAATCAGGAGGAATTTATGAAATATGCCATTTTGTTCATTGCAGCAGCAATTACAATCTTGGGGCAAGTAGATGTATTTGCTAATAACAATCAAGATAAAGATAGCTTAGTAAGTTGTAGAAGGAGTAAAGATCAATCTCCAGTAAATTCTACAAGCGATCGCTCAGGAGCTTAGTATAAAAATCTCCCCACTAAAATGCAAATTATTTAGCGGGGAGATTGTCAATATTTAAGTAAGTAGACATACTTAAATGTAAGATTAGAGCTTTGTTCGTAGTAAGCGATTTATCGCTCTTAACAGACGTTTTAAGGACTAAAGTCCATACTACGAACTTTAGTTTAATTGAGTACTCATTAGTACTCAAACTGAATTATTCGGGAAAGAACACGAATGTCCGCAACTCGATACTCTCCCGTGGAGGTGCATTTGGTGGGCTAGTGGGGTCGTCAAATCCTGTATGGAGTGCAAAGCGGGCGCGTCCGTCTTCTGCGGAGTCGAAACACTTAATCAATACTGCTTCGTTCCTTTGCATTTGTGGGAAGTAGTACCACTTATGTTTTGGGTTGTAAGTGACGGCGTAGGTTTCACCAATGCGATCGCGGTATATAAGATCGTTAACTACCAGGTCTGTTGGTACAACACTTTGGGCATCACATAGTGTTAATGGTGATTCTTGAATTGTGTCACCAATTCCTCGCCAAACATTGATAATTGCAAACCGTCGTTGTAGTAGGCTGTCAATGTTATCTATACCCTGTGCAGCTAACTCTCTGCGGGCGCGTCTATGTCCGCCTGAAGTACTGAAGTCATTATGTACGCGCTTCACAGGTTCCCTAATACCACTGTTGATATCCTGCTTCATCAGTGCGGCGTTACGCAACGTGCAATCGAATATCACGACCTCAGTTGCACCAGTCGCTTCTTTTAATAACTGTTTTGCTTCTGGGTAGTAAACTTGGTGTATCTCTTGTTCATCGTAAAAGTTACGGACGCTGGTATGATGCTGGGTAAATGCGAAACCTTCTCGATCTAGCGAGATATGTTCTGCGATGGAACGAGCATTGTAAATTGGCACTTTGTATGACTCATAGCCGCCATTAGAACGCAGAACATCTGATGGTGGCTCATAAGCGTAGCTAAAAAGCTTGTCTGTAGTTGGTAGCAGGTAACTGAGGTTAGCCTCTACAGATGGCAAATCCTCAACAATCGGTCTGTCTAGAACTTCGCTATTTAAGCTCATAAATCATACCATTTGTAATTTTGTGATTAGACCTAAGTTGAAAGAAAGTGGGGAATGGGGAGGAGGAGACAAGGGAAGATTTGCGCCTTTTATTTGCAAAATTTATTTCTATCAAACACCAAACAATTGACGTGATGAAAACAAGGCATCTCTGCATCATCATTACAGATAGATGAATAATTTAGCTCTACAGTACTTGCCCCATTATAAAATACTGTTTGACTACCGATTTTACGGTGTTTATTTTAGGAGTATTACATGGGCATAGGTAAAATTCAAGCCCTTCGACAATAAAATATATGGCTAGTTAAATTTATGTAAAGCTAATAATTAGTTTTACTAAGTATATTTTCGTTATTATACGCACCATTACCAGACTTAAAAGTGTTGGATTGAAAAAATGACGCTGTTTTTTTGCGCTTTGCGTCTGGTAAAACATCTTACTGGACAATTACTGCATGGATAACAATGCGATCGCCTCCGGCGGGGAATAGCCCATCTGAGCATTTTACAAGAAATCAAAAAGCCCCTGGTCAAGTCAACACCAGGGGTATCCATCTTTATTCCCTGATACTAGAATGGCATGTGCTTATCTACAATACATAGGTACTCATGCAAAATTTTCATTATATCCATGATAATTTTGCAATCAGCCTCGCAATTACCGCAATAACTCAGTAAAAAGGCTTAGCACTGAGCTAAGCCTTCACATCTTTAGTGCTTAAAGAGACATCCAAATTAATTTAGACTGAGTTGATAGACAGTTCATCTTCCTATAGGCTGTGTCCAAATATTCTAAAAACTGCTAGCCAATTACCTAATAATTCATAATAAAAGGCTTGGCTAAGCCAAGCCTCTATATATACCAAGCATTTACTACACCAAGATTAATTTAGACTCACTCCTACTTTAGTTCATCTTCCTATAGGCTGTATCTAAATATTCGTAAATCTGATATATCATTTTTTGGTTACTGAATAAAAAAAGGTTTGGCTCTAAACCAAACCTGAATAATTGCTGTGCTTAACAACGTACTAAATTAATTTAGTTCCACTCTTTCTACAGATCATCATCCTATAGAATGTGTCTAAATATTGTCAAATTTGGTATTCGATTATTTTGTAAAAATATTGACTTAATTTAATTTAAGTATGCACAAAATATACAAATACGTAGATCTTAAGTATGAAAAATTTTCATCAGACTGTAAATTATTTTATACTAAATGTTTATGCGGTTAAGTGATAAGTTTTAAATAAATCGTCCTCAATTTGAAAAGTCTGATTCCCACCCTTGACTCATCAATACAACTTGACTGTAGTTGCTCATTTCCTCCTCGCCGCTGATAGCGCTTGCGCTGCGCTTTGCACAGCAGATGAATAAATTCAAAAATTAAAGCAGATTAATGGATACATGCTTGTACCAATGCTAGGCGCAAACATAATTTCTAACACATATAAGACTCCTATTTTATTTTTGAACAAAATTCCGTACCCTTTAATCTTCTATAACCCTCTTGCCTACCCACATAGATAAGTTCATTAATCAAATCGGAGTGGTATACATTTAAAAGTCAGTTTTGAGCTAGTATTGAGATTTGAAAAAAAACCCTGGGTATTATTCCAGGGTACATACACGTTTTTCAGGCATTAACAGGCTGAATATTAAATCTATAAAATAGTTATTTCTACTATCCATAGAATGATACTAAGACTGCTCTATATATGATATATACGCTTTTTTGCTGCGTGACTATGCATATAGAGCAGATTTCAAGAAACCCGAAGTACGCTATCTATGTCTCAAAGTTAGGCACAGAGCCTATTTTAATTCTGAATTATGTCATATAGTGTTTTAGAATACTAACAAGCAGTGTTTTAAAATTTTTTTACTACTTTAGTTAGGTATCAAACAGATTGCAACTTGGTATTTATCTCTTTTTTAGCTCGAATTATCGTTAGAGGTCATCAAGTAAGTATATTACTAGCTAGTTAGAATTTTTTTAAAATTACTCACGAAAAAGGCATGGCTAAAAGCCACGCCTCAGATATACCAAGTGTTTACCATACTTAGCTAATTTAAAATTACTTTCATTTCAGTTCATCTGTCTATAGTGTGTTTACAAAATTTGTCTTATCTGTTGAGAAATTATCGATTTATATATATACAAAAATTATTTAACTTAGATATAAATTTCATATCAGCAACTGATATGAAATCTATATTAAATTATACTTAAATGCAAGGCATTGAAATAAAAAGGAACATATAAGCATATATAGCCTAAGAACAAATCCAGTGACATAAAAAAGCACGCTCTGAAAAATACTAGTTGTATAACAACAATCATTGCGTGTAATTCTTTTGAGAATTTATTCAAGCTTTAATAAATTATTGAATAATGCCAGCAAATCAAAGCATATACCTATATAGGACTAGTATTTGATTGCGTGAAATATACGTAGGGGAGCCAGTCACGTGGGCGGGTTTCCCACGCCACTTGCTACAACTTTTGGAACGACTTGAGTAAACTGGCGTTGTGTGCTAACACACCCTACTGGTCTGTCCCAAAAGTTTTGAGAGGTTCGTAGTAAGCACTAAAGTGCTTAAAAATCAAGGACTAAAGTCCTTACTACAAACATATTTATCCCTCAAAAATAATGGGACAGACCACTACTGGCGTGACAAGGCTAAAATGTTGCAATAGATTAGCGCTGAAAACATTGAATTTAAAGTTAAAAGCCCATTTTCTAATGCACTATTTTAGCCTTGTCACGCTACTACTGAGATTTTTTCACAAAATCAAATATGATTCCTATAGCAACTTTAATTAATAAAGAAAGGCTTGGTCGTTAACCAAGCCTTAGGTAAGAGTAGAGTCTATCAGGAGAATTTAGTCATTTTAACTAACGAATACATCTGTCTAAAGAGAGTAGACGAATATTTTATAAATTTATTCTAAAATATCTATACTAATAATAAAAAAGGCTTAGCTGATTGCTAAACCTCCATAGAAAGCAGTTATTCGACACACCAAAATTAATTTAAACTTGGTCTTCATTATAGTCATCTTCCTCTAGGATGTATTGAATATTTATTAAATCTGATAAGCTGGCTCTGCATCCAAGCTACACATATTTTGGTGTTGCATGTTGACGCTTGACAGTTAACTGCAAAATAACCTCATGAGTAATAGCAATTATTTAAAACTTTAAATCACCTCTTGAAGTGTTTGATACATCACATCACTAAGGAATTTTAAAATATCCTCTTAGGTTTTCCGCCATAACACACCGTGTATGTTTCATTTTTGATGTTGAGCTACTTCAGATGAAATTCACTAATTCTGAATTGTGCTGTATTTCACTTTTAATTAAATTAAGCTACTTAGAAGCTTGAATTGATTTACACCCAAGTACTTAATGTTTTTATTTTGTAGAATGTTAAATTAAGTGCAATCATTTAAAAACAAATTTCTGCATCAAGTTTCTGGTAAACTAGTTAACAGTCTAAAATAGAAATGTTTAAATGATTGTGATTAACAACACTGTGTTTTACTTAAATCATTTTTTACTAATTTGAATTTTTGTGAAAATACTGCTTCTGCACTAACACATTCTGTTACCTTTGTCAGAAACATAAATCCCGTTGTCAAACTAAATACAATAAATTATGACTGTTAAAATCTATTCCTTACTTAAGTCCTAGTGAGTTATTTGACAACTACTAGTAGTATTGCTTAAGTTCAGTATCTTTTGATTTAAAAAACGCCTAGTAGAAGCAATAGTTTTGCAAATAATCATTTGAACTTTCTAGAGCTTTACTATATAAATTTATTATGAACCAATTAATAAAATATTTTGTAATTTTGCGTATGATTGAAAAGTATCTGCTAATGCTATAAGCTTGAGGTTCTTTTACCTCAGTCTTTTTTGCATGGGCAAGGATTATGACCTAAGCCGAAGCAAAAGAAAACCATTACCTTAGTAACCATTATTTTATCCTTTTGAGGAAGCCTCGTCTGTATATCTCAAGAAAGACAATGAATCCTAATAAAATCTTCTGGAGAAGAGATGTATTTGGCAAATTCATTCACGAGTGATGAAAAAAAGCAAAACTCTCACCAGCCTTTGATTTTGGTAGTGGAAGACAATAATGATAGTCTTCTGTTGATTAGCTATGCTCTAGAGTCAATAGGTTGTAGATTCATTTGTCAAACAGATTGTTCTGCAACGGTGTTGGTAGCTAAAGAATATCAACCAGACTTGATATTGTTGGATATTTTGTTACCAGGTCTAAGCGGTATCGATGTTGCGTGTCATTTGAAGCAAGAACCTCTAACTCACCAAATTCCAGTGGTTGCAGTCACAGCTTTAGCGACTAAGGAGGATCGAGAGCGTATTTTGAGAGCCGGCTTTGATGATTACATTAGCAAACCCTACATGCTTGAGGATTTAGAGGCTGTAATTCGTCGTGCGCTTGAGGGAAAATTCAGTCTTCACTCAGTTTTTGAGGTTTGCCAAGATTAGTAATGCTAGAGTCAAACTAATTGATAACTTATAATTAATAATTCATAATTGCAACAGTTGTCGATTGAACTCTCCACTGCATTGTTGCACCACGCTCATTTTTAATGAGCTTGCTAGCTTGTACCCATTTTTAATTATGAATTATGAATTATGAATTAATAATTATTTGGTCAATGTTTTTGGGTAGTTTGACAGTGAATAAACTGCCTTTACCTATTTGAGAGGTGACTTTGATAGTTCCTGTGTGCGCTTCTACAATTCGGTGGGATAGGTGTAGTCCTAAACCGCTACCTGAGCGTTTGTTTCTACCTTGACGAAATCGCTCGAAAATTGTTGCTTGGTCTTCAGGCGCAATTCCATATCCTGTATCTTCTACTTCAATTGTTACCCAATCTTGATGTTTAGAATTTGGTGATTTTTCAAAAATGCGGACTGTTATGCCTCCTGTGTCTGTAAATTTGATGGCATTTGCAATGGGAGCATCCCAATTTTGCAAGAAGAGAGTGAGAGTGAAAATATATTCGCGATGAATACTCGCGAATAAAGGGGGGCTATACTTCCACAGCCTAATTCGAGAGAATTAAGGATGGAAAGAAATCTTCAAGAAGCCGAAGCCAATGACACCAGAAGACAAAAAACTTTTAGATACTCACGTAAAAGAAATTGCTAAGATTTTGTATAAAAACACGCCATCGTCAAAAATTGAAACTTTTGAAGGTATAGAAACAGCTGTTCGTGACCAAATTCTGGAACACGTCAGTCCGAAAATCG
>LWTK01000069.1 GCA_003326205.1 Nostoc sp. ATCC 43529
CACGGTTACTTCGGTCGCTTGATCTTCCAATACGCTTCCTTCAACAACAGCCGTTCCTTGCACTTCTTCCTAGCTGCATGGCCTGTAATCGGCATCTGGTTCACCGCCTTGGGTGTAAGCACAATGGCGTTCAACCTGAACGGTTTCAACTTCAACCAGTCCATCATCGACTCTCAAGGTCGTGTAATCAACACCTGGGCTGACATCATCAACCGCGCTAACTTGGGTATGGAAGTAATGCACGAGCGTAACGCTCACAACTTCCCCTTAGACTTGGCTGCTTCTGATGTTGCTCCTGTGGCTCTAACCGCTCCTGCTATCAACGGTTAATTGCTAACCAAGTCAACTGAAAATTAAATGAAATGAAAGGCGCTCTCCTTTTAGGAGGGCGCTTTTGATAGTAACAGCAGTTACACAAAATCATCAAAAAACCCAGAGGCAAAGCTGCTTGCCGCAGGGAAACGTCGGAGCAGTAGTTACCCCTGTAGACTTAAACGAACACAAAGTTATTGCATAAGTTCTCAACAAATACATGTTGATGGATATCAAATACAGTATTTTTCACTTGAGTGTGCGGTAATGCAAAAATAACTCACTTCCAACTTGACGAGTTTCAATGAGTTCTAGTTTAGGCGCGGCGCTCGGAAGAAAACCCTCGCCCTCCACGAGAGTAGGCGCACTTTCTCCTCCATAGATGACAGGTAAAATGGTCAACCACCAATCATCAACTCGCCCTGCTTGGATTAAAGAGGCTGTTAAAGAACCACCACCCAAAGCAAAAATTTTGCAGATACCCCGCTCTGCTATTAAGTCATAGGCTCTATCCCAATCCAAGTCCGTATCGCCCAGTTCGATTAATTCGGCGAGCTTGTGTAGGGTTGTTGCATCGGAACAGCGCTCTATAGCAGCCCTTGTCGTAAATATCCAACGCTCAATGTCCTGGCGAAAAAAATCCATATCTGGCGATAGGTTAAGTGAAGCTGTGACAACGCAAGTAATTGGCTGGGGAGACTTACCCCGAAACTGACGTGCTGCTAACAATTCGGGATTCTCAATTGTAAAGGCTACTCCCTCATTCCGAACTGTCCCTGCTCCCATTAAGACTAAATCGGCTAAAGAGACTTGATATTCCAAATGTTGTTGATCTACTGGATAGGAATTACGGGGTGCTTTAGAATCTACAGGACTAATTTTCCCGTCAGCGGTCATAGCAAGAATTACAGTTGTTTGGATAGTTGACATAATTACGTTGTGAGAGTTACGGCGGTTTTCAACTCAGTGGAATGCAGTAGCAGTGAGTAAATTAATTACGAATATCATTTAATACAAGCATATCAAGTTCTTCAGTAATATGACATCACTCTTTTACAGAGACGCGATATATCGCGTCTCTCGCCTTACTCCCTACTCATTAAATAAATCCAAGTCTGTAACAGCGCCAACACTGCTAGAGGAAACTAACTTGGCATATTTCGCTAAGATGCCTTTTGTATAACGTGGTGGATGGGGTTGCCATTTGGCGCGGCGACTGGCTAATTCTGCATCATCTATGTTTATTTGTAATAAGCGAGAATGAGCATCAATGGTGATACTATCGCCTTCTTCCACCAGAGCGATCGCACCACCAACGGCGGCTTCGGGAGCAACGTGTCCGACTACCATCCCGTAAGTACCGCCGGAAAAGCGTCCATCGGTAATTAAGCCGACTGTATCACCTAAACCCGCACCAATAATTGCTGAGGTTGGTGCAAGCATTTCCCGCATACCAGGGCCGCCTTTAGGCCCTTCATAACGGATAACAATCACATCACCGGCTTTAATCTTACCTGCAAGGATGGCATCTAAGCATTCTTCCTCGGAATCAAATACCCGTGCAGAACCAGTAATGCAGGGATTTTTCACCCCGGTAATTTTTGCTACTGCTCCCTCTGGAGCGAGATTTCCTTTCAGGATGGCTAAGTGTCCTTGAGCATACATTGGGTGATGCCAAGGACGAATCACATCTTGATTGCTTGGTGGTTCATCGGGGACATCTGCTAAAATTTCGGCGATGGTTTTACCTGTGATGGTGATACAATCACCGTGCAGTAATCCATGCACCAGTAGCATTTTCATCACTTGGGGAATACCACCAGCTTGATGTAAGTCTGTGGTGACATATCTACCACTGGGTTTTAAATCGCATAAAACAGGAACACGATCGCGAATAGTTTCAAAATCATCTAGATTAAGTTCTACACCAGCAGCACGAGCGATCGCCAAAAAATGTAACACGGCGTTAGTTGAACCACCCACAGCCATAATTACAGAAATAGCATTTTCTATGGATTTGCGCGTGATAATTTGCCGGGGTAAAAGTTGATTGCGAATTGCTTCTACTAATAGCTTGGCCGATTCTTCAGTGCTATCGGCTTTTTCGTCATCTTCCGTCGCCATTGTGGAAGAATAGGGTAAACTCATGCCCATCGCTTCAAAGGCCGAAGACATAGTATTTGCTGTATACATCCCACCGCAAGAACCAGCTCCAGGACAAGCGCGGCGTTCTACTGCCATCAGTTCGGTGTCGTCAATTTTGCCAGCACTGTATTCACCCACAGCTTCAAAGGAACTCACAATAGTCAAGTCTCGGCCATTGTAGTGTCCTGGTTTAATTGTCCCACCGTAAACAAAGATAGCCGGGATATTCATCCGTGCGATTGCAATCATCGCTCCTGGCATATTTTTATCACAGCCACCGATGGCAATGACACCATCCATATTTTGACCATTACAGACGGTTTCAATGGAGTCAGCAATTACTTCTCGTGACACTAGGGAATATTTCATCCCCTCAGTTCCCATAGAAATTCCATCACTAATAGTAATTGTGCCGAACATTTGCGGCATTGCCCCAGCTAGTTTAATTCCCGCTTCAGCTATGAGTGCTAGTTGATTAATCCCCATGTTACAGGGAGTAATGGTGCTGTAGGCATTAGCCACACCCACAATTGCTTTGTTGAAATCTTCATCCCCAAAACCTACTGCACGGAGCATAGCTCGATTTGGCGATCGCTGCACCCCTTGTGTGACAACTTTACTTCTGAAATTCTCTGACATTGTTTTTTCACCCATTGCTTTGGCCTCAATCGAATCCCTGTACGAGCATCATAAGTAGACTCTTTTGAGATGTCCAATATATATTTATTTAAATTTGAGACTTATAAAGTATTAAAAATCGCGAACTATGACACTTGTACTACTTTATTGCCGTAGCTAAATACATTTGGGCAAAGGCGCAGAAAGACTTCAAAACTTCCTCTATGCAAAGAAAGAGAATGCTAGTGTGGTAGCGCTAAAGCATGACTGACAGCATCAAAAATCACAAACACGACATCAAAATCAAGTATGAAAACTTATCCTTGTTTAAGGATAATTAATCATGTAGTATCAACTAGCTTCAGTTGAAGCATAAAATGAAGGAGACGATCGCAGACTGTACAGTAATACTCATCGTACCTGAGGAATACTTGGCATTAAAGTAACCATTATGCGATCGCTTGGTTTGGCCGACCAAAAACAAGGATGGGCGATATCCCTGTGGTGCAAGAAAATCAGTTATTTATCTCAACCCATCAATGCTTGTGATGATTTCGCATAGCTTTATGAATTTTTTTCCAGCGTTCTTTCTCGGCTAATTGCGCCCGTTGATCTTGTTTGCGAACAAGATAGTTAAGTTCTTTTTGCAATTTTTGGTAGCTGAGAAATCTTGAAAAATCCAGTTCTCCCTCAAGTAATGCTTGTTGCACTGCACAATCGGGTTCATTGTTGTGTTGGCAATTGCGAAAACGGCATTCTGCGGCTAAAGCTTCAATGTCTGCAAAGGTTTCTTGCAAACTTTCATCGCCTGCCCAAATTTGAATTTCTCGCATTCCTGGAGTATCGATAATTAAGCCGCCTGTCGGCAATAATATCAATTCTCGATTTGTAGTCGTGTGTCTACCTCGGTCGTCACCTCGACGCACTGGTTGGACAGTTTGTACTGATGCACCTTTGAGTTGGTTGGTAATAGTAGATTTACCTACACCAGAAGACCCTAACAAAGCAACTGTTTGTCCTGGTTGGAGGTATGATTTCAAGGCATCCAGCCCTTGATTAGTAGTAGCACTCAATATCAGAATTGGTACACCAATGGCAACGGCTTCAACTTCAGATATACACTTATCTAAAGAGTTGCACAGGTCGGCTTTATTTAAAACTATAACTGGATTTGCGCCACTTTCCCAAGCCAGAATTAGATAGCGTTCAATCCTTCTAGGATTAAAGTCGCCATCAAGCCCACAAACCAAGAACACAGTGTCAATGTTAGCTGCAACAATTTGTTCTTCGGTTTTACTACCAACGGTTTTTCGTGAAAACTTGCTTTTTCTCGGCAAAATTCCGTGAATGGTAGCGCGTCCTTGTGACTCTCGCGCCTGAATGATAACCCAATCCCCAACAGCAGGAAAGTCTTGCCCTTGAGCAGCTTGATGTCGCAGTTTACCTGTAACTTCTGCTGTTAGTTCGCCGTGCTGGCTATAAACTATGTAAGTATTTCTGTATTCAATAGCAACCCTACCAACACTAAAACCTTGTTGGCTATAAGGTGCAAAACTGTGAGTAAAAAAATCACTCCAGCCTAAAAAATCCAAATTCATTGATGTTTCCTCGATGTGTGTTGCTTGCTATGAACAAGGCGCACAGAGGTGGACACTTTTGTAGATTGATTACTCTAGTGTCTGCAAATTCGAGTATCATTCCTGTAAATGAAGGACTCAACGAAAATCTCTGCGCCTTGTGCTGGTTGAGTTTTTGAAGGGAACCCGGACGGCTAGCAATTGAGTCATAATTCTTCCTCCCTGATGTAATACAAACATAATCTATATTATTACACTTATTTCATTCCGGTAAAACTGGCATCAAATACTGTGAGGGCTTGGTTAGTAAAGAAAAAAGTGCTGTATAACTTTCACCACTGGGTAGGATTGACAGGGGGTTTAAATGTTGGGGCGATCGCCAGTATTTTTGCTGAGATAGTTGGAGTTCATCTTCTAGTAATTTAATTTGCGATTGCGCTAGCCCTAACTTGTGAGTTCGCTTGTTTGGTTGAGAAGCGATCGCTGCGTTAATTGCTGGAATAATCAAGAGTAACCCCAAAAACCCGATTGCGATCGTCATTTACCTGAAAAATCCTGTAAACAGAAGACGAAAAAATAAACGGTGTAAGCTTTTTCAGTATAGCTTTGACTTGAAAGCCGCTTTAAAAAACCATATTAGTTAGGAAAAGCAAACACTGTGTGATGGAAGATGAGAAAAGCATTAACAACTCTCAGTACAATGATTCATCACAATAAATTAGTAATCGGAATCGACTGTAGTACTACTGCGTGTAAAGCCATTGCTTGGAACAAACAAGGAAAAGCTGTAGCCGAAGGACGGGCAACTTATCCATTATTACAACCACAAACAAATTGGTATGAGCAGGATGCAGCCCAATGGTGGCATAGTACTTGTGATGCTATCAAGCAATTGCTGACTCAGATAGCTCCCAAACAAATAGAGGCTGTTTGTATCACTCATCAACGTGAAACTTTTGTTGCTGTAGATGATGAAGGTCAAGCCGTTCGCAATGCTATCGTCTGGATGGACAAACGCAGTCGTCAGCAAGTAAATTTTTTGGCGCAGAAAATCGGCACAGAACAAATTAATCAAGTGACCGGTAAACCAAATTCCATGACTCCTTCTCTAGCAAAAATTATTTGGCTAACCCAACACGAACAGGAAACTGTTAGCCGCACCCATAAATTCTTAGATGTTCATGGCTATTTAATTTATCAGTTAACCAAAAATTTCCGCACTAGTTTAGCTTCTGCCGATCCAATGGGAGTTATGGATATGCAAGCTAATACTTGGGCTTCGGATTTACTCTCTTGTTTAGGACTACAAACAGAAAAATTTGCCGACTTAGTTCCACCAGGTTCGATAATTGGCTATATCAATGAAAGTGCCGCCACCGCTACCGGATTACCCAATGGGTTACCCATAATTGCTGGTGCTGGAGATGGTCAGTGTGCGGGTTTGGGCGCAAATGCTGTGGGCAATAATCGTGCTTATCTAAATTTAGGTACTGCGATCGCTAGTGGCATCATTAGCCGTGATTACTTAGTAAATCCAGCTTTCCGTACTATGTATGCACCTATTCCTCGATCTTATTTTCTAGAAACTGTATTATTGGGTGGTGTGTTTACGATTAATTGGTTCGTAGACAAATTTGCCAATGACTTACGCTATTCTCATTTGAACCTCAGTCCGGAAGAAATTCTCGAAACCGCGGCTGCAAAACTATCTCCTGGTGCAGATGGGTTAATGTTAGTACCTTACTGGAACCATGTAATGAATCCCTATTGGGATGCTAGCGCCTCTGGTATTACTATCGGTTGGACAGGAACGCATGGGCGGGAACATCTTTATCGGGCAATTTTAGAAGGTATTGCTTTTGAACAAAGGCTTGTCGGGGATGCTGTCATGGGCACAATGCAGCAAAAGTTCAGCGAGTATGTAGTTATGGGTGGTGGCTCTCAAAGCCATCTGTGGTGTCAAATTATTGCTGACATTACAGGTGTGCCAGTGGTGCGTTCTACAACTACTGAAGCTACTTGTTTGGGAGCAGGAATTCTCGCCGCTGTTGCCGTGGGGTGGTATCCTGACATTAATATTGCTGCTTTATCAATGACGGGTACTGGGTCACGTTTTACACCAGATTCTCAAAACCAAGCAATTTACGAAAAACTTTACACTGAAGTCTACAAACCATTATTTCCTACCTTACAGTCATTAGTGCAGCGATTGACTGATTTAACTCAGGTTCAAAAAAACTAGTTAGGGTTACAGGTAAAATGGCGAAAATTTTAATTTTGGGCGCTGGGGTGATGGGAACTGCTTTAAGCGTTCCTCTCACTGATAACGGACATGTTGTTAATTTAGTCGGTACGCACTTAGACGGTGATATTATTGCCAAGTTACAAGCGGGTTATCCTCATCCACGCTTGGGTATTCAGGTAGGAGAAAGAGTTACAATTTATACTTATGAAGAATTGAGTGAAGCTGTAAAAGGTGTAGATTTAGTTGTTATTGGCGTTAATTCTCACGGTATAGAATGGGCAGCGCAAGCTCTGAGTCTGGTATTGTCAATAGATACTCCCATATTGGCAATCACTAAGGGATTGGCGGGTGATGGCGAAAAATTATCTATTTTGCCTGACGTTTTAGTCGCTCATTTGCCAGATAGTTTACGTACACGCATTCAAATTGCTGCTATCGGTGGGCCTTCCATTGCCCAAGAATTAGCAGCCCGTCGCCACACTTGCGTGATGTTTACTAGTAAAAACGCAGCTTTATTACAACACTTAGCCTCTTTAGCGCGTACTTCTTACTATCACATTTGGACAGATACCGATATTATTGGCATTGAAGTGTGTGTGGCGCTGAAAAATGTTTATGCTCTTGCTGTTGGCTTAGTTATCGGCTTTTTAGAAAAAGAAGGTAAAGCTGTTAATAATGCCGAAATGCACAATTTGGCTGCGGCTATCTTTGCTCAAGGTATGCGGGAGACAGCCTACTTAGTAGACAAGATGGGAGGAAAAACCGAAAGCGTTTACAGTCTTCCTGGTGCTGGCGATTTGTACGTTACTTGTCAAGGCGGACGTAACAGCCGTATGGGTCGTTTGTTGGGTTTGGGTATTCCCTACAGCCAAGCTAAAGCTGAATATATGCCAAATGATACTGTTGAGGGTGCTTCCTTAGCTTTAGCCATCGGGTCAACAGTAGAAAATATGATAGACAAAGGTGAATTGGATGCGATCGCCCTTCCTTTATTACGTACCATGATTGATATTGTCTGCCATAATGCCCCAGCAATTATTCCTTGGGAAAAGTTTTTTGCTACATCTCAATCCCCTAAAATTGACTTTTGATGGGCGTTGTTGCACGAATAGGGTGAACGCTAAATTATATTTATTACCTGTTTCCTCTCCAGTTTCAAACCAATAATCAAAAGCAAAGCCAGCTATAAAGTTCGCAACTGGAAATCTTACGGGTCGAGCGCTCATGATTCCAATATTTTGGAATACTCATTCAGATGAAAATTTTAAAATTAGTCCTGCCAGTCCTGTTACTACTGGGCACGCCCGCTATGGCAGTTGAATTAAAAGGGCAGAATATCGATGGTCAAAAGTTACCTGCCAGAGCTTACTATTATGCAACTGGTGGGGTTTACAAAGTTCAGGTACGCTTTCACAAAAAACGAGCGACAATTTATTTTGATGACGGCAACCAAATAACCATACAGTTGAAGCAGGAAGCGATCGCTGACTCAAACAATATTGAAGGCTTTGGAATGCTAGGGCAATATCCTATCAATGCAATATTCAGTCTTGGGTTGGTGTATGACAATAATTGGCTTGGCAGCAGTGATAGTCAATTCCAACAGTCCAATCCCCTCTCTGGGTTGTGGAAAATTAGTTTAGAGTAAATATCAATGTTTCCTAATTTTCTGCCATCACAAGTTAATGGACTAACAGATCCAAAAGCGATCGCCTTCGTCCAAAGTATTCAGAGAATTCCCCTTCCAACTTCCCTATATTTGCCATAGTTACACGCTCAAGGAGGGTGCCAGGGCTAAAGTTTTCGAAGGATCGGCAAGGAGAAAGCGATCGCAGAGGTTAAACAGTTCTACTTCGGTAGAGGTATGTCGCATCAAGCGCAGGAAATGACCTTCAGCATCAACACTCAAAGCAATGTAGTTGAGAAACATTTTGAGGTAGCCTAGACGCGATCGCTCTGGCATAGTTGACGCTGTGGGGGTTTGCCATAAACGATCGATATAATTGCGTACCTCTATTAAAGGAACAAGTGCGATCGGCTCGAAGCGCAAAGCTTGGCGAATTTGATTAAAAATCCAAGGATTGCCAATGGCCCAGCGTCCCACCATCACACCTGCCGCGCCGGTTTGAGAAAGCACTTCAATAGCAGCTTTCGCCGAGTGGATATTGCCATTGGCAAGCACCGGACAACGGACTCGTCTGACTGCTTGAGCAATCAAATCATATTTCACTGCTCCGTGGTACATATCTTTCACCGTGCGACCATGTAAACTCAGCAAATCAATGCTGTGGCGATTAATCAGATCTAAAATTTCGTAAAAAGTATCTGTATTTTCAAAGCCTACACGCATCTTGACCGTTAAAGGGCGATCTTTGACTGCCTGCCGCAGTTCTGCCAAAATCCGATCCACTTTTTCTGGCGAGAGTAGCAATCCACCCCCAACATTTTTCCGATAAATTCGAGGTGCTGGACAGCCCATGTTCAAATCAACTCCAGCGATATTATATTGGCACAGTTCCTTGGCTGTTCTTACTAAGTCTGGAATGCTTTCGCCAATCATTTGAGCAAAAACCGGTCGACCCGTGTCGTTTTCGGCGATCGATGCCAGAATTTTAGGATTGAGGCGTGAGGTATCATTGACGCGGAAATACTCGGTAAAAAAGTAGTCAGGACTGCCATACTGGGCAATAATCTTCATAAACCAGAGATTTGTCACATCTTGCATGGGCGCAAGAGCAGTCAGGGGTAGGTCTTTGTGAAGCGATTGGGGGAGCGATACCTGGGACATAAAGATTCCAGCGATCGACAAAGCATCACTTTATCAAAAAATGGTTACTGAGGTTCGACCTATGTTGAAGTTGAGCAACTAATCATTAGGTGCATTTCAAAATTTGACTTCCACTGTGCAATATAAAACTGCCCTGGCTTTTGTCCAGAGCAGTTTTTCATAGTAAGTAAATTTTAGTAGGAGACTTTTAGTGTTGTCCCCTAGTTTATGCATAGTAAATATTGTTATATAATACTATTCACCTCAAATTTCAAGCTTTACGCAAAAAACGAATAATCTTGAAGTTGGCATTATAAAGTTAAGAAGCGATCGCTTTGTCTGGCACTCAAGACCCTCAACCCAAGCTGTTCATCGCCAAACTACAGCACAAGGAGCATTTTCGGGTACTAGCAGCAGCTTTAGAAGCCACATCAGACTAAATCACAATCTTCTTTCAACTATTAACATTCGCCGATAAGATAACCATCCACCTAAAACCATCATCACAGCAAACACTACTAAAAACCAAAAGTGTGATGCGATTTGATCGAGTTCATCGCCTTTTGCTGACACTGCTACCAGAGCTTCATTCATGTGATAAATCGGGTTAAATTTGGCGATATTAGTTAATGTTTTCGGAAACAATGAACTCGGCAAAAAAGCTCCACCTAATATTAATAAAGGAACCCCGAAAGCTGCTACCAAAGCATTTACATCTTCGATTCGACGTGCTAGTTGTGTTCCTAAAATAAAACCTAAGCCAACGTAAGCAACAATACACATTAAAATAATTGCCAATCCTAAAAAAAGTGAACCCTTGAAGCTAGCACCCCAAATGCCTGCAATAGTATAAACCAAAAGTGTTTGCCCAATGCCAATGCAGCTATGAGCGAGAAAAATCCCTAAAAAGTAGGATGTACCACTCAAAGGAGAAATAAACAGACGCTTGAGGGTTTTTTGTTCTCTTTCCGCAACTACAGTGGCGACGCTACCACCCAAGCAACTAAAAAATAGTGCTGCACCTGCTAAAGTCGAAGGCGCAGTATATTCAAAAGCAACATTGATTGATAATTTTGCTCGTTCGGCTAATATAAATCCGCTAAAAATTAATACTGAAACTGGGAAAATACTCCAAAAAATTAAGCTACGTTTGCGGCGTAACAGTTCAATTAAAATACGCCTAGTTACAGCTATGGTTTCACGGCAATAATTCATTGTGTAAGGGATTGGGAATTGGGTATGGGGCATTGGGCATGGGTATGCTGATCAGCTAATCGTCATTCAAATTGCATCTCCCTGTCCCCTTGTCCCCTCTACTTCCCGCCTCTGTGCTCCCTTATTGTCTCATTAGCCTTGTATATTGATTGAGGAACTGGGATTATTAATAGCTAGTAGTTACGCCAAAGGCTAACGCACCAGTTAACGATCTAGGTGCGTTAGGCTACGCCATAACACGCCACTACAGATACTGAGATTTTTTCATAAATCAAATCGGACTCCTATATATTGATTGAGTAACTGGTGATTATTCCTAGTTAGCTTACGCTTGAGGGTGGATTTGATTGGGACAGGGACGGCCTTGTTCAATATCGCTAATATTAGCAAAAGTTGTTTCTGCAATATTATGCAGAGCTTCCGCTGTAAAAAAGGCTTGGTGTCCAGTAATAAGTACATTGGGAAATGTTGTCAAGCGCTGGAAAATATCATCTTGAATGATTTCGCCAGACAAGTCCTCAAAAAACAATTCTGATTCTTGTTCGTAGACATCCACACCGAGATAGCCAATTTTACCAGACTTTAATCCTTCAATCACTGCTTGGGTATCAATCAGCGCTCCTCGGCTAGTGTTAATTAGCATCACTCCTGGCTTGATTTGTTCTATGGCTTGGGCATTAATTAAGTGATGGGTTTCAGGAGTCAGGGGGCAATGCAAGGAGATGATATCAGAGTT
This sequence comes from Nostoc sp. ATCC 43529, assembly GCA_003326205.1. Taxonomy (GTDB): domain Bacteria; phylum Cyanobacteriota; class Cyanobacteriia; order Cyanobacteriales; family Nostocaceae; genus Nostoc. Next base: position 11,616 of record LWTK01000069.1, read on the forward strand.
GGCGAATAACTCAGGCAATTCTACATACTTTCCGCCTAAAGCTTCTAATTCTGAATTACGATAGACATCATAGGCGAGTAGGTTACAGCCAAATCCTTTCATAATCTGTCCCAAAATTAGACCGATTTTGCCGGTGCCAATAATTCCCACTGTGCGCTGATGTAAGTTAAATCCCAAGAGTCCATCTAGGGAAAAATTACTTTCTCGGACACGGTTATAAGCGCGATGAATTTTGCGATTTAAGCTCAAAATTAACCCCACAGTATGTTCTGCTACGCCATAGGGTGAATAGGCAGGAACGCGCACAACAGTAACCCCTAAGTCTGCTGCTGCTTGTAAGTCTACATTGTTAAATCCAGCACACCGGAGGACAACTAGGTGAGTTCCCCGTGAAGCAAGAAGTTCTAAAGTTGGGGCATCAACCTGGTCGTGGACGAATACGCAAACAGCGGGAAATCCAGCGGCGAGAATAGCGGTATCGCGATTTAAACGAGGCTCAAAAAACACTAACTCATGTTGAGTGGAAGAATTTACAAGTGACAAAAACTGCCGATCGTAGGCTTTTGTGCTGAATACTGCTACTTTCATCTCCTACCTCAGGCTGTATGCTGCATGGTGTTCGAGTACATCGTAACTTGATATTCAAAGCAACGATGTCTACCACGGACTAAGCCTGTGCGTCTGCGATCGCTGCAAATTTGAGGAATTGCTGGCTGTAGAATTGATAACTCAGTGGCTTGGTGGAGTGATGCGATCGCAGTTTTTGGCAACGGTTCAATTGATGATAGTCCAGTTCAACCAAAAGAGTTTGAGAAATATTTTGCGTAAGTCTTAAATTAGGTAAAGCACAATCACTTGGATTATAGGAAATTCTGATGAATCGTTCAAAATTAGTTGCAATTATTACAGGTGCGATTTCTGTTATTTTAGCGATCGCCTACCTCATCCTCGTCCAACTTTTAGACTACCGGGACATGAAACCCGCCCCCATTAGCCAATTTGAGCAAGCGCCTGCGATTATTTCTCATTTTTGGGAGATTGACAAAATTGCCAAAGTGTAAATAAATTCAGTTGACTTGTAGAGACGTAATGAATCACGTCTGTTCTTGTTTGTGGTGGTTGTCGTTGAGATAGCCTAGCACAGCTAGATAGCTGTGCTGGGCTAATGTCTATCGATAATATGAATGATGAGTGTTGATTAATGGCGCACCCGATTCATAGATAAAAAACAATAGCTATTATTGATTGCTCAAATCCTATATATATAAGATTTAGTTACCATAGTTATCTTAGATTTATTTAAATAAACTAATTCCATTTGGACGCAGATAACGGTAAGCTGTTTCTAACAAAATTAAATAAATATAAATTCGCGTTAGTTGCGAGTGCTGGGTTTACAGGGATCAACGCAAGTTGATTCAAAACGGCACAATTGTAATGAAATATATAGAGGTTTATTCATGGCTCAGTTTCTATTGGAGACTGTTTGGCTAGTTCCGTGCTATGCCTTAATAGGTGGATTACTGGCTGTGCCTTGGTCACCAGGGATCATTCGCAAAACAGGCCCAAGACCGGCGGGTTATGTCAACTTGGTAATGACATTTTTGGCATTCCTACATAGTGTCATTGCCTTACAAGCGACTTGGAATCATCCACCCCAAGAAGTATTTATTCCTTGGCTATCTACAGCTGGTTTAGATTTAACTATAGCTTTAGAAATTTCTTCCATTAGTATCAGCGCTTTAGTCGTAATTACTGGATTGAATTTGCTGGCACAGATTTATGCCATCGGCTACATGGAAATGGATTGGGGTTGGGGACGCTTTTATTCCTTATTGGGATTATTTGAAGCCGGACTTTGCGCCCTTGTTTTGTGTAATAACTTGTTCTTCAGCTATGTAATTCTGGAAATCCTGACGCTGGGAACTTACCTATTAGTCGGCCTATGGTTTAGTCAGCCTTTAGTGGTCACAGGTGCTAGAGATGCTTTCTTAACCAAACGGGTGGGAGACTTGTTCTTGCTAATGGGTGTTTTGGGGTTATGGCCTCTAGCTGGAACTTGGAATTACACAGAGTTAGCAGAGTGGGCGAGTACAGCTGATGTCAACCCAACAGTTATTGGATTAGTGAGTTTAGCTTTAATTGCCGGGCCGATGGGTAAATGTGCCCAGTTCCCGCTGCATCTGTGGTTGGATGAGGCGATGGAAGGCCCTGTTCCCAGTACGATTTTGCGGAACTCGGTAGTAGTAGCTAGTGGCGCATGGGTGTTGATTAAACTCCAACCCGTGTTAAGCCTCTCACCCATAGTTTCCTCAGCAATGGTGGGGATTGGTGCGGTTACAGCGTTGGGTGCTTCGTTAATTGCGATCGCTCAGATCGATCTTAAACGCTGTCAATCCTATTCTGTCAGCGCATACATGGGTTTAGTATTCATCGCTGTGGGAGTGCAACAAGACGAAGCAGCATTATTGTTAGTTCTCACCCATGCCATATCCGCAGCGCTATTGGTGATGAGTACTGGCGGAATTATCTGGAATAGCATCACCCAAGACGTAACCCAACTTGGCGGACTGTGGAAGCGTCGCCCAATTTCCGCAATCGCCTTTATTATCGGCAGTTTGGGGTTAATTGGTTGTCCACCACTGGGTAGCTTTTGGGCGCTGATGGAATTAGCAGATGGGTTGTGGGAAACTCAACCTTGGTTAGTCGGAATCATCATCGCGGTAAATGCTTTAACAGCAGTGAGTTTAACCAGAGAATTCGCTTTAGTTTTTGGTGGTAAAGCCAAACAAATGGCTCAGCGATCGCCTGAAGCACACTGGCCTATGGTTTTACCGATGATGATTTTACTTGGCTTTAGTCTAAATCTGCCTTTTGTGTTGCAAAGCTTATCACTTTTACCAGATTGGGTAAATCTGAATAAAGATGTCGCACTACTTTTAAATTGGTCAAGTATTTTTGGTTGTAGTATCACTGGTGCGATCTATTTCAGCAATATTCCCAAACCGATTCGTTTGCCTTGGAAAGGTTTACAAGACTTAATCGCATACGATTTTTACACACCCAATATCTATCGGATGACGATTATTTTCACCGTTGCCCAAATTTCGCAACTTGCCGATATGATTGACCGCTTTGTAGTCGATGGCATTGTTAATCTTGTCGGTTTATTCTCCCTTTTGGGCGGCGAAAGTCTCAAGTACAGCACCTCTGGTCAAACCCAGTTTTATGCCTTCACCGTACTTTTAGGAGTAGGTGTTTTAGGCATGTGGGTAAGTTGGCCATTTTGGGGCGTACAGTTTTTGGATTTGATTTTCTAAATCTCGACATCTGGGTAGCTAATACTCGTTCTTTAAAACCTGATTTTAATATTGTGAGGAGAATTTCATGAGCATACAAAATCCCCAAATCAATGTTTCCCGCAGAGGTTTACTGAAGTTTGGTGCGGGTGCGATCGGTACAGGTGTTTTAACAGCTGGAATTGGTGCCAACTTAGTTGCACCGGAAAAATCTTTAGCACAAGAACCTCCAGCAAAACCTCCAGCAAAACCTCCAGCAAAAGAAGAAGAAATAACTCCCGATCGAGCATTGCAAGAGTTATTAGATGGTAACGATCGGTTTGTTAAAAGCAAACGTAAAAACCCCCATCAAAGTTATTCGCGTTTAGCCGAAGTTGCCAAAGGTCAAAACCCCTTTGCTTCTATTCTGGGCTGTGCAGATTCACGAGTTCCTTCTGAGATTGTCTTTGACCAAGGACTGGGAGATTTATTTGTTTGCCGGGTAGCTGGTAATATTGCCACATCAGAAGAAATTGGTAGCTTAGAATTTGGCAGCTTAGTATTAGGCTCGAAGGTAATCATGGTTGTGGGACATGAAAGATGTGGTGCTGTAGATGCCACAATCAAAGGCGCTCAAGTACCAGGAAGAATTGGAAGTTTGATTGAGGCAATTAGACTAGGTGTAGAAAGGTCTAAAAATCAACCAGGCGATAAATTAGAAAATGCTTGTAAAGCCAATATTTTGGTGCAAGTTGAAACATTGAAATCATCGTCAGTTTTATCTGAGTTAATCAATGCAGGCAAACTTAAAATCGTTGGTGGCTACTACGATTTGGATACTGGCAAGGTCAGCCTAGTTGGTTAGTTTTTTCGTCCTTTGCCATTGGTCAATAGTAGAGACGCGATTAACCCTTGTCTGTACATTAGTGAATAACAAAGGACAAGTGATAACTGACAATGGACAAAGGACAACTGACAAAGAACAAAGGATAAAGTTATCATGTTAAGTGTTTTAATTTGGCTACCAATTATATCTGCTATATTCATAGCAATATTACCTGCAAATATTCCTAATAATCGCATTCGTTTAGCAGCACTATACTTTTCTGGAATAGTTTTTGCATGGAACATTGCGATACTTTTGAAATTTGATATTAACAATCCAGCAATGCAATTCCAAGAGTATTTGCCTTGGAATGAAACTCTTGGTTTGAGTTATCAATTGGGTGTTGATGGACTTTCTATCTTAATGTTGGTGTTAAATAGCTTGCTCACTTGGATTGCTATTTACAGCAGCAGTAAAGATACTGAACGTCCCCGGCTGTTCTACTCGATGATTTTATTAGTGAGTGGAGGAGTTGCAGGCGCTTTCTTAGCAGAAAACTTACTGTTATTCTTCTTGTTCTACGAACTAGAATTAATTCCTTTCTACTTACTCATATCTATTTGGGGTGGGGAAAAACGAGCTTATGCTGGAATTAAATTCCTGATTTATACAGCTGTTTCGGGAGCATTAATTCTGGCGACATTCTTAGGTATGGTGTGGTTGAGTGGTTCTACCAATTTTGCTTTTGATGCATTCTCTACAGAAAATCTCTCAACAGCAAAGCAAATACTTTTACTAGCAGGAATAGTATTAGGTTTTGGCATCAAAATTCCTTTGGTTCCCTTCCATACTTGGTTACCGGATGCTTACGTTGAAGCTTCAGCGCCTATTGCCATTCTTCTAGGCGGGGTGTTGGCAAAGCTGGGAACCTACGGACTGTTGCGATTTGGGTTGGGTATGTTTCCCCAAGCTTGGAGTATTATTGCACCGACTTTGGCAATTTGGGGAGCAATCAGCGCCATTTATGGGGCGGTAATTGCGATCGCTCAAAAAGATATCAAGCGCATGGTAGCATACAGTTCCATCGGTCACATGGGTTACGTATTGTTAGCTGGTGCAGCCAGCACTCCCCTTGCACTTGTTGGTGCAGTCGCCCAAATGTTCAGCCACGGTATCATCCTAGCCATCCTCTTTCATTTGGTGGGAGTTGTGGAAGCCAAAGTCGGTACTCGCGAGTTAGATAAACTCAATGGTTTAATGAGTCCCATTCGCGGTTTACCTCTAATTAGTGCCTTACTCGTTTTAAGCGGTATGGCTAGCGCTGGTATTCCCGGTTTAACAGGATTTATTGCTGAATTTATTGTCTTTCAAGGCAGCTTTTCTGTGTTTCCTCTCTCGACTATTTTGTGTGTAGTAGCAAGTGGCTTAACCGCAGTTTATTTTGTCATTCTTCTCAACCGCACATGTTTTGGCAGACTTGATAACTTAGCCTATTATCCCAAAGTCCTGTGGTCTGAAAAAATCCCAGCATTAATTTTGGCAGCTTTCATCATCTTTTTGGGAATACAACCCACTTGGTTAGTGCGTTGGAGTGAGTCCACAACTACAACAATGGTGGCTGCAATTCCCTCCATAGAAAAAACTACCATCTCTCAAGTACCACTGGAGTATAAATAGGAGTCAGAATTCAGAATTATGAATTATGAATTCTGAATTCAATGCTTACCGCGTACCTTTATTAACAGTTGTTTTTGTGCAAATGGTGTGGTGGCTAGTGAATTAAGTCAAATATGGTAAACTCGCTAGCTATCATACCTATTCAGCAAAATTTTGGGGAATCACTCTTTTTATTGCCATTATTGCCCTATTTAGCTTTAATTATGCCGGAGTCACTTTATGGATAACTTGTATAGCTGGCACATTTTATAGCATTGAAGAAATAGCGATGACGCTAATATTGCAAGTTTGGACATATGATGTTTTAAGCATTTTTCACGCGTTGAATATTCGTCAATAATTAATAACACCAATTAGCGATTATCATGACAGCAATTAAAACAGTTACTAAATTACCTCCTTCCACACATGAATTTGCTGAAGTCATTCATCGCCTAGAAGCTGGCGGTGCAATGTTACCCGATACTCCAGAAAATTTGATGCAAATTATCGGGTTATACAAAGCTTATGCTGTGCCAATGGACTTTTATTGGCGAGACTTACTTTATATTGCTGAAAACGTATTTTTAGATCCTTTGCCTTTCTTTAAATACTTCTTGCCGAAAGAGTATTTAGAGCTACATAATCATTACGCTGGTGATGATGCCGATTTACGAATTTGGCGCGGCCAAGCCACAGCCCACCCAGAACTTTTGGCATTTATTGAAAAAGGTGAAACTTTCAAAATGCCCAAGTTATTGCATCACTTGTTCCATGATCGCATTAACATGGAATTTGCCGAAGCTTGTATGCGGGCAATGTTGTGGCACCGGGGTATGGGCGGGCAATTCGACCCTTACCTAGATTCCGACGAATACAAAGCCAACGCCGATAGGGCAATTAAAGCTTACTTCCAAGGCAACCCAGCGATGCTGGCACTTTACAAACTGTTCCCCGATATGTTTTTGGAACAGTGCCGCCAGATGTCATACTACGCTAATCTGGGTTTGTTCTGGGAAGTCATGGCGCCTGTGTTTTTTGAAATGTCCGACAGATATGACGAAGGCACCATCAGCACTGTCCCAGAAGCGATGAATTTCTTAGTTAATGGTATATTTGCGATCGCAGGCCGTCCAATTTACCATCACGTTTATATTCGTGGCGAATGCTACGAAATTATCCCCAAATCTAAGGGTTTCATGTGGTTATATGAAGCAGCCTTACCCTACGTCGAAGCTGTTTTCTACCGCACCGCACCTTTCCGCGGTACAAAATCTTATAATGCCCAAGCACGTCAAGTACCAGAAGACCAAAAAGACTTTCACTATGGCATTCTTTACGCTGATGTATTTCCAGTAGGTACTGCTGGCATTCCCCCCACATTATTAATGCAAGATATGTTGCATTTTTTACCCCCCTATCTTGTTGATTATTACAAACAACATTGCCGGGGTGAAGAAGATATGTTGATTCAGTTGGGAGTTAGTTTTCAACGGTCAATGTATTGTGTTACTTCTGCGGTAATTCAAGCTTTAAGGACTGCACTTTTATATCCATTAGATGACCCAAATCCCAAACATTTACAAGCCAATCGAGACTTCTTTGAAATGCAGCTAAATCGCTTTACTCGTTCTGAATATAACATTCGTAATGCTGCACGTTTGGGGAGTATTCAAAGTCAAGATTATCGATAAGAGATCCCCCCAACCCCCCTTAAAAAGGGGGGCTTTTTTTATTTTTTTTTGTTATTAGTATATTTACGGTTTCATCCAATAATAACCATAGATTAAATTAAAGGTTTTAATATTCTTGATACGTTAAAGACTCAAATCCCCCCCTTTTTAAGGGGGGTTAGGGGGGATCTTCACCGTCATTCACAAATGTCTAACCAAAAAAACTTACTCCACACAGATTTTCACTTACCCTACAACCCGAAACTTGTGGAAAGGGCAAAGGAACTCCGAAAAAATATGACCTCAGCAGAAAAAAAGCTGTGGAATAACTACCTAAAAAACTTGAAATTTCGGGTTTTAAAGCAAAGACCAATTAATAACTTTATTGTTGACTTTTACTGTGCAAACTTCAAATTAGTAATTGAGGTTGATGGTGATAGCCATTTCACAGAGGAAGGCAAAGATTATGATTCAGAAAGAACAGACATATTAGCAGGTTATGGACTAAAGGTTATGAGATTTACCAATGATGATGTACTTAATAATTTTGAAGATGTGTGTCAAAAGATAGATGAGGTGATAAAGTCTATCAACAGTTAGTTTAGCTCGAAGATCCCCCCAACCCCCCTTAAAAAGGGGGGCAAAAACCTCTCAAAGTCCTCCTTTTTAAGGAGGATTTAGGAGGATCTACGAGGATTTTGGTTTCCTAGAGAGATGTGTGTACACCGTAGCCTTAAAAAGGGGGGCTTAATTACCTGCATTGAAAAGTAGACTAATTATCTTGAATGCTGTTGATAGTTAACTCTCAAGCATCAACAATCAACAGCCAATACAAAAACATATTTACTCCACTCTTTGCAACTGTGCTACCCTGGGGTCAACGATTTTTTGCCCCAAACTGGCAAATTTAATCGCTACAGACATCTTATTACCTGTTCCGAAAACATGGGTTATTTCACCTAAACCAAAAGTTTTATGTAATACGCGATCGCCTACTTGCCAATTGTGCGTTGTGTCTTGCTTACCGCTATAATTAGAGGCACTTTTAGTATAAGTTTGACGACTCACGTGTTTGGTAAGTAATAATTCTTCTGGTAATTCACTAAGAAATTGCGACGGCATAGCAGGTTCGCGAGAACCATACAAACGACGTTCGCGTGCATGTGATAAATACAACCTTTCTTGGGCACGAGTAATTCCTACATAACACAAGCGGCGTTCTTCTTCCAAAGCTGCGGGGTCACTCAGGGAACGGTAACCTGGAAATAGTCCCTGTTCTAATCCCACCAAAAATACTACGGGGAATTCTAGCCCTTTGGAGGCGTGTAAAGTCATCAAAGAAACGGCTGTTTGTCCTTCTTTTAAGTTATCCAAATCGGAACTGAGGGCAGTACTTTGGAGGAATGCTGTCAGCGAAATATCTTCGTTTTCTTCTTGAAATTGCAATGCGGCGTTGTAAAGTTCTTGGACGTTTTGTACTCTATCTGTAGCTTCATCTGTGCCTTGATTCATCAAGTCTTGAACGTAACCAGAATCTTCTAATATGCCTTGCAAAACTTCAGTTACCGGAAGCGTACCGATTTGTCCTTGCCAACGGCTAATCATTTCGGCAAAGCTATTTACAGCTTTTGTTGCCCTTCCAGCTAATGTATTCACTGATGTTTCATCGCTGAGTATTTCCCACAAAGTTGTCCCTAATTGTTGAGAGGCATTTACCAAAGCATCAATGGTAGTTTTGCCAATACCGCGCCGGGGAGTATTGATTACTCGTAATAAACTTACTGTATCAGATGGGTTGGCGATCGCTCTTAAATAAGCAATTACATCTTTAATTTCTTTGCGATCGTAAAATTTCATTCCTCCCACAACTGTGTAAGGAATTTGATATTTCACTAACAATTCTTCAAAGGGACGAGATTGGGCATTTGTGCGATAAAGTACAGCAAAACTACCCCAGTTCAACTCTGGATTTTGCTGTTCTAAACTGCGAATTTGATTAATCACAAATGCTGCTTCTGCTAGTTCTTCATCAGCTTTGTGACAATAAATCTGCTCACCAGCCCCCCGCGTTGGTTTGAGAATTTTATCAATTCGTTGGGTGTTATTTTCAATTAGTTCGTTAGCGGCTTGTAGAATATTTTCACAAGAGCGATAGTTTTCTTCTAGCTTGACCATTGTGCGGGTATCATCATCTGCCAAACCATCGCCAAAATCATTCTGGAATTCTAGCAAGATGGTGAAATCTGCCATCCGAAAACTGTAAATTGATTGGTCTGCATCGCCAACAACAAAAACGGAGCGATTTTGCCATTCCCATTCGCTCTTTTTGGTTTCGCCGTTAGTCACCAATAAGTGAATGAGTTGATATTGAGTCCGGTTAGTATCTTGATATTCATCTACGAGGATATGGCGAAACTTGCGATGCCAGTAATCTAATACTTGCTCGTTTTGTTGAAATAATCTAGTAGGTACGAGAATTAAATCATCAAAGTCAAGAGCGTTGTTTTCTGCTAATTTATCTTGATAACGGTTATAGACATCAGCAATTACACGTCCGCGATAATTTGGTTGTTCTTGTTCAAATTCTTGAGGTGAAAAACCTTGGTTTTTGGCATTACTAATAGCGTAGCGGACAGAACGGGCATCAAATTTTTTATCGTCTAGATTTAATTGTTTGGTGACAATTTCTTTGATGAGAGTTTGAACATCTGATTCATCAAAGATAGAAAAATTGCGATTCCAACGGCGTCCTTTTTCGTCTTGATATTTTTCAATATCAAAGCGGAGAATCCGAGAAAATAGACTGTGGAAAGTACCGCACCACAAATGTTTAATAGTGTTTTTGTAAACTTGCGATCGCAATTGCATTTGTTGGTATTCTGTCAACAAATCCAACCGCTGACCGTGTTGTTTCATTGCTTGTTCTTGGGCAAACAGCCGTTGAATCCGGTCTTTCATTTCCCGTGCGGCTTTGTTGGTAAAAGTAACCGCCAGAATATTTTCCGGATCGACACGGTGTTTGAGAATCAGATTAGCAATGCGATAAGTCAGCGCTCGTGTTTTACCGGAACCCGCACCAGCAACAACTAGCAACGGGCCGCAGTAATGCTCGACAGCTTGGCGTTGGCTGGGGTTAAGGTGACTGAGAAAGTCAATGGTTGTTGTCATGGATGTGAAAAAGCGATGTCTACGACGGGCTACGCCTACGCTAGGCGTCACATCACTAAAAAAGTGGCTATTGCCCAGGTTACAATATCCTAACGAAACTTGGTTAATAAAGATTGTCGGGCAATGTTGTTAACCAAAATGATACTTTATCACGATTGACGAAAATTGATGCTGGCGACTACAAGTCAGACCACAAAAATAAAACCCAGGTAGCAGATAAATCTTGGCTACAGTTTCTTCATGTACGCTCATTTGACCTCGCGCGCGATCGCAATCAACATGTCTCTATGTTTATAGAGCAATACAGTTCAGATAAGACCAAAACACTTGTAAAGACGGCGATTTATCGCGTTTCAAAAACCCACAATTTTGTACAATTAGCCTTTAACCCAAGCGTATTGGTTTATAGAGTAGCTTCAAGCATCTCTAAATTTACACATCTGTGGCAATACTAAAAGAATGTTGATTTTTTTACAGTTTTTGTATGGCTACATTCTTTAGTTGGTTTGGGCAATTACTTCAATATCTGCGTACCTTGCCAGCAATAGGTATACTATGTTTACTCCTGGGCTGGTCACTTCCTGCACAAGCCGCTACCCGCATTGATGCCGAACTAGAACAGCAAGTATTACAAATTATTCGCGAACATCCAGAGGTAATTATCGAATCTGTTCAAGCCTATCAGCAACAACAACAACAGAAACTTAATCAAGTACGACAAGGATTTTTACAGGATTTAAAAACAAATCCTCAAACAGTAATTGGTGAGTCTCCAACCATAGGTTCGACTAATTCAAAAATTGTGCTGGTGGAATTCTCAGATTTTCAATGTCCTTACTGTGCTGAGGCACATAAAACCTTGAAAGAATTGTTAGCTAAATACCAAGACAAACTAAGATTAGTTTACAAAAATTTACCCCTTACTTCAATTCATCCTCAAGCATTGCCAGCAGCAGCGGCAGCTTGGGCAGCACACCAACAAGGAAAATTTTGGGAATATCATGATGCCCTGTTTACGAATCAAAAGCAACTGAGTGAGACACTGTATTTAGATATTGCTAAAAATCTGAATTTGGATTTGGTTAAATTTAAACGCGATCGGACTCTTGCCACTCCCGCAATTCAAAAAGATATCCAGCTAGCAGAAAAATTGGCTGTTGCTGGTACACCTTTTTTTGTGATTAGTAGTCCAACTATTTCCCGAGTCGTGCAGCTACCAGATATCGAAAATATATTGGCTAATACTAAGTAAATTTGTGTGTTTGCCGAACGGCTAACATTGGTAAAAGTAGAGACATTGCATTGCAAGGTCTCTACAATGATTTTAATATCATGCACAATCATTTTTATACATGAAATCAACAACACTGCAATTATCTTTAGTCGTTGGTTGTATACAAATAATCAATTAATAATAAACAGCAATAAGCTGGATCGATATATACTGAGTAACTATCTATATTCATACTATTGGTTTATATATACTTGATTCTTTAACATAAATTGCATCTTTAGTTAGAGGCTGAATCTATTAGTAACTGTTGTACTTAAAGCAAGTGTAAGGAGTAGCTTTATGAGGAGTCAGGGGGAGAGATTTTCCTAACTCCTCATGTTCTTAAAAAGATGACAACTTCACGGAGTTATATAAAATTTGGTACTCAAACATTGCAATTACTTACTGATATTTTACCTCAATAAATCGCGTATGAGTTGTTATTTGTTCTTATTGTCTTTAGATCTACGCAACCTCACCAAAGCTCTAACTCGCCCTTTAAATAGTTCAAATTCTTCGGCGCTTAATTTAGTTTTCTGCCATGCCGGACGTTGCATCAAGCGGTCACACCACTCATATATTTTGGTGTAATTATTAAGATTAATACCTAAATTAGGTAATGAAAGTACGCCTATTCCCGCAACGATATCTGCTAAAGTTAACTGTTCACTACCAAAAAAAGAGTCATCGCCAAGCACTTGTGTAAAAAATTGCAGTACCTTATCTATATGCTGTTTTGCTTGTGCAGCTTGTGGTGAATCCTCATTTTCATAAATGAGTGAAATGATTTTTGGAAATAATTCATTACTAGTGACTAATTGCACCATCCTCACCGTTGCTAATGCTTGAGGTTCAGAAGGTAGCATCGCAGGCGTGGGATATTTAGTTTCTAAGTAATCCATAATTGCCAGAGATTCCACAACTCGAAAACCCTCATCCACCACAACCGGAATATGATGAAATGGGTTAGTTTCCACAAACTCTGGTTGAAATTGATCGCCATCCAACTTCATCAAGACTGGTTCAAAGGGAATCTCTTTTTCCAGTAAAGTAAGCCACACACGACGAGCATTTGGCGAGAGAGGATTGTAGTAAAATTTCAGCATGTTTAATCTTCGATAAATAAAATAAAGTACAAGTCAGAGTTCAGTTTTCATCAAGTAGGGTGTGTTATGCCGCAGGCTAACGCACCATCTGAGATTTTTTATTTATATTTCACTGAATTCTTAGGTTCATCCTGAATCACTTGCTGATAGTGAAAATATTTCTTGTGCAATTCTTCTGGAATTCTAATCGGTCGACCATTTTGCAAACTTATAAAAGCACCTTTTTGTGTAGCTACTGCTGCTAACTCATCGTTAGATAAAATTTCGGCTTTCACAGTCCACTTCAAGCGACCTAAATTACTCAACCATAAACGCCCAATCACGCGATCGCTAATTCTTATCGAACGTTTATATTCAATTTCTGTCCCAGCTAAAACAGGTGCATATCCTTGCTCAAGTTGTTGATTTAGTTGCCAATGTTCGTCCAAAAATTTTAAACGTAAATCCTCTAGCCATCTGATATAAACAATATTGCTCACAATTCCCACAAAGTCTATATCGTATGTCTTCACAGGAATTGGCAATACTACTTCTAATGGTCTGTGCAAGTTTTCATCTGTTACCATAATTTATCCTCGATAAACTAACTTTTAAAACCGATCGGTCTGTTAAAAACTACAATTATCTAATAGCAATAATTTTGGTTGTTTTTTCAACTGTAATAATTAGATAATTTTAAATTTCTACTTTGTAGTTTAAGATTAACTCATCACCAGGTAAACCTCGAATTCCCCAATTATATTTAGGCGTTTCAAAAATTGTAATTTCAATATCGTAAGTAGAAATATTCAATTTTTCATAAATATTTTGAATCAACAAGCGAATTAGCTGTTTTTTCGTTTCAACCGAGCGTCCCTCAAACATACTAATTTCGATAATCAAATAATTTTCAGTTCTATCAGGTGGATGATAGAAGTCTGATTCGTCAAGTGGAAAAAAACGGTGAAATTTCTTATCAGGACTAAGCTGCAAAATCTCAATTACACAGGCATGAATGATATTTGATAGCTCTGTTTTAATCGGATTTAATTTATCTACTAAACCATATACCTTGATTTGCGCCATACATTTAAAGGTGAGTTTCTAAGTATTGATTCAGATGATTAATTACCCTATGCATGTGAATTAAATCTCCATAAAGCTTGCTCATCATGATACCTCCTTCTAGAGTTGCAATGATAATGCTAGCAATTTCATCAGCATCCACATCAGGACGAATTTCACCTTTTGCAATTCCCGTTTGAATAATTCGACGAATCAGACTCAGCCAGGAGTTCATCGCTTGTTGAGCGCGATCGCGCAGAACTGGATGAGTATCATCACTCTCAACAGCAGTATTCAGCAATGGACATCCTCCCTTGATTGGTGGATTTTCTGCAAAGCTGCTAAAAACTCCAACGATCGCTTGCAGCCGTTCTACTGCATGGCGTTTGTTTCGCAGAGCCGATCTAGTATGCTGTTGGATGCGAGCGATCGCAAACTCAAAAGCCTGGAGCGCTAAATCATCCTTGCTTTGGAAATGATTATAAATTCCTCCTTTCTGCAATCCAGTGACACGCATGATGTCAGACATCGATGACCCTGCATACCCCTGCTGATTAAACAGTTCGGCTGCTTGCTGGAGAATTCTGCTTTTTGTTTCTTCACCTTTAGACATTAAATTTTTAAGACCGATTGGTCTGATCTAACTTACCATTCTAAATTTCATAAGTCAAGTATTTTTCAATATAGAGCATTAGGGGTGTTAACTGTTGACCGTTGACTGTTTACCAAGGAGTCAATAAATTATTCTCTCTATGCCCCATGTCCGATTCACTATACACAGCAAATACAGTAGACGCTTAACCATAATTGCTATTAAAATACGGTAAGCTAGTCGGATTACCGGATTTTATGTTTAAAACTCCAAACAAATTAGTCAGGAGTAGTAATTCAGCAATCGGTGAACAGTGAACAGCTATCAATGCTTAGTTTGGGGATTTTAACCCAACCTAGTCTCCTCACTGATAACAAGACTGCGATCGTGCGGACACTTGATAACTGATTCTTGAAATTCCCGAAGAATATGCACTATCTACTATTACCATTTTTAAGCTTCTTCGTTGGCATCATTGTTGGTTTAACGGGAATTGGCGGAGCCTCTCTCATCACCCCAATGTTGATTTTTTTCTTTCAGGTTCCGCCTTCCATTGCTGTGAGTTCTGATGTTGTGGCTGCCACATTGATGAAGATTATCGGTAGCGTTAAGCATTGGGAACAGAAAACCCTTGACACAGAAATTGTCAAATGGCTGGCATTCGGGAGTGTTCCAGGCTCACTGTTCGGCGTGGGAATTTTGCACTTCATGAAACTTACCGGCGAGTATAACCTGGATCGGATTTTGCTTCGTTTGCTTGGGGTGATGATTCTGCTAGTCACCTTATTAGCATTAGTACAATTGTTGCTATTGACTTTTTTCCCCAAATTTAATTTACCTGAACTACCAAAATTAGACTTAGAAACTAACTTTGGTCGTTTTCAAACAATGACTTTGGGAGCAATTTTGGGCTGCTTGGTTGGTCTAACAAGTGTCTCCTCTGGTTCAATGTTTGCCTTAGTGATAATTGCATTTTTCCGTCTTGATGCACGTAAGCTAGTCGGTACAGACATTTCACACGCAGCCATTTTGTTGTTGTTTACTTCCTTTGGACACCTCAGCCTGGGAACAGTTGATTGGAGTCTAGTAGTACCTATCTGGTTAGGTTCTGTTCCAGGAGTATTACTAGGTGCTAAAGTCTGCCAGTTAGCTCCACAACGCCCACTACGGTTTATTATTTATGCAATCTTGATGATGGTGAGTTGGAAATTAGTTCATCAAGTTTGAGGGGAATGGGGCATTGGGCATTGGGCATAGGGCAGAGGGGCACAGGAGAAAGAACTTGTACAAAAACTCTCCTCTGCTCCCCTGCTCCTCTGCTCCCCATCTCCCCACTCTTGATTACTTTTTCAACCACGGTAATAGGCTGAATGTACCTCGTTCATACATAATAAATAGACCCAAGCCAATTAATACAAAAGGTACGACAGCGTGACCATAGCGACTTAAAATATTCGCAATGGTAGGTTGACGGCTTAATAAATAAGCGATCGCACACCAAATCCCTACCATGATAAAAAATATACCAAAAATCACGGACAAACTCGTAAGATCCTGACCAGCAAATAACGGGATATATATACTAATATTGTCACCACCGTTAGCGATCGTTACTGCTGCGACCTTATAAGTTTGGGGGTGCAAAACACTCAAAAGAAAAGCCAATATCGGGTTAGTAGGTGTAGACTGCCTAAAATCAGTGCTTACTGTCTGAACTGTTATACTTTCTTCTTTTTTAGATACTAATTGCTGAACACCAATTGCTATTGGTAGCAGTCCTAATAATCCTATCCATTCTCGCTGTATCACCAAGCCACCGAAAAATCCTGGTAAGCTAGCAATGATAATGGCTGCAAAACCTAAGTATTGACCAAGTAGGATATGCCGCGGTCGAAAATTAATATCTACTTGTGAGAAAAATACTAATAAGATAATGATGTCATCAATATTGGTGGCTGTAAAGGCAATGATTCCTTCAGTAAAAGCTGTTACAAGCTCACTCATGCTCCATGCAAATAATACACAATTTATCACTATACCAAGTTAATGTCCTGGCACAACTATGTTACTGCAATTAGTACAGGTGCAATTACATTTATTGCTACTAACATTGATGATATTGTTATTCTGTTGTTGTTTTTTTCTCAAATAAATTCTAATTTTCGCCCCTGGCATATAGTTAGCGGTCAATTTTTAGGTTTTACATTTTTGGTAATTCTGAGTCTTTCTGGTTTATTTAGTGGATTAGTTTTATCAAAAAGCTGGATTGGATTACTTGGTTTGCTACCAATTACTATAGGTATCGGCAGTTTAGTCAATCGGAAAGAAGATTCATCAGAAGAAGTTTTAGAAGAACCAGAAGAATATCAAGGAACAACAATTACTAATTTGTTGTCTCCTCAAATTTACAGTGTGGCAGCCGTGACAGTTGCTAATGGTAGCGATAATATTAGTGTTTACGTGCCATTGTTTGCCAGCAGTAACTTAGAAAGTTTTGTGGTAACTATAATAATGTTTTTTATCTTATTAGGAATTTGGTGTTACGCAGCATACAAACTAACTAAGCAGAAAATTATAGCTAATATCTTAACTCGCTACATCAATCATGTTGTGCCTTTTGTGCTTATAGGATTAGGCGCTTTTATTGTATTAAAAAGTGAAGCTTTGAGTCTGATAAAACTAGTCGCTAGTTGTTTTTGTTTGGTAATTTTAGTTAAAAATAATGAAATTGAAGAAAATTCAAGTACTTAACCTACTATGGGAATCCGATTTGATTATTGAAAAAATCTAAGTATGTGTAGTAGCGTGACAAGACTAAAATGTTGCAATAAATTTTATTGTGGGATGGGTGTCCTCACCCGTGCGGGCGGGCAGGATGCCCACCCCACAAGAGTTTACTAATGCACTATTTTAGTTGTGTCAGTCCAGTAGGGTGTGTTATCAAGAAAGAATTTATAACAAAGCACAACCCTGTGAAAAATTTTTCACAGGGTGTAGGACTAGGGCGTGTTTTCAAACTCGTTGTATCCTAAAAAAGATGCGATCGCTTTGTGATGATGATGAATCGAGGAGACTTAAGCTTCCGTAGTTGGGCGAGGTTAAAACCATTACTACCACCACAAAAACCTAAAACAGGTAAGCCAAATAATGACCACCGCACAGTTGTGAATGGCATTCTTTGGATAGTTAGAACCGGAGCGCCTTGGCCAGACCTGCCAGAACGTTATGGAAAGTGGCAGAGTGTGGCCACAAGGTTTTACCGATGGCAAAAAGCTGGAGTTTGGAACCAAATTTTAGA
>LWTK01000070.1 GCA_003326205.1 Nostoc sp. ATCC 43529
TACAAGCTTCTACTCCTTGCTTACCTCAAGTGACATCTTCAAAACTGAGTAAATACAAGCATTTAGGCAAAGCTGGTACTACTGAACATATTGATGCTGTTATGTCTGTTTTCAGACGTTATGTTTGGGATGAGCTACAGAAAATAATTGATACCCTTGATAATTGTCTACTAGATATTAGTTCTGGTTCTGAGCAAGAGGAGGAAGATCCACAAGATTAAGTTCCCCCTTATTATTCGCGACGATTCGTCGCGAATAATTTTTCTTTCTTTATTTTTGCAAAATTGGGATGCTCCCAATTTCATTACGCTTGTTGCCCAAGCTGCGGCTCATTTTTCTGTAATAGTGAATAGCGTTGATTAGCTGTATTTTGCCTTTCCGTTCTGGGGCTTTATAATTAGTGACAATCCAAATATATGTATAAATTCCAGTATTATAAAATAATTGGTCAGGGAGTGCCGTAATAGCTTCTAACATATCGTTTTCAATAATCCATTTGCGAATATCACTTTCGCCACTGCCAGCACTTCCAGAAAAAAGCGGTGAACCGTTAAATACAATAGCAATTCGAGAACCGCCATTATCCCGCTTCATCTTAGAAATCATGTGTTGCAGAAACAGAAAAGAACCATCTGAAATTCTGGGTAAACCTGCTCCAAATCTGCCATCAAATCCTTTCTTTTCATACTCGTTTTTGACGTAGCTTTGTACCTTCTTCCATTCCACACCAAAAGGCGGATTAGATAACATATAGTCAAAGGTTTCGTGTGCCAACCCGTCAGTAGTGAAAGTATTGCCAAACTTAATATTGCTGATATCTTGACCTTTAATCAACATATCAGATTTACAAATTGCATAGGATTCTGGGTTAATTTCCTGACCAAAAACTACTGGTTTGGAGGCATGTGGATTAAGTTCTTTAATGTACTCTTCTGCTAAAGACAGCATCCCACCTGTTCCACAGGCGGGGTCGTAGATAGTTGTCACAATACCTTCTTGAGTTAGAATAACTCTGTCATTGAGAAACAGTAAATTGACCATCAGCCGGATAACTTCACGGGGTGTAAAATGTTCCCCTGCGGTTTCATTAGATAATTCCGAAAATTTACGAATCAATTCTTCAAAAACATAGCCCATCTCCATGCTATCTACTGCATCTGGATGAAGATCGATATCAGCAAATTTTTTGACTATTAAAAATAGTAGATTTGCTTCATCTAAACGATTAATTTGGTCATTAAAGTTAAAATATTCGATGATTTCTCGCCCCGCAACAGAGAAACCATTAATAAAGTTTCTGAGATTAGCAGCTACATTATCTGCGTCTCCCTTCAGTTTTTGAAAGGTAAACTGGCTAATGTTATGAAAAGGTACGCCGACTTTCTGATTTAGTAACGGCTCTGGATTTTTGAGATCTTTCATGGACTTTACTTTCGTTTCGTAAAATTCCATGACTGCTGCTTTTGTTGGCTCTAGAACACAGTCCAAACGGCGCAACACTGTGAACGGTAATATGACTTTACCGTAGTCAGCTTGCTTGTAATCACCTCGTAAAAGTTCAGCAATACTCCAAATAAAACCAGCAAGCTTTCTTACTTTTTCTGTTCGAGACATTAAAAACTCCAGGTAGACTCATCAACTATAATGTATTGCAAGTCTGCTAACTCAAATTTTGCAGTAGATAGCAGCTACACAAACAAAATCCGCCTCTGCGTGTTTGAAAATATTGATTGCCATAATCATCCTATGTATGGTCAGATAACTAATCTATCACTGCTGTCAAGTTTTCCATTATTACAGCAATTTTCAGGTAATTAATAATGTAGGGTAGCATAGTTAGCTGTGCTACCCTACCCTACGGGGATTGTGTTTCAAATAGCCAAAAGCGGGCTTTTCGACCAACCTATAGGATTGGAGAAATTTTTGAAACTTTCCTCTGTTTCATACATCTATGCGTTTATTCCATTAAAATCAAACGCAAAGGATCTAAACGCACATACCAAGGAAAAGGTTTGTCTTTGATAGTTATCCATTTTTCTTTAAAGACTTCAGCTTGCAAATGATAATCTTGAGAATTATTAGCAGCAGAATGCAGTTTCAGAAATAATGTCATTCGATGGGGCGTTTCACTCGTCCTTACTAGCCAACAAGGGAAGGTGTTTTCACATGATGAGTCGTTGGTTAAAATAATTTGATGGGCACGAATGCCGATGTGAGACAGTTGACTGTTGGTTGCTTCCACGACTTGGAGAGTACAATCCCAATCAGTTGCTTCTACTTGTTGTGGTGACTGAAGAATAATCCGGGAAAAGTTTTTACATCCAGTGATTTGGGCAACACCCACAGTCATAGGACACTCGAAAATATCGTATTTACTACCATGATGCACGGCTCTACCATGCTCTAATACCAACAGATTCGGGCAAAGCCGATAAGCTTCTTCCATATTATGGGTGACAAATAAAGTCACGCCTTGATAGTCAGCAAGAGTTTTTGTCATTTGCTGCTCTAATTGACTACGCAGATGGGTATCGAGTGCCGAAAATGGTTCATCCAAAAGCAATGCTTCCGGTTGACTGGCCAATGCTCTTGCTAAGGCTACCCGTTGTTGTTGACCTCCTGAAAGTTGGTGTGGGTAACGATCGCCTAATCCCTGCAACTGCATATTTAATAATAGTTCTTCTACCTGTACTCTAATACTCCCTGCGGACAATCCTTTGGGCAAACCAAAAGCGATGTTTTGCGCCACAGTCATGTGCGGAAACAGAGCATAATTCTGCACCAAAAAACCAATGCGGCGATCGCGACTAGGTACATTAATTCCTTTTTCTGAGTCAAACAACACTCTGCCATTTAAAACTATCCGCCCTCTTGTCGGCGTTTCTATCCCCGCAAGGCAGCGCAAAATCATGCTCTTACCAGCACCCGAACCCCCCAATAATCCCAAAGGTTGCTCATTACTACTGAAAGCCACTTTTAAATGAAAACTAGGAAGTATCTTTTCAATCTCTACAAACAATCCACGCGACTCAAAACCAAAGTCCGGTCGATAAAAAATTTCTCCCCCTGCTTCCCCTGTTCCCCCTGCTTCCCCTGCTCTCTTCTTCTCCCTCACTTCCTGCCAGAAGTTAACGCCAATAATTCCAGATAGAGAAATCACCATAATTGCGATCGCCCAAAACCACGCTTCGTCCATCGCTCCCGCTTCCACAGCAAAATAAATTGCCATTGGAATTGTCTGCGTCTGTCCGGGAATGTTACCAGCCAGCATCAATGTCGCGCCGAATTCTCCCAATGCACGGGCAAAAGCCAGAGTCGTGGCAGCTAAAATACCAGGTAGTGCTAGGGGTAAACTAATACGCCAAAAAATTGTCTTTTCTGTTGCACCAAGGGTTCTGGCTACTCGCAGCAGATTGCCATCGATTTGTTCAAAGGCTCCTAGTGCAGTTTTATACATTAGCGGAAAAGAAACAACGGTAGCGGCGATCGCAGCACCATACCAAGTAAAGACGATGGTGAAGTCAAAAGTCTGCATCAATTTCCCTACAGGGCCATTTTTACCAAAAAACAGCAGCAACAAAAAACCAACAACTGTCGGCGGTAAAATTAAAGGAGCAATAAAGATGCCTTCAATCAACGATTTTGCTTTGCCACGATATCCCAGCATCCAGTAGGCCGCAGCAATACCCAAAAAGAAAGTAATAAATGTGGCAAGTAATGAAGTTTTGAGTGATATCCAAAGTGGCGATAAATCCAACGGCATAGTTGCGTAGGGAAAAATTAGCTGAACTAATCCCTAATTTACCAACTTTGGTTTCAAAAAGTTGGTAAAAGTTGGTAAATTACATGACAAACAATTAAGGAAATCGAATAAATCCGAAACAGAGAATATTCATATTGGAGAATATGTCAGGACAAAAATATATTTTATGTTATGGAGTCTAGAGTAAAGTCTTTGTATCAGTCTAGACTACCTAAAAAATATCACACTTACGTGAGTCCTGAAAAAAAATGTAAGAGGACATTAATTTATGGCTATTTATGGCACTCCTGGTAATGACAACCTCAATGGTACTGAATCTGCTGACATCTCCATTTTTGGGTATGCAGGCAACGATAGAATTTATGGCAGAGGCGGAAACGACATTATCGATGCTGGAGAAGGAGATGACTATGTTTATGGCGGCGAGGGCGGCGATACCATACTAGGCCGTGCAGGCAAAGATTACCTCTTCGGAGATAACGGCAATGATGTTATTTACGGTGAAGCAGGGAATGACTTTATATGGGGTGGAGCAGGTAATGATATTTTACTTGGTGGAACAGGCAATGATACTTACATTATCTCTGCGACGGGAGATACATCTGACACCATTACTGAGTATAGTAACCAGGGTACTGATATAGTTTTGTCTTATACTAATTACACTCTAGGGGCTAACCTAGAGAATTTGACATTACTGTATGCGAATACTGCTTTCTATGGTGGCGGCAACAGCCTCAACAATAAGATTACAGGAAATGATTACTCAAACTACCTGAATGGTTTCGCAGGAAACGATTACATCGAGGGCAAGGGCGGGAACGATTCTATCTTTGGTGATGATGGAATTGACAACCTCATCGGTGGCGCTGGTAATGACTCACTTTATGGTGGGAATGGTGGTGATATACTCTTCGGTGACGAAATCACTAATGGTAGCGGCACCCCCGCAGGTAATGATTACCTAAGTGGTGGCAATGGTAACGATTTGCTCTACGGCGGACGGGGAAATGACACACTAATTGGTGGGGCAAACGATGATTTCCTCAGTGGCTACGGTGGCAGTAGTGGCGAAATCGACAGGTATACTGGCGGTAGTGGGGCGGATAAATTCAGCCTTGGTTACAACGGTTCTTTTACCAACATTGACTATTTAGGCAGCGGATATGCCCTTATCACAGACTTCAAACGGTTGGAAGGCGATAAGATTAGAGTTGGCGGTACTCTCAATAGCTACACTCTCCAGAAAAACTCGAATTTCAGTGGTGGCGCAGCTTTAGATACTCTCATCTACAGAAATGGCGATCTAATTGCTGTCGTGCAAGATACTACAAACGTATCTACTGCTTTAGACTTTGTTGCCTAATTATTGTAGCTAGGCAGTCCTAAATTATCCATCAAAATTTAGATCCCCGACTTCTGGTAAGAAATCGGGGATATTAGCGATCGCTAATTTTCACAAATCAGACCATTTTGTAGAGACGCGATTCATCGCGTCTTCAGCCAAGGATATGTTCCTAGTTTCTGAATTAATCCAGTTGAGTGCTGTAAGCGCTAAAACCATAAGCCAAAGTTGATTTTAAACTAGCTGGCGGTCTGAGACTTTGATTGATAGCTTTAGCAAACGGTACCCGAATTCCTTTAATAGTTTCCGGCAAGATTGCATATTCTTCTGTTGGTTCAACAATATACTCTGGACATTTCGTTTTCATCCCAGCACTTGCCAACATTTCCTCTATTTCAGCAGCTGAATATTGCTTCAGATAAACTGGATTTCTCACAAATGGATTCAACTTTCTCACAAAATTATGAATGATATGAGAAGGACAAGACTTATTGTGGAATGAATGATTAAAAACAAAAATTCCACCAGGTTTCAGTACGCGAGATATATCTGCCAATAAATTTCTTAATTGTGCATCTGGAATATGCATAAATACACAATTAGAAATTACCAAATCTATAGAATTATCTGCCAAAGGTAATGTTTCAGCAGAATTGCAAATTATATTAAACTCAGCTTCTGGGAAAAAATTGTATTCTTGTTTAACTTTGACTAATCGTCGCAATAAAGTTTCAGAAATATCAATACCATAATATTTTTCACATCTCAAATTTTTAGCTTTAGAGAGATGTAAAGGTGCGCGACCATAACCGCAACCAATCTCCAGAACTGAACCAACAGATTTATTCAATGGGAATTTATTCCAAGTACCCCCAGGCGTACCAGTTAACAGAGTGTAATCTTGTTTGATGGGCGATTCATCTGCGGCTGCTTCAATTTTTTGGGAACCATAATATGTTTTACCGATTTTATCCCAAGTTTTTTTGTGTTGAGTACTGTTCAAATCTTTGTAGTCGCTAGGAAAATAAATTCCATCTCGTAATTCATAGTCATCTAGACTGAATTTTAGATTTGCTAATTGAGCCATTAGGATTAATCCCCATAAATAATTAAATCTGTTTTCTGTTATACTCTTAGCTCAGCATTAACCGCAAGGAGTTTTTACTCAACTGCTTCTCTAAATAAAATTTTAGATTTGGTATTTTTGATTGTGTAGTCCTACGGAGAAGCTACGCTATCATAAGTTCTTGGATTGGAAGAATCGGAGGCTACGATGGTGGAAGGGTCACAACAAAAACGAGTGGTAGTTGTTGGTGCAGGTTGGGCAGGTTTAGGAGCAACCTACCATTTGGCAAAACAAGGCTATGATGTGACACTTCTGGAAGCAGGTTCTTATCCCGGTGGACTAGTGGCAGGTTGGCAAACACCCGCAGGAAAATCTGTAGAAGCTGGCATTCATGGTTTCTGGTATCCTTACAGAAATATTTTTTCCCTCATCAATGAGTTAGGAATTAATCCTTTTACTACTTGGACTCGTTCTTCCCAATATTCGCCTGCGGGGTTGGAAGTCGAATCACCAATTTTTCAAGATTTACCACGACTTCCTGCACCTCTGGGGACTTTTCTCTACACTCAGTTTAAACGGCTGCCATTAATTGACCGCCTCAGCGCCTTACCTTTACTTTATGCTGTTGTTGATTTTGATAATTCTGATGCAGCTTGGCGGCGTTATGATTTTGTCACTGCCCGCGAACTGTTCAAAGATTTTAATGTTTCTGCAACACTTTACCGCGACGCTTTTGAACCAATGTTATTGGTAGGTTTGTTTGCACCTGGCGAACAATGTTCAGCCGCTGCAACTTTAGGAATGCTTTACTATTTTATATTGGCTCATCAACCAGATTTTGATGTAGTTTGGTGTCGGGGAACTGTGGGAGAAAAAATATTTCGTCCTTGGGTGGAACGTATTGAAAAAGCTGGTGCGCGAGTATTACCCAAGCGGCGGGTAACAGACTTAATTCTTGATAGCAATCATCGAGCAAAAGGCGTGGTTTGCGGTGATGAAGTTTTTGATGCCGATGCTGTGATTTTTGCAGTGGGAATTACAGGTATGAAGAAAATTGTTTCAACTAGTCCGAGTTTACAAAGTCGTGAAGAATTTCGGAATTTGAGCAATTTAGGAGCAATTGATGTTTTAGCGACTCGGTTATGGTTCGATCGCAAAATTAATATTCCTCGTCCTTCCAATGCTTGCTTTGGATTCGACGCAACTACAGGTTGGACATTTTTTGATTTGAATGCCTTACATGATGAATATCGCAATGAACCAGGAACAGTAATTGAAGCTGATTTTTATCACGCAAATCAATATCTGAGTTTGAGCGATGAAGAGATTTTACCAATAGTTCAGCGTTATTTGGCAACTTGCGTCCCAGAATTTCGCAAGGCAAAGCTAATTGATAGCAGCGTAATTCGCCTACCTCAAGCGGTGACTCACTTTGCGCCTGGTAGTTATCGTTATATGTTGCAAGCTTCGACCAGTTTTGAGAATGTGTTTATGAGTGGAGATTGGATTGTTAACCGTCATGGTTCCTGGTCTCAAGAAAAGGCTTACGTTACTGGTTTAGAAGCGGCGAATTTGGCGGTATCTTATTTAGGAGAAGGTCAGCCATCTGAGATTTTACCTGTGGAAGCGGATGAAGCGCATATAGAAGTGGCGCGATCGCTCAACCAAACAGTACGCGATTTTAGCAAATCTATTCTGCCTGGATTTTGGTTGCCGTAGCTTTTAGGGATGTACATCTGTGCATCCCTACTTGTTGCAAATATAGCAATTGAAGCAGACTTTAGAACATAAACTGTTTGTAAAACCAAGACACCAAAAGACTTTCAAGACTGTTGCCTGTTGCCTGTTGCCTGTTGTCTGCTAATCGTGAATTATTAATTGTAATCTAAATTCGGTAAGCTAAAGAAAGTTATTGCGATAACATCCTTATAATGTAAATCAAATCACATAAGCTTATGGAGCCAGACTCTTTACAAACCGAGGTGATTCTCACGCATCCGCGTGAGTCCCTCGGTAGAGTGCAACTTGATTGGACACCCCAACCTGGAAACTATCTCGATTTTGAAGGTAAAACCTACGCCGTTCTAGAACGTCGTCATCGATACCAACTGAAAGCAGGACGCTATCGTTTGCATAATATTGCCATTTATGTCCAGTCTGCGAAAAGACCATCTGAGAAAAGTTTAGTAGAAGGACGTTGGGTAATCGGTGATGCCACTTGCTGCTACAATGCTCACTCAGAAATCATTCGCTGTGCAGTCAACCCAGATGGTCCTTGCGAATCTTGTCGCTTTTATGAAAACTTAGAAGTTAAAAGTTAAAAGGTAGGAGTTAGGAGTGAGGAGTTCAGAGTTAGGAGTGAAGAATTATTCTCCTTGCCTCCCTTGTCTCCCTCATCTCCCTTGTCTACCTCAACTCCCTATACCAAATACTTCCCCCACAGTTAACCGACTACCATTAACAAAGTCCCATCCGGACTGGGGACGTTTACCAGCTAGCTGAACCTCCCGCAACAGCAACAAACCTTCCCCAGTTTGGACAATTGCCCCAATTCCTTTAGCAATACTCACTACAACTCCTGGCTTATCTGATATATTTGACAAATTAGGTAATTTATGTATTATTTCTTGGAACTCTGGTGGTAGCTGGCCATCGCCCTGGGTTCCAAGAGGAACAGAAGCAGTAATTTTTAGCAGGTTCTCACGAAAGGTTGCTGTGCAGTTGGGGTAAAAGCCTCTAATTTGATTGTGTAATTGGATAGCGCTTTTTGACCAATCCAAACCATAATCTTGTTTTTGAATCAAAGGTGCATAAGTCGCTTCTAAATTATTTTGGGGTATTGGTTGAATTTCTTTACTTTCCAACTTCAACAAAGTTTCCACTAACAAATCCCCACCAATTGCAGCCAGTCTTTGGGCTAAGTCTTGAGCATTATCCAGCAATCCAATGGGTGTAGTGGCTATTTTTAGCATTGCACCAGTATCCATGCCTGCATCCATTAACATGGTGGTGATCCCCGTTTCTGTTTCGCCATTATACAAACACCATTGAATCGGCGCTGCCCCTCGATATTTGGGTAAAATCGAGCCATGCACATTAATGCAGCCCAATTTTGGCATATTCAGGATTTTTGTGGACAAAATCTGGCCATAGGCGACAACAACAAACACATCTGCATCTGATTGTTTGAGTAAATTCAAAGTTTCGGTGTCTTTCTTTACCCGCTCTGGTTGCCATACTGGTAAATTGTGAGCAGTGGCGATCGCTTTTATAGGTGAAGGAGTAAGTTTATTCCCACGTTCTCGACGTTTATCTGGTTGGGTAACAACTGCCAACACCTCAAATTTGGAATTATTTAATAATTTTTCTAAAGTCGGGACAGCAAACTGGGGAGTACCAAAAAAGACAATTTTCATTAGCCATTAATCATTAGTCACTAGTCACTAGTTAATGGTAAGTGCGCCCCTGATAACTGACAACTTTTAATTTAGATATTTATAGTTTGGTTGTTTGGTGGTACAATGTTATCGTCTTTGTTAAAACTATAGACTGTTTGATTAACTTAACTACATTAAGTTAGGAACAATAAAAGTTCATATCAACTGCATCTCCCTCTAGTTAGCTTCAACAGTCTGCGTAGTTAGGAGTCGCTAGATCATCTACCCAGTATATATTATTGCTGTTGTGCTGATGGTTTTGCCAAATTTCAGCATTCAACGCGGTTGCTTTTGTAAAAGAGCATTGCGTTCCAAGTGTTTCTATACTTTAGGTTGCAAATTATAACTTAGGGTTGCTGGCAGCAATATTTTCTGAGTATTATGTATTATGTGTCTGCTTTCCCAGCTTTTCACGTAACGCCTCACGTTTACCATTACCGGGGTTTGCACTGGATATAGTGCTTAGACTGCTTTTTTTGATGTTTGCTAGCGATCGCTGGTTTAAACATCAGGGGTGCAGTTTAGCTGCTCTAACTTTGCACTATAAAATAGCTCGAATTATAAGCTAAATACCCCTTGGATACAGGTGTTTGTGGTGTGGTTAAGTCTCTCTACACCATAAATAGATATTTGTAGTAACTACTGAGTTATTAGCATAGTTACTATACTCGCATATTTTCGGAAAAAAATATTCAGTAACGTAGAAAGAAAAGGTGTACTTAATGATACAGATTTTTTGTGAATTTCTGCAAATGAAGAAATTATTTAGTAAAAGCTTTTAGTTTCTTGTTATACATATAATTATCGCCTGCTCCATTGCTGCATAGGTATTGCTCCTCACATAAGCAACCGCCCCTCTAGAGAGTCTACAAATGCTTAAACCCCTTTTGCTGTCAGGATGGTTCCGCGCCCAACCATTTCTCAATTACGTTGTCGTTGTGATATTGATCGCACCCTTATTAGGGGCATCCGGTCACTCGGCTCAAGTAAAATCCGAAGTAGTTAAACGAACTTCAATTACTGAAGAGTCTGAGCCTGTATCAAAGGAAATAGCTTTAGTTGGGGAACCTGAGATAGCTGAGACATTAACAGTAGATCGAGTCAACTCATCAGCAGAAGAACTTGATTCTGTGCCAACACAAAGCAGCGCTATTCGGGAACCGCAAGTATTACCAGAGGATAAAGAGTATAAAATTGAGTCTTTTGCACAAGTAGATAGTTCTCTTTCCAGCAGCGATTTAAATGTTCCCGATCCTCTGGCAGAAGTTGAACTTGCACCCTTAACAGATGTTCCTGTTGGTCAAATTAAATTAGTGCAAAAACTCAAAGCTGCTAATATCAAATCTTTGAAAGAAGAAAAAAATTCTTTACCTAGAGAAAAATCTTTTACTGGATCGTTGGTAGCGACTCAAGTACCACTAATTTTAAGAGAGCCACAACCAACCATAACAACGGAAATACCTAATACCGAACCAGTTGATGAGTCCCAAGCAGAACAAATAGATCCCATCGGTAGTCCTCATCCTATTCCTTGGAAATGGATTACAACTACTCAAGAGGCTATTAGTTCTAACGGAGGTTCTGGAGTGCGCCACTACCGTAGCATACCGGTGCTTTCTCCAGATGGTAAATATGCTGTTTATAGCCGAGTGCAACTAGAAGTAAAACCCGAAATGTACAACAGCCGTGTCACCAGCGTTCTGTTTGTACAAGATATGCAAACTAAGAAATTGTGGGTGGTGGCTTCAACTACTCCTGTTAGCGATCCCTTATTAAAAGTCAAAGCTTTCAAGGCGGTGTCAGCAGAAGAAACTGATTCCAGCGGTCAGATTGGGGTGTTAGTTCCTGTTAGTTGGTCGGAAAAAGGCGATCGCTTTTTAGCACGCAAATTTGAAGGCGTATTTAACACAGGTGATTCTACAGATAGCGCCGTGATTTGGGATCGGCAAAGAAATCACGCTAACACTGTTGCTCCCGCTAATGAGGAACATGACGATGAGAAGATTGCAGTCTTGTTAGGTTGGAGTAAAAGCCAACCCGATCATGTCCTATTTCGTGCAGGCGAACTAGGCGAGGAAAACTGGCCTTTGGTCAAAGTTGCTAACGATGGCAAGACTGTCAATACAACAGACGACGATCAACCTATTACTTTCGGGAAACAGGTTACAGAAATTTGGGCAGGGCCACAAGTTGCTTATCGATAGTTGATAGAAAATTTGCTCAACTCCCGTTGCCATCACAACTGACAACGGGAATTTTTTTATTTAGCTTTAAAGCTACTTAAAATTAACCGACTCGATTACTTTGTTAGATAAAACCGTCCGTCGCAACTCTGGAAAAACCTTAGACACCTTATTCAAGACATAATCACCGTAAGTTCCTTGAAAATCATGAACGCTAGCGCTATCCCAGCGTTCTTTTTTGTTGTCATTTATCAATAACCCGTCTAATTCAATTAGCTTTACCTCAGCATTGAAATTTGGATCGAAGAAGAAGGGGAACGAAAGGCGATCGCTGTCCCATTAATTTTGAGGGATAAATATGTTTGTAGTAAGGACTTTAGTCCTATAATGTTCAAGCACTAAAGTGCTTACTACGAACCTCTCAGAACTTTTGGGACAGACCAGTAGTTCCAAAACTATACCCACGAAGAGCATGGTTTTTGACTATAGCAGTTGAAGTATAGTTTAGGACATAACGCACTCGTAAAAGCCTGAGACAAAGAGACTTTCGCAAGCCTGTTGCCTATTGCCTGCTATATATCACGAGGGAAAGCGTTGAATATTAAAGCTTATAGCCAAATTAACAAATACGAGCTAGTTAAAGCAATTCGTGATGCTTAAAACTAAGGCGATGCCTACGGCAACCCTAAGAGGGAACGCAGTTTATTTGCTGAAACTATAACGTGATTTGAATTTTACAAATATTAAGATTAAAATTACGGCTACTTATCACCTCTTTCCCATTCAGGTATGCCGCCTTTGACCCGGCGGATGGGCAAATTTGCAATTAAAGCTGTGGTTCGTTGGTTGCTTTCTAAAGAGAACTCTAAGCCGTCTGTCTCGACTTCGACATAGCGACAGACGACATCTAGGATTTCTTGCCGCATTTTTTCCAACGTTTGGGGGTCGATGTCAGCGCGATCGTGAGCAATCACCAATTGCAGGCGACGTTTCACTTGAGTTCGACTGCTATCAGGACCACGAGAAAAAAGTTTTTCTAGAAGTTCAATCATTACGAATAGGTCTGGGGCCGAGACTGGGAAATTAGGTTAAACAATCTTTGTCGAGAACAACTTTCTAAGACGCACGAAGAAGTTGTCTTGGGACGAGTCGATATCAAGAAATTCGACGTTTTCCCCTTCCAATCTCCGAGCAATGTTCTCAAAGGCTGTGCCAGCTAGAGAGTGAGTTTCCCCTAAAACCAAAGGTTCGCCGCGATTGGTAGATACAATAACACGCTCGTCGTCAGGGATTACCCCGATCAAGGGGATAGCGAGAAGTTCCTGAACATCTTGCACTGACATCATATCATTTGCCTGCACCATTGCGGGTCTGATGCGGTTAATTATTAAATGAACACGCTTAACCCCTTGTGCTTCTAGTAATCCAACTACTCGGTCTGCATCACGAACTGAGGAAATTTCTGGTGTACTAACAACTAGCGCTTCTTTTGCCGGGCCGATCGCATTTTTAAATCCATTTTCAATGCCGGCGGGGCTATCAATAATTACATATTGATACTTTTGCGCTAATGCATTCACCAATAACTTCATCTGTTCTGGTGTGACTGCATCCTTAGAACGATTCTGGGCTGCTGGCAAAAGTACGAGATTGGGTTGCCGCTTATCCTTAACTAAGGCTTGCTCTAAACGACATTCTCTTGCTAGGACTTCCACCGCTGTATAGACGATGCGGTTTTCCAGCCCTAGCAGCAAATCTAAATTTCTCAGACCAAAATCCGCATCAACCAAGGCAACTTGACGGCCCATTTTGGCTAAAGCCATGCCCAGATTTGCTGAAACGGTGGTTTTACCCACTCCTCCTTTACCGGAGGTAATCACAATAATGCGAGTCATGATAGAAATGCGGTCAATGAGGGTTCAGGAAATATAAAACTGTAAATGCAGTATAAAGTATGAAGTATCGTATCAAGTATGAAGAAATATCTGAATCTCTAAGGCGAGAATCAGCTATGAGTGCTTTTTTATAGCGTTTTTCGGTTATGTACAATACACTTTGCCACAGGAAAAGGGCTATGGATTAGAGTAGTGTATTCTATCTACATGAAAATCGCTATGTTTTATCCTGGATATCCTTAATGTTTTAAGTAAATATTCAGGGTTGTTTATCGGTCTTGATTAATTGGTTTCTGGAAAAATCAGTAGCCCTCGCGATGCGAATTCCTTGGGGCGTAATATGTGCCACCTCTGGAGAATATTGCATCGGCGATTTTTCTGGTGCCCTAGCCACAGCATCTGCGATCCGCAATTGGGTTGGTTCCATTTGCAAGGCCATAATCAGACACGAAAGATTACCTCCGGCACCAGCATGAGCGATTCCACGTAGACGACCCCAGATGATGATATCTCCATCTGCAACTACAATACCACCGGGATTGACATCTCCCAAGATAATTACTGTACCAGGATGACGAATTTCTACTCCAGAGCGTACAGTCATTTCCAAATAAAGGGCATCTGCCTGGGGTATGGCTGTAGCTTTTGGCTCTGTATTCAGGGAAGTTACGGGTTGTAGTTGCTCTACTGAGTAACCAGAGGTGACAGCAGCGATCGCAGTTTGCCGACGACTAGTAGAAACCGATACTAATCGCAGCTGGACATCGCTTAAAGCTTCGGCGAGTTCTTGCAGTTGTCTAGCATCTACTAGACGGTCTTGTGCCATTAGATGCACAGGGGTGTTAGATATGCGGAAGCGATCGCCAGCGTTCAGGCGCTGTCTGATTTGCTGCCAAATATCAGACCAACTGACTTCGGATGCAGGTACTTGAGATTCCGAGGGTAAAATTAATA
The DNA here is from genome assembly GCA_003326205.1 of Nostoc sp. ATCC 43529. Lineage (GTDB taxonomy): Bacteria > Cyanobacteriota > Cyanobacteriia > Cyanobacteriales > Nostocaceae > Nostoc. Next base: position 14,644 of record LWTK01000070.1, read on the forward strand.
ACATTCGTCCGCTTTCACTTTTCAGCTGGACTTGAATATTCTGATTTACCCGCTGTCCTATTAATGGTGAGTCACTGCTATTTAAATCAGTCAAGATAGAATTTGCGGAATTTAACTCTACATCCGGCTTGGCAGGAGTTGACTCTACTTGTGCAAGCTCAGTATTTGATTTTAAATACAGCAGCACAGAATTTAACTCAGCATCCGGGAGGATAGAATCCGATTCTAAATCGGAAACAGTAGCACTTTTCTCTACCTGGGAATGAATAGAGTTTGGTTCTGCATTAGGAGGTGCAGAATTTGACTTTAGATTAGGTAACGTGGAATCAGAAGTCATGCAATACTAGCCAAAAGACAAGGGACACACCGAATAATTACCAATATTAGATCGTTTGCAAAATACGACAACATCCTTATAACATTTTGGATTTGAGATTTACGATGGTGTACTACCAGGTTGAACCAAGCTAGGCGTAGCGTCTGGGCAAAAAAGCTTGATTAGATAAGATTTTGGGCGCTTTGTATGTCGCAATGATTCTTCTAATTAGTCAATACTTGGACAAAAATAAGTTCATTTCTGGGGAGAGGAACAGGGTTGGGGGAACAAAAAATAATGTATGCGATCGATTCTGCCTAACTTATTTATTAGACAAAAAAGACCTGAGTGCTTCAAAACGATTATTATCTTGATTCAGCACTTAAAGCTGTTTTTGTCAAACGTTGAAAAATTGTGCCCAAAGCATGGGCATCACCGACATTACCAGGAAACAGCACCACAGGCAAATCAGGAAACTGGGGATGATTGGATGGCGTTAGCACCATTGAACAACCAGGTAAAATTTGACCGAGTAAGCGGGCTGAAGTTAAAGCTAGTCCAGTACTCAAGACATCGTTTGAGGTAATACCACCCTTGCTGATTAAAAATCCGATATCAGATGGTAAACTGCGGACAATATCCATCAATAAGGCTGAAACCTTGGCTCCAAAGTCCAATCGTGTCTTCACATCCTGAAAACTCAGTTCTTGACGGCTGGTATAAATTACCGGTGTTTTACCAGCCTCGTGTATTAACCGCGTACTTTCCTGAATTTCTCCCAGGAGTACAGCCGATTGATTAGTTTGATTATCGAGTAGTCGCGCTACATCTACTTCAATTCCCACAGTTCCCTCTACTTGCAACAATGCCTCTAACTGCTGAGTAGTTTTTTTCACATGGGAGCCAACAATCACCGCACCTGGTTTGCCTTGGCGCACGTACTGTGCCATGTTTTCAGCTGCGATGGGTTGGGGAGGTAAAGCGGCTAAAGCTGTTAAAATGCTGGCAGCACTGCGGAATAAAAAGCGTTTACCTTGACTTGCTGCTGTTAATATATCTAGTGCAAAGCGATCGAGGTCGGCTTGAGTTTCACCATCGACCACAGCACACTGATTGTTACTCAGTTTTAGCAAGCGTTCCAGACTACCAGCGCGAATATCAGCTAGGAGAAACCGTTCTACTGCTTCGGCCTGAATTTGTCCTTGGGTCTTTTCTTCGACGTACTTTGGTAAGTAACTATGATGGTAGCTGAAAACCGAATCGCGGGCAAATTCTGTTTCATGGACTGGGGTGGGTACACCATCAATCATTAAATAATGCACGCTATGACGGGTGATGCGTCCGCCTTCAAAGAATGCAGGTACGAGAAAATGGGCATCAAAAGGGCCGAGTTCTTGAGCGATCGCATCTGTTTCAATGGGATAATGTCCGCGCAAGGTAGAATCAGAACGACTGACAATCAAAAAATCGTCAATTCCTTCAGCTTGCAAAGCAATTTTCAGATTTTGGCAAACTTCTTTAGTCACAGATGTAGCTGACTCTGGAGTTAGGGATCTCGTGTTAGTCAACACGAAGAAAATCGGTGAATCATCCTGTAACCCACTGCGTAGAGTGTCTACATCCCAGTGCATTAGTAGTAAGCAGCTGTGGACTGTTTGAGAACCTGTAGGATCGTCATCTAGGACAATTATTTTGGGTTTGTTGCTCATTTAGATGAACGGGCGATTGTTTTGTGGGAAAGTATTGGGCGACTAGAAGTCGCTACTATACAAGCAAAGTCCACCTCCGTGGACTAATACAAAATCAAGGGTTTTCTAACCTGCGGAGGCAGGTTTTGTCTGTGTAGCCGTGACTTCTAGTCGCCCAAGCTTTAGAAACATTTTCTTAGCCTTTCTGCAATTTTCTAATTTCTGCTTGCACATCGATCGCAATCTGCAATGATTGATTTAAAAGTTGAGCGTATTCACCTGCTTGACTACTAACTTGTAAAGCTTGGAGACTAGCTAAATTATTGACAAATAACTCTTGATTACTAGCAAGCAAATTTTTATTATCTCGCAAAATTCGTTCCGTTTTCAGAGCGCGGACTAAATCTTCTCGAATCAGTTGCAAGGCTGCGGTGACTCGATCTCGGTCATGGATATTGCTTTCTACGTTTCCTGATGCTGCCAATTGGTCATTGATATCGATGGCGCTAATCAGGTCATGATATTTATCAACTTCATCTAAAAGTATTGTCAGTCCTTCAGGAAAGGTCAACTGTCGCCAGAGCGATCGCCCCACCAATATCGGGATTGGCACTAGAATTAGTAGAAGAATTCCGAATTTAATTGAAGACCCAATTGTTGGCAAAATAATAAAAGCATAAATAAAGCCAACGATAATTGGCGTTAGCGCCAGCGTCACCAGCATTTCATTGATCAAAAACCCTAATCGCTTCTTGCGATCTCGCAAAACAGAGGGTCGAAAAACGTCTTCTGGGTCGAACCCAGTCAAGCGTCTCAGTTCCCCTTTACTAATTTCCAAGCCTATTAAGTCCGGCTGCACGGCTGGATAACTCCTATGGAAACCCAAGTTGCGTATTTATTTTAATCGGGTTTGGTAGAGAAGCAATAAGTGGTTACTTATGTTTAAACTAAATCTAGCGTTAGAGAATGGACAGAACATTTAAATTTAGCCATACATCGTTGAGTCGGGCATTGAGTGAGCCTAGTGTTTAAATATTGTTATATTTACCAAATAGCGTCACTCAGGAAACCAATTTTCATCTAAAATTTGTTCTAAAGAGCCAATGGGTATCACAGGGAATATGTCAATAGCTAGTTGAGAGCGATCGCTTGCTTCTGTCCTTGCATCTTGATAACATTCATCAAATATTTCTAAAATGTAAGGTTTTAAACTAGGGCTATCTTTAAGAGCTTTTTTAATCTCTCTGCGAAAAGTCCTGATTTCACCTTTCCAATGTCCTTGATTACGTTCTCTCTCGTTATCCCAACACTTGAGTTTTAGTAGATGTTCAAGAAGCTTAATTAATAAACTTTCAATTGCTCGCTTCTCCCTTCTACCCATAGTTTCTAATTCTTCCAACAAATTATCTAAATCAACAGCAGAAAACTGTCCAGCGCGAAGTTGATTGATTGTTGTCCTCAGCCAAAGGTAATAATCTTGGTCGTATAAAGTCTGAGTTGTTGGTTGTATTTGGATCGCCATACACTTGTTTAGCTCCTAGTAGTAGTTGTGGCTGCTAATACTACATACTCATTATCCCTCATACCGAGGTTATGAATTTCAGTCACGCTGCAATATCATAAATATTCCTTAAGTGTAACCAAAAGCTTACTAAAAGAATGAGGTTTTAATTTTTAAAATTATTGAGAATGTTACGAGAACCCATAGTTCGACCTCTACATTTTCAGCCCTATAAATCGATTATTACTGAGGGGTAAAATGGCTAAAACTAAAGCAACAGATATTCTCTCATTAATTGAAGCAGAGCATCGTCAAGTTGAGCAACTTTTTGCACAAGCTGAAAAAGCTAAGGGAAGTAAATTACAAGAACACTTCAATCAACTATATAAAGCACTGAATTTACATGCTAGAACTGAAGAATTAGTCTTCTACCCAGCTTTGCGAGAATACGATGAAACTGAACAATATGTTGAAGAAGCTGAAGAAGAACATGAAGAAGTTTCTTTAATTTTGGAAGAAATTAAGGCTCTTAAACCTACTGCTCCTGAGTTTAAAGAAAAAATGAGTGAATTAAAGGAAGCAGTTCAGTACCATGTGGAAGAGGAAGAAAGCGAAATTTTTGGTGCTGTGCGCGAGTGTATGGATGAGCAAGAGCTAACTGAATTAGGTCAAGAATTTCAGAAAACTAAAGCTCAATTAGAACCAGAAATTGAAGCCGCTTTAACCAGATAATCTAACTGAATAATCATTCAGAATTCAACATTACAATCAGTCTTGTAGACAATTCAAACCTCGACTTGGAAGCACCAGTAAATCTCAATCTGGTGTCTTTACATTTATTCATCTTCCACTCTGACTGCTATTTATTCGAGATTTTTTTGATAGCTACTCCATTAAAATTCACAAAATTTGTTCATCAACAGGTACAAAAATGACTGCTACAAATGGTAAGCGTAAAATTCGTTATGCCGTCGTTGGTTTAGGTTGGTTTGCCCAAGATGCTGCTTTACCTGCCTTTGCCCATGCGGAAAACTCAGAATTAGTTGCATTAGTCTCTGATGACCCCACTAAAAGAGAAGAACTGAGCAAAAAGTACGGCATAAAGCAAAGTTATTCATACGAAGAGTATGAGAATTGTTTGACAAGTGGTGAAGTTGATGCAGTTTATATTGCCTTGCCCAATCACTTGCATCGTGAATACGCTGTACGGGCTGCTAATCAGGCAATTCATGTGTTGTGTGAAAAGCCAATGGCGGTGACAGAACAAGAATGTGAGGAAATGATTAAAGCTGCCAATGATAACGGCGTGAAACTGATGATTGCTTACCGCTTACATTTGGAAGAAGCAAATTTACAAGCGGTGGAAATTGTCCGTTCAAAGCAAATTGGTGAACCAAGAATTTTCAATTCTGTTTTTACTCAACAAGTACAAGAAGGGAATATTCGTCTACGAAATGTAACAGGTGGTGGAACGCTCGACGATATCGGCATTTACTGTATTAATGCTGCGCGTTATCTATTTCAAGATGAACCAATCGAAGTATTTGCTGTAGCTGCTAATAAGGGAGAACAACGCTTCAGCGAAGTTGAAGAAATGACTAGTGTCATTTTACGTTTTCCCAATGAACGGTTAGCAACGTTTACCTGTAGCTTTGGGGCAGCTAGCGTTGTAACTTATCAGATTGTAGGTACTAAAGGAGATTTGCGAGTACAACCCGCGTATCCTTGGCAGGGAGAAATCAAGCATTACTTAACAATTAATGGTGAGACTCAAGAGCGTACCTTTGAAGATCGCGATCAATTAGCAGCTGAGTTTACTTACTTCTCTAATTGTATTCTTGAAGATAAAGATCCAGAACCATCTGGGATTGAAGGATTGATTGATGTTAGTATCATTCAAGCGCTTTACGAGTCAATTAAAATTGGTCAACCCGTAAAGATAGAAACTCGCGATCGCCATGAACGTCCGACATCATCTCAAAGTATTAAGCATCCTCCTGCTGAGGAAAGTCTAGACTTAATTCATGCCGCTACACCTTCAGGTTAGTCATAGATAATAGCATTGACAGAAATCTTTGCAAGATATGAATCCACTGTTTTTTGTGAAAGTCCTACTTGAAATTTCTCCGTTCGCGTAGGATCTAGCTCTAGAAGTTGGAGTAAAGGTTTCCTTTGCTCCAACAAATTTATTTATGGAGATTATTTTTTTAGTTTTTAGTTTTAAAAATTATTTAGAACTACTATATTCACGAAACCAGTTTTCATCTAAAATTTCTTCTAAAGAGCCAAGAACCGAAATAGGGAATTTATCAAGGGTAAGTTGGGAGCGATCTCTGGCCGAAAAGCCGCTTTGCGTCTACTATGCTTGCTTCTCTCGTTGCGTCTTGATAACATTCATCAAATATGTCTAAAAAATAAAAATCACATCCCATAATACCATCATAATAAAGAAAGTTGAGTTATTGATTGATTGACTACATAAGCAACTGGTCTATTAATTTTTTTTACCTTACCTTCACTCACAGCTTTATTTAACCAATCCTGCATTTGAGATAGTCTAACATCTAAAGATTCCGCCAAAGATTTTGCATCTTTCGGTTGCTGTAAATGATTGAGAATAAAAGGTAAAACAGCTTGATAAATATCTGGTGGATGAATATCTAAAATAGTTTCTTGAGTTATTGTTTCAATCTGAGTTTCTTTTGTTTCAACCCAAGAAGCCGCTTTTACTAAAAGTTCTCTCAACGAATCATTCCAAGGTTCAGGAGGAAAAGGTTTTGCGCCTTGATTGTGCAGTTGTTGATTACCTTCTGAGGCAGTAGGATGCAAGCGTACAAAAACTGGGATATCTTGGAGTCGGGAAAGCGCTTCCACTGCACCAGCCCAAGTACCACCTTTGCCAAAAGAAGAATTGACTACAAGGGCATAATCCGCTAAAGCATAAATATATTTGTTTCGCCCCATCGCATTACCTGTGTTGAAACCAGCTTCGGGGTCATAACTAGAAATTAACGTAAGTCTACCCTCTTGAATACTAGAGCGATACTTGCTACTGATTGCTGTCTTAGTCAAACTATCTGCTAATACACCAACACACGTTCCTCCTGCATCCAAAACACCCAGCATCGCTGCTTGATCTACCCCTCGCGCCCCACCGGAAATTACCTGCATTCCTTGTACAGCAATATTTTGTGCAACTCTTCGCGTGTAGCCAACTATCTCGTCATCAACATCACGAGAACCGAGAATAGCCAGTCCTCCCAGAGATAGCAGTTCGATATTGCCAACACCATAGAGAATTGCTGGTGCTGAATGTTTCAGTCTTTGTTTGAGACGTTTAGGATAGTTTGTATCGCTTCTTCCTAGCACCCACAATCCCTGATTAGTCCACTTTTCAACAGCTAAACTCAACATCATACCCCGTTCTAGTAAAGCTGAAAGCCTATCAGAATCCAGTTTATTAATAGTAATTTTTTGTAATTTTTCTTTACCTATAGATTCTAATAAATCTGCTGGACGCATCTGGTTTTCACGCAACCAGTCTGCCAAGAAATTATATTCACTTAAATTCAGGGGTTGCGGTTCAATTTGCCGATTTTGCCCAAAACTGGCACACAACAGCAAAATTGCTTGGGTATCTGGTGGTAGGACATGATTTAACATGATTTTCTAATCCCCTTGACTGAATGAATTGAGTGCTAATGCTACAGGAAAAACCACACCACTTCCAGCACGCCGTAAAAGTGCTGCAATTACAGTAAAAGTCCAACGGGAATCAACTATATCATCAACCAATAAAACAGAACTACTCATTACTTTGGCAGAATCAATAACAAAAACACCATCCAAATTATGAGCTTGCTGGTAACTGTTGCTCATCTTTTTTTGTAATTGATTTTGGCGAACTTTTTGCACAATTGACATGAAGGGTAAGCCTAATTTATCTGCCAGTCGTTGAGCAAAATTTGGTACAAGTTCTGGACGATTCAACGAGGGAACACAAGTTACCCAAGTTGGAAAAGGTTGTGGTTGCCAACGTTCAATCATCTCAAAAGCACCTTGCACTAATGCATCATCAAAATGATTATCTTGATATTTACCTTGCTTGACTAATTCTCCCCAACCTGCATCGCCCCATAAAGATAACGCTTTTCCTGCTTCTGCTTGTAAATTATTTTTAATATTGCCTGAAAAGGCATAATTGAGCAATGCTTGTGGCGGCCATTGTTTCCGCGGTTCAATTATTTGATCGCTGCGGCGTAAATATTGAATTGCTTTATTTACAAGCTCCATTGAGTAAGTTTCTGGTAATAATGGTCTACCCAAACACGCAGCACATTTACCGCAAGCCTTTGGTTGAGGATCGTCTAATTCTGTCGCCAAAAAAATCATCAAGCATTCTTGAATGTGCATATATTCCAACATTCGAGCTTGTTCTTGGCGACGAATTTGTGTAAGTTTTTCAATTTTATCAGTGTCGGGTTGATAAGAGACTGGGGTGAGATACCATTTTGAACCTTGCTTGGTTACAGGTGCAGGAAATTCCAGTGATAGCAATTTTAAAACCTTATCAATTTGTCCTTGTGAAAGGTTTAGTTGCTGCTGTAATTCTGGAATAGAAAAGCCGTCTACAGCTTTGTTGAGTACGTTTAAAATCTGTTGTGTATGCGCTTCTGGAGGAAAAGCTGTATTGATGAAGTAGTTAGTAATATCATCATCTTCGTCACCGCTTAGAAGAATTCCGTATGCTTTTTCTACTGCTCTACCTGCTCGCCCGACTTGCTGATAATAATGGACAACAGACCCAGGACGCTGATAATGAATTACAAATCCTAAATCTGGTTTATCAAAACCCATTCCTAAGGCTGTAGTTGCGACTAATGCTTTAATTCCATTATTCAAAAGTTCATCTTCTAATACTATACGAACTTCATTATCTAATTTGCTATGGTATGCTTTAGCATTAATACCTTGAGTTTTTAACCAATCAGCTACTCGTTCAGCATCTCTAACAGTTAATGTATAGATAATCCCGCTTCCAGGTAAGTTAGGAAGCTGTTGAGCTAACCATGCTATTCGTGCTGCTGGACTAGGGATAGAAATATTTTGCAGATGCAAACTTTGTCTAGTTAAATTTCCTCTAGAAACACGCAGATTTGACCCTAATTGAGCAAGAATATCATTTACAACTCGATTGTTAGCTGTAGCTGTTGTTGCCAAGACAGGAATATTTTGGGGAAGTGCCTGTAAAATTCTGACAATCCGGCGATAATCAGGGCGGAAATCATGTCCCCAATCAGAAATACAATGAGCTTCATCAACAACAAATAAACCTATGCGTTGAGATACTGGCAAAAGAATTTTTTCTCGAAATTCCTCGTTACTTAATCTTTCGGGAGCTATTAGCAGAATGTCTACTTTTCCTGCTAGCAACTGTTCTGTTACTAGTGACCATTCTTCTGTATTGCTGGAATTGATTGTTTTAGCTTTGACACCAATGCGTTCGGCTGCTGCAATTTGATTTCGCATCAAAGCTAGTAGTGGCGAAATCAAAAGAGTAAAACCAGCACCTCTATCTCGTAGCAAACGAGTTGCTAAAAAATAAACTAAACTTTTACCCCAACCAGTGCGTTGAACAACAAGTAAACGTGAGTTTTGTTGGAGTAATTCTTCAATAGCTTCCCATTGTCCAGGACGAAAATCAGCTGTGGAGTTATCAAGGGCTTGACGCAGAAACAATAATCCCTGTTTTTGAAGGTCGGTTGTCATATATACCCAGTATTTGATTATTGTTTCTGTTGTAACATCAAAGACAAGTAAAGCATTGTAGGGGCACAAGATATTGTGCCCCTACTCATGTCGTCTATTTAATTGAAAACCACCGCATATCCCTAAACTTTAAGGATAAAGACCCCTGTCAGTCAACGCTTGAGCTACTCTACCTACTCCCAGTGTATAAGCTGCCAACCTCAAAGAAACTTGCCGTTTCTTCGACTGCTGAATAACTTGGCGGTAAGCCTGCACCATCAAATGTTCCATTTCGCGGTTGACACGTTCCTCATCCCAAAACAGGTAAGACAGACCCTGCACCCATTCCAAATAACTCACCACTACACCACCAGCATTGGCCAAAATATCTGGTAGCACTGTCACACCACGCGCCTCTAAAGACAAGCTAGCCTCAAGAGTCACCGGGCCGTTAGCTGCTTCCGCAACAATCTGCGCTTGCACCTGATTGGCATTTTCTTCAGTGATTTGGTTCTCCAAAGCTGCTGGTATCAAGACATCGCAAGGCAAAGTTAATAAATCTGCATTGCTAATTGCTACTGCTTCTGGAAAACCCACGATACTCTTGTGATTTTCGGCGGCGTAGACTTTTAACTTGGGAATATCAAGACCATCTTGGGAAAATAGTCCCCCAGCACTCGTAGAAACAGCGATAATTTTCGCTCCCGCTTCATATAGTAATTCAGCTGCGGCACCGCCAACATTACCAAAACCTTGGATGGCTACTCGCACTCCCGCCAAAGATTTACCTTGGTCTGCTAGCGCCTCGCGTACAATAATCATCGCCCCGCGCCCAGTTGCCATTTCCCGTCCTCTGGAACCGCCCACAGAAAGCGGCTTCCCAGTGACAACACCCGGTACAGCATGACCGACATTCACGGAGTAAGTATCCATCATCCAAGCCATTTCACGGGCAGAAGTACCCATGTCTGGTGCTGGAATATCCACGGAAGGCCCGATATCTTTAATTAACTCGCTGATATAACGACGGCTGATGCGTTCTAATTCTCCGACACTATAACGTTTTGGATCGATCGCAATACCACCCTTACCGCCACCGTAAGGAATACCTAACAACGCACATTTCCAAGTCATTAGCATTGCTAAGGCTGAAACTTCCCGCAATGTCACAGCCGGATGATAACGTATTCCACCTTTGTAGGGGCCTAAAACATCAGAGTGCTGCACCCGATGTCCAGCGAAAACTCGTATTTCTCCATTATCTAGTTTCACAGGAACCGAAACTGTTACCACTTTGCGTGGATGGCTGAGAATTTCTATCAATCCCGGATCTAACCTTAATTCCTTAGCCGCAGCCTCTAAGTAACTACAGGCTTGATCGAATGGACAAATATGCGCTGGAGAAGCAGCTTCCAACGGCAACGCAGATGCTAAACTCATAAAATTTTCTCCCAATCGCGCCCTTTGCGCGAACCGGATCTTATATATTGCCTAGCTTATCCTCTTTTTTTGAAAAATAGGAATTTTGTAGTTTTTGTTACAGTTTTCTTGAATAATATATGCATTAAAAGTTGCCATTAGACAATCGCTTTCCTAAAGCGATCGCTGCATTCTGCCCACCAAAGCCAAAACTCAAACATAATACATGGCTAATATTACTGATATGCGCTGCTGTAATTAACTTTAAATCAAACTCTGGTTGCTGCAATCCAACACAAGGAGGTAATATTTGATGCTTTAAAGCCATCATCGAAAAAGCTACACCTAAGGCTCCAGATGCTCCCAGTGTATGACCTGAGCTTCCCTTAGTGGAGCTAACTGCTACGTCTTGGGGAAACAAATGCTGGATTACCATGCTCTCCATTTGGTCATTTAGCTGGGTAGCTGTGCCATGAGCATGAATGTAATCAATATCACCTGGCGATAAACAACTACGTTCTAGACATTGTTTGATAGCAGCGATCGCACTTTTTCCCTCAGGTTGCGGAGAATTAGTGTGATATGCGTCGTTGGTTAAGCCGAAACCGAGAATTTCACCATACACTTTTGCTTGACGCTGTTTTGCCAACTCTGCTGATTCCAAGACAAACACAGCTGCGCCTTCGCCCAAAACTAAGCCTTCCCGACGCACATCAAAAGGATAAGCGCCAGTTTTTGCCAAAGCACCCATTTGCCCAAATCCTGCCAAAGTCAAAGGTGTGATTGGTGCTTCCACTGCGCCTGCGATCGCTCTTTGACATTGCCCAGTTTGTATAAGTAAAGCTGCTTGGGCAATAGATAAAATTCCAGTAGCACAAGCTACCATTGGCGCCAAGACTATCCCAGACGTACCAATTTGTCGCGCAGTGGCGATGGCGTTCATGTGAGGCAATGTATCGAGCCAATTTTCTAAGTAGGACGCGGGGACGCGGGGACGCGGGGATGAGGAGAAATTCTGTGCGTCTTTTTCAGTGGCTGTGTCCTCATACATTTGCCGCGCCAAGACTTCCCAAGATGCTTGATGAGAGCGACTTGAGCCAATAACTACAGCACAATCCGCTAAAGGTGAAAATAAGCCAGCATCTTGCAAAGCAGAAGCAACAACCAGGTGAGTTAATGTTGCTAATTCTGCTGGTTGTTGACCAATCAAAGCTAGAGGAAACGGTGTAAGTTCCGGAAATGGTTGAAGTAATCTAATTCCAGATTTACCTGCTAGCAAATTTTGCCAACTTTCCTCTAAACTTCCACCCAAAGCCGAAACTAGACCAATACCAGTAACAACTACTTTCACAAATTTGGGAATTAGGAGACGCGATGAATCGCGTCTCTACAAGAGTGATGAATTATTCTCCTTGTCCCCTCTGCTTTCCATCCTCTTACTGTGCTGGTGTTTTCAAATTTTCAGCACCTTGGGTTACTTTAGCAGAGTCAATGCGATCGCCTTGCTGAATTTTGTTGACTACATCAAAACCTTGAGTAACATTGCCAAATACGGCGTATTTACCGTCCAGGAATCCTATGTCTGCTAAAGCAAAATAAAACTGTGAAGAAGCAGAGTCTGGTTGTTGCGATCGCGCCATTGCTACCGCACCTTGCCTATGAGGTAATACAACCGGTTGAGCAGTAGCATCAAATGTTTGATTGTAAATCGGTGTTTTTGAGTTTTTTGGCTTAATTTCTAAGGGTATATAGCGAGCATTTCCCGTTTTTTGGTCAATATAACTACCCGTTCCCAATTGATCCACGGGAAAATTTGGGTCTTTGCTTTGGGGGTCGCCGCCTTGAACTACAAACGGCTGGGGTTGTTCTGGAGTTCCGCGTTCGACTCTATGGAAAGCTAAGCCATTGTAGACACCTCTTTGCACTAAATCTACAAAGTTGCCAGCTGTAATTGGAGCGTTAGTACCGTCTACTTCGATAGTAATCGGTGAGCCTTTAACTGTAAGCACCACAGTAGCCTTGCCTTCGAGCCTTGGTAAATTGGCGAATCCAGAAACGCTCTCATTAGTACTTTGAGATACAGGCGTTGCTTCAGTAGTTGTCTTAGTAGTTGCCTCGCTTGTGTTTGAGGTAGCTGCCGATGTTGGAGAAGAAGTACTATTAGAAGCGACTTGCTGTGTTGAACATGCTCCCAACATCAAGGCACTGGCGATCGCAACAGAAAGCAAAAATTGTGAAATTTTCAACCGCATTGCTAATTACTGATTCAACTTAAGTATCTTATCGTTTCAAGCAGGGATTGGGGACTGGGGATTGGGCATAGGGCAAAGAGTAAACGAAAGATCCCTCCTTTTCCCTTTAACCTTTCCCCTTTTCCCTTAGCGAAGCCATCTCGCCAGTCGCCAGTTCCCAATACCTCAAAGCCCTTCTAACGATACTCCCAAAAACCGAGCTAGCTTTGCGCCTTCTGTTTCTAACTCTGTTAAAGATAATGGTTGTCCAACTCTTGTTAGGGGTATATCTCGCCGATTTTTAACGCGCAGATAAAGCGCACGAAGGGGATTAATACCTTCTTTGACGGCTATCCGCACAGACTGGACATCTTCTATGCGACCATCAATTTCAATGCGACGGTTTTTGCCAGGAAATCCCCAACGAAATATTTTAAATGTGCTGGTTTCCCGATTAAATTCGTTGTAACCGCCTCCTACATCCCATAAAATTACTAACCATAAGTACGTGGCTAGTAACAAGCCAGCGCTGCCATATAATCCCATCACCAATCCTTGAGGGACGAATATTAGTTGAGTTGGATCGGTAACTATGAGTAAATTAATTTTTAGGTAACTGGATATGCCAGCCAGTAGAAAGCCTGTTGCTCCTAAGGTAACGATAGTTGCCCACCAGTAGTTACTGAACCGACGAGAACCGAGAACGTTTTGATGCAGCAGGCGATCGCCTTTGTTAATCGTTGTTGATGCCGTCATTGAACTACCATTGCCTGTGAGATACTCTCTTTAAAAGTCTGCCATTGAATCGGGATATATTGCAACTGGATTAGGGAATGGGGCATGGGGCATAGGGCATGGCGCATGGGGGGACGAGAAAATTCCTAACTCTTAACTCCCCAGTCCTAACTCCCTGTTTGCCCAATTCCCAACCCCAATTGTTTAGATTTCTGAGAAAACTTGTGTCAAATTGTAAAAATTCTGATATTCATATATAAATATACGTTCGTGTTAAATACCCGATCCGCTTGCGTGTGTCTGGCCAAAAACGAACTAATATGATAAGTTAAGAATCATTAAGTTACCACAAGCTAAGTTACTAGCCAGTGGTACGTGTAATGGCATAGGTCTGAGAAATGCTGACTTCACTAGACAGCAAGCTCTCAGAAATTCAGTAGCTTTATAGGCTGTTGAAATTGTCAAAAAAACGTTAATTCCTCACAGCAGTCGCTAAGAAAGCAAAGCTTTAAGGTGACGCTGGTTCAAAAACGTTGCAATTTTAGTAAAAAAAGAGGATTTTAGTCCGATGACCATCGCAGTTGGACGCGCCCCAAGTACAAGAGGGTGGTTTGACGTAGTAGACGACTGGCTCAAGCGCGATCGCTTTGTATTCGTAGGTTGGTCAGGATTACTACTGTTTCCCTGTGCATACCTAGCACTAGGCGGTTGGCTGACAGGCACAACCTTCGTCACCTCTTGGTACACCCACGGTTTAGCCTCCTCCTACTTGGAAGGCTGTAACTTCTTGACAGTGGCAGTATCCACCCCAGCAGACAGTTTAGGACATTCCCTATTGCTGTTATGGGGACCAGAAGCTCAAGGCGACCTCACCCGTTGGTTCCAATTGGGTGGATTGTGGCCATTCGTAGCCCTACACGGAGCCTTCGGTTTGATTGGCTTCATGTTGCGCCAATTTGAAATTGC
>LWTK01000071.1 GCA_003326205.1 Nostoc sp. ATCC 43529
ACCTAATACTTGGGAAAATCGACTATTACGGCTACGCCGAATTATCTATTCGTATTACAGCTACGCTGAACTATTTTTCTCTGTGCCAGCTTCGCTGATATTATCATTTAAGTTGATACCAAAAAATCAGACTATTACAGCTACGCTAAATCTAAAATTTTCATATAGCGGCTACGCCGTATTTACACCTCTATTACGGCTACGCCGAACCATAATCTACCTCCTGCTTGATTATCTCAAATTCCGGCTGCGCCGTTGATATATCCCTCTGTAGGTTGTAGGATCGTCAGCAGTACAGCTACGCTGTCGTACTCTCGCCCCCAGTCTCTCGTTGTGCCTCCGTACATACGTAGCACTCGACACATCGCTTACCCCGCAAATGGGCTTGAAGCCAGCCATGCCTTAAAGCTTACGCTTTACCTCGCTTCGCTCGGACGACAGACTGGTTCAAGGGGGGAAGCCCCCCTTAAAAAACCCCCCTCGCGTGATGTCCTCATTCCCCCTAAGTTATGGCTAATCGCAAGCAGTCAAAAGCCCTAGTCCGAAAACATATCTTTCCAGTGAGATTGAGCGACATTGAACTGGAAATGATTCGGATGAAATCACAAGACGCGGGTATGTCAGCGAGTGAACTGATGAGGCGCAATGCCTTGATGCGTCCATTACCAAAACGGCTGAGTAAAATTAGTCTGCAAACATATTGGGAGTTAGGACAAATTGGGAACAATCTCAACCAGCTTGTCAAAGCCACCAACACAGCTATCAAGATGGGGCGTACTCCACCAGCCAACCCAGAACTGTTACGAGAACTTTTAGAACTGCTGCATCAGTGCAGACGAGACATTGCCTCGGATGATGTTGATGATGATGACTCGGAAGACGAGGAAGAAGACGATGATTGGGAAGCAGACGAAGGGTAGAGGTTTTCGCAAGCTGTTAGATTATCTAGAATCCCGTGAAGATGCCAAACTAATTGGTGGCAACATGAGCGGGAGAAATGCCCGTGAGTTAGCGCGGGAATTTAAGCTGTCTCGACAACTAAACTCTGATGCAGACCGAGTTGTTTATCATGTCTCATTGTCAGCAGCTAAGGGGGACAAATTAGATGATGAAAAGTGGCGCTCCATTGGCGATCGCTACATGAAGGAAATGGCCTTCGATGCCAATCAGTTTGTCATCTTTCGCCACCATAATACCGACGACGACCACATCCATATTGCAGCCAGCCGGATCAGGATGGACACGGGGCTGTTAGTGCATGATTCCTGGGATTATTTACGCTCTGAGAAAGTGTTGCGACAAATTGAAATTGACTATGAGTTAGTGCAAGTACAAGGTAGTAGAGAGAAACTGAATCGCACACCCAGCACTGGACAAATCAGGCGCATAATAAGAGAACAATCAGAATTTGATTCAGGTAAGCGTGATACCCCACCAGAGCGCACCATTAAAGAGCAGATTCAGCAGACAATTGACAACGCCAGAGTTGATAATCCCCAAATGCCAACGCTGATCATGCGGTTGCAGCAAGCAGGCATTAGCGTAAGGGCAGGATTTACCAGAAATGGGAAGTCTAAAGGCATTTCTTATGAAAAAGATGGGCAGGCTTTTAGTGGCACACAGTTAGGCGCAGCTTACACTTTCCCTGGTTTGCAAAAACATCTTGGCGTTGACTACCAACCAGAACGTGATGATGAATTTATTAATAAATTGCTGCTCAAACCTGTGAAACCACTCCCAGTTTATGAGAGACAAAAGCTGTTTCCAGAAATTGAACATAAACACCAACAGCCTCAATTCACCCTACCACCAGAGGATATATCTCTGTGGCCAAAATTGTATAAATACTTGAGTGAAAAACGCTCCATACCAGATTCTTTTATTGAAAGATTACACAACCACAATTTGCTTTACATCGATGAGCAAAAGCAGATTTTATTTATCAAACGTAATCTGGATGGTGAAAAGACTGGTGCATTAGTTTGGTCAAATCCCGGACACAATTGCCACACTGTTGAGTTAGACCAAAACGCCTCTACACCAAATGGTTGGTTTCATATCAATTTGGGACAAAATCCTATTGAAGAAATTAAAAACGTCTTCTTATGTTCTTCACCAATTGATGCGGTGTCAGTAGGTATGTATGTCCTAGCCAAAACTGGAGCTTACCCACCGATGAGAACAATGTTTATGGTAGCTGATGACCCGAACAATTTACCCCTAGAATTTCTCAAAAATTGCCATAGGGTAGTTCTGGCATTTAATAACGATGAGCAGGGGGATAAAACTGCTAGTGCAGTATTAGAATTGTTGCCGAATGGTCAAAGATTTAAACCGACTTATCCTGATTGGAATCAGGAATTAAAAGCTCATTTTTATGAAGCGGAACTTGAACGCGAACGGCAGTCGCTCCGTCGTGGTTTTAGTCTGTGAGCCATGCGGAGCGTACACCTGACTTGTGGGTTAAGTTCAAGAAAGAATTTTTGAAACACAATTGCAACATATCATGATTACGCATTCTCAATAATCCCCATGCTTATTGACAATAAAAAATGCTCCTCAAAGTGGCTGTAATTTATTCTGGATAGGAGTTACAGAAGATTTTTTTCAAAAACAGTGGACGGCCAAAAGGACAAGAAACCACTGTTTTTGATGTTTTGGACGGCCGTTGACAGGTGGGTATTTGTCAACAGAGCATGACAATTGAGTAAGGTTGGCGCTCACTGGACGGCCAGAAGGACAAGAAACCACTGTTTTTGATGTTTTGGACGGCCAAAAATATTAGTGTCGGATTAGACTTATTAACTACGGTTAAACTACACTAAGCTTACGGTGTTAAAGGTTTTTAGTAGAGTTGTTGCGTTAGACAAGTTTGTGTTTCAGTTAACGCTCAATATATAGGATGACTGCTGAACGAGGAGTGGAAATTTCAGGTTCACTTACTGAAGAAGTTAATCGATTGAGCGGGATTTGTGAAGTACAGTTGCAACACAAAGGTATTATGCGTTCTCAATAAAATCTGAGTTATTGAGAATGAAATCGGCTATTTTAATTGGCTGTAAGTCATTGTCAGTAAGCATTACGCCATAATTTTTCGCTTCATGTCTTATACTCAACTGGTAGCAGTAGGGCCACCGTATAGCTACCAGTTGGGGAATCATCAAATTTTCAACAACTCGCTTTTTTACTACTCAACTGGTAGCTGTGTGTCACCAGTTGAGCTACCCAACAGCTACCACTTGGGCAACGTATTTAGAACTACTATTTCAATACTGCTAAACTACATAAAGCTTATGTAATAAGTGGTGTTTACAGGATAGCTTTGGTGTAATTCAAAAGTGGAGTCCAGGTTTTTAGCTACAAATGTAGTATAAAGTAATATGAAAAAGATAGGTTTTGCTCAAAATGTGTTTCTAAGCAATGATTTGGTTTCAAACGACGCGCAAATACTCATTTTTGATCCAAAAAGTGTGAGCGTCCGTTGAAAGCAGGACAGAAATTCTCCGCCCAAATACTCCCTATTGCTACCCGCAATACTCATTTTTGTATCAAGTAGTCTTATTGTGTCTAGGCAGACAACAGTGTACTGAAGAGAATTTCCAGGTCAGGTTTAATCACAAGAATTGAATGCGATGAATAAGAAAGTTGCAATCGAGTTGACTGATCACTAGGCATAGCCTTCACTGCTCAAGTTAATGCTAAAAGCTGGCCGAAGGCTGAAATTAGCGCCTCGGAATTTGCAGACTGGGCTGGGGCTGTATCGGGCAAGCTTGGTCAAAGAACTCCTAACGAGTTTGAAGTGATTGACGCAGGAATCCAAATTTTCCAAAAGAAGCCCAAGGAGTCAAATGGCAGCGGAAACTGTTCCTTTGTAAAGCCTGGTAAAGGCTTGTAGTAAAGGTTTTAAACAGCTATCATTATTTTTTGCTTAAAGCTTATTCATGCAAAAATTACACAATTTTATGAGTAATTACACAGGTGAATTCTTATTATTCCTAGCTTTTAGTAGCCTATGAAATAGATTAGATAAATTTTTACTATAAAGATTCAATTAAATTACGTAATTAAATAATATTTATTTAAGATTATATGCAACAGTTATGAATGTAATTTTTATAGAAATTACACACAACTTACATCTAATGTGAATTAAGAGTTGAAAACCTTTCAATTTGGTTGATTATTCCAAAATGACGGTTTGATCCGAGCCTGGAAACCCTTATGGGACAATAGGATTTTTGAATTCACATTAGGCGTAACTTTGGTATTGCTTCAAAAATGAAAGCAAGATTAAATACTTCAGTCGTGTTTAACGATACTTCTGGATGCATCAGGCTAAGTCCTCGCATACTGCGCCTTATTTTATACGCAATTGCTTTCAAATGCTGGCAAGTTTCACTTTTGGGTATATCTACTACAAATCCTAGATCCTACAAACTAAGTGAGTATTATGACTAAAATTGAAGTAAAAAAAAAGTTACGTAAGGTTTTGTCTAAAGAAATCGCAAGCTCAGTTAGCATTGGTTTTACATTAGGTAGCTTAATAATTGGATTTGGGATTTTATCAATTAAGCCTGCGAGTGCTGCCACTGTGGCCGGCTTCAGTTTTGATGACAACGCATTTGCTGACACCCTGATTTCATCTTTTGGCGATTACACTACTAGCGGTGGTAGTCTCCAAAGCGTACTTACTGATACTGATGTAGGTACTTATGCTTTTTCATTTACCCCTAATGCATCTGTTCAGTTGGGTTTTACAGACAATGTTCTTGTTAATGGCGCAGGAAAAGATCTTGCCTTATTTGAATTAGGTATTCCCGATCAGTTTAAGGTATCAGTAAATATCAATGGAATAACCAATACTTACCAGAGTACTGGCACAGAATTCTCTGCATCTGGCTTTCTGGTCAATGTTGCGACTATTGATCTAGATGATTTCAACATTGCAGCAGGTAGTTCATTGGATAGCATAATAGTTGGACTTGATACAATATCTGACGAGGCAACAGTTCCTTCACTATCTTTAGTAGGAGCTTTAAATTCTGGGATACGTGTCCCTGAGCCTTCAACTATCTTGGGTTCGTTGGCAGTTGGTGGTATTGGTGCAGTTTTACGCCGCAAACAAAAGCAGCAACAAAAAGCTATGACCAAAGCTTAAACTAAAAACTTCAACTGATCCCACAGCTACGTTTAAAGAAACAGATGTGTGTTAGGTGTGGAGCTAAAAATTTACATCTCAACACTTAACACTGTCTAAAGCTAGAGAAGGCTTCAGAAATTCTTGCCAAATTCCCCACCAAGATAAACAGTTCTCGCGCTCTGCTGACAGCCACATTAAGTAAATTAGGTCGCCGATTAATAAACCAGAGACTATCAGTTGGTTGACATTGGCGAGTCGAGAAAATTATCACTGACTTTTGACCACCCTGAAATGTGTGAACTGTACCAATGCTTTCGGATGAAAATCTGACCAGCGAGATTGTAAAAGTTGAGTTAGGGCATTTACCTATTTACTCATCGCCTAATAATGCTTCTAGCTTGTTTATCAGGTTCACTAGCTGTTTTTGCTTACGAGGTTCTTTCCAAAGCTGACGCTTTTTAATGCGCTGCGTGATATCTTTGAGCCGTTCTGGTATTTGGTTAGGTGTTTTACATTCAGATGGTGGTGTTTCAGATGAAGCGTTGGCGATGATTTGTTCTTTGATTTGGCTTAAAGACCAATCGTTAGTTATTGCCTCTGACAAGAGTTTTTGGCAGAGTTCGTCATCTTTTACTCGTGCCAGGGCTTGGGCTTTGGTATATTCCAACTTCCCTTCTCGCAGTGCGATTAAAATTTCTTCGGGCAGATTGAGCAAAGGTAAACGCTTGGTGGTGAACGATAGCCAATTCATCAGCCCCAGGCTCTCAAAAACCTGTTCTACCGTCTTTGATTGCTCCAAATCTACTTTAGGAGAAACGTTTCTCCTAGATTCTGTCTCCGAGTCTAAATCGTCAGAAATGTTATCAATAGTTTCCGTTGATTCGCCTTTAGGAGAAACGTTTCTCCTAGATTCATTTAATGAATCTTTTGATTGCTCCTCACCTTTACTTTGAGCGTTCTTCATTCGATACAGCAAGGATTTGACGGCTTCCACATCGCACTGAAGCCGGATTGCTAACAGGTGCAAGATACCTTCTGTTTCTTCAACAGGGTTTAGGTCTTCTCGTTGCAGGTTTTCAATCAAAGCCAACTGAAACGCTTGGTCATCAGATAGCTCACGCACCACCACAGGTGCAGCTTCAAGTTTGGCTTCAATTCCTGA
This sequence comes from Nostoc sp. ATCC 43529, assembly GCA_003326205.1. Taxonomy (GTDB): domain Bacteria; phylum Cyanobacteriota; class Cyanobacteriia; order Cyanobacteriales; family Nostocaceae; genus Nostoc. The sequence continues at coordinate 6,303 of LWTK01000071.1, forward strand.
CCTGTAGCGTCGTTCTCCTGCTACTACTTCGTATTTCCCTCCTCCAATTGGACGCACCAACAGAGGTTGCAGGATGCCATGCTGCTTTATCGACTCGGTTAACTGCTTTAATGCTTCTGGATCAAAGTATCGTCTGGGCTGGTGCTGAGGCAGAACTATATCTTTAAGTTTGACAGTAGTTTCGGTAGCTCTTGATGTTTCTGCATCCGGTGAGTCTAACCAAGGTGCTGGGGGTTGAGTTGTAATTTGACCCCCAAAGGGTTTGTCTGTTTGCTTGCGTCTTATCACAAAGCCTCCAAAGAATTAGCGATTTCAGATAGGATAGGGACTACAGAATGTTTAGGGTCAAATACCGCTAGGGGCGCACGTTCTTCTGTCGCATCGACAAAAGCGGTAGCTCTGGGGATGGCTGGGAAGATACGACCCCAGGCTGAAAGTTGTTCTTGTATTGCTGCCAATGCTCGTTTATCGGCTGAGTTTTGGTGAGCATACCGCGTAGGAACAAACCCGGCTATTTGGATTTTCCGGTTAGCTTTATTTTTAACGTGGGTAATAGTTTGTAACAGTTCGTCTGTTCCCTCAAAGGCTTTGAGATGGGTTTCGACGGGGACGAGGACGTGTGTGGCTGCGACTAAGGAGATATAAGAAAGCAATCCTAAGCTGGGGGGACAATCTATAAGGATGAAGTCGTATTCATCCTGAATAGGTTCAATGGCTTCCTTGAGGCGCAAGTCGCGCATGGCAGCACTGACTAACTGCATTTCTGCTCCACTCAGGACTCTGCTTGCTGGAGCCAAATCCATACCGTGAATGCCCTCATGAATCGGTAAGGGCTGCTCGTCGATAATGGCATCGGCAATGGTTTTTTGTAACTGAGATGGTACTAACCCCATGAATTTAGTCAACGACGCTTGGGGGTCTATGTCGATGAGGAGAACGCGGTGTTCTCGTTTTGCTAGGTGGTATCCCAGGTTTTGGGTCAGTGTCGATTTGGCGACACCACCCGCCTGATTAAACAGGGCAATAATGCGGCAAAGAGGGTCAGTAGTTGACACTGGCTTGCGTTCCTAGTAGATACGTTAACGTTTGGTCAACCGACTCGGTTTTAGTTTCCAGTTTATTGAAGTGTATCAGAAGAAGACAAGTTCTAGGGGACGGGACGGGAGCAACCCTTAAACCTTATTACGCCCTCAGATTAAAATACAGTTAGCAAAGTTGGGGTTTACCCTAGAGGAGCTTAATTGATGAATTTACAAGAAATTCTTAATTCCATTAATAGTTTACCTACAGAAGAACAGGACTATTTATTTGAGTTCCTGCGTCAAAAAAAGGAGGAATCTAGAGGGGAGAATTTTTGGCAAGGATTACAAAAATTTAGACAGGTTATCCAAAGTGAAGGGATTATTTTTACTGATGAGGATTTTGCTGATTTACGAGATCAGAGCGTGGGTAGAGAAGTAGAGTTATGAGTTTGAAGTTCTTACTTGATACTAATATTCTCTCAGAGCCAGCACGCCCTATTCCTAATGCTAATGTTTTACACCAACTAGATATTCATAAGTCTGAAGTTGCTATTTCTAGTGTGGCTGTTCATGAACTTCTACATGGCTGTTTGCGGTTGCCAGAATCTAAACGGCGAGAGTATCTTAGAAATTATATTTATGAGTCTGTCTTAAATTTACCAATATTTGATTATGATTTAAAGGCAGCACAATGGCACGCCCAAGAAAGGGTTAGATTGTCCCAGATTGGCAAAACTCCGGCTTTTGTAGATGGTCAAATTGCGAGTATTGCTTATAGTAATAATTTAATTTTGGTAACTAATAATATTTCTGATTTTGAGTTTTTTAATGGTTTAAGCATTGAAAATTGGTTTGTTAGTAAAGGTGAAGGTTGAGTTAAAAGGGAAATATGGCTATCTAAGTAGACAAGCAGGATAAGGGGATAGTCAAGCATAAAAAATCTGGCTTTTTGGAAAGGAGTAGTGCTGGTAGCGATGAGTTAAGTACCTCCACTACAGCGATGGCGCAGAGCGCCCAGCATAGCTGATCACCCAGGAGCCTAAATGCTGTACCAACGTACAGAAGTAAGAAACTTAGTAATAATTTCTTAGCAAGGGTCGTCAGCAGTCCAGGTAGAGCAAGGGTTTATCGGGGTGCGACTGCATAACCTTCTTGCGCGGCATTGGCCTGACCTAGTAGAAGTGGATATCGTTTTTCTGGGCAGTCAAAACGCAATTATACTTACAATATTTACATTGTAAGTATTAAAAAACACAAAAAAATTAATAATTTGGAAGTTCCTACAAGTAGCTTAAGACACCATCATTATTATAGATTCCCCGAATCAGAATTGATGTGGTTTTGTATGTCAAATTTGTTGTAAGACAAGTTGCTGTAAGGGAATTACCTGCTACACTAATGTACTTGCAAGAACTTTGATAGCTACTGTTTGCAGCAGCATCACTGGTATATGTCAAAACACCATTATTATTAGAAATTCCTCGAATCAGAATTCCTGTGGTCTTGTATGTGGAATTTTTTGTAAGACAAGTTGCTTTGAGCAATGCCCCTGCTACATCAATGTTGGTACAAGAATTTTGGTAGCTACTATAATCACTGGCTCCTGCAAAAGCAATATCAAGTGTGCTTCCAACAAATAATAGACTATTGATTGCAAGACATAGTAAACGTGATGTCCGATTTAATTTTCTAATAAACATTCCAGTTCTCCTAATTCATCTATTGAATCTACGTAAAGCTTAGAGCTAAAAGTCTTGTTAGGTAAACGTAACATTCTTGCAAGACTAGCTCTGAGAGTATTAGATTTTTATGACCAGTTTTGAGATGCTCAATTCATCCCATAAAGCTTTTGTAAGCATAAGTAAGTTAACATGATATTAGCTGGTTTTCTAACAAGATTTTTTAAGATATATTTCAGATTATTTGCTAATAATTAAATTATTTTTAACGTTATTGGAAAAGCTGAAACCGAGGAGCAGCAAGGGTCAAGTGCAGAAAATTCCCGAATAATATTGTTTAATGGGTGCATAAGTTTGGTAGTTTGCTGATGTCTAATCAGTATTCCCAAATAATGTTGTCTCATCAAATCTTCTACTCAAAACCCAATCACCGAAACAGCCTCCTCCCATGTAGAATCTGGTGTAGAAATCTTCAAAAGTCCAAAGCAGAGATCGCATTTTGCTTCTGCTTCTCAGTTACCCCCAGATATCGCTCCAAAGCTGCTAACGTCCGATGCCCTGATATCTCCTGAATGTGGCGCAACGGTATCCCGGCATCACTCATCCTGGTTAACGCAGTCCTCCGAAAACTGTGGGTACTAACGCCCTCAATGCCCAGCCGTGTACAGGTATCTCTGAGGATTTTGTCAGCACTAACCTTGTGGATATGCCCCAACCCATGCCGCCCCGGAAACAAGAACTCCTTGCGGCGGTTGGGGTTGTACTCTTCTAAATATTGCTTAAGCCTGGGATGCACTCGAATTTCCCTAGTATCCCGCTTGCCTTTGGTGTTGACGCTGCGTAACACTAACACCCCTCTGACACCATTGCTGCCAAACACATCATTTACTGCCAACGTGCAAGCTTCGTTGATTCGGCAAGCAGCATAAAGGCACACGCCAAATAAAGCGCGATCGCGCGGGTTGACAAAGCCCTCGTTAAATAGGAGATTAATTTGGTCAGGCGTGAGGATTTCTGCTCTGCCGAAACGATTTATTTTCATAGGGTCTAGCTTACATTGTCTAAACGTACAAACACAATCTAAGCGACCACAATCCTATATCTTTCGTGGCTGAGTTGAACCCAACGGACGCACTTAATTCCTGCTTATCAATTCCAAACGCTACAACTCGCATTATTCCGTTGGCTGATAAAACTTGCTTATGCTCAGAGCGCGATGACCAAAAACAGGTATAATCCACACCAATGAATCTGCTGATGTTGTGGCTTTCTCAACTGTCTATACTCGCTTCTGTACCGCTGGTTGATCAATCGTTGGTATCAAAACCGATATCAATTTTCTCTGCACCAGCGTCTAGACATGATGTAGACGGAAATCAACTGTAAATAAAATTTACCTCGGAGTGGTGCGGCGAACTTTTCATGCTACTGTCTGACTGGTCTTATAGGAAATTTCATATAAAGTATTTATAATTCTCTTTGGTAGACAAAAAGCAATTATTGACCCTCACGCTGCAAGTATGCGCGTCTCAAATCAGGCGGAACAGTTTTAGACTTTAGTCCAGATTGTAACTATCTGTTGTAGGTGTTCTCTACAGTTTTGAAGGTAGGTGTCATCTGGAAGAAGCGTCAGCGAGTTTTCAAATACTATTAATGCCGCTTGATAGCTCTGGAAAGCTTTTTCACTTTGAGATAAGTTTTTAAATAAACGACCCAAACTCCACAATGTTTCTCCTTTCTTATTGAGAGCATAAATATTATCAGGAGAAAGGGAGAGAACACGGTCAAAAATAGTTATAGCTTCTTGGTAAAATTTTTGTGCTTTAAAGTGCTGCGATAGCTCTAACTGTAATTCAGCCACTCTTTTTAGTATGTAACCTTTGTTGTTAAGAGCATAAAGATCATCAGGAGAAAGGGAGAGGACATTATCAAAAATAACAATTGCTTTTTGGTAAGACTCCTGCGCCTCCAGGGGCTGCGATAAATTTAATTGTAAATCTAATAATTTTATTAATGTTATCCCTTTATTTGTGAGAACAGAAATATTATCAGGAGAAAGGGAGAGGACATTATCAAAAATAACAATTGCTTTTTGGTAAGACTCCTGCGCCTCCAAGGGCTGCGATAAATGTAACTCTATATCAGCCAATTTTTGTAACATTTTGCCATTTTTTTCGAGGAGATCAATGTCATCTGGTAAAAAGGAAAGGACACGCTTTAAAACAACAACCGCTTCTTGACAAGACTGTTGTGCCATCAATGGCTGTGATAACTTTAATTGTATGTCAACTAAGCTTTCTAGGACTTGCCCTTTCCTGAAGAGAGTATAAATATCATCAGGTAAAATAGAAAGAGTATGATCAATAAGAATAATTGCTTCCAGGCAAGACTGTTGTGCTTGGAGAATTTTTGATGTTCCTAAATATACATCAATTAATTCTGATAGTACCTGCGCTTTGTCGTTGAGTGCATCAAGATTATCAGGGGAAAGAGAGAGAGCATTATCAAAAGTAGTAATTGCTTCTTGGTAAAACTTATCTGCGTCTAAAGGTTGCGATAATTTTAATTGTAAATAAGCTAATTTTGATAGTGCTTGCCCCTTTTTGATGAATGTATCAGGATTATTAGGAGAAAGGAAGATAGCATTATCAAAAGCAGTAATTGCTCCTTGACAAGACTGTTGTGATTCTTGTACCTGCTGCAAGAAATCTAACTGTAATTCGGCTAAATTTAACAGTGTTACACCCTTATAATAATAAATAAAGAAATCATTAGGAGAAAGAGGGAGCATATAATCAAAAGCAGCAATTATGGCTTCATAAGACTGTTGTGCTTCCTTTGGCTGTGATAAGTTTAACTGTAGTTTAGCAAGGCTAAATAATGTATAGACTTTCTTTTTTATTACATAAACTGTATTAGGAGAAATATTCAAAATAGAATCAAATATGTTGATTGCCTCTTGATAAAATTTTTCGGCTTCAATTGCCCGCAATTGATTGAATTGTAAAGCCCCCAGTTTTGTTAGTATTAATCCTTTATTATAAAGAGTAAAAACATCATTAGGATAAAGTCCCAAAATATAGTCAAAAACATTTATACTTTCTATATATTTTTTTTCTCCTTGAGCGTGTTGTGTTGATTCAAAATATAAATCACCAAATATTGCTAGTGATAGTCCTTTATTAGAAAGAGTGATAATATCATTAGGAGAAAGCGTCAAAATATATTCAAAAGTATTTATTGCTGTTTGACAATATTTTTGGGCTTCATCTTTTTGAGACAAAGCTAACAGTAATTCACTCAAGCATTTTTGAGCATACCCCCTGTTTTTTAAAGTAGGGACATCATTAGGGAGAAAAGAAAGAACATCTCCAAAAGTATTTATTGCTTCTTGATAAGATTTTTTAGCTTCAAGTTTTTGTGATAGCTTTAGTTGTAAGTCTGCAAAATTTAAAAGTGCTATCCCCTTGTTATTGACAATGTTGATATCATCGGGATAAATAGAAAGTACTTTATCATAAGTGGTAATAGCTTCTAAATAAGACTGATGTGCTTCAATATTTTGTGATAGGTTTAATTGCACATCAGCAAGTTTTGCTAATACCATTCCTTTATGGAAAGCGACTAATTTTTCATTTGGGAAAGAGGAGAGAATATTATCAAAAGTAGAAATTGCTGTTAAATACTCTTGTTTTGCTTCTTGATATCGAGATGCGGCAACACAGTAATCTCCTTCGGCTAATGAAATTTTTCCCAACTGAAAATCTTTAGTAAGACTCATATCAACACTAGAATAAAGATTTGATATAGCCACGTCTCAATTAATATTGCAGTGACTTAATGCTTAATGCCAACAAACAGTCATATATATGACTCATTTGATGCCTAATAATAGAGTTCCCTTCGGCAACAACTTTATAACGCTTGACTCAAAGAACTTAACTCAAGATATTTGATATCAACTGTGATATTAAAATTGCTTCAACCGATCATCTCGTGAGGCCCCGACGAACGGGGGACACTTCGTTTAGATCAGGTGGTGTGGGGGACGGGCAATAATTTATTCATGAAGTGGCCCCAACTCAGCAGCCCGCCCCCCACACTCCGCTGTCGCCACCCGCTCTACCCCAGTTCTTGAAAGCTTTGGAATTGGTTCTCTAACAATTAACATCATCAAAATCAATCGGCTGACCGTTAAAATGCTTATAAATGCTTTCGGGAGTTAACCAACTTGGAATTGTCACCTTTTTATCTACTTCCGCATCTCCTGATGAATTATTCAACCCATTAACTATTGCCACCTTTAAAGGTGTTTTACCATCGGCAGTTTTGCGGTCAATTTGAATAGTACCTCTAGCTCTACCCTTGGCAGTTCCATCACTGCCACCCACAGCAGTATTAGTAAAGAAATGGGCAATACAGACTAATCTTTCTTCCGCTTTTCTAGGGTCGCTAAGAGATGCTTTAACAAACTTTTTAGCAGGTTCCTTGGTGATATCTGACTCAGAATAGTTAGTAAATTCATCAACTAGTAACTGTTGCGGTTGCTTATCAGGTTGATTATTAATTCTGTCCAGCCAACGAGAGCGCGCATCATCAAAAGCTTGCCCTATCTCTGATTCTGTTTTAGCTATCAACTGAGGACTTAAATATCTCCATGCGTTTCTAAGGTTCTCCCCGGCGTGAGCGTCTATCAGCTGATACAAAGGCATATCAAACAGATATTCTCTGAGCATGACAATCGAAGCTGCTAGAGTTGATTTACCGCTTCCCGCTTCTCCTAATACCCAAACGGGTTTTTGATTATCGATGACCTTCCAAAGCCAGCCGTCTTCATAATTCTTGAGTGCTTCGATTAAATCACTGATGAGGCGCTGGTCGGTCAGTTGATGATTGTCATTTGCGATCACGCTTTTGGTTTTGCCCTCAATCTTGCCGCGTTCAATATCAGCCTTAGCTTTATCCCGCAGATTCTCAGCAATAGTTTTATCCATCACAGAATGATTAACAGCACGGGCTTTCATAAAATCCTCTAGCTGGATTCGAGCCTTAGCGCGTTCGTTCTCTTCGTCAGTCAGTCCTAGTGCTTTACGTTCCTCTGTATCCAGTCCTGACAGCCCATCTTTCAGGCGCTCAGTATAAAGCTGGGTCGAATGCTGCTTAACTTCTCGTTTGTACTTATTATGCTGCCAAATTGCATAGTCGCCAGTCTTTTCAAGTTCCCCCAATTCATAATCCGTGCGCTTGAGGCGGGAGCAACGCACGAGCAAGCAACCTACGATACCCCATAACCCAATAACTGCAATTCCATATCCTAACAACTGATTAGGGTTGTCTGTAGGCAAATCACGCACCCATTGAATTGCATCGCCCTTGTAGGGAATGATACTGCCATACAGCCCGTAGCGAAGCCATTCTTCAGTCAGGACATAACGCGGCTGTTTGCAAAAACGTTTATCTAGTGTTATTTGACCTTGTACACCATTAATTGACCTTGGGCAGAACTGAATCTGTGTCAAATCGTAGGGCTGACGTGTTTGCGATGTTGCCAGCCCGATGATTGCGGCCACACCACACACACCAGCCAGCGTTAACTCGAAAACACCTTGTTTCATTCTCGTCCCCTAAAAATAATTGCAATGGAACCAACGAATAAAGCCAACGCGACTGCAATACTTAACCAAGGGTCTGATTGTGGATTCTGTTTTTCAATGGTTTGGATGTCTTGGCTAATCTGGCTCACTGTTTCTTTAGTCAAATTCTCAAAATATTGATAGTCTTTAACTGCTAACCAAGTTGTGATACCTGCAAACACCAAACCACCAGCAGTTTTAAACAGATTTTGCATATTATCTACCTCTAATCCTTCGCTGTTGTAATTCACTCTCAAGCCCGTTAAACCAGCTAGAGAGCCAATACTGCATATAGAAAACGAGAGCGAAATTGCCAGCCAGAGATTAACGCCACCGCCAGTTATTAATAAGTATTTAGCTATAAAGAATCCTGTAGAATTTAACGACCAACCAACAAAGAATCTCGTCAATTTATCAGTTGTATTGATAACATCTTTACGGTGCTGCTTGCGTGACTCTAAGTGTTCTATCAAGTCTTTTGGTAACGGGGTATCAGGAGCGATTTCGCTTACTGATTCTTCTTGGTCGGACTCAATATCGTATGTCATGTTAACACCAAGATATTTACTAGCCCGACAGTAACTTTATGCGGTGGCTGTCGGGCTTAAACTGTCAGAAACCTATTAGGGCATCTTTGATTTTTTGGACAATTGAACGCCCAGCATATTGTTTTTTTGGCTTGAAATCATCACGAGCGTTATCACCCATTTCTAAGTAATACTTGCCCAGTTCTTTATCATGTTGCAGGTCAATTGTTTGTTGTCTAATATCGGTCTGTAGTTCGGTCTGCAACATCTTATATTCCCCATCAACTTGCATCATGTGTTTCTCCACCCATGATTTGAGTTTGATGTGGAGGAAAGCTTGTTGATGGCGTAGGATTTCTTTATCCTGGGATGAAGCGAAATCAAGCTTCATTTCTTCTAGGATATTCGCTAAATGAGTGTCAGCTAAAATTGCTGACTGCACTGCTCTTTCAATTTTTTCGCCGCTAACACCAGCTTGTTTGTAGATGTCGCTCAGGACTACATTTAAATCCTCAGTTCCTTTGATAGCAGCTAACATCTGCTCTCTCACTTGCGGGGCGAATTCACTAATCTTTGCCCCGTCATTGCCCATTTGTCCTATCAGCTTCAGGGCTGATTTATCACCTGTTAACGCTCTTACTACTAAGTTAGTAGATGCGTTAAACTTAGTTTTTAACTGGCGCTCTAGGTGGCGTGATTTGGAAGTTACCAGATTTTTTAGCTTCATTGAATTTTTCACAGCGATATTCCTTTGATGGGATAAATATTTTGTTGCAGTGATACTCCATTCGCCTTACATATTGCTCAATAGCTGACTTTCGTTTGAGATATTGCTGATAGTTTGAATGTTCTAGTATTGGCAGATACAAGCAGTTGTACAAGGGTAAAATCACAGCACCGAGCGCACATAAACTAACAGCAATTCTTGAGAAGTAGCTCATCCTTATCCAACAAATTACCAAGCACTCAAGCAGTGTCAATTCATCGCTATTAAACTGTGTTGAGTCTGGCGAGGATGCCTTTAAGTTGGCTTTTAGTTTGGTTACGGCTATTCTCCAAAGCCGCACTAATGCCCGTTAGCCCACGAGATAGCTTGTCTTTGCTTTGCTCATGACGATTAATTACGCGCTCTTTTACAAGAGTCAACGTCTGGTCAATCTTTGCGTCAACCTGATTTGCTGAAAAGTCAGCATAAGCGAGTAGTGCTGTTTCTACTTGTTCTAGAATTTCGTCAAAGGTGCTGGCTGAGGTGTCAACGCTATCGGCTATGTCATTAATTTGTTGCTCTGAGAGAATTACACCCATTTGTGAGGCTTGATTCACGATCATCTCGCCTACATCTTGAGTGGCCACCGTGAGCGTACCTGTTTCAATTTCAGTCTGGGCTTGAAGGGACTCTACTAGGGTTAAATTTTTTTCTTCAACTGCTTCATCAACTACCGACAAACGGCTGGTTGCTCTTTCTTTGAGATAGTCAACAGCTTGGCTGAGTTGTTCTTTGGTGGGATTGTTGAGGTCATCGCACTCTACAGCCAGGGCTGCTTGTGTGTAATCGTCCTTGGTGAATCCCTGATAACCTTGCTTGTATAAGCGAGTACGCACATTGTTGGTGAACTTATTAGACATGATGATTACTCCTTATTTGGCTAGTACTAAAACTTCAGTGCTTGCTAATTTCATGGGCTGTGGTCGTCGGTTGATTGCCCACTTCGCAGCGACGAACGCAACAAGGGCTAAATCTTTGCTGTGATACTGCTCGTTGGCACTCAAAGAAAGCCCCGCACGTTCAAACCAGTAGTAACGAGTGCTGCGTGGTACTTCCCTTAGATTGATTTTTAGATAGTCTGCAAGAATTTCTAAGAACTGTCTGCCTGAGTAGTAAGTATCCAACTCATAGAAATGTCTAAATGCTTGCCAGCGTTCGTTAAACTCCTCTCCACGACCCATAAAACTGCCGTAGCGCCGTTTTAGTCCGGCGAATGCTCTTACTATTTTTTGAGCCTCTACTGCCTGTACTTCAAAACTGAAATGCTGTTTTAAAGTTGCTACCACTCGATACCAAGTGATATCAGCAATCTGTTTGTTTAACTCGCGTTCGTAGACTCGTTTCAGCTGGCGATACTTAGCGATATATTCCTTCGTCGCCACATTTTCTCCTGGTTAACATTTAAGTGTGTATAAAATTAACCGCCATTCCGGATGAATCCAAGGTATTTGATGTATGTAATTAACTGATTCAGGGTATTTGATTAGCCCAGTTAGCTGACGACTATCAATAACCTTGGAAAATAAATCTGACAAATCACTCAGAAATTGCTTTTTATCGGCTATAACCACGCAATAACAATACTTTTGGTGCTTTTGCGACTTACTGACACTTTCTCGTTTACAAGAGCAGATGCGCCCCCAAATCGCCTAGTTTTTGCGTGAGCGTTGGTCAATTGAGCATTAAAGCCAGTCACAAATCAAACACATCAAAACAAGGTTTGCTGTATGTACTGTCCCATTACTTCAGATTTACGACTGGCGACCATGCCAGGGACTTCATAAATATAATGTCTGACCAAGTTCTGATTTAGCTTGATGTCGGCTTTTCGTCTTTGTCCAGGTAGTGGCGTGAAACACCATTGTGGATGGTCAATTCTTGCCCAAGGGCATTTACCTGTAAACCGATACAGCGTACCTTTTATTTGATATACCTTGTGCTGTGACAGGGTAGAAGGTTCGTAGACGAAAATTAAGTCATGCATCTTCCCTGTCTCCAGCCGCACACGCACCCGTTAGACTTGCACCCAAGAAGACCGCGATAGATGCGATGGCACTTCCTTCAAAAATTTTGGCGTTATAAATCCATGTGGGTTGATATTCCTCTCCTCTACTATTAAACTCAACGAGGTTGTCACCAACCCCGTTGGTCTTCAAAACCGTGCATGAGACTTTCACCTCACACGGCTCCTCAATGATTTGGTGCTTGTCACGCATACCTCATTACCCATTTATCCTCAACTTTTTCAAGCTTTTTGGTGGGTTTAGGCTCGACCCTATTGCAGTCGGATTTGTTGCCGAGACTACCATCATTGGTTGTCTTTTTGTCGTGGCAATGTCTGTGTAAAAGTTGATAATTTTTATAATCATCCTTTCCACCTTTTGATTTGGGGATGGTATGGTCAACTTCCATCACATCGTATTCACGAAAAAACATTTTGCAGTGGGTACACTTCCCAAATTGCTTTTTAAGGAGTTTTGAAATCCTATTTGGCATTTCCGGGTTATTACCCATTCTTGTACTCCAATAAACCAGATTTCCGTCGTATGGTGACGATTCGCTTTTAACTTTGACATGACGAACTATTGGGGTGTTGTCATGTTTTAGTAACCTCAGTGGAGTTAGACCTTCCTGCCTGGTTGCGAATACCCAGTTATCGCCGCCTATGGATTGCCAATACCTTTTTTTCTTCCATGCCCCGTTTTTTCCGGGGTGGCGGCGTTGTGCCCAAGCGTTTAACTTATGGTACATAAGGTCATCGATATCTGAGTAAACTACATGACTTACCACAGTTGAGTAGTAGTTAGCCCATCCCCTAATTATTGGGTTTAGTCGGCTGATTAGCGCCGCTTGCGGCGCTGCCTTATGAGCTTCAATGACCCTAGCGATTTGTTCGTAATGTACCTTTTGCTTCTGCTTGCTTGGGGTGATGATTGTCTTAAAACCCTGCTTCGAGTGATACTTTCCTACGGGAAATTGTTGTATCCTAAAACCAAGGAAATCAAACCCTGGTTTTTCTTGCTCATACTGGTTAAAAGTGTGAGTAAGTCTCGTTTTACTGGGTTTTAGTTCCAAACCCATGCCTTTTAACCATTCAGAGATAATCTCTTTACATCTTTGAACAACGGTAATGTTTTCGTGGAGAATCACGAAATCATCGGCGTAGCGAATTAAGCTAAGTGACCTTCGGTTATCCCTTTTTCCACCTTTCAACGTTTCCGCATATTGCTTGATTCGTTCTTCCATTCCGTGGAGGGCAATATTTGCCAGTAGTGGAGATATGACTCCTCCCTGTGGTGTACCCTCAGATGTTGGAAACAACTGCTTACCGTCCATCACTCCCGCTCTTAGCCACCCCCGAATTTGTCGGCGGATGGTGGGGAATGTATTTAATTTTCTTAGCAGCGCCTCCTGGTCGATGCGGTCGAAACATTTTGCAATATCTGCGTCTAGTACGTATTTGGGCTTAAGCCTAATTGCACTAAATATTGCCTCAATCGCATCATGGCATGAGCGTCCGGCTCTGAACCCGTATGAATTAGGTTCAAATCGCGCTTCCCATTCTGGCTCTAATGCCAATTTGACAAGTGCTTGCAAGGCTCGGTCTTTCATTGTAGGTATGCCCAAAGGTCGCTTCTCTAGAGTTCCGGGCTTGGGAATCCATACTCGCCTGGTTGGGCTAACCTTTGACCCCAGGTTTAGATTTCCAATAAGTTCTAGACGTTGCTTTGGAGTTAGCGATTTAACGCCATCTACACCCGCCGTCTTTTTCCCCTGGTTATCCTGGGTAACTCTACGAACCGAAATCGCTCTTGCTGACCAAGACTTCATCAACGTCTTTTGGAGTCTGCGAAATGCTTTTACATCCCCACGGACAGAGGCTTGATAAATTCTCTTTTGGAGCTTATACACCTTACGCTCTAGCTTGCGCCAGTTAATAGAGTGCCATTCCACCATCAGTTGTTTAGACTGTGTATTAGACATATTTACTCACTAATTGGGACTTTATCTTCCAAATCACCGTAAGTCTGTCTGCATATTCTGGGCATTACCCCAGACATTCGCTTCTGACTTAATCTCCCCTACTCGCTGCATACGGTTAGCACCTACTCAGGGATTCGACCACCTGAGAGCAGACGAGAGGTTATCTCGTTCCGAATGACCATACTGTGTACCTTTAGAGTGATGCTATTCGCCGGGTTTATTGGAAGTGCTTGTTGGTCAAGAAGAAACTTGCCAACTCCGTATCCTGTGCCTTTTGGCTCCAGCGCATTAAGCCTTATTTCGCTGGTTCCGTGTAACGACGATTCAATCGCATCTTTAAGCCGAGGCTTTTACTCATGGGTACTTTGCTCGATGTTTACCAACTTAGGCTGTCAGTAGTAACACCTTTTCACCCCGCTTCAGGCGTTGATGGCTAGTCTCGAACCTGGGGGCGATGCTTTCACCGTTGCACCTACGGGGTAGGATTTGAGGTTTTCTAGGATACTAGCTCTCACCTACATGGTCATTCAGTTATCAAGGTTCAGTACCTTGCGGCTAATCCTCCAGTCCCTAATGGGTCTTAGTTTCTAGCCAACGATTCGCACTTCTTCAATCCGGTCAACGCCGTAACAAAAGATAGTACCAACACCCATAAAACCTGTTGTTAGTAAGCTCAGAAGTGCTACTTTTGAGGCTGCATCAAGTATGAAAATCGCAATCTTTTTACGCCTTGGAATTACACGGCGAATGTGCATTACTGGCTTTTGTTCTAGATATGAATACCACTCTTGCTCGGTAAAATTTGAGGGCTTGTAATCACTTGGGTCATGTTCACCCAGTAGTTCGCCCACTGCTTGGATTGCATCGCCTATTGTTACGTCTGGAGAGTATTCCAGTTTCCTGAATTGTTCTGAATCTCGGATTTCTCTGAGCCAGCGATCTATTACTTCTAGCCTTCTTGTTTGATTTTGATTAAGCATTACTTTCTCAAGAGGTAGTTCGTTGATTGCTTCTAAATTGCGTAAATTGATGTGCATCGTTTAAGCCTCCTTTATTGCTTTGACAAAGCGTTCGCCGTAATTCTTGAGCAAAAGCACAAATAGCTGACTGTGTGTTGAAACGCCTGTTTCCTTGCAAATGTGGTCGGCAAGGGGTATCAAGTCTTGAGGTAATACAATTCGTTTCTGATTCATGGCTTTTCTACTAGCTAATTACTGCCAACTACGGCAGTAGAAAATCAAGAAAATATGACCGTACTCTCGCCGTCTCCATCACGGTGCAGAAGTCTATCACGAACGCAGATATAAGCCGCGACCGCAGATTCAGCTTGAATTTATAAGATGTTTATTGTGTGAACGTTTCAGAGTTTTAAACAACCTCGTCTTGAGGAGTCCGCAGTGTTTTGCGTCTAGCCCTTACTGTTTTTCGGTCTCCTGTGTGCTAATATAGCACAATAAAGCACGAGCATGTCAAGGAGTGGCGTGATAAATTGTGTGATGATGGCACAAAAGAGCTAAAACTCACACATGGAGAAAAAGAGAGTAAATGTTTATTTCAGTGAAGATGACGAGATAGAGCTTTACGCAACAATCGAAGCACTTGCAAAAGAGGAAAAGCGATCAGTCAATCAGCAGATAAAAGTCATGCTGGCTGAGGCAGCAAACGCACGCCGTGAGCGCTCACAACAAAATAAGGAGATAATTTGACAGAAGAAAAACAGCCAAATGACGGTATAGAGCGCGTTGAAGGAAAATTTGACCCTTTAGCCGAGACTAGATATTGGCTGCCTGCCGCTTCAGAGCAACACTGCAAAAGGATAGGCAGAAAAAGGGGAATACGATTAGTTAGAGTTGTTGATACCAAGATAGAACCTTTACCAATAATTTGTATTTTTGAGGAACACCCAGATGAGTGAAACAACTACTCAGATACCAGTTAGCGAATTAATCCCAATGCTGACCGCGATCGCGGATCGCAACTGGGAACGTTTTAAAGAAGTTGAAAAACAATTCGTTACAAAACACGGTATAGAGGCTTGGGAAGATTTTTTTGCTTTTCGACTAAAGCCAGCTTTAGATAAAGAATCTGATAGATGGTTACTAGTTCAGTGGTGTAGCAAAGGTTTTACAGTGAAAGATGTAGCGTGAACCACTCTTGCGTCAACTCATAGGCACGTTAGCCCATCGAGGCTAAATCGAGCAGCTAGTATTATTTCACATCATTATTTTTGATGTCGCCAATGACTACAGTGAAAGACCCACCTCCCAATTTTGAACTCCCGCCGCACAACGAAACGGCGTTAGAGATGATTAGGGAGGCCATAAAGCATGAATCCGCTCTTGCTCTAGCGGCTGGTGGTTTTGCACTTGGTACAGGCAGCTTCATTAGTCCGTTTGGCTGGGCTGCTTTTGCATTAGCTTACAAACCTTTGGTACGAATTCAAAAACTTGCACGGTTAGAAAAATTAACAGCTGCTCTTTTGGATGAGTTTAAGAGCGAGGAAATACAAGTCTTTCCGGTGATTAAGGTAGAAGACAAAAACCCCATCGACTTGTTCATTAGGTTTCCCCGCAAAACTCACTTATTTATCTCGATTCGCTCAAAAGGAGACAGCGAGATTATTTATAACGAAAAGAGGGAGATTTTACAGGTCAAGCGGAAAAACAAAGGTGGTTTAAGAACCTGGGAACCCTGCCCTCTAGTTGAACTAGCAGATTACAAAAGCTGGTTTGACAAAAACAGAAATTTGTTTGGGATGTCCTCTCGTGAAGCTCAAAAGACACCCACAGCAAAAGTTTTGGTCTTATGGCCTCCCACCAAGGCGGCCGACGATCATAATTCACACCTTTATTCTGAACTTGGAGGTATGAAAACTCTAGCTCTCAGAAGAAAAGGGACTGCATTCGTAATTCAACAGGAGGAAATAACCGAGTTTATCAAGGTTTGGTTAGCCCAGTACAAATAGGCTAAAAGCAGAAAACCTCACGTCCTGCGAGGACAGCGAGATTTTCCAATGGAATTGGGGTATCGGGTTTTAAGAGGGCCTGATTAATATCCCTAATAGTAATCTTATCTTACACGAAGTGAGTGTTAAGCCATTGTTACACTGCCCACCCAGAGAAGAACAATAATTCAGAAATTTTAGGTAATTTTATTCCTATATTTCTGAAAGTTTGTATTTTAAGATTACTGCCAAAGGATAGCTCCAATTCCTCCACCACACATACTGGAGGGATTGCTCAATGTCACCATTGCAACAATTTAATAACTCACTTCAGCATCAACAATTAACTGCTAAACGTGCTGAAGGATTAGAGGTAGAACAAGAGCTTGTTGAAGGTAATAAAATCAAGTTCGCGTATAACGCCACAGGAAAAAACAAAGACTGGGATTTTAAAAAGCTGTCCGCCAATTTCCAAGATACAGAAGGCACTCTAGCCGATGTACAGCAGCACATAAAAGCAGGTCACGCCATCTGTGCTGGCTTATTGGGTGGAAAATGGCGCAGTAAAGCCAATGTTATCGGTTCTCAATGGTTGCTCCTTGACATCGATAATTCCGATGTTGCCCGTGATGCTTATGGTAAGCCGATTAAAGACGAGAACGGCAATTCTATCAAAGTTTACAAGCACCAATTAACGCTTGAAGAAGCCCTAGCCCATCCCTTCATCCAAAAACACTGCGCTTTACTCTACACCACTGCCAGTCATAAACCCGACTGGCATAAATTCCGGTTGATTTTCCTTCTGCCCCAATACGTTGAAGGTGCTGACACAGTAGAAGCTTGTACGCGTTCTCTGATGCAGCAGCTACCGCATGACCCTGCGTGTAAAGATGCTTCTCGCGTATTTTACGGCAACACAGAGGCAGAATTCCTCATAGTCAACCCTACTGCAACACTACCAGCAGAGTGGGTAAGTTCAGCTCTAAAGATCGCGCTTCAAGAGAGGGAAGAATACCAGCAGCGCATCCAGGAAATTGAGTCACGCCGTCAGCAGTGGCGTGAGATTTCCGATGTTGAAGGCTGGGACATTGAACAGCTGATCCACCAAGCTCTCTCATTCATTCCGCCGCGTAGCCCCGGCAGTGGCAACTACGACGAATGCCGAAGCGTGCTGATGGCTTTGGTCAATCACTACGGGCCAACGGATGCTGAAATCATCGCTGAAAGGTGGTCGCCTTCTATCCCTGGTACAACCTGGAACATTCGCGCCAAGATTCGCAGTTTTCGACGTGGGGGGATCTCGATTGGAACGCTGTTTCACATTTCCAAGCAGTACGGCTTTCGCTTTCCCCAAAGGCAGTATGAACCACGCTACACCCAGCAGCAAGGAGTCATTAGCCGCCAAGAGTGGGAATTAGGACGAGTCAGGGAAGACTTAACTAGCTTCCAGAATTTATTAAAGCAAGCGATCGCCCCATTTATTACAGCTGCTAAGGGATTTTCTACACCCGCATCAGAGGAGCCAGCACCTCCACCACAGCCAGCGCCCGAAATTACCAAGCTTTTACGTCAAGTAATCATCTACAAGCGGGGCAATATCCCGCACCGAAGCGAAATTACAGGCGATATTTATATTGAATGCCGACCAGAGGAACATATCGCCGCATGGGTGGAAGCCATTTCTAAAGGCTGGACGCAAATTTTAGACAATTCCCATCCTGGGCTGGGTAAATCTTACAACGCCGGACAACTGACGGCGGCCATGTTCGGTATCGATAAACTAATTTACCAGGATGCCAACCACAGAAACCCCTCAACATTGCCCATTGAGACTAACTTTGTTGACCTCCCTGTGCGGCACAATGGTTTAAAAATCGACCCCACCCGCACTACCCCAATGGGCGCTAATTTTCTACTACAGCCAAAAGTGGGCGAAACTCCCGATACTGTTGGTAACTGTAGTAGAACTGGGTTATTTGGCGCATTCCGGGATAAGAACTTTGTCAGCTTAGATTTTGAAGAAAGTGCTATTAGCCCCATCTGCAACGGTTGTGTCAATCAGAATCAGTGCCGTTTCGCTTATGGTAATGGTTTCGGCTTTCGTTTCCTGAAGCGGAGTGCAATTCAAAATTACTCCCAAATTCGAGCGCATCCCGACTCTACCCCAGTCGAGTTAACTAATGCTGCTGGCGAACCTTTTACAGTGGGGCGAATTTGGGAAGAAGCAGGTACACTCATTAAGCCTGTACACTCAATTGATGTAGAGTTAAAGGATTTTGATACTACCGTTGGTTCCTTAGTTGCAGGCGGCTTACCGACTGAGCAATGGTTAAAACTCCAGCCCGTTTTACCAGTTTTGCGATCGCTCCTCAATGGAGACATTAAACCAGATTCTCGTTACGGCTTTAATGATGCTCAACTAAGAGAAGAATTAGGCGAATTTCCGCAAGATTTAGATATTGAAGCCATTACCCAGATATTACAGCCTAATTTAGAATTTATGGCTGATTTAGACTCCATTGATATCCAAGCCGATAAACAACTGCTCAAAAGTGCTGCCGCTCGTTTTGCTGCTAAACGTGTGGCCAAGGACAGCGCCCGAATTGCGGGTAAGCAGTTCTTTGATTTGCCCCTGTACTGGTTCCCTGATTTCCTCCAGGCTTGGAAGGGTGAAGGATATTTGGCTTGTAAATGGGGTATATTGACCATTTATCGCCCCGACACCAAATATACTGAGTTAGCCTACTCTGCCCAATTTAATGTTTACCTTGATGCCACTATCAGCCCAGAACTGTTGAAATTGAAACTTGGCTACGATGACTCGATGCTAGTTATAGGGCAGTCACGCCCCGACTACAGCAATTTAAGGGTGGTCAACGTCGTTGGGCTAGGTAAATTACCCAAAAAACGCTCTAACTCGTTAACTTACCGCGTTGATGCCCTCAAGGAAACTTTGCTCAAGATAAGCAAGAAACTGGGCATTATCGAGTGGAAACAAATTGCTGAGTCTGCCGTTGACCGCATTGAATACGGTCACTTTGTCGATGGTCGTGGTGTTAACCGCTTTAGTGACTGTGATGCAATCGCATCTTTTGGCATTCCCTACCAGAACATCGGCGCATTGGCAGCACATTTTCAGGTGATGACTGGTAAGCCTGTAACAATCGCAGACCCCAATGGCATCTTCCAAAAGTATCTCATCGAATTGATCAGAGCCGAAATTATTCAAGAAATTGGCCGATTACGCGCTCATCGTCGCTCCAATGAGGAGCTAACATTCTACTTCTGCGCTGACTATGACCTCAGTTTTCTCTTAGATGAACTGCCCGGAGTCAAGTTAGAAGTAGTCGATGCCTGTACTTTATGCACTGAAGCGGGTAGCCGAGATCAGCAAACCGGACACGCCATCGTCAAAGCTTTCACCCAGCTTTGGCAGTCGCAGCAGAAAATCGGTCAAACGGCGATCGCCAAAATTATAGACACTACCCAAGGTTGGGTAAGCAGATTTACCCAGCGTTGGGGGGGTTGGGCTAGGTTTAAAAAATTATTACTTCTACTATTAGATAGTCTTCATAGCAGTAGTAATAAAAATCTTACAGAGTTGAGCGACGAGGAAAGGTGGTTTGCCCGTGAATACTTCCCGACGCTGATTGATGAATCGGAATCATCGCCTGAAGATGCCTTAAAGCATATAGCTGAAGTTGCTACAGTCATTACTATGAAACAGTTACAGCGAATTGTGGATTTCTCCTCGCCTCAAGTTAAGGCTGACTTGTTGATGATTATCTTGCGTTGTCTGCCCACTGAGGTTTACTCAGACTTCGCCCCGGTACAAGCCGACTGTAACCCGACAGTGACCTGATAAAATTTATCGGTTTTCATTTCTACTGACCTATCAGTAGTAAAAGATGCTCTACTTCATGATTGTGTACTTAATCATTGAGTGAGCGTCCCGTTCGGTGTGCCTTTCCTTAAATGCCCCTATCTCTACGTTTTGCGTCTGACAATCTCAAAAAATGCCCACCTTTAATCGGCTACCTATTTGACAGTAACTCTTGTAGGAAAGTTATCAATTTTTTGTTTCTTGTGATGGCAGTGTTAGAAGACTTCACTTATTTGCTTTTTTGTATACGATAATCACTCTATCTAAGTAAAGTTCATCTGTTACTACTGAGATGGTTCGTATAAGCTGTTCGCCTTGAACTTCAATGCTATCAGCTATTTTCGTGTCACCATCGTCGTATCTGAGCTTTTTTTTATTAACTTCATCGCTAGGTACAGCCCACGATACCAGATCATCAACCAATAAGAAGGCTTTAGATTCATAGAAACTTAGATGACCGTTAAAAGGTATAACTTCCGACTCCAATACCCCTTCTCTGTCAAACCAATAAACTTTTGGAGCGCCTGTTCTTTCTTCAAAAAATTTCCCATCTGATGAGATAGTTAGAGTAAGTCCTTCGGTTGCTTCTACCTGAGCAATTAAATTGTTGCTGTTACCATTCAACCAATTTTCGACACCATTCGGATCTGGTTCATCACCGATAAATTCAATTTGGCTGTTTAGAGAAATGCTTCCTGTTAACAGCCATGTTCCAGTTAATAATTCTATATTCATAGGATTTTTCTAATTATAGGTTTGATGAAGCCTGTTGCTGCTGCGATAAAGGCTGTTTACTTTGTCTCTTGCCCTTTGCACTATTTACTGTTGATTCCTCTTGCTCACTACTAGCTTTATCTGATGCAGCATTTACAACTATTAGCTGAGTTTCAGTAGCCTCCTTTGATGACGGATTATTATCGTCGCTTGAAGATGTTTTTTTCTGGCGACGGCTGCTTTTCTTCAACTCACCTATCAAATATTTAATTCTGCTGCCAGTCAAATTAATCCCCAGACCCTTCAGCATCTCTGAAACTTCATCGTAAGTGTAGCCGTACTTGTCAGAAGTCAGCTTCTCAATGTACCGTCTCATTTTGCGAACAGCTTCTCTGTCCGATACATCTTCTCGCTCTTTTGGTTTCTGTTCCTTCAGCAGATTGATGGCCTTATCAATCTTCTCTTTTGTAATCACTTCTGAATTCTGATGCTCACTCATGGTTATTTCATGAATACCAATTAATTTATGATTATCGACTATTTGAAAAAATCTGACTCAAAATACTAAAAAAATTGACTATTGCGGCTACGCCGAATCATCTTTTATTATGGCAGCTACGCTGTTATTTTGACTCAACCTAATACTTGGGAAAATCGACTATTACGGCTACGCCGAATTATCTATTCGTATTACAGCTACGCTGAACTATTTTTCTCTGTGCCAGCTTCGCTGATATTATCATTTAAGTTGATACCAAAAAATCAGACTATTACAGCTACGCTAAATCTAAAATTTTCATATAGCGGCTACGCCGTATTTACACCTCTATTACGGCTACGCCGAACCATAATCTACCTCCTGCTTGATTATCTCAAATTCCGGCTGCGCCGTTGATATATCCCTCTGTAGGTTGTAGGATCGTCAGCAGTACAGC
>LWTK01000072.1 GCA_003326205.1 Nostoc sp. ATCC 43529
TGGTCGCTCCCTGCACCGCCATACAAGGTATCATTGCCAGCACCACCTAATAATCTGTCATTTCCCTGTTCGCCAAATAAACTGTCATTCCCGCCACCACCAGAGAGGGTATCGTTACCTAAACCACCAAACAAATCATCATTGTATGGAGTTCCTGTAATGTTGTTATTTACAACTGCACTGTTGAAAATAAAATCACTTGCTTGTAATTGGCTGCTGCTAATGCCATTGAGTTTGAGTCGATAATAATAATCGCCATCAAACACTCGATATCTGACGCTAATGATGGCGTTACCATCGGTATCATCATTGATGAGCAATAACAGATTATTGAAGTCACTGATGCCTAGAGTTCTGAGATCTATTTTGTCTTGTCCCTTCTGAAAATCAATGACGATATCTTGCTCTTTGGCAACGATGGAATTATCAAAGTACTCGAAAACAAATTCATCGTTTCCTGCACCGCCATACAAGGTATCATTGCCAGCACCACCTAATAATCTGTCATTTCCCTGTTCGCCAAATAAACTGTCATTCCCGCCACCACCAGAGAGGGTATCGTTACCTAAACCACCAAACAAATCATCATTGTATGGAGTTCCTGTAATGTTGTTATTTACAACTGCACTGTTGAAAATAAAATCACTCGCTTGTAATTGGCTGCTGCTAATGCCGTTGAGTTTAAGTCGATAATAATAATCGCCATCAAACACTCGATATCTGACGCTAATGATGGCGTTACCATCTGTATCATTAGTTGTCAGCAATAACAGATTATTAAAGTCACTGATGCCTAGAGTTCTGAGATCTATTTTGTCTTGTCCCTTCTGAAAATCAATGACGATATCTTGTTCTTTGGCAACGATGGAATTATCAAAGTACTCGAAAACAAATTGGTCGCTCCCTGCACCGCCAGATAAGGTATCACTTCCAGCACCACCTGATAATTGATCGTTTCCACCTAGTCCAGAAAGGCTATCATTACCGTTTAAGCCTTGAATCGTATCATTTCCAGAAGTGCCGACTAGATTATCGTTATTGTTTGTTCCTAGAATAGCCATGATTTTATCCTCTTTTTTGAGTTTTAAGATAGTGCAGGCATTTTGAAATTTGGACAAGAATTCTTATGAATTGAATATCAAAATCCAGTTTAATTTTTGAAAAAAGCCACGACAAAATATGAGGTTAAATTTATAGCAGGCAACAGGCAACAAGCAACAGGCTTCAAAATCTCTTGATGCCGATGTTTAACAATCAGTTGATGTGCTAATGTTACTGGCTACTGCTATAAGTAGTTAAACCCATAAAAAATAGAGCGATCGCTTTTTCCTAAATTGATACTGTTACTGAATTGATCGTATAAGAATCCGAGTAATTAACTAGATTAAGTATACAGATAATATAACGAGATCAGTTAATTTAAGTAATAATTTAATACCTAGTGGTTTCACTGATTGACTAAGCTTTAATAAAAAATCATATTAGTTATATGAAACTTTATATTTTCATTAGCGATCGCCCACACCTGAGTCACAAGTATGGGCGATTCGTTATTGTAAAGAATTAGCTAAACAACAGCAGATACTTCTTTTTTAAAGAAAGCTTCTAAAACTCTCTCTGCTATTCGGCGATCGGCCAAACCTAATCCTGCATCAGATTCATTCGGTTCGGCATGGTCTATTAAGACATCTAGTAGGCTAAAACACTTGACAAAAATCAGAATATGTGCATACAAGAAGGGTTAGGCGATCGCATAAGATATTGTTTATGGCGTTTCCTAATCTGCTGAGGTACAAAACCAATGTTTTTAAACGCAGAGGAGCGCAGAGGAAAGCGCAGAGTTACGCAGAGGTTTGTAATAAGTACCTCACTTAACTGGGAATCGCTATATTAAGTCTCGAAATATGCGTCTAACACACCCTACAAAAATGTTATTTTTACTAGAATTAAGCTTGTTACTTTAACCAAGTCTTCTAGTCATAGGTACGTTTCTGGCAAGGGGATTCCTTCCGAACAGCTTGATGATAGCTTCAGCAAATTCTTTATTATCGTAAAACTCATGCATTAAAGTAATGGGTTGTGAATAAAGTTTATCGTTAAAAAAGATTGATTTCCAATCTAGTTCGGTACTATTAACAACTCCAATTTTTGCCATTACTTTGAGGAATTCATAAGCAATCAAACCTTGACCAATGGCAGATGGATGAATGCCGTCTAAACTAAATAGTCCACCTTGTCGTAGTCGCCCGCTTGTATCTGCGTGGTAGTATTTGGTGTTAACTTGGGGATAGACAAAATCGAAGTATTTGGGAAAATCATACTGTACTTGTCCAGCATTTCGCTTGAAGGCAATTTCTTGTAAGGCATTAGCAAGTTCAACAATGTGATACCGCGATCGCTGATAGTTACTGTTCTTATTTTTGACCAGTTCTCTAATTATTTGATTGTATTTGCGAATACAGTCATCAATGTACAGTGCATCTTGTAGCGTTAGGTATAAGGTTCCAGTTTTTCTAACCGTATCCTCATCAAAAGGAAAATAAGTATAGTATTTGTAGTAAATTGAAGGTCTATCATCTCCAGGGATGTTAATTTCAGTGGTTGGGCCTACGCCTTTTGCTAAAGGTATGATAGTTATCAGTGGTACTGTTCCAACGAAGACATTCCAATCACGATTGTTGTTACCCTGCATGATTGTATCAACGCGATCGAGCAATTCTTTATATTCAGCCTCAAAATCATTGGGATGCCACAGGTTCCATTGTTCTCTTACCTCCCGGAATGATTTAGGTTCTTGACTTGGGTTTTTGAGAGTCTGATTCGAGTCATTGGGAGTTTGATTAATTTGTAAACTAATGACAGTCCCAAGGGCATTGTTCGATCCTAACCAGAGAATTAAATTCTCAACTCCTTGAGTTGTGGTTGTATGATGCTCCAACCAATTTAGTTGACTATAGTTGTCATAAATAGCGTTTAAAGATGGGTTGAGAACTTTCAGTGCTGTTCGGTAGAACGCAGCATTAGGCAGACCTAAAAAATCAGGTTTGCTTTCTCCTTTTTCGTTACTAATTTCAATTTGATGTTTACAAATCTGGGGTGTAATCATCCAAGAATCAGCAACATCAAAGCCTTGAATTGCTACATTGTGGAAGAATTCAGTTCTTCCTGGATAAGGCTGCTTAGCACTACCTCCTTGGCGTTCATAGTAATCTTCAGCTTCATCTAATACTTTCTCAATAGTTGGCAATATGGTGACCCAATCGAAGCCGTTGATATCTGAGCCATATTTTTTCTCCAAACGTCGTAAAATATTCTCAATATTGGCTGGTAGTCCACCCATTGGCCATTCAGGGTAAAGATATTCAGCACCAACTTGTAGCCCCATTGACTTAGCAATCAAAGTTGAAAAGCAAAGGTCTGTCCGGGCTGCTGCCAAAGACATAAAGCCTTGAGAAATACTGTCACCAATTGTAAATAGTTTCATAAGTTTTCCCAAATTTATTGAAGAAGGCAGGAGGCAGAGGGCAGAAGGCAGAAGGTTTAATTTAGAAGGGGATTCAACACCGTACTTAATTGAGGCCACCTTTCTTGAAATTTGGTGGAGGTCTTAAACCGCAAGGAAAGCTTTGGTCACGGGCAGAGGGCAGAAAACAGTATTCATAAAAGCCTCCTGCCTTCTGCCCTCTGCCTTTCTTGATAAAATTATCGCCCACACTTGAATCACAAGTGTAGGCGATAATTTTATTCCTAGAAAGAATTAGCTAAACAACAGCAGATACTTGTTTTTTAAAGAAAGCTTCTAAAACTCTCTCTGCTATTTGATGACTAGTCAAACCTAATTCTGTTTTCGATTCATTGGGTTCGGCGTGGTCTACTAATATATCTGGTATGCCAAAACGCTTGACAGGAACGAGGATATCTGCATCTAACAAGGCTTCGGCGATCGCACTACCAAAACCACCCATGACGCAGCCTTCTTCTAAGGTGACAACGCGTCCGATTTTCTTAGCTAAAGGCAAAATCAACTCGGTATCCAAAGGCTTAGCAAAACGCGCATTAATTACAGTTGCTTCAATGCCATGTTCGCTCAAGATTTCCGCAGCTTGCATTCCTGGATAAACCATTGTGCCATAGCCGACAATTAACACGTCATCGCCTGTACGCAGAATCTCGCTTTTGCCGATTTCCAAAGGTTCCCAGCCTTCTTCCATCAACGGCACGCCGTAGCCATTGCCACGTGGGTAACGCATAGCAATGGGGCCGCTAGTATGGTTAACGCCAGTTACCATCATCCTTTGCAGCTCTGCTTCGTCCTTGGGCGCCATCAGTACCATGTTAGGAATACAACGCAGATAAGCGATATCATACATACCTTGGTGGGTGGGGCCATCGGCACCAACAATTCCTGCCCTGTCTAAGCAGAAGAAGACTGGTAAGTTTTGGATGCAGACATCGTGAACGATCTGGTCGTAGGCGCGTTGTAAGAAGGTAGAATAAATGGCGGCAATGGGGCGCATTCCTTCGGTTGCTAGACCTGCTGCTAAGGTCACAGCGTGTTGTTCGGCAATGCCGACATCTATATATTGATTGGGCAGTTTTGCTTGCAGTTTATCCAAACCTGTTCCCGTTGCCATCGCCGCAGTGATGCCAACGATTTTTGGGTTTTGTTCTGCAAGTTTCACTAAAGTGTGAGAAAAGACTTTGGCATAAGCTGGTGGTTTGGGCTTGCTGGAGGGAATAGCTTTGCCAGTAGTTAAATTGAAGGGGCTTTGGGCATGGTAGCCTACTTGGTCTTGTTCTGCGATTTCATAGCCTTTGCCCTTGACTGTTGCCACATGTACTAAAACCGGGCCTGGTATTTGATGCGCTTGTTGGAAGGTGGCAATTAATTCTTCTATATTATGTCCGTCAACTGGGCCGATGTAGGTAAAGCCGAGTTCTTCAAACACTGCACCTACCTTGGGAACAGCCAACCGTTTCATACCTTCTTTGATGCGTCCGAGTTCCGGAGACAAAGATTCACCAACGAAGGGAATTTGTTTAAACTGTTCTTCAAAGTTATCTTTGATGAACTGCACTGGTGGGCTGAGGCGCATTTTGTTCAGATAGCGAGGAATGGCGCCGACGTTAGGAGATATGGACATTTCGTTGTCGTTGAGAACAACTAGTAAATTAGTTTTTGGCAAGTGTCCGGCATGGTTAATGGCTTCTAAAGCCATACCTCCTGTAAGTGCGCCATCGCCAATGACAGCCACAGCTTTAAATTTTTCGCCTTTTAAATCTCGTGCTAAGGCCATGCCCAGTGCTGCTGAGATGCTGGTGGAAGCGTGTCCCGCACCAAAATGATCGAATTTGTTTTCGCAACGCTTGAGATAACCGGCAACTCCGCCCTTTTGTCTGAGGCTGTGGAAGGAATCGTAACGTCCTGTAAGTAGTTTATGGGGATAAGCTTGGTGTCCTACATCCCAAACGACTTTATCCCGATCTAAGTCCAGTGTTTGATAAAGCCCTAGTGTTAATTCTACGACACCCAACCCTGGCCCCAAATGTCCACCATTAACTGCTACGGTTTGAAGATGCTTATCTCGAATTTGACGGGCAATTTGTTGCAGTTGTCGAACGGATAAACCGTGCAACTGATTGGGATGGGTAATTTCGCTCAGATGCATATTACAGGGTTTTCCTCTCTAATTTCTGGTTTCGGTATCTTGATTTTCCCACGGTCGGGTTATCTACATAATCAGACTGCTACATTGTTACTAAGTTGTAGCGGAAAGTATAACTTCGTAATTGATAACGTCTAAAAATTGGTTAAACAGTTAACAATTTGTCAAAAGAAAAATTCTAGGCAATAGGCAAGGGGTAACAAACAGGGGATATGAAGCAGAAGGCAATTAATCTTTCTCCATTGTTTTTGCCTTTTAAAACTACTTCACGCATGTTTGTTGTCTTGAGTTTGATACCACCAGATGTACTACTGTGCGATCGCCACTCATCTGTTACCATACCTTTCTCAGCAAACTTACTCGACTATTTCCTCCAAATTCAGTAGTCTGTTAGTAAATTAAAATTTATAATTCTTAAGAAATTTTATCATACTTTATTGCATAAATAGCAAACAAGATGCAGATAACTCTGATAACACAAGGCTAATAAATTAACTTGTGAAATAAATGTTATCAAATAATACTGAAATCGTGAGGAAATAATGCCTACATATAGCGCTAGCGTGGAAAAGAAAAATTCAGGTACAAAAGAACACTGTTCTATCGAGCCGCAAAAATTAATAGATATTGGTTGTGCTGTTGGTCACCAAGTCAGAATTAGACTTACTGATAATGAATATGCGCTTTACACTGTCAAGCAAGCACCCCAAGAGAACCCAGAGAATATCGTTCGAGTCACAGATGCAGGGCGATCGCGTTTAGCAGCAACTTCATTCCCATTTAATGCTACCGTGGATTCACAAGTAGTTCATCCGACATTGAATGATGAAGAAGCAGAATTCAATAGCGAGTTTGTTGAACGTTTGATTGATAACAATACCCATGTTGGGCTAGTTGCCATCGCTCCCCACGGTGGCATGATTGAAGAAGGAACCGATTTACAAGCACAACGTGTGGCTGCGGTACTCGCTGCAAAAGGTGTATCTTGTTGGTATTGCAAAGGTTGGAAAAAAGGCGGTGGTGCTTACGAACGTTGGCACATCACATCTACAGATATTCACGAAGCATCATTTTTGCTGTTGGGTAAAATTATCCATCGTGAATTTAGCCATGCAGTAGCTTTTCATGGCATGTCGCAAAGTAATATTATCATTGGTGGCGGTGCTAGCCTTCCACTGAAAGAAGAAATTCAGCAAGCAATTGAAAATGCGATCGCCGATAGTGGCATCAGTGTAAACATTGCTCCTTCAGGGAGTCAATTTGATGGCGACGATCCTAACAATATTGTGAATAGATTAGCTAATGGTAATGGCATCCAAATCGAGCAATCTAAATTAGCGCGAATCAGCTACGGACAGAAAATTGCTGATGCTGTTGCCTCTGTTTATAGCTCGAAGATTTAATAGACTTGTTGTTCTATACATATTATTAGGTAACTAATCTAATCTTTGCGATCGCATTCCTATTTCATTTATTAAAGCGGCGTTACCCAATTGCGCCATCAATCCAAATGTAGAGACTAGCAATTGCAACGTCTCTACAACTAGTTGCCAATCCCCAATCCCTCTTCCATCAAAAATGTAATTTGCAGCTTCTTGACAAAAATAATCGAAAAATCCTTGCTAGGATGAACAAGAATGTCATAATTGGTTTGTGGAACTCGAACTAGTCGCAGTCTTATAACCAAAAGACCTTACAAATCTCATAATGCGATGAATCTTGCTGATGTCACAGATTAAGCAGAGGTAATTATTGTGACATTAAAGGCTCGAATGAGTCTTGTTTTTAGGTTTTAAGTTGTTAAATAATCCACAATCCACTAATGCTATACAGACGATTTGGACGCACAGAATTACAGATGCCGGTGTTTTCCTGCGGCGGCATGAGATATCAATTTAAATGGCAAGATGTTGCTGATTCGGAAATTCCTGCTAAGAACCAAGCTAATTTGGAAGCGACTATTAAAAAAGCTGTGGAAGTTGGTATTAATCACATTGAAACAGCCCGTGGTTATGGCACTTCCGAAATGCAATTGGGAAGAATATTACCCAAGTTTCCCCGCGAAAAATTGATTGTTCAGACTAAAGTCGGCCCAAGGGAAGATGCGAAAGAATTTCGCGAGACTTTTGATAAATCATTAAAATATCTCCAGCTAGATTATGTTGACCTTTTAGGTTTGCACGGCATTAATACTCCTGAATCATTGCACTATAGTATTCGTCCCGGCGGCTGTTTGGATGTGGTACGTCAGTTACAAGCAGAGGGGAAAGTGAGATTTGTGGGCTTTTCCACCCATGGCCCAACTGATGTAATTGTGCAGACAATTAATACTAACCAATTTGATTATGTAAACCTGCACTGGTATTACATTAATCAATGGAATTGGGAGGCAATTACAGCAGCTAAACGTCATGACATGGGCGTATTTATTATTAGCCCAACTGAGAAAGGAGGGTTGTTGCATAAACCGCCCCAAAAGCTAGTAAATCTTTGCGCCCCTTTGAGTCCAATAGTGTTTAACGATTTGTTTTGTTTGAGCCATTCGCAAGTGCATACCTTGAGTTTGGGAGCAGCAAAACCAGAAGATTTTGACGAACATTTGAAGACTTTAGAATTAATAGATAGAGCATCAGAAATTCTGCCACCAATTTTGGCACGGTTAGAAGCAGAAGCGATGGCCACTTTGGGAGAACATTGGGTAAAAACGTGGCAAGATCATTTACCCACCCTTGAGAAAACCCCTGGAGAGATAAATATTCGGGTGATTTTGTGGTTGTGGAATTTAGCGATCGCCTACGATTTGGTAGAGTATGGCAAAATGCGTTATAACCTGCTTGGTAATGGTGGTGATTGGTTTCCTGGAAATAAGAGCGATCGATTAAACGAATTAGACTTGCGCCAATGTCTCGCCACCAGTCCCCACGCAAATAAAATCCCGCGAATTCTTCAAAAAGCGCATCAATTGTTGGGGGGTGAAGAAGTAAAACGATTGTCTCAGAGTTGAAGACTAGAAACTTAGTGTATTTGATGATATACTAAGTTTCTAAATCTCAATAGTTAGTTAATAAAATTGGCTAACAAAAAATGAAGTATGTTTCTTTACAAAAAATAAAACAAATAGAATTACCTCTACAGTTAGTAACATCTCAAAATAAATTCACTTTCATCGATCTATTTGCTGGTATTGGTGGATTTAGAATTGCTTTAGAAAAACTAGGTGGTCAATGTTTAGGCTATTCTGAAATAGACAAACAAGCTATAAAAGTTTATCAACAAAATTTTATCAGTTACTTAAATAAAGATGAGATTGAATTAGGAGATATCACAAAAATTAGTGAAATTCCTCTTCATGTTGACATAATAGTTGGTGGTGTTCCGTGTCAACCTTGGTCAGTTGCAGGTCGTTTAAAAGGATTTGAAGATCCGAGAGGAAAGTTATGGTTTGATGTAATTCGACTAGTCAATAAA
Organism: Nostoc sp. ATCC 43529; assembly: GCA_003326205.1. GTDB lineage: Bacteria > Cyanobacteriota > Cyanobacteriia > Cyanobacteriales > Nostocaceae > Nostoc. The sequence continues at coordinate 9,135 of LWTK01000072.1, forward strand.
AGTAAATCTAAAGCCTTTATATTTGAAAATGTCAGTGGATTAGCAAGCCCTAAAAATCGAGATAATTTAGAACTGATTATACATGAATTGGAAAGCATAGGCTATTGTGTGAAATGGAAAGTTCTCAATGCTTATGATTTTGGGTTACCTCAAAATAGAGATAGAGTTTTTATTGTTGGGATTAGAAATGATCTAGAAAAATCCCAAGAGTATAAATTTCCTATTTCTTTGAACATTCATCCTAAAGTTTTTGATATTTTGGATGAACTTAAGAGTCTTAAAGTGATTGAAAAAGTAAAGTTAGATCCAAATACCTTATTTCAAGGTATGATTCCACCATCCAGAACTAGATTTCAAAAAGATGATGAATTAAATGATTTTTTCATTTTTTCTGATTTAAGAAATGGACATACAACAATTCACTCTTGGGACATTATCAAAACTACCGATCGAGAAAAAAAGATTTGTTTAACTCTTCTAAAAAACAGAAGAAGCAAAAAATATGGAGATAAAGATGGTAATCCTTTATCTTTTGAAAATTTTAAGGAAATTATATCTGATATACAAATAAATGAATTAAATGAACTAGTTAAAAAAGGAATATTCCGATTAACTGCTGATAATAAGTATGAATTTGTTAATTCTAAAAATATGACAGGTATTAATGATATTTATAGAATTATCTTACCTACTGCTGATATTGTGCCAACTTTAACTGCTACTGGTGCTAAAGACTATATAGCAACAGCATCTATTCATGCTACTCATCCACAGGAATATAAAAATATTTTTCTAGAAAAAATTTATAGGCAGAAAAAGTTTATACCAATCACGGCAAAACACGCTTGTAAATTACAAGGCTTTCCTACAAATTTTGAATATCACGAAAAAGATGATATTGCTAGAAAACAGTTTGGTAATGCTGTTCCTGTACCTGTCGTTGAATATGTAGCAAAAGAATTACTGAGTATTCTTGATATTTAACTAATCTTGGTAAAAAATATCGCTAAATTCCGCGGCAAAGTTTTCTTGCTCTAATTCAATAAAAAGTCCTTTTAATTGCTCAAATGTGTTTTGTTTTCTAGAACAAACAAGCTAGTATGGTGCGTTAGGGCTTTAACCTAACACACCATGTCACATTAAACACGGTGCTATGCCCCATGCCCAATGCCGCATCCCCAATACTAATCAGATGTTGTAGAATTTACTGATTTATTTCCTTTTGGTACAACTAGCACCTTATCAACGCGGTTACCATCCATATCCATGACTTCAATTCGCATACCTTCCCATTCAAAATGATCTGCGGCGGCGGGAATACGACCTAAATGAGTGATGACAAAACCGCCTAAGGTTTGATAACTGCCACGTTCCTCAGATTCCCACTCTTCCATATCGAAAAGTTCCAAAAATTCTTCCACAGGTAACATTCCATCTAAAAGCCAAGAACCATCTTCCCGTTGCACGGCTTGTGGTTGATCTTGCCCATCTGTTGAAGGAACATCCCCCACGATTTCGCTCATAATGTCGTTGAGAGTAACTAATCCTTGAATGACGCCGTATTCATCGACTACCAGTGCCATGTGAGTCACAGTTTGCTTAAATAATTCTAAAACTTTCAAACCGCGAGTGCTTTCTGGTACAAACACTGGTTGGCGCAATCCTACTGTTAAGTCTAGCTGTTCACCTCGAAAACTCCTAGCTAATAAGTCGGTAACTGGGATGACACCCAGGACATTATCAAGTCCCCCTTGACAAACTGGATACCGGGAGTAAGCACTATCAACCATTTTTTGGCGATTTTCTTCTGCGCTGTCATCTAAATCTAGCCAGACGATATCAGGACGGGGTGTCATTAAATAGCTTACAGGGCGATCGCCTAAACGAAAAACTCGTTCTACCATATCCTGTTCGGCTTCTTCAAAAGTTCCCGCCTCAGTACCTTGCTCGATTAAAATTTTAATTTCTTCTTCAGTGACTTGTGGTTCAGTTGATTGGGTAACCCCTAAAATTCGCAGTACCATATCGGTGGAAGCGCTTAAAAGATGTACCATAGGAGAAGCGATCGCCGATAAGGCACGCATGGGAATAGCTACAAATGCTGCGATGCCTTCAGGGTTATTCAATGCCAGACGCTTCGGCACTAGTTCGCCGACGATCAGTGACAAATAGGTAATAATCAACACCACGATTCCGAAAGATAGCGGTTCGCTATAAGGTGCTAAAACGGGGATAAGTCGCACATAGACTGCCAATCGGTTAGCAATCGTCGCTCCTCCAAAAGCACCAGTCAGAATACCGATGAGAGAAATACCTACTTGAATGGTTGATAAGAAATTATTTGGAGACTCAGCGAGTTTCAGTGCTACCCTTGCCTTAGCATCCCCTTGATTAGCAAGCTGCTGTAGTCTAACTTTCCGCGCTGAGACAATTGCCATCTCAGACATCGAAAACACGCCGTTGGCAATAATTAGCACCAAGATGATTAAAATTTCAAAAGTGATGGAGGACATGTTTAAAATTGCCGCTTATCAGAGCGAACGTAGCTCAATCCTTAGTATCTAGTATTAAAGGTGCTTCGATAAATGGTTTGACTGTACACAAAGTAATATGTTGACGGTTGACGATTGATGGTTGACTGATTATAACCAGCTGCAAAAGAGCGGGAACGCTTTGCTCAAAGCACTTTGGGAAGCATCAAAAGCGCATTGTAAACTCTTAACCGTCATCAGTCATCAGTCAACACTCATCAGTCAACAGTTTTAAAATGGTGGACATAAACTGCCTGAAGATTTTCAAAAAGCGCCAAGACTTCCATTGCTAGTAGAACTTATGTCATTTTCTTCTATTGTGCGTGCCTTAGGGCGATCGCCACTCACTACTGAATTTATTTCTAAGTTAAATCGCCAACAAGAATTGCGCTTAAATGGCATTCCTCGGCTACCAAAAGGTTTGGTGGCTTCGGCATTGGCGCAAACTCAAGGTAGGAATTTGTTTGTAGTATGTGCCACTCTGGAAGAAGCCGGACGCGTTTACGCACAACTAGAGGCAATGGGATGGCAAACTGTACATTTTTACCCCACCTCTGAAGCTTCTCCTTACGAACCTTTTGACCCAGAAACAGAAATGAGTTGGGGGCAAATGCAGGTGTTGGCGGATTTGGTCAAAAGTCAAGAGTCATTAGTCATTAGTCATTTGTCATCAGAAACAAACCAAAGGACAAATGACCAAGGACAAAGGACAAATATAGCGATTGTAGCGACTCAAGGGGCGTTGCAGCCGCATTTGCCACCGCCAGAAGCTTTTCAAGAATTTTGCTTGACGCTAAAGCGGGGGATGGAGATTGACCTGAATGCTTTTAGCGAAAAGATAACTATTTTGGGGTACGAACGAGTACCGTTGGTGGAAACTGAAGGGCAGTGGAGTCGGCGGGGCGATATTGTTGATGTGTTTCCGGTTTCATCGGAGTTACCAGTCAGGCTGGAATGGTTTGGCGACGAAATCGAACAAATACGGGAATTTGACCCAGCAACTCAACGTTCTGCCCTCGATAAAGTTGAGCAGTTAATTCTGACGCCGACTAGCTTTGCTCCCATCATCATGGCACCACTGAAAAATAGTGATGAGTTAGGAGTTATGAGTTCTGAGTTAAATTCTGAGTTGGGACTGGGCACTGAGAACTCAGGACTGATTGAAGGTAGCCGTCGTTTTTTAGGTTTAGCGTTTGAAGAACCAGCATCACTGCTAGACTATTTACCAGAAAACACCTTGATTGCCATTGATGAACCAGAACAGTGTCATGCTCATAGCGATCGCTGGGTAGAAAATGCCCAAGAACAATGGGGCATGGGGCATGGGGCATTGGGCATGGGGCATGGGGAAAGGTCTAACCAATTGCCGAAGATTCATAGGTCGTTTGATGAGTGTTTGGTTGATGTTAGGAGGTTTCAAACACTATATTTATCGGAACTGTCAGAGGAAAATGATGGGATTAATCTTGCGAGTAGAAGCGTTCCGGTTACGCCGCACCAGTTTGCTAAATTAGCTGAAACTATCCGCCACGAACGCGATCGCAATTTTTCAATTTGGCTGATTTCGGCTCAACCTTCGCGTTCTGTGTCGTTGTTGCAAGAACACGATTGTCCGGCTCAATTTATCCCCAACCCGCGCGACTATCAAGCGATTGAAAAGCTACAAATTAACCACACACCAGTCGCACTCAAATATTCTGGGCTGGCGGAACTCGAAGGTTTTATTCTGCCTACTTATCGCTTAGTAGTTGTCACTGACCGAGAATTTTACGGTCAGCATTCTTTAGCAACTCCCGGTTTTATTCGCAAACGCCACAAAGCAACTTCAAAACAAGTCGATCCCAATAAGCTACGTCCAGGGGATTATGTGGTTCACAGAAATCATGGTGTTGGCAAATTTGTCAAGCTGGAAAGCTTAACGATTAATGACGAAACCCGTGATTATTTGGTGGTGCAATATGCCGACGGTTTATTGAGAGTCGCAGCCGATCAATTAGGCGCGTTATCTCGGTTCCGCGCCGCAGGAGATAGGGCACCGGAACTCAACAAGATGACTGGTAAGGCTTGGGAGAATACCAAGAACAAAGTCCGCAAAGCGATTAAGAAATTAGCGGTGGACTTGCTGAAATTATATGCAGCGCGATCGCAACAACAAGGCTTTAGTTTCCCAAATGATATGCCTTGGCAAGAGGAAATGGAAGATTCTTTCCCTTACCAACCCACAACAGATCAGCTAAAAGCGGTACAAGATGTCAAACGCGACATGGAAAGCGATCGACCTATGGATCGCTTAGTTTGTGGCGATGTCGGTTTTGGAAAAACGGAAGTGGCGATTCGTGCTGTTTTTAAAGCAGTCACCGCCGGTAAACAAGTGGCACTCCTTGCGCCAACTACTATATTAACTCAGCAGCACTACCATACACTCAAAGAACGTTTTGCTCCTTACCCAGTGAATGTCGGCCTACTCAACCGCTTTCGTTCCGCTGAAGAACGCCGCGATATTCAAAAACGATTGGCAACGGGTGAACTTGATATAGTTGTTGGCACACACCAACTTTTAGGCAAAGGCGTATCATTCAAAGATTTAGGACTGTTGGTGGTCGATGAAGAACAGCGCTTTGGGGTAAACCAAAAAGAGAAAATTAAAAGCTTGAAAACTCAAGTTGACGTGCTGACTCTCTCCGCTACTCCCATTCCTCGTACCTTGTACATGTCTTTGTCGGGGATTCGGGAAATGAGTTTAATTACCACACCACCTCCAACTCGACGCCCAATTAAAACTCACCTTGCACCGCTGAATCCTGAAAGTGTGCGTAGCGCCATACGTCAAGAATTAGACAGAGGCGGACAGGTATTTTATGTAGTTCCACGTGTTGAAGGAATTGAAGAAACAACCGCCAACTTGCGAGAAATGATACCGGGGGGTAGATTTGCGATCGCTCACGGTCAAATGGATGAAAGCGAGTTAGAATCAACCATGCTCACCTTCAGCAATGGTGAAGCAGATATCCTCGTTTGTACGACAATTATCGAATCTGGCTTAGATATTCCGCGAGTCAACACCATCTTAATTGAAGACGCTCACCGCTTCGGCTTGGCACAGCTGTATCAATTACGCGGTCGTGTCGGACGTGCAGGTATCCAAGCTCATGCTTGGCTTTTTTATCCCAAGCAACGCACGTTATCTGATGCCGCACGGCAACGCTTACGAGCAATTCAAGAATTTACTCAGCTAGGTTCTGGGTATCAATTAGCGATGCGCGACATGGAAATTCGCGGAGTAGGTAACTTGTTGGGTGCAGAACAATCCGGTCAAATGGATGCTATCGGTTTTGATTTATACATGGAAATGCTCGAAGAAGCAATTCGAGAAATTCGCGGCCAAGAAATTCCCCAAGTTGACGATACTCAAATTGACCTCAACCTCACAGCATTTATTCCCGCAGATTATATTACCGATTTGGATCAAAAGATGAGTGCTTACCGGGCAGTGGCGACAGCGAAATCAAAAGGAGAATTAAAACAGATTGCAGCTGAATGGAGCGATCGCTATGGTACTTTGCCAGTCCCAGCCAATCAACTGTTGCGAGTCATGGAACTCAAACAGTTAGCCAAAAAACTCGGATTTAGCCGCATTAAACCAGAAAACAAGCAGCACGTTGTTTTAGAAACACCAATGGAAGAACCAGCTTGGAATTTGTTAGCGGCGAATTTACCAGACAATCTCAAAACCCGCTTTGTCTATTCTCCTGGAAAAGTCACAGTGCGCGGTTTAGGAGTTTTTAAAGCTGACCAACAATTGCAAAGTTTGATTGATGCTTTCGCAAAAATGCAAGGTGCGATTCCAGAAGCGGCTGTTGTTTGAAGATCTCAATCAAAAGATATAAAAGAAAATCAATGTAGAGACGTAGCATTGCTACGTCTCTACAAGGGTTCCTCTGATTCATCCACTAACTTGCTTGGTTCGCCAGGGTAGAAGTCATAGTCCAAAATCTCTAGCAAACTGTAGGGACACTCTACAGGAAAAGTACGCTTGGGCAAATCTGTTTCTCCAACAGCTAATTCGGCACCTTTAAGGTAGGCTTTGCCAAGTGCTTCTTCAAGGTAGGGCTTGAGGCTAGGATTGTCTTCAAGCAGTTCAGCAATATCTAAGCGTTGAATACGAAGCGTTGCTAACCAGCTACGGCTACGGCGTCCTGACTGGTACTCCCATTTTAGTAAATGTCCAATCAACACACTCAAACGGTTTCGCAGTTCTTGACGTTGCTGTTTACCCAAAGATTGAATCTCCTCAATCAGATTTTGCAGATCGATCTGACTCCACTGCTGATTCTGAAGTAAAGTTGCTTGTTCCTGTGTCCAAGCGTAAAAATCAGTTTCGTAGAGGCTTGGTGAAGACATTGGTATCTTTGGGTTAGTTTCAGGTATAGGCATTAGGTTAGTTCAAACTCAACGTCTTTGGTTTTATTGTAAAAAAGCATATTCAAGTTTTTCGTTACGACCAGAAATTCAAGACCATTTACATTCAAACTGGGGTCAGTGATGAGATTGCACTTGCGATCGATGAAGATGGAAGTTGGGAGTTTTTTCTATGACATTGAATCTGTCTGAGATGACAAATACTGAGTTAAAACAATACCTTTCTAAACACAGAAACGAGCGGGAAGCTTTCCAAGCGCCATTGGAGGTCTTGATGAGTCGTCGTAATCCAGCCAATCGTCAACCATATCCTTTTGACCTTGCCGATCCTAAAACTGAAGTCGACTGAAAAAAACTATGGTATCCTTCCACTGTCTTCGGGATGATAAATGTGAGTGGAGAAAAGGCTTAAGAGATTTTGCAATTCAGTTTAATGAAACTTTTGGCAAAGACTATAGTCTTTCCAAGTTTCTCGATATTTCTGAGAAAGGCAGCAAACAGTCAACCAAACAGCCAGAGGTACTATTAGAGGCTCCGGGTGATAAGCCTATGGTAATTGAATGTAAAAAGATAGTTTATCCACCAAAATATTATGAGCGACATCGGCATTTTCACAAGTTTTTTAAATATTTTAATGATTCTTATAATCGTGATTTAAAACATATTTTACCTCAAAATATATATGAGATTGGCATCAACGAAAATGCACTGTATCAAAATAAGGAACAAAAATTGCCTTTAATATCGAATCAGATAGTAGCTCATGTATTGCAGCATATTGAGGAAGTATAGTTGTTAGGATATTCTCAAAAACTAGCTCAACAGGTGTATGAAAATTAGAGCAATCATTCATCCAGCAGAAGAAGGCGGCTATTGGGCAGAAGTTCCCGCGCTTCCCGGTTGTATTACTGAGGGGGAGACGATGGAAGAGGTGATGGCTAATTTAAAGGAAGCTATTGAAGGTTGGCTTGAAGTTGCCAACAGTCGTCATGCAATTGAGTCAACAGATCGAGTTGTCGAAATTGCTGTATGAAATCAATTTCTGGCAAGCAACTTTGCAAGATTGTAGAGCAAAAAGGTTGGGTTTTGCGAAGAATTACTGGCAGTCATCATATTTATGAAAATCCTGGGCAAGAACAAATCCTGTCAATTCCTGTTCACCGCAATCAAGATTTGAAAGTTGGAACCTTGAAAGCCCTAATGAAAATAGCTCAGCTATCTGAGAATGATTTACTGTAATTGTGAAAAATTTAGGTATTGTGGGCGATGCCTACGGTTTTTGCTAGCTTTCGTAGTCACACGCGGATAATTTGATAGTATGACTTTCGTAACGATTAATAGCTATGACTGAGCTACTTGAACAACCGATCGCTAAACTAAAAAATTTGCCTGCCACTGAACAAGATGCGATCGCAGCAATGATTTTGGCAGAACTAGAAGATGAACGCCGTTGGGATGAAGCTTTTGCCCGTTCTCCAGACATACTTGCTAAACTTGCAGCCGAGGCAATGGCTGAATACCGTGCAGGTAAAACCCAAGAGTTAGATCCAGATACATTGTGAAGTCACGTATAACTGCTCAGTTTCGTCAAGGTTTTGCCGATTTACGTGAACAAGAACAAATCCTGTCAATTCCTGTTCACTGTAATCAAGATTTGAAAGTTGGAACCTTGAAAGCCCTAATGAAAATAGCTCAGCTATTTGAAAACGATTTACTTTAGATGCGATCGCACAGTAATACTTGGAAAACTATGAGTGTTACACTAAACTCAAAAATGCGGGAGATTGACAGTCATGGCTTCCATAACCATTGATATTACAGATAGCCAATTACAAAAGCTACAAGATTTAGCAAGGCTACATGGCATTCCTCTTGAAGCTTTGTTGCGTGCGAGTATAGAAGATTGGTTGAGTTCTCCAAAAAGTGAGTTTACTGAAGCAGCCAATTACGTGCTGAAAAAAAATGCTGAACTCTACCGCCGTTTAGCATGACGTGTTATTTATTGTTAGTTGAGGTGCTGGGGTTACATCGTCAAATTATTGAGCAGTCAGGGGGGAAATTGGGCATCCGCGATTTAGGTGGATTGGAATCGGCGATCGCTCAACCTCGCATGACATTCGGCGGTGAAGATTTATATCCAAAAATTATTGATAAAGCTGTTGCTTTGGGCTTTTCAATTATCATGAATCATCCGTTTATTGATGGAAATAAACGCACTGGTCACGCTTCAATGGAAACTTTTCTCATATTAAATGGTATAGAAATTAGTGCTTCTGTTGATGAGCAGGAGCAGGTTATTTTGGCAGTAGCATCAGGTGAGTTAAAGCGTGAGGCGTTTGCTGAGTGGTTACTACAGCATACAACCGCACGCTAAAAGTCAAAAGATTTTTTGGGGCAACGCACGACACAAGAAAAAGATCGTTAATTTTTTGGTAATTTCCTAACTCAACTGTGCTACGAGTTGATTTTCCAAAAGTGTGTCATTAGTTAATAAGTCCTCAACGGTGATTCGCAAAAAGCGTTGCTCGTCAACTTGAAAGAAAATTTTAATGCGATCGCTCCCAGGATATCCGCTTGGTGTTAGTTGGGCAATTGTTCTAGCACCTTCTCTATCGTTGAGGGGTTTGACGGTAGTTTCGCTAGTTTCAAGACGACGAGTAATCAAGCGATCGCCATCAAAATAAACTTCAGTATTACCTGTGTCTGCCCCCAATTCTCCCATAATTAATTCGATGCTCGGCTGATTTTCCACAGAAGCACCTAACACTAATTCCACTGGCTGACTCATGGGATATGGTTGTCCAGCTTTAATTATCGGATGCCAATGGTGGCGTTGATTGCGGCGATCCCAGTAGCGAATGCCATAACTATGATAGAGAAAGTCTTTGATTTCAATGCCTTGGGCGATTTGTAACGCACCTTGAGCGATCGCTTCAAAGGGACGTTCGCAACGAATTTTTTCTGGCTCAAAATATTGTTTAATCCATGTCTGCACTGCTGGCAATTGTACAGTTCCGCCAACTAATAAAACTGCATTAATATCTGCAATTTCTATTCCTTGGCGTCTTGCTTGTTGCAACAGCGTCGTCATCGATTCATCTAATAACTCAAAAAATGCGTGTTCTTTGAGGACATTTTCAAAAGTTTCGCGGTTTAATTCCAGTTCGTAACTTTCAAATGTTTCATCATCAAAATAAACTTCACTGGCTTGAGTTTGAGTTGATAGCTGAATTTTTACCCGTTCTGCCAATCTTGTTGTCAAAGGGCTTACCGCCAACCCTTGAGTTTTGGCAAAGTAATCTACTAACCAATTATCAATATCAGTACCGCCCAAATTTTGCCCTGCTTTCGCCAAGACACGGGCAGTTTTAACTTTTTGTTTTGAATCTTCAGCTAAAGATTTATTACCCCATTTGAGAAGAAATCCCACGGGTTTTGTGGTAGCTTGTACGCCTCGATCCAACCGGACAAGGGACAAATCCAAAGTCCCGCCACCAAAGTCAATTACCAACAGAATTTCTCTATCTGCTAAGCCATAACCCAAGGCGGCGGCTGTGGGTTCATCCAGCATTCGCACTTGTTCGACTTTTAGGGACTGGCAAACTTTTCCCAGCCAATGACGGTAGGCTTCAAAACTATCCACAGGTACGGTTAACACTAGAGAATCTAAGCCACCTTCTAGGGGTGCTAGTTCTTCAATTACCTGGGTAAGGAACCATTGCCCTACCTGCTCAAAGGTGACAATTTGTCCATCTAACTCAGGTAAGAAACCTTGAATATTTGCGCCGATACCGCGCTTGAAGCTGCGGAAAAATCTAGTTTCGCCTTTGAGGTCAAGACCGCGATCGCGTACTTGTTGACCTACTAAGATTTTATTTTGTGTTGCGTCTTCAACATAAACTAGGCTCGGAATCAGCGGCGGATTGAGACTTTGTTTAATTGATAAACCGGGTAGATTCAGGGTTTCTGGCTGCTGGGTTACAGGGTTCCAACGAGCAATGACTGTGTTGCTAGTACCAAAATCGATTGCGATCGCCATATTGTATCAAGAAAAAAGTTAGGAGTTAGGAGTTAGGAGTTAGGAATTAGGAATTTGATTGGCTGTTGAGGAAATGGTCAAACAGCATACTAAATTTTTGATTCAGTAGTTAACATACACTATTGAGTCCTACTCCGAACTCATTGCATCTAAATTCATGATTCTAAATTCTAACTCCCAACTCCTAACTCCTAACTCGTGACTTCTGACTCCATCAGCCACCAAGAACGCAAATGAGCGATCGCTTGTTCTTTGTGTTTAGCTTCAACTTCTATCCAAGGTACTTCGTGGTAAACACTGGGCATAGCAGTAATTAAATCGCTATGCTTTCTATCATTAAAAGCTTCTTCACCATTGGAAATATGGACTAATTGCCAATCTGGATTCGCCCAAGTTTCCCTTGCTGCATATAACATAGATGCCACACTCGGATCGTCGTAGCTATCTAAATTTTCGTGGCAAATATGGTGATGAGCATCAAATACCATTGGTATTCCTGCTTGCTGACACACTTCTAAAATTTCACTAGCACTATAGGCGTATTCATCATTTTCTAAAGTTAACCGATTTTTAATTGCTGGTGCTAATTCTGAGATTACTTTTACAAGTTGTTCGGTGCGTTGAGATTTACCACCATGAATATTCATTAACGACCAAGGTGATTGGGGTAAGCCTAATAAATCGAGGTTGCGGGCATGTCGTTCGAGAATTTTGATACTTGTTTTTACCACTTCTGGCGAATCAGAACTCAGCACCACATATTGATCTGGATGCAGTACCATTCTGATTTTTAATGCTTTTGCACGTTCCCCAATTTTTCCTAGTTCATCGCTCATTTCCTCTAATATATTTGCGCCGATTTCGTCTTCCATGTCGCTGAGGGGAAATAAAGCAGAAGACATCCGATACAGTTGAATCTGATTTTCTTGACAAAAAGATAGAGCGTCATGTAAGCGCTGTAAATTATGCTGATACAGTTGTTTTAGAGCTGTTTGACGTTCTTCAAGAGTTAGTTTTAAGTAGCGTGTGCGCGTCATTGTCCGAAAGCGCACTTGTTTATCAAAGGTGATACAAACCAGCCCCAAGTGGGGTAGAGTGTCTTTTTGTTGCTGTGTATGGCGTAAATTCTGGAACTGGATTGCAGTCATGAACTAAACTTAATTAACTTATCAATATGTTCTTCTTATTTAATTTTAATAAATTTTGTTATCAAGTGATGAGTATCTAGAGAAGCATTATTGACAAATAATATTTGATTTTTAACTTACTCCTAGAGGGAAGCAATAGGCAATAGCGAAAGATTAATTGCCTATTACCTTAAAATATATATTATTTATTCATGGAATCAAATTTAATTGTCATACTGGAGTATTTGTCAATCACCAATTAGGCTGAAATATTTAAGGAGTTAGTCAGCGATCGCCCACCTGATGTAAGGGCGAGAAGCCACTACATTTTTGTAGGTTATTAAGCGTCCAGGTGCATTTATTTTTCGCAAATCCACACGGAAATAAGCTTTTTTATTCTTAAATTCTACATTGTAGAATGTATATTCATGAGAGCGAGTTTTACCTACACACCCTGCATAATCACTGCGTAAAGGTGAAACAAATTCTGCAAATTGATTATTAGATGAAACTAATTTAGTTGAATCTGCAAATTCTCTAGTATCTGCCACTACCGTATGTTCACCACCGCCTTCATAAGGTAAGGTAAACCACCACAGTCCAATTGTTTGAGGACATGTACCACTGCTACGTTGCACATTCAGTGTGACATTAGGTGCAGAAATAGGCCCTGGTGCTGACTGCGGCTGTGCTTGTGCTGTAGTAGCTAACGTTAGTCCCATAATGGATACGCATAAAACACTACCCAAATCTGTTAATTCTACTAGCTTTTTCATAAGACCATTGTTTTAAAATTTCAGGTATCCAAATCATATTGACTTTTAGAACTTCGTAAAAGTGCCATCTCAGAGCAATTTGTTCGGGGGTGAAAGTCAAATATAAACACTCGTATAGACGCGATTTATTGCGTTTGTACAAGTGTGCGATAAATCGCGTCTGCTAAATCTTTGAGTTCAAGTAATCGTGTTCTCAGCTACAGTTAAACCGAGGAAAACAGGCAATAATCTGAATAATTAATTAGAAATGCAGCCCCGCCTGTAAAAGATGCTGCCGTTTCATGAAACCTCGAATTATTGTTTGTGGCTTAGGACGTACTGGATATAAAATTTTTCGTTTGCTCAGACAGCAAGGAGCATTTGTTGTTGGCATTCATTACCAACCCATCCCAGGCGAGACTGCATCGGATGTGATTGTTGGCGATTTGCAAGCAGCGGCTACTCTAAAAGCAGCAGGAATTGAGCAGGCGCACACTTTAGTAATTGCTGGATCTAAAGATGAACTGAATTTGTCAATTATGATGCAAGCGCGGGTACTGAATCCCCAGATTCGCATCATCAACCGCTTTTATAATACAAATTTGGGCGAGCGCTTAGATCAAACTTTGCCAGACCATTTGAGTATGAGTGTTGTGGGTTTGGCAGCACCGGTATTCACCTTTGCAGCAATGGGAAGTCGAGCGATCGGGCAAATCAAATTATTTCAACAAACTTGGCCGATTCACGAAGAATACATTGATGAAAATCATTTGTGGAAAGGCCGAAAGCTGAGTGAATTGTGGGAAGACCGATCGCGGATGCTGATTTATTATCTACCTGTAGAAGGTGAAATGGATTTGGTATCCGCTGTCATCTCAGGACAAAAGTTAGAAGTCGGCGATCGCTTAATTGTTGGTACCCAACCCCGCATCCGTCCTCCCAGGCGATCTTTAATTAGAAAATTGCTGAAAGTGATAACTAGTCTAAGACAGTTTCAGCAACACGGGCGATCGGTAGTAGTGGGTGCTGTTGTCTTACTCGCAGTGATTCTACTTGCCACACTCACCTACACATCTGCTGAATTGAAGTTGTCTCTTGTCGATGCTCTATATTTTTCTGTAGGCATGATTACCGGAGCAGGGGGTAATGACAAAGTAGTAGAAAACGCTCCTAACAGTATCAAATTATTTACCGTGATCGTGATGCTGGTTGGCGCAGTGGTGATTGGTATCTGGTACGCAATGCTCACCGATTTCGTCCTGGGAAGCCGCTTTAAGCAATTTTGGGATGCAGCACGAATTCCCCAGCGATATCACTACATCGTCTGTGGCTTAAGCGGTATTGGCGTCAAAATTGTCCAGCAACTCCACACCAGCGGACATGAAGTGGTAGTGATTGAAACCGACTCTAATAACAGATTTGTCAACACCACCAGAGGACTAGGTATTCCTGTAATTCAAGGTGATGCCAGCTTCCGTACTATACTCAAGTCGAGCAATATAGATGCTGCTGCCGCAGTGCTGGCGGTAACCAGTAACGATGCCATCAATTTAGAAATTGCCCTCAAAGCTAAAAGCTTGGCACCAAATATTCCGGTGATTGTTCATTATGCCGATCCCGATTTTGCTGGCATAGCACAACAGCTATTTGACTTTGAGGCAGTACTCAGTCCCGCTGAATTGGCAGCCCCAGCTTTTGCCGCTGCGGCATTAGGGGGACGAATCCTTGGTAATGGCATCACAGCAGATAGTCTTTGGGTAGCTTTTGCCACGGTAATTACACCTTCACACGCCTTTTGCGGTCACTGGGTGAAAGATGTAGCGATGAACGCCGACTGTGTACCTTTATACGTAGAGACGAATCACCAAACCCTGCACGGCTGGGATTTGCTAGAAACCAACCTCAGCGCAGGTGATATTTTATATATGACGATGCCAGCCACGCGCTTGTATCAATTGTGGCGTGACGAAGGAGCGTGCGAAAGACAGGCTTAATTAATTGATAATTGCTAACTAGCCCCTCAGATTAAAGTCTCGGACATAATTTTTCGTTTTAATCCCTTTTTTTACTATTTGAATTTCACCAACTGTGCAGTGTTGTGATACAGCAGTTCTAATATTAGTTAGAACTTATCAAATGATTTGCTACTACTTATTAGATAATATCTAGGTTATCTCGTGTAGTATATCAGACAGAGAACCGAATACTCACTACCCTAATATCTCTAGATACTAGGGGCTAATCCAAGCGGAGTGTATATAGAGGAGCAGCAAATCTCTGTTTTTCTTCCCTAAAGTCCATCTCTAGATACTAGGCAGTTTTATCACTTAGCTTTTATATTTTGTATATAAAATTGCAATCTTTGAGATTAAAAATCAATAAGTTAAAGAAATGCAATTTTTATATTTTCTTTGTTATTTTGTATTTAACGGGACAGTTCTTCAACATTTGGTGGGTTTAAATAACAATTAATCAAACTATTTCCCCCCAAAGATGCATGTAAATTATTTGCGAACTGCTGATTTTAATCCAGTTTATAAGCAGAATGCAAATTTCCCAAACAAGTTACATAGCAGCATTCCAAATCGGCAAATAGTTCATCTATAACAAGGAAAACCTTGCTAAAAACTATGCTTGAAACAAATAATCGGCGGATTTTTCTACCTGCTTTTATTAGCCCTTTACAACCAAATAATCTAGCAGGTACTAAAAAGCAATTTGGTCAGCTGAAATTAGATTTACTGCAACCATTACGTCAATGGCTCGACAAAATCGAGATTGAGAATCGCAAATTCGCCAAATTTATCGCTAAACTGATTCCTGCTCAATGTCCATTTGAGCGTGATATCATGCTTTTTGGTCGCACAATAGGTCACATTCCTCCTATGTGCAAACTCAATCCACTTTATGACGAACTTGTAAGCTTGCGTTTTCGTGCATTGTGTTATTTAGTAGATCAGTGTGGAGAAGATATCCAATCTTACTGCTGAAGAAAGCTAGAGAAACACAGTATGGAAATTAAAGTTGAGCATCAACCCAGTCAACAACGTCTCGAACAATTGGGTGTGTCCAAATGGGCAATTTGGAAAAAGGAAGTCTCAAAATTCCCTTGGACTTATGATTCTCAAGAAACTTGTTACTTTTTGGAAGGTGATGTAGTTGTTACTCCTGATGGTGGACAGCCAGTGCAAATGGGTGAAGGCGATTTGGTAATTTTTCCTGCTGGTATGTCTTGCGTCTGGGAAATTAAAAGTAACGTAAAAAAGCATTATTACTTTGATTAATTCAGATTAGGGATTGCTCCCCTTTGTTTTCTTTACTATCCACAAAAGAAACATTTTATAACTCAATCCTAGATCATTATTGAAAAATACCGCAGAATTCAAGAGTAAAATAAGCTTTATACTTGGCGAAGAAACTGAGCTTATCTATTTCAACAAATTGAAATCTGCTGTAAGATCCCCGACTTATTTCAGAAGCTGGGGATCAATTATGTTAGTAGAAGTTGAATCGTAGAAGATGCCTTCTCAGAGTAAAATCATCAAAAATGTTACTACATTTAAGTACTTGGCAAGAAGTAGAAGCTTATTTACAGCAATCAAAGGGTATTATTTTTCCGATTGGTTCCACAGAACAACACGGGCCAACGGGATTAATTGGTACTGATGCTATTTGTGCAGAAGCGATCGCTCGTGGTGTAGGTGATGCAACTGGAGCGATCATTGCCCCTACAATCAATATAGGCATGGCACTGCATCATACTGCTTTTCCTGGCACAATCAGTCTGCGCCCCAGCACTTTAATTCAAGTAGTGCGAGACTATGTAACTTGTTTAGCCAAAGCTGGTTTTAGCAAGTTCTACTTTATCAACGGACACGGCGGTAACATCGCCACCCTCAAAGCCGCTTTTTCTGAAACTTACGCTCATTTAGAAGATTTGCACATTGCCAATGCCCAAGAAGTACAATGTCAAGTGGCTAACTGGTTTATGTGCAGTTCAGTATATAAACTAGCTAAAGAATTATATGGCGATCAAGAAGGTTCTCATGCAACCCCAAGTGAAGTAGCCCTCACCCAGTACGTTTATCCAGAAGCAATTAAGCAAGCGCTTCTTTCACCAGAAGTTGCAAGCGGACACAGGATTTATAGTGCAGCAGACTTTCGAGTGCATTATCCAGATGGACGTATGGGATCAAATCCGGCTTTAGCAACGCCAGAACATGGTAAACAATTTTATGAGTTGGCAGTGAAAGAACTTAGCAATGGATATTTGGAATTTGTGAACGCAGAATAAAACCATGCAAACAAACTGTAGTGGCGTGGCAAGGCTAAAATATTACAATAGATTAGCGCTAAAAACATTGAATTTAAAAGTTAAAAGCCCATTCCCTAATGCACTATTTTAGCCTTGTCACGCCAGTAGAGATGGATGTGATTAAAATTGGTTTTTCACATAGATTAACAATGCTGAATCATTGGTGATAAAAAAAGATTCCCAACTTCTTACAGAAGTTGGGGATTGGATCGCTATATATATAAACAAAAAGCCCCCTTTCAAAAACGAAAGGAGGCTTTTGTTTTAGTAGAAAAATAAACCTGGCATCGAGCTATTTTAGCGTAGGGCAACCCCTAAACTATCGTTGCCGCAGCAGCGTTTCACCTCTGAGTTCGGGAAGGGTTCAGTGTGGTTCCACCGCGCAATAGACACCAGGAAAGCTTTTGAATTGTTACAAAACCCTGAAGGCTGCAAGGAATGCGAAGATTGCTTTTTTGTTTGTTGTAGAGGTCAAGCCCTCGGTCTGTTAGCACGGCTCGGCTACATGCATTGCTGCA
>LWTK01000073.1 GCA_003326205.1 Nostoc sp. ATCC 43529
TTACAAGCTTCTACTCCTTGCTTACCTCAAGTGACATCTTCAAAACTGAGTAAATACAAGCATTTAGGCAAAGCTGGTACTACTGAACATATTGATGCTGTTATGTCTGTTTTCAGACGTTATGTTTGGGATGAGCTACAGAAAATAATTGATACCCTTGATAATTGTCTACTAGATATTAGTTCTGGTTCTGAGCAAGAGGAGGAAGATCCACAAGATTAAGTTCCCCCTTATTATTCGCGACGATTCGTCGCGAATAATTTTTCTTTCTTTATTTTTGCAAAATTGGGATGCTCCCGAAGACCACATATATTAATGTTCAAATCCCAAAATTTTGGGGAATACTTAGTTTACGTTTTTACGAGACATAAATAGATACTTTACAAACCTGGATAAATTGCAATCTCGATAGAGTTAGCATCTATCCAGGTTTTTCTATGTTTATGTTAATAGCATTGATTTCAATCATCCCTTTAAAAATTATCTAGTCAGTCAGTGTTACATGGAATTTGTACTAAGCCATTATCACGTAACAGCAATAGCCAGCATTGGCTCTCACTCATGGTTTAAGAGTCAGGCTTTCATGTCAAAAGTAAGCAATGCCAACACGAGTATTGCTCAATCAGCATGGTTTAAGTAGAGCCGCAATATATTAGGCAAACCCTAATCTTTACACCATCAAGAAACTAACTCTAATCTCATCCCCTCGTTCCCTGGCACAAAACATTCCCATATTCTTAAGCTGGCTTCAATATTTTCTAGTTTGACGATCGCCTTTTGCAAACCCTGTTCTGTTCTAAAGCCAATTACCACTCCTTCTAGTCCATCGCGCTTGCTACCGGGGAAACGTACCCGTACCCGCGAACCTTTGACAATTGCTCTAGAAGTGGTTGCTGTTGCCGTTTTCTCAGCAGTACTGGTTTGCTCAACAGTTGACTCGGACTCGTCAACTGAGCTGGCGTTGGCAAGTGGCGACTCTTCAAAAGTTGGCAGTAGACAGCTAGTAGCCAAGTCTTCAGGGGGCGACTCTTCAAAAGTAGACGGTAGACACCTAGTAGCCAAGTCTTCAGGGGACGACTCTTCAAAAGTAGACGGTAGACACCTAGTAGACAAGCCAGTAGGCGACTCGTCTACCGCTGGAGTACTTGATAATTTTGGGATTTGGTCGTTCGGTAGACAAAGTAGACCCTCATTTTCTACTGTTTTACAGATCCAATCATCAACAATTGTCGGGGGTATATCCACTATCTGGGATTCAACCACCCCAAGGTTACTGCACAAAGTTGGCGAATAAGTGTCTACTTTGTCTACTTTTTGCTGGAAGCTAGATATATCAATACTTTCATTGGTAGACACACTATCTACTTTTCGTCTACCGTTATCTACCGTGTCTACTTTTTGGGTATTGGCTTTAAATTCCAGTCGAATACCTTCCCCCTTAAGGGTGCCGTAACCCAAAGAAGCTGCTTGGCTCATCCAGTTTCTCGCTTCATTGGGAGAAGGACGCTTATTGCGGGTGCTATTAAGCTGGACATCTTTGGCTTTAATCCAACCTGTTTCTCCTCCCAATTGCTTGCGTTTTGATAATTCGATTACTTTTTGAATGTGAGGTGCGATGCTGTCGCCATCTTCTACAGAGGCATGAATCAGTCGCACTTGCCCGATAAAAAACTTCATCAACTCAATTGCCTCTCGCATTCTCTCAACCGGAATCACAGAATCGGGGGTGCGATTGCACTCTAATTCGTGTAATACGTGCAAGTTCATGGCTAGTCTGCCTACATAGCCCTCAGCTTTGGCGTACACTGCCCTCAGTCCTGGTAAGGGGTGGCTTACCCGTAATTGCTCAAGACGGTTGTAAAACGGCTGGTAAAGCTTGAATGCTTGGTGGCTGAGTTTATATTTGATAACGGGTAGGTTGTGGATGCGGCGGTAGAGTCCGGCTAATTTGTCGGTGATGTTCACTCCCAGAGGAATATCATCCTCTAAGGTGCTGGGGACGTTTGGCTGGACTGCGTATAGCCACCTTGACCAACTACCGTCAGCATCTTTAAGATTGCCGATGTGTTTTTTGAGAATATCTGGCTGAATTGTGCCAAGCAGGGATAAATAAATCCGCGATACGTCTACTTTTACACCCCCTGCCCTTAGCACTGTCGCACCTGTACCGTCAAAGTAGCTGAGTAAATCTTGTTTGTCGGAACCACGACCGCCGCGATAAGCGTTTTGGGAACTGAACAGCCCTGCTAGTTCATCGATTAAGCCGAATAAGGATTTCTCAGGAGCTTTTTGAGCTTGTGCTTTGAGTGCTTCACCTGTAGCATCTGTGAAGTAAAAAATGGTGGGCGGTTTTGGTTCTACAGGACGTGGAGAGGTCATGCGTTCGCCACGCTTGAGTTCTGCTTTGGCTGTTTCCCACTCTTCTAGTTCAGATTGGTAAATTTCGGAATCAGCAAGGTGTGTTACAAGTTCTTCTTCTTTAAGTTGGTTAAGCGGTTCTCTAGCTGTGGCTCGGAAGATGGGGCTTTTCTTGCTGCCACTCTCGGCGATGATGGCCCCAAATATGGTAGGTGGCACTTTGAAGTTGAGATTCCCGTGGATGACTAACTCTGTTCCCACTTTATGCAGGCTGGAGACGGTAGTTAGTAGCGAAGTGAGAATTACGGCATGGCGGATTTTTTGCCATTCACAATATTGGGATAAGGGAGTAGCCAGGGATGAAGGTAGGTAATCAGCTAGGTTGATGGTTTGCTCTCCGGCACTAATCAATTTTTGCAGTTCAACTGCTTCATCGGATAGTGATTCATCAAGGTGAAATTCTTCAGTCAGTGCTGAAAGAAAGTTGTTTAGTTCACTTGGGTGCAGCTTTTCGTATTGTTGACGAATTTCCAGCTTGAATTGCTCGACTTGCGTTTTGGATGCACCACTTACCAACAGTTCTATAAATTTTTCTTTGATGAAGTTGAGGTTAGGCTGTTGAGCGAGAGGGTGGAGGGCTAGGTTATCGCTGCTGGTGTTGGGGTTGCTGGAGTATGATTGCTTATTACTTGATTGGACTTTATTGAGTTGTCGCTGCCAAGCCTTAATGCAGTTATCGAGCGCATCATCGCTGAGAGTGGCTGTGGGGTTGTCTTTGGTGGCAGATTTCCAAATGCGCTCTGCGTCTTTAGTAGACAGGGGCGGGGAACATCTAGCGCAGTAATCATCAAACAGTTGCCTAGCGTCACCCTCATACCGATAGCCAAGGTGTGTTAATCGGCTAGCTGTGCCAATCAAGTTACGGGCAAGTTTAGCCCCGTTATCATCCCTTGAGCCTGACGCTACACCGCAGTCAATTAAATCTCTGTCATCTTTAGTTAGGCATTGGTAAAGGGGTACATCGCCAGTTAGTAGCGTTGTGGATGTGCTATTTGTAGTGACAGTAGTGGATTCATTTAAGAAATATTCAATTATCCAGGTGGGGCATTCTGCTAGAGTGCAATCTTGAGGAGAGTTTACCCATTTATATGAGCCTGTTTCTGGGTGAACTGATGGAGGTAAAACGCTTTGACATCCATTCCAGCGCAGTTCTAGAAGCTGGTCTTTACCGTCAGCACCTTTTACGCCAGTGTTTATCTTTTTGGTAGATATCACTGACCAATATTCTTGGGGCACTCGCACGAGATACTGGCATCGCCCTGGCTTACCCGATGTGAAGCTAACGGTTTTGGGCAATCCACCCAGTTGATTTAACTTTTCATGGGCTGCTTCTCCATCAGCATCGAGAGCTAAAATTCCGTTCGACCATTTACCAGTTCTCAGCCCGTACCCCTGTGGATAAACCGTAAAAAGCCCATTTTTTCCGCTTGCTGTATCGCCATTTTCTATGACCGCTATTAATTGTCGGCGGCTCATGGGAATAGCGTGGTTCCAATCTTCGCGGTATGGATTTTTATTGCCTAAAACTGGTGTTAATGCCCAATCTAAAGGTATTAGCTTCAAGCCAGAGAGAAGTTGAGCTTTGTCAACATCGGAGGTAGTGAAGAATTGTGCAACCATTACACCATACCTCCAAAAACATTATTTAATTTTTGACCGTTGCTTAATAGATAATTTTGTGGTTCCTTGGATGCGACTGATGCGTAGTGTCGCTTGCTACGAGTGGCTGAGTCATTAAATAGCTGTATCTGCACTTCCCGATCCTCCATTAACTATGTGTTTTGGAGGAATTGGAGCTATCCTTTACAGTAATCTTCTAATACAAACTTTCAGAAATATAAGCACGAAATTACATAAAATTCCTGAATTACTGTTTGTCTCTAGCTATGCAGTGTAACAAGGGCTTAACACTCACTTCGTGTAAGATAAGATTACTATTAGGGATATTAATCAGGCGCTGTTAAAACCCGATACCCCAATTCCATTTGAAAACCTCGCTGTCCTCGCAGGACGTGGGGTTTTCATTGTTTTGCCTATTTGTACTGGGCTAACCAAGCCTTGATAAACTCGGTTATTTCCTCCTGTTGAATTACAAATGCAGTCCCTTTCCTTCTGAGAGCTAGAGTTTTCATACCTCCAACTTCAGAAAAAAGGTGTGAATTATGATCGTCGGCCGCCTTGGTGGGAGGCCATAAGACCAAAACTTTTGCTGTGGGTGTCTTTTGAGCTTCACGAGAGGACATCCCAAACAAATTTCTGTTTTTGTCAAACCAGCTTTTGTAATCTGCTAGTTCAACTAGAGGGCAGGGTTCCCAGGTTCTTAAACCACCTTTGTTTTTCCGCTTAACCTGTAAAATCTCCCTCTTTTCGTTATAAATAATCTCGCTGTCTCCTTTTGAGCGAATCGAGATAAATAAGTGAGTTTTGCGCGGAAACCTAATGAACAAGTCGATAGGGTTTTTGTCTTCTACCTTAATTACCGGAAAGACTTGTATTTCCTCGCTCTTAAACTCATCCAAAAGAGCAGCTGTTAATTTTTCTAACCGTGCAAGTTTTTGAATTCGTACCAAAGGCTTGTAAGCCAATGCAAAAGCAACCCAGCCAAAAGGACTAATGAAACTGCCTGTACCAAGTGCAAAACCACCAGCCGCTAGAGCAAGAGCGGATTCATGCTCTATAGCTTCCCTAATCATCTCTAACGCCGCTTCGTTGTGCGGCGGGAGTTGAAAATTGGGTAGTGGGTCTTTAACTGTGGTCATTGGTGGTATCAAAAATCATAGTTAAGTCAGGGTTCATCTGTATGCTGGGTTGAATTTATCTGTCCTGTCTTAGTGATTAACTTATGCTGTACCCTTACCTTTTTTAGGTTTGGCAGATTCACTTTGTTCTTGATGTTCTCTGACAGCCTGACTTAGCAAGTAAGCTGCAAGATTAGCCAATGGTCGTTCTTCTCGATCTGCCCATTCATTAAGATACTGATAAACGTCATCAGACACGGTAACTGTAATTCGCGGTCGTGCCATTAATTCACAACTAATTGCTGTATACAGCATCCATATTACTCTCCTAGCACATTAAAGATATCAAAAGCACTAATAACATTATTAGCACTAAAAGTTCTATTAACACTATTAGCACTACTAGTGCTATACTAGCATCATCAAGCCAAAAGCAGTCACCCAACAAAGGCAACAGAAGCCAGAAAGTGATGTTTAGGTTTACCCCAAACTGGATGTGTGGATTTAAGGCACTTCAGCCGATAAATTCTCCAAAGCCAGGATAAATAAGACTTTTACCAACCATCAGAACCATGACAACCACATACACCAATGCCAAAAATTGGCTCGTTCAAGCAGAGTTGCTTGCCAACTCCGGGCTAACTGACCTCACAGGAGGTAAGGACGCAGGAGCAGGATATGGCAAGGCAATCATCGGTGATTTTTGTATCATGATGCCTGCTGCATACTCACTAGTTCGCAACCGTAACCTCATGCACCACGAAACCATCTCAAAAGATGGGGCATGGGTGCGTTATCTAGAAGGTTCTCGCCTGGACTTAAAAGATATTCAATTCTTCTGGGGCAGTGCGGCTCTAGCTCAAAGTGACCACACCCTGCTGTATGACGACAAAGCCAAAAAAGCAGAACGCTGATTTTTCAACACGGTAATGTGCAAACATCGCCCAAAGTAGAAACAGCGCAATCTACACAGCCGAATAAATCGGCACTTAGCGCAATGGTCACTAATTTTAAGGGAGCAGCATGAGCAGAACCACAGTAAGGAACACGCTTCTTGGCATTGGTGCAACAGCAGCAGCGTTAGCCCTTGGCTACTTCGGAGTGCAGTATTTGGGAAGAAACACCATGTACACCATTGGCGCAGCTGTGGGTGGCGCAGGTGCAATCAGCTATGTACTTCAGAAACCGAGTCAACCAGAAGCCCCAACCACACCGATAAAAGCTCAAAGGAGAAGAAACAAGTCATGAGCAACCAAGAAACCCAAAAGACACAACCATCACTAACAACAACCGAAATCATGACTATTCTCTTAGGTTGCGAACAGACTCTTAGGTTTGTGCAAGCATCACCAAATTACAAACAAATTGAAAGCTCCTCACGGTTCAGTACATCGAATGATTTGCGTTTAGGTGATGCCATTCAAGCACTCTTAGAGATTCACGAAGCAATTTTAGATATCGAGTTTTATTCTCAAGTTGAGGGAGAAACTTATGCAACAAACAACAGCAAGAGTGCGTAATCAAAAGTACTCTTTTGGAGTCAATAGAGGCAGCAATGAATAATTTAAGCAGAGTCTATGACTCAACCATACTAACCAATTCCAAGGTTTATCAAATCGATAGAACGCTCTATCACTACCTATTTAAAACAGGCACAATCCAGCATCAAAAGTATCACTTTCGACCCCTAGCTGGACAACGAAAGAAGGCTGATTTATTGCTCAATCACAAGGCTTTGACTACTCGCTGTTATGAAGTGTCAGGGATGTCCACTAATGCTTCAGTTATCAGCCAATCATCATTGCAATTATCAATTTTTTGAGGTGAATTATGAACACTCAACCACTGCCAGAATTGATTGCACAAGCCCAGCAATTGCTAACACAAATTCGGCAGCATCCACACTATCAAAGTTTGCGATTCGATTGCGATGTAACCATTGGAGATGTCAGCCTATTTTTCAATAATCTGCAATGGTCAGCCGCAGCTTCAACTGTGGACGTTTCAAGAGAAGGCTTTTTTCAGTAATGGGAGAGCGATCGCAAAAAGCCGGCAAGCACAGCGATCGCCCACTGAGTAACGCATCAAGTACATCACACAATTAGGATTTTACCAGCATGACACTTAACTATAGAAACCCCAACGACTGGGGGCGTTCACCCCTGACTGACTCCGCCTTGAGATTGCAGCAACTTTTAGCAGAAACTTCAGGTGATATTGAGCCAGTTGACCCAGACGTAGAAGAGACTTTTGATTACCCAACATTCACCGGAACTGAATTTTTAGCAACTCACTCCACCATTGATGAACATCCTTATGCTGCTGCATTTGGTCAGTTCCTTGGTAATGGCATTGACCCAGACGCAGCCAATCTCTTGGCACACGGACAAAACCGCTTTGACCTCATCAGTGATGACTTTGATGATCCACTAAGGCAACGGGCAACCCGAATCTATGACCGTTTTGTAGAGATGAACTACTGGCCAGATGATGACGAGTCGGGGCATGAACCGGACAACTTTACTTGGGGTGAGCAGCTATGAACCGGACAGTAAAACTAAAACTAGATGCACCCATCACCTACGCTGCTTTGCATTCCCTTTCGGGAATTAGCCAAGAAACAGTATTTCAAGCCCTCGACGGTAACCCATCAGCAGCTGCAACTGTGGCAGATTTCCGAATCAAACAAACCCAACGCGCCCAAAATGCTAAGGCGGTATTCGGTAACTTATCACAAGGTTTACAGGCAACTGAAGCAGTCATGGCAGAAGAAACCAAGTTTCTCACCGAGGCTGGTGCAAGCATTAACAAAATGGCTGATGGTTGGTCAAAAGTCAGGGTCAGCGATGCACGATTGGGGTACGGCTTAGAACAGAAGGTTATCGCCTCCGACAACCAATTGGGACAAGAACAATTTCGGCACTCTAGGACACTCAACCTACTTGGCGAATCACACCGCGCAGCACTGAAGGGTATTGAGATTGATTCAACCAAAGCCAAAACTCAACTCTGGCAGCAGGTAAACGCTAAAAAAGAAGAATTAACACCAGCTGACAAAGCACGCTCGACACTGCGGGACATCCACAGACATGGATCGGCAGCAATGCGAGGTGTGAAAGGGTTCTTTAGACGGTTGATTGACTAACAAGTGAATAAGCCCCAGGTTTTGACCTGGGGTTAGCCATAATGAAGTGTTTCTTATGCTAACCAAAAATCAAAACCAATCACCCATCTATTTTGATGCAGAGATTGTTGATGAAAGTAGAGAGATTGTAGACCCTCAACAATACGACAGTGAACAAGTACAAGAACAGATCGCCCAAATGGACGGCGGTGTAACTGTACTTCGTGGCATTGCTCAGGGTGCAGTGTTAGTAGGTTTTCAAGTCACATCAACGCAATCGCTCTACCTTGCAGGCAGTGTTGGCTTGTTCCCCGCAGTAGTGGCAGGTTTACCCGTTGGGCTTTCTGTTGCTGCCACACTCTGTTATTTGCGTTTTGAGAATAGTGTGATTCCCACAATTACCGACCGTCAAAAGTTTGGGCTTGGGGTAACTCGCACCCTCATGCTGGCTGCAAGTTCGTGGAAGTTAACCACAGATGCCCAACAGATGGACTTCGTAGCCCGTAGCAGTTTTTTGGGAGTTACCCAACAGGTTAAGCAGTATGAGGGGATTGAGTCACCAAAACAAACTAATTTCCCCTTAATTCTCAGCTTGGCCGCAGTCGTGGCAGTCATTCTAGCTTTCTATTGCCGTAAGAGATGATTATGGATACCAAACCATCTGACCTCAATCAACGCTCATACAGCTTACCACCGCGCTTGAATCTGGCAATCATGGCATCCATAACAGGCGCGGTGATTTCTGGTATCGCTGCCCATGTTGGCGACGGCATATCGAAGAAAGAATTGTGCTTTTACCCGCAGTCAGCCAGAATCCATGATGCACCAATAGAGGCTGGCGTTGGCAACCCTGATAAATTGCTTTTGGGTAACAAGTATTGTCGATATGAGCAGCGATCGCAAATCCCAGAGCCTTATCTTAAGGCTAACCAGTACCGCACAAGCAACCCGAACTATAACCCTTGGGCATTTCTCCAGCACAATAGCCTATACGTTTTTCGCTCACTGCCTGCCGACAACCCGTTTAAGATTCATCTGGGTATTGGTGCAATGGTGTTAGGGGCAATAGGTTTGTGGGCCACCAGCAAGGCAAGGGATTATCTAGGCGATATTAGACCACACTACCGAGCTACCAAGCACTTTGAAGGTGTGAGGGCTAATTACTCTCTCAAGCTGGGTGAGCAGTTGCTTTCCTTATCTGGAAATGAGTTGATTAAATACTTGCGTGGTATCAAAATCGCTGAAGCCAGACAGCAGTTTATCGCCAGCATCACCCCAGCGCAAAGTACAGCCCTCCTTATGGCGATGAGTGCAGAGGACTATTACGAGTTTGGTTATTTACTAGATGGTGGTGCAAGTTTTGAAAAATTTGAGCAACCGCAATTACCACACGGCACACCGGGGACAGTAACTGAACAAGTGCAGCAGCCAGTCATTGCCAACGGTGACAAATACCAATGGATGAAAAACGCTATTGGCTACCCTGCTTTAGTGTTTGGGGGCATGGGTTCGGGTAAGTCGTGGACAACTAGAGAGATTGTCTGGCAAAAGGTTCAAGCGGGATGGGATGTTGTAGCTCTAGACCCTCACGGAACAGAAGTTGAATGGCGAGGCGTGAGGCTGATTACTGGTTACAGGGAAATAGCCGACTTCATGCAATGGTACATGGGGGAAATGCGCCGCCGTTACAAAGCCTATCGTGAAAGTGGAATGGTTGAGGAGCAATGGACGCAACACTTAAGAGACACAAACCAACATTTCTGTGTAGTCGCTGAGGAGTTTACAACTTGGACAGATAACATAGTTGAGCCAATGCCAGATGATTGCGAAGATGATAAATGGAAGCCCGACCCTGATTTTGTCGGTAAATGGTTTCGCTGTGCCATGACCGAATCTCGCAAACAATTAATGATTCCTTTGTTCGTAGCTCACGACCGCACAATGGAGATTTTAGCTAAAGCCAAAGGATTATCAAAACTTCGAGATGCGGCACTGTTAGAAGTAGAACTAATCGCAACTATTGACCCAATCACCACAGAAGCTAAAGCTAGTGGTAAAGGAGCAATTAAATTACCTGGGCATGGGCAATGGATTGATATTGAATTGCCTAAGCTCGACCAGAAACGGATTGATTTTCGGCTTGATAAACCTTTGACCAGTGATGAGCCGCCAACCATCGATAAAGCCACTTTAGAGCGGATTTATGAACTGGAATTCAATCT
The DNA here is from genome assembly GCA_003326205.1 of Nostoc sp. ATCC 43529. Lineage (GTDB taxonomy): Bacteria > Cyanobacteriota > Cyanobacteriia > Cyanobacteriales > Nostocaceae > Nostoc. Next base: position 10,503 of record LWTK01000073.1, read on the forward strand.
TGGTAACAAAACAGGTGATACCCAAGATGAACCTAAGAAACTATCACCCCAGGCGCAAAAACTGTATGAATATCTCACCAGAACTGAACGAATTGAAGCTGATGTAAGAGAGTTCAAGGGCAACTTTAAAGTGAACGGTGAGAGATTTAGTGTTGAGCAAATCAAGGGCTGGATGTATGAAATTGTGGGGGCAGGATTGGCAGACTGGATAGGCGAGGGTGTTATCAAGCTCAATCAAATTTGACTGCGATTGGTGTCTGGTGTCTAGCCCCAAAACCGCCCTTTTTTCGCGGACACCGGACACCAGACACCACAGACACTAAAGCTTGAAAGCCTTATCTAGCATAGACACTACTCTGACACTACCCCAGACACCGCCCAGACACCAAGTGTCTTAAGCGTGTCCGCTAGACACCAATAATAAATAACCTCATAAACAGCCATTTATTATTAGAGAATTATCAACATTATGCTGAGAATAGTAATTGTTGAACCAGAAACATTCACTCTCTTAGGCATCAAAGGTGCTATTGAAAAATCTCCAGATATAGAAGTTACAGGGTCAGCCACCAGTGGAAAGCTGGGGTTTCAGTTAATTGAACAGACCAACCCTGATGTTGTGTTAGTTGATTTACTCTTACCCGACATGAGTGGTTTAGAACTGACTAGCTCAATCAAAAGGAAAACTAATAGTAAAGTGGTGATTTTTACTAATCAGACTCATTGCTTTATGAAAATAAATGTGCTTTAAATCGCTGAAATTAGAATATTTTTCGTGATATATGTATCCAAAAACAAATTTGGATGCTGCACCCAACCATGCCCCAGAACTTCTCCGGTCAAAATCTTCGTGGGCGCTCCTTCAAAGAACAAGACCTTGAGGGAGCAAACTTTAGTAATGCGGATATTAGAGGAGCAAACTTTAGCGATGCTAAATTGAAAAATGCAAACTTCTCTGAAGTAAAAGCGGGGTTGCAACTTCGGTGGGCGATTGGCTTAGTAATAAGCTCATTAATGCTTTCTACACTATTGGCATTCTTCGCTTCGTTAGCTGGTGTTCTTGCGGGAGCAACTCTAGTCGCAATAAAAAGCCCACCTTTCTCGTCCGTTGTGATTATTTTGATCACACTTTTAGTCATCTACAATGTTACCAGGCGACGAGGTTTAGTAGATGCGGGATTAGTTGCTTTGAGTTTGTTGGTGATTGCGACAGTTGCTTGGATTTGGCTGACAGTTCTACAGAACCCAAGATACATAACATACTCAAACTCAATAACTAAAAATTTAGCTTGGGTGGCTGTATCCGTAGCCTGGGCAGCAGGAGGCACTGTATTTGAAGCGGGATTTAGTGCGGTCTGTGGTACTGCATTTAGTGCGGTCTGTGGTACTGCATTTAGTGCTGTGTTAGGTAAAATCCCTTGGGAGTGGTGCAACGAGAAAAGTGGCAATATATTTAGCGTTGTATTTGGAACTGTCTTTGGCGCAGTAATTATAATTATTGCTTGGGCCAACTTTGGAACTATTTTTTCCAAAAATAATTTTGGAAATTTGTTTGGAGCAATAGCGGTACTAATAATAGGAGGGGCATTAGGTGTTGATATTAGTCTGAAGGCATTAGCAAATGATGAGAAGTATGTTTGGATTACTAGAGGAGCAATTTTCTTTGCTGCAATAGGAGGCACTAATTTTTATAAAGCTGACTTAACCGATGCTGATTTTACTGAAGCTACGCTCAAAAGTACAGATTTCCGAGACGTTAACATAACTCGTACTCGTTTCTACCAAACTAAATCACTTAATCGCGTGCGTCCTGGTAAAACTTACTTGCAAAATGCACGAATTCGTCAGGTGTTAGTTACAGGTCAGGGACAAGAAAAGAATTTTGACCGCGAAGACTTACGTGGAGTCAACTTACAAGGAGCTAATCTGGTAGATGCCAGCTTCATCGGTGCAAACCTCAGTGAAGCGAACTTACAAGGAGCTAATCTGGTAGATGCCAGCTTCATCGGTGCAAACCTTAGTGAAGCGAACTTACAAGGAGCTAATCTGGTAGATGCCAGCTTCATCGGTGCAAACCTCAGTGAAGCGAACTTACAAGACGCAAATTTATCAAGGGCAAAATTAGTACAAACACAACTAGATGTAACTGATTTCACAGGTGCTACTCTTACCGGGGCATACATTCAAGATTGGGGAATTACCAGAGAAACTAAATTATATGGGGTGAAGTGTGAATACGTTTATATGCGACTGCCCACTAAAGAGAACCCTGACCCCCTCCGCAAACCAGATAACAATAAAGAAGTATTTGCAGATGGGGAGTTTGGGGATTTCATCAAACCAATTTTTGACACACTCGACCTCTACCACAACCAAAGTGTTGACCCAAGGGCGATCGCAATTTCCTTTAAGCAATTAGCGGAGAAACACCCTGAAGTAGATTTGCGGATTGTGGGGATGGAGGTAAGAGGTGAGGATAAGTTTCTGCTTCGTGCTAAAACCGCAGCTACGGCTGACAAGTCCCAACTTAGCCAAGAATATTTTGATAATTATTATCAGCTTAAAGGTTTACCAGAGGGAGAAATTAAATTACTTTTAGCAGAAAAAGATAGTAGAATTCGTAGTTTAGAAAATATGGTAATAACAGCGCTACAAAATCCTAAGTTTTACGCAGAGAATTATAATAACCAAGGAGATACAACCATGACTGGAGATCGCAATATCAACACAGGCGGCGGCAACTATAACGAGCGCATTGAACGCGATTATATCCAAGGTAATTACTACGCGGCTGGACAACCGCAGAGCCTTGCCCAAGCTGCTGCCGAGATTCAGCTATTACTAAAACAGCTAGAGCAAACTTATCCTACCACTACTACATCACAACAAATGGTAGTAGCAGCAGAAGCCATAAATCAAATTGAAAGCAACCCCACCTTGAAAAAACGAGTAATCAATGCTGTCAAGGAAGGTGGCTTGGCTGCTTTTGAAAAGGCTATTGATAACCCAGCAGGCGCTTTTATTGTTGGTGCTATCAAAGGATGGCAGGAAGTAGAGGCAGAAGATTAAAAAACTAGTATAGGAAAAAAATATGGAAGAACCGAATCCGCCTGAGAATCACAATATTAATACTGGAGGTGGTAATTATAATGAGCGGATTGAGGGTGATTATATTCAAGGTAATGTCTTTAAACGAATTATTTTTAGTATTTTCCAATGGACTAACAATATTTTTATTGAGCAGACATTAGCACCAGTAGGCGATCCTGCTAGACCAAAGAACCAACGGCTATTACTTGCAGACGTAAAACAAGAAGTTACAGCACGGTTAAAGCAGTCTCTACACAATGCTGTGCTAATTAATCTGGGCAAGGAGTCGCAACCACAACAAGTAAAAAGACCTTGGGATGCAGAGATAAAAATTGGCTTAAAACCTGCTGAACCTCTCCCAGATAACACAACTATTTTATCAGTTTTTGATTCAACAGAAATTGCAGGCAAACTATTAATTTTAGGTGCGCCAGGGTCAGGGAAGACCACGACACAATTAGAACTGGCACAAGCTTTAGTCAAACGTGCGGAAGAACAGCCTGATTATCCCGTTCCCATTTTATTCAACTTGTCCTCTTGGAAAGATGACCGTCAATCTCTAAGTGATTGGTTAGTGGCTGAACTCAAATCTAAATATGGTGTTTCAATCAAACTTGGTAAAGAGTGGGTAAACAATCACCAATTACTACCATTGCTTGATGGTTTAGATGAACTTGAACCGCAGCGTCAAGAACCTTGTGTTAATGCAATTAATCAGTTTTTAGCAGGTGAAACTAGACCACTTTATCTAGTTGTTTGTAGTCGAATTGAGGAATATAGTAACTACACGACTCAATTACAACTTAACGGTGCTATCTACTTACAGCCTTTAACTAACAATCAAATTTGTGATTATTTAACAAGTATTAAATATATAGAACTGTGGTCAACCATCAGTAACGACTTAGACTTGCTAGAGTTCGTTAAAACTCCTTTACTGCTCAGTATTACTGTTCTAGCATCTCAAGAAATATCTGTTGAAGAGTGGCAGCATTTGAACTCTACAGCAGACCGGATTCAGTATTTGCTAGATGCTTATATAGGGCGGATGTTGACACGAGATATTCATAGTAGGACGTATTTGAAGAATAAAACTCCTAATGCTAGACAAACGCGAATGTGGCTTGTTTGGTTAGCTCAACAGATGCAGCGAGAATCGAAAACGGAGTTTTTGATTGAAGAAATGCAGCCTAGTTTGTTAGAAAATAAAATTCCCAAAATTATTTATAATTTGATTGTCTGGGGAGTTATACAAATGCTGATTTCTGGGCTGATTAATGGTTTGTTTGGAGGGCTGATTTCTGGGCTGAGTGTAGGGCTGATTAGAGGGCTGATTTCTGGGCTGATTAATGGTTTGTTTGGTGAGATAATAGAGTATAAACTTGAAAATATAGGTTTAATTAGGTCTAATAATTTTTTTAACAAAACCATTATAAAATGGCTGATTTGGGGGCTGATTTTTGGGCTGATTTCTGGGCTGATTTCTGGGCTGATTTTTGTGCAGATTGATAATCTGATTGAGAAGCTGAGTGTAGGGCTGAGTGCAGGGCTGATTTCTGGGCTGATTTCTGGGCTGATTTCTGGGCTGATTGGAGATAAAATTGAAGCAATTGAAACCTTAAAATTTTCTTATCATAATTTCAAAAATGCGCTGATTTCTGGGCTGATTTTTGGGCTGATTTTTGGGCTGATTTTTGGGCTGATTTCTGGGCTGATTTTTGGGCTGAGAGTAGAGCTTATTTATGGGCTGATTTATGGGCTGATTTTTGGATTTTATGGGTTAGAGATAGAAAATAAAACTATTCCTAACCAAGGGATTTGGCAATCTGCTAAAAATACATTTAAGGTATCAGCATTATATTTTTTACTTCCTACAATATTAATCTTTTTATTTCAAAAAAATATCCTAAAACTTAGTTTAAATGAAGCTTTAATTTTTAGCTTAATATCTGGATTATTTTTGGGATTATTAGGGGGAATACCTAAAAGCGGAACACCCGTTATTAAACACTTGACCCTACGCCTCATCCTCTACTACAACGGCTACATTCCCTGGAACTACGCCCGTTTCCTCGACTACTGCACCGAGCGATTATTCCTTCAGCGTGTTGGTGGTCGCTACCGCTTCATCCACAAACTGCTGCAAGACCACTTCGCGCAAATGGAGTTCAAGCGAAATTAGGAAGGTACAACCTCAAAACAAAGACAGTTGCCCTGGTGATGAATTCCCCCTGCGTCGCGTATGAAAACTGAGATGACAAGCTGTGCATAACGCGCATAAGTTTGACCGACGATTATCCTCTGGCACAAAATTAGAGTGATGCACCGTCAACGTTAATGCCATTCTTTGGGAACGAGTAAGTTGTTTGGTATCATCGCCTGGGCGAATGCACTGCAAGCCACACTTAGAACAACGCCAGCCCACAGATTGTTTGACATCAAGAGCGATATCTGACCAATTTTCTGGATAACGTTGCTGTGATTTCCTTGGCATTTCCTGGTTCTAAAAACTGCGGAACGCAACTCAAGAATAGTAACGAGCTTACTTAAGAAGATTACCAAAAATCAGCTAAAAATTAATACTTGTGCATCTGTTTGATATAGGAGTAGAAAATTTCGCGTTCGCCTTGAGGACGGACAATGAAGCACTGTTGTCCAACTGCATCATGACGTAGAACCACAACAACCCGTGACTGTGGACAAACTCCCATACAACTGGTGCTGACTACCCGATATTTCCCCCACAGTCCATCAAATTTTATCCGAGATTTCAGCCAGTTCTGTAATTCTTCTGAAGCTGTTGTACCTGGGGTCAAATGAGCAGTGATACCGAAAGTTACGCTGTGCGATTGCTCATTTAGCCCCGATATCCCTGAGCAACCTTGCTGCTGAAGGAGAAACAGAGTTAAGCTAAAGCAATACATCAGTACTAATAAACAAGTAAATGAATAACAACAGAATTATTGCCTTGAAGATTGCTCAAGGATACCTAGCATCTACTTCTTTAGCAAGTCATAATAATAATCGCAGAAGTAGTGCTTTGATGGCTGTTCGTGCTTCTTTAGTCCTTCGTGACCCTCATTCTAGTCATGTATCTAGACAACTAGCAGGTTCTGTTTTGTCTCAAGCAGCACCTTTAGACCCTAGAGCATCTGGTCAAAGAAGAACTAGCTTAAGTATGGCTATTATTGCCAGTCATATACTTAATAGCCCTGGTTTTAGTGATTTAGAAAAAGCATTAGCTGGTTCTGTACTTTCCCAAAGAGCGCAATAGACAAAGTTTTTATTAGTAAAAGGTGTATAACTGCTTTATACATGAAAATTAGTTACTACTAAAATTGGTTTTTAGCTAATTTCCGATAAGGCGAAGCTGCTCACTTTAGAGAAAGTTAATCAAATGAAATATGCAATTGTAGATGGAATAAGGCAAGAACCTACACCCAAAACAAAAGGCATTTGCATTTGTTGTGGTAGTCTAACTATTTCAAAATGCGGTAATCAAAAGGTTTGGCATTGGGCGCATGATTCTAAAAAGATATGTGATTCTTGGTGGGAGAATGAGACTGAGTGGCATAGGCTATGGAAAAGTTATTTTCCCGAAAATAATCAAGAAGTTATTCAAGTCGATGCTTTAACTGGAGAAAAGCATATAGCAGATGTAAAAACTGATAATGGAGTTGTTCTGGAATTTCAAAATTCACAAATAAGTGAACAAGAGCTTTCTTCAAGAGAAGATTTTTATAAGGAAATGATTTGGATAGTAAATGGGGAAAAATTTTTAAAGAACTTTACGATTTCATCCCGTGTTCCGAATCCATCGAGTGAATTGGTTCAAGATATTCTTATTTTACAAGCAAATAAAACTCACTATGCCCATAATGATATAGATGCCTTTTGGTTCTTCAAAAAATCTGAAAATCCTGATTATATTAATTATATTAAAACTGGAAAACCTTATTCAAAGATGGTAGAAATTTATTATTCCTTAGAAACAATTAATCAGGAAGTAAACGAAAATTACATCGGACATCATTTATTTCATTGGAAAAACCCAAGAACTATATGGTATCAGTCAAAGAAATCTGTCTTTATTGATTTTGGAGGAACTCTATTATGGTTGCTACAAAAATATGATGAAAGTGGTTTAATGTGTATAAAGAAAATTAATAAAGCAGATTTCATAAGAGAAAATGGAGGCTCATACAAAAACTTTAATCATTAATTATTAATTTTTCTCACTCCGAATCCTTCAACATACCCGTCAACAACTCCGACATTTCCCACAAGTCTTTATTCCGGTTATCATCATAAATCATCAGCGTTCGCGGGTCAGCATGACGGCTCAACTTCTGCACCTTTCTAATATTCCCATCAGTTGCATCAAGCGCCGCCGTAATCGCCGAATGCCTGACCCTATGCGGTGACATGGGTTTCTTAACCCCCGCCTTCTTAAAAGCCGCCGACACTATTTTATAGATGGCATCCGTAGTTAAGCGATGTCCTTCATTATGAAAATCTAACGCTGTAAATATCGGTAAATTGCCATTCAAATCTCCTCTGGCAATTAACCAATCAGCAAGAGCATTCGCCACATCTTTTGACATATCTAAATATTCTTCATTCGTTCCCTTACCCTTCCCCAAAACTCTTAACTTACGCCCATAAAAATCAAAGTCACCCACATTTAACTGACATACCTCCTGGCGACGCAACGCTAAACCCCACAGCACCAGAAAAATTGCATAGTTGCGTTTACCAATCAATGTTTCTCTATCAAATTGCTGAATCACAACAGCGATCGCTTTGCTATCAACACCCCGCGTATCCCGGTACGCCTTAACCTTCTCCCCCTCGACATCCTCCAGGGAATAATTGCACACCCCCAGCTTACGCCCCATCTTCGCTAACGACTTAATCGCCGCCAACCGCCGATTGATTGTCGCCTCCCGCAACCCAGATTTAATCAACATCGCCTTATATTTCAACACCACCATCACCGCCTGAGAGGGCTGCAAGTGCAGAAACTCCAGCACGCTATCACCAGTCGGCAGTAAGCCCGTCATCTTCAGAAAAAAATCCTTCAAATCCTTTTCATAAGCCCGTCGAGTATTGGGGTTGCGCTTATCTGCCAACAGCTGCGCCAACACATCCGGGTCGCCCTGAAGCTCTGCGTCAAAATATCTGGCGATCGGGGCATCTAAGCACGCCTCCAATTCTACCTTGACGATTTCCCCCCAACCTGGCTGATTAGGCATAAGTGCTTACTAGCTCGTTATTGATAATACAGTTTTCCAATAACGTACATCATACGTCACTCACTTTGAGTATGGATGCTTTGATTAGATAAATACCTAAATCCGTTTTGCGGAAATGATAGGGTGTCAATTGGTGATACGAAGTCTGTAATTTCCTTATTGATATCAAAATTGATAGCTTTTCAGAAATGGACTGCGCCCAGGTGGTAGTAACTATCAGAGTGCTGAATTATAAATAACTTCTATAAATAACCAGGGGAATATAGCCCCACAAAAGCCCAGTCGTTGTGATTGGGTTTTTTGCTGGGGTGCGATCGCTGTCCTTTCACAGCTTTTACCGTGAAAACTATTAAATTTGATTGGTATTACTTTACAAACAATACTGAAACTGAAACAGTGAAGTTATTTAGAAATAAAAACGTGAATTCAAAAATCAATATGAAAAAAATTATTTTATGCCTAATGAGTTTGAGCGTAGCACTATGTCTAATACTGTTTTCGGAACAGACTTATGCACGCAATTCGGGGTATGAAGTGTGGCTTTCAGATCAAGGAAATACTCAAGGAATTACGGCCAGCTCGCCGAATGGACTGTATGGCGGCAAAGTCAGGATTTATGATAGTGCAGACTTGGAACAGAACCCACCTATAAACAATCCATTGGTATTAGATGTAGTAACTGACTTATTTCCAAATGCACTCTTAACAACAGGAGCTGATGTCAACAGAATTCATGGAATTATTCCCACCCCAGATTATAAATACATGACATTAAACTTTGTTGCTTCAGGGCATTTAGGGATAGTAGACGGTGAGACAAAACAGCCTGTGTGCTTATTCCGCTCTACTGCAACTAGTACAGGTAGACAAAATCACATGTCTACGGTATCTCCTGACGGCACAAAAATCCTCATCGCTAACCAAAGTGGGCGAATGCTTGAGCGAGTGGATATTCAAAAAAATACCGCAGGACAAGTAACAGGATTTAACTATAACGCGGATGGCAGTATTGACATGGTTGGTGGGACGGGACGAGTATTAAATCAACCTATTGCGGTAGATGTTAATCTTGGGGATAATATTAGTTGTACCGTAACCGGACAGGTCGCAGACGGACAATCCTCTTCTACCCCCAACGCCAATCCTAAACAAGCCGCAGGAGTTCGCCCGACTAATACAGTAATTTGCCCGATTATTTCCGACAACAGTCAGCACGCTTACGTAACTTTAGGCGGCGGTGGTATGTTCGTGGTTGACATCACTACCGCACCCATGAAGATAGTAGCCGAATACGATCTAAACGTAGTTCATGCTGCGGGTTGTGGAGGACAGTCGGCTGATGGATTTATGATGCTCAACACTGGAACCTCTGCCCCCAATGTTTCTGAATTTACACTCTATCGGTTTACACAAGACTATCCTCTAGCACCGAACTATAATCAACCCAATCAACCATTACCAGTTGCTGTCTGGGCAGACCCAGACAATGGAAAAATCATACTAGGGAACAATCGAGATGCACATGGGATGGTCATCGTCAAAAATTTAAGTTCTGGAGAGGACAAATACCTGCACCAGTTTGATCGGGTACGAAATAATGCAGAAGTATTTCAGATGAATCCCCCGTGGGAAAATCTTCACTTGCGTCACGAAGGTACGTACAGTCTGACAACGACTGGAGCTTGTGGGACAACTCTGGGAGCAGAGCAAAGTAACGATCCAACCCCGGATTTAGCTGATCTATCTTTAGGTAATAATGGTGACAAGATTTATGTTGCCTTACGGGGGCCAAATCCTCTGACCATAGCACATGCAGCAGCAGGGAGTTGTCCTGGATTGGGAATTATTAAGCTATCTCCTAATAACAAAAGCGGTGAATTAACAAATGTTTTGCCCACGATGATTATTAGTGGAGATAGCATGAAAAACTTGAGTGACCCTCACGGGGCTATTGTGCGTCAAAAATTAAACTAACTATTTCCTACAAGAAAGGTCAGCCACAATGCAATAGCGATGGACTATGCCCCACCATAGACCATCGCTGTTGTTATCTCAGTGCAGAAGGTGATAACCGCCAGCGTTTGCAAAAGCAGATGAGCGACTCGATATCAGAATTGATTTAGGAAATAGGAGTAAAGTTAGAATTTAAAGAATTATTGATAGTTGCCTGTGCAAATTTAATTCCAGCTATTTCAAGCCTTGCATAACGATTTGCTTTGCTCCAATCATGATTAAATACATCTTGATTCCATTCTGGCGGCATAGCTGTTTTGAGTCCATAACCTCCACTACGAATGCTTAAATCAAGAAGTGCTTTTTCATCTTTAGTGATGAAAACTATTTCGACTAAATTGCTTAACATATTGGCAATTTTTTCATCACTAGCACTCTCTGACAACATCTTGAAAGCTATACGCTGCACAAGCGATATCGGCACTATATGTTCACCGTGAGTAGCTCCTTTATGTTTCCGAAGATATGTATTATCAGTTTGTCCTTGTACAATAGACCAAGCAGTTTCAGAAAACTTACAAAACATTTTAGCTTCACGTAAATTACAGACAAAATGAACTTTATCTTCTACTTCACTAAAATAAGCGAGTTCACTAACAAGGTTTTTACAACGATATTGCCAACCATTACAGAACTGCCCTTTTGAATTTAATGCAGAAACTTCATAGAGACTACGTAAAATTTTAACTGTAGCTAGTGTAAATTTACTGTTTGACATAATTGTTATGCTATAAGTTTCTTTGAGGCTATCTGGTAATGAACAACTAGCACTCGAATAGCCATTGCTATTTTGCTTAAACTATTCACTTTTAAATGGTCTTTCTAATGCTAAAAAAAAGTCTTCTAAATCTACTCCTGTTTCTGGTTCCCAAAATTCTTCACTATAAATATCTTCGGGTGCAAATACATTAACAATAGGTACATCAAAAATTAGAGGTTCTTTTACAGTAATACCCCAAGCATTATAGCCTTCATAACCGCAGTCACTTTGATATTTAGCAAGGCTTTCTCCTAACAGATGCAAATCTTTATCGGCAGCGAAACTTTGTTCATCATATTTAAAAATTTTTTCAAAAATTATCCAACCTTGGATTGCATTTATAGGAAACGTTTCTTCATCTAATCCACAAGAACTTAGAAAATCCTTTTCGGATTCTGGATTATAGTAATCTAGTGTATGAACTAATAAAGTATTCCCTTCGTAGTTTAATACTTTGTTACTTGGCTCAAATATTACTAATGTTGTACAACTTTGCCAAAGTAATAAAACTGCATCTTGAGGATGTAGGGAAATAGCTAAATGTTGTGCAAAACCTCGTTTATGATATGCAGAAAGTTCTTGAGGATTAATACGTGTAACTTCCGTATAGAAATTTTTTATATAGTGTGAAAAATTGAATTTTGTTTTAAATGGCTTATGTTTTTCTCCTATTTCTTTTAAGGTGTCTAAATATATTGAGCCTTCACCTGACTCTTTGATACGCATAAAACCAAAACCAAAGTTACCGCAATATTTTTTAAACTCATTAAACTCTTTTGAATTTAATAGTTGAGGGCTATCTAGTAAATGACCAGAACCAAAAGCACTATAAGACAAGCTATTTTCATTTTCTAGGATATTGATTTATTCACATATAAATTTAGACCACAGGTAGTATTGTTTTGGCTTTTCACCTATGCCTACTATTAAAAAAATAGTATCACCTACTGTGTTCAAGACGGAGCGTTTGTTTGTTCCTATACCTGTCAAAGCTTCGTCATAGTCAATTTCTTCTCCTAAATCTTCGTCAATTATATACTCAGCAGGTAAGTAACCCAGTGCATTATAATTATGATATTGAACCCAAAACTTTGGTTCAGAATCAATTTCTTTTTTCTTTCGAGCAGGTGTCCAAATATTGCAGTTATACTCTGGCTCAATTTTATTTATCCAAAATTTTTCTCTTTCAAGAAGTTTATCTTCTGTACATTCTTCAATAATTATAAAATCAAATATACCTGTTTTACCTGGTGTAGATACTACCTCTTTTAGCTCATATTTTAAAAAGGCATATCTAAGTGGGTAATTTCCTATTTCTAAAACATTCGGCTTATCTAATCCTCTTGTGTGTTGCTTCCATCTCCTGTATATGTTTCGAGATTGCCCAATGTAAGACTTGCCATTGACAGTATTTAAAATTTGATAAATGCCACAAACCATGTTTATTCTCTTTTCTCAGAAGTTGGAGCAGCGATAGGAGTTACAGATAATCCCTATAGTTAAAATGCCCAATTAAACCAAGAAAATTAATCTACTCTTTAAGCGGAGCCAGTACCAGAAAGCGCGATCGCCATCAAATTTTTAAGTGTTCAACAGGTATAAATGATTGCCTATTCATGCATAACCGATTACTACGTTAATGTAAAATACAGTAACCGCCCGATAACTTCTTCACTGTGACCGATTCCCTTTTTCCCGAACTGAGCAACTATGATGCTTTTCTAAGCATCCTTAAACAGCGCATTCGCACCGCGCAGGTGCGGGCGGCACTTGCTGTTAACCAGGAATTAGTGCTGCTTTATTGGCAGATCGGCAGGGAGATTCTACAACGCCAGCAGGATGAAGGGTGGGGAACTAAAGTAATTGAGCGCATAGCTAAGGATTTAAAACGGGAGTTCCCTCTGATAAAGGGGTTCTCTCGTACAAACCTGCTTTATATGCGGGCTTTCGCATCAGCCTATCCTGACGATCAATTTGTCCAGCAGGCTGCTGGACAAATTCCCTGGTTTCATAACTGCGTTTTGCTGGATCGCGTAAAAGCACCGGAGCAGCGGGTTTGGTACATCCAGCAGACTATTGAAAACGGCTGGAGCCGCGCCATCCTGGAGATGCAGATTGAGAGCCGTCTTTATGAACGCCAGGGGAGTGCAGTCACCAACTTTAGCCAGACCTTGCCTAAACCCCAATCCGATTTGGCGCAGCAACTTATTAAAGACCCGTATAATTTTGATTTCCTGACGTTGGGCAAAGAAGCGCAGGAAAGGGATTTAGAGCGGGCGCTCGTAGATCGCATTCGTGACTTTCTCTTGGAGCTGGGAGCAGGTTTCTCATTTGTGGGAAGCCAGTATCCTATTGAGGTTAGCTCCCAGGAATACCGGCTTGACCTCCTGTTTTATCACCTCAAGCTGCGCTGCTTTGTCATCATCGACCTAAAAATGGTGGAATTTCAGCCGGAATTTTCTGGAAAAATGAACTTCTATGTGTCCGCAGTGAACGCTATTCTGCGGCATCCTGACGATCAGCCCACCATCGGCATCATCCTTTGCAAGTCTAAAAACAAGACTGTTGCCGAACTCGCACTGCAAGGGATGACACAACCTATCGGCGTTTCCACACACAGGATAGGAAGAGACGTTCCAGAACAGCTTAAAAGTATCCTGCCTATGGTTGAACAACTTGAGATGGAGCTAGATACGGCTGCTGCCGAACTTGAAAGACAAGAGTCAAGCCGGATTGCAGATTAAGGTACATCCGCACATGTTCCGCCACAATTGCGGTTATTTTTTTTTGCAGAATCAACGCTGCAAAATTGATAAGGCATCGGTAACTTCTAGGCCTTTGTGTTCAATAAAGTCCAACAGTTCTTCTGGGGTGCGTGCATCTTCCTCAACTTTGGCGTTGGGATTTACAGCTTTCAAGTCTAAGTTCTTCGCTTCAATTTATGCATGGACAACAGTCCAACTGCGATCGTCGCAGACGTTAGCGCAGCCATCACTGCGATTCTCCAGCCTTGGCGTAGTTTCAGAAAATCCTCTAAATGCGGCGTATTATTGATACAAACTCTGTAAGTTCGTATTTCACTTAATAACAGACTTACAGAGTTACAAATAACCAAACTTACAGATATTTTTCAGTTACGGAGTTAAAATGTGCGTATTATTGCTGTTGTAAACGGGAAGGGAGGGTCAGCTAAGACAACGACTAGCGTCAACTTAGCAGCCATTCTCGCTGAGAAATCAAAAGTATTGTTGGTAGATGCAGATCCCCAAGGATCTGCAACTTGGTGGACAGAGCGTAATGAGCGAGATTTTGAAATAGCTAAAGAAACAGGCACGAATGAGTTGTTAAAACTTAAAAAGGTACAAGGGTTTGATTTTATAATCGTGGACACTCCTCCAGCACTCCACTTTGACGCACTTAAGATTACTATTGATGCTGCTGATTTTGTTTTGCTGCCATCTCCCCCAGCCCCAATGGATCTTAAAGCGCTGATTGAAACTGTACAGGCAACGATCATGCCAGCAAAAGTTAAGTTTCGAGTTCTATTAACCCGTGTTGATCCTCGTAGTTTGGGTAAGGCACTTGATGCTCAACAGGCACTAATGCAAGCAGGTATTCCGGCATTTAACGGATTTGTAAGGGCTTACGCTATTCATGAACAAGCCGCGCTAGATGGCGTACCAATTACTCAAGTTCGCACAAAAGTAGCTCGTGAAGCCGAAGGGGATTACCGACGTATTGCTGATGAGCTTCTTAGAGAGGTAAATGCTCATGCCTAAAGCACGTCGTCGTTTATCTGATCTTGTCCAAGAAGAAACTCAAAAACCCAGAGTTACAGACTTACAGACTTCCGAAGTTACAAATTCTGAAAGTTTACCGTCAGCTTCAAGCAAACCAGACTCAGTAGAAGAAGTTACAGAACAACAAGCTTACAATGATACAGACTTACAGACTTTGGATGCTTCTGAGTCTGTTCCTTCTCTACAAGTTGCTATTGAGGAGAAAAGCAACGAAGTAAATAGAATTACAGAAATACAGAGTTCGCAAACTACAGACTTACAGACTTTGAAAGTTACAAATTCTGTAAGTTTGTCTGAAACCTCAAACAAAACTGACTCAGTAGAAGAAGTTACAGAACAACAAACTTCTAATGATACAGACTTACAGACTAACGAACTACCGAAGTATTTAAAATTGGAGCGTAAGGAAGCACGATTGAGACAGGATCAAATCGACGCACTTACCGATCTCACTCGAAAATTAAACAGGATGAAACGAAGTAAGGGCGGTGAGCGACTTACGGATAATACTTTGATACGTGTTGCAGTAGATTTATTGCTCAGTAAAGCTTCGGAGCTTCAAGGTACTACGGAAGAAGAGTTAAAAAGTTCATTAAACTTGTAAGTTTCGGAGTTTGTAAGTTACAGAGTTTGTTCTTACCTCCATATTGCCCATAGCTTGCCGTTCATAGTCAAGAATTAATCGCTGCTAAAAGTTCTTCTTTTCTTTTTTCTAAGAGAGAAATTTTCCGGTTCAAACTTCGGATTTCTGTATTAATTTTCGATAATTCAGCTTTGCGCTTTTGAGTTTTTAGATAATCCGACCCATATTTTTCAATGACAAAATCCTCTACCTCATTCTTTAAGAGTTTGAAGCAGGGATTTCCATATAAAGTGTTGTGCCGATATTGCAATTTTCCTGATTTGATAGCCTCAAGAATTTCTGCTAGATCAAGGTTAAATTCTTTTTGGGCTGTTTTATCGCTCAGAGTAGCTCCCTTTTTACCCCAAAGGGAATTGTCTTCTTCATGATTCATGTTTGACTTAGCTTAAAGAACAATGATCCTACTTTTTAACTTAGAGTAAGGGGTACTGTTACTTCAAGTGTCACCAGGGGGAGCATCCCAATTTTGCAAAAATAAAGAAAGAAAAATTATTCGCGACGAATCGTCGCGAATAATAAGGGGGAACTTAATCTTGTGGATCTTCCTCCTCTTGCTCAGAACCAGAACTAATATCTAGTAGACAATTATCAAGGGTATCAATTATTTTCTGTAGCTCATCCCAAACATAACGTCTGAAAACAGACATAACAGCATCAATATGTTCAGTAGTACCAGCTTTGCCTAAATGCTTGTATTTACTCAGTTTTGAAGATGTCACTTGAGGTAAGCAAGGAGTAGAAGCTTGTAA
>LWTK01000074.1 GCA_003326205.1 Nostoc sp. ATCC 43529
AAAGCAAAATCTAACCCTCCAATGACGAATTTTTCTCGTATTCGTTGCACTGTTGCAACATGCGCTCTAACTGTGTCAGCGATCGCTTGATCTGTTTCTCCTTCCGAAGCCATCAGAAGAATGTTTGCACGGGTTATTGTTCTTGCCTTATGCTTACCTTTTTTAATTATCGATTGCAGTTGAGAAACTTCATCTTCATCCAAGTCAACAATGTACTTTTTCGCCATGTTACACCCCATTTTTGGCTATTTTACCAATTAGAGGTTTTACTTAGCAAAGTTACCTTGGCAAACTACTAGTGTCAGCATATTTCTTGCCCACTATGGTATTGCTTGAAAAACTTGTGTCGTAATTTAACCAAAGTGAGTCTGGTGCTGATCTTTGGGTTTGACCAAAACTATGTCAGCATAATAATTAGCTCACCTTGTTGCCCAACAATCTGAGCGGGCGATCGCATTGCTTGGTCGGCGGGCGGTCGCTCTCAATTTTTAGGCTGCTTTTAGTAGATCAACTTCCGAATTGTTGTCTGATTTTCGCTTGTGGCTTTGGGATGCTTCTTTGGCTGAGTGAGCATTTAAGGCAGCTCCTTTGTCAATCACTAATTTCTTTGGGCGTAAATTAAATATCAGGAGTCAGAAGTAGAAATTCTTCTGATTCCTAATTTTTTCTCTTCATTTATTCATTCACTAACTAAAACAATGGAACCGACAATATCAATTCCAAAGGGTTGGCAATACCCTCGTTTTACTTTTGGACAACGCACAGAACGGGGTCAAATTATCGGTATGAAGTATTACGATGAGGACACATATTTAGCTGACGAGTACAGTCAAGGGTGGCGTTACATTCTGCTAGCTGACAAAAATCGTGAAGACAGAAGGTGCGCTGGGTATGTATTGGTTTATTCAGTGGTCTTATCGCAACCCACAGTTGATTATTATGTTGCAAAGATTTTTTGAATTGGTATAAGTTCAAAACCTTAAAATTTCTCGTTCGTAGCCTTCTGGTGTTGGTTCAATTTCCCAGACTAAGCCTTCTCCTGGCTCTAGTTCTACATCGACATAAAGCCGATCGCTCCCTTGTGTTGCTGTATCCTCATTATTAATAAAGGGTTGCAAATCTTCGGTTAATAGTCTGAGTTTAAATCCAACTGGAATGGTTTCATCTGGATTGGCATTTTGCAATTCAAAGCGCCATACATTCTCTGTTAAATTACCTCTAGCAAATACGCGCAACTCGCAGGTATAACCAGCGATCGCCAGCTGTCGCGACAAACATACATTTGATTCTTGGTTTTCTCGACTCCGCACGCCACTAGGAGCTAATTGCAACCTAGTCGTTCCCCAACCAAGTTGTTGGGCTAAATTTGATACTCCTGTTTGTAACCATTGTTGAATTGACCACTGTGGCGATAATCCTTGGCGGCGTTCGTACAACTGCTGACGCCAGCCGCCATGTGCTAATAATGCTCCCCAAAGTTCAAAGGGAATGGCTAAACGCGGGAAAACTACCTCTGAATTACCCAGGCGTTCTAGTAAGTTTTCTGCCTGTGCTAATGGTAACTCTGGTAAAGGTGTCACCACTGCACGTAAAATTTCCTCTGGGCAAAGTTGACGAGTAATCCACAAGCCATTAATGTCTTTGATTAAGTCATTTTCATCTAAAGAGTAAGTGCGATCGCCCCCATCATAAACCCCTTTGGTTTTCAACTGACGATGAGTTGTGTATCCCCAAACACTCACCCAGCCACCATTAGGATTAACTTGAACTCCGATATAATAATCAGCAACCCAACTGGGAATATCTACCCACTCCTGCGGTACGCGCAATTCTGCTGTGTCAATTGTTGTTGTCGGAATTAATACCAATCGAAACCCTTCACAAGCGATCGCACTTCCATTCACAAATTCCCAAAAGCTAGGTAGTGCAGCTATTTGAGTCGAAAGTTTCGCAGTGGGAAATTGCTCCTCTCTCAACCAAGGTAAAAATGCTTCTAAGCACATTTGGTTAACTGAGGCTCGCCAGCGTGCGCCGGATGTGGAAAAAGCTGCTGATTCCTGGATTTGAGATGATAGGGAAATTTCTAAGGTCAGCTGTTCGGGAATTGGGGATACATCAAAAGTCATTGTTAAGACTCCACTGGCGACGAGAGAATAATAGGGCGATAGTGAGCAATTAACCATTCTTCTAGAGAATTGCTCATACTGTCGATTACGTCAGATGTCACTGAAATATGCAGTGTTTTTTGGCTCCACTGGGCTAATTCCATTAGTAAAGTCTTTTTGATTTTAGTTAATTGCCGAGAAACTGTATATTGTTTGATTCCTAGCTGTAGGGCAATATCTTGCTGGGTTAATCCTTGCTTGTAGTAAGTTTGTAGAAGTGTTTGGGCTGCGGTATCTAATTTTTCTAATGCATCGCTTAAAATTCGGTTGATTTCGGTAGTTCGCTGTGTTAAGTGTTCTCTTTCTTCTTGAATAATTGCTTCATTTAATACTGATTCTTGAAAATCATTTGTCAGGCGATCGAGCAATTCACCTGTTTCTTGTCCGGGTAGGGGGACATCGAGGGAAACAGAGGCGGGATATTCATAGAAACGCACGGCTTTAGCACTAGCAATTAACCAAGATTCTATATTTTCTGGAGTGCAGGTTGGATGAGAACTAGGCTGACTCAGGCGTTCAGTGTTGTAAAGCTTGGCGATCGCTTGTAATGTTGCATTATCTGGTTTGCTAAGTTTGTGAGCATTTGCAGCATTATTGGGTGCGTAAACTTGTAAGAAACAATTCCAAGCCAGAACATAACGCGCAATAATTTGCGATGGATAACCCCCCTGTTTGAGAGATTCCACTAATCGCTTTTGGCTGATTTTGTGCAGCAATCCCCAATCGCTACAAATATCAACTTCTTGCTGCTGACGTAACAAATCTTTGATTAAATTACTAAAAGTAAATTCAGCGTAAATTTTCAAATTTGAACTTAATTGTGGGTTAAAGCCTCTAAGAACTTTATCAATGCGAGCGATCGCTGTTTGAAAAAAGTCGGCGATCGAATGTTGACTTAGTACATTCATCTTCATTTTTCTCGCAACCCAATAACAGACTTCCTGCAAATATGCTGTTATGTGAGCAACAGCGATCGGACTTGCCTGGGTTTGCCAAATACGATGCCAGTAAATAGCCCAAAAGGTTTCAGATTCTTGAAAAGAAGATTGTTCTAAACAATTTTGCATACTTCGCCGCAGTTTACTATCAGTAACCCAACGGTTAAAATTATCACCTTTGAACAGCACGAATGTGGAAAAAATTTCAATGATATGTTGTCTTGAATACATATAATTTTTGGTTTGATAAAAATAACTAATAAATTTAAAATACTTTCTTGTACCGATATTTTCCTGAAATTTAACCTCAACCCAACGTAATTTTCTTCTTAGCTGAACCCTGTTGCTTTATAGTAGAGTGCATTATGTCTATGTGAGATTCTTGAGAAAAAATGATGTTTCTTGCATAAATATAATAATTGGAGATGATATCTAATGTGTGCCAAAGTTACATATTTTATGATTAAGACCGCCATTGGTCATTGGTCATTGGTCATTGGTCATTTGTTATTAAGGGAACTTCAATAAAATCAATGATTCAATCTCGTGGGGTGGGACGAAAAGCCCGCTCAGTTCACAGGACGGGCGAAACCCCATCCCACAATCAGAAATATTGGGATATTTTATTCCTGGGAAATCCCTAATCAATAGCAAATGACAAATGACCAATGACAAATGACTAATGACTAATGACTAATGACTAAATTGGTAGTTTTAAAATTTGGTAAAGGTAGCTTTGAGGCTGGGTTTCCAGTTACTCTCCAAATTGGAGAAGAAAATAGCCGTGCTGAAACTGAAGTTATCGGCGAACTACCGCCAGACGAAGAATTACCGCTAAATTTTAATTGTTGGCAAACGATTTATCGAAACCTAGATTTTTCTGCTCGTCCCAAAGGACTGCCAAAACTCCAGAAAGTAATTTCAACCGATGGAGAGTGTTTACAAGTAGCACAAAAATTACGCGATCGCCTGAATCAATGGCTGCAATCACAAACCTTTCGCAATATCCGCGAGAAGTGGCTCGAAAAACTTCAGAAACATGACCAAATTCGAGTAATTTTACAAACTGAAGATTATCAACTTCAAAAGCTTCCTTGGCATCTTTGGGAGTTAATAGAACGCTATCCAAATGCAGAAATCGCTTTAGCTGCCCCTAGCTATGAAAAAGTTAGCTTTTTGCCAAAATCGGCGACAAAAGTTAAAATTTTAGCATTATTAGGTGATAGTCATGGAGTCGATATAGCTACAGATCGTCAACTTTTAGAACAACTACCTGATACAAACATTCACTTTCTTGTAGAGCCATCTTGTGAAGATTTAACGGATAATTTATGGCAACAAAATTGGGATATTCTTTTTTTTGCAGGACACAGTTCAAGCCACAGTACAGGAGAAACAGGCCAAATTTATATTAACCAAACAGAGAGTTTGACAATTAGTCAATTAAAGTATGCTTTGAAGCAAGCCGTTGAGCGCGGTTTAAAGTTAGCAATCTTTAACTCCTGTGATGGCTTAGGACTCGCAAGGGAATTTGCTTCTTTGCAGATTCCGCAGTTGATTATAATGCGCGAACCCGTTCCAGATCGGGTAGCGCAAACATTTCTCAAACATTTCTTACAAGCATATTCTCAAGGCCAATCTCTTTATCTTGCAGTCCGTATTGCCAGAGAACGACTGCAAGGTTTAGACGGACAATTTCCCTGCGCCAGTTGGCTACCTGTGATTTACCAAAATCTTGCAGAGATACCGCCAAGTTGGGATGAGTTGGGTATCGGAAGAGGACAAGGGGAAAGATTTGTCTCCCCATCTCCCTCAATTCCTAGTTTTGTTGAAAATTCAACAAACAAAGCCAAACGCTCAAAATTTCATCTTCTTTGGCTCATCTTTATAAGTTTAATAACTGGTGGTTTAGTTGTGAGCGTGCGATATCTGGGAATGCTGCAAAAAATGGAGTTGCAAGCATTTGATAGATTGCAGGAATTACGCCCAGATGAAGAACCTGAGTCTCGGTTGTTAGTTGTGACAATTACTGAAGAAGATGTGCAATCACAGTCTCAAGAAAGACCTCAAGGTTCTCTTTCAGATGAATCTTTATTGAAGTTATTGAAAAAATTAGAAGCCTATCAACCGCGAGTAATTGGATTAGATATTTACCGCGATCGCTCTGTCAAATCAGACTTACCAGAACTACAAAAATATCTGTATAATAACAAACATTTAGTTTCAGTCTGCCGAGTTAGCGATCCTTTATCCGAGCATCCTGGAATTAAACCTCCTCCAGAAATATCGCTAGAACGTTTGGGTTTTAGTGATTTGGTACTCGATCCTGATAACATTGTCCGTCGCCATTTACTAGCATTAACTCCACCCCCTTCTTCACCTTGCAAAGCTTCGTATAGTTTCAGCGTTCAATTAGCATTGCGTTACTTGGCTGCTAATAATATCTCTCTCAAATTTACGAGCGATGGTGCTTGGAAACTGGGCGAAACTACTTTTAAACCGCTAACAGCACACACAGGAGGATACCAAGGAATTGATGCTTCGGGACACCAAATTTTATTAAATTACCGTTCTCATCGTTCGCTAAAAACATTTGTGCCGCAGGTAACGCTAACAGAGGTAGTAACAGGAAAAGTTAACGCTAGCACAATCAAAAACAGAATTGTTCTAATTGGTACAACAGCCCAAAGCTTTCAAGATTATTCATCCACACCTTACATTACAAGTGAACGTAGCATCGAAAAAATACCAGGTGTTGTCTTGCAAGCACAAATGATTAGTCAATTATTGAGTGCGGTTCTTGATGAGCGATCGCTGTTATCAACTTGGTATCTTTGGCAAGAAATTATCTGGATTTTAGCATGGTCAGTAACAGCCAGCTTACTAGTTTACTACATCGAACGGCTATTTTATTTAACTATTTTAACTGGAATTGCAATTGCCAGTCTCTACGGAATATGCCTGATATTTTTAATTAAGTGGAGTATTTGGATACCCTTTGTTCCCCCGATTATCAGCTTTATGATTACTATGATTGTTACTGCTTATTTTATGAAGAATTATCTAAATTTATCGAAACCTGCACAGATTTTCGTGATTACTAAAAACAGAGATGAATAAACGTTGGTAAAAATTACAAATGAAACAATTTCTTCGGCGGCTAACTTCAATTACTACATTGATCATTTTGATGAGTTACCTGAATACTTCCCTAGCACTAGCAGAAAAATCCAACCCAATTAATTTTAATCCACCTCCCCCACCAGCCGATCGCGGCGCACCTGGAAACCGAGGAGAAGGAGCTTCACGGGGACAGTGTACTCAATCTGGTGTACCTTTAACTGCTCTCGTACCTAGCTACGAACAGCAATTGCAACAAGGCACAAATCAAACAGTTACCATTACGGAAGTGTGGGGATTAACTAGTAAAGAACAGCCTAGCTTTTGGTTTTATATTCCTTATGAAAAATCTTCTATTAAAACCATTGAGTTTGTTTTACAAACTGATAACGATACAACAATTTATCGCCAAAATATCACAGCACCTCCAGCACCTGGGATTGTGCGAGTGAAATTGGAAAATCAAAAGAGTATTCTAGAAGCTAACAAACCTTATCATTGGTTTTTTAAGGTTAGAGTTGCTTGTGACTCTCAACCAGCAACATTAAATTATGTAGAAGGCTGGGTGCAGCGCGTAAATTTAGATGCCTCATTACGCGAACAACTGAATAAATCTTCGCCACGTCAGCAAGCAGCAATTTACGCAAAAAATGGCATTTGGTTCGATGCTTTGACAAGCATAGCCGAACTCCGTTTGGCAAATTTAGATGATTCACAACTGACTGAAGATTGGAAATATCTACTCCAAGTAGTTAAACTAGAAAAACTGGCAACAAAAGTTTTAATTGGAACTAATCAATCTAAAATCTGACATCCAAAATAATCTGATTGCAAGAGCGATCGCTAATTGCTAATTCCAGTAATTTGATTATAAAATAATATTTTTTAGCGCAAAAAGCAATTTCAAATTTACTTTTTTAGCAACGCGATCGCAGTCATATTCAGTTGTGTTAGACTAACTCGATACTGAATATAGTAATCGAAGCATAGTTTAGCAACATAAACTGAGCGCAAAACCCCGACAAACAGACACTTTCAACGCTATTGCCTATTGCCCATTGCCCATTGCCCATTTGCCTATTGCCTATTGCCTATTGCCTATTGCCTATTCCCTGCTATTATTAACTAGTTAACCAATAAAGCTGATATTCTTCGATTAAAAACGTTCCACTCTTAGAAGACATCTTAAAAAAGAAGTAATAATCTCCTGATTCCCAAATACTAAATTCTTGCTCTTGTTCCTGAACCTTAGTTGTAGAGCCACCGTTGGGAATCGTCATGTTAGCAATCTGTGTTTCAGTCTGTGCATTCATCAAAATAATTTCCAGCAAACAGAAATCGTTGAGTTCAGCAGAATAACGAACCTTGAATCGAATTCTACCTCCATCTCTAAGGGTTTTTTGAATAAAAAACTTTTCCGTTTTCACGTGATTCCCAGACAGTTGAATACCTTTACCTTGTGTTAATGTTTGAGTTTTTCTATGGTTTAATGAAGTCATAATTTTTACTCCTCAAAAAAGAAATTCACTTGAAGAATAGCGCTCCTATGGAATTTGTGAACTTAGTTTCAAGGTAATCAATAGGCAAGACATATCGTCACAACAGGTAAACATTAACTACCTGTCGTTTACTACCTTAATACCTATATAATTTGTTCCCAAATCAAATCGGATTCCTGTAATTGGGATGCCGATAAATGCCTTTTGTTTTGCTAATTTTTTATCTTCTCATCATTGCCAATAAAACGCAATGCCAGTTACAACACTAAAAAAATAGTCAAAAAGACAGTTAAGACAGTTAAGACAGTT
This sequence comes from Nostoc sp. ATCC 43529, assembly GCA_003326205.1. Classification (GTDB taxonomy): domain Bacteria; phylum Cyanobacteriota; class Cyanobacteriia; order Cyanobacteriales; family Nostocaceae; genus Nostoc. The sequence goes on from LWTK01000074.1 coordinate 8,032, forward strand.
AAGACAGTTAAGGCATAAATGGATGATTTGCTAATTACCAATGTGGTTAATTGTCAAGACAAAATAGGCAGATCTTTTTGCTAAATTTATATAGCAATGAAAGATTTTTAGGAAAGAACTTTGGTTAGCAAATAGTATATTTTCTGAGGCAAAGTAAGAGATACTACTAAAGTTATTGGCAAAAATATTTATAATTATTTAATGATTTTAGCTCAAAGCTAAATTATTAAATAAAGGAATAGGGACTGAGGGAGGAGAGATGGGGAAACAAGCGGACAAGGGAGACAAGAAGAGTAACTCCTCAGTCAACAGTCATCAGTCAACACTCACAACTCCCAGTGTCATTAAGTTGTCTATTCTAGATTCTCCTCGCATGAGATACCAAGTTGGCGGTAGCCTCCACACCAACGATCCCACATACATCGTGCGTCAAGCAGACAAAAAACTTTATACAAATTTGAAAGCTGGTAATTTTTGCTACATATTTAATTCTCGCCAAATGGGTAAATCATCCTTATTACAGCGAATTAGTCATCGCTTTAAAGAAGAAGGCTATAAATGTGTTTATTTAGATTTGACGCAATTGGTGAGTGAGGACATTACGCCAGCACAATGGTACAAGAGCATCATTATCAGCTTGTTATACGGCTTAAATTTGGTAGAACAGGTTAATTTTAAGCAGTGGTGGGAGATGCAAGCAGGTCTTTCTCCTGTGGAGAAACTATATCACTTCATTGAAGAAGTTTTATTACCAAATATCAACAACTGTTGTCATACAGACGGTAAAACTGAAGGCGTTTTCATCTTTATTGATGAGATTGATAGCCTGCTGGATTTGAATTTTCCTGTTAACGACTTTTTTGCCTGGATTCGTTATTGTTACGAACAACAGGCATACAACCCAAATTTCCAAACTCTGGGATTTGCATTATTTGGAGTAGCTAGCCCCTCGTGCTTAATTGCAGACAAACATCAGACACCTTTTCATATTGCTACGAGCATCGAATTATTTGACTTTCAATTAGATGAAACTAAACCATTACTAGAAGGCTTAAAGACAGTAATCAGCCAACCAGAAATCGTATTGCAAGAAATTATTTACTGGAGCGGTGGGCAACCTTTTTTAACCCAGAAGCTCTGTCATTTAGTGATGCAAACTGCCTTAAACACATCAACTGGTAAGATTGATTTATCTCCGAAAACAGAAGTGTGTTGGGTAGAAAAATTAGTGCGATCGCATATTATCCAAAACTGGGAATCACAAGATGAACCACAACACCTCCGCACCATTCGCGATCGCTTGCTTTTCTTGAACCAACAGCAAGCAGGACGCTTACTAAGTCTTTATCACCAGATATTGCAAGCAGAAGAAGCACAGGAACACAGAAGAAATTACAGTCAACCTTTGCCCTCTGCTCTCCTTCCTCTCTGCTCCCCTACCTCTTCCAATGGCCTATGCCCAACGCCTATTGATAATAGCCCAGAACAAACAGAGCTTTTACTATCAGGATTAGTCAAGAAGCACAATGGCTATCTAAAAATTAAAAATCCTATCTATCGCATTATCTTCAATTCTAAATGGGTGTTAACCCAGTTAAACAATACTTTCACAACTAAAGTTGGTCTTAAAACTATAAGCACATAAAATACAACAGTATTCTACTGGAATATACCATTTTGAAAAATATTTGTGACATAATTCACAAAACCCACACACCAAGGCGATTCTCAGTCCACAATCTAAAATTCAAAATGGTATTAGGTTGTTCAATTTTTCTCAAGCACTAGTAGGTGTATAAGTAATACCACGATATTTAAGTTCAGGTTTAGTTTCAGTTTTAACTGTTTTCAAGTTGACAATCTGGTAAATAGCTCCGCGATACTTTGCAGTTCTTAAATTCTGCTGATTCGGCATTGTTGCGGGGCTTGCTTCGTAAGAAAAACCGCGGTAAGAGAGTTGCATAAGTTAATTCCGGTGCGTGACTAATGTTTACGGTTATCACGATGCGATCTAGCTTATTTACAGTAGATATAGCAATCCTAAATGAGTTGTAAAATTACTCATGAAGGTAGGGAATAGGCAACAGGCAACAGTCAAGAATAACGTACAAATGTACTCTAGCTTTCACAAATGAAATAGGATTGCTATATATAACGCCTATCAAGTTTTTAACTCACCCAAAACTTGACTCTAATCTAGAGTAGTTTCTATAATTTAAATTTAACTAATAGAATTATTAGAAAGTAAAAATTAAATAATTTATTTGTAAATCAATTTTCTAATATACAATTTATACATAAAATAATAGTAATTTTTGCTAAGCTAATACCTTAATGCTGATTAATATTTACTAATATTTAGGACTTACGCAAAAACTCTCTGAAACTCTTATTTCTTTGTGTACTTTGCGTTCTTTGCGGTTAGTTTTTTCATAATTTTGCTTAAGTCCTGATATTAAATATATACAGCAGATTGCAACTTGGTGAAGTACAGATCATCGTAGGGGCTTTACAGCTGTGCGCCCCTACCCATGTACTTTATTTACCTGAAAAACGCTGTATATAGGACTCATATTTGATTTTTGAACAAAACTCAGTACACCTACTTTTATTCCTTATTCCCATTCCCCAGTCCCTTACCTCTACGAGTGATTCTTCAAATCAAATCTGATTTCTAAGTAGGTAGACATAATTAAATGTAAGATTGGAGCTTTGTTCGTAGTCAGCGATTTATCGCTCTTAACAGACGTTTTAAGGACTAAAGTCCATACTACGAACTTTAGTTTAATTGAGTCCTTCTACTTATAACATCTGGTAAGTAGCACAGTTGTGCTACCTTACAAATTTGCTTATGTGTTAGAACTGGAGACTTGAGAGAGTTTACCTGTGAATACCCGTTCTGCTGGGCCTGTCATGTAAATTCGTTGGTCGCTTTCTGACCATTCAATTTCTAACAAACCGCCTGGTAATTCTACGGTGGCAGTGCGATCGCATTTTCCAGTTAACACACTAGCCACCAAGGAAGCACAAGCGCCAGTACCACAGGCTAGAGTAATCCCCGCGCCCCGTTCCCAGACACGCATTTTCAGATAGTCGCGGCGCACTACTTGAATAAATTCAGTATTTGTGCGTTGGGGAAAAACTGGGTGATGCTCAAATTTGGGGCCTATGGTTTCTAGTTCAATTGCGGCGACATCTTCCACAAAAGTAATGCAATGAGGATTTCCCATACTTACGCAGGTGACTTCCCAAGTTTGCCCCGCCACCTCTAAGGGCTGATTAATTACTTTTTCTGGGGCGGTTGCCAGGGTAGTCGGAATTTCACCAGCGAGTAACCTGGGTAAACCCATATCCACCTTCACTTGACCATTAGGTAGGATTTGGGGTGTAATCACACCAGCCAGGGTATGAATGCGATATGAGTCTTGATTGCGGGATTCACCCTCTAACTGTGCCAAAAATCCAGCTAAACAGCGAATGCCATTGCCACACATTTCCGGTTCTGAACCATCAGAATTGAAAATCCGCATGGTGTAGTCAGTGCCGTTTTCTCCGGGTAGGGCAAAAATAACACCATCAGCACCGATGCCAAAATGGCGATCGCACAACTTAATGGCTTGCTCTGGAGTCAATATAGGCAAAGAAGACGAGCGATTGTCAATCAGAATAAAGTCGTTGCCTAGACCATGATACTTAGTAAATTCGATTGCCATTTGCAAAATCAATAAATTATATTTGTGTTTTGTCATTGGTCATTTGTCCTTTGTCATTAGTCATTAGTCATTAGTCATTAGTGAATTACCAATGCCCAATGCCCAATGCCCAATGCCCTGTTTGGCCAATGCCCAATGACTCATGACCAATGATTAATGACTAATGACTATGATTACTGAATTTGACACCTCTTTGCCTAGTATTAGACAAGTTCAAATCCTGATTAAACAAACAATACCAGCAGACTTCAAGTTGCTGACTGGCGATGTAATCACAGGCAGGGTTTTATGGCAAGACCCACATTGTGTATGTATTGTAGATGAAAACAGCGAGCAAACCACCGTTTGGAAACAAGCGATCGCTTATATTAAACCAAAAAGTTAAGACTCACGTCAGAATTCAGAATCCAGAATTCAGAATTCAGTTCATCACTTCTGGTTGAGAGATGAAATTACTGTTTGGCATTAGTTTTGTTTCAGCTTTTTATTACTGGGTAAGGCTAATGCCATTCCCAGTAATTTACTACTTGCTCAAACGGAAGTAGCACAAGCTATCCCAGAAATAAGGCAACGTAATTCGCTGATTAAGTTATTAACTTGTGCTAATCACAAACGTCTTTAATATGACAAGTAGAATAAATGTTCTGGCTTGTAGTTGCTTGGCGACAATTTTTTCTCTGGCACTTACTATTTCCGTTCAAGCCAAATCCACAGAACTCAAAGTTGATGGTATTCCCATTGATTGTATTTCCGAAGACGAAAAACTCAAAAATTCCTTATATTTTGCTCGAACTTATGCCGCAGATGGGCAAAAAGATAAAGCATTAGTTCTCCTTGCTCATGCTGAAAAAGAAGCTCCTCAAATGGAGGATGAATATGTTTTTTTACAACAAATTGCTTCTATTTATCTGAAACTGGGCTACAAAGACAAAGCCCTGAATTTTCTCAAAAAGTTGCAAGCTACTCGTCCTAAAACGCCAGAGGAAGTACTGATTAAAGGCAGAGTATTGATGGCGATCGCAGATGATTATGCCCAAGTGAAAGATTACACCCAAGCTTTGCAGATTGCCAAATCGTTAAATTCTAGCCATCGGGCTTCGGCACTGATAAAAATTGCAAACGTTTATGCAACAAATGGCGATAAAGAACAGGCAGTTATAGTTTTATCTGAAAGTGAGAAAATACTAAATAATACAGATTTTTCATCGATAGACCTTCGTTTATTTGCTGATATTGCCCATCTATACGCTGAGTTAAAAGAGAAAGATAAAAGCATTATTTTACTGGAAAATGTGAGGCAGCAACTTGGCGCAACATCCAAAAAAGATGTACTTGATTTAGTTCATATTTCTGCTGAATTTGCTGCATTGGGACAGACAGCACAAGTAGAAGAAATATTTTCTCGTATTCTGAAAATAACCGACGAGATAAAAGCTCCAACCAGTATTTTAGTTGATGTAGCAGGTACTTACGGCGAAACCGGACAAATAGATAAAGCAGAAAAGCTGTTTTCTCAATTGCTTAAATATGCCAAGCGCACTATTTTTCCTGCTTTTAGAACCAACATCTTTTTAGGTACTGCTGAGTGGTACGCCAAACTCGGACAACCCGATCGCGCCTTGGAATTATTGAACAACTTGGACGAAGATTTTGATTTATTCAAAGTAACTTCCCTCAACACGATGGTAGAGTCTTATGCAAAAGTTGGCAATTTGCAGAAAGCTTTGGCATTAATCGAAACTGCTCTCCAAAACAAGTATGTGATAGACAAAACTCTGGAGCCGGATTTTATTATGAAAAGCTATATCTTTTTAGAAAAATATGATAAAGCACTCCAGATAGCCAAGTTATTGCGACCTCAAAAAGGCGATCGCTGGATTCAACCGCTTACCTGCGCCAGAAGTCTGAATTCTGAATTCTTTTTTTAATCCGTGATACTATCCGTAGGCAAAAAATCTTTGAGTGCTTCTACCTCACTAGCTTTCACCACCGGGACAGAAAGGGGTAGTGAATTTGTGACACCAAATAACTGTTCTAATTGACTCAGACCTGTCAAATTACCGCACAACAATACTTGGTCGCCGACTCGCAAATCTATGTTGCCATCAGGGTAGCGGATAAATTTGCCATCACGGCGAATTGCCTGTATTTGTACGCCATATTGTTTGGTAATATCCAAATCTGCAAGAGTTTTAGCCAGTATTGGCGAGTCAGCATTTACCGTCACCCACTGACAAGCACTATTTTCTCCGGGGACAGCTGCTTGTCCCTTAGCGAATTCTGCTAAAGCTGCCAGTTCTTCATCTGCTCCCACCACCAGCAAGCGATCGCCTTCTTCCAAACGAGTTTGATTGTTGGGATAATCGATTTCATCGCCGTTAGCGCGGCGAATCGCCATCAAACTTGCTCCCGTTAAGTAGCGCATATCGGCTTCTTCTAAGCTCATGCCAATTAAAGGCGAACCATATGGTAGAGGATACCAGCGCTGATTTAAATCGCGAGTTGCTTGGCGCAAATCCTGGGCAACTTCACTAGCAGAACGTTCTGGCCGCAAGTCTAAATAATGATCTTTGCGGATTTGCTGCATTTCCTTTTGGACAACAGTTTGAGAAAAGCCTAAGCTAGTTAATAAATGAGTCACCATTTCTAAACTCGCTTCAAATTCTGGTTGCACAACTTCCCTGGCTCCCAGTTGATACAGCACTTCAATATCTCTGTTGTGGGTAGCGCGGACAACTAAATCTAATTCTGGGCACAATTCCAAAGCACGTTTCAAACAAAGACGACTACTCATAGGGTCAGGAAGTGCGATCGCCATTCCTTTGGCATGATTCACTCCCGCAGTTTCCAGAACGTGTAAACTTACACAATTGCCATAAACATAAGATACCCCAGCTTCACGCAACTGCTGAATTCTACTTTCTGATTGGTCAATTACTACCACAGGTAGGTCGTGTTGCTGCAACAATTTCACTAAATTTTTGCCGACTCGCCCATAGCCACAAACCACCACATGGTCTTTTGATGGTAAATCTTCTGACATATCCCGTGGCTGGTCATCTGCCAAATACGGTTTCAACCAGGGCATGGATTCGGCGAAGTTAAATAAAAATGGCACTAACCGCAAAACAAATGGCGTTAGCACGAGGGTAACTGCTGTGGTTCCCAAAATCAGTAAATATATCCTTCGGGACACAAGCCCTAAAGACTGCCCTTCACTGGCGAGAACAAAGGAAAATTCCCCAATTTGCGCTAATCCCAAACCAGCGATTATGGCTGTTTTCAAAGGATAGCGAAACACTTTCACTAGGGGCGTGATAATCAGAAACTTCCCGACAAAAACTATGGCCACCAGCACTAAAATCAATTCCAGGTTCTTCCACAAAAACACCGGGTCAATTAACATCCCAATGGCAGCGAAAAACAAACTAGCAAAGATATCTCGCAATGGTTCCACGTAAGTCAGGGTTTGGTCGGCGTATTCCACCTCAGAAATCATCAACCCGGCGACAAACGCCCCCATTTCAATGGACAGCCCCAAATGCTCTGTCAGCAAGGCAATGCCCAAACATAAAGCTACAACCCCTAATAAAAATAGCTCTTTGCTCTCAGTACGGGCTAAAAGCCGCAACAAAGGCGGTATCAACCAAATCCCCGCTGCGATCGCGCCGGCGGCAAATAAAGCAATGGACGCCAGGGCTGTGAGTACGGCGATACCAATGGTTTCTGCGGGTTGGTTGAGGGCTGGTAAGACTGCCAACATCAATCCCAGCGCCAAATCTTGGACAACCAAAATACCCAACATTACTTGTCCGTGCGGCGTTTCCGTTTCATTGCGCTCCATCAACGACTTGAGGACAACCGCCGTGGAAGACAATGAGAGAATACAGCCCAAAAACATGCCCTTTGCAGGTAACGTTCCCCAGGCACCCGTTAACCCGCATACCGCAACCGTCACCAAAATTGTTAAAGCAATCTGGAGTCCGCCTCCACCCAGAGCGATCGCTTTTACTTTCTTGAGTTCCGCAAAAGAGAATTCTACACCCAAAGCGAATAATAAAAACGCCACTCCGAACTGTGCCAGAGTTTCGACTTGAATAACTTCTTTAATCACTCCCAGTCCAGCCGGGCCGACAATCATCCCGCCAATGAGATACCCCAGCAGCACAGGTTGTCGCAAAAGTGCCGCTAAAAGTCCGCCACAGGCTGCAACCGCCAAAACTGAAACTAAATCAACAATTAATCTAAAATCTTCTTGCACCAGTTTTTAAATAATTATGTACGACTTATTAAAACTAGGATACAAAGTTTTATATATCTCAGGATAGTTTATTTTGGGCTTGCTTTAGGCGAACTCAGGGCAGTGAGTAGCAACAGTGACCACGGCATTTTAATATCGGGTATGAGTTTTGAGTAATTTCTCAGTACAGGCAATGCAGCCGGCAGCACAAAACGCAAAGAACGTAACGAGGCAGGCCGATCGCCATTTTCATCTACAATTCCATATTGGCTAGCGAGTTCGGCAACAATTTGCAAGCGTCCTGTACGATTCATGATATTTGCATCGCCAGCAAGTTGAGCGATCGCTCGCCCGGTAAATAACGGAGTTTCCCAGTTATAACGGTCACTGAAAAATGAGTATCTTTGGTCAGTAGTATTTGTCTGGCTAACTTCAGATGCCATTTGGGTAATTTGCTCAGTACCAACAATACCCGGCCAAATTGAAACCGAAGCGACGTTATAGGGCTTTAGTTCCACAGCCATATCAGCGGCTAGGCGATCGCAGGCTGTTTTACCAACACCGTATGCTACGTTAAACAGATACGACATACTGCCCCAGGAAGAAATAGTGCAAATTAGTCCAGACCGACGCTTAGTCATCATCCGGGCGGCAAAAATACTCGCTACATAATGGCTACGAAGCCCAACATTGTTGCTAGCATCCCAAACACTCGGCTCACAATCCCAAAAAGGACGCCCATGAGAGTCTCTGATTGCCTTGACTCCTGAGTAAGCATTATTTACCACCAAATCGAGTTGTCCATTTTGCTCATCTTGGATGCGTTCAAAGAGCAAACGCACCTGCTCATCATTGCTGTGGTCTACTTGGACGGGAATGCATACACCACCGGCTTGCTCAACGGCTAATTGCGTTTCAGTGAGAGTCCCCGAAATATCATCATTGGCATAGGAACTGTTTAAACTGCGACCAGTAATGTAGACAGTTGCACCTGCTTCACCGAGGCCAATGGCAATTCCGCGACCAATTCCCCGCGTTGCGCCTGTGACTAATGTGACTTTACCTTCAAGGTGTTTCATGATGGCTGATTAAATATGTTTACACTGTCCAATCCTGTGTTCTTAAGTTTGGCACTTTACTAAAGTCGCTAGTATTGCGAGTTAATAATACTAAGCCTCGTGAAAGTGCAATGGCAGCTATTCTTAAATCCATCGTGGCTATGCGGATTCTTTGCGCTCGTAACCCTTCAAATATGGCTACTGCTCCAGCATCGAATGGTAAAATTGGCGCTGCGGAAAACCCTCGAATGATTTCCATTAGCAGAGTATATCCCCGAACTACATCAGCAGGTGTTTAGGAACGAGTAATAAAGGTATGAGCGCCAATCACTTGCTCATGGAAACTGACAACAGAAAAAGCAAAATCTGTAGGTTGATGCTGGGCAATCCGAGCAGCTAATATTAAAAACTCTGTTCCTGAGCGTCGTTGCAGAAAACTGATGTGGTCAGTGTCGAGTAAATATTTCACAGTTGCTCGCCAGCTTCATCTGTAAATATCTCAGCGTGGCGCAACAACCGTCCATATTCTAAAGCTTCCAAAAATGCTGGCTCATCAGAGATTGAGCCAATAACCTTTTCCAGCCAATTACTAGAGGTAGGCGCATCAATGACTCGACGTTTGAGATCCGCAACTGTTTGTTCAAGAGTCACTAAACGTTGTTCAAGATTCACTTCATCTAACATAATTTTCTTAGAGACTTTAGTTTCAATGGTAGTGCTTATCCGCGCCTCCACAACTACCAAAGTGGCGTAGGCGCAGCCCAACCCAGGCATCGCATCTTCAACAACTGGCGATCGCACACGGTTAAAATGAATAAAACTGAGAATATTCTACTAACCAAATAAACGCCCCTAAAAACCCTTCTTTATATTCTTAAGAAATTCTAAGTTCTCACGAAACAGAGTGTTACTAGGATCGAGGCGAAGAGCTATTTCCAGTTCTGCGATCGCTTCTTCGATGCCTTGCTTGTACAGAGCAGACCCTAGGTTATTGTGAGCGAGTGCATAGTTTGGGTCAATTTGTAGGGCTTTTTTGTAGGCGGTGATCGCTTCCTTTGGTTTGCCTTGCTTTTCCAGTGCTAACCCCAGGCTATTGTGAGCCATTAAAAAGTTTCGGTCTAAGTGTAATGCTTGGCGGAAAGACGCGATCGCTTCTTCAGTCTTGCCTTCCTTGTACAGAGCAAACCCTAGGTTATTGTGAGTCATTAAAAAGTTTGGGTCGATTTCCAGGGCTTTTTGGTAGGCGGCGATCGCTTCCTTTGGTTTGCCTTGAGCAAAAAGCGCTAACCCCAGGTTATTGTGAACGTTTACAAAGTTTGGGTCGATTTCCAGGGCTTCTTGGTAGGCGGAGATCGCTTCCTCTAATTTGTCTTGATAATACAGAAGAATTCCCAGTTGGTTGTGAGCGAGTACAGAGTTCGGGTCAAGACGGAGGGCTGCTTTGTACTTGAGGGCTGCTTCCTCGAACTTTTTAGCTTCGCGCAAAAGATCTGCTTCGTTAATCAGGCTTGTGACTTGATATTGTCGTTCTTCTTGTTCTTGTGTTGTTTGCTTGGGTGGTGAGGAATTCGAGTTAGCAAATAATTTCAATGCCTCCCGAATTCCCTTAACAACTTCTAAGAATGCCTCATCTCGATCGCTCCAGCTTTTTATCGGTTGCCGATTACTAGGCAGTGGAGACAGTTCATTAATGGGAGGAGTTTCCCAATCCGCGTAGCGTAGCAACACTGGGATGACACGAGCCTTTTTCGCTGCATTCTGCTCTAACGCTCGTGTAACTTCAACTGTCCAGTGATAATCAGAATTTATGAAATCTGGGCTAATTAGCAATAATATCAGCCCAGCTTGGTTTAAATGCTCATCTATTTCGCCTTTGATTTCTTGCCCAGCAACAATTTTGCGATCATGCCAACTTGTAATAATATTTTCTCGACGCAAAGACGCTAGATGCTTCTCTAACTCTTCGCGCAGTTCTTCATCTTGTTGATGGTAAGAAATAAAAACTTCAATAGATCTCATTGTGGTATTGCAAGACGCTGGCTGTTTTAAAAGAAATCTACAAAAGCTTTTGCTCGATTTCCTCAAGCTTTTGAACTAATCTATTCTGTTCTGTTTGGTTTTCCTCAATTTGCGCTTGTAGCTTGAATTTTGTCGCGACATCAGTTTCAATGGTGTGTGCTTGGCGCAACTGTTCCAGTTTTTTGCTGACGAGGCTATACAGTTGTTGGACTGAATCGCGTTCTTGTTCTAATCTTCGACGCTGGCCATCTGTTAATCCCCCACTTCTTTGAGAAGGGCTGGAAGTTGTAGGTGTAGTATTTTGAGAAGCAGTTGACGAAGAAGTTTTTGATTTGGCGATTTCTTCAACTACTCTGCGAATCCCTTGAGCGACATTTAAAAAAGCCTCATCTTGGTCTTGCCACTTTGTGATTGGTAGAGCATTTTTAGGGAGTGCTTGTAGCTTACCAAAAGGCGCACCATTCCAGTCTGACGGCTTAAGAATAATGGGAATAACACGAGCTTGTCGTGTTTCATGTCGCTCCATTGCTCGTTTCATTTCTGTGTCATAGCAGTAATTTGAAGCCAGAAAGTTAGCACTGACGAGCAACAGAATGATGTCTGCAACTTCAAGATTTTCATCGATCGCATTTGCCCATTCAGTACCAGCACTGATTTGGCGATCGTGCCAAGCCTCAATAACTCCCTGACGTTTCATCATAATCAGATGAGTTGCCAACTCGTCACGCAACGCTTCATCTTTATGGGAGTACGAAAAAAATACTTTAACTGGATTAGACATATTCTTGAATTTACTTGATTAAATAGCTGTATACGAGTGTGTAAGTTAATTTTACGAAAATCAAAGCCCAAACAAAGACTACCAGAATTAGATAGTGTAGTTCAGGCTTTTTGAAATCTGCTGTAATTTGGCGATCGCAAACAGCGTGTCGCAGACAAGCCATCGCTATTGACCAATTCTCAAAACAAACAAAGCAATGCCTGTGACGGAACAAGCCTTTGCGTTTTGAACTTGACTTGATGTTCAAATGTGCAGCTTCCGAGTTCAGAACTCGAATCGTGAGGGTTAAAACTGCAACTTCCACGATAAAAGCTCAAGCGATCGCCCTTTTTGCTCGACAATTCTTGTTCCAAAGTGGAAGCTTCGTGTTTAGAGGTGGAATGATGAGGTTTTGAGGTCAAGCGAGCGCCCTTCTTGCTCGACAATTGGTCTTCCACACTCGAAAGATGAAGCTTTGAGGTTGAGCGATACCTTCTCCTGTCGGAGACGCTCCGCGAACGGCACACTTCGTGAACGCATTCCCAACAACAGGCGATCGCACATCGTTGAGATGAATAAGACTGAGAATATTCTACTAACCAAATAAAGTTTCCCAAAAACCCTTTTTCTTATTTCTAACAAACTCTAAGTTGTCACGAAACAGAGTGCTACTGGAATCGAGGCGAACAGCTATTTCCAATTGTGCGATCGCTTCCTCCAACTTTTCTTGAGCGTACAGTGATAACCCCAGGTTATTGTGAGCGTTTGCATTGTTTGGGTTGAGGCTGAGAGCTTGACGATACTCAAAAATTGCTTCCTTTACCTTGCCTTGTTTCTTCAAAGCAAGCCCCAAGTTATTGTGAATTTCTGACAGGTTAAAGTAGAGACTGAGAGCTTGGCGATACTGAACAATTGCTTCTTCGAGTTTATCTTGATTGTACAGTGCAAACCCTAAGTTATTTTTGTCTATTGCCTCATCCTTATTCTTTTTCTGATTTCTAACAAACTCTAGGTTGTCACGAAACAGGGTGCTACTGGAATCGAGGCGAACAGCTATTTCCATTTGTGCGATCGCTTCGTCTAGCTTTTCTTGTTTGTACAGTGCATTTCCCAGGTTGTTGTAAGCAAATGCATTGTTTGAGTTGCAGTTGATAGCTTGGCGATACTCAAAAATTGCTTCCTCTAACTTACCTTGTTTTTCTAAAGCAAGCCCTAAGTTATTGTGAGCTTCTGAAAGGTTTGGGTCGAGGCTAATAGCTTGGTGACAAGCGGCGATCGCTTCTTCTAGTTTGTCTTGTTTGTACAACGCTAACCCCAAGTTATTGTGGGGGTATGCATTGTTTGGGTTGAGGCGTATGGCTTGGCGATACTTAACAATTGCTTCTTCTAGTTTGCCTTGATTGTAAAGTGCTAATCCTAAGTGATTTTGCTCACTTGCATCTTCCTTATTCTGCTTCTGATTTTTGACAAACTCTAAGTTGTCACGAAACAGGGTGCTACTGGAATCGAGGCGAACAGCTATTTCCAGTTGGGCGATAGCTTCCTCGAACTTGTCTTGAGCGTACAGTGCTAACCCCAAGTTATTGCGAGCGTATGTATTGTTTGAGTTGCAATTGAGGGCTTGATGATACTCAAAAATTGCTTCCTCTAACTTGCCTTGTTTCTTCAAACCAAGCCCTAAGTTATTATGAGCTTCTGAAAGATTTGGGTTGAGGCTGAGAGCCTGACGATACTCAAAAATTGCTTCCTCTAGCTTACCTTGTTTTTCCAAAGCACTCCCCAGATTATTGTGAGCTTCTGAAAGATTTGGGTCGAGGTTAAGTGCTTGGCGATACTTGACAATTGCTTCCTCCAATTTGTCTTGATTGTAGAGTGCTAAACCTAAGTAATTTTGCTCTCTTGCATCGTCTTTATTCTTCTTCTTATTCGCAATAAACTCTAGGTTGTTACTAATAAGACTGCTAGTGGGATCTATGCGAACAGCTATTTCCAGTTGGGCGAGCGCTTCAGAGAGTTTGTCTTGATTGTATAGTGCTAACCCCAGGTTATTGTGAGCGTTTGCATAGTTTGGGTTACACTCAATGGCCTGACGATACTCAAAAATTGCTTCCTCTACCTTGCCTTGTTTTTCCAAAGCACTCCCCAGGTTATAGTGAGCTTGTGAAAGCTTTGGGTCGAGGTTGAGAGCATGACGATACTCAAAAATTGCTTCCTCTAACTTGCCTTGTTTTTCCAAAGCACTCCCCAGGTTATTGCAAGCGTATGCATTGTTTGGGTTACACTCGATGGCTTGACGATACTCAAAAATTGCTTCCTCCACCTTGTCTTGTTTCTTCAAAGCAAGCCCTAAGTTATTGTGAACTTCTGAAAGGTTCGGGTTACATTCGATCGCTTGGCGATACTTAGCAATTGCTTCTTCGAGTTTGTCTTGATTGTACAGTGCTAAACCGAGTCGATTGTAAAAATCTGCATCGTTGGGATTGAGGTATATAGCTTGACGGTATGCGGCGCTTGCTTCTTCCCAGTTTTCTTGACCAGAGAGGGCTAATCCCAGGCAATAGTGAGTAATTGCATTGTTTGGGTTAACGTAGAGGGCTTGGCGGTATGCGGCGCTTGCTTCTTCCCACTTACTTTGACTGTAGAGCGCATTCCCCAGTCGATGATGAGCGTTTGAATAGTTGGAGTCGAGTTGTAAGACTTGGCGGTAGGCGCTGCTTGCTTCTTCCCATTTGCCTTGAGCGTATAGTGTATTCCCCAGGGCATTATGAAAATCTGCATTTGTGGAGTCGAGTTGTAGGGCTTGTTGGTAGGCGCTGCTTGCTTCTTCTAGCTTGCGTTGATCGTACAGCGTATTCCCTAGCCAATAGTAAGTAATTGCATTGTTTGATTCAAGTTTCAGAGCTTGTTGGTAGGCGCTGCTTGCTTCTTCTAGCTTGCCTTGAGCGTATAGCGCACTTCCCAGTGCATTGTGAAAATCGGCATCGTTTGAGTCGATTTCCAGAGCTTTTTGGTAAGCCGCGATCGCTTCTTCTAACTTACCTTGAGTTTTCAGTGTCTTGCCTAAGTTATAGTTAACGACTGCATTATTTGGATTGATGCTGAGAGCTTGGCGGTAAGCAGCACTGGCTTCTTCCAACTTGCCTTGAGTAGACAATACGTTACCCACTGCATTTTGAGCATACACAGAGTTCGAGTCAAGATTGAGGGCTGCTTTGTATTTAAGAGCAGCTTCCTCTAACTTTTGATCTTCGTACAAACGATCCGCTTCTTTAATGAGATTTGTAAATTGATACCGATGATCTTCTAGTTCTGGTGCAGTTTGTTTCGGCGATGCGGAATCTGAGTTAGCAATTAATCGCACTGCCTCCTCAATTCCTTGAACAACATCCACGAATGCCTCATCTTTGTCAGTCCACTTTTTTATGGGTATGCCATTACTAGGCAGTGCCGAGAGTCCATCAATTGGAGGATTTTTCCAATTTGCATGACGCAGCAACACTGGAATCACATGAGCCTTCCCCGATTCATTCTGCTTGAGAGCTTGTTTCACTTGACCAGTCCAAAGTTCATCTGAAGCAATGAAATCAGAGCTAACTAATAGCAAGATCAACTCAGCCCGGTTGAGATGTTTATCAATTTCACCTTTGGTTTCTTGCCCAGCAATAATTTCATGAGACTGCCAACTGGTAATAATTTCTTTCCGCTGCAAAGGCACTAGGTGATTCTGTAACTCTTTGCATAACTCCTCATCTTTCTGGTGAAATGAAATAAAAACTTCGATAGACTTCATAGCGGATATGGCAAACCTGTTTTTCAAACATGACTACAAACGCTTTTGCCCAATTTCCTTAAACTACGGAGCTAACTTGTTGTTTGCGATCTGGCAAGACGAATCATATCAAGTCCGGTTGGATACTGATCATTAGGACTGACGCTCTGACGCGGAGAAATTTTAATAATAAGTGATTATCCCAACTTGATATCAAAGCCCAAACAAAGACTAGCAGAATTAGATAGTGTACTTCAGGCTTTTTGAAATCTGTTGTAATTTGGCGATCGCTAATAGTTTACTTATTAAATAATTCTTTCCAAATCCCTACTCCCAATTTTGCAATCCCTTGGTTCAGTTTCCCTTGAGCAAACAGGGCTATCCCCAGGTTATTGTTAGCCATTGCAAGGTTTGGGTTGAGTTGCAGAGCTTTTTGGTACTCGGCGATCGCTTCTTCTATCTTGCCTTGATACAACAGCGCATTCCCCAGGTTATTGTGAGCTTTTGCAGAATCTGGGTTCAGACGCAGAGCTTCTTGGTAGGATGCGATCGCTTGTTCTAATTTCCCTTGATTGAACAATGCATTCCCCAGGTTATTGTGAGCGTAGGCAAAGCTGGGATCGAGGTGCAGCGCTTGGTGGTATTGGGCGATGGCTTCTTCTAGCTTTCCTGCATCGTAAAGGGCATTCGCCAAGTTATTGTGAGTTTTTGCAGAGTCTGGGTTCACCCGCAAGGCTTGGCGGTATTCGGCGATCGCTTGTTCCAACTTCCCTTGATTGTACAGCGCTAACCCCAAGTTATTGTGAGCTATTGCATCCTTATATTTACTGAATTCTGAATTCTGACCGGAGGCGGAGCGTCTCCGGCTCCGCTCCTGAATTCTACCAAGATAAATCCATCAAATTCGCTAGCTTATAAACTACCCGCGCCCCAACATTTCCATCCCATTCGCCATCGCCGACTTCGCAGATATCAAAGCCAATAATCTTTCTACCACTATTTACCAATTCCCGAAACAGACAAAATGTTTGCTCTAATTCCAAACCACCTGGAACAGGAGTACCCGTACTCGGACATAGTTTTGGATCTAAACCATCGGCGTCAAAGCTAACATAAACATACTCAGGTAAATGATTGATAATTTCTCGACATAAATCAATCCAAGTTGCGCCAGAGTAAAGTTTTTGCTTGATAGCAGGATCGTAATAAGCAATAATCCGACCATCAGATGTGTTAATCATCTGAACTTCATCATGCGAAATATCACGTAAACCAACTTGCACTAACTTGGAAATTTGTGGTATTTTCATTGCATTAAACATGATCGACGCGTGAGAAAACTCAAATCCCTCATAGGCGTCGCGTAAATCTGCGTGCGCGTCAATGTGCAAAATCCCATAATTTGGGTATTTAGCTGCTAATGCTTGGAAAAAACCTAAAGGTGAACTGTGATCTCCTCCAATGACTGCAACTCGTTTACCATTGTTAATTGCTTGCTGACAATTCTCAAACAACCATTCATTAAGTTGTTGACAAGCATGATTTATTTCTATGAGTACAGGTCTTAAATCTGGTGTATCTGAAATTTCTTTACCTTGGGCTAATCTTTCGATAATTTTTGCTGCCAAGGTACGATAATATTTGTTTTTTTCTAAGATATCCTGAGGGATTTCCACCATGAAAATTCCCTGTTTCCAGCCATCAGGGCGATCGAAATCGAATAAATCTAATTGAGTCGAAGCGTCGAGAATGCGCTGTGGCCCGTTAGCTGTACCTGCACCATAGGAAACAGTGACTTCCCAAGGTACACCAAAGACAATCAAGTTTGCAGACTCATAATCGAATGGTAAACCTAAAAGGTTGCCATTAATTTCGCCTACGCCACTGGGATTGTAATCTTGTAATTGATTAATCATTGATTATTTACTGAATTGAGGTACAAAGCACGCTGCCTAGTAGACATCTGCATTGTAATAAAAATTTTTCATCGCCGCTAAACTACATATCTCACAAAGATATTTTTTCTACATTAGCGTTGCTAGCAAATAGCTGCGTAAATATATACGTATGTATATTTTTATTTCAACTCAAATAACTATTGTATGTTTGGACGATTGTTATTTAGTACAAGCGTCTTCAATGAGGATTTGACTACGTTGTCCATCACGCAAAGATCCCACAGCCTGGGCTAATTGCTACCCTTCTCATAATAGAAAACCTGCGCGTAGCAAGCGTCAAGAGTAGGAAAAACAGGTGAGTCAACAGACATCAAAACTTCAGCCGCAATCCTAAATCTATTAAAGACGATTTCCGAAATAGGCAATTTCGGAGTTGTATATAAATGATGCCTAAGTTAATTCCAAAAAACACAGAATAAAACTACATAATCTGTTAAATTTAAGTATTTTTTAAAGTTTTAAGTAAAAAATAAAACTTAAATTTAACTCATAAGCGTAATTGAACTGTAATGTTCAACCAATTTATTCGCGTAAACCATCCAGAAAATTCATGGTGTGTATCTCAACTCCACGAATCTTTTAGTCCAGTAGCATTTTGTATATTAAAATACCTGATATGATGACTCTAACAAAGACATTAGTTGAAAAACAGCGGCGAGAAAATATCAATCATGACTCAAAGCGAGCTGATTTTTTGCAAGAAGTAATCGAAGGCTTAGAGGATGGGATTTTAATTTTAAATAAGGCTGGAAAAGTGCTTCATGCTAACGCGTCTGCTCATCGAATTTTTTCCCAATTTGATGATCGAGAAAATTGCACTGAGAATTTTGTACCGCCAGCTATCTGGAATTTATGTGAATCATTGCTGAGCAATCAGTCTTTGCTTTCTGATAAAATGATAATTTTTTCTGATGAGATTGTACTTGACAAATCAAATATTTTTAGGATTAGAGTCAGAGTACTTAATTTGGGTGGATTTGATGTACCTTGTTTATTGGTAACCATCCAAAACAAATATGAATTTCTTAAACACGTAGCCCTCAGCGAAGTTAAAAAGTTTGAACTGACGCGCCGGGAAGCAGAAATTTGGTTCCTCTACAGAAACAACCACAGCTACAAAGAAATTGCCAATAAGCTTTTCATCACTATCAATACAGTGAAAAAGCACATGAAAAATATTCACGCTAAGCGACAAGCATCTGCCATGCTTGAGGAACGGTATCAAACTCAAAATTAAAAAGAAGAATTCAGAAGTCAGAATTCAGGAATCAGAATCAATTTGATGGTGAATTTAGCAAGATTTTCCTGAAATGGTGTGACTTTTGAATTCTTTCTTAATTAATTTGCCAATAGCAATGGCTTGTACGTAGGTAATGGAGAGTGTTGACTGTTGACTGTTGACTCATGAGTTATTCCCCTCTGACCCCTGGCCTCCTCCCTCCCTCACTCTTCTTGACAGTATAAAAACATTAAGTATGTAGATTTGATTATAATTACTGAAAACATCCATCTTTTAGCCATTCGGGCGTGAATCATAATTTAAGTGAATTAGCAACACCCAAACGTTAAATTCAGTAAACAGTTATCAGGCGTATGGTGGGGAATTTCAATCAGTTATCAGTTCCTGGTGTTCAACGATCGCTGATAACTGGTAACTATATAGTGGGGGCTTAAACCCAGCGACGAAACTAACAACCGATAACTGATAACTGTTAAAGGGGTTGCTTTGATTGTCAGTCAAGTTGAGAATAAATAGGCGGAGCACACGGGGAAACTAACGTGAGTCAAGAATTTGATTACGATTTAGTCATTATCGGCGCTGGTGTGGGCGGACATGGCGCAGCCCTACACGCCGTAAGTTGTGGTTTAAAAACAGCGATTATTGAAGCTGCTGATATGGGAGGAACCTGTGTTAATCGCGGTTGTATTCCTTCTAAAGCACTGTTAGCAGCATCTGGACGTGTGCGGGAGTTACGAAATGCCCACCACCTCAAGTCGTTGGGAATTCAAGTAGGTAGCGTGGAATTCGATCGCCAAGCGATCGCCAATCATGCTACCAATCTCGTCTCGAAGATTCAAGGCGACTTAACTAACAGTCTCAAACGTCTGGGAGTCGATATCATCAAAGGCTGGGGAAAAATTGCCGGGGCACAAAAAGTCTCCATCGCTGGAGACGGCACTGAAAAAACCATCACAGCCAAAGATATTATCCTTTCCCCTGGTTCAATTCCTTTTGTTCCTCCAGGAATTGAAGTAGACGGCAAAACTGTCTTTACCAGCGACCAAGGTGTGAAGTTAGAATCACTACCAAACTGGGTAGCGATTATTGGCAGTGGTTACATCGGCTTAGAATTTTCTGATATTTACTCAGCCTTGGGTTGTGAAATCACCTTGATTGAAGCCCTAGACCAGTTAATGCCAGGATTTGACCGCGACATTGCCAAACTTGCCGAACGGGTGCTGATTACTCCCCGCGACATTGAAACGAAAGTGGGGATATACGCCAAAAAAGTCATCCCCGGTTCGCCAGTGGTAATTGAGTTAGCGGATTTCAAAACCAAAGAAGATGTCGATGTCATCGAAGTAGATGCTTGCTTAGTGGCTACAGGACGCATCCCAGCGACGCAAAATCTCGGTTTAGAGTCTGTAGGTGTGGAACTCGATCGCCGGAACTTTATCCCCGTTGACGATCGCATGGCAGTATTGTCAGCAGGCGAAGTAGTGCCGCATCTCTGGGCAATTGGTGACGCTAATGGCAAAATGATGTTAGCACATGCCGCTTCTGCTCAAGGCATCGTCGCGGTGGAAAACATAGTTGGCAGGGAGAAGAAAGTAGACTATCGCAGCATCCCCGCAGCGGCGTTTACCCACCCGGAAGTTAGCTATGTAGGCTTAACGGAAACAGCAGCTAAGGAATTAGGACAAACCGAAGGGTTTGAAATCGCCACCAGTAGAAGTTACTACAAAGGAAATTCCAAAGCCTTGGCAGAAAACGAAGCCGACGGTATTGCCAAAGTGATCTATCGCAAAGACACAGGCGAAGTCTTGGGCGTCCATATTTTCGGACTCCACGCCTCAGACTTAATTCACGAAGCATCAGCCGCCATCGCTAACCGTCAAAGTGTCCAAAGTCTAGCGCATCTAGTTCACGCCCATCCAACACTTTCAGAAGTCCTAGACGAAGCTTATAAACGAGCGATCGCTATTTAGTCATTAGTCCTTTGTCATTTGTCCTTTGTCAATAAACAAGGACAAATGACCATTGACCACTGACTAATGACCAATGACCAATACTTCGGCTCCGCTCAGTACAAGTGACTAATGACCAATGACTAATGACTAATTATGCAAATCCGTCGCCGTTCGCCTAACCCAGCTATTGCTGTATCTACGTTACGTTATCAAGCTGCTGTACCTAATTCAGAACCAAACAATATTTTGGAGGAAATTGTTTGGCATAAAGAACAAGAAGTTGACCAAATGCGGGAAAGGTTACCTTTGCGGGAATTGCAACATCAGGTACTTTCCGCGCCACCAACCCGTGATTTTATAGCAGCTTTGCGTCAAGGAAAAACAAAGCCAGCGGTAATTGCGGAAGTAAAAAAAGCTTCTCCCAGCAAAGGGGTTTTACGAGCAGATTTCGATGCAGTAGCGATCGCCCAATCGTATCAGCAAGGTGGTGCCAGTTGCCTTTCTGTGTTGACAGATGCCAAATTTTTTCAGGGCAGCTTTGACAACTTAGCCAACGTTCGCGCTGCGGTAGATTTGCCTTTACTGTGCAAGGATTTTATCATCTATCCTTACCAGATGTACTTAGCCCGAATTCGAGGTGCAGATGCCATTTTGTTGATTGCGGCTATTCTCAATGATGGAGATTTGCAATACTTCCTGAAAATTGCCAACAACCTGAAAATGGCAGCCTTGATTGAAGTCCATAGTTTGGCAGAACTTGACCGGGTGTTAGCCTTAGATGGGGTCTCCTTAGTGGGAATCAATAATCGCAATTTGGAAGATTTTTCTGTTGACCTCGAAACTACTTGCCAACTTTTGGCTGCAAGAGGTAGTCAATTGCAACAGAAAAACATCCTCGTTGTCAGCGAGTCAGGACTACATAAACCAGATGACTTGAGTTTAGTAGTTAAAGCAGGTGCATCCGCTGTACTCATTGGAGAATCTTTAGTGAAACAACCAGATCCCGGTGGTGCGATCGCCCCTCTATTACCCAGGAATTTCTAAAAAAACACCCTGCTCCTTGCAGGGTCACTGTACATAATAGTTTGACAATTGGGCATACTATACGTGGATATACAGCATTTTGCTGCCTAATATGAGCAATATCTTTGCTAAATCTTTATCGCTAGGCAAATCAAAGCCTAAACAATTAGTTATTTATTATGTAACAATTTATTAATAAGAGAAAAGTCTAGCGATCGGCTTCCCAGCATCAGAACTTAAAAGACAAACTCTGACTCGTAAAAATCCCAAATTTGAAATTAAACTCTAACTTCATGGAGCAAATTCCCCTACCTTCACCTATCCACTACGAACTTATACTTCAACTTTTAGAAAGACAAACAATGTCAGCTGTAAATGATAATCCAGATTTACGGTATCAAGTGAATCAGCTAATTATTACTCTTCGGAAAGCTGTTGTGCAACAAAAACGACTAGAAGAAAATTGCCAGTTTTCCTCTTTGGGTGTCGATCACCGTTGGTCAATCAACCATCATAAAGGTAATAAAGTTGTTGTCCCTGATTGAAACTGATACGGTTTTGAATTGTATATTTTGGATTGGGAATAGCCTTGGTGAATCTGTGTTTAGTCAATCCATCAGTTGCAATCATTTTTCCAGTTAGTATTAAATGTTTCAACTCAAAATTTTTGCTCGTTATTAGGTTAGCTTACCACTTAACTTTGTCTGCCCTGCAAAATATCTAGACATCCTATAGCAATCATATTTAATTTCTGAAAATTGTCCGATTGAGATACCCGACTTATTACATAAGTCGGGTATCTTGCAATACGGTTCGGTTAAAGGGGAAAGGGTAAGGGGGAAAGGGGAATAAAAAACCTTTAACCCTTACCCTTTAACCTTTTCCCCAAACTAATTGTTAGTTCAAAATGCTTATCCGAACCGTATTGGGGTATCTTGTTGAATAGCATTTGTAGCATAAGGGGGGTCGCCGTAGGCGGGGGGATCTTAACGGAAGCGTATTGGCTATACGTGAAGATTAAAAATTGGCAATTTAAATTTATACAAAAATATTAATTTGCAGCTTGAAAAAAATAATATAGGTTGATAAATAAATAGAAGGTAGCTAAAATTTTTATAAAAAAACGAAATATAAAAATCAGCTATCAGTCAAAATTGAGTTGTGTATTCTGTAGAATTAATTTCTGAATATCTCCTGAATTCTGAACTATTCTGCAAAAAAATTCTCTCTCAAATTTGATGAAAGAATGAAATATAACAGCATTAATCAACTCTTCAGAAATAATCAAGCTTGGGTTGCCGATAAGCTGGCTCTCAACCCGAATTATTTTGAAGAATTATCTAGCGGACAAACGCCACCATTTCTGTATATTGGTTGTTCTGATAGTCGTTTGCCGTTAACAAATTTTACCCGTACAGAACCAGGAGAATTATTTGTACATCGTAATATTGCTAATCAGGTTTCTCTAACAGATATGAACTTTTTAGCCGTTTTAGAATACGCAATTCTCCATCTGGAAGTGAAACACATTATCGTTTGTGGTCACTACGATTGCGGAGGAATTAAAGCGGCTTTAGAATGGAAAACCATCGGAATTATTGATAACTGGGTAAATCCGATTCGCGAATTGTATTTGCACAAAAAAGCAGAAATTGACGCTTTACCAACAAGAGAAGAACGCCTGAACCGTTTGGCGGAAATGAACGTTGCGGCGCAAGTAAAAAATCTTTACCAAACTTCAATCATGCGTCAGATACTTTATACGTCAAAAGCGCCTATGGTTCATGGCTGGGTACTAAATATCAGTACTGGATTAATCAAAGACTTGAACGTTTCAACCCTGGAATGGCAATTGCATAACTGTCCCTTGCTTTTGGAATGGAATATAGACTAGTAGTCTATCGCATTAATTTTGATGGGTTAATAAACGTAGACGCGGAGCGGCTTGCCGCAGGCTACCGCAAAGGACGCAAAGAGCGCAAAGAAAGAAAAATTAAGAAGAAGTTTACCCCTCATAACTAATGCGACGAACCACTAGGGACATTAGCCATTGGGTATGAGAAGAGGATGGGGGGATAAGGGGATAGGGAGATGGGGGGAAAGAAGAATTACTTTCTCCCCATCTCCCCATGCCCCATACCCAAAAACTCCACCTACAAAAGGATGGAGTTTTTTAATGTTCAATTGACATGGGGTAGCAAGACACGATACATCATGATCGAGCCATTAAATTTTTTCAGATGAAAAATTTCTCTAATTCCCAACTTTATCAGTATCAGGAGGGGTGGAAATGGATGTCAGCTTGATAGTATCCAACATCCTGAATCCGCCAGTCCTGTTTTTCTTTTTAGGTATGACTGCCGTTTTTGTCAAGTCCGATCTAGAAATTCCTCCACCAGTACCGAAACTGCTTTCGCTTTATCTGCTATTGGCAATTGGTTTTAAAGGAGGGGTAGAACTGATTAAAAGCGGAATCACTCAGGAAGTAGTTCTAACACTCATAGCAGCCATGTTGATGGCTTGCGTTGTCCCCATTTATACGTTTTTTATCCTCAAGCTAAAGCTAGATATTTACGATGCTGCGGCGATCGCTGCAACTTATGGTTCTATCAGTGCTGTCACCTTCATCACCGCTAGTGCCTTTCTCAACGAGCTTGGTATTACTTTTGATGGCTACATGGTAGCAGCTCTAGCCTTGATGGAATCTCCAGCCATCATTGTTGGTCTGATTTTAGTGAATCTATTCTCTGTGGATGAAAAGCGAGAATTTGCCTGGGGAGAAGTTTTGCAAGAAGCATTTCTTAATAGTTCAGTCTTTCTTTTAGTTGGTAGCCTGATAATAGGCTTCTTAACAGGAGAACGTGGCGGGAAAACTTTAGAACCCTTTACTCAGGGGATATTTTATGGTGTTCTCAGCTTTTTTCTCTTAGATATGGGACTAGTTGCTGCCAAGAGAATTAAAGACTTGCAAAAAACCGGAGTTTTTCTGATTTCATTTGCAATACTAATTCCACTACTGAACGCCGGTATTGGGTTGGCGATCGCTAAATTCATTAGTATGCCTCAGGGTGATTCGCTTTTGTTCGCGGTGTTGTGTGCTAGCGCCTCTTACATTGCTGTGCCAGCTGCGATGCGGATGACTGTTCCAGAGGCAAACCCTAGCCTGTACGTTTCTACAGCTCTAGCAGTGACATTCCCGTTCAATATTATTGTGGGAATTCCGTTATATCTCTACGGAATTAACCTGTTTTGGAGGTAATAACATGCACCTAGTTAAAAAGATAGAGATTATCGCCAACTCTTTTGAGCTTGGCAAAATATTAGATACCCTAGACAAGTCTGGCGTACATGGTCACGCTGTCATCCGAAATGTTGCTGGCAAAGGATTACGAGGAACGACGGAAGATTTAGACATGACGATGCTTGATAATGTCTACATCATTGCGTTTTGTATGCCAGAACAACTCAAACCTGTTGTAGAAAACATTAGACCACTGCTCAACAAGTTTGGAGGCACTTGTTACGTCTCGGACGTAATGGAAATTCGCTCAATGAAATGTGTTGCGTCGTTATAAAAAAATCATAAATCCAATGAAGCATTTCATAGAACGTCGTGACTTTTTAAAGTTAGGAGTCACAGGAGCATTCGGGATGATGCTTACTGCCAGCGATTTCCTCTGGCGAGTTGAACAAGTAAAAGCCGCAGAATTACCTCCTCAAACTCTGAGTCCCGACGCCGCATTCCAAAAGTTAATAGACGGAAATCAGCGGTTTGTTCAGCATAAACCCCAATATCCCGACCAATCTGCGGCTCGCTTGCAGGAAGTCGCTCAAGCACAACATCCATTTGCAACTATCCTCAGTTGTGCGGATTCACGAGTACCCGCAGAAATTATTTTTGACCAAGGTATTGGAGATATCTTTGATGTCCGCCTCGCTGGAAATATTGCCACCCCAGAATCCCTTGGTAGTATCGAATATGCGGTTGCTCTATTGGGTACGCCGGTGCTGATGGTGTTAGGTCATGAGCGATGTGGAGCCGTTACTGCTGCTGTCAAAAATGAAACTTTACTCGGCGATATTGGTAGCTTTGTTGAGGCGATTAAGCCAGTTGTGAAAAATGCCAAGCTTCAGCCGGGGGACGCGGTTGAAAATGCTGTGGTTGCCAACGTGCAATATCAAATTGAACGACTGAAGCGATCGCAACTCTTAACTGAGCGTTTAGAGTCTGGTAAGTTAAAAATTGTCGGAGGTCGTTACGATTTAGATACAGGAGGAGTAACTATAATTACCTGATTTATCAAGATCAGTAGCGTATTCTCTCGATCGGAGATCCGATAACTACTAATTGCTTGAAGATTGAGAGCGTCCGCTAATATTTTGCTTGAAAAGTACTTTTTAGTTAAAAAACCAACTCATCATTAATTATTATTTCAATTCTTAAAACTAATTCACTAAGCCCACTTTATCCATTTTTGATATCTAAGCCTTATGAATTATGAATTATGAATTATGAATTATGAATTACGTCTGATATGAATTATCTAAATCAACGAAATATGAATAATTATCTGTTCTGTAGAGACGTTGTAATGCAACGTCTCTCTACAACGATAAATCAAGGGTTTTAGCGTCTAATCCACATAATGCGTAAATTCTAAATTGATTTTGTAGAGGCAATTAATCGATTACTTCTACAAAAATCTTCTTCAGCATCTTTAACGCCGAAATTTGGTACACTCAACCTACCCTAAAAATAATTATTTCTTAGCAATGACCCACACTGCATGAATAATCCCAGGAATGTAACCAAAAAGCGTTAAAAGTATATTAATCCAAAAGTCTAAACCAAAACCTACTTGTAAAAAAACTCCCAAAGGCGGTACAAAAATAGCACACAGAATCCGAACTAAATCCATTTTTACCTCCTGTTAATTTTATCGGAAACAGCTTGTTAGGCAAATCATTCATCACCCTTCAAGCTTGTTTATATTTACAATACTTCTCAAAGATAACATCGACCCTCTCAATCTAGATTGCGGTCGAGATGCGGTAAACCGCACTTCCTCAACATTAACCGCCGCTGATTTTAGCTTTGTACCCTAGTTTGGTCAAAATCTCCATAATTTTCTGCTTGTGGTCGCCTTGAATTTCAATTTCGTTGTCTTTAATTGTCCCGCCTGTACCACACTGAGTTTTCAACTGTTTGAGCAAATCTGCTAAAGTTTCTGGCTTGGCTTGGAAACCGGTAATCACAGTAACAGTTTTGCCTTTGCGTCCAGCGCGAGTAGCTTGTACTCTCAAATTTTGTTGTTGTGGGGGCAATTCTGGAATTGGTCTTTCTGTAGCGGGGGAGTTATCGTTACCGAATTCACGATAGACAAAGTTTTTATCGGAAGATTTGGAGTTAGAAGAAGACATAAAATTTTTATTAAGAAAAACAATCAAATCAATGGAAACTTCTATCTCAAATTTGGCGGACAGAAGCAACAATTACTCAACTGTAGATTATATGACTATCATATAACGCTGTCTCATCAGCTCTATTCTTGTACCAATGCCAATGCTTGATTGATTACACGGTCAGATAAATACATCCCACACAGGCGCAATTGTTCTAAAACTGGACGTGCAGCAGGTATTACCCCTCGTTGTTTGGCAATAATAACGATGCCTAATGTCCCGGTTTAACTCACTGTGCAAATCATCAAAGTCAACAGCAAAGACATCAACTTGTTCGCGGGCTAGTACAGCAAGAAAGTCCCGACGATTTAATCCCGCAACTGTGGCGGCTTTTTCCATTGAAATTTCTTGCTTCTGATACCAGTAAATCGCAGCAGCAAGGCGCATATCCTGGACAAATTCTTCTGGATTTAAGCGACGGGCGCTAAATACTTCTTCTGGCAGATTAATCGTGACTAACGACATAAATTTACCTCTTAAAAGTCCTGAAAACGTATTTATTGCTGCATTCATTAATGATATACAACTGCTATTTGATTTTTGAAAAAACTCTGTATACCTCGAAAAGGCTGATTCCCTATTCCCCAGTCCCTAGCCTCAAATCCCCAGATAGTCCTAGACTTTCTTATAATAATTAAGTCATTCCCCTCATCAAAATTAGCCTGTGACTACTACTCCCCTGTCTACAAATTCAACTACTCAAGTTCCCGATACGCTAGGTCGCTTTGGACGCTTTGGCGGTAAGTATGTACCTGAAACGCTAATGCCTGCTCTTGCTGAGTTAGAAACAGCTTATCAGCAATACCGCAACGATCCTGGGTTTCAAGCAGAACTACAGCAGTTGTTAAGGGACTATGTAGGACGTGCCACACCATTGTATTTTGCCGAACGCCTGACTGCTCAGTATGCCCGCCCCGATCGCACCGGACCACAAATATATTTAAAACGTGAAGATTTAAATCACACTGGCGCCCACAAAATTAATAATGCTCTCGGTCAGGTATTGTTAGCAAAGCGTATGGGCAAACAGCGAATTATTGCCGAAACCGGTGCTGGACAACATGGAGTAGCCACAGCCACGGTTTGCGCTCGTTTTGGACTCGAATGCGTAATTTACATGGGCGTTCATGATATGGAACGCCAAGCGTTGAATGTCTTCAGAATGCGGTTGATGGGGGCAGAAGTACGCCCGGTGGAAGCAGGAACGGGAACCCTCAAGGATGCCACTTCGGAAGCAATTCGGGATTGGGTAACGAATGTGGAAACCACTCACTACATCCTGGGTTCAGTCGCAGGACCTCATCCTTACCCAATGATGGTACGTGATTTCCATGCAGTCATCGGCCAAGAAACTCGCGCCCAAGCAATGGAAAAATGGGGTGGATTGCCCGATATCCTCATGGCTTGCGTAGGTGGTGGTTCCAACGCTATGGGACTATTTTATGAGTTTCTCAATGAACCTTCTATACGGTTAATTGGAGTTGAGGCAGCTGGAGAAGGGGTCAATACTGAAAAACACGCAGCTACCTTGACAAAAGGACGAGTTGGTGTATTGCACGGAGCCATGAGCTATCTGCTGCAAGATGAGGATGGACAAATCATTGAGGCACACTCAATTAGTGCAGGGTTAGATTATCCCGGTGTGGGGCCAGAACATAGCTATTTAAAGGATATTGGTCGGGCTGAATATTATAGTGTGACGGATGCAGAGGCTTTGGCGGCATTCCAGCGATTATCGAAATTAGAGGGGATTATTCCTGCATTGGAAACAGCCCATGCGATCGCCTACTTGGAAACCCTGTGTCCCCAACTAATCGGCAGTCCTCGAATTATCATCAACTGCTCTGGACGGGGTGATAAAGATGTGCAAACAGTAGCCAAATTTTTAAATCCTGCCTAAGTAAATATACGTTAAATATTGGGGAGAAAGTAACGATGGATCGACAGCTTAGACATGCTATGCTACCGAAAACCACTCAAGACGAGTTGGCACGCCAAGAGTTTGTCCAAAGTTTAAAACTGCACATTTTCCGGAATCTCTCTCCTGGCAACAAAGTAATTTATGAAAAACTAGCCAAGTCGAAGTTTGAACAAGAACATCAGCGTCCTCCCCAGAACCGTTATGAAATTCGGGAAGCGATGGAGGACGAACCCTACTATCGTTGGACTGGTGTCCTGAAACGAATCAGCCAGGAAATGTTATGGGATGCTGTAAATACCAGCGTTGAGAGACAACTGCCAGAGTTGATTGAGCTTGCCAAAGACAAGGGTAATGAACTTGGTACCTTAACCCTCGACCCGAATTTTTCAACACCCACTTATCAAAAAGCTGTAGACATTCACTGTATGCCTGGAGGATATCACAGCGAATTTACTGCTGACGATATAACCGCTGGTGCAGTTTACGATCGCGGCACTTATGTTTATGGTGTGGGTTGGTTGGGACCACTCAACGATGACATGGGGCTATCTATTGTCCAAAACTATCTCCTACCAGAGTATCCCGACTTTCGACCAAGAAAAATTCTCGATATGGGATGTTCTGTTGGTCATAGTACATTACCCTATGTAGATGCTTACCCAGATGCAGAAGTCCACGCCATAGACATAGGTGCATCTATGTTGCGTTACGGTCATGCAAGAGCCGAATCTTTGGGTAAACGCGTACACTTTTCTCAGCAAAATGCCGAACACACTAACTTTCCAAATGAATCTTTTGACTTAGTGGTTTCTCACATTTTGCTACATGAAATTCCGCCACCAGCCGTCCGTAAGGTGATGCAAGAGTGTTATCGTTTACTGGCTCCTGGTGGTATGATGCTGCATGTGGAAGCACCACTGTATCGTCACATGGACGCCTACACACAGTTTGTTTTTGACTGGGAAACCATCAACAACAACGAACCTTTCTGGAGTGCTGTACGCGATTTGGATTTGGCAGCCCTAGCTACTGAGGCTGGTTTTGCAGCAGATAAGACATTTGAGAAATTTGTTCCTAATGGGGCATGGAAAGCTCAAGGTGATAAATCCAAGAGCTTTGGCAGTTGGTTTGTAGTTGCTGGAACTAAGTAAGTAGACTAATTCGTAATTCGTAATTGGGGAAGTCATACCATTTTGAATTTTGGATTGTCAATTCATTTGCGGCAATCATTTTTCAAATTGGTATCAAATTTTCTTTTGTTTTTTTGTTTTAGTTTTTGGAGAATTGGAATAGGATGGCAAAAATAGCCAAGGGTAAACGACCAGTTTACTTAGAGAATCAGCAAGTTGATAAATTATTGGCGATGGTTATGGCTTTGACTGGTGAGGTGTCCGTACTACGCGATCGCCTCGACACCGTTGAACGATTGCTAGAGGTTAAAGGTATTTTATCTGCTAGTGAGATTGAAGGTTATCAACCGGATGCCAAAGTAATTAATGAGCGAGAAAAATGGCGTGCAGAATACATCGCGCGGGTGTTGCGTGTAGTGCAGGAAGAGTTACAAACTGTTAGCCAAGACTCATAGAAATCACGCAGAACTTATAGTAAAAAACTCGTACCACTGTTGAGGAATCTAATAAAAATAATCTTCCCAATGGGAGAGGAAAATTGTCTGGAGACAGCACAATTTTTTTGTAATATTGTAAATTTAAAAGTTTGCTGGTAGTTTTTGAAGCTATAGCAGCATAAGTAGAGGTATATAGACTTATAACCAAGTTGTTTAATTAATAAGAGTTTGGTTAGATGGTCTGGAACTTTACTTTCAGCAAATGATTAGAACAACAATCTACGGCATTGGTTTAGGAACTCTTTTTCTCAGCAGTGGAGCGATCGCTACTTCTGTAACGGAGCCAAATTTAATACCCATGTCTTCACACATATCAAGTGATACTGTTAAGATTGCACAATCTACTATCAACACTGCTGCTATAGAACAGTCGGTTTTCACCCAAATTAATAATTACAGAGCTTCTAAAGGACTAACAAAGCTGACTCGTAATTCTGCCATCGATAATCAAGCCAGGATTCACAGTCAGAACATGGCTAGTGGTAAAGTAGCTTTTGGACATACTGGATTTCAAGACCGCCTGAAAGCGATCGGTATTAGCTACACAGCAGCTGGTGAAAATGTCGCTTACAACCAGGGATCTACTGACCCTGCGACACAAGCCGTTCAGGGCTGGCTCAAAAGTCCAGGGCATTTAGCAAATATCGTAGGTAATTATAATTTGACCGGGGTTGGTGTTGCCAGCAACAGTAAAGGACAAATCTACTTCACGCAAATTTTCCTTCGTACATAGTTGGGGAAGATTTAGGTATTACCAACAAATAAATTACTAGTAATTGTGGGGTGGACATCTTGTCTGCCCCTAATTATAAGCAGGAGCTTGTCTCTGTTTGAATCTGAGAGGGTCGGTTTTACTACGTAAAACTTCTAAGATGTTTTTATTGAGCAATTGGGCACATACTATATGAAGCATCGAATTCACCTTCAATGAATGAAAATCTTCAATGATCGGCGAAAATAATGGTGATTTTACCGAAGGTAATCTATGGAAATATTGACAATTGGAAATCAGTGTTTGTATGCCTTGTAAAGGATGTGGTCAAATTGCCGAAATTCATCAATCCTTAATAGTATTGTCGTATATATTTTCGGAACTATGAGGTAGAGTATAAGTCTTATATCTCTACACATTACGCAATTCTCCATGTTCCGACAAACTGCTTTTGGCATCGCTTTAACTGCGCTTGTCCTTGCTAGTGGATTAACAACTGTTCCGATACCAGGGCACAATTCTACAAATACATCCACCCGTAATAAGCTGTTGTCGCTTTTTTCCAGTCAGGCTGCAATATCGACTCCTACTTTTAAACCTACTGAGCTAGAAAAATCCGTTTTTGACGAAATTAATCAATATCGAGCTGCTAAAGGGCTACCAAAGTTGACCCTAAATACAAATATCACACGACAGGCAAGAATTCATAGCCAAAACATGGCTCAAGGTAAAACCCCATTTAGCCATCAGGGATTTGAAAGGCGAGTCAACGCTATCCCTATTCGCTACAACAGTGCAGCGGAAAATGTTGCTTTTAACCGGGGATATAGCAACCCCGCAGCCGAAGCTGTTACTGGTTGGATCAAAAGCCCCGGACATCTGAAAAATGTTAAAGGAAATTACAACCTGACTGGAATTGGCGTTGCTACTAATAGTCACGGGGAAGTCTACCTGACGCAAATCTTTTTTCGCACAAGGTAGATTTAATTTTTGATATTTTTGCACAATAATAATGTAGTGTCTGACAAGACTTTGGTCTGCTGGACACTGCTATTATTTTTGAACATTTCATGACATTACAAGATTTTCAGGTGAGCGATCGCGACCTTAGTGATGCAGCCCTTGGACAATATTTAGAATCCACAGCAGTTGCAGTCGATACAGAAACGATGGGATTATTACCGCAGCGCGATCGTTTGTGTCTAGTTCAGTTGTGCAACCTAGAAGGAAAAGTCACTGCAATCCGCATCGCCAAAGGACAAACTGACGCCCCAAACTTAAAAAAACTTCTGCAAGCGGCGAATGTTATAAAAGTTTTTCACTTTGCTCGTTTTGACCTTGCTACTTTGCGAGCCTATTTGGGGATTCAAGTTCACCCTGTTTTTTGCACCAAGATTGCTAGTAAGTTAGCTCGTACTTACACAAATCGCCACGGACTCAAAGATGTAGTGCAAGAATTAGAACAAGTAGAACTCGATAAAAGCGCTCAAAGTTCTGATTGGGGTAACGCTGCTAATTTATCTGAAGCTCAATTGAGTTACGCCGCCAATGATGTGCGCTACTTACTGAACGTACAAAAAAAACTTACAGAAATGCTCAAACGAGAAGAACGTTGGGAACTTGCTCAACAATGTTTTGAAGTTCTGCCAACAATAGTTTCTTTAGATTTATTGCAATTTAAAGATTTGTTTGAACATTAATTACAAGTAAGGAAACAGGGAAGAGAAAAAACAGGTTTATCTAAATTAGGACTTACGCGCTGAAGCCTGAAACCTAGATCCCCCCTAGCCCCCCTTAAAAAGGAGGGAACTTCCAAAGCCATGCCACTTGCTACAAGTCCCGTTAACCGCAAGGGCGCAGTGGCTCCCCTTTTTAAGGGGGTTGGGGGATCTGAGTGCGTAAGTCCTGTAAATTACATTGAGTTATGCTGTTCAATTAATGCAAATCCCACCCCTTTTAAGGGATGGGATTTGACGTTAAGTTTTGACTTAATGAAAACCAGTTCTTTCAATTCTTTGAACCACCACAGGCTTAACATCAACTGTTAGCCGTCAACAGTCAACTTCCAACCTACGCCTAATGACTTATTTTTCAGGTGATTTTTTGCCTAAGATCCGACATTAGAATCATCTGGGCTAGAAGCTCTAGATTCGTTAATGCCTTCTCTAACTTCGCTGGCTTTCTCTTGAATGCCTTCTCTAACTTCACTAGCTTTTTCTTGAATGCCTTCTTTGAGGTTGCTAGCTCCTTCTTGGATACCTTCTTTGAGGTTACTTACTCCCCTTTTTATACTTTGAGCGGTATTTTCGCCTCCCTTGGCCTGATTTTCTGCATGATTTTGTAGCCGAGCTACCACATTGTAATCATCTGCACCTGGGGGAGTTTTTGATTCAATAATACCTTCGGTGGGGCCGCCGATCGCTTTCCATGCGCCAAGACCACCTTTGAGTTGAGAAACATGCTCAAACCCGCTAGAACGCAGTTGTTGTGAGGCTTGGGCAGTTTCTTCATCATTACCACCGTAAACATAAATATCACGGCTTCTATCCAAAGAAGCTGCTGCACGGTCTACTAATTCATCTATTGGCATGGGCATCGCTCCCATAATGTGACCTTCGTTGAAGGTTCTGCGATCGCGCACATCCAATATTGTAAAAGCTGGTTCGCCCCATTCCAAACGAGATTTCAATGTATGAACATCAGATTCTGCTTGTATTGGTGGCTGTGGGGGAATGATACCGCCTACTAAAGGATTACTATTCATAACTATTCCTTACTCACGATGTTAATAGCAATTTAACTAACAAAATAAAATTTATTGCTCTTTCCCTAGTATGAATATATTTAAAATATCCCTTCAGATAGAGTAAGTAATTTCAATGATTTCTACCAATTAATCAATTGCCAATCTGGTCAATTAATACTATGGAAAGAATCATTTCACTATCAATAATAATTCAAATTAAGTATGAATTTTCTACTATTGATTATCCAAATCTTATTAATTGTAAATTGTGAATTCTGAGTTCTCAATCGTGATAATTATGTACTTTTTCAATATCGGCGATCGCTAACAATAATAATGTATCCTCAATTTTCTGCCGCACTATAGGACTTACATCAGCAGCACTGTTGAGACAATCTACCAACAATTTATTCACATCGTAATATTTTTCGAGTAATTCTTTTTGTTGTTCGTTGAATTCCCAGTCGTAACCAATATTACGATATTTAATCAGCAAATATCTTAATTGTTTACCCCAAACTTTACCTTTGGTTTGCCACCACTCTCTGAATCTTTCTGGATTGCTGTCTATCTCTGGTAGTTGTGTTTTCAGTTTTTCTAAGACGTGTTTCAATTTAGGAGCAATCACAAGCTCAACAGCTTCGTTAAAGGCAATAGCAAAGGCATGAGCATAATCAAAGGCGTCCTTGAGGTTACGCTCAAAGGCAAAATCAACGTCGTTAAAGCAGGCAATAGTACTATATAGAAACTCATCAAGAGCAACGTCAGAGTCAAAAGCTATGTTACCAACAAGGGCGTACTCAAGGTTATAACCAGAGGTATAGACCAAGGTACGATGGCTATGGTATGTGCTACGTTCAACACAAACGAGGTAAAAAGCGACCTGCAAAAAATTTGGAAACTGGTTGGCGTGTAATCCCTAAAGCTGCTGCTAATTTATGCTGACTCCAAGTTTTGTCTGTTAAAGCTGTTTTTGCTGCCCTTATGCCTTCTGGTGATGCTCTGAGGCCTTGGCTTGTCATACCAATTCATAACCGTAGCTCATCCATAAATCCAATTAATTTTGAAATATTAATTAGTACATTTTTCCTATGTTTATCAATCGATTAAGTCTCTATATCCATTGATTAGAAATTAATTAGCGCTTTGCCCTTCTCCAAGGGTATTACGATGACTAATTATTCTCATAGTTTCAAACTCAAACTTGTAGTATAGTATATGCTTAAGAAGATAACTACATGCAAATGCACGTCAAATAAATTTTCGTAGGTTTTCTTCGGCAGAGCATATCCCTTGGCTAAAGTACAGTTGAGTAGGTAAAAATTAGAATCTAGATTACCTTATGGCTTAGTTTGTCAGGCTTGATAGATATTTAATCAATCAGGCAGTGTGTTCCTTTAGAGACCTGTGGCGATCGCTGTTTCTCTGATGTTTTTTGGATGTATTTGTGATGATGGAGACGATCTTTAATGGCACTTATTTTAAGTGTTCAAGGTTAATTATCATACCATAAAAATTCAAAAATCTACTAAAGTCATACAATACTTATACAATTGATAAGCATGAAGATGGCTGAAGTTTTGGTCAACTTCATGGAAAATTAATTGTAAACAAGTACTACAGTAGCGATCGTAGTCAGCAAAGGTCAGCGTGGATATACTTTCAACATAAACACGTAAAGCAAAACTGGTGCAACAGCTAATTGCCCAATCAACAATAGGCAGCAAGGTAGCATTATGACTATGACCCCTGATACTACTCCGAAAATTCTCATCGTTGATGACGACTTCGGCGTCCGAAATCTGGTCTATCGTTTTTTAAGTCGGAAATATCAAATAGAATCAGCAGCAGACGGCAAGACTGCCTTATCGTTATTTGAGCAATTCAACCCATCCTTAGTGATTTTAGATTGGAATTTACCAGATGTTAATGGCTATAGCCTCTGCCAGGAAATGCAGAGTCGTACTAATGTTTTAGTAATGATATTAACTAGTAGAACTGACGAGGCTGATAAAATTAAAATCTTAGCCGCTGGCGCTGATGATTTTATGACTAAACCGTTTAGTCTTGCAGAAGTTGAAGTCAGAGTAGAAGCGCTTTTGAGGCGGATACGCTACATCAACCCCTCTCCAACACAACGCATCATTTTCAAGCAGCTAGTAATTAACCCAGAGGGTAGGGAGGTAACACTTAACGATAAACCTTTAGCGTTAACAGCCCTCGAATTTAATATCTTACATTTTTTAGCAAGCCATCCCGGCCAAGCTTGGAGTCGTCCACAGCTCATCCAAAAAATCTGGGGTTGTGACTACATAGGAGATGGACGAGTGGTTGATGTACACATTGGTCAGCTGCGTAAGAAGATGGAAATCGATGCCAGTGTACCAGAATATATTAAAACTGTACGTGGCTATGGTTACAAGTTTGAAGTAGCTGAGGAAAATACTAATTCATAAGAATTTGGCATTGAGAGTGATGTTAGCTTTCTTCTCTATGAGAGGCTGCGCCAACGACCCGTTGAGCCATTGTTGAGTTAGGGGCACAGACGCGATTAACCCTTGTCTGTACTTAAGAATTATTCTCCTTGTCCCCTTGTCTGCTCATCTGGCACACTCTCGACTCTCTACTCCCTGTGTTTATTAGAAAGCTAGATTTACCGTAGAAAGCTACTAACCAACCACAGCAAAATAAAAGTCAGCACTGTAGAAAATTGATTCGACCCCAGACTTATAAATGATATTTGTGGTAACAACCAGCTAGCAACAAGGCCTCCGGTAATTAAGCCAATTATTAAACTGACTAGGGTGAACAAAACTGCTCGCCCAAATTTGCCTTCTTTGCGATTGAGAAAATAAATACCGATACTTACCCCAACTACCAATGCTAATTGTAAAACCTGGTCGCCTCCCTCTGGGTAAAACAGGCTAATAGCACTCAAACCAAGATACCAAGCTCCCGGTAAGAGAATATCAGCAGGGGTTGGCTGGTCTAGTATTCGTTGCAGCCATGCAGGTGAATGCTCGCGAGGGGTTTGAGTTTCTTTCGGAGGCGATTGTACTCGCAACTCTGGAAACCGGATACGTTCTGGAACTTTGATTTTACCTTCCTGGCGCATCCGTAAGCGATCCATTAAAATCGCATCGTAAGCTGCTTCAATCACTTCTAGATGCTTGGCATCGCCACTATGTTGCTCGAATAGACGATTACGAGCATCCTGGATTTCATCGAAGGAAGCCTCTTCTGATACCCCAAGTTTTTCGTAGGGATTTTGATCGCTCATGGGAGTTTGTTACTTCAGCCTCAGTCAGCGGCAGTCTATTGTCGTGAAAAAAAACAAATTTAGATTTTGTTTCAATCGAAACTTAACGTCTCGACTTATATTTATGCTCTACCAGGATAGTAGCACGAGTTAGTTTAATCGACTTTAAGATTTAGACTATAGTCACTTTAACATATCGCCATAACTCCGTGTATACCCTCATGTCGTTGCTCAGTTCTGGCTCTAATCTAGAATTTGAACTTACAGTACCTAAAACACATAGTTTTCATGAAGAAATTAACTTTCCTGTTTCAGATCTGGCAACTTACTGTGCCTTAACGGATTTTTTTTAATTATACTGGCGATCGCTTGTGGTGTAGAACCGCATCTCGATTTAAAATTGAAACGTTTTAAGTTAGCACCTAACCGGGTTCAAAAAGTCTTTGAGTTTCACAAACCGCTTTGGCTGAGGTTTGAGCGTCTATTTGGTCAGCATAACTATTGATAGTCAAAAGTTCTGCACTTTCTCGCAGCACTGCACTATAGCTTTCCACAAGTTTGTCGTTCTCATCGCCTATAATCCTGATTACAGTAATAATTATTAGAATAATCAGGATGTTCATGCCCTAGCTGTGTAGATTCTTAATAACTCCCATAGTGGCAACTCTGTGTTATTACGCAACCTTCTTGTTAATCTTACGAATTTTTGTGTAAAGTGATGGTCATGGCTCCCGCCAAGATTCTTGTTGTTGACGACGACCCTGCGGTTCGGAATTTAATCCAACGCTTCTTGATGAAGCAGAACTATCAGGTGGAGGCTGCCGAAGACGGAAAGACAGCCTTAACTCTATTTGAGCAATTCAACCCTGATTTGGTAATTCTAGATGTGAATTTACCAGATGTGATTGGGTTTAACCTCTGCCAAGAGATGCAAAGTCGTAATGGTGTTTTTGTTTTGATGCTGACTAGCCGTGCCGACGAAGCTGACAAAATTCGCGGCTTTTCTAAAGGTGCTGATGACTATCTCACCAAACCTTTTGGGTTGGGAGAGCTAGAAGTCAGAGTAGGAGCGATTTTGAGGCGTCAGCGAGTCATAACTACTGCCGAACAAAAACGCTTAGTATTTGAAAAACTGATGATTGACCCAGTGCGACGAGAAGTGGCACTCAATAACCAACCAGTACCCTTAACTGCTCTGGAATTTGATTTATTGCATTTTTTAGCCAGCCATCCAGGTCGAGTTTGGCGGCGTGCAGAACTAATTCAAGAGGTGTGGGACTATGAATATGTTGGCGACCAGCGGGTTGTAGATGTACATATCGGTCAAATTCGCAAGAAGATTGAAATTGATGCTAGTCAGCCAGCATTAATTCAAACTGTACGCGGTGTAGGGTATAAGTTTGAATCTCCTGCTCACTCCCAACAGTTGGAAGCTAAGTCCTGAGTCTATAGTCTGGAGTTTTTTGACTCTTGACCGAAACAATTTTGGGTTTGAGATTTTGGATGAAATTCATTTTGGTTTTAGAACCACCAGGAGGAACTGCCAAAGGTTTAATAAATTTGAGCAAACTGGTGACCGTTCGTAGGGTAGCACAGCTAACTGTGCTACCCTACACGTGTTGCATTGAAATGAGAAGCGCTACATATAAGGTAGGTAGGCGTAAATAATTATTGTCGGGATAAGGCAGGTTTTCTTTTAATTCTAAATCTTGGACTTTTACTAAATATTTTTGGGAATACGAAAAACTATTGGGCATTTTTTCGATCGCAATTTACTTTTGTTTTTGATTCTCTTCATCCCCCACAAAGAGAACTCTTCTCAAAATCTATTAATCGGGCACGGTTTACCGTGCCCATTTGGGGCATGAGCTAGAATAACGCCCTTCATACCAGTACCTATGGGGTGTCTAGTAGATTAGCTATTGTTGCCATCGCATTGTGTATTATTACTTAGGAATGATGAAACAAAGTTTCCAGATAGACTCTGGCAGCACGGCGATCGCTTTCTCCATTTTGGAGTAAAAACAATGATAGCGCCGCCGTCAATACTCTGTTTTCATCCCAATCAGGATGGGTTTCTAAGTAGTTCTTTAAAGATTCGTGAAGTGATTCAGGAATTTCTGTAAAAATGCTAACCGTTGCTTTCATGAGATTTTCCTCCTATGAGGTCAATCAAGAGGGATAATTTGCTTGCGGTGAAGCAGCTTCAGGCTACGCCACACAATCTTTCGCCTGCCCGCCAATCTATGCCAACAACTCACGTAATTTTACACAGTTGATGCCAACGGTTGAACGGACTATAAAAGCAAGCCGAATCATTGTGCGCTAAGAGGGGGTGGGTTTGTCAATGCTGCGAAATGTTAAAAACGCTTGTATAAAAGATAAATCAGCACGAAGCAATCAGGGTTTTGCCTCAATTTTCGTTACTTTACTTTACAAAAACTCAGTCTCCAAAGTTCCTGACCACTGGTAATTAACAATCCCCAGTAGATCGCCAGAAGCTTATTAGCTCGTAGAATACCTGTGGAAAACTGCTAAAATCCCTGTGGAAACCCTGTGGAATTAGTGAGGAAAATTGCAGCCGATGATAAGAATTACAAAAATGTTATTAAACGATGACATTTAAGCTGATGAAATTAGCTTCTCAATTCCAGTTCTCTTCATGGTTGCCTTCGATACATCCCCAGGTATGGAGTTTGGCCGTTGGTAGATTTTTTTCGGAAGTTGGCACTGGCTTTACTCTGTTTTACGCGCCCATCTTTTTTGTCAATGAAGTTGGTTTATCTGCAACCGCCGTTGGTGTAGCCTTGGCTAGTGCTTCGATTTCCGGCATTGTTGGACGGGTTGTAGGTGGTTCTTTAGCTGATTGCGGGAAATGGGGACGCCGCCGCACTTTGTTGCTGGCGATGGCGATTTTAGCAATTGCTTCTCTAGTTTTCGCTGCAACCAGTAATTTTACTATTCTGGTAATTGGTAGCTTGATTCACGGCTTAGGGATAGGTTTTTATTGGCCGGCTGTGGAAGCCGTTGTTGCTGACGCAAGCGTTATTGAGAATCGCCGGGAAACCTTTGCTATTAGCCGATTAGCAGATAATCTAGGGTTAGCGATCGGAATTACCCTGGCAGGGTTTTTGATAGGAATAATTGAGAGTTATCGCTGGCTATTTATTATTGATGCCATCTCTTTTTTAGTGTTTTTTGGCGTTATCTATGTAGGAATTGCTGAAACCGAGAAGCAGGAAACCGACCATGAAAAAACAGAATATTTTGCTTCTTGGATGGCAGTATTGAAAGATGGCCGTTTCCTCGTCTACATCACAGCTAATATCTTCTTCACAATTTATATTTCGCAAATACACAGTATCCTGCCCCTTTACTTCAAAAACTTTGTCATCGAAAGTAATGACAAAGGATTTGCTGAAGCTATCATTAGCAGAATATTTGCTTGGCATCTGATAGTGGCTATCATCTTTCAGCTACCTATTACCAGCGTCTTAAAACGTTGCTCTCATACACTCGCCCTCACTATTTCCGCCATTCTTTGGGCAATTGGTTTTGGGCTGATTTGGTTAAGCGGTACTGCTGCATCTGGTAATTTGGTTTGGGCAATATTGGCATTGGGAGTGTTTGCTATTGCCATTGTTTCCTATACTCCATCTGCTGCCTCTTTAGTTACCGAGTTAGCGCCAGAAAATCAACGTGGGGTTTATTTCTCTATCAACGCTTTGTGCTGGGCTGTTGGCTCTTTTATCGGTCATCCTTTGGGTGGATGGGCATTAGACCAACCACGAATGATTACCGATCGCTTTTGGTTAGGCTTTTCTTTGAGTGTGGCGATCGCTGTGGCAATTTTACAGTATCTGAGTCGAATTTTGGCTGATTCATCATCAAAATAGTGTTATGCTCGTACTTAGAAAGCTTCTCAGGAGTTAAATCACAGTGGTACGTTGATACAACAAACAGGCAAATCATTATCAGTCGCTGCGATCGGGCTAAAAGTTCGATAAATATTGATTTTTGTTTGTTGTACTTATCTCAGGATTTACTGTGAATATTCCTTTCTCGTATCTCGAAAAAATTCGTGCTATCTATCCCAATATCTCTATTGACCATCTTGACTTTAATCAAGATGGGATGGTTAACGATGTGGTAATTGTTAATCATGAGATTGTGTGTCGGTTTGCCAAAGACGACTGGGGAAAACAAGTGCTTTCCCATGAAGCTAAGGTGTTGGAAGTCGTGCAAAAATATGTTGAACTGCGGGTTCCGTACTTTGAACACCTGGAAGAAGGCTTTGTGAGCTACAGATTTATTAAAGGTGAGCCGCTCTCCCGTAACACCCTCCTCAAACTTAGCGAAGCATCACAAGCGTGTGTTATCTCCCAACTAGCCAGATTTCATCAACAATTGCACAGCATCCCAAATGAAGTTTTAGTGAATGCTGGGGTGTCTTCTTCTGGTGCAGAACGTTCCCGTGAAGATTGGTTGCAGTTGTATGAGCAAGTTAAAGAAACTCTTTTTCCTCATTTATGGCGTCATCAGCAAACTTGGATACATGAATTGTTTGCGCCAATCATTACAGGTGAACTTGACCTCACCTACACACCCGTACTAATCGATGGCGATAAGCCAGTGTATCACATTCTGTTTGATCCTATATCAGAGAGCATCAGCGGCCTGATTGATTTTGGCACAGCTGGTTTGGGCGACCCAGCTTGCGATATTGCTGTGCAACTCGGTAATTACGGAGAAAGTATTGTGCAGCGTATGGAAAGCGACTATCCCATGTTGCTGAGTGTTATTGACCGAGCGCGTTTCTGGGTGGGAACACTTGAACTTCAGTGGGCTTTAGCTGGCATAAAATTTAACGATATCTCGTTATCGTTGGCGCATATTGGTTTGGCGAGAGAAGTTCAACCTGTAGGTACACGGGTAAGTTAATCTTCTTTCCTACACTGGCTATCGGCGACGTTCTTGGAGCTTACGATACACGGATTTTAAATCAACTTGATGATGAGCTAGGGCCACCAAAGTATGATATAGCAAATCAGCGACTTCACCAGCGATCGCCTCTGCCTCATCATCCTTAAAAGCCATTACCACCTCGGCACTTTCTTCACCGATTTTCTTTAAAATTTTATTATCACCACCTGCTAATAACTTGCAGGTATAAGAACTTTCAATTGGATTGTCGCGGCGATCGCAAATTACTTGAAATAATTGCGACAATGTATCTCCTGGTGGAGGAGCTATTTTTCCTTCTATTTGGTGAAAGCAACTTCTTTCTCCTGTGTGGCAAGCAATATCTCCTACTTGCTCCACACTAATGAGCAACGCATCACTATCACAGTCATAACGAATACTCTGCACTTTTTGGATGTGCCCAGAGGTCGCTCCCTTATGCCAGAACTCTTGGCGAGAACGACTCCAAAACCAGGTTTCTTGTGTTTCTAAAGTCTTTTGTAACGACTCCTGATTCATCCACGCCATCATCAGGACAGTGCCATCCAAATAATCTTGGACAATTGCAGGCACCAGACCCCGTTCATCGTAGCGAATTTCCTCAACAGGAATGGCGTAATGTAGCGAATGCGAATCGTTAGAATACATACCGACTAGTCTGCTCTAATGAAAATGATTCATGGATTCACGATACCATTCTAAATAGGGCAGGTGGTATGTTTTTTTAAATTCAGCTATCTTAATTTAGCTCTAAGCAACAGCATTTCGTTCCATAGCAGAGTGCATCTTCACAGCACTCAGAGCGACTCGATGAGCTTTAGAAGCTTCACCATACCAATGAATTGCCGAGTTAAAAGCTGCCCGATATAGATCCTGATATGCCTCAGATAATCGAGTCCGAATATCTAAAGGCAAGTCTTCATTAGACTTGTATAACATATTGTTATTTTCTTGGTTCCGCTAATTTTATACGATAGAAGTTCTAAGCAGCTTTTGACCCTATCCTAAGATAGAGCTTTTTATTGCCCACTGTTAGGAGAGAACCTTGGTAAATACTCCAATTAAAACAACAAAATCACAAGAAATCTTTGCCGCAGCTCAAAACCTGATGCCAGGAGGAGTCAGTTCTCCAGTTCGTGCTTTTAAATCTGTAGGCGGACAGCCCATAGTTTTCGATCGCGTTAAAGATGCGTATATTTGGGATGTAGATGGCAACCAATACATAGACTATGTAGGCACCTGGGGCCCGGCTATTTGTGGTCATGCTCATCCGGAAGTTACCGCAGCGTTGCGTGAAGCCCTGGACAAAGGCACTAGTTTCGGTGCCCCTTCAGTACTAGAAAATGTGTTAGCAGAAATGGTTATCGATGCCGTTCCCAGCATCGAAATGGTCAGATTTGTGAACTCTGGAACTGAAGCCTGCATGGGAGTTTTGCGAGTGATGCGGGCTTTCACGAACCGAGAGAAAATTATCAAGTTTGAAGGCTGCTACCACGGACACGCAGATACATTTTTAGTTAAGGCGGGTTCTGGTGTGGCTACACTTGGTTTGCCAGACTCACCAGGCGTACCGAAATCGGCAACTAGCGGCACTCTCACAGCGCCTTACAACGACTTAGAAGCCGTCAAAGCCTTGTTTGAAGAAAACAAAGATGAAATTGCTGGCGTAATTCTAGAACCAGTAGTCGGCAATGCTGGGTTTATTGCGCCTGACGCTGGTTTCCTGGAAGGACTACGGGAACTTACTCAGGAATATGGGGCGTTGTTGGTGTTTGATGAAGTGATGACGGGCTTCCGCATTGCTTACGGTGGCGCTCAAGAAAAGTTTGGCATCACTCCCGATTTAACAACTTTGGGTAAGGTTATTGGCGGCGGTTTGCCAGTGGGAGCCTATGGCGGTCGTCGCGATATCATGTCATTGGTTGCCCCTGCCGGCCCTGTTTATCAAGCCGGGACTCTTTCAGGTAATCCCTTGGCCATGACTGCTGGTATTAAGACTTTGGAATTGCTGCAAAAGCCTGGTACTTACGAGTATCTTGACCGAATTACTAAAAAGCTAGCAGATGGTTTGTTACAAGTAGCTAAAGAAACAGGTCATGCTGTTTGCGGCGGTCAAATCAGTGCTATGTTCGGCTTATTCTTTACCTCTGGCCCAGTTCACAACTACGAAGATGCGAAAAAATCTGATACAGCCAAATTCGGACGCTTCCATCGCGGTATGTTAGAGCGCGGTATTTACTTAGCACCTTCTCAATATGAGGCTGGATTTACCTCTTTGGCTCACACAGAGG
This sequence comes from Nostoc sp. ATCC 43529, assembly GCA_003326205.1. GTDB lineage: Bacteria > Cyanobacteriota > Cyanobacteriia > Cyanobacteriales > Nostocaceae > Nostoc. The sequence continues at coordinate 52,745 of LWTK01000074.1, forward strand.
AAGATATCGACCGGACTTTAGCAGCTGCAAGGGATGTGTTGTCTAATTTATAAATAGAATTCAGAATTCAGAATTCAGAATACTCTGCCCATAAAGATTATGAAGCTTTGGCGGAGTTTTCCCTACTCCGTTCCTGAGTTCTGAATTTTTCTTCATAAAAAGGCGTCGTTCATCCCGTCTTTAAAAAGAATGGGATGATAGACGCCTTTTTAAGTCGCTAACTGTTGACAGCTAATAGTCAACAGTTATCAGTTAATAAAAACTACAAGTCAGGAGGTAAGATGACGTTATCGATCGCGTGAATTACACCATTACTAGCTGTGATGTCGGCCTGAGTGACTTTAGCATCATTGACAGTAACACCGTTAGCAGAATCGACTTTAACGTTGATAGCGCCACCTTCCAGGCTTTTAACTTCACCAGACTTCAAATCACTAGACAATACCTTTCCTGGCACCACATGGTAAGTTAAGAGCTTGAGTAATACTTCTTTGTTCTCTGGCTTTAACAAATCTCGTACTGCGTCTGCTGGTAATTTAGCAAAGGCGGCATCTGTAGGCGCGAAAATAGTCAAATTATCTTTGCCTTGCAAAGCGTCAGTTAATCCTGCTGCTTTCAAAGCTTTGGTCAAGGTTGTAAAAGAGGCGTTTGATTCAGCCAAGGCTAACAAATTTTTGCCTTGAGTCTCGCTTGTCCCACCAGGTTGTGGAGTTGTAGGTGTGGTAGATGGTGTTTCTGTGGGTGCTGTGCTGGGTTCAGTTTCAGGGGTAGAAGGTGTGGTGCTACCACCACGGTTGTAGGGAGGCTCGTTGAAAATACTGGGTCTGGGATTCAGCGCCCCACCACCACTGCTCTGTGCTACTTGTTGACCTTTGGTATTGCCCTTTACTTCTGCAACAGTGTTAGCAGGGGTGTACTGAGCGTTTGCTTGAAGACCCTGACCTCGATTATAGGGCGCTTCGTTGAAAATACTGGGGTTAGGATTTAATACCTCTTTGGCATCAGATGGTAAAGTAATGAAAAGGCTGAAACTACTTAAGCCTGCTATGCCTGCCAACGTGGTCAGCAATTTGCCGTAATTTGTCTTCATAAATTTTGTTTGTCTTTTTTGTTTGCGTGTTACATAAAGATTTATAACATTTTGCTATGCACAAAATCTAACCCAAGAGGGAAGTAATATTTTTATTGCGAAATACTTCATGCTAGCAAGGTTAAATATCCAACTTTCCTTACTGAGGAGAAGTGTTAAATATACCTAATACATATCTAATTTAAATTCAGCAGGTTTTTTGTCTCAGGCTAAGAGGAGTTTAAAAGTTTCATTTGATGTGGTGTAGATTCTCTAAAAGTATGAAAATCTGACATTTACGAGCGATCGCTCACGTTAACACCCCAAAACCTATCTACTAAAAAGCAAATTTCCATCCAATATTTTTTAGGTAGTTTACAGCCGATTAAAAAGTTAGAATCCATGAATCACAGGGGTGAATAAATCAGATAAAATTTAATCCTTGATTGAGTAAATCTTAAGTTGAAGTTTGTGCTGACTTTACTATCGCGCACGACTATCTAAGATGTTACGTAGGATCTTTGAGCATGTTGTTCGTGAAAAATCACATCATATATATACCTAACACACCCTACATAAATTTTATTTTTAATTTATAAATGCATGATTTCTAAAATCTTTTTAACGAACCGCAAAGGACACAAAGAACGCCAAGTAAGAGAAAGAAATAGATAGATAAATAATCTTATGGTAAGAAGGGAATAATGCTAATAAAATTTACTTAAACTAAAGATACAATTGTAAAGTTAAGAAGTAAACCAGTAAGTATAAGGTATAAAATATGCTTGAATTATACCAATGGGAACTATCTCAATACTCAGAGAAAGTGCGGCTAATTTTAGATTTTAAAGGACTAGATTACCGCAAAATAGAGGTTACGCCTGGGATTGGACAAGTAGAACTGTTCCGACTGACTGGTCAAAGACAAGTTCCAGTATTAAAGGATGGTAATAGATATATTGTAGATTCTACGGAGATTGCTAAGTATTTAGACTTAGAATATCCCGATCGCCCATTAATACCACAAGATGCCAAAAGGCGAGGTTTAACTTTATTAATAGAAGAATGGGCAGATGAGTCCATCGGCATCAAAGGTCGTAAAGCGCTGTTTGCCGCAGTCAGCCAAGATCAAAATTTCCGCAAATCTTTGTTACCCACTTCCACACCAGATATATTTAAAAGTCTAGTTGAAGGAGTACCCAGTGACTTGCTGACCCTGTTCGGTATTGGTGTAGGTTATAGTCCAGAGGTAATACAGTCAGCGATCGCATCCTTAAAACAAGACTTGGAAGCCTTAACATTATTACTGGCAGATAGTCCTTATTTAACAGGAGACGAGCCGACTTTAGCGGACTTAGCGGTGGCAGGTTTATCGATATTACTAAAATTCCCCCCAGGCCCCTATTTAGATTTACCAGCATCTATCAGAGGAAAAGGACTGCCAATTTTAGCCGAAAATCCTGACTATGAGGCATTTTTTAGTTGGCGCGATCGCCTTTACGCCCAATTTCGCAAACCTTTAATTACTACCACTCCACCATCGGCAAGTGCGCCAACTTCGATTCAAATTGATTAGGGAATGGTGATTGGGGACTGGGGACTGGGGCAGAGAAAAACTAATAACCAATGACTAATGACTAATGACCAATGACTAATGACTAATGACCAATGACTAATGACTAATGACTAATGACCAATGACTAATGAGATGAATTCGGGACAGCCATTAGGTTCGGTTATTCAAGGTTCTCTGACTGAAGGGTTAGAAGTGCGATTGCATCCTGACGTTTCTGTGGAAGACATGCGGGTAGGTAAATTCCTTGTTGTCCAAGGGATGCGATCGCGTTTTTTTTGTATGCTGACAGATGTGGCACTAGGAGCTGCTAATGCCCGAATTATTGCTAATCCCCCTAGTTGGGAAGACACTTTTTTAAGAGATGTTTTAGCGGGAAGCGGTACATACGGAACTATCAACCTCGCGCCGATGTTGATGTTTACTCCCGAATCTCAAGAATCTTTTTCCTCTACAAATGGCAAATCGGCAAATCCTTTTTTACCATCGGTGACGGGTTTGGCTTCATTTGTGCCGCAAACCAGCACGACAATGGAATTATTGCCTGTTAAAACTATCCCCAGTCACTTTAGTCAAGTTTACGAAGCCAGCGTTGACGATTTTCGTCGGGTGTTTGGTTGGGAAGATGACCCCCAAAGGCGTAATTTCTCCATCGGCAAACCTTTGGATATGGATGTGCCGGTTTGCATCGATTTGAATCGCTTTGTAGAACGCAGTAATGGGGTTTTTGGAAAATCTGGTACTGGTAAATCTTTTTTGACGCGTTTACTTTTAGCTGGAGTCATCCGTAAAAGTGCGGCTGTGAATTTGATTTTTGATATGCACTCAGAGTATGGCTGGGAAGCTGTTGCAGAAGGTAAAAATGTCAATACTGTTAAAGGCTTAAAGCAATTATTTCCTAATAAAGTCGAAGTTTACACCCTCGACCCGGAATCGACAAAGCGCCGGGGTGTACGCGATGCTCAAGAACTTTATCTGAGTTACGAGCAAATTGAAGTTGAAGATATTAAGTTATGCGGTAGAGATTTAGGACTTTCTGATGCAGCTTTGGATAACGCCAATATTTTGTATAGCGAATTTGGCAAGTCTTGGATTGTCCAGCTGTTAAATATGAGTAATGAAGAAATCGAAATGTTCTGCGATGAGAAGCGCGGACATAAAGGCTCGATTATGGCATTACAGCGCAAACTCTTGCGGATGGACAGTTTGAAGTACATGCGAGCCGTTTGCCCGCAAAATTATATTAGTAAACTTGTTCAGTCACTGGAAGCCGGCAAGAATGTTGTGATAGAATTTGGTTCCCAGTCTAATATGCTCTCTTATATGTTGGTGACCAATATGATCACCAGACGTATCCACGAGCATTACGTTAAGAAGGCAGATAAATTTCTGCAAACCAAAAATCCGAGCGATCGCCCGACGCCATTGATGATTACCATTGAAGAAGCACACCGTTTCTTAGACCCGGCAGTGGTACAAAGCACTATCTTTGGAACTATTGCCAGGGAGTTGCGAAAATATTTCGTCACACTTTTGGTAGTAGATCAACGCCCGTCGGGGATAGATAATGAAGTTATGTCCCAAATTGGGACTCGCATTACCGCTCTGCTGAACGATGAAAAAGACATTGATGCGATTTTTACGGGTGTATCTGGTGGTGGCGGACTGCGATCGGTATTGGCGAAGTTAGACTCTAAGCAACAAGCCTTGATTTTGGGTCACGCCGTTCCGATGCCAGTAGTAGTGCGTACCCGTCCTTATGACGCTGCTTTCTACGAAGAAATTGGGGACCCAGCCTGGGAAGAAAAACCTGACGCAGAAGTATTCGCTGCTGCTGAACTAGCAAAGGCTGACTTGGGATTTTAAACTATTGGGCATGGGGCATTGGAGTTAGGAGTTAGGAGTTAGGAGTTAGGAGTGCTGTTTAGCGGTAGCAGGGTGTTGAGCCAGTATTGAGTTAGGAATTAAGAATTATTCTCCTTGTGTGATGCCCCACACCCACTTGTCCGGAGCGTACCCTGCTCTTAAGGAACCTACGCGTAGCCTCTGATAGAGAAGGCGAAGGGATGCCCAATGCCCAATGCCCTAATTCGTGACATCCCTCCATTGATAGAGCAAATCAAGTTCGGTTATCCGGCTAATTTTTAGCAACAGAAGAGGGGTTTTTAGCGTCACTATAGATGTAGTAAGTAATTTCAAGGAAGTTTAAAATTTTTTGGCAAAGCTACAGTTTTAAATTATAATTACAAGCTTTATCTTAAGATACTTTACTATCCGCCCGATTTATCGTATTATAAAGCTAAGTAAAAGTCATATCCACTTCGGATTTTTCAGTTACAGTCAGTAACTGCTTGAGAGAAGAATTCTCAAAAACGACCCAGCGTGCTTATAAAAGATTCAAAAATTTAGGGAAGGTAGGGGGAACCTATCTGAGGGGCTTACCGTCTTAACAACGGCTTTATCAATCGATTTCATTGCTTTTGGTAGCTCCTAGTGTTCCGTGATATATGTACTACCTTTCTCAATTAACTTTAGTAAGAAAAATTACATTTTGTTTACGGAGTAGAGGACAACGCACCAATGCCTACTGTCAATACCCAAACGGAAAACCTGAACACCAAATTCACGGCTGATATGGTGCGAACCTATCTGCGGGAAATTGGTCGCGTACCACTGCTAACCCGCGAACAAGAAATTGTCTATGGGAAGCAGGTGCAACAAATGATGACGCTGATGGATGCCAAAGAAGCTTTGGCGAAGAAACTGCGTCGGGAACCAAGTTTATCAGAGTGGGCTGACCACGTTCGCCAATCAGAAACTGAGGTGAAACAAACAGTCGCCCAAGGTAAGCGTGCTAAGCAAAAAATGATTGAAGCGAATTTGCGCTTGGTGGTTGCGATCGCTAAGAAATACCAAAAGCGTAACATGGAGTTTCTGGATTTGATCCAGGAAGGAACACTAGGATTAGAACGGGGTGTAGAGAAATTCGACCCAACAAGGGGTTATAAGTTCTCAACCTACGCTTACTGGTGGATTCGCCAAGCGATTACGCGTGCGATCGCCCAACAAGGTCGTACTATTCGCTTACCGATTCACATTACCGAGAAACTCAACAAAATCAAAAAAGTGCAGCGCGAGTTGGCTCAAACCTTGGGGCGATCGCCTACTCCAGCTGAAATTGCCAAAGAACTGGAACTAGAACCTGCTCAGATCCGCGAGTACCTGAATATGGCGCGTCAACCAGTGTCTTTGGATGTGCGAGTCGGCGACAACCAAGATACAGAGTTACAGGAAATGCTCGAAGATGACGGCCCGTCACCAGAGTATTACACCAACCAAGAGTTCCTACGCCAAGACTTGAACAACTTGCTAGCAGAACTAACTCCCCAACAGCGCGAAGTTTTAGCCTTACGCTTTGGTTTAGAGGATGGTAACGAAATGTCATTGGCGAAAGTCGGTGAGAGATTGAATCTCAGCCGGGAACGCGTCCGCCAATTAGAGCATCAAGCTTTGGCTCATTTGCGTCGCCGTCGTAGCAATGTCAAAGAATACATCGCTAGCTAAAACCACCAGACGCAAATTTTTGCGTCTCTACACCACCTTGGTGAAGCGCCTCCTGAATTCAGGGGGCGATTTTTTTGTAGTTACTGCATTCAAACACATATAGACAGGACTTACGCAAAAATTGCTAAAAAACCTGATTTATCGAACCACCAAGACGCCTTCGCGAAGCGTCTCGAAGAGAAGAACGCCAAGAATTCGTAGGTGTGCGTAAGTCCTAATAGAGCAATACGTTTGGTGTTAAGGAAAATTGTAGGTTGGGGAGCCACTGCGTTGGACGGGTTTCCCGGCTTGTTCGCGAAGCGTCTCGTAGAGAAGCAAGTGGCGTTTGAGGAACGAAACCCAACAAAGCAGGAGTTTAGTTTGTTAGTCTTAACCCAAGCGTATTGACATATAGAGACGTTGCAATGCAACGTCTCTTCAAAATCTAAGACCATTGCCATAGTTCTACGGAGATAGATCTGAGACAAAAGATCGCTAATTTTTCTTTGGTGAAAAATGTAAAAGGCTAGATGCCAAATTTAATTCAGAGTACTAGATTTGGAATTAACCTCACCCAATGGAATGAATCTGCTGGATGAATCATAAATAGTCTAAGTGATGGTAATCTAGGATTGTTAAGCTAAATTAAATAAAAACTTTAGTTTTTGAGACTTTCGTTTTTCGGACAATAGAAATTAAGTCATTAGCGATCGAGACTTGATTATGAGCTAAGTAATTTCTAGGAAATTTAGTTAATTTTTTAACAGGAGAAGTAAGGTGCTTAACAACTTTCATCGGTTATTATCTCCCCGTCAGTGGGGAATCTCCCTTGCGGGCTTAGGCTTACTTCTCGCGTTCGGCTGTACAGGCAACCAGACTGATGTTGTCTCAGTTAAAAATGCTCCATTCTCATCGGCTCGGATTCAAAAAAGCTCTGAAACTTCTCTTTTGTCAAGACTCAGACAAATTCGAGAACAGAGAAGTCAACAGCAAATAGCTTTTGCCGATCGAGAAATTTTTGGGGATAAGAGCCAAAAAACAGCATCTACGACCACAGGGCTGGCTCCAAATGCTCAAGCTGGGACAAAAGGGGTAGAAGTTTTACCACGAGCGAATTTTCCCACAAAAGATGGAATTTATCTTTACGGTCAATCGTCACAAGCAAATCAGCTTGGTCAAGCTTACATCATATTTCAGAAGCAGCGGGACAAGGTGACCGGTGCTTTGTATATGCCCCAATCAGAGTTTAATTGTTTCCGGGGTACACTCGACCAGTCAGGAGAGTTGGCGATGACAGTTCGTGCCCCATCCACTGAAGCAAGTGCTAATGGCTCTAACCAGGTGGCTACAAGCAATAGATTGCCTCAGGTTAGTGAAGATGAGCTAAGCACCTATGCTTACTCAGTAGCTTTGCAAGACTTTCATCGGTTAAATTCTATTAGTACTGGCGATCGCCGCATCTTACAAACGTGCAAATCATCTTTGAGTTAATACTCAATTCCTGGTTGCGCTTTTACACCTTGATCGCGAAAAGGATGCTTAACTAGGGTCATCTCTGTTACTAAATCAGCACGTTCAATTAAAGCAGCTGGCGCTCCTCGCCCTGTGAGAATAACGTGTTTGTTAGCTGGTTTTTGTGCCAAACCTGCTAAAACTTCTTCTATTTCTAAATAAGCCATTTTGAGAGCGATATTGATTTCATCTAGTAGCACAAGGTGAAAATCTGGATTGCGGATATATTCTAATGATTTTTGCCATGCGGCGCTAGCTTTATCAAGGTCGCGATCGCGGTCTTGAGTTTCCCAGGTAAAGCCTTCCCCCATTGCGTGAAATTCTATCTGGTCTTCCCAATGACTGAAAACCCTTTTTTCTGAAGGTTCCCAGCTACCTTTGATGAATTGGACGATCGCTACTTTATACCCATGACCGAGGGATCTTAACACCATCCCTAAAGCCGCAGTAGTTTTACCCTTACCGTTACCAGTATTTACAATAATTAACCCTTTTTCTGGTATGGCTTGTGCTATGCGCTTGTCCTGCACTTCTTTGCGCCGCTGCATCTTTTTGCGATACTGTTCCTCAGTTAGAGACGAGGACATGACTTCATCAATCAAACGCTCAATCTCTCGATCTTGGTTTAATTCTTGTGGTGTGTCGTTTTTCATTAATCTTGTGTACAAACAACTGTTAAAAGTGTTGAAAATGAACCAAAATTCTCTTAATTCTCTGATTTTATTTCAACCAGACAATTGGATATGTAGATTCAGATTGCAGGCAAAAATATTAACCCTGTGCTAGATATTTCTACATATTTGGCAAACAGATATGTAGAAATATATGATATACAAATTAAAGTTATTTTTTGAGTTAAATATTACTATTTTTAATAATTTAATTAAGTTGAAACAAATATTTTACTGAACTTGTGTTATTAAAAGGAGTTTGGGATTGAGTGTGCTTTCTAGTCGTACAAATAAATCTTGCACAAATAACAATTTTCAATTCTCAATTCACAATTTATAGTTATAGAGCACACGATTTTTTATACTTTGGCTACAGAAGTTATACGAATTCAAAATTCCAGCTTAATGAAATGCTAATGATAATAGTGTCACGTTCTACTGAAAAATCATAGAAATTTGATATGAATAGTAACACTCGTTTACAGATGATTTTAACTAATACACCTATTGATAGAGTATTACCTGCGATCGCTCAACTAAATTTACCTAACTGGTGGTTAGCCGGAGGTGCAGTCAGAAACACAGTTTGGCGTTCAATTTTTGGCGACCATTGTGGTTTAGGTATTAAAGATTTTGATATTGCATTTTTTGATATCGAAGGAAATCGTTCTCAGGAACTAGCAGCAAAGGCAAATCTCACAGAACAATTCCCTGATGAGCAATTTGATGTCAAAAATCAAGCTAGTTTTGCTCGTTGGCGTCTTGGTGCAAAATCCTACACTAGTACAGAAGACGGTATTACAGATTGGTTACATACTGCTACTGCTGTGGGAGTTCGACTAGACGCACAAGGTCAATGGGAATTTTTCACTCCCTACGGGTTAGATGATTTATTTAATGGTATTATTCGACCGACACCAGCACATACTCATAATATTGATGCCCACAATAAAGCATCTGGGTTTTTACAAAAGTGTCCTTATCTGCGTTTAGCGTAAAAGTCGTATGAAGCCAGATGTAGAGACGTTGCAATGCAACGTCTCTTAATTTTTTGTACGGAATCATAATGTTAATAATTTTCTACGTATTGGGAATAATTAAAATAGAACCCCTTTTAGGACAAAACGGGGGTGAAATTTTAGAAATTTATAATCAAAAATCTATGCCAAATCGTACTGGATATCAAATCAACTCAACTCTCCATGAAGGAATTCAAACTGTTATTTATCAAACACAAAGGCCAAACACGCAACAGCAGGTTATTATCAAGCTGCTTAAAAATGAATATCCTACCCTCGAAGCCTTTACTCGCCTGAAAAATGAGTATCAAATTCAGCAAGATTTAGACCATCCGAATATAGTTAAAGCCATCAGTTTAGAAACTTTTGAAAATCGTGTAGGGCTATTATTAGAAGACTTTGGCGGTCGGTCTTTAGCCCAAGTTTTACAAACAGAAAAGCTTGATTTAATTGACAATTTAAAAATTGCTATCCAACTGACTAAAGCTTTAGATTACTTGCATAAAAACCAAATTATTCATAAAGATATTAAACCTAGTAACATCATCATTAACTTACAGACGGGTATTGTTAAACTGACGGATTTTGGTATAGCTTCCCGCCTGAATAAAGAAAATCCCCAATTTACTAACCCTAACTCTGTTGAAGGCACACTTGCCTATATGTCTCCCGAACAAACTGGGAGAATGAATCGTATCATCGATTATCGTAGTGACTTTTATTCTCTTGGTGCGACTTTATATGAAATGCTCACCAAGCAAACACCATTTTTTAGCGAAGATCCCCTAGAAATAGTTTATAGTCATATTGCTGTTCAACCAATAAACCCACAGTTATTAAATCCTAAAATTCCTAACGCCATCTCGGAAATCGTGATGAAGCTGATGGCTAAAAATGCCGAAGATAGATATCAAAGTGCCACAGGATTATTAGCAGACTTAGAATTATGTCTCAACCAGTTAGAAACTCAGGGTAAAATTACTAATTTTGTTCCAGGTCGTTTAGATGTTTTAAGCCAATTATTAATTCCGCAAAAATTATATGGTCGCGAACAACAAGTTAATGAACTGTTAGCAGCATTCGAGCGCGTTACATCTGGAACTAGTGAAATGATGCTAGTTTCTGGTTATTCAGGCATTGGTAAATCGGTTTTAGTCAACGAAGTTAATAAACCTATTACTCGCAGACAAGGTTATTTTATTTCTGGAAAATTCGATCAATTAAAACGTAACATACCTTATGCTTCTTTAATTCAAGCTTTTGCTTATTTAATGCGTTATTTACTCACAGAAAATAATGAAAAAATAGAATTATGGCGTCAGAAAATATTATCAGCTTTAGGAACAAACGGAAAAGTCATTACTGACGTGATTCCAGAAGTAGAATTAATCATTGGTACACAGCCGGAAGTTGCTCAAATCGGGGCGACAGAATCACAAAACCGCTTCAATCGTGTTTTTAAAGAATTTATTCAAGTTTTCACTCAAAAGGAACATCAATTAGTCATCTTTTTAGACGATTTACAATGGGCAGATTCAGCAACATTAAATTTAATTCAACTGCTGATAACTGACAGAGATAGTAAACATCTCTTGTTTATTGGGGCATATAGAGATAATGAAGTCACTCCGGCACATCCATTAATCCAAAAAATAGAAGAAATTCAGAATAGCGGCACAGTTGTTAATAATCTGGTGTTGCAGCCTTTAAACTTAGAAAATGTAACTCAGCTAATTTGTGAAACTCTCCAAGAAACAGAAACCAAAGTTTTGAACCAGCAAATTATTCAACTAGCTGAATTGATTTACAATAAAACCGGAGGTAATCCATTTTTCATTACACAATTAATTCAGGTTCTTTATCAAGAAAAATTATTAATATTTGATTTTTTTAAAGGGCAATGGCAGTGGAGTTTAGAGGAAATTCAAGCAATTGGCATTACTGAAAAAAATGTAGTAGAACTCGTTGCCAGTCGAGTTGAAAAACTGCCTCAGGTCACCCAACATGTATTAAAATTAGCAGCTTGTGTGGGTGACAGATTTAGTTTAGATATTTTATCGATAGTCAATGAAAAGTCACCTTCTGTGACAGCCAATGATTTACACTCGGCTTTGCAAGCAGGATTAATTCTGCCTTTAAGTGAAGCTTACCGTATTCCTTTGGTTTTTAATCAAGAAGAAGCGGTGAATTTAAATTTTGATACTTCACGAGTGGGTTATAAATTTTTACATGACAGGGTACAACAAGCAGCATATTCGTTGATTCCAGAGGAACTTAAAAAATCGACTCATTTAAAAATTGGTCAATTACTACTACAAAATATACCCCAGGAGGAAATAGAAGCAAACATTTTTGATATTGTAAATCAGTTGAATGTAGGTATTGTTAACCTGAGAGAACAATGTCAAAAAACTGAATTAGCACGATTAAATTTAATTGCTGGACAAAAAGCTAAAGCCTCTACAGCTTATGAAGCTGCTCTGAAATACTTCACAACTGGCATAGAACTTTTAAGTATAGACTCTTGGCAAACTGAATATACCTTAACTGTAAGTTTATATGAAGGAGCCGCAGAGGTAGCCTACTTGAGTGGTAATTTTGAGCAGATGCAGCAATGGGCTGGTGTAGTGGAGCAAGAAGCTAAAATTCTTTTAGATAAAGTCAAAGTTTATGAAGTACAAATTATCGCTTCAATAATTCAAAGCAAACAAATTGAAGCGATTAAGATAGCAGTATCGACTCTGCAATTGTTAGGAATCAGCTTTCCAGAGGAACCGACATCAGTTGATATTCAGGAAGGGATGGATGAAATTGCTGCTGATTTAAAAGGGAAAGTTATTGCAGATTTAATTGATTTACCATTAATGACCGAGCCTAACAAGATTGCAGCCATGAGAATCTTAATGGGAGTTCTCCCTGCGGCTTTTCAAACTGCTCCGGCAATGATGCCAATTATTGTCTGCAAAATGGTGAATTTGTCCTTAAAATATGGCAATACGGCTGTATCTGCTTATGGTTATAGTCTTTATGGATTACTTCTTTGTGGAGTTCAAGGAGAAATTGATTCTGGCTATGAATTTGGGAAATTAGCTTCTATTTTAGTATCGCAATTTAATGCTCAAGAACTTAAGGCTAAAATTTTGACAGTTGTTAGCGCCCATGTGATGCATTGGCGGGAGCATGTTAAGGAAACATTAATATCATCAATGGCAGGGTATTCTAGTGGTTTGGAAACCGGAGATTTAGAATATGCTGGCTATTGTGGTTACATTTATCCCTACCATTCATTTTGGTTGGGTAAGGAACTTTCGATTTTAGAAAAAGAATTCATCGCTTATTGTGATTCGCTGAAAAAAATCAAGCAACAAGTAGCTTTAACTTGGAATTCAGTATATTTGCAAACAATTTTGAATTTGCAAGGAAGTTACGAAAATGTTGACTGTTTAATTGGTGAAGCTTACAACGAGCAAAATATGTTGCCAATTCATCAGCAACTTAACGATCTTTATACAATTAACCATTTATTTGTAAATAAGTTGATGGTCTCTTATTTATTTGGGGAGTATTTTAAAGCTGTAGAAAATGCTGCGATCGCAGAAAATTCTTTAGGTGGGGTTACAGGGTTATTTGTTGTTCCACTGTTTTATTTTTACGATTCTTTAGCCCACTTGGCTATTTATCATACCGCTAAAGAGTCTGAGCAGCAAGCTATTTTGGAAAAAGTCGGAGCTAATCAGCAAAAAATGAAACTCTGGGCTACTCATGCTCCCACAAATCACTTACACAGATTTTACCTTGTGGAAGCAGAGCGATATCAAGTTTTGGGTCAAAAGCTCGAAGCAATGGATTACTATGAAAATTCTATTACCACATCTAGCGAAAACGGTTTTCTCCAAGAAGAAGCTTTAGCTTATGAGTTAGCAGGAAAGTTTTATCAATCTCTAGGCAAACAGTTAATTTCTCAAACTTATATAACTAAAGCCTATTATGCCTATATTCGTTGGGGTGCGATCGCTAAAGTTAAACACCTAGAATTACAGTATCCTTTTCTAGTAGGACAAACTACTAATGTAGAAACTTCTATATCCAAACTAGATAAAATGCAGCTTACTACTACTACAACTACTAATAGTAGCTTAAGCGATTTTTTAGACTTTAATGCATTCATCAAGTTTTCACAAGCGATTACCAATGAAATTGTTTTAGAAAATTTGTTGACTAAGTTAATCAAAATCTTACTAGAAAATGCCGCTGCACACAAAGTATCACTACTTTTGCTGAAAGACAATCAGCTTTATATCGAAGCTTCAGGAAATACTACTGAAAATATAGTAACAGTTTTACAGTCTATTCCTGTTGAACACTCTCAAGATTTACCGCTGACTGTTATTAATTATGTTTTGCGAACTCAGCAATATCTCGTCTTAAATGATGCCGTAATTGCAGAACCTTTTAATCTTGATATTTATATTCAAGAATCTAAAACCAAGTCAATCTTTTGTTTGCCGATTATTTATCAATCACACCTGACTGGGATTATTTATTTAGAAAATAAATTATCATCAGGAGCATTTATTCCAGAAAGGGTAGAAGTCTTAAAAGTTTTAGTTTCTCAAATGGCTATTGCTATAGAAAATGCTCGTTTGTATACAAGAGAGCAAGATAAATCTAAGCAATTACAACAGTCAATTCAAGATTTACAACAAGCACAACTACAAATTATCCAAAGTGAAAAAATGTCTTCTCTGGGAAATTTAGTTGCAGGTGTAGCGCACGAAATTAACAACCCCATTGCTTTTATTACAGGTAGCATCGCCCAAGCCAAAGATACAGTTAAAGATTTAATCGATTATTTACAACTGTATCGAGCAAAATTCCCTCATCCTGGTGTCGAAATTGAAGAGAAAGGAGAAGAAATAGATATAGATTTTGTCCTAACCGATTTACCAAAAATGATTGACGGAATGACGGTAGGAACACAACGTATTCGTAACATTAGTACTTCTCTTCGTACTTTTTCTCGTGCTGATACTACCTCTAAAGTATTAGCTAATATTCATGAAGGCATTGATAGTACTCTAATGATTTTACAGCATCGTTTAAAAGCAGATAGTAATCGTCCTGCCATTCAAGTCATCAAAAATTATGGAGATATTCCATTAGTAAAATGCTATTTGGGGCAATTGAATCAGGTGTTTATGAATATTTTGGCAAATGCGATCGATGCTTTAGAAGAAGCAAACCTTGGTCGTGATTTTATAGATATTCAAGACAATTATCCGAATATTATTACTATTTTTACTCAGGTAAGTGAAGATAGTAAAAATGTGTTAATCAAGTTTCGAGATAATGCTAAAGGAATACCCGCTGAAGTTAAAGCCTGCATATTTGAAAATCTATTTACTACTAAATCTGTAGGCAAAGGTACAGGATTAGGATTATCTATTAGCCGTCAGATTATAGTAGAAAATCATGGGGGAAGTTTGATTTGTGAATCTGCTGTGGGACAAGGAACAGAATTTATAATTTCTATACCCATTTGTGGAGAATAATATAGCAGTCCTAAATCATTTGTGAAAATTATATAGCGATTCCCAGTTAAGTGAGGTACAGATAATATTTTGAAACGCAAAGTGACGCGGAGTAAAGCGCAGAGGTACGCAGAGATTTGTACCTCAGCAGACAAGGAAAGGCTATATATCTCTTTCTTCTTTCTTCCCTTTGCGTCCTTTGCGGTTCATAATCCCAGATACCCGGCTTGCCAAATAAGTCGGGTATCTTCTGTATCATGAACGATCGCAGATTACTATAGTAATTATATTTAAATTTAAAAAATTGATAATAGAAGTTCTATTTTAGTAATTATAAAAATATGTAAGTGCAAATTTAATTACTTAATCAAATCAACACATAATTGTTTCGAATTAACACTAACAAATTCATTTATTGATTGCTATAACTAGTGATATCAATCAAATCTTGTACTAGCTTTATCATTTACTAGCTGATATTAAAGTAATCTCTAGCTAAATCTGGAAGGATTTTAGCTAGTTTTTAGGAGCTAAATTTATCAGCCTCAACTTTAGCTGGCGAGAAAGTACAAGATGCGAAAATTGTCAAAATTCAGGGAGTCATCTTGTGGAAAAAAGAAGAGAAAATGGGCGAATCATTTCCAAAGCTATCTCGTTTTTGTTAAATCGCATAACTTTGATAGTGCTAGCAGCCACTCTTGTGCTGTTTGTTGGAGGTAGGTTTGAAATCGCAAGTGCAACTCAACCTAATGCAGAATTAGAAATTCAAAAATTAGCAAGCTGTTACGCGCTGGGAACTGACGCCATTGGTAGAGGAAATCTCTTAGAAGGAAAGAATATTTATCGGAATTGTTTTACTCAGGATGCAGTCCTCACTGCTGTTTTCCCTGATGGAGCGAGTGAAACACGCATTGGAACAGATGCATGGGCAGATTTTGTTTATTCGGTATTCCAAGGAAACGGATATCAAGCTACTCAACACTTGATAGGTACGATAAATATCTCATTTCAAAATAACAAAGCAATGATGAGTTCTTATCTTCATGCGACTCATAAACGTTCAGAAACTAGTATCGATGTCGCTAATGGCACTTATGAAGATGAAGTTGTCAATAAAAATGGACGGTGGAAAATCCGTAATCGTACTCTCAAACTTATCGATTTCTTAAATCTAAGTTCTCCAAGTACTAATTCCTCAGCTGCCAATGCTCGAACCACTAATTCCTCAACTACCTTTGTCGTACCAAATATACCTCGCTTAAAGAAGCAGTAATTTTTCAAACTCCATAAGGTAAAAGTAAAAAGTTAAAAAGTAAAAGAAAGATGAATTCAGTATTTCTTTTACTTTTTACTTTTATTTCGCTATCACCATAACTACTTGTAGAATGCCTTCCTTTTTTTATTTTTGTGGAAAGATTATTAAAAGCCGTCAAAGATGTACTTTGGCGCATCTTCATGCAGAATTGGTATCAGTTAGATCGATAATTTCATCAAAGCAAAAGTTACGAACTAAATTTGCTAATTCTTCTGCAAAGTAAGAATAATTTGGCTCAATTTTTTCAATGAGTTGGAAAATTCGCTCCGCGTCAACTTCAATGGCTGCTTGATTTAATTGTGATATCCATTCAGCAGGCATCATGGCAATTGCGGAATTAATATCCAAAATGGGAGATTGAATATTATCAGGCTTTTTCTCTGTGGTATTTTCGCTGGTTTGTTCTGCATAAATATAATCCACGTGCAAATATTCGGCGATTTTTTCAAAAATCACTTGTTCGCGGAATGGCTTACGAACTAAGTCGTCACAACCTGCGGCTAAGATACTTGCTTGTTGTTCTTCAAAAGCACTGGCAGTTAGAGCGATAATTACAGCCCGGTGATTTACATCTGTATTTCTTTCCCTAGCTCTAATTTCTTTAGTTGCGTCATAGCCGTTCATTACAGGCATCCGCATATCCATCCAAATTAAGTGGGGTTGCCAATTTTCCCAAATAGCGATCGCATCTTGTCCATTATTCGCAACTTTGGTATTAAAACCAACACCTCCAAGTAGCTGCACAATTAAATCGCAGTTCTCTTTGCGGTCATCAACCACCAAAATACGATAATCTGGTTGGTTTGCTGCCAGCTGAATCACGCGGCTTTTACCCAATTTTGGTGTAGCTTTTAATGCTGCAACTAAATTTACTTCGATGTCAAAGCTAAAAATAGATCCTTTCCCAGGTGTGCTGGTAATGTGAATATCACCCCCCAACAATCGCACAAACTGGCGGCTAATAGTTAACCCTAACCCAGTGCCTTCCTTGGTTTGGATACCGCTTGATGTCTGCACAAAAGGCTGAAACAAATTATTCATTTCTTCTTGTGCTATTCCCCTTCCAGTGTCTTCGATTTCAAAGATAAGGGATTGGGACATTGGGCATTGGGAGTGAGGAGTGAGGAGTGAGGAGTTAAGAATATTCTCTTGTCCCCCTGTCCCCTCATCTCCTCCATCTCCCCATCTCCCCAACCTCACCCGCAAGGTTACCCCGCCAGTTTGAGTGAACTTGACGGCGTTACCTAAAAGGTTAATCAGGATTTGGCGGAGTTTCCCTTCATCTGTTTGGATGTAACGCGGGAGATTAGGGGACATTTCAAATTTGAGGAATAATTGCTTTGCTTGTGTCCGCACCTGGAACATTTCTTGTAATGTTTGCAACAAGAAATAAAGGTCGAAGTCTTCGGGGTTGAAAATGATTTGTCCGGCTTCAATTTTGGACATTTCCAAGACATCGTTAATCAGATTTAGTAAGTGTTCTCCGCTACGGTTAATGGTAGCTAAAGATTCACGCTGATTTGATTTGAGGCTGGTGTCTCGTTCCATTAATTGAGAAAAGCCGAGAATCGCATTTAAAGGTGTGCGGAGTTCGTGACTCATGTTGGCCAAGAAAGCGCTTTTGGCTCGGTTGGCAGTTTCGGCGGCTTCTTTGGCAATTCTCAGGGCTTCTTCTGCTTGATGTCTGGCTCGACCGATCGCTATTATTTCACCAACCAGTTTCAATAGATTAATATCTTCTTGGTTCCAGGTTTTCGAGGAGTGAATCATCGCTGCACCAACAAACCCAACGACTCTGCCAGCATGAGTCATCGGTACAGCGAGTAAAGATTGAAACGACATAGTTTCAAACAGTTTTCGCTCAGGTAAATGGGGCGGTAGTTCTTGTACGCGAGAGATTTGGCGATGTCTACCACGCAGAATTGGCTCGTAGAAATAGGGGAAAACATCCACGGGCGAACCTTTAGCAATATCAATTAATGGTGGAACATTTTCACTGCACCATTCATGAATGAGGTAAAATTCCTTTTGATCGTTGGAGCATTCAAAAATACAACTGTGTTCGGCATTAATAAATTGAGCGATCGCTCGCAGTGTAAAATTAATTGCTGTTTCTAAATCTTGGTCAATAAATTGCCGAGAAATGCTACTGATTAAACTTTCTGCTTGGGTACGACGTTGCAGGGCTGCTTCTGCTAGTTTGCGATCGGTAATATCACGAGCTACCCCGACAATCTCAAAGTTACCTTGGGCATCTTGCGTGCGGGCTATATTAGCAGTTTGCCAAACCCAACCCCCATTACGATGTCTGCCCCGAAACTCAATATCCGAAATTCCCTCACCTGTTGCGAGGACTGTTTTGGCAACTTCTACACATTTTGGCACATCATCGGGATGGGTAAATAATGCCAAGGAATTACCCTCGATTTCGCTAGGGTAAAATCCGGTAGTCTTCAAGATGTTTGGAGAAATGTAGTTGAAAACACCATCCTCATTGATAACAAACAGCACATCATTTACTTTTTCAACGATGGTGCGAAACTTTAACTCACTTTGCTGTAAAGCTGCTTCTGCTTGTTTGCGTTCTAATTCGGCACCGGCACGGGCGGCAAAAATTTTGACAATTAGTTCTCGTCCAGGATCGGGCTGCATTGGTTTGACATCTATCACAGCAAGATGTCCAATGATGTCGCCGGATGAACTGGTGAGAGGAACGCCAA
Organism: Nostoc sp. ATCC 43529; assembly: GCA_003326205.1. Lineage (GTDB taxonomy): Bacteria > Cyanobacteriota > Cyanobacteriia > Cyanobacteriales > Nostocaceae > Nostoc. The sequence continues at coordinate 71,698 of LWTK01000074.1, forward strand.
GAAAACTTTCGGCATTCATCGCCACTAAATCTGCGTCTTCGGGAAAAGCGGCTTGTACTCCTTGGGGAAAATGACACATGTTACCTTGTAAGGTGTGTTGACAAGGAGTACCGCGCAAATCGTATTCCAAATTATCACCAATATTTCCGCAACACCAAAATGCTAATGTGCGGACTTTGGTTTTTGGCTCATCACCAAACTCAGTGACTAGGGCATATTGAACTTGTAATACTTCGGCAAGATAACGAACGCAGGAATTAAAGAATTCATCACCGGTTTTAGCTGCTGTACCCTCAACAATTAAGCGTAAAGCTTGTTCTTGGTGTTTGCGATCGCTAATATCTGTAAACACGCAATCGAGACAAGATTCTTCAGAGTTGAGCCGCAGTGACAATAATAGCCACACCACGGAACCATCTAAGCGACGCATCTCTACTTCATGATTGCAGACTTCGCCGTATTCTTGTACCTGTTTTACAACCAGTGCCCGTTCGCTGGGATTTACATATAAATCGGGAATAAAATACTTGTTAATTATGTCAGAAGCACTGGCAAAACCTAAAATATTAGCACCGCGATCGTTTGCATCGAGAACTAAGCCATCTTCTGGACGGGTGCGAAAAATTCCCACTTGGGAATTCTCAAAGATGTTGCGATACTTCATTTCACTACGACGCAAGGCTTCTTCTGCTTGCTTGCGTTCTGTAATGTCGCGTCCCACACCGGCGATCGCAATTTCACCGCTAGAAGTATCGATCGTGGAAGTGTTAAAGTTAAACCATCGCCAACTACCGTCTTTATGTCGCAATCGCACTTCAATATTAGTCAGCTTTTCGCCAGTTATCGCCCTTTGTAAGGCGGCGGCGCTAGTTGGTAAATCTTCAGGTTTGGTAAACTCCACCACAGAATGACCTTCGATTTCCTCCAAGGTGTAACCCATCATTGCAGTTACATTGGGTGAGTGATAAGTAAAAATTCCTTCTGGCGAGAGAACAAATATCAAATCATTGGCATTTTCGACGATGCTGCGGAATTTTAACTCATTTTCTTGCAAGGCTGCTTGGACGCGTTTGCGTTCTGTGGCATCGGTGCCGACTGAAAGAATTTCGACTAAGTTTCCTTGTTCATCTAATATGGGTTTGTTTGCCCAGACTATCCAAACGCGATCGCCATTTTTGCACAAGTTCTCATTTTCGTTAAATATATACTTTTCTGGGTACTCGCAAATATCCACCATTAACGCCTGCAAGTCCCGTCCAGAAGTTTCCGTTTCTGGAACAATTGTGCCAACGACATTACGTCCTGTAATTTCATCTAAATCAAAACCAAAAAGCCTTTGACCGTAGTCATTCAAAAATATAATGTCACCGTTACTATCCCAACGCAGAATGATACAATTAGCAGTCTGCACCAAATCGCGATATTGTGCTTCGGTTTGGCGTAAGGCTTCCTGAGTGCGTTTGCGAGCAGTAATATCTCGGACTATTGCTAAGATATGTGGCTTGCCATTATAAATACAAGTCGTTCCTTTAACTTCCACATCGATTAAGGTGCCATCTTTGCAGATATCAACTGCTTGCCCATAAAATTGCTCGCCAGCTCGTGTTTTTTCCACAAACTCATAAAAAACAGCGTGTGAATCTGGGTGAATATAAGCAGATGGATGCAAAGCCATAAATTCTTCGTAGGTATAGCCGTGCATCTGACAAGCAGCAGGATTTATTTCAATGACTGTTTCAGTTTCTATTTCAGTAATAAACAGTCCATCATTGATAGCTTCAAAAATACTGCGGTATTCCAACTCACTTTGCCGCAACGCTTCTTCTGCCCTTTGGCGTTGAGTAACATCGCGAAAACTCCAGACTCTACCAATAATCTGTTCGCCGACGCGCTGGGGACAGGAGTAGCGCTCAAATATTCTGCCATCGCGCAGTTCTAAGGAGTCGTAACTAACTACTTCCGGGTTTTGGTATAATTCTCGAACGCGTTGTAAAAATCCATCGGGGTCTTTTACTTGGTTTGCCAGATGTGCTAGCCGCCGAGGATGACTTGGTTCGCTCAAAAGTTCTGGTGGAATCGACCACATTTCTAAGAACTTTTGATTATAACTAGTGATATTACTGGAAGTATTTACTACTAAGATACCATCTTGAATTGATTCAAAAATAGCATTTAACAAAGACAAAGAATTTTCTAGAGCTAGCTGGGTTTTTTTGCGGTCTGTAATATCGCGCCCCAAAACAAGCAAAGCTTTGCGTCTACCATCCTGGTGAAACAAAGGAGCTTTAATCATATCTAAACTGCTAGTTGTGCCATCAGGTCGGGGTACAATTTCTTCTACCCGATGCACAGATCCCAACTGCCAAGATTGTTCATCTGTTTCGCTGCAATTTAATAAAGCATCCCGGTAAAAATCGGTTAATTTTGCAAGATCTGAGTCAGTTTTGCCTCCATAATCAACACCTTCTAGCTCTAAAAATTCCAAGTTAGCTTGGTTAGATAGCAACCATTTTCCCTCGCCATCTTTTAAACAAATAATATCTGGTGTAGCGTTAATTAATGTTTGTAATGTTTCCTCAACCTCTTGCAAGGATTCTTGAGCTTGTTTCGTCTCAGTAATATTGCGAATCACCAATATTGCACATTTCTCATCAGTTAATCCGATACAGTTACCGGAAATTTGTAATGTTAAAGTCCCTTGACTTTGTTGCAACTGATAATTTGTTGTTTCATATTCCCCATTCAGTATCCTGATATCGGGATATTCCGATGAAGCAACTAACTGTCCAGCTTGCTCTAAAGGTAGCAAGTCAATTAACCTCAAACCGCAGGGACTACCGTGGGCTTGGTTAACCAAAAATTCAAAGCTAGAATTGCACCATTGAATACGTTGGTCTTCTCCCACCCAGACTACAGCATCAGCGATCGCATCCAGTGTGACTTCCATCTTATTCAAGGTGGTTTGCAATTGCTTCACCTGTAGCTGTTGTCTACTCATCAACGACTGACTCCTCTTCAAATAACTCGTAATAATCCTCAGTTAAATCCTTTACAAATTAATAATCATGTGATGTTGATGATACTCATAAATCTGTATAGTGATTGTATCGCTACTCCATTCCTGGAATATTCGACTACAGTAAAACTACACATTCGCTTCTAATTTTACGGAAGTCCCAGCAGTTTTCACTACTCTTGCCTGCCTCTGAGGTTAATAGATAGTTATTTGATGGCAATATAGAGGTTACAGAGAAACTTGTTTTTGAGAATTTTTATCCACCTTGAAAGTGCCTAGTAGCTAATTGATATAAAGATTGAATTGTTAGTCCATCACTGGGGTATTCGACCACATCAAAATTACATGTTACCTGAAAGCGATCGCCATCAAAAGCTGTGAATATTTGCTGTCGTAAAGTAGTTAAAATTTCACTTAGACGATGATTAATTTCTGGTTTTTTTAATCCAGAAATTCCCACTACAAAATCTCCGTTACCCCAATAACCTAACACTTCACCACTGCAAAACTCCGATTGAAATAAGCGACTCCATCTTTGTAATACTTGATTACCAGCTTCATGACCATATTTAATATTAATTTGACGTAAATCATTTACACTCAAAATCGCCAAACAAACAGATTGCTGATTTTTCTCGGCTTGAGTAATTAGGTGTTCTAAATTGCGGCGAGAGTGGAACTGATTTGCTATTCCTGTTAAAGGATCTTTCGTAGAAAGAGACTGAAATAAACGACTGCGTTCTAGGCGATGGGTAATACGTGCCAATAATTCCGCCCCAACAACAGGTTTAATCACATAATCATCTCCCCCCACAGCAAACACCTGCTGTACAATTTTGATTTCTCGATGAGCTGTGAGAAACACAATCGGTAATTCTTGCCATTGGGGATCGGTACGAACTGCTTGGCAAAGTTCAATGCCACTGATTTGGGGCATATCTACATCTAAAATTAACAAATCTGGTGTCGTCGATTGCAATACATCCCAAAAACGTAAGGGATTGTCCAATGCCGTCATCCGCATACCCCAAGGTTCTAACATTGGGCGCAGTGCTGCTAAAATCAGGGGATCGTCATCTACAGCCAATACATTGATCCGCAAAGAGCGAGTACGTTGTAATAGTTGAGACGAAACATCCCACACCTGCGCTGCTGTTACAGGTTTGGCTAGAAAACCTCGTGCCCCAGACTGAGCAAAAGTTACGCGTTCTACTAACTCATCATTACCAGCCAGCGCTAGTACGGGTACTGGTGGAGTACGAGTTGCTAATTCTGACACCAATGCTAAACTTTCTTGACGCTGCCCTACTTCATCTACATTTAGTACTACTAAATCTGGGGATGTGGTTTGTAAAAAGTTTTTTGCATCCTCTAAGTTTGTAATTTGCTGCCAACACATTCCCATACATTCAACGAGTTGTTGCAATTGAGATCCTAGTTGTAAATTGGGGTCAATTAATATTAATTGGCTACAAATTTCTGGGGCGATCGCTGTAGTAGTTTGATTATCTACCTTTTGCCCCATTTGATTAATTAATTTACCCAAATCTTCAATCAGCGTCAGCAATTGCCGCTTTTCACTTGAAGACAAATCGCCATCTTTTCCTAAAATCTGTTCAATTTCCCGCGCTATTTGAGTGCCATTGTCTTGTTCAAACATCCCCAAGACACCAGCTAATTTGTGCGCCTCTCGTTCTGCGGATTTGCGTAACTCCTGAGTCAGGGTTTTATTAGAAAGTGCAGTGGCTAATTCTTCTAGCACCGCCAGTCGTTGCAGCATCAACCCTTCATATTGTTTCCACAAGCTACCCATCGCTTGCTGAAACTGCTCCTCAACACCAGGACTTGCAACTACTTGCGATTTTTCTTTTCCCCCCTGCTTCCCCTGCTCCCCCTGCCTCCCCTGCTCTCCTTTTCCAGGATTCAGGCGATATCCCAAACCATAAACGTTTTCAATCCAATCTACTGCTCCGGCTGCTTTTAACTTTTGCCGTAAGTATTTGATGTGTGATTTTACAGTCTCTTCCTGGGGCGGATCGTCAAAAGTCCACAAATGCTCAATGATATCCCCGCGACTAAAAACACGCGAAGGATTCCTCAGAAATAGCTCCATCAAACTATATTCTTTGGCAGTTAATTCTATGAGTTTGTTATTATAGGTGACTTCGCAACTACTCGGATCTAGTCGTAGTGCGCCTACTTCTAGTATCGGGGTAATGGGGCGATCGCCTCGACGTAACAGTGCCCGTATCCTTGCTTGCAGTTCTCCCAAATCCAAAGGTTTGATCAAATAATCGTCGGCACCTGCATCGAGTCCCTGAATCCGCTCTTTAGTGCCATCTTTCGCCGTCATCAACAGAATCGGAGTAAAACACCCACCAGAACGTAATCGCTGACACAATGTAATCCCGTCCACTTTCGGCAATCCTACATCTATCAGCAGCAGATCGTAGCTGGCATTTTGGGTGTATTCCCAGCCCATCTGCCCGTCCTGTGCCACATCTACAACATAGTGTTGTTTAGTCAAAGACTTCAACAAGACACTTGCTAAAACTTCTTCGTCTTCGATTAGCAAGATTCTCATCGCACCCGTCCAATATATAACTTGCTACATTCCCCAAAAAAGATAGTAGACTAAATGGTTAATTTTCTACAATAAAAAAATATAAATAAATAATTTCTCTAATACGTAAGCTATTACGGTTTGTAATTTCACAGTCAATCATCAGGTTTGTTGACTGTTGATAGTTCACTCTTAACAGTCAATACAAAAAGCTATACATATTATTCAGACTCAAGCAGTTTTTAAATTGTGATGATAGTAGTTACGTGAAATGTTTTTCATTGTTTATTGGTATTACTAGCCATCCCCAAAGACTTCTTCCGCCAGAATCTCAGAGGTCGTTCATTTAGCGGTCAAAACTTGGAAGGGGAAGACTTTAGCTGCACGCTACATTATGCGAATTCTAGATTTTTCCTATAGCTGCTGACGCAAGCTATTAATAAATTTGGTAACTTCTTGTTCTCCCTCTTTCTCTTGCACTGTTCTCAGCATTTTTAAAGCTTCTTCAGCTGTGCGTAATGCTTCACCATTTTTGCCACGTTTTTGTTGTGTGGTAGCAATGAGATAAAGACTGTAGGCATCTTTTCTTACATCTGGTTGCGCTGGCTTTTTCTCAGGTGTACGCTCTACATCACCAATTCCAGAGCCAAGAGAGCCTATGCGAATATTTTGTATTTCGGCTATTTTTCTGGTAATTTCTAAAACTTGGGGATAATTACCCTGATCCGCATAAATAGTTCCTAGAGTAATTAGTAGTTCCGGTTCAATGAAAGATTTTTTCTCTGCCGACAAATTTGACTGATTGAGTTTTGTTTGAGCTAATTGTAAATATTCGAGTGCTTTTGAGTATTCATTTAACTCAGTATAACTAATAACAATAGTATTTAGTGTTCTGATTTCTTGCTCAATATCACCATTTTTTTGATATTTTTTTAAGTCTTGTTGTAATGTCGTTAATTGCTGTTGCCACTGATTTTTTTGTGAATTGGCTAATATTGCTCGATTTTCTGGTTGGACGTTTGTTGCTAAGTCTAAGTTTGAGGGATTTTTAGCCTCTTGTGCAACCTTGTTACTGGTACTCGGCAATATTTGACTAGTTAAAAATAAACCGCTTGTGATAATCGAAGCTATGGAAAATATAGTGATATAGTAATTACTCATTTCTTTTATCTATCTTGAGAGAGATGGAATGTGTGCCAGAGTATCTTTGAATACTCATTGTAATTCACTACTCTCCAAATGTGGTTAACCACATTTTCAATAATCCCGTATGGACGTGCGCCACAGTTTACGCTAAAGTCAATTCGGTGCGAAGGACTCCGGCGCGGTCGTGGCGGGCTAACAGTTTAACTGTGCTACCTTGGGTTGCACGTACTAACCATTCCACCTTGGCGCGATCGCTGGTATGGTCGCTTTGTCGCCTACCAGGTGCTGAAGGTTTGTAGGCACGTCCTTCTAATTGACCTAACTCTTCACGGGGCTTACCTGTTACCAATGTTGCACCATCAGGCAATTCAATTTCACAGATACAACCTCGTACCAGCTTTTTATCCAAGGCTTTTTGGGTGATGTATGTGGGTAACCAGCCTGTGTTATGTATAACCAGCCGTACCTGATAAGTGTCATTACTCAAGCTAGAAACGCTGGCTTCATAAATTTCTAAACGAGGGGAAATCAATAGATGCCAAACTAGCCACTCAGGGAACAGGGCTATTTCCTTTTCCAGAAATTCTGGAGGTGGATTTGTCCAGGCATACATTGTATCCCAACCGCCGAGTTCAATCTGACCGAGTTGGGGATGGTGGAAGGGATACCAATCTATGTAACCTTTACCTGCAAGTTTTTCATCGTTCCAGCGCAGCAGTTTCAGGTCATCTTCTAAAGGGTGTTCCCGCCGCCAATCAATGTATTTGTAATCAGCGATTCCGGCTTGGCGCTGGGGACTCCACACTTCTACTGTCCAGGCAAATAAACCTTGATATTCATAAGCCCAATCGTCAAATGTACCTGTAATTACGTCTTTGGGGTCGTAACGAAACTCATGAAAAGCAGAAATCGCTGGGTATTGGGTGAGTTCGGTACCTTTTTCGCCAATACGTTGGTAAGTGCGGAGGTCATTAACCGGGAATTCATCATCGGCGAGGTGGGTGAAGGGACGGATGAGGACACCACTGTAGGTATGAAAAGCGATCGCCCCGGTAATATTCGGATGTGTGGTGATAAAATCGACGAGCGATCGCACTTCTGTTTCTGATGTCGGATAGGAACCAGCCCCCGGTTGCTCAAATTCTTGCCGCCACAAAAATGGAAAATTCCGGTTTAAATCTAATCCTTCTTTGGTAGGCTGAATCTGAATCTGAACTCCGTCATAATTCTCTATTAATCCTTCTGGCAGTAAGCGATAATACTGACCACCTGTTTCTGTTGGTTCGCGTCGCACCAACAACCGTGGTTCGCTGGGGCAAACTTTCCAAGCACCATTGGCATCGGGGATTCGCATCAGCAAAATCCGACCATCGCCATCGATATCTGACATCACTAACCCCTCGTCGGGTTCTTCATCATATGGATAGGGACGGGTGCTTGAGCGAATAAATTTTGGTTTGTCAGCTAATGCTAACTCCGCACCATCAGGGTTAACACGGGGACAAATGTAAAAGGTACGTGTATCTAAACAACGGGTAATTTCTGGATGAGTGCCGTAGGCTGTAACTAACGTTTGCAAAAAGTACAGGCAAACACTCGACGGTGCCAGTTCAGTGGCGTGGATGTTGCCATCAATCCAAAGGGCAGGTTTTTCTACATCTAAACCAGTGGCGAAGTTAGTAACTGTTAATAGCCAGATGTCGCGTTGTTCGTAACTCTTGCCAATGCTTTCGATGCGTACTAATTGCGGAAATTCCTCAGCATAACCGTGAAGAATAGGTGTCAGGTCTTCGTAACGGTAATATTTATCAAATCGAACATCTGGCATAACTAAACCTCACTATGCACCCGTCGATGGTAAATCTACAATATCACCGATCAATCAAGCATCTACCCATCGCCTAACAGCGAGCAAAAAAGTGCGATGCCTGCGGCGGGCGTAGCCATCGCTAAAAGTGCTGAGTCATTTCAGGCAGACAAAGCAGGGGAAGAAGAATCTGGTAGTCGTCTTCGCTCTCCAAATTGGATCGATTTAATTTTTAGTTAATTTCTGGAATTCCTTAAGGGAATTTATTAAATAATTATTAAAAATATATATAATCCTGAAACTTATGCCTGAAACTCATTAATAACAAGTCTAACAATTAAATCTAATTTAGCACTCTCACCTTGCAAGTGCTAAATTTTAACTAAAATTTCATAATCAAAAATTCAGGGGTAATCTCTCAGAATTATCCAAGGGAATTATCTGCGACTATTGGATTAATAAGCGAGTTTAAGTCCCTTCCTAATTGCATTCTGAGTTCAAAACTTTCTTTTAATACCTACGATATAGACATGAATTGCACTTTTTCTAGATGGCTTAGGTATTTGCAAGACACTATTTTAAGAATACAAATTTCACTGTAGTAATTAAAAACTGGGAGGAATGCTATGAGATATAGTTTTGATATTGTAGGGGTATCTCCACTTTTACAGTTTTTTAATCACCAACAACAGATTTGGCAACAACCATCCCGCCAAGGAGTAGAATATTTGGGAATGCATACCTGTACACTAGACACATTTCTCAAATCTGTAGAATCAGTTCCACCGCAGCGGGGTTGGAATATGGATAGAGTTGTAGATACAGTGATTCAGTTTTGGGTAAATAACTCAGACAGCATTCGTTATTGGAAAGGATGTTTAACGAATGCTGGTAAAGATAATTTATTAATCACAAGGTTGGCGGATATAACCGCTTTACAAGCTGAATTTGAATCTCTATTAGATAAATAGATATTAAACTCATTCCACTCCCTAAAAATGGATGTGATTTGGCGTTGATTGTTGGCTGTTGACTGATGATTGTTAAAACTTGTATGGGAGTGGATTTCATGCCATAGCAATAAGTAATGGAATGAAAGACGCTTTTTTATAATTCTGAAACAACAAGAACCCCGACTTTTTTGATAAGTCGGGGTTCTGAACTTTGGGATTTATTCGATATTTCACTACTGATACAGATTTTACTTACGTGTATTGATTACAGTTGCCCATTAATACTCATCTTTGCTTTGAGTTGAGTATTATTTTATTGTGTAAACTCTTGTAAATTCGAGCTTTAAACGTCAGAAATACCTGTAACTTAAAACTTAGTTTGTTTTAAATATTGCTCTCAGTATTGACAATTCATAAATAATCGAATAACAAGGTTGCAGCACCTTAAAAAAAAAGCGTTAGTGCATTCCTACCTAGAAGCTAATTAACGCCCTTCATGAAACTTCATACGGAAAAGATAATTATGCCAGAAAATACTGAATACAAAGCTTCCAAGTCAGGAAATCAGAGTATTGCCTACAAAGAGCGCCTAAATGCTTGGGCGATCGCTCGTTTGCTTCCTGATACGCAACGGGAAATTGTTGCTAGATTCCGTAGTCGTTCTGATGCAGATGGTTATATACAACACTTGCGTCAGGAGATTCCAAACGCTTCTTTCGTGGTTGTGTTTGATTGTCAACGTGAAGAAGCTGTGATTTAAATTACAGATTGTTTTTAAACTTTTGGATGGAGGTTTCCTCCATCCGATAAAATTTTTGCTTTTCTGGGTGTGTTCTCTAGTGGTCTATCGCATTAATTTTGAGGGATAAATATGTTTGTAGTAAGGACTTTAGTCCTTGCTTTTTAAGCACTAAAGTGCTTACTACGAACCTTTCAGAACTAATGGGACAGACCACTAGTTTGAAAATAGGGTTAGGTGTTGACTGATGACTGTTGACAGGAAAAAAATATTTCATGTCACTGTCGGATAACAACCAGAATGTGTTTTCATATCTTGCTTTAAGGCTAAGGGTTTTCACGCGTTTTTCTGATAAACTGCGATCGCAGACAAAAACAGGATTTACGCACACTCTACGAATTCTTGGCCTTCTTCTCTACCAGAGGCTTCCCCAACGCCAATGCCAACGCGTCTAAGAAATTAAGCTTTTTGGTAATTTTTGCGTAAGTCCTCAAAAATACTGGCTAAAATGTCACAAGTTTAGATTAAAATCCAGGCTTCACTTCAAAATTCTGGAGTTAATCAACAAAGAGGACAAAAGTACAAAAAGACAAGCAAACCCTTTTTAAGCCATTAACTGTGACGGCCATAGAATCATCAATTAAGCTGCTCCACATTTAAATTGCATAATTAAGGCGGGCAAGATGCCCACCCCAGAAGACTTTTATCAAATTGAGATATGCAAACTAGAGGTGGAACAGCTTATCAATCATCACTCAACATGAAATCCCACGCCATTTTCATATTTTGATAAAGTTTTTTGTCAAAAATATAAGTACTTTGCTGCAAAAAAATTCCGTAATTTCCCCCTTGCCATCGATATTTTAGATTACTTAAAAGTGAAAGTTAGCACAAAAGCCCTGAAAGTGCTGGAGGGTTAATAAGTGGTCAAACAGCACCGACGTGATTGGTTCAAAGCTGTGAAATTTTGCCGCAAACGACAATTCCTAGCACTTTTGCTAGGGATTTTATTCTCAATTTGCGTAATCTTACTGTGGCAAAAACTCTCATTGCCAACTGCTGGGTCGTTAACACAATTTACGATAATTGCTGGATTATTTCTTGCTGGATTATTGGTGACCAGCACAGTAACATTATCAATTTATTTTGTTCTGAGAATGAAAGCAAGTAACCAGCAAATAACAGCAATAAATCAGGAGTTAGCGCACAGGATTTTTGAACAAAAACAGACAGAAATTGCCCTCCGCAAAAGTGAAAATCGTCTGCGGCAGCTGTTGGAAACTGTCAAAGTTATTCCTTGGGAATTAGATCTAAAAACTTGGCGATTTATCTATGTGGGGCCTCAAGCGGTAGACTTACTAAATTATCCCATCGCTCAGTGGTATGAGGAAAATTTTTGGGTCAATCATCTACATCCACATGACCGCGAAAAAACGGTTCGTTTTTGTCAACAAGCAACTGCTAGGTGCGAAAATCACGAATTGGAATACCGGATGTTAGCAGCCGACGGGCGAGCTATTTGGCTGCGAGACGTTATTAGCGTAGTCCACGAAGCTGGAACCCCAACGATGTTAAGGGGGTTTATGTTTGACATTACTGATTTGAAACTGGTAGAAGAAACCTTGAGACTGAGGGAAAGGGCACTTGCAGCTACCAGCAATGGAATTATTATTACCGATGCCAGACTTGCATATAATCCAGTTATCTATGTCAACCCAGGTTTTGAGCAGATAACGGGTTACAGTACTACTGATGTGATTGGTCAAAACTGTCGATTTTTGCAAGGCCCAGATACCGAACAATTGGCACTTGATGAACTGCGGTCATCTATTAAAGCGGGAACAAGTTGCAAAGTGATTCTCCGCAACTATCGCAAGGATGGGATCTTGTTTTGGAATGAATTGAGTATTTCTCCTATTCATGATGAAAATGGCAAGTTAAGTCATTTCATTGGCATTCAGACAGACATTAGCCATCGCAAACTTGCCGAAGCCCGTCTGCGTCAGCAAGCCCTCACCTTTGAAAACATCCATGATGGTGCGATCATCACAGATTTAACAGGAAGTATCATTGACTGGAATCCTGCTGCCGAAACCATGTTTGGCTACACCAAAGCCGAAGTGTTGGGTAAAACTCCAAGTATTTTACATAAACCCGAAGTAATCGCAACATTAAGCGCCGAAGTTCTGCAAACAGTCACTCAGCAAGGACGCTGGTCAGGAGAAATAAATTTTATTCGCAAAGACGGCACTCAGGGAATTTGCGAAACAACCGTAGCATCTTTACAGGATGAACAAGGGCAAATTGTTGCTACTATTGGCATCAATCACGACATTACCGAAAACAAACGAGCTAAAGAAGCACTGCAAAGGCAATTACATCGCACCCTACTACTCGAACAAATTACTCAAGAAATTCGCCAAAGCCTGGACACAAGCAAAATCTTTGAAACGGCTGCTACTCAAATTGGAAAAGCATTTCGAGTCGATCGCTGTTTAATTCATTCTTACATTCATGACCCCATCCCCAAAATTCCCTTAGTCGCAGAATATAACGTTCTCCCTGGTTACTGCTCGATATCAAACTGGGAAGTTTTGATAGCTAACAATCCCCATGCTGAGCAGATGATGGCACAAGAAAGTGCGATCGCCTCCCCAGATGTTTACATCGATCCTCTATTTCTTGGAGCTGAGCTTACCTGCCAAAAAATTGGGCTAAAATCCATGCTTTCAGTCCGCACTTCTTACCAAGGAGAACCAAATGGTGCTATAATTCTGCACCAATGCAGCCATTTTCGCCAGTGGATACAAGATGAAATTGAATTATTAGAAGCAGTTGCAGCTCAGTTGGGTATTGCTTTGGCACAAGCTCACTTACTTGAACAAGAAACCCGCCAACGTGAAGAACTCACTTTCAAAAACTTTGCCTTGGAGCGAGCTAAACGTCAAGCAGAAGCCGCAAATCTCGCCAAAAGCGAGTTTTTGGCGATGATGAGCCACGAAATTCGTACCCCCATGAATGCTGTTATTGCTATGACAGGTTTGTTGCTGGATACTCAATTGACACTCCAGCAGCAAGACTTTGTGGAAACAATTCGCAGCAGTGGAGATGCTTTACTCACCATCATCAACGACATTTTAGATTTCTCCAAAATTGAGTCGGGCAAACTGGAATTAGAAGAACAGCCCTTTGATTTGAGAACTTGTGTCGAACAGGCTATATATTTGTTAGCTCCAAAAGCTGCCCAAAAGGATATCGAATTAGCTTACCTAATCGAGCCGCAAGTTCCGACTCACATCATCGGCGATTTAACTCGTCTGCGCCAAGTCTTGATGAACCTGCTCAACAATGCCATCAAGTTTACTGAAAATGGAGAAGTGGTACTTTCTGTAGGATTAGCGACTGGCGATTTAACTCAAGAAACTTCTTCCCACCCCCCAGTCCCGAATCCCCAATCTCTAATCCCTAATCCCCAGTCCCCAGTCCCCAGTCCCCAGTCACCAATCCCCAATCCCCAATCCCCAATCCAAATTCAATTTGCCATCAAAGACACAGGTATTGGCATTGCACCAGAAAAAATAGAACGATTATTTCAACCCTTTACTCAGGCTGATGTCTCCATGACTCGCCGATATGGCGGTACAGGATTGGGATTGGTAATCAGCAAGCGGCTGAGTCAGATGATGGGCGGTACCCTTTGGGTAGAAAGTCAGGGGTTTGTTGGTGGCAATCCCCGCTCTACATGGGAAAGTAAAAAATTATCATCCTCTCACTCTTCCCAAGGTTCAACATTCTACTTCACGATTAAAGCCCAAGCGGCGGCTGTGGCAGAACAAGCTGAATTTAGTAATTTGTTAGTGCAACTGGCGCGAAAACGGCTATTGATTGTGGATGACAACCTCACTAACCGCACAATTGTCAGCTTGCAAGCAGAGTCTTGGCAGATGCAAACTTATGCTGCCAAATCAGGTAAAGAAGCTTTAGCTCAAATTGCTCAGGGAGCGCAGTTTGACATTGCTATTTTGGATATGCAGATGCCAGAAATGGATGGTTTAACCTTGGCTCGTCAAATCCGCAAGGAATCTGGCTGTGAAAATCTGCCTTTGGTAATGCTGACTTCTTTGGGAAAATTAGAAACTTCCCTCGATTTTGGTGATGTGCAGTTTGCTGCTTGTTTGAGCAAACCAATTAAACAGTCTCAACTCTATGATGTTGTTACCCGTGTTTTGGGTAATCAGCCGACTCCAGCCAGTATTTCTCCTTCCCATTCTCCCTTGGTCGATCCCCATTTGGCATATCGATCGCCACTGCGGATTCTGTTAGCAGAAGATACACTTGTCAATCAGAAAGTTGCTCTACTGATGCTACAGAAAATGAGTTATCAGGCAGATGTAGTAACTAATGGAGTAGAAGTGTTGAAAGCGTTGGAAAAACAGCCCTATGACGTAGTTTTGATGGATGTCCACATGCCCGAAATGGATGGGTTGGAAACAACTCGGAGAATTTATCAACAATGGGAAGTTGGTTTTCGTCCTTATATCATTGCGATCACTGCCAATGCCATGCGGGGCGATCGCGAAGCTTGTCTAGCTGCTGGTATGAATGACTACATTAGTAAACCCGTTCAGATCGAAGAGTTAGCCCAAGCGCTCAGCAAATGCCCACCCCAAAGAACTAGGCAAGATCGAGTAATGTCCTGGGAATTGCAACCGCTGGACAATATGCTCCAGGAGAAACAAGACCAGACATTAAATAGTGTTAAGATTAATGCCAAAACTATAAAATCATTGCGGAATATGCTTAGAGGAGATAGTGCGGCATTTGCGGAACTGATTGAGTGCTATCTGACAGAAGCTCCAAAACTGGTGCAAAATATCAGCACAGCGATCGCAACTCAAGATGCCCAGACTTTATGGAAGACAGCACATCAACTCAAATCCAGCAGCGCCTCAGTGGGAGCTATGACCCTGGCACAACTTTGCAAGCAATTAGAAGCACAAGGACGGAGTAATCAATTCCAAAGCAGTCTAGAGGAGATATCACAATTAAACCAAGAATATGAACAAGTTAAAACTGCTTTAGAAAAAGAACTTGCCAAGGAAGGACAATGAAAGCCAACCCTCAAGAAAGCCAATCATTAGTTTTAATCGTTGATGATGAACCATTCATTCGCATGATTTTACGTAATTTCTTGGAGCGGGAAGCGTATCAAATAGTGGAAGCCCGAAATGGCATAGAGGCTTTAACTATGTATAACAAAGTTCACCCAGATATAGTACTCCTTGATGCCATCATGCCGGATATGGATGGATTTGAGTGTTGCACTCAGTTACAAATTCTTGATTGTAGCAAGCACACTCCAGTATTAATGATTACAGGGCTTGAGGATGAAGAGTCAGTTGACCGTGCATTTGAAGTCGGGGCAATGGACTATATTACCAAACCGATTCACTGGCCAGTTTTGCGACAACGGGTAAAACGCTTAATTCAACAATCTCAGTTACAACAAAAACTCGAAGCTGTGAATCTGGAATTGCAGCGATTAGTTACTATCGATGCATTAACTGAAGTAGCAAACCGCCGGGGGTTTGAGGAGTATTTTTACCAAGAGTGGCAGCGGATGAAACGGGAACAACAGCCACTTTCTTTGATTCTTTGTGATGTTGATTTTTTCAAATCATACAACGATACTTATGGTCATCGAGTAGGCGATCGCTGTCTCATTAAAATTGCTCAAGCCATCAAAGATATTGTTAAACGTCCTGGAGATTTAGTTGCTCGTTATGGTGGCGAAGAATTTGCTGTCATTTTACCTAACACAGACACTCAAGGGGCGACTTATATTGCCGAAAAAATTTGCGATGCTGTCCGCAAATTAGCAATTCCTCATCAGAATTCACAAGTTAGTCGTCATGTGACCATGAGTGCCGGGTTTACCACAGTAACTCCTCAATTAAATTCTGATTTGGAAGAAATGATTGCCGCAGCAGACCGGGCATTGTATCAAGCAAAAAAAGCAGGACGCGATCGCTTTGTGCAAAATATCCTAGCTACTCAAAAGTAAACTACCCCCACAAGACGCAGGGATGGGGGGATGATTCTTGGTGCAAATTCCAAAATTATCTCACACTTATGCAACCCCATAATTTTAAGTTTGCAATCATGCAGTTGAAGCATAGTTTACGATATAAACCTACCGTAATATCATGTCATTTTAATGACTTATCATATTTAATCCCTATTGCCTGTTAGCTCTCCAAAAATTAATTTACCTTTTCCATTAAAATTCACTCAAAATATTAACTTTAGTGGCAAAAGATGAAGTAAGATTCACATTTATAACAGTCCCCGTATAATTGCATAATTCCGGCTTAAAAACAGTCCAGTCCGATGATTAATAAATATACTTTTAAAGTATTGTTAAGAAACAAATTATACAATACTGTGGGGTGGGCATCTTGCCCGCCCGTAATCATGGGCGGGCAAGATGCCCACCCCACAAGAAATAATTGGATATTTTTTTACTTGCAATTTCCTAAAATTTTAATGTTCTGGTTATTACCAGTGAGTGTGTTTGTGTCTCTGTATAGCCTCCCTTCTACACCCCTAAAAGCTCAGGCTGCTGATACGACACAACTACCAAATAACAATTCGATCTTGTCGCAACAAATCCCACCACCACCACCGCCACAGGATGTCCAGCCACCTGCACCTTCCCCACTTCCCTCACCAGAGGTGCCACAGCCACTTCCCCCACCAGCAGAACTATTTCCGTCCTCTACCCCAACTCCTACACCTGAGCAACCAGTTCCTAATAAGTCTCCTCAAACTATTGTTGTTGAAAGGTTTGAAGTTATTGGCAGCACAGTTTTCACTCCCCAACAGTTAGCCGAAGCTACTGCTGAATTTACTAAACGGCCGATTTCCCTCACCGAAGTCTATCAGGCACGCTCCAAAATTACTGAGCTATACGTCAAAAATGGTTATATTACTTCTGGTGCCTATATTCCACCTCAAACAATCCAATCCGGTGTCATAAAAATTCAGGTCGTTGAAGGTAAATTAGAAGACATTCAAATAACTGGTACTCGGCGGTTGAACCCCAACTATATCCGCAGCCGACTAGCAATAGCTACATCACCTCCTCTAAATCGGCAGCGTTTATTGGAAGCATTACAACTTTTGCAACTTAATCCTTTGATTGAAAACCTGTCTGCGGAACTTTCTGCGGGTTCGCGCACCGGTGTGAGTTTGTTAGAAGTCAAAATTAACGAGGCAAAAACCTTTAGTAGCCAAATAGCTTTAGATAATGGGCGATCGCCTAGTGTAGGTAGTTTCCGACGGCGATTACAATTAAATGAAGCTAACTTATTGGGATTGGGAGATAGTCTGGGTGTAGCTTACACTAACACTGATGGTAGTAATTCCTTTGACGCCAGCTACACCTTGCCACTCAATGCCCGCAACGGCACCCTTGGCTTCAACTATGGCATCACGTCGAGCAATGTCATTGAACCTCCTTTCGACATTTTAGATATCGAATCAGATTCTCGTTATTATGAACTGACATTTCGGCAGCCAATACTTCAAACTCCCACACGAGAATTGGCCATTGGGTTAACAGCTTCCCGGCGGGAAAGTGATATTTCGTCCTTATTACAGAGAGAAGGGGTGCCTGCATCTGAAATTTCACCTGGGGCTGACGAACAGGGACGCACTAGGGTATCTGCATTGCGATTTTTTCAAGAATGGACTTCTCGCAACAGTCGTGAAGTCATCGCCCTCCGCTCTCAATTCAACTTGGGCATTGGTGCGTTGGATGCCACGATTAATGAAAATGCTCCCGATAGCCGTTTTTTTGCTTGGCAAGGACAAGCCCAGTGGGCACGCCTTTTAGCTCCTGAAACCTTACTGTTACTGCGTTTAAATACACAATTAGCATCCAGAAGACTTTTGCCTATAGAACAATTTGGCTTGGGCGGACAAGATAGCATTCGGGGCTATCGTCAGGATTATTTGTTAACAGATAATGGCACTTTTGTTTCAGCTGAAGTTCAAATACCGATTCTGCGTTTATCGCAGATAGATAGTACTTTGCAGGTCGTCCCCTTTGTTGATTTTGGTGTTGGTTGGAACAGTTCTGGTAGAGAGAATCCCGACCCGAATACCCTAGCTGCCGTTGGTTTGGGGTTGCGTTGGTCGCAGGGTTCACGCTTCACTGTTCGTCTGGATTGGGGAATTCCTTTAGTATCTGTTGAATCGGGCGATCGCACATTACAAGAAAATGGTTTGTACTTTAGCTTACTCTATAATCCTTTTTAAATCATTTACCAAAACAAGGTAAAAGTTAAAATTCAAAAAACACTCATCAATAAAAAATAGTTAGTAGCAACGCTCTAAATTTATTTCTGCAAAATAAAATCAAGATTTGTTACTTTCTGAGAAGCCGTTTTGTGGCTAGAGGATACCTTGTGGAAAAAGACGAGGTTTAACTTATCAGTATTTTATTTTGAATTTTTACTTTGATATTTTGAATTTCTCAGAATGATGCAGCAATAAACGATTGTTGCATACTCCGTGGTTTTTGCGGAATATCAACATCACTGAAAAATAAAAATCCGCAAATATACTAAGTTTCAACTTCTGTGTTTTATTTTATTTTGGGTATCCTAAAAAAAGAAAGGTTAGATGATATAAGTCAAGGAATAAAGTTGATAAATTATGCATGAGTTGAGAAAACAGATAGTTAAAGAATTAACCATATCATTACAAAAGGTAAATTCTCAAAATAAAAGTCAATTTGGCTGGTTATACAAATTTTGTAATCTATAGATAGTAATAAATTTAATTGAGTAAATTTCCCAAAAGCAGATATGAAAAATCTGAACTTATGGGAGGAGTATTTTTCAGACTAATACCCAAATATATGAGAATTTGAGGAAGAATCATGCTAGGAAATGAGCGGGAAAAAATACGCCATCTGTTGGTCATCCAAGACCTACAAGGGCGGCGAACTGTCCCCTTAAGAGAGGCTACTTATTCTCTAGGACGGCATCCCGCAAATACTATTGTCCTAGCTTCCCGGTCAGTATCAATGCAACATGCTATTTTATTGCGGGTAACTGTTCCAGAAACTGACCAATATGGCTTTCAGATTATTGATGGAAACTATAAGGGAAAAGGAAGCACCAATGGCTTATTTGTGAATGGCGATCGCTGCTTTTCTCACAACCTCAAACATGGAGATGTCATTGCCTTTGGGAGTAATCAAGCTCAAGCTAAATATTATGCTATTTCCAATCTCTCAGAACAAGCATTTTCTGAATCTTCTGATATTGAAGATTTATCTGGTTTTTTATCAGAGCAAGCCTATCCTGCCAATCCTTTTCAAACCTTAGCAGTCGATCCCACCTTTGAAGCAGCTAGTGAAGCTGCCCTTGCTCGTCTAGCCTCCTTCCCGGAACTAATTCCCAATCCAATTATTGAGATGGATTTAGAAGGAAGAGTAACTTATCTCAACCCAGCTGCGACTCTCAAGTTTCCTAAACTCAGGGAAACTGGGATACAACACCCAATTTTAAAAGGACTGTTGAGTGCAGTTAACAATTTAGAAAAAAATTCCTTTATGCGGGAGGTGGAAGTAGGTACAGAAGTTTTTGAACAATCGGTTCTCTACCTTCCTGAGAGCGATTTAATTAGAACTTTTATTGCTAGGGATATTACTGAGCAAAAACAAGCAACAGCTGAACTACGCCAGCGCGATCGCTTGCTCCAAGCGGTTGCAGAAGCCGCTAATTATTTGCTGAGCGAAATGAACTACGAAACAGGCATTGAGAAAGCTCTAGCTGTTTTGGGCGAAGCCGCCAAGGTCGATCGCACTTATCTTTTTCAAAATCATCCCCATCCTGCCACAGGAGAAATAGCAGTCAGTATGCGGTTTGAATGGGCACGCTCTTTGATTGAACCTACTTACAGCTATTGGCAAAATCAGCCTTATGAAGCTTCTGGATTAACCCGCTGGTATAGTGTTCTCTCTACTGGGCAATCAATTAGCGGACTCACCCGAACATTCCCCGTCGCCGAACAAGAATTGTTGATTCGAGATAGCGTTCAATCGCTACTTTTAGTACCTCTGCGGCTAGAGAACGAGTTTTGGGGTTATCTTGGTTTGGCAGACTGCACCTATGAGCGTCATTGGTCAAGGCATGAGGAATCCACCCTGTTGACAATGGCTGCCAGTATTATAGGTGCGCGGCAACGTCAGCAAGTAGAAGAAAAGATTCGCTATCAAGCCCTCCATGATATGCTCACAGGCTTACCCAATCGTCTACTATTTGACGAGATGCTGAGCAAAGCCCTGCCCAACGCAACTCGCAATGGGGAAAGTTTAGCTGCGATCTTTCTCGACTTGGATCGCTTCAAGGTGATTAACGACACCCTTGGGCATACACTGGGAGACAAATTATTACAAAACGTCGCCCAAAGATTAAAAGACTCACTCAGAAAGGGAGACACCGTAGCCCGTTGGGGAGGCGATGAATTCACGATTTTACTCCCGCGAGTGAATAATATCGAAGAAGTAACCCAAGTGGCGCAGAGAATCTTGCAAACCTTAGAGGATGCTTTTCATCTCCAAGGGCATGAACTTTACATCAGTGCCAGCCTTGGTATTGCTTTGCTCGATAACAACAGTCCTGATGCCGAAACACTAATCCAGCACGCAGATACCGCTTTGTATCACGCTAAAGACAAAGGACGAAATAATTACCAATTTTACAGCGCTTCTCTGAGCGCCAAAAATCCTGAACTCCTGACTTTAGAGAAAAGCTTGCGCTATGCCCTAGAACGCAAAGAATTTTCTTTGTACTATCAACCTCGTGTGAACATTGCCACAGGGGAAATTACCGGAATGGAGGCTTTGTTGCGTTGGCAACACCCAGAGATGGGATTGGTCGCACCTAGCGTTTTCATTCCCCTGGCCGAACAAAGTGGATTAATTGTCCCCATCGGCGAATGGGTACTGCGGACAGCCTGTAGGCAAAATAAAGCTTGGCAAGATGCAGGATTACCACCCCTGATGATAGCTGTTAATCTTTCTCTCAAACAGTTTCGTCAACCCAAATTAGTAGAAACTGTAGCTAAAATTCTCGAACAAACAGGGCTAGAACCTTATTTTTTAGAGTTAGAAATTACTGAAAGCACAGCCATTGAAGATTTAGACTTTACCCGCACCGTATTAGAAGATTTACAGCAAATGGGCGTTCACCTCTCCATTGATGATTTTGGTACTGGTCATTCTTCACTCTCACGCCTACAGCTTTTGCCACTCCACAATTTGAAAATCGATAAGTCTTTTGTCCAAGATTTGACACGTGATGTCAAAGTCGCTCATATTATCAAGGCCATAGTTAGCTTGGGGCGGAGTTTAGGATTGAGGCTGACAGCCGAAGGGGTAGAGAACGAAGAAGAATTGGAGTTTTTAAAGTCTATCCACTGCGAAGATGTACAAGGTTTTCTATTCTACCGACCACTTTCTGCCCAGAAGGCAACAGAAGTCCTCGAAAGTAAGCGACCAACGATTTAGGACTGGAGACTGGGGACTGGGGATTTGGGAAGGGTCGGAGGTGTGGGAGGATCGGGAAGAAATCTTTCCTCCCACACTTCCCTACCTCCCCATCTCCCCACTCCTTAGTAAGAAAGTATTGACTTCAGACGAATGTATTGAGAAACTAATAGTTAGTTTTTCTAATTAATTAAGTGCATCGAAAGTTGTGACAATACTTACCGGAAAAATCAACCGATCGCAACCACCCAGCGAGCCAAAATCCCTGATTTTGCAAACTGAAGAACTGACGCGCCGTTTCGGCAAGTTTACCGCTGTTAACGACCTGAGCATATCTGTGGAACGAGGTGAAATATTTGGGCTGCTTGGGCCGAATGGGGCAGGGAAAAGTACAGTAATTAAAATGTTGACAACTTTACTGCCTATCAGTGCGGGGACTGCAATCTTAGCTGGCTATGATGTGACTCGTCAATCCGATGATGTCAGACGCGCCATCGGCTATGTACCCCAGGCGCTGTCTGCTGATGGGAGCCTCACAGGTTACGAAAATCTGTTAATCTTTGCCAAGCTGTATGAAATACCGAAAAAAGGACGCGATCGCCGCATCTGGGAAATTCTAGAATACATGGGTTTGCAAGATGCTGGCAAGCGCTTGGTACGCACCTACTCTGGTGGCATGATCCGCAAGCTGGAAATTGCCCAATCGATTTTGCATCAACCGCAAATTTTATTTTTGGATGAGCCGACTGTGGGACTAGACCCCATCGCCCGCACGCAAGTATGGCAACTCGTTCAACAACTCTGTACTGATTACGGCACAACTATATTTTTAACAACCCACTTTTTAGAAGAAGCAGACAGTCTGTGCGATCGAGTGGTAATTATGCAACAAGGTCAAGTCGTGACCACAGGCGCACCCAGCGACTTAAAAGCCTCCTTGGGGAAAGCAAACGCAACTTTGGATGATGTCTTTATTCACTACACAGGCAACCAATTAACATCAGGAGTCAACTACCGTGACACAGCGAGAACCAGACGCACTGCTGGGCGGTTGGGTTAAAGTACAACCTACTCGCCGACGTAATTTCATCTCTGCAATTAGCGAACTAGTTACAAAAACCCTAGCGATCGCGGAATTAGAAGTACGCAAACTCCGCCACGACCCCACAGATTTAATTGTTCGAGCCGTACAACCAAGCTTATGGTTGCTGATTTTTGGGCAAGTTTTCTCTAGGACTCGTGCCATTCCCACAGGTGACTTACCTTATTTAGATTTCATCGCTGCTGGGATTCTGGCTCAGAGCGTTTTATTTGTGGCAATTTTCACTGGTGGGATGACGCTGATTTGGGAACGGGATTTAGGGATTGTGCATAAATTCTTAGCTAGTCCTACACCCCGTGTGGCGATGGTTTTGGGCAAAGCACTGGCCTGTGGGGTGCGATGCTTATCACAGGTTGCGGTGATTTACACTTTAGCGTTTTTATTAGGTGTCAAACTCAATCTCCATCCCCTAGCGATTCTGCAAGTGTTACTGTTGGTGATGTTGGGGGCTGCTTGCTTTTGTCTTTTTTCCCTAATCATTGGTTGTTTAGTGAAAACGCGAGAACGGATGACGGGTATTGGGCAATTATTAACGATGCCCTTATTTTTTGCTAGCAATGCCATCTATCCCATCTCGTTGATGCCCGACTGGTTAAAATTCATTTCCCATTTAAATCCTTTGACTTATGAGGTAGACGGTTTACGCGGCACCATGTTGCTCAACGGCACTAGCATCTATGGGTTTGGCCTTGATTGTACAATTCTCTTGTTAACATTAATAATCTTAGCCATCATTGGTGGACGAATTTATCCACGGGTGGCAATGTAATCAGGAGAACAACAATCCCATGACCTTGGATAAACCAACTCAAGGTACAACTTCCGAAGAATGTGCTGCCAGAGTAATGGAAACAGTTCCAGTAGTGATGCGGTTTATCCGAGCCGATATGCGTGCCCACAGTGCCGCTTTTTTATCTATACCTCAGTTGCGATCGCTAGCATTTATCAACCGCAATCCCGGTGCTTCCTTATCTGACCTGGCAGAGCATTTGGGTGTCACCTCTGCCACAGCATCAGCGACCATAGAACGCCTAGTACAACGCAACTTTGTCGAACGCAATGCCGATCCTCAAGAGCGGCGGCGAGTGCTGCTCAATCTCACAGAGGAAGGAAAACAGCAACTCAAACAATCCCAAGATCAAACTCGCGCTCATATTACCGACCTGCTCCAAGGTCTGACAGAAGAACAAATTTCCAACATTGAAGAAGGCTTAACTCTACTAAAAAATGTCTTCGAGCAAACAGAAATCAAATCGCCATAGCCCTCATGTTACACAGCACGATAGAAGGGGCAATTACAACACTCAAGGCGAAAATATCAGAATTGTTCCAAGTGTTCTTGGCAGGAAATTAGAAGGAATTAGCGATCGCTCTTTTTTCCTCACTTATGGGTTAATACAGTTCAGTTAAGCATTTCTACTCTTTCTTCTCTCTGTGTTCTCTGCGCCTGGAGTGGTTCGTAAAACAAGAGTTTTGATCTTAAGTGAACCGTATTGGCTTATGGGTCTAGGCACCCATCTAGCTCTTAAATAAGTAAAGCTAATGATTTATACCAGTTTTCTAAAATCCCCAATACTTGATTAAATTTTGTAAAGCAGTGTAAAGTACTCTCACAGGCGAAAACAAAACCGCCTGATTCATACATAAATACAACCGCACTTATAAAACAATGACAGCAACCATTCAACGTCGCGAAAGCGCCAACGTATGGGAGCGGTTTGCAAACTGGATCACCAGCACCAACAACCGCCTCTACATCGGCTGGTTCGGAGTATTAATGATCCCCACCTTGCTAGCCGCAACCGCCTGCTTCGTAATCGCCTTCATCGCAGCACCCCCCGTAGACATCGATGGTATCCGCGAACCAGTAGCAGGTTCCTTACTCTACGGAAACAACATCATCTCCGGTGCAGTAGTACCATCCTCCAACGCAATTGGTTTGCACTTCTACCCAATTTGGGAAGCAGCATCTTTAGATGAATGGCTGTACAACGGCGGCCCTTACCAATTGGTAATATTCCACTTCCTGATTGGCGTATTCTGCTACTTAGGTCGTGAGTGGGAACTATCTTACCGTTTGGGAATGCGTCCTTGGATCTGCCTAGCGTTCTCTGCACCAGTAGCAGCAGCAACCGCAGTATTCTTGATCTACCCCATCGGACAAGGTTCCTTCTCTGACGGTATGCCCTTGGGTATTTCCGGAACCTTCAACTTCATGATTGTGTTCCAAGCTGAGCACAACATCCTGATGCACCCCTTCCACATGTTAGGTGTGGCTGGTGTATTCGGCGGAAGCTTGTTCTCCGCAATGCACGGTTCACTAGTAACTTCTTCCTTGGTTCGTGAAACCACCGAAAGCGAATCTCAGAACTACGGTTACAAGTTCGGTCAAGAAGAAGAAACCTACAACATCGTTGCAGCACACGGTTACTTCGGTCGCTTGATTTTCCAATACGCTTCCTTCAACAACAGCCGTTCCTTGCACTTCTTCCTAGCTGCATGGCCTGTGATTGGAATCTGGTTCACCGCCTTGGGTGTAAGCACAATGGCTTTCAACCTGAATGGTTTCAACTTCAACCAGTCCATCATCGACTCTCAAGGTCGCGTAATCAACACCTGGGCTGACATCATCAACCGCGCTAACCTGGGTATGGAAGTAATGCACGAGCGCAACGCTCACAACTTCCCCTTAGACTTGGCTGCTGCTGATGTTGCTCCTGTTGCTCTAACCGCTCCTGCTATCAACGGTTAATCAGTAATCTAGGTTAACTAAAATAAAAGGCGCTCTCCTCAAAAGGGGGGCGCTTTTTAGGGGATTACCAAGAAATAAATTATTCAGTCTTGTGGGGTGGACATCTTGTCCGCCCTTTTCTTGTGGGGCGGGCGAGACGCCCACCCCACAAGAAAAGTTGTATATTTTTTTATTTGGTAGTCCCTTCTCAATACATAAATAGTATAAAAATTTACTCTTTTATGCTGTTGTCACACTATAGAATAGGTTGTGAAGCAAGAGATTGAAAGAAAAATATTGAGTATTAATACTCAATTTTTTTCTGCGGAAGTTCCGTCAACAGGCATAGCCTTTTATCTATGAAAGCAATTTAATATTTATTTAATATCCATGCTTGTAAATAAACAAGATTGACATATAAAGCTGTAAGCTATTATTAACCGCATTGAGCTTGGCATAAATCAAACTTACAATTTATGTAAGTTTTTCTAGTCCGATTTTTCAAATATCTTTGACCTAAGCCTTATCTAGTAGGGATTCTTATTCAGCGAGTCACTACACAGAAAGGCATGATAGCTAGCTGCTTTGCAAAGAATCAAGTTTTCTTTGCCTAATTCTTTATAGCTATAAAAAAAGAAACTTACTCAAAGTAGCTGGCAATTTTTATAAACCCAATTTTTGCTTTTTTGTAACCAAAACCTCAGTATGTCATTGACTAATACCATCCATTTTAGAAACGTGCGGGGCGATTTATTCGGTGGTTTAACTGCTGCGATCGTTTCCTTGCCGTTAGCCCTGGCATTCGGCGTTGCCTCCGGTGCTGGCCCTGTAGCTGGTCTTTACGGTGCAGTTTGTGTCGGTTTTTTTGCAGCCTTATTTGGTGGTACACCAACCTTAATTTCTGAGCCAACCGGGCCAATGACTGTGGTGATGACTGCAATTGTCAGTTCCATGACCGCAGCTAACCCCGAAAACGGCTTGGCAATGGCGTTTACCGTAGTCATGCTAGCAGGAATATTCCAAATTTTCTTTGGCATATTTAAGTTGGGTAAATACATTACCCTTATGCCTTACAGCGTGATTTCTGGCTTTATGTCTGGGATTGGGGTAATTCTAATTATTTTGCAGATTGCTCCTTTTGTCGGTCAGCCAAATCCTAAAGGTGGCGTACTGGGGATGGTGCAAAACCTACCTCAGTTATTAACTAAGATTAATCCTGCGGAAACAGCTTTAGGCTTGCTGACGCTGGCAATTATTTTCTTCATGCCAGCCAAAATCAAGCGTTTTGCTCCCCCGCAATTGGTGGCATTAATTATCGGAACTATAGTTTCTCTAACCATCTTCGGCGGTACAGATATTAGACGAATTGGTGAAATTCCTGTTGGACTGCCCACATTGCAAATGCCGACTTTTACTCCTGGACAAATCACAGTCATGGTTGTTGATGGAGCAATGTTGGGGATGTTGGGTTGTATTGATACTCTACTAACGGCGGTAATTGCAGACAGTTTGACTCGTACCGAACACAAATCTGATAAAGAATTGATTGGTCAAGGTATTGGTAATTTAGTATCTGGTTTGTGTGGTGGACTACCTGGTGCTGGTGCCACGATGGGAACTGTAGTAAATATCCAAACTGGTGCGAGTACAGCTTTATCCGGTTTAACTCGTGCGGTCATTTTATTAGTTGTAGTTTTGTGGGCTGCGAGTGTCACTCAACCCATTCCAATGGCAGTGTTAGCTGGTATTGCGCTGAAAGTAGGGATTGACATTCTTGACTGGAGCTTTTTGAAACGCGCTCATAAGGTGTCGCTCAAAGGCACAATCATCATGTATGGTGTATTGTTCCTGACTGTATTTGTTGATTTAATTGTTGCTGTGGGCGTGGGAGTGTTCATTGCCAACATCTTAACTATCGATCGCCTCTCTGAATTACAAGCTCAGGAAGTGAAAACAATTAGCGATACAGACGATGCAATTGTCTTGAATGACGAAGAGAAAAAATTGCTCGATCTCGCTAATGGACGGGTTCTGTTATTTTACCTCAGCGGGCCGATGATTTTTGGCGTATCGAAGGCGATCGCCCGCGAACACTCAGCAATGGCTGACTCTGATGTGTTGATTGTCGATTTGAGCGATGTTCCAATGTTGGGCGTGACTGCTTCTTTGGCAATTGAAAATGCCATCAAGGATGCTAGCGAACAAGGTCGTCACGTGTTAGTTGTTGGTGCAGCTGGCAAAGTCCTACGACGTTTAGAAAAGTTTGGTATTTCGAGGTTTGTTCCACAGCATCACATGTTTATAGATCGTGTGGATGCACTTAAACAGGCGGTTGCTTTAGTTAATCCTCATGCAACTTCTGATACCTCTGGAGTTAGTATCTACACTGATACATATTAGGAATTCAGAATCACGCATTATGTGGATTAGACGCTAAAACCCTCGATTTATCGTTGTAGAGACGTTGCACTGCAACGTCTCTACTGAATCAATCAGACGAATAGAAACATGATTTTTTCGGAACCAATGGTTAATTCATTTACTTGGTTAAATTTCCTTCCTTTACTAGCAACAACCAATGAGGCGGAATATGCTCCTATTGTACTAACTGGAGTATTGCTAACTTTAGTAGTCATTTATCTGGCAAGTAAAATTGGTGGCGAATTATCTAGAATGATGGACTTACCTCCTGTATTAGGAGAATTAGTCGGTGGTGTACTTGTAGGTGCTTCTGCTCTGCATTTGGTAGTATTTCCTGACAGTGGAGTAGCTGCAAGTGACTCCATCATCATGACTATCCTGCAATTTATTAACAATCTCACTCCAGATGCACTGACATCAATTTTTCAAACTCAGAGTGAAGTTGTTTCTGTTCTTGCCGAACTAGGTGTCATCATTCTGTTATTTGAAATTGGTCTGGAATCAGACTTAAAAGAATTACAAAAAGTCGGTTATCAAGCAACAATTGTTGCTTGTGTCGGTGTCGCTGTTCCCTTTGCTGCTGGCACAGCAGGATTGGTTTTATTATTTCATGCGCCAGTAATTCCGGCGATTTTTGCAGGTGCAGCCCTGACAGCTACTAGTATTGGGATTACCTCTAAAGTTTTGTCAGAAATTGGGCAATTAAAATCTCGTGAAGGCCAGATTATTGTAGGTGCAGCTGTCATTGACGATATTTTAGGTATTATCGTTTTGGCTGTGGTTGCCAGTCTTGCTAAAACTGGTGAAGTTGATATTTTCAACGTCATTTATTTGATTGTCAGTGCTACTGTATTTCTCATTGGCTCAATTCTCCTGGGCAAATATTTCAATCAAACTTTTGTTGCCATTGCTAATAAATTGCAAACGCGAGGTAACTTAATTATCCCAGCATTTATTTTTGCCTTTTTCATGGCTTTCTTGGGAAATGCAATTCATTTAGAAGCTATCTTGGGTGCATTTGCGGCTGGGTTAGTTTTGGATGAAACTGATAAACGCAAAGAATTGGATGAGCAGGTAAAACCTATTGCTGATATTTTAGTACCAGTTTTTTTTGTGACAGTTGGTGCAAAAGTCGATTTAGGCGTACTTAATCCTTTAGTTCCAGGAAATCGAGAAGGATTAATTATTTCTACTTTCTTAATTTTGGTGGCGATTATCGGTAAAGTTGTCACAGGTTGGTCAATTTTTGGTCAAGCTGGAATTAACCGTTTAGCAGTTGGTGTGGGAATGATTCCCCGTGGGGAAGTTGGATTAGTATTTGCCGGGATTGGTGCAGCTAGCGGTACCCTTGATAAACCATTGCAAGCTGCGATCGTAATTATGGTGATTTTGACAACCTTCTTAGCACCGCCTTTATTGCGCTTAGCATTTAAACAATCACCAAAAGAAAAAGAATCTTTAGAGGAAGCCAATTTAATCAGTTAGTAAAGGAAGACAAAATTCAAAAAGTCAAAGGCAAAAAAATGAGA
Organism: Nostoc sp. ATCC 43529; assembly: GCA_003326205.1. GTDB lineage: Bacteria > Cyanobacteriota > Cyanobacteriia > Cyanobacteriales > Nostocaceae > Nostoc. Next base: position 101,268 of record LWTK01000074.1, read on the forward strand.
AGGTTAGGGACTTCCAAATAAAAAAACATACAATTTTTTTGTGGGGTGGGCGTCTCGCCCGCCCGTGGAAAGGGGCGGACAAGATGTCCACCCCACAAAATTGGATAATTTATTTCTTGGTAATCCCTTATCATTTTTTTGCCTATTTCAAGATCGTAATATCAATTGAAAATTGTTAGGCAATTAACGTGTTAGAAGCATGTGTATTCGCAACAGTATTGTGCGGATTTTTCGGTATCATCCTCAAAAATAACCTGGTGATGAAAATCATCTCTATGGATGTCATGAGTACGGGGGTTATCGCCTATTACGTGCTGATTTCATCACGAGATGGCTTATTCGCACCAATTGTTTCCAACGTCAAAAATCGCGCATACGCCGATCCGGTTCCCCAGGCGGTGATATTGACAGCAATTGTAATCGGATTTTCGATTCAAGCTTTAATGCTAGTCGGTGTTATGAAGTTAGCCGCTGATAATCCGACTTTGGAAACTGACGAAATCGAAAAGAATAATACGCCATGAGTACTATTACAATTGCCTGGATTGCATTACCGTTTTTTTTGGGGTTCACCATTTATTTATTCCCCAAACTTGACAAATACCTTGCACTGTGTGTATCTTTTGCTTCGGCGGGATATGCCTTGCAGTTATTTTTCAACCAGTCGCCACTGACACTAAAATTACTGGATAATTTCGGCGTTATCTTAACGATAGACCAAATAAGCGGCTACTTTATCTTGACCAATGCTTTGGTAACGGCCGCAGTCATTCTTTATTGTTGGCACAGCGATAAGACAGCTTTTTTTTACGCACAGACTATTATCTTACACGGCAGCGTCAATGCTGCCTTTGTCTGTGCAGATTTGATTAGTTTATACGTAGCTTTAGAGGTCAGCGGTATTGCCGCGTTTCTGTTGATTGCCTATCCCCGGAGCGATCGCTCCATTTGGGTGGCGTTACGCTATCTGTTTATCAGCAATGTGGCAATGCTGTTTTATCTAGTTGGCGCAGTGCTGGTCTATCAAGCGGATGGTTCCTTTAGTTTCGCAGGTTTGCGGGTGGCACCCACCGAGGCACTTGCTTTAATTTTTCTCGGACTCTTGACAAAAGGAGGAATTTTTGTATCGGGGTTATGGTTGCCCTTGACTCACTCGGAATCGGAAACGCCAGTGTCGGCTATGCTGTCGGGAGTTGTGGTGAAAGCTGGTGTCTATCCATTAGTGCGGTGTGCGTTGATGGTGGATGAGGTTGACCCCATCATCAGAACCTTTGGAGTTTGCACCGCGCTTTTAGGAGTGTTTTATGCAGTATTTGAAAAAGATACCAAGCGGATGTTGGCGTTTCATACGGTTTCCCAGTTAGGCTTTATCCTTGCTGCACCTATAGTCGGGGGGTTTTATGCGCTAACTCACGGACTAGTCAAATCTGCGCTGTTTTTAATAGCGGGTGCCTTACCAAGCCGAAACTTTAAGGAACTGCAACATCAGCCGATCGCTACTTCAGTTTGGATTGCCTTGGTAATGGCTAGCTTCTCGATTTCCGGCTTTCCCTTGTTGTCTGGCTTTGGCGCCAAAGTGTTGACAACAAAGAATTTGCTACCTTGGCAAGCGATCGCCATGAATATTGCAGCCTTGGGAACAGCAATCTCCTTTGCCAAATTCATCTTTCTGCCGCCTGGAGGCAAAGCGGATGTCAAACCTGGTTTTTGGGGAGCAGTTACCCTGTTAATCGGGGGTTTGGTTCTGGCTAATATTGTCTACTATGAGGCTTATACCGTCGAGAATATCATCAAACCCCTGGCAACCATCGGCATTGGATGGTTAGCTTACTTGCTAATTTTTAAACGCTTAGTACTCAAACTACCGCGGGTGCTTGAGCAATTTGACCATCTCATCGGCGTCATGAGTTTGATTTTAATTCTACTGTTTTGGAAGGGATTTGCATGGTTGGGCATCTAAATCTCATATTGCGATTGGTCATTTGGTTTCTGCTAACTGCCGATTTCAGTTTGGTAAATATCATCATTGGCATCAGCATTGCATTGCTATTGCCTGGTCGTCACCGAGGGAAGGAAGCATTAAAAGATTGGCTGCGCGTGCTGGGTGAAATCCTAGTAGCGATTCCGCAGGCGTATCTTGAGGCATTTCAAATCATCATTCGTCCGCATAAATATGAAGATATCACGATGGAACGAGTTAAACCAGGACGCACCCCAGGGCTGATATTCCTGGATATCTTCCTGATTACCTTTACACCAAAAACCATTGTGCTGAAATACCACGAAGATGGCTGGTATGAAGTACACCGAGTGCGACGGAGGAAAAAAACATGAATCTGAATCTAGTATTAATTGCAATGATTCTGGCGCTGCTCATACCCATGTACGAGGCATGGCAAGATGAAGATATTTGGCAGAAGATGTTGGCATTTTCAAGTATTGCAAGCAAAGCTTCCATCGCCATCCTAGTGGTATCGGTCTTGCGGGATGATTGGTCGATCGGTGTTACCGGCGTGATTATCTTGAGTGTGGGGAATGCTGGATTAATGTTGCTGGCTCATGTAATCAAACGGATGAATGAAGTGTCAACTACCCACCGCTAATTCGGAGTACCGAATATAGCGGGGGCTTGTAAAGAACCAAAAGCCAATTAGTTTTAACAAGACTAAACAGTTGTCTAGCCTGTGCGGAAAACGTAACCTGAGCTAACTGAATGTGGCAGTTCAAGACACATTACGGATGCTTCCCTAGTCTGTAATCCCTGTGTTAGCCAGAGGCGAAGGGATGTAAACACCATGCAAGGGCTTATTGCCATGTTTGTTTTAGTTGTGGATACCAACCAGCGTCCTTTAATGCCAACCACTCAAAGTCGGGCAAGACGCTGGGTTGAATCAGGTAAAGCAACGCCATTTTGGAAGCGCGGAATATTCTGCGTCCGCCTGAACGTAGAACCATCAAATCGCAATACTCAACCAATCGCGGTGGGTATTGACCCAGGTTCAAAGCGCGAAGCTTTTACCGTCAAATCTCAAGCACACACATACTTAAACATCTTGACTCATGCTGTGGATTGGGTAAAAGATGCTGTTGAGACTCGTCGTAATATGCGACAGACTAGAAGAGGAAGAAAAACCCCTTGCCGTCAGTCAAGAGCTAACAGACTAGTCAACAAACACAGCCTAGCACCATCAACCAAGGCAAGATGGCAATGGAAATTGCGTATTTGCCAATGGCTTGCTTTGATGTTTCCCATCACTGCTTTTGTAGTGGAAGACATTAAGGCGAGAACGAGTAAGAATGGGCGAAAGTGGAATATTTCCTTCAGTCCACTTGAAGTTGGTAAATCTTGGTTCTATGCTCAACTACACCAACTTGGAATACTAGAAATCAAGTCTGGTTTAGAGACAAAAGAATTACGCGTTATGCAGGGTTTAAAGAAAACCAAAAATAAGCTAGCCGAGAAATTTGAGGCTCACAATGTCGATTCTTTTGTATTAGCCAACTGGTATACGGGCGGACACATTCAACCAGATAACACGCATTTATTGGTGGTAATTCCTCTCAGATTTCACCGCAGACAGTTGCATAGATTAGAACACGCCCCAGGACATATACGTTCACCTTATGGCGGAACAATGTCTCTCGGATTTAAACGCGGATCTTTGGCGATACATCCTAAATACAAGCTCTGTTTTATTGGCGGTTCTAGTAAAGGTAGAATTTCTCTACACTCTATCGCAACAGGTAAGCGACTTTGCCAAAACGCCAAGTCCCAAAACGCCAAGTCCCAAGATATTCAGTTTTTAACTTACAACACATGGAGGATTCGATATGTTGCCTAGATCCTGCCCCCCGTTTCCTCTCACCGCCTTCGCGGAGCGTCTCGTAGAGAAGCTGAGTACAGCTATGGCGGGAGTCTCCACGGGGGAAGGCAGATGATTAACTTTCTCAGTTATGTCTGCATAGGTGTAGGACTCTTCTTTTGGTTTTGGGGAACTTCTCACCTCTTGGGCAAGCGATCGCTATTATTCAAACTCCATAGTCTTTCGGTTGCAGATACCCTTGGCTCCATGAGTATCATCGTTGGCTTGCTTTTGAAGATACCCAGCGAATGGCCGCTGCTGATTCTGGCCCTCATTTGCTTGGCCATCTGGAATACAGTGCTGGGTTATGTTTTAGCTTACTGTTCCAGTAGCAGGAGTAGCTATAGCGATCCTATTTGATTTGTAGAGATGGGCATTGGGCATGGGGCAAGGGGCAAGGGGCAAGAGGCAAGAGGCAAGGGGCAATAAATTCTGTTTACAACTGATTTAAGGTTGCTATATGAATGATAGTTATCTTTATTTAATCGTCGCTCTGTTGCCGTTAAGTGCATGTATGGTGGTATTTCAAACCAATCCATACCAAGCCTTAGTCATCCGTGGCATCTTGGGAGCAGTGGCGGCAATGATATATGCAGTTTTAGGCGCTCCAGATGTTGCTTTGACGGAAGCATTGGTGGGCACAATGCTAGCAATTACACTGTATGCTGTGGCGGTGCGTTCGTCGTTGGTGATGCGTCTTGGGGTACTCAAAATCGAGCCAGATGACGATGGTCATTTTGGGCAACTGATGGATAACTTACGCAAAATTATTGGCAAACATCATCTGCGTCTAGAGTTAGTGACGTATAACGATATACAAGCTCTGCGCCAAGGACTGATGGACAAAGAAGTTCATGCCACCTGTTTTTTAGAAGCGCGATCGCAACACAATGCATCTGAGGGAGAAAACCCACGCTATCACACTACAACCAGGGTGCGGCGGATTTATGACATTATGCAAAGCGAACTTTTGTCAGCAGCCACAATCTTGACTTATGTAACACCAACTTTCAAAAAAGAAGCAGCAGATGAAAAAACTCTCACCCCACAACTGGAAGACGCAAAGATAAGTGACATTAGTACACCAAATTCAGGGAAAAAGTAGATATGAAATGGGTTTATATTGCTGCGGGCATAGCGCTGTATCTTAAATTTCTCGTCATACCCAACCCAGCAGCAGACTTACCCGATATCTCTATCGTCGAAGCTATTGTACGAGATAGCGGGATACCCAATGCGGTTTCGGGCATCATTCTCAGGAATCGGTTGTATGACACTATTTTCGAGGTGGTGGTATTTACCATCGCCATCATGGGTGCTTACTTTTTGCTAGCCAATGAAAAGCCATCTAGCACAGTCTATCGTTTCACCGACCAACCATCCATTGTTTTGGCGCGTTTGGGAGCTACGATTGCCGCATTGGTAAGTATCGAACTAGCTATTCGGGGGCATCTGAGTCCTGGGGGTGGTTTTGCGGCCGGAGTAGCGGGGGGAACAGCAATTGGTTTGATTGCCATTACCTCACCATCGGAATGGATGCAACAAATCTACCAGCGCTGGCACGCTGCCACATGGGAGAAAGTTTCAGTGCTGATTTTCATTGTACTGGCGGTTATCACTCTAGCTGGAGTAGAGTTACCGCATGGAGAATTGGGCGCACTTGTCAGTGGGGGAGTTATTCCTGTGCTGAATATTTTGGTTGCAGTCAAAGTCGCGTTGGGTTCGTGGGCAGTGATTTTGGTTTTTATTCGTTATCGAGGCTTGTTGTAAACTTGTGGTAATTTTTCATAGCCTCTGAGGTTTAAAACCATGACTCATGCTTGCTGCGGCCCTGGCTACGCTTCTCCAGAAGCAGCCACCAAAGCTGAAACAGAAAAAGTGCTTTATGCGATCGCTCTCTACACTGGTACTGGTATCGAAGAACCAGATTATCTTGCCACCGTAGACGTTGACCCCAATTCTCCAACCTATTCCCAAGTGATTCATCGTCTATCTATGCCTTACATTGGCGATGAATTACATCACTTTGGCTGGAATGCTTGTAGCTCTTGTCACGACGATGCTAGTAAATCCCGCAGGTTTACCGTGATACCTGGACAACGTTCTAGCCGCATCTATATTGTTGATACCGCAGATACCAAAGCGCCAAAACTGCACAAAGTCATTGAACCACAAGAAATTCAAGAAAAAACCAATTTAACTGCCCCCCACACAGTACACTGTCTAGCAGATGGTCACGTAATGATTTCCATGCTGGGCGACAGCGAAGGAAATGGCCCTGGTGGCTTTTTGTTACTAGATGAAAATTTTGACATTGCTGGGCGTTGGGAAGGTCAAGCCGCAGGTATGCGGTTTAACTATGACTTTTGGTATCAGCCCCGTCATAACATCATGGTGAGTAGCGAGTGGGGCGCACCCAAAACTTATTATCCTGGTTTTGACCTCAACGACGTAGCAGCCGATAACTACGGTCATCACGTACATTTTTGGGATTGGTCAACACGGGAAATTATCCAAAGTTTTGACTTAGGACAAGAAGGATTAATTCCCCTAGAAGTGCGCTTTCACCATAACCCCGACAGCACTCATGGATTTGTCGCCGCAGCACTCAGTAGTAATGTTTGGCATTGGCACAAACCTAACGGTCATTGGCAAATAGAGAAAGTAATTGATATAGCTTCACAAGAAGTGGAAGGTTGGCCGATACCGGTGCCATCGTTGATTACTGATATCTTGATTTCCATGTGCGATCGCTATATTTACTTTTCCAACTGGTTGCATGGAGATATCCGCCAATATGATATCAGCGATCCATCCCATCCTCGACTCACCGGTCAAGTTTGGTGCGGTGGTTTGTTAGGTAACAGTGGTGAAGTTCAAGGTCATAAATTGGCTGGCGGACCGCAAATGCTACAGCTGAGTTTGGACGGCAAACGGCTTTATGTGACGAATTCTCTATTTAGCACTTGGGATAATCAGTTTTATCCTGATTTATCTAAGACTGGCTCATATTTATTACAGATTGACTGCGACACTGAAAACGGCGGACTCAAAATCAACGAAGATTTCTACGTTGACTTTGGCAAAGAACCAGCAGGCCCCTCTCGTGCCCATGAGATGCGCTATCCTGGCGGTGATTGCACTTCAGATATTTGGATTTAATGTGAAGTACCAACACTTCCGCAAGCGGTAAGTGTTGGCTTTCTGTCTCACTTGCCGTTGCCACGTTGGGGATATCACGAGGACATGATATCGTTATGCGATCGCTTTACCGCCGACTGCGAAAACCTTGTTTTCCATTAACTTGGTCAAAGAGTACATCGTATTTATCAAACAATGCAATTCCAGGGTTTACAAATATACTCAGTTGTGATTGTGGTGAGATACTCAAATTCCAGCGATTAAATCCATCGCGGTTTCCTGGTTTGAGGCTGTAATCAAAAATGCCATTCATTGCTACTTTCACAGTATTTGCTGAACCTAATACCCCTGGTTTGAGTTTTCCTGCTGTAGAAGCTGACTTGAATTCAGCCAAAGCATTAATAGTTCCAGTATCAGCGATCGCTGTGGCATTACAAGAATTTTTGGCACCACTTCCAGCAAGAGTTAAACAAACTTTGCCCAGGCGGGAGTCCCATCTCTTACCAGGTACACCATTAATTTCGGGTTGTTGACTCCAAGAGGCCATTTTAAAACCTGCTTGATTCTGGGTAGTTAAACCGAGAATAAGACTGCCATTGTTGTTACTACTACCATTGCCCATCACAATAAATCCGTTACTCAGATTGCCTGGTAATTTTCTCAACGGGTTGTAAGGAAGTGACTTTTCAGAATAGTTGACACCGATAATACCGGAAAATGGCGCACCACTTTTTGCTGAACAATTAGGTTTTTGGGCAGTACATTGGCGACTAGTAACAACCTGTACGGGAACGGGTTCTGTGGTGGGAATCAAACCAAACCGGACATTAGTGTAAACTAATTCGCCTTCTAAGACAGTACCATCACTTAATACCTCCTTGATGTTTTGACCTGTTCTTTGGATGGGAGAATTACCTAAAAACTCTTGGGGAACTCTTAACCCTGCGGAGCCTGTATCTAATAAAACACGTTTTGGTTGACCATTGGCGATCGCCACTTCCAGAAAATAGCCGCGAACGCGCTGGCCGAGGGAAGGCTTTGGATATAAAGGCAGGGATACGGTGTTAAAAGTTGGCTTACGGGGTGTATTTTGGGAGATGTCGCGCAATGCTGAATTAGGAAAAACAGCCGCAAATGCCGACTGGCGTTGGGCTGCTGGTTCAGGTGCGATATCCCAAAGGCTTTCGTAGTAGAAAAAGCCGATACCTAAACCGCGCTGTTGGGCTGCTACCACCTGGGATTGGATTTGGGCTATGGAAACTGGGCGATTTCGTAACCCCGCCATAATCCCGATACCAGTTGGGATGACTTGTTGAGTTTCTAAAATTTCTGGGCGGGTAATTTGACCGATAAAACTTTCTAAATCATTACGGTATACCTGCATAACCAACTCATCAACAATGCCCAACCTTACCCAATTGAGCCAGTCTTGCAGTTGCAGCTTGTAAGCAAAATCATAGTAATTGGGAGAAACTGAGAAGATAGCATTCGGTTTTTGGGCTTTCACACTTTGGTGAAGGTCTACCATGAAGGCAGTAATTTTATCTGCCCGCCATTTTATCCATGCTTGGGCTTGGGGATTGGATGGAGGAGGATTGCCAGTTTCTTGAGTATATAAACTAATTGTGTACTTATCGTAACCAAAATCTACAGGTAAACTCGTATGGTCGTCAAATTGAACGCCATCAGCATTGTATTTCGTAATTACTTCCATCACGAGTTCGCGGATAAAGTTTTGCACTTCGGGGTGAAAGGGATTCAACCACGCTACTTCACCCGCAGCACTAATTGAAGTTTGAGTCCCATCCTGCTTTTGTGTTAGCCAATCTGGATGTTGTGATGCCAGTTCTGAAGTTAGAGGAACCATGAAACCAAATTCAAACCAGGGTATTGCTAGTAACCCTTGGCTGCGGGCTTGGCTAATAATGTCTGCAATGACATCTTGTCCCTCTGTTCCCTTGAAGAAAAAAGGAATACCCTTTTCCTGCATTATGGCGCTGGGGTATTGTGTATAACCATCATTCCAGACTACCGGATAAACAGTATTAAAGTTTAACTTTCGCAGTTGGCTCATGGCAGCTTGGACTTGTGAGCGATTTCTAAAAACGCTAAAATCGTTACCACTGAGCCACACGCCCCGAATTTCTTGGCGAGGTAGTTGGGCAACAGCAGGGGCAAAGCTGTTGAGTTGCAATACTGCAAAGAATGATATTAGACACAATAATGGCAGCAGACGCTTTCTTAAAAGCCACCAAGCTCGAACCATCAAAGGCGACACTACACCAAGCTTGCTGAGGCTTAGTAGTACCCATCTGTTCGCAGGTTTAAATAGTAAATTATTTAGAGTCGGATTAATTTCTCTGCTTTTTCTCCAAAACTGAATTCTCATTACTTCTATTTACTCAACGTCGGTTAATTGGTTACATTTGATTCCATACAAATATTAAATTGCCATACCAGGAAAACTGATACAGCAATTTAGCAGCAACATAGTTGACGCAGTTATCAGGTTAGTAGTGCCAGATAAGTAGAAATGATGACTGATGAATCATCAGTGAGAGAAAATAAATATATAGAAATCCCCCTTTAACCTAACGGTATAGAGGGGGATGATGGCTAAGGTCAGAAGCTTTTTATAGATTTCAACCAAAAGGCAATTCTTAACAGGGAAAGGGGAGGAACGATTTGTTGCCAAATTTTAGAGAATTGGTATTACACCGTACTGTTGCCTTTTACCCAAATTTACCAGCGGTTGAAGCTATGAGGAATGCTGCATAGGTAAGGACGTAGCCGACTGTGAAGTGAGCTAGACCTACTAACCAGCCTTGGACAATGGACAAAGCAACGGGTTTATCTTTCCAGTGAACTAAGTTAGCCAGTGGAGTACGTTCGTGTGCCCAGACTAGAGTTTCAATTAACTCTTGCCAGTAGCCACGCCAGCTAATGAGGAACATGAAACCAGTTGCCCAAACCAAGTGTCCGAAGAGGAACATCCAAGCCCACACAGATAAGTTATTTGTGCCGTAGGGGTTGTAACCGTTAATTAACTGAGCGGAATTAGCCCAGAGGTAATCACGGAACCAACCCATGAGGTATGTAGAGTTCTCATTGAATTGAGCGACGTTACCTTGCCAAACACCTAGATGCTTCCAGTGCCAGTAAAAAGTTACCCAGCCAAGAAGATTCAACATCCAGAAAACAGCAAGATAGAAAGATTGTTCCCAAGAGGAAGTTTGGCAAGTACCACCGCGACCAGGGCCATCACAGGGGAAGGTGAAGCCGAAGTCCTTTTTATCAGGCATCAATTTGGTACCCCGGGCATCTAACGCACCCTTAACACAAATCAACGTGGTGGTGTGCAGACCTAAAGCGATCGCGTGGTGAACCAGGAAATCACCAGGGCCAATGGTCAGGAACAAGGAGTTAGTACCGGCGTTAATTGCATCTACCCAATTTGGTAACCAGACGTTACCGTAGTTGGGCCAAGCTGTATAGGCAATGCTATCTGGATTAGATAATAAAGTATCCATGCCATACAGCAATTTTCCGTGAGCAGATTGGATGAATTGAGCAAACACTGGCTCAATCAAAATTTGCTTTTCAGGAGTGCCAAAGGCAACCACAACATCATTGTGGACGTATAACCCAAGGGTGTGAAAGCCCAAGAATAGCGACACCCAACTTAGGTGAGAGATAATCGCTTCTTTGTGCTTGAGTACTCGGTCAAGCACGTTACCTTTGTTTTGCTCTGGGTCGTAATCTCGTACCCAGAAAATACCCGCATGGGCGAAGGCACCAACCATCAAGAACCCAGCGATGTACTGGTGATGAGTGTACAGTGCTGCCTGCGTTGTGTAGTCCTTAGCTATGAAGGCATAAGGAGGTAGCGAGTACATGTGCTGTGCGACCAATGAGGTAACAGTTCCCAGTGCTGCCAAGTGTATAGATAACTGGAAGTGCAAAGAATTGTTATAGGTGTCGTACAGCCCTTGGTGGGGTAAGTTGAACTGGCCTTCAGTTTGGATGCCAAAGAAATTTCTCGAATTGAGCATTTCTTTGATGCTGTGACCAATCCCGAAGTTCGTGCGGTACATGTGACCGGCAACGATAAAGATGACTGCGATCGCTAAATGGTGATGAGCGATATCAGTCAGCCATAGTGACTCTGTTTGGGGATGAAAACCACCCAAAAAAGTCAGAATTGCCGTTCCTGCGCCTTGGGATGTGCCAAATACATGCCCTGGTGTATCAGCATTCTGAGCGTATACACCCCAGTCACCCCTCCAGAAAGGTGCTAAACCTGCTGGGTGCGGCAGTGTAGTTAGAAAATTATTCCAACCAACATGAACGCCGCGAGATTCGGGAATAGCAACGTGAACGAGATGTCCTGTCCAAGCCAGAGAACTAACACCAAACAAACCTGCTAAGTGGTGATTCAAACGAGGTTCAGCACTCTTAAACCAAGCCAAGCTGGGACGATACTTGGGTTGCAAGTGCAGCCAACCGGCGAACAAGAACAATGCAGCTAACAGCAGCAAGAAAACTGAACCTTGGTAAAGGTCATTGTTCGTCCGCATCCCAATGGTGTACCACCAGTGGTAAACACCAGAGTAAGCAATGTTAACAGGATAGTTAGCGCCCCCTTGGGTAAAGGCTTCTACTGCTGGTTTACCAAAGTGGGGGTCCCAAATCGCGTGGGCGATGGGGCGGATATGCAGGGGATCTTTAATCCACTGTTCAAAGTTACCTTGCCACGCTACGTGGAACAATAGACTAGATGCCCACAGAAAAATGATTGCTAAGTGACCGAAATGAGTAGCGAAAATCTTTTGGTAAAGATTTTCTTCGGTTATGCCATCATGGCTTTCAAAATCATTTCCCGTAGCGATCGCGTACCAGATCCGACGGGTAGTCGGGTCTTGTGCGAGATCCTGGTTAAATTTAGGATACTTTGTGGCCATGCAATTTAATTACATCTCCTTAAAACGCTAATCCAAGTTACTAGTTATAGTGAGCCAGTAACTTTTTACAATTGAATCAGCACCCTCTCAGCCTTAAATTCAAGGTCAATCTAATAGCAAAAGCTGATGAATATTTAGGGAAAAACATGTTTACAGCAGAATTCAAAAGGAGGCAGTCCGTTGATAGCTTCTCTAACTTGTGCTTCTTTGGGTAACCCATAGGATAACAACTGCTGTTGAGAATTGGTGAGTTCAAAGAAAAGTTCGAGCGCTGGCTTTTGGCGGTGGAAACTTTGGTGAGTAAAACAACCTTTGTAACTCGCTACCAGACGAATAGTTGTGTAATTTACTTCCCTTGTAATCTACTGTAATTCTTGCACTTACATTTTTAGGGGGATGATGCAATTCATTTCTATTACAGTAATAAACTAATTAATTAGTACTACTTCCATCTAACTAACGGAGTATATTTCTGTTAAATGAACTTGTAGCCTTAAAGACACTCCCAAACACGCAAAAATTACCACAATCTCTATGAGAATGAGCTTAAAATTCTGTAAATATATCGCACAGTAAAGATTATTTAGCAAAAAAACAAAAAATTAAACTCAAATTCATGTAGAGCTTAGCAAGCTGCGATCGTAAGAATTTGTACTTTCTGTGGAGTAAATTAGGTTAATGACTCAGGGGTTAATAATTCCGTAGTAAATGGCGACAACAAATAAGAAAGTAGCTAATATCACCATGGTAAATCCATAGCGAACTAGTGGATTGGGTAAATCGCGATCGGTGATTATATTATTCCTTTGTACCTGAGTTATGGGTTCAGATTTCCCAGTACCTTGAACATTGAGATTCTCAGGTTTATTCTTTGTTTTTGTGTTTTGAGTCTCTTGAGATTTCATCGGCTTTTTCCATTTTTTGTAGCTCGTGTGCTTTCATCGTTTCAAATATTGGCTAACGGCTACATCATTCTTAAGAACTACCTTAGCTCAATGTGGGGTTCGCCTAGAGGAGTTAGTCGATATGAAGTTAATTTGTAATTGCAAATACAGTAAAGAAAAATTCAGAATCAATTAGTAGATGTAGGGTGTGTTACAGCGTAGGCTAATGTACCATATACTAAAGGTGCATCACTTGGCTACAACGCACCCCATATGTGAAAAACTAGATTTTTTCTTAATTTATTCTGTACTCAATATTTTTGAAGGTATAAAAATTATACGAGTAAAAATAGTCATAAATATTTGTTGTATTGCAAGCTATTTAGCATAAAGTTTTAGGTAAACTAGACAATCTTATAGGTAATGGTACAACAGCGTAATCGTGATATGAAATTGTGATTCTATCTGTTGCGATCGCTAGGAGTTAAGGCACTACGAGATATTACTGGTCCTGAAGTAACAGAAAAACTACCCGAACCTCTACGGCGGCGTGCCCCTTGAAGTATTTCCCACTAGTGGAAGTGACCGCAGAAAACGGGCTGTTCCAAATGGCACGCGGTATCCATGTATTACCGCGGGAAGAGGGATTAAAGAAGGTTGCTAGTGGTGAAATTCCGATGGAATTTTTTTATATGCAGCCTAGTGACGTGATGGTGCGATCGCCTTTAGGGTTGCACAGAGGTTCCCCAAATCGGACGAATCAGCCAAGACCGATGGTAGTGATGGGCTATGCTATGCATTGGTTACACACACTAAAAGTAGAATTGACTCTCCAACGAGACTACTATGAAAGCCTATCGGTGGAGATCAAACAAATGCTGCGGTGTCAAGTAGTTGAACAGTTGTCTAAAGAAAAAGTTGAAAGTTACATAAATTTCAAGTACTAGGAGTTGACATTAGTCACTAAGACAGTATTTTTAAGGTAAATGAGGCAGACAGGTAGGGGCGCACATCTGTGCGCCCCTACGATAACATGTACCTTCACACATTCCCTTTGGTTATAACAATTGTGAAGTTATATAAATATTAAGTTAAATTGTGTTTTTTATTACCAAGCACCAACATTTTTATTTAAAAAGTTTTCCTAAAAAAGTTATACAAATAGTTCTATCTGAGGATAGGAAATCTTTAAAAAACTGGAAGTTATCATTTTATCAAAACAACTTATTAAATAAGGTACAAATTTTGTATGTCATCAGAAATTCCTGAAGATAATCGCAAAGAAGAAGGTAAATACGATCCTCAAGATAACCCTGGAACTAAAACAACTGTGCCAACTACAGAAGAGGGTGATACCCCTCTTGATGAAAGATATCGGATGACTGGTCAAGAGTCAGGTACAGAAGTTCGTCAAGGTGCTGAACCTGAAGCTGCTGGCGGTACTGTTACTACCCCAGGTCTTCCTAATCAAGGAACTGAATCTCGTTAAAAAGATTCTTGAATTTCATCAAGATGAATGTTCATCTTTGCCATTGCAACTCTGAAATTTACCGCAATTTAACTTAATACTTAGGGACAATCTCTCCAGCTTAAAATTATTGCTTAAATTTTAAGCTGGTCTGCTTGATTTGATAAAACTCTACTCTCTGAATATTTATTTAAATTAACTTTGCTGCTCTACAATTTATGAGCTTAACCTCTAGCGATCGCAATATTTACGGAATTCAAATGCAAACATATACTAATCCGGTCTACAAAGGTTATTTTGCCGATCCTTTTGTTTGGCAGTACCAGGGAGTATATTATGCGATCGGAACTGGCGCAGCAGAAGCAGAAGGAATGGTGGATGAAATAGCAGACGCAGCAAATGTTAACTCCAATAACAAATGCCTGTTTCCTCTGTTACGCTCTTTCGACTTTGTAAATTTGAATTACAAGTAATTAACCGAACTTGATATCACACCAATTTTGGCAATTGGGAACCCACATCCTTCTTTTCGAGTGCTAGGTTGTGGGTATTATTTCTGGTTTTCTATAACTGAACCGTATTGCGCTCTAACTTAGACCGAGAGAGCCTACAACGACGTTTCTATCGATTGGGTAGTAATAGCCGACTCAAGCTTATGTACGGAGGAATTAACAGTGACTTAGAGTACGATCTGCGTTATGTCAAAAAGCATTACTGACCGATTCGTTGAATTTAATATCACTGCTCATTTGACCCCGCAGCCAGACCTAAATATTTCATTTCGGATGTTTGCTTAACCACTCAAGTAAATGCTTATTAATTTCCTGGGGCTTTTCTAATTGAAGCCAATGATTACATTTATTTATTCGTATGTATTGCCACTCCGCTTGCACCAAAACGCCAGATTTACTCATCTGTTTTTCAGCCATAAAGTTGTCCCCAGAACTCCAAATCCCAAGAGTCGGAACTTTTATCAAATTTAGCTGTGATTTATTGCTACGAAGTGAAGACATAATAAACGGGAATACGGGATTGGCTTTTTCCCAAACTTGAATGTAGAAAGAGTTCTTTTCATGCAAAAACTTTTCAACTATGCTTTCTTTATCGGGATGTCCACGCAGTACCCACCTCAAAAAAAATCCATTCTTTGCACGATATATCGGAATTGCCACGGGCAATGGGTTGAAAACTAAGTACCAACTTTTAATCATTGATTCAAAGGAAAGGTTTTTGATCAATGCCAGAGGATGACCTGCTGATAAGGTAACATATGACACAAGCCGATCTGGATATCTTGTTGCCAGCTCCCAACCTACTATTGCTCCATAATCGTGAGCAATGCAATGCGCTTTCTCCACATTCAATGCGTCCATCAATCCGATCACATCAGCAGACAGTGAGGCTAACGTATACTTATTTAATTCTTCAGTCTTTTCACTCTGTCCATGACCAAGCCAATCAAGGCAGATAACACGATATCCAGATTCCACCAGAGCAGGAATTTGAAATCTCCATAAAGAACTGTCATCTGGCCACCCATGTAGCAGGATTACGCAATTATGCCCATTACGGGAATCTTGGACATAGTATTCACAACCGTTGATTTCGATATAAATTTCTTCCATGAAGTGTACCCAATTTTCTAGACAAAATTTTGACGAATCTATATAAAATACATTGCTGCTTACGTAGAGCGATTTTACTTTCTAGCTTTTTATTGATTTTCAAGGCCTCTCTTACTCAACTGGACAAGACCAGCGAAGGTAGACCGCCACCAGCAATGTAAGCGTCAACTCAATAAGACCGAAGGCAATGACAGCAACCTCTACACCTGTTCTGGGAAAGCTCTCTACACCAATAAGTAATACAAGTGCTAAGTTCCGCGAGGCAGTCGTCAAGACCAGTGCTTTTTGCGTGCGAGTTTCAGAACAACTTAGTCCCCAGCCACTGACCAAAGTCACGAAGGTAAATAGTACCATAACGACAAAGGAGAGCCATCCAACACTGAAGAGTACGTAGAAATTTTTGTACACAACTAGAACTAGGAGTGTCACAAAAAGAATATCTGAAATTATCCTAACTGGACGCAGTAAGCGCGTAGCAATTAGCCTACTCTGATGGCGAATAGCAAGACCAGCAAATAAAGGGAGTAACTGGAATAACACTAGGCTCCAGATAATTGGTAGAACCTTGATGAGCACGTCTTCCCCATCGGAGTAAGTCAGGTGCATCATCAAGGGTGTAGCGACTACTGCAAAGATCGATAAAATAAACGTCAGCCCAATGGCAGAAGGCAAATCCCCGTCAGCAATAGCCACTAATTTAGGTGCAAAGGGGGCTCCAGGGGCTACTGACGCAAGCATAAGAGTAACTGCTGTAGTTTTTGGTAAAGCAAGCCCCCGTGTAAGGAGCAAAGCCGCGATAGGTATAATTAGGAAGTTGATTAACAGAGAACGTGCTATCAGGTCTGATTTGTGAAATGTACGCAGGATATCCTGTGGCGTCAGCTGAAAGCCGAGCGAAAGCATTAGCGTCATGATGAAAAATTGCAGCAGGAAAGTTATTACCAAGGCTCAATTCCAATAATATTGTTATTTTGTACCAATAATCGCGCCGTGATACCTAACCATTCTCAGGCGGGAAAGTTTGGTAAAACCAGCCTCTCATATCTAGTGTCTATAAATTTTTAGATTTAGTCGCCAAGAATGAACATAATGCGATCGTTCAATCTCGCAACAGTTCGTCTAGTTCGTGATTTTCTCCTGAGAGAGTTTGTTCGAGTTCGCCAATTGCGTTAGCATAATCATATATTTGCTCAGCAAGAGTGTTAGAATCACATATTACTGATTCTGCTGGTGTCCCAGATAAAACTCTTTCAAGTTTTTGTTCAAAATTTAGTTTTGCCCAAGTAACAGTACGATATAGACGCTCTGAACCAGAGCGTTTAAAAGCACCTTCAACCGCAGCTAGTAAGATTCCTAAGGTAACTACTTCGCCAGTACAGGCATGAGTCCAGCGAATAGCGGCACTACTATCGGAAAAAGAAGTTTTAGAACTGGTGTAACGAGCGTTGATTTGTTCCACTGCTACTTTTAGGGTTTCAGCAGTTTGAGGTGCTTCTAGACCCTGGCAAATAAATTGGTGTAGTTCTTGGCTTTTGTTATTGATCTTAGAGCCAAGAAACATATTTAAGGTTTCAGTAGGTCCTTCATAAATGCGAAGAATTCTGGAATCGCGCAGGAGTTGAGGTGCAATATTTGTTTCTATATAACCACGACCACCTAGCATCTGAACCAGACTGTCAGCCGTCTGCCAGAATAACTCTGTACCAACTATTTTGCAGGCAGCATAAGCTTCTACAGGAATAGTACATTCGTCATCGAGTAACTTAGCGATCCGAGTGACTAAGCTTTCTACAGCCATAATACCTTCTGTAATATCGGTCAATTTAGCTAGTATTACTGGATTGTTGAGCAATCGACCTGTTGATATATTTCGGCGTTTTGCATAACGAAGCATCAATTGAGCGCAACGCTTCATTCCCCCAAGACTAGCTGCTGTAATGCATAATCGCCCGTGCATCATAGCATCTTGAGCAACTTTCATGCCTGCCCCCAATTCACCTAACAAATGCTCTGAATCTACACAAACGTCATCTAGATACACGGCATTCTGAACCATGCCACGTAACCCCATAGTCAGTGCTTCAGGTCCTTGCCGTAAACCCCTGCTTCCCTGACGAACTACAAAACCACTAATTCCGAGGTATTGCCCCTCAGCATCAAAGGTTTGGACAAAAACATTGATGGCACTTGCCCATGCTGCCGAGCCAATCCAGATTTTGGTGCCCTGCAACCGCCAGCTTCCTTGACTATCTGGTATGGCTTTTGCTGAGATAGCTTGAGGGTTGGACCCTGCCCCTGGTTCTGTAAGAGCAAAGGCAGCCAATTCTCGACCTGTAGCCATGAGGGGAAGTAATTCATCTCGAACTTCACTAGAAGCATAGTTCATCAGGGGACGAATCCCGAGAACATTGTGAACACCAACAAACGAAGCTAGCGTCGTATCAATGGCTCCTAACTGTTGTACTACGCGCAGAGTATCTTGATTGCTCAGACCAATACCACCGTACTTCGGTGGTACCTGCATACCTAAGAGTCCCCGGTTTCCCATATCGAGCACAATATATGGTGGGATGCAACGGCGTTCATCGATTAGCCGAGAATTGATGCGCTGATTTGCGTAGCTACGAAGCCACTCGAGTAACTCATCGGCACGTGTTTTGCTCAGTTGATCTTGAGATGACATTTATTGCTCCAGTCTGACTTCAAACTACAAATCTTTGCACAGTTCTTTTTACTGGCGTTCGTCCGCTTAGTTTCTAAGTTGAAGAATTTTGCCTTTCGGCGTTTTTTGGCAAACCTAGATATAAACTAATTAGCTTATCTAAAACTCGCTCTGGCATAATCTTGGCCAGCAAAATATTAATTTTGGCATCCATTCCAACAACATATCGAGCCTTTGGTCTTTTTACAGCAAGCGCTTGCGAAACGACTTTGGCAACTTCTTCGGCAGAGATACCTTTTTGCCCTATTTTGTTAGCTGTTTTGCGAACAGCCTCCAGTGTAGGAAGATACAGTTTTTTTGCTTGATCTGGGAAGCTTTCCCAAATTTTATCCACTTGCTCTATAGATTTTCCCCAAATTGGTGTTGTAACTGCACCTGGTTCGATAATAGAAACATTAATTTCCCAAGGTTGCAATTCCATTCGTAGTACATCTGTTAGTGCTTCTAAGGCAAACTTTGAGGCACAATAAGGCCCTAGCAAAGGACTGCAAACCTTACCAGAATCAGATCCCATGTTAATTATGCGGCCTGTAGACGATTTTCTCAAAAGGGGAAGAAATGCCTGCGTCACTGCAATCTGTCCGATTACGTTGACTTCAAGCTGTTTTCTCAGTTCACTTATCGGAAGAAATTCAAGCGGACCAGTACTAACAATTCCTGCATTATTCACTAAACCAGTTAGTCCGTGAGATCCCAAAGAAAGCTGAACCATTTTTACAGCTGTTTTGATTGATGCTTCATCAGTAACATCTAAAATAATAGGGATCGTTTTTTTTAAAGCCTTGCACTTTAGTGCCTCAGCGTCAGCTTCTCTACGAACCCCTGCAAAAACCTGATAACCTAACTTATCCAGGTAAATAGCACAGGCTTCACCTATTCCACTAGATGCTCCAGTGATAACAACTGAACCTTTCATAGATTTTTGCCTCTTTATCTACAAATATTTAAAGTAAATAATTCCTATCAGGTAAAATATTTAATTGGTACTCCCATGAATCAACACGTAAATCAAGAATTAATAATTGAACAAAAAGAGAAAAGAAAAAATTTCGGCTAAACGGATATTTGTTGAGTACCGGATTCGCTCAGTCAAGATATTTCGAGTTTTACAAGAAAAATTTAGGTTAAATCCCAATACGGTTCAGTTAAGGCTAAAACTCTCTGTCAAAGTCAATTTTTTAACAAACCGCAAAGCACGCAAAGAGAAGGAAGAAATCCTTAACTGAACCGTATTGCCCAAAAACGTCGTCTTAAACCCTTATTATTTCGTCAAATTACAAAACTTTTCGACCTACTGAATTTAGCACTTTCACCCTACCTATTTTGCCCCATTGATTATGCAGAACTCACGTTATATTACCAACAGAAATGCAGGTAATTACATAACGTTAAAATTAAGGTTATCTGTATCTATTCATTTCGTCTTTTTTGGAACCGGAAGCGAGTACCTAAATAACCAAGAACTAAGATTCCTACTAATGAAGAAGGTTCGGGAATAGAAGAAGGTTCGGGAGTAGTACTAAGAGTAAGAAAAACCGTCGAGTCAGCCTCTGGATAAACTTCAAAATCAGCAAAAATCACTTCATTAACGGCAATCGTTCCTCCTGTAAACCAAAGCTGTTGTTTATCGTTAGATATATTAATATTACTGAATATATCAGAGATTCCTGCGACAAATGCACCTGGACCTTCTGGTCGATTTTCAGGCAGTTTAGCAAATACACCAGTGATGGGAAATCCTGTGTCATTTATATATGGTTGTGGAGGAGTAGGTAGACCAGGATTTACGTCTGGGACTATACTCTCAACTCCCGAATTACAAATCCCTATTAAAGCACAAATCCCTCTAGGCGGCTCATCAAAATTAGCTGGAGGTGTATTGAATGTCAGGGTAAAATTCGTTTGGGTGAGACTTGCAGCCGCAGCAAGGCTAGAAGTTCCGAAAACGATAGATATAATCCCTAGTGCAGCTAATGACAATCTTTTCATTATAAGTAAAAAAACTCAAAATTATGGCTAGAAAGGCAAAAACTAATCTTTTGATCGCTAGGCAGATAAAAAAAGCTTAGTCAAACCGTAACTTACTCGCTGACGGTAGATGGTGATTGATAGCCCCATCTGTCGATCCATTTCCCCCACGCTTGTTGGACGCTATGCAAGTTTTCATTGGTATAGTGGTAAGTATTTTGCTTGTAACTTTTTTGCGTATTAATGTATTGTTCAAAGTAAGGCAAGGCGTTTGTAAAACCGGAAATATTTAATTGCGTGTAGATATGTTGTAATGCTTGTAAAGGACAATCTCGAACTTGCTCAAAACTAACTTCAACTAGCCTGTTCGATGGGAGTGCCGAACTTTGACAGTCGTAGGCTTGCATCATAAGTATGTATCTTTGTAGAATACCTGTCTGTAGCTCTTCTAAAGGCAATAGTTTCTGAAGACGCATATTCTGCGTATGTATCTGGATCATTTTTATGTTAGATTCAAAAACCTCATAAGGGTTGCGGTAAATATGCACAAAACGAGCTTGAGGAAACAGTTGTGTTAAAGCAGCAATCCGACAAGTATTGACGGGATTTTTTAGAAGCAGTGGATAATCGTTGAAGGCAAGGCTAATCTTCTTCAAAAACCATGTATAGTCTTGCTGCCAAGCAACTAACTCTTCTGGCTCCATGTCCTCTAACAGAGCGTAACGTCGAAAGAACTCATCAGCAATTCGTGGAAAAATAACAGCATGATAGAAAGAGCGAGAAGAGTAAGATAATAGCGCTTCCTCCTCTTCTTCCGGTACGTCAAGTCCTACTTTTACTTGATCGTATCCTCGTTCTTTCGGTAATCTACTAGCAAAAAAGGCTTTAAATCGCTCGAAGGTAAAAAAGGTTCTCGAATAGAAAACGTGCATATGCTTTGGAGTAGCCCATTGAGGATCTTGACTGAGTATATTGTGAAGATGTGTAGTACCACTCCGCCAATGACCGATGACGAACACTGGATCTTCGTTAAGCTGTGTAGCCTCAATACGAGAACCATAAACGAGGTCTTCGTACAAGGAAAAGGGAAATTCAGCAAAGCTCATCAGCAGAAATAGGCAGGCTCTTCCCAGATAAGGACGATCAACACCATATCTGCTTATGAAAGATAGAAGAGTGATCAGTGAATTTTTCTGAAAGGAGTCGCGGAATATAGCTCTAGTATTGCTCTTTTCTTTAGGCGTTTCTACATAGTTAGTCATAGTTATTCTTTGGTAAGACTTTAAAGACAACAGAGTTTGGTTAAGTTTTAATCAGCCTATTAGCTATTACTTTGTAGGGAGTTAATAGGCTGAAAGCTCAACCCAAGCTTCAATACCTTCACCAATTTATAAGGCTTGGGAATGAGGTTGAACAGAGTAAATACGACCTAAAGCTGTAAGCTTATGAAAAATCTTGGTCAATAAAATAGACTTAGGTTTTTGAGGAAGCAAGGTATTGAAGCTTATTAGGGGTTTTACAGAGTTATAATCCCGCTAGCAACTCAGCAATAGTTTCAACGGTGTACTTGAGCTGCTCTTCTGTATGGAGTGGCGAAATAAAAAATCTCAATCTTGCTTCGTTAAACTCCACAGCCGGATATCCAATAGCAAAAACGTTAATGCCACGTTGATAAGCAGCATCAGCTAACCTCGCTGCTCGATCTGAATCGCCCACAATAATAGGGATTACCCCCGAATCCTTACTAGTTCCGGTGTTCAAGCCCTTTTGTTTTGCTAGTTCTAAGAATAACTTAGCGCGCTCTTTAAGCTGGGTTACTAGTTGAGGCTTAGCCTGAACTTTTCGGATAGCTGCTAATCCTGCTGCAACGTTAGCTGGAGAAGCCCCAACAGTGAAAAGAAAACCTGGTGAAGAGTGTTTCAAGTAACTAACCAGAGACTTACAACCAGCAATATAACCCCCGCTACTACCTAAAGCTTTGCTGATAGTCCCCATCCAAATGTCAACCTGACTTGAATTGATCCCAAAGTGTTCTCCTACGCCTCGCCCAGTCTGACCTAGAACACCAATAGAATGAGCCTCATCAATAAACAACCACGCTTTATAACGCTCCTTAATTTCAATGAGTTTAAACAGGTCGGAAAGAACATCTCCGTCCATACTGTAAACTCCTTCAACCAGAATAAGAACTCGTTGATAATGTAGTCGTTTCTGTTCGAGAATCTCCTCCAGAGCCTGCAAATCATTATGAGGAAAGGGAATCATTGTTGCACCAGACAGCTTACTACCCATCACAGCACTGTTGTGCATATACTTATCGTGTACGATCAAATCGTTAGAACCAACAATTGAACTAATAGCATATACATTAGTTGCATGTCCGTGACCAAATACTATGGCATCTTCGGTTCCCAACCAACTAGCAATTGTTTCTTCTAGTTCTTTGTGTAAAGGAGTTTCTCCGGAAACTATTCGGCTTGCACCAGAAGAAGTACCATATTGTTCAATTGCTAACTGAGCTGCTTTAACAACATCAGGATCGCTAGAAAGACGCAGATAGTCGAAACTCGAAAAGTCAATGTATTCACTATTGTCAATTAACATAGTTGACTTGGCTGACTTCTGCTTGGCTCTGAAATAGGGATACTTCATCTCCCCAGATTCATAAATCGACAATCTCTCTCTTAGTTCCAAATATTCAGGCAGTAAGTCAAATTGATAGTACTCTGATGGGATATCGACTAGGGAGCGGAATTTAACTGATGGTGCAGAATTGATATCTGTTATCTCCAGCCCCTCTGCGAAACTAATTTTCTCTAGGGGAACAATCAGCTTATCAACATTATTTCCTAATCGAAGAACGATGTGTTGAGTTAATTCACGGATAGTTGGGTAAACAAAAATAATTCCCTCGGCTAGGCGAAGCCCTGATAGTTTTTCTACTTCAGTGGCAAACTCAACTGCCTGCACTGAATCTAATCCATAGTCTACAAACAGAGAAGTAGAGGAGATCGTCTGGAGAGCAACATTCACTTTACGAGCAATCCACACCTTCATCCAATTTTCTAAAAATGTTATTGGATCAGAACTGGATACTTCTGTCTGAGACTGAGTTGCAGATTGTTGGGGGATTTTGCTTAGTTGGGTTTTACCTTTGACAACCTCAAACTCATTATTCAAATATTTTTGCCTACAAGCCGAGCGCTGAATCTTGCCACTAGAAGTCTTAGGAATTGATAAAGGTCTGATAAGCAATACATCATAAATTTGTAGCTCGTACTCTTCTGCTACAGTTCGACGGATACGTGTGCTTATTTCGTCTACATCAATTTTGCGGAGATGTTCTCGCTCTACCTCTTGGATTACAACTAACTGTTCTTCACCACCTATTCTTACTGTGAAAGCAGCTCCACTATTTGAGCGCAGTCTTGAATCGCTTTGTTGGACGGTAAGCTCAATATCTTGAGGATAATGATTGCGTCCTCGAATAATAATTAAGTCTTTAAGACGACCAGTGATAAACAGTTGCTCGTTTTTGATAAATCCCAAATCTCCCGTTCGCAAAAATGGCTCCTCACTCGTATCTGCTATTCTGGCCTGAAAAGTTCGTTTGCTTTCCTCCAGTTGTTTCCAATAACCTTGGGCTACATTCGGTCCTGATACCCAAATTTCTCCTATACCATCAGGTGGACATAAGGTTAAGGAATTGGGGTCTACAATGGCAATTTTTTGTCCCAACCAGGACTGACCGCAGCTTACAAGCGCTTGAATATCTTCTGTTTCGTCACTAGCAACGATCGCTCGGTCTCGTTCTAAAGCAGATTTATTGACTTTGCAAATAATCGGCGGCTCCGTCTTAAGTCCCCCAGTCACCAATAGCGTTGTCTCAGCCATACCATAGCAGGGATAAAACGCTTCTCGACGAAAGCCACAATCGGCAAAACTAGCGGTAAACTGCTCTATTGTTGATGCCCTGACGGGTTCGGCTCCGTTAAAAGCAATTTCCCAGCTAGTCAAATCTAGACTAGCTCGCTGTTCGGGAGTAATTGCACGCAAGCATAAGTCATAGGCAAAGTTAGGACCACCGCTAGTAGTTGCTTTGTAGCGAGAAATCGCTTGCAACCAGCGGAAGGGTTTTTGTATAAAAGCCTCTGGTGACATTAAGATACATGGTATTCCTAAATATAAAGGCTGCAAGACATTCCCAATCAGTCCCATGTCATGAAACAGAGGTAGCCAACCAACAAAAATAGTTTTCTCCGTATGCCCGAAAGCTACCTTAATCATTTGCTCGTTATAAAGAAGGTTTTCGTGGCTAACTGTCACTCCTTTTGGAGTTCCGGTAGAACCAGAAGTATATTGAAGTAAAGCTATTGTATGTCTATCCAAATTTGGCTTCTGCCAGTTTGAAGCTTGGCTACTAGCAACACTATCCGTAGCTAAGTAAGGCAATTGTGCCAATTCCGAATCTTTGAGAAAACGCTCCTGAATACTGTTCAGCAGAGATGTCACAGTCAGCACTATTGTCGCTTTAGCATCGATAACAATTGCTTCTAATCTAGACAATTTCTGGTTTCGTTTGGGGGGATAAGCGGGAACCGCAATCACCCCCGCATACAAACACCCAAAAAATGCCGCAATATACTCCAACCCAGAAGGATAAAGTAGCAATGCCCTCTCTCCAACTGAAACATGAGCTTGTAAAGAAGCTGCGATCGCTCTTGCACGTAGGTTTAATTCTGCATAGGTAAGATGAACCTCTTCTGTTTCACCATCGATAAGGAAAGTAAATGCGGGTTCATAAGGCTGTTGTACAGATCGCAATTGCAGTAGTTCAAGCAAAGTTTCAAATGGTAAGTCTACTTTATTTGACAAGGAATTTTTCCCTTCAAGTATGTGAGAAGCGTTAGTGTACATAGTGAAATAAGAGAAATTGTTGAGTTGAAGTTAAAACAGAAGCAGTAAATCCAAAATTTTTCGGTAGTCTCAAGATGTAATGATGGAGAAGTAGAGTTTCTTTGTGTTCTCTTCGTATGCCTGCCTGCCCCATTTGTGCATCTTCCCAAACGGTCAAGAATAGCTGCATCCACAACGGTAAACAACGGTTCAAATGCCATGACTGCAGACGACAGTTCGTCGAACAAACGACTAAAAAAGTTATCGACCAAGCCACACGGGAACTGATTGACCGATTGCTCCTGGAACGCATTTCTCTGGCTGGAATCTCTCGTGCAGCACAGGTTTCTGAACAATGGCTGCAAATCTACATCAATGAGAAATATGCTCTGGTGCCCCGAACCTTGCAGGTAGCAGCCAAAAAAAGGGGAGACTAACGATCCAATGTGATGCGGCTAGTCCGAAAAACCTTGTCCTTTTCCAAATCCTTGGAGAATCACATTTACCATTTAGTATTTCATCCATTATTACAATGCATTATTACTTGTGTAGCGCTGCCAATTTTTCTAAGTTGACGCTTGTAGTGAAAATTTCAACTTACGCAGCTAGAACTGTACTCTAATTGAGGCTTGGGAGTAATGTAATCTTGCGACTCTAATTCTGTGATTACCTTACGAATGCTTTCCTCAATAGTTTCCTCTGATGTGTAGCAAACAATGTCAGGATATAAAGGTTCTTCGTAAGGATCATCAATACCTGTAAAAGATTTGATTTTTCCATCTCGTGCCATGGCATAAAGTCCTTTGACATCTCTAGCTTCACAAACAGGAAGTGGTGCATTTACATAAATCTCAATAAAATTGTGGGTTGTCTGCCGCAGTTCTTCTCTTATTCCCCGATAAGGGCTAATCGCTGCGACAATAACTACTATTCCATTTCGGCTAAGTAGATTTGCAACAAATCCAATCCGACGGATATTAATTTCTCGGTCTTCTTTACTGAAAGTTAAACCCTTTGACAAGTTGGTTCTAACTACATCACCATCCAGAACTTCCACTAAGCAATCACGCTTCTTAATTTCTTCCTCTAGTCTTTTGGCAAGCGTGCTTTTACCTGCACCACTAAGTCCGGTTAACCAAAGTATTAAACCTTTTCTTTTTCTTTCCATAAGTTATTCAGGAAAATTGATTGTTTGAGAAGCTACTTGTAAACATTCTTGACAGACTATGGTTTTGAAGAAGAATGCAGAATTCAGAAATCAACAATTTGTCAACAAGTAATAGTGCTGAAAAATTTGGCGTAAATGAGGATAAAAACACAATTTTTTGGTTTGCGATGCGTAGTGCTATGCCTCATCTCAAAAAGTATCACTCATTTTTGTCTTCAAAACATGAATTCGCTCTTGTACAGGCAACAATTTATAACCTTTACCTAAACAACAATACTGATTCTTTTAACCATCAGGTATATGGTTGTTTACTACAAAAATAGTAAATCAAAAATATTTGCATAATCCTAACGTATTACAAATGTATTGAAAAATACATATTGGCGGCACTTATGCAACGTCAGTTGAACAATTGGAGATTAAAGTTAATATTTATACTGATTATGCTTTTTTTGCTTGTCATATTTGACAAATTTATTGAAAACCGCTATTTTATGCGGCTTAGTAACAACATTGGTTATCGTCAAATTATCAGAATAATAAATATGAAATTAAAATGCTCGTACTTATGATATGTCTAAAAAAATTAAAGTCTCAAAAGTTGAATCCGATGTTCAAGGACTAGGTGTTGCATAATTGAAGTATGAATTACGCGATCGCCTCAAGCTTGCGCGCGCGCAGCGCCACGGAACCGTACTTGAAATAATATATTTTGGACTTTGGACAAAAAAAATTATGTTTGTATAAGTTTGTAGTAAAATATCACTAAAGAGTTTACATTAATTAATATTAAATTTTTGATTTAGATATTGATAAAAATATAGTACTCAGGACTTAATCCAGTAAGCAATTTTATATTTATTTCGATAGATGAGAAAGTTATAATTAAAACAGTATTTTATTAATTAATGCAACGACAGTCTTGATTATACGATTAGATAATAGAAATGCGCCAAAAAGAAAGATGTTGCAAGCTTTCATCTGAAAGTTAATTTGACGCAGCCTTAAAAAAAGGCATTAGGGATTGGCTAGTCATAATTAATAATCTAAATAAAGAGAGCATCTTAATAATTTATTTGCAGAGCATAACATCAAAAAATACATCTGTTGGTATTACACACCAATGGCGATCGCTTTTACCGGCCACTTACAACCCCAAGCTGTAGTGTACGATTGCATGGATGAGTTATCTGCATTCAAAGGAGCATCACCTACCTTAAAAAATTACGAAGCTGAACTATTCCAGCGTGCAGACTTAGTATTTACAGGAGGGCAAAGTCTTTACGTTCGCCCGTGCTTTGTTAGGGGACTGTAAAGGGATCGCTCTTTCGATGCAGGCAATCTGCGAAGTCAACCCCAACGCGTTGCTAGTACAAACAGAGGATTTAGCGAAAATTTATAGTACACCAAAGCTAGCTTATCAAGCAGGATATTACGAACCAGGCGTATTCGATTTGCGCTCTCCACGTCCCAGACAGACAGCGATCGCCAAGATGGTGCGAGATTTAGCCACTGGGCATAAACCCAATCATCCACTAGTTGACATACCAGGATGGTGGCATCGACAACAGCGCCTATTATACCCAGCCGTTATTTGCCATCGGGGCACAGGGGAATCTAAATCTATGAACTTGGCTTGATTGCCACCCGTCCAGCTTACAGCGTTCTTGGTAGCGATCGCGGTGAATTAATGCCACATCTTGACAGTGCAATTTCTCGCTACTTAGAAGAAAGAGGTTAAGTAAAAGGCAGGAAGCAGCAGTGGAAAGAAGATCGCAAAGTTATCGTTCGCTCCAATACTCATCTTTAGCCAGAAGCAAGCTACTTAATTGAGAAAGTAACATTTCATTTGAGTTTGCAAGGGGAGCATGTGTAGCTTTATTTTTTCAAATAAGTGTTACCCAGAAAATGAGGAAACTTGTTTAGTATTAATAATTGCATCCCCCTATGGGTGTGATTTATTGGAGGGCTAAATGTACTCAAAATATAACTTTCAATACTTTCAAGGAAGTTGTCTTTCAGATCTGTTTGCTGAAGATATCACAGATGCATCTTATGGGTTTATCCTAAATTACCCTGCAACTGCCTGCTGGGCTGCTTATCCCAACCAGAAAAAATATTTTATTCAAGATGGCAGTAGTGAAGCCAGCAAAACCTCCTTCGACAAAATTTGTCAGAAGGAACCTTGGAAAAATTTGGCTGTGTTAGGCGATCGCATTCCTGGAATTACAATTATTCCACCATCGAAGTCGCTAATTGATTATTGGAAAGAGCATTTGGATTTTAAGCATTTTAATATTGAAATGATGGATTGCTCCACTTATTTGGATGACCTCAGCCAAAGCGATGGCTTTAACAAACTCATCACCCTATTTCCCTTCGATCGCCTCAAAACAGAAAAACACGCTATTGAACCAGACACTCATTATCACTTACTCAGCAAAGCAACTTTAGGCGAATTGGGAGTACAATGTCCAAAATACAAAACTTACAATCTGCACACCTATAGTTTAGAAGACATTGAGTTACCAGAATTCCCTTACTTGATTAAAACATCCCACGGACTTTCAGGAGAAGGCACATATATTATAAAAAGCCCCAGCGATTTGAATTACTGCTTTGAAGAAATTAGGAAATATCTCAAGCTTAAGTCGCTAGATACGATTATTGTCTCAGAGTTCGTCAAGAATGAGGTGCAGAATTACTGCGTACAGTTTTATGTCAACAAGATGGGAGACATAACCCTTATCGGTACTACAAGACAACTCGTCACTTCAGAAGGCAACTATTTAGGGGGATTAATTGACTACCGCAACACTGACATGAGTAAGTTCTTTGAGATGATTGCCGCCATTGGCCAATATGCTCACAAACAAGGTTATTTTGGCGTCATCGGGTTCGATGTGCTTGAAGATCGAGACGGACAGTTATATGCGATCGATGCCAATTTCCGAGTTAATGGATCGACTCCCCTATGTTTGCAGCGTCATACCTTACTAGGACTTGGAAAGGAAGTAGCTAAATATTCCAGTGATTACCGCATGGAAGGAACATTAGATTCGATTTTAGTAACCTTAAAACCAGAATTAGAGCGCAAAGACTTGATTATCCTGTCGGCTTTAGAGAAAGCCAAATACGGAAAAATCTATACCGACATTTATGCGATCGCTACTGGAGAATCTCTCGAAGAAATGCAGTATATCGAACGGAAATTAGAGGAGAAGGGATTACAATGCTTTGCTTAAACAGCACCATTGTTAATATCTGGCGTTAGAAACTTTGATTTCTCCCAGAAACTCTTTTTTTTAGTTAAATGCTAAGGAGATTAACTTATAGCAATCCTATTTCATTTGTGAAATATAGAGTACATTTGTACCTTCTTTTTGACTGTTGCCTGTTGCCCATTCCGTACCTTCATGAGTAATTTTGCAACTCATTTAGGATTGCTATATTCAATCATCAAAGTGGAGTTTAAAAAGCAGAACTATGCTTCTGTTTGCTACATCAATAAGGCGATTAAAATTGAGTGATAAGTTAAGTATAAGCATTTATTCTAAAATAAAAACATAGATGCAGGTAGATTTAATCCTAAAAATATACACTTCCTTGTATAGATGTAAAGTCTCAAGATTTTATAAAGAATACAATATATAATTTCACTTCATTTCAATGCATTTAATAATGGGGGAGACATGAAATTCCAAATAGAGTGTAATACGGCCAAAAATAGCCAAATATGTTTAATTTGCCAGCAAAAGTTTATGGCAAAGGAAGCTAGATTAATTATATGCAATGACCAAGGAGAAGGCTATGGAGATCTATGCTACCAATGTATAGGTAAGGGTGGTAATTGGGTTCAATTACAACTCCAAAAATTCAGCCAGAAAATACTAGCTTTAAGCTGATTGATAGGAGATTAAAATTTTCAATAAATCGGCAATTATCAATAATTAAAGGATTATAGCAAGCGGCTTTAGCCCTATTTTAACGGCTAAAGCTGCTTGCTACCTACGAGAAAATTTTATCAATCTTACGTTGTATAGTACCAATTTGCAAAAAGAATGCGACAAATACATTGGGTAGGGTAGCACCGCTGTGTGTCCCTACAGATCGTCGATGTGTTACAAAAATTGTTTTAATTGGTATAACATATAAAACTCTATTGCCCAGTGATACCAGCAACTGCACCTGCCATCGCAAAATAACTTGATGTAGAGTGCAACGGTTTTCTTGGCTACACTGCTTGTTGAAAGCCTTGATTTTTCTTGCGGCTTTGTTAGTTCTAACAATTCCGGATTTAAAATTTTGGTTCAAAATGATGTGTAGAAAGCCAAACTAAATCATAATGCGCTCTTGGTTAAACAGTACACTTCGCATTCGCTTAGTACTTCTCGTCCTTTTAGCTGTTGTTCCAGCACTAGGATTAATTCTTCACACCGCTTCCGAACAACGGCGTACCGCTACAGCAGAGGCACGAGAACAGGCACTACGGCTGGCGAGATTGGCTGCTAATAACCAAAAGCAGGTTGTAGAAGGAACTCGTCAATTGCTGATGATATTGGCACAGCTGCCAGTTATTCGTCAGCAAAATTCAGCAGAGTGTAATCAATTGCTGGCGGATATCCTCAAACAACATTCAGCTTATGCTAATTTTGCTGTACTTGATGCTCAAGGAAACGTGATTTGTACTGGGATTCCCTACTCCGGCAGAGCGAATGGAAGAGAGCGGAGTTATTTTCAACGTACTTTGCAAACCCGGAAATTTACAGTTGGTGAGTATCAAATAGGTCGCTCCACTAAAAAAGCTACCCTGAATTTCGCTTACCCAATTTTAGACAAGTCCGGGCAAGTGCAAACTTTGGTTGTCGCTGCACTTGATTTAGCTCAGTTAAATCAGTTGGCGGCACAAGTAAAAATGCCGGCAGGCTCAGTGCTGAGTTTGGTCGATCGCAAGGGAATACTTTTAGTCCGCTATCCCAAAACGCAAACTTGGGTGGGCAAATCTTTACCGCCTGATGCTTTTATGAGAATGAAAAATGCTCAGGTTGAAGGTATCGATGAACCTACCAGCCTTGACGGGGTGCCGCGCATCTTTGCCTTTGTGCCTTTGGGGGATAATCCATTCAACCACGATGGATATATCAGAGTTGGTATTCCCAAGTCTAAAGTTTTTGCTGATGCTAATAGTTTATTATTCAAAAACTTAATTAGTTTAGGTGCGGTGACTTTTTTGGCGATCGCTGCTGCTTGGGTGGGTGGAGATATATTTTTTATCAAGCAGATACAATCTTTGGTGCAAACAGCCAAAACCTTGGGTAGCGGTCAACTCAACACACGTACTGGACTTTCTCATCTATGGGGAGAAGTTGGGCAACTAGCGCAAGCGATTGACGAAATGGCCGCAGCACTCCAAGCGCGGGAGAAGGCGATCGCTTCTTTGAGCCAAAATATGCAAACTTTATTTGAGTTAATCCCCATTGGCATTTTGATCGCCGAAGATATGGAATTTCAGGAGGTAAAATCTAACCCAGCTTTTGCCGAAATTTTAGGTACCTCTGCTGGAGCCAATGTTTCCTACACTGCCGTTAATATTCCGCGTCCAAGTTACAAAATTTTGCGGGAGGGAAAGGAACTTGCGCCAGAGGAATATCCATTACGCTATGCAGCCATTCACAACACAGAACTCAAAGGCACAGAAGTTGATATTGTCCGTGGTGATGGTAGTATATTTAATTTGTTTGGTTATGCTGCCCCTTTAGTTGATGAGCGGGGTAATCCTAGAGGAGCGATCGCTGCATTTTTGAACATAACTGAACGCAAGCAAACAGAAGAACGCACCCGTCAGTTGATGAGCCAGGTGCAACATCAAGCTAATATCTTAAATGCAATTCTCTGTGCCTCGGTGGATCGTATCTTTATTTTCGATCGGGATGGTCGTTACCAGTATGTCAGTGAAAGCGGTGCTGCCCTTTTAGGCTGGACAGTGGAGGAAATGCTAGGCAAAACTTGGCAAGAACTCAATTTTTCCCCAGAAATTTTTGCTATGATGCGTCCGGTAGATAGCCAACGAGAAAAGGTGATGGCAACGGCGCAACCCCTCAGGGCAGAGACTGAGTATATTGCCGCCGATGGACTGCATTTTTACGAATATATTTTGGCTCCCCTATATAATCCTGAGCAAGGGATGGCAGGCATAATTGCTGTATATCGCGATATTAGCGAACGCAAGCGAACCGAGCAAGCACTCCGACAAAGCGAACAACGCCTCCGACTGGCACAAAAAGCAGGAAAAATAGGAACTTGGGAGTGGAATCTACGTACTGGTGAAGTATCTTGGTCAGAAGGAATTTGGAATATCTTGGGTTTGGAAATAGGTACAGAAGAACCTGGCGCGAAACCTTGGGTTGATTTTATTCATCCTGACGATTCCCCACGGATTATGCAAGGAGTAGAAAATGTCTTAGCTGAAGGTAAAGAATATTATGATGAATTCCGTATTATACGCAAAGATCAGAAAGTTATTTGGTTAGCATCGAAAGGGCAAATCATCCGAGATGCAGATGGACAAGCCGAGCGGTTTTTGGGAGTTAATATTGACATTAGTGAGCGCAAACAAGCTGAAGAAGAACGCGAACAATTACTGCTACGCGAACAAGCTGCACGAGAAGCAGCCGAAACCGCCAACCGTATTAAAGATGAATTTTTGGCGGTGTTGTCTCATGAATTGCGAACGCCCCTAAATCCCATACTTGGCTGGATAAAATTACTACGGACTCGCCAATTAAATGAAGAGAAAACCGCCATCGCTTTAGAAACAATCGAACGCAATGCTAAATTACAAACTCAACTCATCGGTGATTTATTAGATGTCTCCCGGATTCTCCAAGGCAAATTAACGCTGAACATTTCTTGTGTTGATTTAGCTGCGACTATTGCAGCTGCCAAAGAAACAGTGCGACTGGCAGCAGAAGCTAAATCAATCCAAATTCACACCGAGATTGCACCAAATGTCCGGCCTTTTATGGGTGATGCCAGCCGCTTACAACAGGTGGTGTGGAATTTGCTTTCTAATGCGGTGAAGTTTACTCCAGCTGGTGGCGAGGTAAAAATCAAATTAGAATCTACCAATACCTACACTCAGATTCAAGTTAGCGATACAGGCAAGGGCATCATACCAGAGTTTTTACCTTACGTGTTTGAAACATTCCGTCAAGCTGATAGTGCCACAACCCGCAACTTTGGCGGCTTGGGATTAGGATTAGCAATTGTCCGACACATCGTAGAAATGCACGGTGGCACAGTTAGCGCCGACAGCCTTGGAGAAGACCAAGGAGCAACCTTTAGAGTTAAATTCCCCCTCATCGCTACAGTTCAACAACCAAATCAAAATCAAAATTTACCTAAAATCTCGTTAAATTTGCGCGGTGTTCGGGTGCTGACAGTAGAGGATGACCAAGATACAAGAGAACTACTAGCATTCACAATTGGGCAGTATGGCGCCCAAGTCACAGCCGTCGCATCCGCCCATGAAGCATTAAAGATATTAAAACAATGTCAACCAGATATTCTGGTATGCGATATTGCCATGCCAGAGATGGACGGATATACGCTCATTCGTCACATCAGAACTTGGCCAAAAGAACAAGGGGGACAGATAAAAGCGATCGCCCTGACAGCTTATGCTGGAGAATTCAATCAAAAACAAGCTCTAGCAGCAGGTTTTCAAAGACACTTATCCAAACCAGTAGATCCCGAAGAACTAATAGAAGCGATCGCTAGTTTAATTAATTAGTGGGGGCATTACCCCGTATACTTTCTTGCTAACCACTAAATTAAAAATGAGCGTGGGGACACAAAGCCATTTAATTATGAATTATGAATTATGAATTATGAATTATTTGTGTAAATCTCGATGATTATTGTAAATAATTTGAAAATAATTGCTAGCAATAACTAGTGTTTTAAAGTGAGAGACAAGTCCTAAAAAATTGAATTTGTGCCTAAGCAAAATCTTGAAAAATGTTGATTTTGATAAATTATCTTGGATAAACTTTTAGGATGTAATCCTTAAAGTTTTTTCTGCAAGAGACTTTGGCGATCGCTAACATCTAACCAACGGCTGAAAAACGTCGTTTTATTAACGAACTCAAGTACTTGCATCTAGTTAATTTCCGTGTTAAACAGCAAATAGCATAATAGTTGCCACTTATTTATAAAATAAAGCTATGGCTATTCATGATGTCCAATCTCGATATCAGTCTCCCGCACTTAAGGCTTTATTCCGGTCTTGTTCGCAAAAAGCCAGTATTGCAGTGGCCTTAGTTGGCTGTGCTGTGATTTTTGGTTGGATACAAGATATCACAGCCCTCAAAAGCATTGTGCCAGGATGGGTAGCGATGAAAGCTAACACAGCTATCTGTTTGATTTTCGGGGGAACATCTTTATGGCTGTGGCACTGGCAACCGAGAATTGCCATCACACGTAGTACTGCTCAAGTATGTGCTTTTTTTGTCTTATTAATTGGTCTGTTGACACTAATTCAGTATGCCTTTAACGTAGACCTTGGCATTGATCAAATCTTGTTTCATACCAGAATCGACCCGCTAGGTGATGCGGCTCCTGGCCGAATGGCAGTTCATACGGCGTTTATTTTTGTGTTACTGGGATTAAGTCTACTGCTGTTGAATTTGCCTGCTCCTAAATATTTACTAGCCCAATTATGTGCAATAGTGGCATTTTTCATTGCCGGAATGGGGTTGTTGGGGTACATATATGGCAATGCACTTCTCTTTAGATTTGGCTCCTTAACATCAATTGCAGTGCATACAGCAGTTGCATTCTTGTTGTTAGCATATGGCATTTTGTTTGCCTGTCCAAACCGTGGGTTGATGGTCGTAGTCACCAGTAAAAATGCAGGTGGGATTGTGGCGAGGTTTTTATTACCCCCCGCAATTGCCTTTCCGCCAGTCATCTGCTGGCTAGTTTTATCTGGTTACCGAATGCAAATTTATACTGCTGAATTCGGACTGTGTGCCTTAAGCGTTTTGAATATCATTGTCTTTGTAATGCTGATTTGGTGGAATGCTCGTTCGCTTAACGCGATCGATCGCCAGCGTCAACGAGCGCAAACAGCGCTTAAAAAGGCAAATGAAGAGCTAGAACAGAGAGTCTTGTCACGCACAAAGGAATTGTTAACAACTCTGGGACGGTTACAGGAAGAAATTGCCGAGCGCCAATCTATAGAACAAGCTCTTTTTCAAGAAAAAGAACTGGCTTTAGTGACATTGCAATCTATTGGAGATGGGGTAATTACAACTGATGCAACTGGTTTGATTAAATATCTCAATCCAGTTGCAGAAGTTCTGACTGGCTGGAGTTTAGCCGAGGCATTGAACTTGCCGTTAACAGAAGTTTTTAGAATTATTAATGAAATTAGCCACCAAACCGTAGAAAACCCAGTAGAAAAAGTTTTGCATTCTGGTGCGATCGTGGGTTTAGCTAACCACAAAGTTTTAATCACCCGCAACGGCACAGAGTTGTCCATTGAAGACTGTGCTGCACCGATTCGTACTAGGGACGGTCAAATCATTGGTGTAATCCTAGTATTTCGCGATGTTACCCAAAACCGTAATCTGGCACGTTTATTATCCTGGCAAGCCAGCCACGATGCTTTGACTGGACTAGTTAACAGACGCGAGTTTGAAAATCGCTTAATACAAGCTGTGACCAGCGCTCAGACTGCTAAGGAACAGCACGCATTGTGTTGTTTAGATTTAGACCAGTTCAAAATTGTCAACGACACCTGTGGCCATGTTGCTGGTGATGAACTATTGTGCCAAGTTGCTAGTTTATTTCAAAATCATGTACGTTCTTATGACACCGTTGCACGTTTAGGCGGAGATGAATTTGGCATTATACTTAATGATTGTTCTCTAGAGGCAGCAGTATTAATTACTAATCAACTACGTCAAGCAATTCAAAAGTTTCGCTTCGTGTGGAAGCAGGAAAAAATTTTTAATCTGAGCATCAGCATTGGCTTAGTTGCAATCAACGCAGATATTGAAAATACGAATGCTGCTTTAAGTGCTGCCGACGCAGCTTGCTATGTTGCGAAAAATCAAGGGTCTAATCGCATACATGTTTACCAAGCTAACGATCTTGAGCTAGTAAAGCAACGTGGCGAAATGCAATGGGTGGGAAGAATCACTCAAGCATTGGAAGATAATCGTTTTTGCCTTTACTACCAATCGATTGTTCCTGTATCGCCAACTTATTCTTTAAAAGAGCATTACGAAGTTCTCCTACGCCTCATTGATGAAAGGGGTGAGGTGGTGTCACCAATGGCATTTATTCCAGCGGCTGAACGTTACAATCTCATGCAAACTATCGACCGTTGGGTGATTCACACGTTTTTTGCTAATCTCGCGCGATACGGAAATTCTCAATGGCATGATTCTCAATCAGTTAAACACAGTCGTGGCTCTTTATATACAATTAATCTTTCTGGCGCTAGTATCAATGACGATGGATTCATTGATTTTGTGTGCGAGCAATTTATTTTACATAAAATACCACCCACAGCAATCTGCTTTGAAATCACTGAAACTGTCGCTATCAAAAATCTAGGTAAAGCTGCTGGATTTATTCGCTCACTCAAGGAATTTGGCTGCTGTTTTGCCTTGGACGATTTTGGTAGTGGTATGTCTTCCTTTGCTTATCTGAAAAACCTACCAGTGGATTATCTCAAAATCGATGGCAGTTTTGTCAAGCATATTGTAGAAGAGCCAGTTAACTTAGCAATGGTAGACGCTATCAATAAAATTGGTCAGGTGATGGGACTGCAAACTATTGCTGAGTTTGTAGAAAATAAAGCTGTCTTAGAAGTCATTCAAAACCTGGGAGTAAATTATGCTCAGGGTTATGGAATTGCCAGACCTCGACCTTTTCGTTTTAAATAAATAAGTAGAAGGCAGGAGGCAGGAGGCAGGAGGCAGGAGGCAGAAGGAAAAACCCTCAATAGTAAAGGGTTTGGCTGAGTTGTATTTTACATTTAATTATGTCCGCTTACTGATATCGAACAATCAATTTATTAGTGTGCATTCATTAATAGCGACTTTGCAAAAAAACGATTTTACTGTAAAGTAATCATAAGGCGATGGAGCTCGCCATAACCGCCTAATCAAGCTTTCTCTTCTTAAACTTGATAATAAAGCTGATAGCTCCTATTCTTCTGGCTTGCTGAGGAAGGATAGGGCTATTTGTCGTAAAGTTCCTTTAGCAAGTCACGCTTGCCCATTTATTATTTGAAAACTGCGTGATGCTAGCAAATTTTATCTTAATCTTGTTGATCGGCTTTTTCGTGGGACAGATTGCCCGACGGCTAAAAGTCCCTGCACTAGTAGGCATGGTTTTGGTTGGAATTACACTGGGGCCTCAAGTTGCTGACATCATCAGCCCTGATGTACTGGCCTCGTCTGCTTCTTTGCGAACGATCGCCGTCACGGTGATTTTGATGAAGGCGGGGTTAGGATTAGACCGGGAAAAACTGGTACAACAAGGAACAGTAGCACTGCGATTAGGGTTTTTGCCTGCGGCTTGCGAAGCCGTAGTTATTGCCATAGCTGCCATTTGGATCTTAAAGTTTGACTTTGCCACAGGCTTACTACTGGGTTGTATTATTGGAGCCGAGTCACCAGCAGTGATTGTACCGGGGATGCTGCGACTGAAAAGCCTGGGTTGGGGGGTAACTAAAGGAATTCCCGATGCCATCCTTACTGGCAGTGCCCTATCAGATGTGTTACTACTACTAATTTTTAGTTTGTTGCTAAACTTTTTGACACAAGGCGCAAATTCCTCTACGACATTGCCCTTTGGCATCACCTTGAGTGCAGTTCAACTCCTTCCTCTTGAAATTATTTGCCAAATTGTTCTGGGAGTAGTGTTGGGCTTAGTGACAGCACAGCTGTTGGTATTATTGCTAGTGAAGCAGAATTGGACTCAAAATGCAGTGCAAGATAGCCTAGTTGCAGCGAGTTTAACGTTGTTGCTAGTAGTGCTGGCAGAAAAATTCCCTTTCTTCTCTGGCTATCTGGCAGTCATGGCCACAGGATTTTTCTTGATTGAGTTCGATGGCCCTTTAGCACGACGATTGCGTTCTGGCTTCGATAGCTTGTGGATTGTGGCAGAAATCCTTTTATTTGTGTTGCTAGGAGCAAGTATTCAACTACAAGTTTTAGAAAAAACTCTGGTTTCAGGATTGGTAATTCTGGCAATGGGAACGTTAATTGGACGCGCCATCGGATGGTATTTGTCTACATTGGGGAGTAACTGGAAATGGCGAGAGCGACTATTTTTACTACCTGGAAACTCTGCTAAAGCCACCGTTCAAGCTGCAATCGGCGCGATTCCGTTAGGACAGGGAATTGATGGTGGAGAGACAATTTTAGCTGTTGCAGCTTTATCTATCCTGGTGACTGCACCTTTGGGAGCTTGGGCAATTCCTACCTTTGCACCAAAATTATTAGACAAGGGTGAAGTCGATCCTACAAAGGTAGCGATCGCACGTCGTATTATCATACTAGCTGCTGTTGACACCTCTCCTCTAGCTAATCAGGTATTGACTAAAACCGCTGATTTAGCCCGTCGTAGTGATGCCGAAGTTATTGTATTGCATATCATTCGCACCAACGATTCTCAAAGAGTAGAGCATCTGCGAGAAAAAACTCAAAAACTTTTAGCAGACATTCATCATAAATTCATTGCCATTCCGGGTTCAATTCCAGAGGAAATTATCCGTGTTGCTCAGGAGTATCGAGTTACTGATATTGTCATTGGTAAGCGAGGACATCAGCCTTGGGATGAGGTTCTTGTGGGTTCTGTTTCCCAGGCAGTGTTAGAATCCAGCTTAATTCCTGTCATTTTAGTTGACGAAGATCGTATTGCTAACTAACTTAATACTCTTGAACTAGCGATCGTCATGCAAAACCCTGCGTTTCGTACTCCTATTGCTATTAGTTTAGGTGCAATTGCTGGCGCGCTCTGGCGCTATTATCTCAGTTTGTGGTTTAGTCAGCTTTTTGGTACAGGATTTCCCTACAGTACGGCGATCGTTAATCTTAGCGGATGTTTTGTTATGGGTTTTTTTACAACGCTAGCACTGGGGCGATTAATTGCAATTCATCCTGATATTCAGCTATTAGTAACCACAGGTTTTTTAGGTTCTTACACTACTTTTTCAACTTATGAGTTAGATGTAGCTAAGCTACTTCAAGAACGGAGCTTAGAAAATGATTTGGTTTACTGCCTTATTAGTTCTTTTTTTGGGCTAGTTAGCCTGTTTTTAGGGAATGCGCTAGCGGAATTTTTTATTAAGAGGTTATTTATAAAGTAAAAATAAAATTTTTGTAGGGTGTGTTAAGCGCATATCTCAATATGATTTGTCACGAAAACTATGACATGAGCGCCTAACGCACCGTGTTATGTGGTGGTGCGTTAGGCTAAAGCTGTAACACACCCTACTGGCGTGGCAAAACTAAAATAGTGCATTAGGGAATGGGCTTTGAATTTTATAAATTCGATGTTTTTACTACTAATCTATTGCAACATTTTAGCTGTGTCAGTCTACTACTTAAGATTTACTTTATAAATGGTTGAATATTTTTCGTAAAGGAAAAAGGCAATAACTTCATAAGAGTGTTCCTAAGAAAATTCCTATTTCTATACTTAGAAATCCTAAAATTGGAGTACCTAGCCAGTAAAGTAGTGCAGCTTTATAATCATTTTTAGTTCGTAAGAGGTTCGAGGTATCTAAAGCATAGGTGGAAAAGGTAGTATAAGAACCTAAAAATCCTACTGCTACTAAAAAATATAGACTATAAATAATTGTTAACCTGGAAATGACTGTTGCAAACAATCCCATTAAAAAAGCTCCTGTGAGATTAATAAATAAAGTTCCATAAGGAAATGCTGTCCCGAAGCAACGCCCAAAAAATAAAGTTATGTAATACCGACTCAGTGCGCCTGAAACAGATCCCAAGCTAATTAAAATAGGAATATAAATTGCAGAGTCCATAGAAGTTAATTATCCTAAATTTGTTGTAGATTTTATTTTTCTAGAGTAACAAAAGAGACTTAATAAGTTTAGGCATACAGCGTTTTTCAGGTAAATGAATTACACGGGTAGGGGCTTTACATCTGTCATTGCTGTCAACTTAACGTAAAACCCGCTTTGTGACAAGGTTTTGCCCTCACCCCCAACCCCTCTCCCAAAGGGAGAGGGGAGCCAGAAATTAAATTCCCCTTCTCCTGTAGGAGAAGGGGTTAGGGGATGAGGGCATGACGGATTTGCAAAACGCCTGTCCGATATAGCTTTGGGCTTAAGTTGACACCAATGCACATCTGTGCGCACCTACTATGATCTGTACCTCACCAACTTGTAATCTGCTGTATTTTATCGGTTTCACCACGAAACACCAACAGTTCCAGCATCTGGCCAAGGATTGCTAATATCTACTTCTCGGTAGCAGAGTGTGAGCGTTTTGGCGGTAGCTTCTGCCTTGCCGCAAAGCGTCTACTATAAATTAAAACTACTAAAAAACCCGACCCTTGAGAGAGGGTAGGGTTAGTTACGTTACTAAGGCTATTTAACTAGAGATTATATCACTCAAATTAAGCCAGCGATCGCCCTGATACAATAATGAACCCGACAGAATCAAGTTTGATTTGCGGTCGGCGAATTCCCTCTAAAATAGCTGCACTTAAAGCTGTTTCTATTTTGAGTTCTTCAGCTAGTGCTTGATCCCAACTTTGCTGATTCAACAATAGGCGTAATTGTTCTACTCTATTGCTTAATTTCTTCTCAGCGACTAAGCTACGTTTTTCGCATAATTCGATAAAATCAGGACGATTAGAAAGTAAGGCTAAAGAAGCGTTACGTACTTCATAGCAATAATTTTGCCATTTACTAGGCTCAACAAAATTGTCAATAATTTCTAATCGCTCTTTTGCTAAATTGTAATCTCGTTGTTGATTATTGTTTCTATCTTTATACGGGCGTTGTAAGATATCCAACAACACTCGATCTTCAACAACAGATATTGGCTCTTGGCGACCATCAACATAGATGGTTTCCATAATTGGTGGAAATAGCGCATCTACACGTCGTTGCAAAATTTTGTATTGAGAACTGTCGAGTTTGTTCTCAATTAAAACTTGTTTGGCAATTTTTAAATTTGCCTCGACTATATAATTGTATTGAAAACCGAACCATTCCTTACCTTCTTTTGCGTCCCAAGATGCATCAGTGCGCCACATAGCAAAGGCTTGACCCCGGTCATCCCAATCTATATAGTTCAACAATGCTTCTACAAATCCTTCTCCAATTCTCAAGAGTTTAACGTCAGAACTTTGGTTGGCGATTCTGCGGTTATAAGTACCATATTTGTCTAAATAACTGTCAGCAAAACGGGTTTTTAACTCATTTATCGGCACCAAAGTACGCGTTATCGGTTGATAACGTTTCATTTCTGGAGAATCTGGGTTAGTCATTGGTTTGAAACCCAGCGCATCGCAAATCCAGCCTTCAATTGCTCGCTTCATTTCTAAATGACGAGCATCATAATTATCTAATTCTTGAAAATATTCGGTTGCAATTTCATCACTAGCATCGATTTCATCTAAGGCATTCAGTTCACTAATCTTGATGATTTCGGCTTCGATTTGTGCTTTGATTGGCTCAATCATTTCTACCAGTCCAGCAGCACCCGATTGAAATAAAGCTGCTTCTAATTCTGGCAATTTTTCATCTACGTAAAACTGGAAACTGGCAATTGATTGTTGAAAAATCCCAAATCCATCTTTCAAAACTTGATACCAAGCGTTGTGGGGACTATCTTCTAGATAAGGGCCAATCAATACACAAGACTGGATGCCAATTTTGCTGCCAATGCGGTCAAGTCTACCAATTCTTTGTTCTAATTGATTAGGTGACCAAGGCAGATCGAAATGAATTAACCAGTCAGCAAACTGGAGATTACGCCCTTCTTCTCCAGAGCGATCGCATACTAAAATAAAGCAATTGGGATTATTTTTGAATCTATTTAAGCCAGACTCAACTTTATCCGGTGATTCTCCAAATTGATGGCTAACTACTGCTTCTGCACCAAAGGTATCAGATAAATACCGCACAATTTCTGCACAACTTTGGGCAAAACTTGTAAAAATAATGAATTTGGGGAAAATATCGCTTGCAATTGGCCTCTTGATTCTCTGTTGTATTCTAGTGAGAAATTCCTTTTGATTTCTGCGAACGTTTGTGGGAATTTTGAAGTATGTACCTAGCTGATTTAGCAATACTGTTCTTAAATTTTCCTTGCGTTCTCCATCTTCTAAAGGTTGACGAATAATCTTTAATATGGATTGTAAAATCTCTTCTTCGCCAGAAAATTTAGGAGTTGTAGTTAATAGACGAATATCATCTTCTTTAAATTCCTGACTCAATTTAGCATGGGGTTTACCAGTTAAACGAGTGGTAATTACTTGTTCTAAAATGCCTAACCAAGTACCCGAAGCAAGGAATAATAACAGGAAAATTCGCTGATATTGCTTTTCTTTGGGAGCAACACTACGCCATTGTTGGATGAGTTCGTGAATATCGAGCGATCGCTCATCTAGATCGTATTCTTCTTTGGGTGTAAAATTGCGGTCAAATATCACATCTTCCACCGCCGCACGACGGTTGCGAAGCATTCGCCGATATAGTCGATAGGTATCGCTGATGTGGCTGCGAATTCCTTGGACAAGTTGATTTTGCTCAGCAGATTTTTCTTGTAAACAAGTTTCTAAATCATCTGCTAACTTGAGTAAATACTTATCGTCAGGAAACAATTTGCGTAATTCCTGCAAATTGTTTTTCAAGACAACAGGCTTTGCATCTTCTCTCAAAGCCAGCAGCACTTTACCTATTTGTTGGCGGCTGGCAACTTGAGCGCGAAAACCTTCTAAATCTTCTAGTCTATAGGTTTCGGGTTCGAGCAAATATAACATTGCTAAGAAATCTTGCTCGTGATTTACAACAGGATTAGCGGATAATAAAAGTAAGCGATCGCTTTTATGAGCTAGTTCTTTGCAAATCTGAAAACGCTGGCGCACTGCTGCATCCTTAGAGGTCGCCATTGCTGCAATATTATGCGCTTCATCTAATATTAAACAGCCGATTTTAGCTCTCAGATTAATTTTATGAACATCTTCAACAGCTAGTACCGCTACTCGTTTGGGAAAATGAGAAATATAAAACTTGTTTTCTAACTCAGTTCGCCATTGTTGCAGCAAATATTGGGGAACTATGACTATCGCACCTTTTTTCGGTTCATCTAACAGGAACTGACGCAGAATTGCACCCGCCTCGATGGTTTTTCCGAGTCCTACTTCGTCTGCTAAAATGTAGCGTTGAATAGGATCTTCCAGTACCCGCCGGACAACTTCAACCTGATGGGGATAAAGATTAATATTTGCCGAAATTAGTCCCGTCATCCCGCGACTAACTGCGCGTTGCTGAATCAAAGATTTCACGAAAGCCAATCTTTTGTCGTGGAAGTATGGCGTTTCGTGACCCTTCATTGCTAGAGTTTCAATGGGGTCTGTGTTCGGTAAATTACAACGGACATAAATTTCTTCTTCGGTAACAATTGCAGTCTTCTTATCTGGTAAATCAACTTGATATTCTTCTGTATCTTCATCCCAGGCGAAAACTCTGCCAATTATCCATTTATCTTGGTTTTCGGACTTAATATAGCATCGTGCTTGGGGTTCAAGCCTGACTTGAGAAAGCGAAGTTAAAGGTAAA
Source organism: Nostoc sp. ATCC 43529 (assembly GCA_003326205.1). GTDB lineage: Bacteria > Cyanobacteriota > Cyanobacteriia > Cyanobacteriales > Nostocaceae > Nostoc. Next base: position 145,806 of record LWTK01000074.1, read on the forward strand.
GTTTTTTGTAGACGTTGCGCCATAGAGCAAAAATACTCAACGATCGCATTAGTCTCAGATATTTCGATAACTTTTCCTATACCCAAATAATTATTCTGGGACTGTACTAGTAAACCAACTTCAATCATAGATCCAGTCCCCTAAACAGACTAAAAGTACCTTCCAGACTAGTTTATTCAGCCATATCTGGCAATTTTGCAGATCCCATTATAGACAATAAACTGCTATTACAGTTTTTCAGTATAGCGATCTGTAAATTTCATTCATATCATGTTGTATTAATTAGTTATGATTCCTACAGCCAATGCACCGTACTTTTAACCAATGTATATACAAGTCCACAAATCCCACCTGAAATATATCATTACTGAAACTAGAAAATGAAACGTTCAAATCGTCTTGCTTGGATGGGAGCGATCGCCATTGCAGCGATCGTTTTACTGAGTTTAATAGCAGCTCCTAATAATACCAAAATTACTCTCGGTTCTACTTATAATCGCGCTCCCAATGGTTACGGTGCTTGGTATAACTTTATGCAAAAACAAGGAGTTTCAATTCAGCGCTGGCAAAAACCTTTTAGTGAAATTCAGCCACAGAACAGCCCAACTACCTTTTTACAGGTTAGCACCTATCCCAGAGATACAAGGCTCGATAGTCAAGAACGGGAATGGGTGGAAAAAGGAAATACTTTAGTAATTTTAGGCGTTGGTGGGCGAGTGACAGAAGCAGACTTTAGCACTTTGCAAAAATCCCCCCAAGGTGATATCAAAATTGAGACGCGCAGGCGAAATATAAAAGTTAACCAAAAGCAAATTGATTTAGGCGATCGCTTTGGTGCTATTGTCTGGCAAGAAATATATAAGCAAGGCAAAGTAATTTTTTCTACCACTCCTTATTTAGCCGCCAACGCCTATCAAGATAATTTAAGTAATTTTAAGTATTTAGCCGATTTAGTCAATCAAAACAGTAACACAATACTTGTCGATGAATACATTCACGGCTATAAAGATCCTGATGTTAGAGAGAAAGAAAAAGAAGGAGATTTGTCTAGTTTTTTTGCTAAAACCCCTTTATTTCCAATATTAATCCAAGTAGGTATCGTCCTATTAGCGCTAATTTGGGCGCAGAATCGCCGTTTTGGCAAACCAGTCACATTAGATACACAAGTTACCGACAACAGTGAGGCATATATCCAAGCCTTAGCCTTGGTGTTGCAGAAAGCTGATACCACCGACTTTGTAATTGATATGGTGGGAAAACAAGAACAATTGCAACTCCAAAAAGCCTTGGGATTGGGTCAAATACCGCTAGAACACCAATCTTTAGTTAATGTCTGGGTAGAAAAAACAGGTGCAAGTGCCGCAGATTTAGATGCAGTTTTAAAGCTGCGATCGCACAAACAGCCCATGAGCGAACAAGAACTGTTAAGCTGGTTGGGAAAATGGCGAAGTATTAGATCGAAGAAGAATTCAGAATCCAGAATTCAGAATTCAGAATCAATCTAGTGAGGGATTAGAAGCAGCCACGTTCTGACGCAAGTGCTAATTGAATACCAGCAAATTGAAAATTTGGGTGTAGTCTTTCAGATTAATTCGTAATTCCTACAAATGACAAATGACAAATGACTAATGACAAATGACTAATGACAAATGACAAATGACAAATGACTAATGACTAATGACAAATACCAAATTAATATTATGAACGAAACCCATTCTATTTTAATTCGCCTTGGTCAAAGTCTTAACCAAGTAATTGTCGGACAATCTAGCCTCATCCAACAACTTTTAGTGGCGCTGTTAGCGGGGGGACACATAATTTTAGAAGGAGTTCCAGGGACTGGTAAAACTCTATTAGTAAAAGTATTAGCACAGTTAATTCAAGGTGAGTTTCGCCGAATTCAATTAACACCAGATGTCTTACCATCAGATATCACTGGTACAAATATTTTTGACTTGAATAGCCGCAATTTCACTTTAAAAAAAGGCCCAATATTTACTGAAGTATTGCTAGCAGATGAAATTAACCGTACTCCGCCCAAAACACAAGCGGCGCTGCTAGAAGCGATGGAAGAAATGCAGGTAACTTTGGATGGTGAAAGTTTACCTTTGCCGGATTTATTTTGGGTAATTGCAACCCAAAACCCCCTAGAATTTGAGGGGACTTATCCTTTACCAGAGGCACAGTTAGACAGATTTTTATTTAAACTAGTGGTAGATTATCCCGACCAAGCTGCTGAAAAGCAAATGTTACTCAATCGTCAGGCGGGGTTTGCAGCAAAACGCTTAGATATTAGCCGTTTGAAACCAGTAGCCACAGTAGCCGATATTTTGGAAGCGCGACAAGCAGTCAAAGAAGTTAAAGTATCAGAAGCGATCGTCGATTATTTGTTGGCATTAGTGAGAGTATCGCGTCAATATCCCGATTTAACTTTGGGCGCATCGCCTCGCGCCGCTGGTGCTTGGTTGCAGACATCTCAAGCCCTAGCGTGGTTTACTGGAAGGGATTTTGTAACGCCAGATGATGTCAAAGCAGTTGCATCGCCATTACTACGTCATCGACTGATTTTGAAACCAGAAGCAATGCTGGATGGTTTACAAATTGATGCGGTAATTGCGTCGGTAATCAATCAAGTGCCGGTTCCAAGGTGATACGATTTTGGATTTTGAATTTGGGATTGGAAATCGTCATTTTGTATCTGTTTTTTTGAATCTATTTCAGGACATGATTTTTCACGTTATGTGGAAAAGCTAACGATTGACCTAACCCCCTAGCCCCCTTCCCTTGAAGGGAAGGGGGAAAATTCAAAGTCTCTCTCCTTGTAGGAGAGAGGTTTTCCAGATACCGTGAAAAGTCAGATTTCAGGACTTACGCAATATGTGACTGAAAACCTTATTCTTGCGTAGCGGTAATTCATGTAGACGCGGAGCGGCTTCCCGCAGGGTATTACCACTACTTTCGTTATCTTTTGCGTAAGTCCTGTATTTATTGAAATATTCCACTAAACCCTGGCGATTTAGTTATCTTTATTTGCACCCATTGTGCAAATGCGATCGCACTTTCCCAACATACACCTGCGTGAGTTTTCCATACAGTTGGTCGATTATCCAGGTACTTTTTCCTTTTTGATTGCTTTATTTTGCACTAACTGATAGCCGCGGCGTTTCCGAAGCGATAGCGCAGATAAACCGCTAACTGTCAACACTCCTAACAGGGTAGAAGATTCAGGAACAGAAGTTGACTTGAGGGCGAAAAATGCGAATTCTCCAATTAGCTGATTAGTCGCTGTTGTAGAATGGATTTCATCCCAGAATAAAAACTTATCTGGTTCGCAGACAACAGGCTTCACCGGAACTTCAATGGGCACCACCGATAATTCTCCAACACAAGAATCAGTGACATTTGTGAAACCGAATTCTTCTGGATCTGCAATGATGCGATTATATAAATAATTAATATCGAAAGGAATAATATTAGCTTCAGGACTTAGTTGCTGATTCAACAAGTTAATAGTTGTAGCCAAATTAGAGTTATGTGCATTCGTGAAACTGCTTAGTATGCTTGCTGTTTGAATATTGCCACCTGTAACTGGAAATTTTCCCAAATCTGGTAAATTAACTACCAGAATATTTTCAGCACCCACCGCAGTCAGTGAAGTTATTGCTGCGGATAAATTAGCTACAGACTCTGTTGGGTTAGGAGTTTCATCAAAAAAGTATTTAAGGTAATCATTAGTACCCGCCCAAATAATATAAAGGGCGTCGCGATCGGCGGATTTATTGATTGTTGTAAATTCATCAATTTGTTGCTTTAATCCTGGTAAAAAACTTAGTCCTAAGTTCTCCGATCCCGTAGTCGAACCACCAAAGGCAAAATTATTGTTGGGATTGAAATTCAACCCTAACTTAGAAGCAAGATATTCTACCCAAACCGGGCCATTGGAAAAACGTCCATTAAAATAAGTCGGGTTTGGAGGAATAGCCCCATTAGTGAAATTAAATACATTACCTGTATCAGAAAAACTATCGCCAAAAACATAGATATCGTCATAATTCTGTGCTGAAACTTTGAGTGGAAACATCAAAGACAACAAAAAAAACGCTGTAGTCAGCAGTTGCTTTTGCATAATAAAATGGAGAGTAGGGAATAGAGAATGGAAAAAAATATTAATTGCTTTTTGTCTTAGAAGGATGTTTGAAAAGTCCTATTGTCGGTATCAAAAGTTTTAGATACCTCTAAATCTCCCTTAAAAAGAGAGACTTTGATTCCGGTTCCCCCGTTTTTAAGGGGAATCAAAAGTGCCTAAAGCCACAGTGAAATACTTTTCAAACAGCCTTTTAGCCGTGAGTCATTTTTTTGCACTAAAATATTATTGCTATCAGGGATTACTAATAAATCAATTACTGCTACTTATCAGGTGGACATTTTGTTTGCCCTCAGTTACGGACAGTCCAGACGCCTACTCCACAAGAAAAGTTGAATTTTTTTACTTGTAAATCCTTTATCTAGCAAAAAGCCGAACTACGAACTAGGGAACTTGTCAGTATTATCTCAGATTTGTGGTGATTTAGAAAAGTACTTAATACCACATTGCTTCAACGTATGACATTGGATTGCCGATTGCCCTGCTCATCTTCAGTGAGTTTGCCAAAGAAGTTATTACTTACTAAACGAAAATTAGACTCTTTCGTGGCTTTGCTCTGAGGATGCTGAGGGCTTTGTAGTCGCAATGCTCATAGAACTTACGCAAAAATAGCTAAAAAGCTTAATTTATCGAACCGCCTTCTCTATGAGAGGCTTCCGCCAACGCGCAGCGTCTCGTAGAGAAGATTTCGTAGAGTTTGCCTAAGTCCTAGCTCAAAACAATTTTTACCATTTCTGGTAGAAGCAATTCATTAATTGCCCATATAACTTTGCTACTAGCTCAGTAGAACAGGGTAAATAATTAAAGGTTTGTAGTGAGAACTTTAGTTCTCAAATAAGGACTAAAGTCCTTACTACGAACTCAATCTTAGTCTTTTTACATTACTTAACATAGTTCGGTTTTTTCAACTCGTTCTACTTACAATTAAGCCAAATGTTTGATATTCCACATTTAGGCGTAGCCTTTCCTAGACATCGCTTAACCACGTTAGAATACAGAATCGATTGTTACTCATTAAACGGTAATTGACTTATGAGTCAACTAGAAAACATTCAAGCTGAGTACGAAAAGTTTCCCGAACAATTTGAAAGTATAATTATTAGCACAGTTAGCACAGAAGGAATACCTAATGCTAGTTATGCCCCCTTTGTGATGGATGATGCTAAGAATATTTATATTTATGTGAGTGGTCTTGCAACTCATACCAAAAATCTCCATGCCAATCCTCATGTTAGTGTTTTATTTATTGAGGATGAAGCCAAAAGTAACCAAATTTTTGCCCGTACCCGTTTGAATTTTGATTGTACGGTAACTTTGGTAGAGCGCGAAACTGAAAAGTGGAATCAAATTGTTGACAAATTTCAAGGGCAATTTGGTCAAATTATAGAAATTTTGCGAGGCTTGTCTGATTTTCGCGTTTTCCAGCTAACTCCCCGCGAAGGTCGTTTTGTAGTGGGTTTCGGGGCAGCTTATCGCATCAGCGGTGATAACGTTCATCAACTTGTTCACATTACAGCAGATAGCAATCAAAAGCAAGAATGAATTAGAAGTTATAAATTATGAATTATTAGTTATCCAAATTAAACTAAATTTTTCAATTTTATGCTTAAGTTTCAACCTCCTGGCTTTGGACATAAAGTCATTCATACATCCTTGGGGGCAATGGTTTATTACACCCAAACGAATGCACCTTGGGCGCTTGCTGACAGTGAAAATTTACCGCCACTTCTATTTCTGCATAACTTTGGTGGTGGTGCGTCTGCATTTGAGTGGTCTAAGGTTTACCCGGCTTTTGCCTCGAATTACCAAATTTTAGCGCCCGATTTAATCGGTTGGGGAGAATCGGCTCATCCAGTTAGAGATTATCAAATTAAGGATTATCTGAGTACGATCGCTGAATTTATCATCCAAACTTGTCATCAACCAGTCACAGTAGTAGCCTCGTCTCTCACAGCGGCTTTTGCTATCCGCCTAGCTATTACCCAACCAAATTTATTCCAAAGATTATTTTTGGTTTGTCCCTCTGGATTTAATGACTTTGGACAAGGTAGTGGACGCAGACTTCCGCTTTCAGTAATCAATACACCAGTGGTAGACGATTTGATTTATAGCCTTGGTGCAGAAAATGAAATCGCAGTCCGCAACTTTTTAGAAAGTTTTCTCTTTGCTAAATCACAACGAGTATCCCAAGAAATGGTAGAAGCTTATTTAACTTCTGCCCAACAACCTAATGCGAAGTTTGCCGCTTTAACATTTTTGCGCGGTGACCTTTATTTTGATTTGAGTTTATATATTCAGCAACTAACAATTCCCACGGTGATATTTTGGGGAGAAAAAGCACAATTTACTAACATCAAATCAGGACGAAGATTAGCAAATTTAAATACAAACATAATTCAAAAATTTTACGCGATCGCAGATGCCGGAGTCTTACCCCATTTGGAAGTACCAGAAATCATGATTGGCCTATTGCAGCGACATCTTGGGGGGAGATGAGGGAGACGCGAGGACGCGGGGACGCGGGGACGCGGGGACACGGAGAAAAACTAATGACTAATGACCAATGACCAATGACCAATGACTAATGACCAATGACTAATGACCAATGACCAATGACCAATGACCAATGACTAATGACTAATGACTAATGACTAATGACTTCAACGCTTTATTAATGCGATCGCCAGAAGCTTGTAAGTGGGCTAAGGTGTAAATATCAATATTTTCACTTAGTTGTTTGAGTCTGACATCTATGGCTGTTTGCAGTTGTCGCAATTCATACCACGCCAGTGTCCGACCATCTTCAGGCGCATCAGTAGTATGTAACATCATCCCTAGCAAAATATTCAGATATTCTTGTTGCAACGAACGCCGCATACTAGAAATCGGCTTGAATTCTCCAGGGTTTAAAACTTCTGTCCAGATGCTTGTTTGCAGGGTGTCGAACAATTCCGGAATCGAGAGTGCTTCCCCAGGCTGGGTTTTTAATTCTATATCTTGTAACCGATTTAAGCGATCGCCATCTAATAGCGATCGCAGTATCGCACTTTGGAAACTCAAAATGCGATCGTGAATCGGATAATCAAGGCGATAATTCGGTGCAAAACTACCCCAATGTCGCCAACGCGATGGCGCTAATTGATTCAATAATTCTCCTGAGAAATTAAAAGCATTTTCACTAAATACATATTCTTGTAATTTAGTCAATGCTTGACGTTGTTTTAATAATGAAACTGGTACAAATGCCCAGGATGTATCATCACCAGCATGGAGACGCCGAAACGATTGCCCAGCAATGTATTGAGAGAGCAATTTCGCATTACTAAAATAATATCCAAGTACTCTATCGAATAAGACGCGCAGGTTACTGTAACTTTCTCCTGGTGATAGATAACCCTTTTCGAGGCGCTGCAACATCACGCGGGCGTTATCCATTTGCCACTGGGAATAAACCAGCACATCATTACTCATATCCCAAACATTTGCTAAGGGATTGATATCAGAAATATCTTCATCTGTTGCGTAAGATAATTCTGGTTGCGGTGAAGCCAAGGCAATCTTTTCCAAAAAAGTTTTTTCCATCTCTGGAATTATTGGCTCAATTTTTGGCGATGGGTTGATTTTATAACCATACTCTATCGCCCATTCGTCATAGGGCCCCACAATTTCCGGAAAATAGTCCCCTTGCTCTGCTCCCTGTGGTGCTACATTCACAGGTAGATAGTCCATCACCGAACCGACTAAACCTTTAGTGTGAGTAATTTCGGTGTTATTTAATTCTTGAGGTGCTAACATGGCGCTGCCGTGAAAGTTATGGCGCAAACCAAGAGTATGCCCGACTTCATGAGCAATCAGAGAACGCAAATATTGATGCACATATTCTTGCATGGCTTCACTACTGGGTGTAGCGTTTTGCAAAATTGACAATGCCAGCGCCCCCATAGTTGCCTGATTTACAGACCCCATACCATAGCAGACATCAGAATTCTTTTGTGAAGCCAATGCTTGAGAGTTAGCAGTGTGCGACTGAAAACCGCTACCCATCAAGTTTTTTCCCCATTCCCTACTCCCTACAGACGTGATTAATCGCGTCTCTACCCACTCCCTACTTTTGCGAGATAAATCTTCACCAGTGCATTGGGAGTTTAATTGCTTACTGTTTGACTCCACGTAGGTGTGATATGTTTGGCGAATTGAGCGCACCATATTGGCGTCTACAATAATATCTGCATCCAATATTTCCCCGGTGAGTGGGTTGACGCGGGCTGGGCCTCTGGCAAAACCTCCATCCAGAGAATTGAACCAGCGAATAGTGTTGTAACGTACATCTGCCGGTTGCCAATCAGCATCATCTGGCATTTGTTGTACTTCAATGGCATTTTGAAATCCGGCTTTTTCAAATGCTTTGTTCCACATCAAGACGCCTTCACGAATCGCATCGCGATACTCTAGTGGTACAGCATTTTCAATCCAAAATACAATCGGTTTTTTGGGTGGAGATAAAGAAGCGTTGGGGTCGGATGGTTCTAAATGCCAACGATTAATGTAACGGACAAATTCTTCTTGAGAGTGATTGTTAGAAAAATTTTGAAAGGCAGTAATAAAATATCCTACTCTGTCATCGGCAAGTCTGGGAACATAATCGTTGTTTTCTCTAAGCTGAGAAAAACTGTAGTGTACCTTGAGAGTGAGCGCCCTGCTATCGGGTACGCTGACTAAATCTGCTCCTTCTCGTGAGGAAAAACCATAAATCGAATCAATCTCTATGTTTTCGGGGAAGCTGTTAACATCTCCAAAATAAGATTTAATTGGTTCTAAGTAGTAATCAGCCTGCAAAGAGTATTTCAATAGAGGAGTTAACCCCGGAAAGTCCTGCATTAACAGGTTATCCAGGTCAATCAAAATATTTTTACTAAATGGATGAATACCATCTATTGGCAGTGAATAAAGAACCGAATCGCTAAATGAACGAGCAAGCGATCGCTGTTCCGATGTACTTTCTGTTCGGAATTTTACATTGCGGACAACAAAATGCAAGTTGTTCTTTATTCGTCTAAAATAAAAAATAAAATCTGCAAGTGGTAATCCACTATAAATTCCATTTTCACCAATACCAGATTCTAATGTTACTGTGGCTAAATAGTTTTTATTTAACTGCTCTGGTTTAATTTCTAAGTAAATTTTATCTAAGTCATCATTGCTATAAATTGTGAAGAGTCCCTCTAGTTTATCTGAGTTTTTAGCTATTTCAATAAATTGCAGAAAGTCTTCTTTTCTACTGTTGCCAAAATTATTGTCAGCACTTGCTAAGTTTTCAATTACTGGGAGTGCATTTAATGAATCCACATCAATATTTTCAAGTTGGTTAGCTGCTGCGTAATCCGTCACTAGTAACCAGTTGCACAGTAAAACTAAAAAGATTGCTAATTTCGTGACCCAGTATTTCATCCTTTGGCTTTCCACCTGAAGCAGTTATCGTGTTGAAAAAAATGTTGACTAAATTTGCAAATAGCCTAAAAGTAATGTGACTTTTGATTGCTATTAGCCACTCTTCAGTAATTATGCGTTTTTAAGAAGAGATTATTTATACACAGAGCATCTATGTCTAAAGATAGATAATTTATATATCTAAAGACACATGTTTTTTAACACTATATCTTGTATTAAAAGCCAAATGTAGCACTAAAATTGTATTGGGTGCTACATTTGCCATAGTCAGAAATTTCAAGCATGAGTTATGTAAATGTGGTGTGGCGCGACAAATCGGCGTATTTCCCAATAATCGTTGCTAATTTCACCCATTGCTACGTTATGGTACTTATTGTGCCCTAGCATCAGACTTTATTTAGGAGTAAAGCGATTTTATATAGTCCGACAAAAAACGAGCGTTCACGCAGTGTGCCGTAGGTATCGCTAAACTAAAACAGATAAATAAGTAGTAAGTTATTTTAGTAAAATTTATCGTTATTTTAATTTTCTTCCATATAGTTATTTACTTATCCCAAAAAAGCTTGCAGTTTTATCTTAATATTTTATCTCTTAATTTTTCTACTTCTTGCTCTAGTTTTAAAATTATCATATTTAGTTTTTCTGTGGCGATCGCTTACTCAATAATAATCTCCATCAGTTATTCCAAAGCCAAATTTAGAACAGTTTCACGGTCTAGTTTCAGGACTTCTTTATTTAGGTAATAGCGAACTTAGCCTAAATACCTTGAAAGATTATGGGTCACAGTTACAGGAATGTTCGAGAGAAAATCTCAACTTACTTTTATACGGTTGTAATGTTGCTGCTGGTGATGCGGGAGAGGAATTTCTCAACAAACTACATTCCTTAACCGGCGCTAACATTGCTGCTTCAGCTACAAAAACGGGCAAAGACACTCTCTATGGAAACATTGGTAACGATTCGTTAAGCGGTGGAGACGGCAACGACTATCTCAATGGTTATAAGGATAATGACACTTTAGATGGTAACAATGGCGACGACCTTGTTTTCGGTCAGCAAGGTAACGACATCCTTTACGGTGCAGATGGCAACGATTCTCTCTACGGCGAAGATGACGGCACACAGAATCAAACATACGACGGTAGCCAAGACAATGACACCTTATATGGTGGAAATGGCAACGATGTTCTTGTGGGCGGTCTCGGTAACGATGTTCTTGTGGGAGAACTTGGTGCAGATAAGTTCATCTTTAACAGAGCAAATGAAGGAACCGACCGTATTAAAGACTTTAATAGGCTAGAAAGAGACAAAATTTTGATTACTGCTTTAAATTTTGGAACAGGAGTTACTTTACAACAGTTCAATTTCAACTACAGCACCAATACCTTATTCTTCAACAATCAACAGATTGCGATTTTAGATAACGTTACTAATAGTAACTTTTCTGTCAGTCAAGATGTTACCTTAATATGACCTTTTCACATCATGAGTTACACATAATGATGAATTAGAGGAAGTTTGAAATTTTCTAGCTACTTACAACCTCCCTTTGGTCGCTCTCAGTGGGCAGGAAACAGAATTCCATAAAAGCCCTCTGCCTCCTGCCCTCTGCCTTTCTTGTTAAAAATAAAATTTTATCTCCAAAATTTCTACTTTCGCCTGTTAACTTAACCTTGTTACTTCTTCATTTACAGTTTTCACATGGAACGATGTTTATATTCACGATTGGGCAACAAATCACTGTATTTAACAAATCACCTCTTCCCCAGGATTTAAAAACCTTTCATTTTTCATAAATGAGATATGCCTTTTGTTAGAAGGATAATTAAATTTTTCTAGTTAATCTTTATTTGTACTGAAAAAAACAACTTAATTCCCATGACAAATTTGATTTCTAACGCGATTGGTCATATCAGTTCTCTGCTTCAAGGACTTCAGGTAAAACGTTTTTTAGCTGTTGCCTTAGTTGGTTTTTTAGTGCTGACGACGAATATTACTTCTGGGTACAGTAACCAAGACTTAGGCCAGAGAGTTCGTCAACAAGTAGAGCAAGATGATGCTCAAAGACCGAAAACAACAGGCCAGTGGAATCGAGAAGCTCGTGAAACCGAAGGCTCTCCTGGCGAACGGCTTAAAAGAATTGGACAACAGTCAGGAGAAGCCTTTAAACAATTCGGCTCCGGCTACGTAGAGGGCGCTAAGGAAACTGCCCGCGATGTAGGGGATAGTGCAGCAAAGACCGGGCAAAATCTCTCCAACCAAGTCCAACGCTAAATTTTGTCTGATACCAATTCCAGAAAAAAAATGAACCAGATACGTAGGTTGGGTTGTAGCAAGATTCCGCATGGTACGGAGTGAAACCCAACAAGGGTAAGACTTTGAGGTGTTGGGTTACCCTCCGGGAAGCCGCCTTTGGCGTCTACGTTCCTCAAACGCCACTTGCTTCTCTACGAGACGCTTCGCGAACAAGCCTCTTAACCCGTCCAACGCAGTGGCTCCCCAACCTACTGGTCTGTCGCATTAATTTTGCAGGTTTAATAAACGAACTGCAAAGCACGCAAAGAGAGCAAAGAAAGAAAAATTAAGAATAAGTTTACCCCTCATAACTAATGCGATAGACCAGTAGTGGTCTATCGCATTAATTTTGAGGGATAAATACGTTTGTAGTAAGGACTTTAGTCCTTGATTTTTAAGCACTAAAGTGCTTACTACGAACCTTTCAGAACTAATGCGATGAACCACTACATCTGCATCAAATTTTTTGTGAAATGGTATATGGCAGGTAATAGACAATAGGCAAAGAAAGTCTCTAGATGTAGGGGTTTTACAAGTCGTCTATGTCCTAAACTATGCTTCAACTGCTATATTTACAGTTTTTTAGTTCTATCGAATACAAGATATCCTCAGAGGGACAGGATTGCTGTCCCTCTGTCTATGTTATTTTTATAACTAAAATTTTGGCAATAAATACACTAATACGGAAGCAATTAGAAAGTTAAATAGGCTGTTGCTTTTTCTGAGTTTTGCTCAATTTATCTGTATTTAAAATCTATATTAATACCAAATAAGTTAGTTAAATAACTTTAGATAATATGCTAGCAAATTGAGCATAAATAAACTTATTTATATCAAGCTTATCATCATCAAGTATAAAGTAATAATTAATACTCTCTAATTAAGTACTAACCTTTAAGATAAGAGTTGGTTCTACCCCTTAAAATAAATTTGTTACACTTAATTTTTAGTAATGCAGTTTATTTTTTACTCTAATATAGAAAACCTTTTTTCTCAATGTCAGACGGTTTGAGTTTTTATTTTTCCTTAGTAAATAAGGGATATTTTCGCGTTAATTTTTCCAAATAACGTGAAGACTTAAGTAGAAAGCGAGTAATATAAAGATCGAAAATTACTGTAAAGCTAATTGATATCTATGTTTATTTGTACCCACTTACTTAGCAGCGTCAGCAAAAATTAGGGTATCTTTTTTAACTATAAATTAAGTAATAAATAACATTCAAATAACAGTTGAATAAGCGTTTAAAAACATGAAACAATAAAGAAATAGGAAGGCAGTTACCAAAAAAGTAGATTCATAGTTAGCGATATGAAACAATTTAAGGGCACGCGAAAGCGGGGACTTGTGCTAACTCCTGCTGGATTGCAGCGCTTACAAGCGGCAATTTTAGCTGTAGAAAAGACACAAAATAAAGGCGATCGCTTTACTCTAGAAGAACTACGGGTTCGGATGAATGTTTCTACCAAAACTCTGAGCCGATTATGGTCATTGAATACAGGCGTAGATCAAAAAACCCTAAAGTTGTGCTTTAGTGCCTTTAATCTAGAATTAAGTAGCGAAGACTATACAATCTTAAATGAGCCGAATAATACACAAAGCGATAAAAGTCTCTCGTTGAGTGTAGATACAGAAGAAGTAAATTTGTCCCAGTCTTTATACACAGACTTATTTGTTAACCAAGACCGCGAGGAATTGGAAAATCTTTGGTCATATCCAGATGGCCCGGTGGCTCTAGATTCGCCCTTTTACGTCGATCGCCCCCCCATTGAGGAGCTAGTTTATCGAGAAGTCACTCAACCAGGCTCTGTGATCTGGATTCGAGCGCCAAGGGAGATGGGTAAAAGCTCTCTGGTGCTGCGGTTGTTAGCTTTTGCACAGATGCAAGGTTATCACACAGTGAACTTGAACTGTAACCAAATCGATGCCAGCTGTCTGACAGACTTAAACAAGCTTTTGCGTTGTCTTTGCTGGCGAGTTGCAACAGAATTAGGTATTGACCCGAAGCTAAATGATAACTGGAATGAGGAAATTGGATGTAAATTTAGCTACATGTTATACTTAAAATCTTATTTGCTCAAGCAGATCGAAAGCCCAGTGGTTTTTGTCTTAAATGACGTTGACAGCTTTTTTGAACATCCTGAAATTGCTCAGGAGTTGTTTGCTTGCTTCCGCTCTTGGTATGAAGCTGCACGACAAGATACCAACTTGCAGATGTTGAGGTTAGTGGTGGTTTACTCCACAGAAGTTTATGTATGGCAAGATATAAACCACTCGCCATTGAATATAGGTCTACCTATTCGCTTAAGTGAATTTACTAAAGGGCAAGTAAAATATTTAGCGCAAAGACATGGGTTGAACTGGTCTGCTGATAAGGAGGTTAAGCAACTGATGTCACTGGTGGGGGGACATCCAGCATTGATTAGGATTGGTTTGTATTATCTATGCTGTCAAGCAATCACTTTAGAAAATCTTATAGAAGAAGCGATCGCTAATGGCGGCATTTACCGCTACCATTTATGGCGACACTGGTCAATCCTTCAAGAAAAACCTCATTTAGCCAAAGCATACGCTGAAGTTGTGACTAAAAAGGAAAATATTTCTCTCAATCCCGTTGAAGCTCATAAACTCGAAAGTTTGGGGTTGATTCGCTACGAAGGCGATCGCATTGTACCGCGCTGCGAACTCTACCGCGCTTACTTTGAAAAGCAACTATCTACAATTGAAAAATAAGAGTGCGAACTTTAAGTAGTTGAAATTATTTGCGTGGTGCGCCAAACGCAGCGCCAGCGCGATGGCAAGGAGTAGGTAGTTTTATGATTGAAACCACAGTTCGCAAAGAATACGACCGTCTAGCATCTGTGTACGATCGCCGCTGGAAAAAGTATATTTCTAATACACTTTCTTTTCTCAAAACCTGGGCAGAAATCTCACCACTGGATACTGTACTTGATGTTGCTTGCGGAACGGGTGAATTTGAAAACTTGCTTTTAACTGAAAATTCAACTCTAAAAATTGTCGGAGTAGATATTTCAGAAGAAATGTTAGCAATTGCTCAAGAAAAATGTAAAATTTATCCCCAAGTTTCATTTCATACTGCCAGTGCATCGGCGTTACCATTTGCTGACAATAGTTTTGATGTAATTGTATCTGCCAGTTCATTCCATTACTTTAACGATCCATTGGCAGCATTAATAGAAATGAAGCGCGTACTCAAGCCTAATGGCAAAGTTGTAATTCTCGATTGGTGTAAAGATTATTTATTTTGCAAAATTTTGGATATTATATTGAAGATTTTTGACCCAGCGCACCAACAATGCTACACCCAAGAAGAATTTCATCGTTTCCTGAGTTCTACGAATTTTGTAGTTTCTCGTGCAACTAAAGTTCGTTTTGGTTTGTTTTGGGGATTAATGGTAGCTACAGCCCAGGTGGGGGGGCAAGACCCTCTGCCCCCCTGCGTCTAAACGCGATAAAATATTTTTTTTGTTTGTCGTCTTGCAAAAGGCAAATCTCGGTGAGTATTCTGGGATATGCTTAAGTAAGTGAAAGATTTGCCAAAAAAAGTAAGAATGAAGCTGGCAGCAAGAGTAAGTCAGGTAACACCTTCATTAACCTTAGCGATCGCAGCCAAGGCTAAGGCAATGAAGGCAGAGGGAATAGACGTTTGTAGTTTTAGCGCTGGAGAACCAGATTTTGATACGCCAGCGCATATCAAAGCCGCAGCAGCGAAAGCTTTGGATGAAGGCAAAACCAAATACGGTGCAGCAGCCGGAGAACCAAAGTTAAGGGAAGCGATCGCCCGTAAGCTTAAAACTGATAACGGTCTTGACTATAAATCAGAGAATGTCATCGTCACCAATGGCGGTAAGCATTCTCTGTATAATTTGATAGTGGCATTAATCGATCCAGGTGATGAAGTCATCATCCCTGCACCCTACTGGCTAAGTTATCCAGAAATGGTGACCTTGGTGGGTGGAGTTCCAGTAATTGTCCCCACAGATGCAAGCACGGGTTATAAAATTACTCCCGAACAACTCCGTAAAGCCATCACACCCAAGACAAAGTTATTTATCCTCAACTCTCCATCTAATCCTACGGGGATGGTTTACACCCCAGATGAAATTAAAGCATTGGCAGAGGTAATAGTTGATGCAGATATCTTTGTCGTCTCTGATGAAATTTACGAAAAGATTCTCTACGACGGTGCAGAACATATCAGCATTGGTTCTTTGGGTCAGGAAATTTTTGACCGGACTTTAATCAGTAATGGGTTTGCCAAGGCTTACTCCATGACTGGCTGGAGAATTGGCTATTTAGCGGGGCCAGTGGAAATTATTAAAGCCGCGAGTACCATCCAAGGACACAGTACATCTA
This sequence comes from Nostoc sp. ATCC 43529, assembly GCA_003326205.1. Classification (GTDB taxonomy): domain Bacteria; phylum Cyanobacteriota; class Cyanobacteriia; order Cyanobacteriales; family Nostocaceae; genus Nostoc. The sequence goes on from LWTK01000074.1 coordinate 162,068, forward strand.
ACGTCTGTACCTTTGCTCAATATGGAGCGATCGCTGCCTTGGAAAGTCCCCAAGACTGCGTAGAAGAAATGCGTCAAGCCTTCGCCAAACGCCGACAGGTAATGTTAGACAGACTCAACGCCATTCCCGGACTGAGTACCGCTAAACCAGATGGTGCTTTTTATCTCTTTCCCGACATCAGCAAAACAGGTTTGAAATCCTTGGAATTTTGCGACGCTTTACTGCAAGAACATCAAGTCGCAGTGATTCCCGGAATTGCCTTTGGCGCTGATGACAACATTCGCCTTTCCTACGCCACTGATTTGGCAACAATTGAAAAAGGGATGGATAGGTTAGAGAAATTTGTCAAGTCGCGTATTTAGTTAGTTGTCATTTGATTTAAAAATAAAAATGTCCTCTTCTAACAGAGAGGGCTTTTTTACAGCATTTTTCAGGTAAATGAGGTACACAGGTAGGGTAGCACAGCTGTCATTGGTGTAAACTTAACGTGAAACCCGCTTTGTAACCAGGTTTTGCCCTCACCAAGCTGCATCAGGGCAAAATCAAGCTTGGACAACATTAACTGTTCGATTTTAATCAAAAGTCGGACAGTTAATGTTTTCAAATATCAGACTATCTGGTTTATGATTTTTGATTACTAAAATTTCTCTTAAATTTACACTTTGATTCCCAGGCAGCCAGACTCCATAATTACTGTAAAAATGGAACATCTCCCTTATACTAGTTAAGTAAGTTTACTGACCCAATTACTCTTTCTCAAAGAAAGAAGTTGCTGGAAAAGTGAAATTATTTAACATTAGGATAAGGTATATTAGTGAAACTTAAGACTTTCAAGCGATCGCTGGGTGTTTTGTTAATATTCTTAACTACCCAGATAACATTTAATTCTAGAGTTGTTAAAGCACAAACGCCAACTCCACCTAGCACTACAAAAGCAATTTGCTCTACCCAATTGGGAACAGCTATAGATTCTATTATCAATCGTCCCCTATTTAGTCGGATGCGTTGGGGAATTTTAGTACAACCTCTATCAGCGGGGTTAACTCTTTATAATCGAGATGCCGAGAAATATTTTACTCCAGCATCTAACATGAAGTTGCTAACAACAGCAGCTGCATTACAGCAGTTGGGTGCTAATTTTCGTATTCGTACTTCTATTTATCAAAATGGTAACGGTGTTTTACGTGTTGTCGGTAGGGGAGATCCGAGTTTAGGTGATACTCAACTACAAGCATTAGCACAACAGTTAAAACAGAAAGGTATTACTCAAATTCAGGAATTAATTGCCGATGATAGTTATATTCAAGGAGATATTGTTAACCCCACTTGGCAATGGGAAGATGTCCAGTCAGATTATGGCGCACCAGTCAATAGTTTCATTATCAATCAAAATATTTTTAGTTTAAAACTAGTACCTCAGGCTGTAGGTAAACCTTTAAAATTAGTGTGGTCTGATGCTAGCGAAGTGACACAGTGGCGGACGATTAATCAGTCAGCAACCGTTGACCAAAATCAACCAATTTATATCAATGTTACCCGCGAATTATCAGGAACAGTATTGCGAATTGAAGGACAGTTAACAGCAAATTCTGAACCTTATTTACTAGATTTACCTGTAGTAGATCCTAATTATTACTTTTTACGGCGCTTTCGTGCGGCTTTAGCGAAAGAAAAAATTCCCTTGGGAAAAGCCTTAGTCGTATCTGGTGGTAATAATCAAGAAGAAATAGCATTTATAGAGTCACCACCTTTAGCTGACTTATTAGCAGAGACAAATGTTAATAGTAATAATCTTTATGCTGAAGCACTATTAAGAGCATTAGCTGTGGAAAAACCCAGACTGAAAAACCAGACTAGCGCTAATGTCGGTTTAGAAGTTGTCAAAGCAAGTTTAACTCAATTAGGAGTCAATCCAGCAAATTACGTTTTAATAGATGGTTCGGGTTTATCGCGTCGTAATTTAGTAACGCCAGAAGCTTTTGTACAACTTTTGCGGGGAGTCTCAAGAACGCCAGGAGCTTCAATATATCGTGCATCTTTACCTCTAGCTGGTAAAAGTGGAACCTTAAAAGATCGTTTTCAAAACACACCAGCTGAAGGTATTGTGCAAGCCAAAACGGGTACGTTAACTGGTGTAGTTTCTTTATCTGGATATGTGAATGCGCCTAAGTATGAAACGCTAGTTTTTAGTATTATTGTCAATCAATCAGAACAGCCTGCAACAGTTGTGCGTCAAGCAATTGATGAAATTGTCGTATTGTTAGCTCAATTGCAGCGTTGTTAATAAATGTTAAGAGATTGTAATTTTTGCATCTCTAGATTTAATTTATTAAAGCGATCGCAGTCAAAACTACTGCCTGTTTGTCATTGAATATCATAGCAATAATGCTATCAAGAAACGATAATTGATATAAGCTTGTAGTAAGCACTTTAGTGCTTAAATATTTGCGGACTAAAGTCCTCACTACAAACAATTTACTTGACTATTGTGTGGAGAGTTTAGCCATTAAAAACGCGACTGCGCCACTTATTTAAACGGGCTTCTCCAACTGCGGCCAAGCGTCGAGCATCAGCAATTTGCTCTTGTAATGCGGTAATTTGTTTTGTTTGCGCGTCGGCTTGCTGTTGCAAAGATGAATATTCATCTGGAATTTGAAAACTAGAAACCTCTGAACTACTAGTAAATTGTGTTGTACCGATGGTAGCAAAGGGTCGTAACTCTGCTAATTGTTGTTGTAAAGTTGTAATTTGACTTTCTTGCTCTTGAATTTTTTGCCGCAAGCTTTGTTCGGCTGTTTTACTAGGTGCAAAAAATGTATTAACTTCAGCAACAGATTCTGGCTTAGGCTTAAACAATTCAGCTAACAATGCACCAACATCCGTAGGTTTGAGTTTACCGTAAGGAGTGTTAGTAATTAGCGATCGCACCAACTGAGGTTTATTATTTGATGCTAGGTTCTTATCACTGCTAGAGTTACTCCTTACTAGTTGCAGCATATTGGTAAATTCCAATATCTTTTTGCCAGTTTGGGTTTTGTAGCCGCGATAATACGGTACTATGTTATCGCCAAAGGCATTGAAATACTCATCGCTATCCAGATAAGAATCAATATCACCTTCAAAACCCTGTTCATCTAAAATGTTGCTGTGATATATCATCTCGGAGTAGTCATCTGGAGCGCGGCCTAAAAGATGCTTGAAGTTCAACTCAATAGCACGGTAGCGGTAAACATTATCAAAAAATCTAGAGCGATACAAATCAGATTTGGCAACTTGACGCACAAATTCACGAACGCTAATTATGCCTTGCTTGAGTTGCGATTCTGGAGCAATGAGGCGTTCGCTTTCCATCACGTAAGCATTGCCCAAAACTTGCCGATAAACTGCACGAATTACAATTTCGATGTCATCAACTGAACCACCAGGCCACAGTTCAATGATTTCTGTTTCGGAGAATGCTTGATATTGGCTTTGTCTAATTTCATCATCTGAAAGAGTTGGCATACTTTTCAACAACCTTTGAAAAAACAATATTTTTAAAAGTAATGGGATAGCAGTATTTGTTAGTGTTTATTTAGTCAAATTTAGCACTAACAACTTTACAGCAGTTTTCACGTATTTGAACTACATCTACCGTAGGGGCACAGCAGTGCTGTGCCCCTACGGTGTGGTATATGTACCTCAAAATAGCTGTAATCCCCTTCACAATAGGATATAAGTTATCAAGTTTTGGGAGATTTTTTAGTTACATTTTCTAACAAACCCAGATAGCTAACAGCTAATAGTTAACAACGAATCACATCAAAAATTGATAATGATAGATTAACAGTTAACCGTCAACCATCTGAGGGAGGAATTAAAATTCAGAATTCAAAATAAGAAAGTGGGGATGAGTGCGGAAAGTAAAGACTCGGTGGCTGCATTTCTGCCCTAATCGCTTATTCTCTACTCCTGACTCCCTTTTTGAAGGCTGATTTTTCAACTTTTAACAAAATAGCAATATTGGTGTCATTCGCTAGAAAAAGAAATTGAATTCTAAATTCTGTATTCTTCTTCAATTAGAGGCTACTTCTAACTCGAAGCAAGCTAACAACAGCATCTCTCAACAACGAACATCAAATCTAGTGTAGAAACCACCGTATTTTATCCAGTATTGTTTCAAGTTGTGATGAGGTGTGTGTAAACTAGCTTTTGCCTGATATAGAATAACTTGGCGATGATCGCCCATCCAAATTTTATTAACGGGGTCAACAGATATTACTGTTCCTCCTAAAGAAGCTACACATTCAGAAAACCTTTCAATCGTCGTATATTCTAATGTCTCGAAGATAAAAAAGTTACCCGAACAAATCAAGTGGCGACTGCGAATCCAGCAGCGCATTTTTTTTTCAGCTTGTGGAGGTAACATTTTGGCTTTAACAGATTCGAGCTGAATTAACATAATGCGCTCACCGCATTCAATTCATCAGCAAAACTTTCTCGCTTTTCAAACCGCAGAGGCCCAGCAGTGGAACCCCATATTTGTTCGTGAGTTTCAATATCCATGCCTTTATCTAGACTTACCCAAGTATGCTCAGTTATTTCTACTTCGCTAACAAGATATGTTTGGCGGCCATTGCGAGGAATTAAACATTGATTTCCTGGTTCTACATTACCGCTAAACATTTCACCTTCTCGAACAAAAACCATTGAGCAGTTATAGCGCCGTTGAATACTTTCTGGGGTGATGGTTTTGAGAATATCTAATTCAGGACCAGCACCTGCATAAAGCATAGGGTCTTTCAAGCTGTAATTTTCGATATAAATGCGATCGCCCAAATCTACTAATCTATGTACTCCCTGGCGATAGGGTGTCCATAAATCGTGGTCATATGCTTGTTCAGAATAAAAACCGACGCCAGAAAAAAACTCAAATGGTAAAGGACGAAAAAAAATGTGGATGTGCGCGTAAAGTTGAGGATTTGCAAAAGATTGCTTTTGGTTGCTAAAATCTCCTGCCATCCAACAAGCTAAGGTGAGCAAATCGCTAGACTTAGTGTTGGAGTCACTGGGTGCTATTGTCATATTCAACCTCAGGAGTGACAAGACAAAATTAGTGCAAGAAGGCAAAAGGCAAAAGGCAAAAGGCAAAAGTAAATAAATTTTATACTTTAAGCTTTTTGTCTATTTCACATATTAGGTTTATTTTTGCACCATTCTACTAAATGATTGCTTTGACACTTACCAGTAAGCGATCGTTACTGATTTAATGTTTTAACAGAATATTGCTAACTTGTTGAACTTGACAAAGACCGAATTTCTGAAGAAAAGGAAGCAGTTGTCACACCTTTGCCATCGCTGGTTTTAATCATCGATACGCGAAATCGCAGATTTGGGTTAGCAAACCAAATCCGTTCTTCAGCCGCAGCAAGGTCATACTCTGTCAGTAGGGTAAAAACACCATCATCACTCAGGTGGTATCTACCTACTGCCGGGATTGTTTCGGCATATCCCTTTTCCCGCAGGAGTTTGCCTCTAGAAGGGTTTTCAATATCGGGAATCGGTACAAGTACTGTACTACCAGAGATTGGTTTATCGTCCCAGTCTGATTCACCTTCCCAAGTCATGCGAAAGGGATGAGTAATACTGCTAATTTCAACGTCATATAATTTACATACTTCTCGCACTGCCGGATCGTCGGTAGATAGAGATTCAATGTCAATGGTAGACAAGACTTCTTCAAAATGGGCGAATGCTAAATGATGACCGCTACGTTGCGATCGCCATCGTCCAATTGAAAGTTCAAAGAATTCAGTAATTTTCATTACAAAAGCGATTTGAAAAAACAGCTTACTATCAGTCTATATGGTAGTTTATTTTACTTTTTATCAAACCTGGGATTAAGGATTGGGTACTGGGTACTAGGAACTAGGAAAATAATGAGAATAACCCATGCCCAATAACGCCAGTCGCCTCAAGTCGGGAAACCCGCCCACGGCGCTGGCTCCCCAATACCCAATACCCAATGCCTATTTTTTAGACAATCTCTGTGATGCTAACAATCTTGCTACCAGTGCGATTAATCCGCTGAATTTGCGGTGTCATCTTGCTAGCAGGAACAATGTACTCGGTTGTAGCACTGCGAAGGGGATTATTGAATTTTCCACTTCCACCCTGAACGAGGATCTTAAATCTCTTTTCAGTACTACCGATCACAGAAGGTAACTTGATTTTAGCAGTGCTGTTGGTTGCTACTGAGTATACCAACTGAGAGGACTTGAGGGCACTTGAGCTTTCAGCTGCACCACGAACAAGACCAAAAATTCGGTTATAGCCGACTTGCTTCTGTCCTACTTGGCTGCTGTTTCCCCGATAGTAGGGTACAGTGTTGTCGCCAAAGTTAGCCTGATACTCCAGGCTATCGATGTAGGAATCGATCTCTGCATCATAACCGTTTTCAATGGTACGAGTGATATGCTCAGAAATCTCTGTCTGATCTAGGGGAGCGCGGCCTAGCAGATGTTTAAAGTTCAGTTCAATGAACCGATAGGGAGCAGTGGTTTCAAAAAACCGGCTACGGTAAATCTCGGATTTAGCGACGATTCGCACAAAGTCACGAACGCTGATTTTGCGATCGCGCAGTTGCGATTCTCCAGTCACCAACCGCTGACTTTCTAGCAAGTGAGCGTTACCCAAAACCTGTTTATAGACGGCTCGAATCACTGCTTCTACTTCTTCAATAGAGCTAGTTGGCCACAGCTCCACCTTTGGGGAATTTATAACAATGCTTCCCATGTACCTTTTCCCAAGCTTAGTTTATGAATAGATTCTCTAATTGACAGGAGTGATACTAGCAATTACACCACCCTGCTTGTGAATCCGTTGATACTCTTGTGATAGTTGATTGTAGGGTACGAAATACACCTGGTTACTGCGGCGAAACTTGGAAATGCTATTTACCACATTTGCCTTGTAACCAGTGACTTCAATCCGGTATACCTTACCATCATCACTTGCTCCCACCCCTTGACGGGTTCTCGGAGTAGATGTTGGATTGCGGAATGTAGCACCCTTGCTGAGTGGTGAAACTACGGGGCTAGGTGTGTTTTGAATTACTAAGCTGTTCAATTTTGGCTGTTTACCAGCTAAGTCACCTTTGAGACTGCTGCTAGCCGAACCACGTACTAACTGGAATAAGTGGCTAAACTGAACCAAGCTCTGAATTGCTTCAGTTTTATAGCCCCGAATGTAGGGTACAGTGTTTTCGCCAAAAGTCTCTTGGTATTCGTCGCTGTCTAAATAAGAATCAATGTCAGCTTCAAAACCCTCTGTATCCAGAATAGTGCTATGCGAACGAGTCTCTTCTAGATCCAATGGCGCACGACCAAGAAGATGTCTGAAATTTAATTCAATCGAGCGATAGCGGGGAACGCTATCAAAAAAGCGCGATCGATAAAGTTCTGACTTAGCGACTTGACGCACAAACTCACGAACGCTAATTTCACCCCGTTTGAGTTGGGATTCCGGAACGGTTAGCCGCTCGCTTTCCAACACATACGCATTGCCTAAAACTTGCTTGTAGACAGCTCTAATTATGGTTTCAATTTCCTCATTAGAGCGACCTGGCCACAGATCAATGGGATCGGTGTCTTCAAATAAAGCGACCCCTAATCGTGATGCTGGTCCGAAAGCCATTCAAACTATCTCCCAGTTAACAACTAAATTTTATGAGAAGGATATCAGCAGATGTTAAAAAACTTTACATGACTTTAAACAAGAGGGAAAGCTAGAGTCTTAAAAATTCCTCTGAACGTCCATAATTCAAGTTTTTTGAGTTTTTTACATCATTATGCCTTTACACATTCTGATACGATGCTGAAGCCATATTTATTAAAATTTGTTAAGTTAAATGATACCTCAGAAAAATTTAAGCTTTTTTTAGTATTTTATCGATCCTTAAGGCACAGATTGTGGTAGATATATATGCAAAAGTCTAGGGTCAAACTCTTTCTCTCATTACAGAATCCAATAAATAGCGTTGTCGAATTGTGGTATGAATCCAGAGACTAGGAATTGCAACGTCTCTATAAGGATTTTGATATAATCCATAATCCTTTTCATACATGAAATCAGCAACACCAATTTTTTGATAAGTAGGTAGACATAATTAAATGTAAAAGACAAAAGTTTAAAACCCCTATAAAAACTGGCTTTTGCCTCCTGCCTCCTGCCTTCTACTTATCCAAAATGTCATAACTTTTTAGCGCTGAATTTGGAAAGCAGCTAGTTGGCTGATTAAATGGTCAAAATAGGGTGTAAGAGTTTCTTGGTCATTGGGTTGGCAGCGTTTCAAACTAGCAGCTTTGATACTTTTTAAGCCCAAAACCATTGCATCCAGAGGAACTTGTAATTCTTGATAAAGCAAATTCATGTAATGCAACCCTGTAGGACTAGTATATTCAGCGTGGCTACCTGCAATACCATAGGTGATGCAGCGGAGAAAATGCCAAAAATCTCGCCAGCAAGCTTGAGCGCGTTCAGCTGGATAAAGACCTCCCCCAGGCTCGGTAATTTCAGGATACGTCAGCAAAACCTTAACTCTTGCTTCATCCACGATTTCGGCTGCACGATCGCGTAATAATTGTGCAACAGGAATTAAGGCAGAATAATTAGGTGATAAAGTTTGGATTTGTAATAAATCTTCGTCACTCAGATAACGAAGATTATCATCCGCAGCTTGAAATATGGCGATCGCTGCTTGAGGATGGGACTGTTCCCACTGTGCAAAGCTGACAATTCTGGCTTTGGCTATTAATTGCTTAACAGTTTCGGTTAATTTAGTCATTAGTCATTAGTCATTAGTCATTAGTCATTAGTCATTAGTCATTGGGCATAGGGCATGGGGCATTGGGGAGGGAAAAGGAATAAATTTAATCTTTCCCTTTTCCCCTTACCCCTTTCCCTTTTCCCTTGTCCTCTCCCCATTCCTTAGCAATCTTCCCAAATGCGATCGCTATTTTTTGGCATTTGTAAAATAAAGTAAAGAATAACCCTAACAAATGCACTTATGGAAATCGATAAAATTAAAGCTGAACTGAAGAATCCAGATTTTCAGTATCGTTTGAAAGCGATCGCTGCACTCAAAGAGTATGAATCAGAAGTTGCAGTCCCTCTTTTGACGAGTAAACTCCATGACTCAGAATTTTTGGTGCGTTCCTTTGTGGCAAGGGGTTTGGGTAGCCAACAATCAGCGGAATCTTTTGCTGCTTTGATCCAAATTATGAAATTCGACGATACACCCAACGTGCGAGCTGAGGCAGCAAATTCTTTATCGCTATTTGGGAGAGTAGCAGTTTCTCATCTAGTTTTGACATATTATCAGGATGACCACTGGTTAGTCCGTCGTACTATTCTCGCAGCGATCGCTGAAATGGATTGTCCTGAAGAATTATTTGATATCTGCGTTCAGGGTTTAAAAGACGAAGATTTTACAGTCCAGGAATCGTCTGTTGATGCACTCGGCTTACTGGCTGACTCTAGCCTAAATGTTGCAGCACTGTCTCAAATACTCAGCTTAGTAAATACTGAATCTTGGCGGATGCGCGTGCGGGTTGCCTACGCCCTCAAGCGATTTGAACAACCAGAAGCAAAAGCAGCCTTAAACCAACTCAGACAGGATAAGGATCACCGAGTTGTGGGCGCTGCTTTAGAAGACTTATTGCCACGATAGCGAAGCTAACTCATTTAGGATTATTTGTGAATAAACTAAATTATGCCAGCGAACTCAACATAAATACAGGTAATATTTTATTTTATCTAAAATTTGAGCAAAATATCCGGGTAGTTTGCGAAAATCTAGAATAAAATATCAATTTCTTCGACTTCGGGAGAGATTTGTGACTGATACACCAACTGGTCAAATGACTTGGCGACTACCTGGTTCCTCAGAATGTGCCTTATATTTACGGCATCATGCTTCTGAACCTTGGCGATCGTATAAAGAATTTCCACAATATTTTCTACCCGATCCGCCCGGTTTTTCCGAAGGATACGCCACATTTTTAGCCCTTCTGAAACAGAAGTGGCAAGCTTTATAAAACAACTCAGAATATTAGGTTAGAAGACTACGTAGAGACGCGATTAATCGCGTCTCTAAGGAGTGGGGAAGATATAGCTTTTGAAGTCTAGTTTAGGACACAAAGCGATGGCCAAACCCCAGCGCCAAGCGAAAAACCCCAGCGTCGGCTTTCTCCCTTCACCCTTGGCGTTGCCGCAGCCATCTGTTAGCGCAGCGATCTTCGATACCTATTGCCTGCCATACTCATAACTCTTAACTCCTAATTCTTAACTCCCAACTCCTACTCACCCACTTAAACTTTCACGAGTTGTTTTGCGGGTGTAGGCATTCCAAACATCCAGTTCTGATGCAGGACGGCTCAGAAGCATGGCTTTGATTGCTTCTGTCAATCCTTGAGCAAGAGTAAAATCTGCTCCAGCAATACTTTCAAGAAACTCCATTTCTGCGTTAGTGAGGTCAGCTGCTCGCAAATCTGTACCCTGCAAATTGGCTCCAGTTAATCGAGCATTCTGTAAACAAGCCCCTGTCAAATAAGCTTTACTCAAGTCAGCGCCACTCAAAGCCGCGCCTTGTAAATTCGCTCCAGTCAGGTCAGCACCGCTGAGGTAAGCTCCCCGCAGATTAGCCCCTTGTAAATCTGCATTGCGTAAAAAAGCTGTGTTGAGATAAGCAGCATTAAGATTCGCACCCGGCCCCACTGCTCCCGAACCTTTGTAGTTATATTCTTCAGGCCATTTGGTCTGGCTATCATAACGCGCTACTTGCAGTTTAGCTCCCTGTAAATTTGCGCCATTGAGATTCGCTTGTTGGAGGTCAGCACGGTTTAAATAAGCTCCCTGCAAATTCGCTCCACTCAAATCCGCTCCCCGCAGGTTAGCACCTCGCAAATCGGCTCCGCTGAGATTTGCATCACTCAAGACCATCTCGCTGAGGTCGGCTTTTAGTAGCTTGGCTTGACTTAAGTTAGCTTGTTTTAAATCAACTCCCCGTAGATTGAATTCGCTCAAATCTACTTTTTCTAAAGGAAGTCCTGCTTTGAGGGCTGTTAAGATTTCTGGAGTTAGACTGGGACGTTCTCTGGTAATCAGATGTATTTCACTATTTGTCATTAGGTGATTAAAAAAGTAGAATTTTTGAAGTCATTCTACACTTTAGCTAAATTGGGCATTCATCCTACGGCTAGAAGTCTTGGTCTTTGTGCTTTTTATCTGTTTTGCCAGGAAGACCCCACACTTAGCGTAGTAGAGTGTGGGGAACGGCAGTTGCAACAACGGAGGGAACCTCCGCAAAGCACTGCCTCATGAAAGGCAGTTAAATACGAAACACCCAAAAGAGCTAATTCTTGCGTAGTAAGAACGGCAAGGAGGCTAGTTGAGTATGTCACGGGAACGTCAAGAAGCACAGCCGCAAACGGATTGGCATTGAGTACAGACTTCACCATCCGCATGGCCATTAGCACAAGCTTCACAACAATAAGGTTTGTTATCCTTTATGATGGCGTCCTCAATGGAAACTACACATAGGCAAGTTCCACAGGCGCATTTAACCTGGGTTACGTTAGACATAGCTTTACCCTCTGTTTTTTCGTAAAATCATTTAGTTGAGTGGTAGGGATAGCGATCGCTACCCTAGCGTCACAATAACTACATATCAGCATTGACTGATATGTAATGATAATAAACCTTTTTGCAACATTAAATGAGCGCCAAAACTAAAATTACCAAAGCTCAAGCAGATCAGTTGAAGGTCAAACTGTTTCGGGGGTTTTCTGACCACTCACGGATGTCTATTCTCAATGCATTGCGTTCTCAATCGTTAACTGTGAACGAAATTGTTGAGGTCACAGGACTCACTCAGTCTAATATTTCTAATCATCTGGGATGTTTGCGCTGTTGTGATTTAGTTATCCGTCAACAGCGGGGACGTTTTGTGTATTATCAACTGAGCGATCCACGAATAGGTAAACTTCTTGACCTAGCAGATGAAATATTGGCTGATGTGGCTTTAGGTGTAAATACATGCGATCGTTACGATTAACGAGCGTCATAAAAAGGTCTACAATTCGAGCTATTGTCTAGAAAATTCGCTCAAAAAAAAATCAATCAATACCAAGGAGTACCCTCGTGCGTAGCGCAAGAATACAGATATTGATGGATAAGACTGCGATCGCACTTTCCACCGCCTGTGCAATTCACTGTCTGTTCCTACCACTCGTCGTTGTGATGCTTCCTGTATTCGCATGGACTTATGTTGGTAGCGAAGACTTTCACCGTCTTCTGCTATGGTTCGTCTTTCCCATAAGTGCGTTAGCTCTTATACAAGGTTGTCGTCGTCATAAAGACCGAATAGTACTGAGCTTCGGTATCTTCGGATTGGCGTTGATGAGCGCAACCGTAATTTTCGGATATGAGATTCTTAGTGAAGAGGGTGAGCGTGTTGCAACAGTTTTAGGAGCAACATCCCTGGCATTTGGACATTTTCGTAATTATAAATTATGCCTTAGGAATAAATGCAGCTTCTAAACAAACAGAGAATTTAATAGTTAAATTCATCCCACTCTTAAAAGAAGATGGGATTTTACGTTGACTTTTGATGGTTAACAGCCATCTGTCAACAGTCTACTCTTGAGCGAGACGTTCTTGCTCGTATTGTAGAGTACGGAGATAATTGGCGATAAACAAGATTTTGCTGAAGGTATTGTTTTAACAAACGAGGTTTAAAACTAGATGCATATAATACCACCTTTGTCAATGATTGACTTTTTCCGGAAAAGTGAAGGCACATGGTTTACAGAGCGTTCGGTTCATCACTTTGACTCAGCCGCAGATGAGTCGGGTGAGTCTAATTTAATCATTACAGTCATAGAAAAAGACGATCCCAAAGTCCAAGAAGTCTGTAAAGCACAAGGAATAGAGCCAGATAAAGCAACCGCGGGTGCTAGCTTTGCATGGCAGGCTAACCTAGACACGAGGCCGCCGAATACCGACAATGCTGCCATTTTGGTTGATATTCCCGACGATGAAACGAGACTTTCTGGGAAATTAATCCGCAACCAAGGCTATGTAGAGAGCATTCCGGTTGTCAGCCGATATCGATTTGCTCATGATGGAGTGCTGACCATTGACACTGACTATGACAACAACCAAGGACAAGAGCGTTGTTGGTTTGTGACGGATGATTTTCGTGTCAGAGTTAGTACCGTGCGAATGATGAACGGAATCAACTTGATGACCTATTGTTCTGAGCGTCGTTGTGTTTCCCAACAAGTGCTAGAGCAAATGATCGCTCAAAATCATGCTAGGGCATAAAAAGAGGACAAGGGGAAAGGGAAAGGGGTAAGGGGAAAAGGGGAAAGATTAAATTTATTCCTTTTCCCTTTTCCCTTTAACCTTTTCCCTTTAACCTTTTCCCTGCCCCATCCCCCATCCCCCATTCCCCATTAAGGAATGTTGCTTTGTTTCTAAGAAATGAGACGTGCATGATTCACATACTCTATTTTCATGCAAGGGTTAATGAGTCATGCTGTATGTATAAGCCTTTCCTGGAATTTTTAGAAAAAGACCTATTTGAACGGTTTGATTTACAAAGTAGGGACATTCCCCCTGGTTTGGAATTCAAAGTTAGCGATCGCGGCAGAAACCCAGCAACCATACGTAGTTGGTGTCACCAATGTCAAGAGTTGCGAAAAATTCGCTATACCTACATTGATGCCGGGGAGAGCGCCCAAATTTTTAACAGCGTGATTTATCCCAGCCATCACTACGATTTACCTTTATTAGGTATTGATTTTTTATCTTTTGGTAAAATTAAGAACCTGATTGTTCTTGATTTTCAGCCTTTATTCCAAGATGAAGATTATCAGAAAAAATACATACTGCCGCTGAAATCTCTGCATGAAAAATACCCAGATTTATCGCAAAACTTAGAAATGAAGTTTTACGATGCTAATCAGTACTTTTCAAAGTACTTATTATTTGCCAAAACAGATCCTCAAACAGTAGCAACGCGAGTTTTTGAAGCGTTTCAGGATTACTTAAACTTGTATTGGCAAATGTTAGCAAAAGCCGAACCGCTTGAAGATCCAGAAGATATCCAGCGGATTGTCAAAGCTCAAAAAGACTACGACCAATATAGTGCAGACCGCGATCCAGCATCTGGTCTATTTAGCAGTTACTTTGGTCATGAATGGGCAGAGCGCTTCCTCCACGAGTTCTTATTTGAAGATGCTGTGCCTTTAGCAGTCAGCAGAAGGTGAGTTAAAGGGCATGGGGATGAGGAAGGCAAGGAAGGCTCTTGAGGCAGGGGAAAAGGTTAAAGGTTAAAGGGAAAAGGAATAAATTTAATCTTTCCCTTTTTCCCCTTACCCCTTTCCCTTTCCCCATGCCCTATTTGCCCTGTTTGGCCAAAATTTATAGTTGTACATCAAATGACACTTTATCAGCCATTTCTCGATTATGCGATCGCCTACATGCGATCGCGTTTAGATTTACAACCATATCCTATTCCAGAAGGATTTGAATCTAAGGTTGCTACCGTCGGTAAAGGCAAGAACCAACAAGAGGTTCTCACTACTAGTTATGCCTTTCAAACCACAAAACTAAGGCAAATTCGAGCAGCACACGTACAAGGCGGTAATTCGCTGCAAGTGCTGAATTTCGTGATTTTCCCACATCTTAACTACGATTTACCCTTCTTTGGCGCAGATTTGGTAACCTTACCAGGAGGACACCTCATCGCCTTGGATATGCAACCCTTATTCCGAGACGACCCAGCATATCAAGCAAAGTATACCCAGCCGCTCCTGCCTATCTTCCATGCCCATCAACAGCATCTGAGTTGGGGTGGCGATTTTCCAGAAGAAGCACGACCCTTCTTTTCTCCTGCTTTTCTATGGACTCGTCCCCAGGAAACTGTTGTGGTGGAAACTCAAGTATTTGCTGCCTTTAAGGACTATCTCAAAGCTTACCTCGATTTTGTAGAGCAAGCAGAACCCGTAACTGATTCCCAAAGCCTAGCAGATATCGAACAAGCACAACTGCGATACCTACGATATCGAGCTGAAAAAGACCCTGCACGAGGAATGTTCAAGCGCTTCTATGGCGATGAATGGACTGAGGAGTATATTCATGGCTTTTTATTTGATTTAGAGAGAAAATTATTATCTGTGTAATTAAATATACGGCTAATAAAAGTATTTTCAGGAAATTTACATATCAGCGAAGACTATCGTTATGTCCTGAAAAACTATTAAAAATCAAAGGTTCTGTAGTTGCTTCGGTTAGGGTTTTTAGATGAAAATTACAGATCGTGTCTGCTGTACTAGGGACTTCTAAGTAAAAAAATATGCCGTTGTGATTGTTGGCTGTTCACAGTCAACAGTCAACAACTTGAAGTCGAATAATTTATTTTTTAGAGTTCCCTTAACGAAATAATATTGGTAGTATTTTTTTCTTTAGAACTAGTATTATTCCTTAAATAAAGGTTTATGTTAAGTTAAATCAACAAATATACAAGGGAACATAATAATTTTTAATAAAACAAAAGGCATCATCATAGTATAAAAATAATTTGGAAGGGAAAATAACAGTACAAGGTTGATGGGGTGCTGAATCTAGCGGGTTTTCTGGTCTCTCATATTAAGATGAAGTTTTGTAACAAAAGTTTTAATCCGAAACCCTAGAGGTCGTAGACTTATACCTTGGATGTCCGTTGTGAACCTTTCATAAAAATGGTCAGACATCTGACATCAAAAAAAGAAAAGCTGAACCATTCAGTTTTGACATCAAATAATTCTTAACCAAGCCAATTAGGAGTTTAATGCAATGGTTTTAGATGCATTTGCAAAAGTAGTTGCCCAAGCCGATACACGTGGGGAATACCTCACCGATGCGCAACTAGATGCTTTGAGCGAACTAGTAAAAGATGGTAACAAGCGTGCAGACGCAGTTAACCGTATTACCAGCAACGCATCTGCTATTGTTGCTGCTGCGGTACGCGATCTGTGGGCAGAACAACCACAATTAATCGCTCCTGGTGGTAATGCATACACCAGCCGTCGCGCTGCTGCTTGTATCCGCGATTTGGACATCATTCTTCGCTATGTAACCTATGCGATCTTTGCTGGTGATTCCAGTGTTCTAGACGACCGCGCACTCAATGGTTTGCGTGAAACCTACTTGGCATTGGGAACTCCAGGAGCTTCCGTTGCTGTTGGGATTCAAAAGCTCAAAGATGCTTCCTTGAAGATTGTTAACGATCCAAATGGCATCACCAGAGGAGATTGCAGCGCTTTAGCAGCTGAAATCGCTAGCTACTTCGATCGCGCTGCTGCTGCTGTTGCTTAATCCAAGCACTATTGCTATTGGGTGAAATAATTGTCCACAGGACAAAACAAAATTTCAACGAAAAGTTTGTTAAAGGGAAGTACCAAAAATGACAAAAACACCTCTAACCGAAGCAATCTCAGCGGCTGATTCTCAAGGTCGCTACCTCAGCAGCACCGAAATTCAAGTAGCTTTTGGTCGTTTTCGCCAAGCACCAGCTAGCTTGCAAGCAGCAAAATCCTTGAGTGCTAATGCATCACGCTTAACAGAAGGTGCAGCTCAAGCTGTTTACAACAAGTTCCCCTACACCACCCAACAACAAGGCCCCAACTTCGCATACGACCAACGCGGTAAGGCTAAGTGTGTACGTGATATCGGCTACTACTTGCGGATTATCACCTACGCTTTAGTTGTTGGTGGCACAGGCCCATTGGATGATTTCTTGATTTCCGGCTTAGCTGAAATCAACAAAACTTTCGATTTGTCTCCTAGCTGGTACATTGAAGCTCTCAAGTACATCAAAGCTAACCACGGTCTAAGCGGCGACCCAGCTGTTGAAGCAAATTCCTACATCGACTACGTAATTAATACTCTGAGCTAGAGTGTCTCTTTAGCCCGGAGAGGAAATCAGCTCTTATGACAAGTAAGTTCTATGAGTTGCTTACCTCTCCGGGCAGTTTTATTTTGAAAAGACTGTTAAAAGATTAGAAAAAAGACTTTCTAAAAAATTTTCAGTTTTGTAGTTAAAACTGAGGAGGTTAAAGATGGCAGCTTTGGGACAAGCAGCAAGACTAGGAATTGAGCCATTTGAAAACTCAGGAGTAGTAGAACTACGTCCTGATAGAACAGAAGCAGATGTGGCAGTGGTGATTAGAGCAGCTTACCGTCAGGTATTGGGTAATGCATACCTACTCGAAGGCGAGCGTCTAGAAAGTGCGGAATCATTGCTACAGCAAGGTACAATTTCAGTCCGGGGTTTTGTATCAGCCATTGCTCAATCAGAACTCTATCGTGAGAAGTTTTTCTACTCCAACTCACAAACTCGATTTATCGAGTTGAATTATAAGCATTTATTAGGTCGTGCGCCGGAAGATGAGTCGGAAATTTCGTACCATGTTGAGCTATACAATTCAAAGGGTTACGAAGCGGAAATAAATTCTTATATTGACTCATCAGAATATCAAGAGAACTTTGGTGAAAATATTGTGCCCTACTACCGAGGCTTTAAAAGCCAAGTAGGAAAGAAAAACGTTGGCTATGGCCGACTGTTTCAATTGTATCGGGGTTATGCAAATAGCGATCGCGCTCAAGGGACAAAACAAGGAAAGCTAACTTGGGAAATAGCTAAGAATCTGGCTTCACCCATCTACCCAGTATCTTCAGGAGCCTTAACTGGTCTGTCTACAGGTAGTCGTGGAGAAGCATACCGGATTAGATACCTACAAGCAGCTTCTCCCAATTCAACTGTAGTACGGCGGGGTACTGCGGAGTTGATAGTTCCCTACGAACAACTTTCTAGTAAGTTGCAGCAACTCAATCGTAAAGGCAGTAAAGTGATTAGCCTCACAGCTGTGTAAGTCAGGAATAGGGTTAGGGGAATAGGGAGTAGGGAGTAGTTACGGCATTTGATTACTCTCGATTCCCTATTGTTTACTCCCCTGACCAATGCGAACCAGGTATACTCAAGGAGAATTTTGAAGATGGCGATTACAACAGCAGCGTCCCGTCTAGGGGCAGAACCTTTTATTGATAGCGCTCCTGTAGAATTGCGTCCAAATGCAACTAAAGAAGATATACAAAGAGTAATTTCTGCCGTCTATCGTCAGTTATTGGGCAATGACTACATATTGGCAGCTGACCGCCTCATCAGTGCTGAATCTATTTTGCGCGATGGCAAAATCACCGTACAAGAGTTTGTGCGTCAAGTAGCTAAATCAGAACTGTACAAAAAGAAATTTTTCTACGACAATTTCCAAACTCGCGTCATTGAACTGAACTATAAACATTTGTTGGGTCGTGCTCCTTACGATGAGTCTGATGTGGTTTTTCACTTAGACCTGTACCAAAATAAAGGTTACGATGCCGACATTGATTCCTATATTGATTCACCAGAGTATCAAGCCAACTTTGGGGAAAATATAGTGCCTTACTATCGCGGGTTTCAAACTCAAACAGGGCAGAAAACTGTCGGATTTAGCCGGATATTCCAACTTTATCGCGGCTATGCCAGCAGCGATCGCTCCCAACTCAAAGGTAAGTCTTCCCGTTTGGCTAGCGAATTAGGTCGTAATGCTGCATCAGCGGTGATTCCTCCCTCCGGTGGCCCCTCAGGCTTTGCCTATGTTGCTTCTGCCAAAGGCGTTACCCCTAACAGCACTTTCGGTGGTGCAGGAACTTTTGGTAAAGAAGGCAGACTCTACCGCATTGAAGTAGCAGGCGTTTTTGGAGCGGGATATCCTAAGACACGCCGTGTTAATCAAGCTGTGATTTTACCATATGAAGAGCTATCTAGCTACTTCCAAAGAGTTGTAAAACAAGGTGGTAAAATCGCCAGCGTCAAGCCACTTTAAAGTCATTGGTCATTAGTCATTAGTCATTAGTCATTGGTCATTAGTCATTAATCATTGGTTATTGTTAACCAACAAATGACAAAGGACAAACGACAAATGACAAATGACTAATAAAAATTTTGAAATGAATTTTAAATTGATTTATGGTTGGACAATTTATTGGTGGTAGAACTAGTAGCCGCTACTTCCGCTATGAAGTAGTTGGTTTGCGCCAAAGTGAACAAACCCAAAAAATCAGCTATCCGATTCGTTCTAGTGCCAGCACATTTATCACAGTGCCTGAGAATCGGATGAGTCAAGAAATGCAGCGGATTGCTCGCTTGGGTGGCAAAATAGTTAGT
Source organism: Nostoc sp. ATCC 43529 (assembly GCA_003326205.1). Lineage (GTDB taxonomy): Bacteria > Cyanobacteriota > Cyanobacteriia > Cyanobacteriales > Nostocaceae > Nostoc. The sequence goes on from LWTK01000074.1 coordinate 181,359, forward strand.
ATTCAGCCATTGAATTCTGAGACGAAAACAGATAGCGAACAGAGCAATCCTCCTTCTGATGAATTCCAATCCGCAGAAATTTGAAGATTTATCCCCTCCAGGGGATTCACCTGGAGGAGAACAGCTGACAGTAGAACAGGCGATCGCAAATCTCCAAAGTACAGATTTAGGTTTGCGGTTTTATGCCGCCTGGTGGTTGGGTAGGTTTCGGATATGCGAACCAGTTGCAGTTACAAGACTGATTCAAGCCCTAGAGGATGAAGACGATAGAACGCCAGAAGGCGGATATCCTTTGCGGCGCAACGCAGCTAGAGCATTAGGGAAAATCGGCGATCGCCAGGCAGTAAAACCTTTAATTGCTTGTTTAGACTGCTCAGATTTTTATGTCCGAGAAGCAGCAGCACAATCTTTAGATATGCTAGGCGATGCGGTTTGTGTTCCTGCACTGATTGAATTATTAAAAGCAGGTTTGCAAGGAGAGCAACTAAAGTCACAGCAGCCAGATTTATCCCAACCTTACGATGCAATTATCGAAGCCTTGGGAAGCTTGCAGGCTACTGAGTCGATTCCTTTGGTCAAACCATTTTTAGAGCATCCCATAGAATTGGTGCAATATGCGGCTGCACGAGCCATGTATCAGCTAACCCAAGAACCAGTTTATGGAGAACGGTTGGTAAAGGCTTTGGCAGGTGAAAAACTGCAATTGCGTCGAGCTGTATTGGCAGACTTGGGAGCCATCGGCTATTTACCCGCAGCTGAGGCCATAGCCGAGACTTTGGCAGAAAATAGCCTCAAACTCATCTCTCTCAAAGGATTATTGGAACATCAAGTCAATGACACAACAACAAGTACTTTACCAGCAGGTGCTATTAAAGTGATGAATTTGATGGACTCGTTGTTGTAGTCATAATCCCTTAGGAATGAGTTGTGATTAATACTTAAAAATCAAATTTTTTTCACATATAAACCCCCAACCCATTGTCAAAGTAGGGCTAGGGGGTTTATATATAATGCTAACTACGGATAACTTAAGCTACAATTGGCTGACTGATAATGACTCGTAAAATGAATATGGATAACAGTGAACTTGCCCAAATATTGATTCGTGCTGTGGAAGAAGCAGATTCATCAGATCGCTTGTTAGATGCAGTTCAAGAGTTAGCAGCAGCTCGTATAGAAGAATCTGTACCCACCTTGATTGCAGCTTTGGGCTACAATAATCCAGGGGCGGCGGTGGCGGCGGTAGATGGATTGATTGCCATCGGAGAACCCGCAGTGGCACCGCTATTGAAATTAATCGATGACTACAATTATGGGGCTAGAGCCTGGGCAATTCGCGCCTTAGCTGGAATTGGGGATTTACGGGCCTTGGAGACTTTGCTAGAGGCAGCAAAAACCGATTTTTCCTTGAGTGTGCGGCGGGCAGCAGCTAGGGGACTAGGGACATTACGCTGGTATCAACTACCATCTGAAAAAGTAGAATCTGTTCAGACTCAGGTAATAGAAGCATTACTATTCATTTCTGAAGATCCAGAGTGGGTGGTGCGCTATGCAGTAGTCACAAGTTTAGAAGCACTAGCAACGGCGATGGCAATTACCTTACCAGATCGACCCTCGCACATTAAAGATCGACTCCAGCAAATATTAGATACAGATCCAGATCTGGGAGTTCGTACCCGTGCTAAATTTGCACTGCAAAAAATTCAGCAGCCACAGCATCAACAAGTATTTGCATTTAAAACAAAACAAGAAGAAACTGAAACGCCTCATCGTGGCGGTAGTAGACGTTAAGGCTATAGGTAGTTAGCTGAAAACTCAATGTTTCAAGCTTGGAGTTTCGAGTTCCAAGCTTGCAGTCTTGTGTTAACGTGAATTCGATGTCTAGGATTTTGACCTCACCCCCAGCCCCTCTCCTTCAAGGAAAGGGGAGCAAAAAGCCTAATTTTTCGTTACTCGTCCCTCTCATATTAGGAGAGGGAGGCTGGGTGGGTTTGTCTTGTCGAATTCACGTTGTGTTATTACAACTGTAATTAAATTTGTACTTAAATGCTGCAACGTTTTTCCAGAGATGATTAATTTTGATGAGTTACCAATTTAGAAATTTGATTACTCATCAAAGTTTATTAATATTATGAAATGATGGAGCAATAAAGGTTTGAGTACAGAATTAAAAAGTGCGATCGCACTTACAATATGACGAAAAATATTCCCAGCCATTAGATAGTCTTAATCAAAAACCATATCCTGAAGCCAAATACTTAATTTCCTCCTGAATGTTACTCCGGGCGAATGGTTCGGCAAACTCCAACATTAAAGGCGTGAAGTAAATATGCGATCGCTTTAAAAATCTTTCTAAAACCTGCCGCCGCCCTGCGATATACTCTGCTTTTGAAACCCAGTCATATTCCTGGCGAATAGCATAGACATATTCTGCATAATCAACTGGACTAGTAGCAAAAATCGCTAAATCTGCATCAAGTAGGACTTGGCTATCAAAGTCATCCACCGCAGCTTGGTGTTCTTTGGTATTCAGAATCAAGCGGGTGACAGTAGCTATGGTACTTTCTGAAATACCTAAATTACTCAACAATTCAAGAGCATATTCCGCACTTTTTTGTTCATTATCTTCAGCCTGAGTGTCATACACTACATCATGAAACCAGGCAGCAAATTGAACAGCAGTTACATTATTTGTGTAACCTTGCAAAATTTCAATCGTGTTCAGGACGCGATGAATGTGTTTGAGCGTGTGGTAATGGCGATCGCTGCTAGAGTAAGCTGTAACCAACTGATTAAAAGCTTTATCAGCCGCTACTTCGTCAACGCCAAAAGGCTGGAGTGTGCGCTGCCAGAGAGAAAATAAGATACTCGTGAGGTTTTCTGTAAACATAGCGTTAATATCCCCACTCCTAGTATGGCTGAGCCAAAGTCTTGTACTGCAACATCTGTCCCATCAAGTTAAAAATATATCAACAAAAGGATAACACTTGTCAGTGGTTGAATAGGGTATGGGGTATTGGGCATTGGGCATGGGGCAAGCAGGAAGTGGGAGGTGTGGGAGGATGGTGAAGAAATCTTTCCCCCTCTCTCCCCAGACTCCCCACACTTCCCCATCTCCCCTGCTCCCCATCTCCCCATCTCCCCATACCCCATACCCAATGCCCAATGCCCCAATATAATTAAAGCGTCAAAATAGAAGACACAGGTTTTCTACAAAAAACCTTGTCTTGAATAAGGAGTTTATTATCAGTGGTATTACAAGTACAAACAAGCACCTACGAAGCTAAAACTCAAGAAATTGCTAAACAACTTCTCGCAGCTACCCAAGAAAACCGTTCGTTTTTTGCTTCTCTACGCGATCAAATGCGCTGGGATGATAAATTACTAGCTTGGGCAATGAGTAATCCTGGGTTGCGGGTGCAATTATTTCGGTTTATAGACACGTTACCTGCTTTGCACAGTAAATCAGAAATTGCCTCTCATTTACAAGAATATTTAGGTGATGAATCTGTAGAATTACCGGCGGCTTTAAAGGGAATGCTAAACTTTGCTAACCCCGACTCTGTACCAGGACAAGTCGCTGCTACAACCGTTGGTACGGCGGTTGAAACGCTTGCTCATAAATATATTGCTGGGGAAAATATTAAACAAGTCATCAAAACAGTTGAACGACTGCGAAAAGAAAAAATGGCTTTCACCATTGATTTACTTGGTGAAGCGGTAATTACTGAAGCCGAAGCGCAATCTTATCTAGAACGCTATCTAGAATTAATGCAACAATTGGTGGAAGCATCGAAGAATTGGGCAGTCATACGAGCTATTGATGAGGCTGATGGCGAACCGCTACCAAAAGTCCAGGTTTCTGTTAAATTAACGGCGTTTTATTCGCAATTTGACCCATTAGATGCTAAAGGTAGTGAAGAACGAGTTAGCGATCGCATTCGTATTCTCTTACGTCGTGCCAAAGAATTAGGCGCAGCTGTCCATTTTGATATGGAACAGTATGCATATAAGGACATAACTCTTAATATCTTGAAAAAACTCTTACTAGAAGAAGAGTTTCGGCAACGTACAGACATTGGCATTACAACTCAAGCATATCTGCGTGATAGCGAACAAGATGTTAAAAACGTCATTTCTTGGTTAAAACAGCGCGGTTATCCCCTAACAATCCGTTTGGTAAAAGGCGCATATTGGGATCAGGAAACTATTAAATCAGCACAGAAGCACTGGCCACAGCCAGTTTACAATGATAAAGCCGCAACTGACGCTAACTTTGAAACCATTACTCAGTTATTGCTAGAAAATCATCAATATGTGTATTCTGCCATTGGTAGTCATAATGTGCGATCGCACGCCCGTGCCATTGCCATAGCCGAAACTTTAAATGTCCCCCGCCGTCGCTTTGAATTGCAAGTCCTCTACGGTATGGGCGATAAAGTTGCCAAGGCTTTGGTTGATAGGGGTTATCGCGTTAGGGTTTACTGTCCTTACGGTGAATTATTGCCTGGAATGGCATATTTGATTCGACGATTGTTGGAAAATACCGCTAACAGTTCATTTTTACGCCAAAATCTCGAAAATCGTCCAATTGAAGAACTTTTAGCACCACCAGTCGTAAAAGACGCGGAGAATGAAAATTTCCCCGCGTCCCCACGTCCCCGTGTCCCCGCGTCCTCTTACTTCATCGGTGCAGCAGATACAGATTATGCTGAGGAGGAGGCTAGGAAGAAGGCAGCACAAGCTTTTGCAGCCGTTCGTCAACAGCTGGGTAAAACTTATTTACCGCTGATTAATGGGGAGTATGTTAATACGTCGCAATTTGTTGATTCTCTCAATCCTTCTAATTTTAGTGAAGTAGTTGGAAAAGTCGGATTAATCAGCGTTGAACAAGCCGAACAGGCGATGCAAGCTGCAAAGGCGGCGTTTCCTGGATGGCGGAAAACACCAGTTCAAGAACGCGCTAAGATTCTGCGAAAAGCGGCTGATTTGATGGAAGAACGCCGCGCTGAACTTTCCGCTTGGATGGTTTTGGAAGTTGGAAAACCAGTTAAGGAAGCTGATGGAGAGGTTTCCGAGGCGATAGATTTTTGTCGCTACTACGCCGATGAAATGGAACGGTTAGATAAAGGTGTGATTTACGACATACCAGGTGAAACTAATCGTTATATTTACCAGCCACGGGGAATTGCTGTGGTGATTTCGCCTTGGAATTTTCCCCTGGCGATCGCTTGTGGGATGACAGTTGCAGCCTTAGTCTCTGGTAATTGTACTCTCCTCAAACCTGCGGAAACGTCTTCTGTAATTGCCGCCAAACTCACAGAAATCTTGATAGATGCTGGGTTTCCTAAAGGTGTATTTCAATACGTACCTGGTAAGGGTTCCCAAGTCGGCGCTTATTTGGTAAATCATCCAGATACGCATGTGATTGCTTTTACTGGATCTCAAGAAGTAGGTTGTCGAATTTACGCAGATGCAGCAACGTTAAAACCTGGGCAAAAGCACATGAAGCGAGTAATTGCTGAAATGGGAGGCAAAAATGCAATTATTGTTGATGAAAGTGCTGATTTAGACCAAGCAGTTGTCGGGGTAGTGCAGTCAGCATTTGGTTACAGCGGCCAAAAATGTTCTGCTTGTTCGCGGGTAGTTGTGCTGGAACCGATTTATGATGTCTTTGTGCAACGATTGGTGGAAGCCACAAAATCTCTGAACATTGGGGAAGCAGAGTTACCTAGTACCCAAGTCGGCCCGGTAATTGATGCCAATGCCCGCGATCGCATCCGCGAGTATATTGAAAAAGGTAAGGCAGAAGCACAATTAGCCTTGGAGTTACCAGCACCAGAACACGGATATTTTATCGGCCCTGTAATTTTTAGTGAAGTATCGCCCAATGCGGTAATTTCCCAACAAGAAATTTTTGGCCCTGTGCTAGCGGTAATTCGGGCCAAAGATTTCCAAGAAGCCTTAGCAGTAGCCAATGGAACTAACTACGCCTTGACTGGAGGACTTTATTCTCGAACACCTTCCCACATTCAACAAGCACAGACAGAATTTGAAGTGGGGAATTTGTACATCAACCGCACTATCACAGGTGCTATAGTTGCACGGCAGCCCTTTGGCGGATTCAAACTTTCTGGAGTGGGTTCTAAAGCTGGCGGCCCTGATTATTTATTGCAATTCCTGGAACCACGCGCAGTCACAGAAAATATTCAGCGCCAAGGTTTTGCACCAATTGACGGAGTTGATTAAAGTATAAAATTAGGTGGGGAAAACCCACCTTTTTTATATTCTAGAACTAGAGAAACTTGGATGAGTAATTTAGTTATAAAAGTTGCTAAAATACCTGAGGAATTTCCAGCGATCGCTGCAATTAGAAAATCAGTTTTTCAGGAAGAACAAGGGGTAGATCCTGCTTTAGAGTTTGATGGCAAAGATGAGATATCTGACCATTTGATAGCTTATTTAAATGACAAAGCTTTAGGTACTACCAGAATTAGATATTTAGATGATCAAACTGCCAAAATCGAAAGACTTGCTGTTTTGTCTACAGCTAGAGGGCAAGGCATCGCGAAAAAAATCATGGAAAATGCACTTTTGTTTATAGGTAGTAAGAATATTCGAGAAGTTGTGATTCATTCTCAAGAATATGTCAAAGATTTATATCAAAAATTAGGCTTTCTAGAAGAAGGAGAAATATTTGAAGAAGCTGGTATTCCTCATATAAAAATGAGAAAAACTTTACACTTACCATAATTTAAGATTTTTATATCGATTATTTAATAAATAAAATGCAAGATGCCTCTAATAGCATCTCGCATTTTTCAAATTTGTTATTTTTCTCTAGCTAGAATAATGAAGCGCTCATCACGATTAAGCAATCACATCAAAATTGTTATTGGTTAGTGACACTCCACCAAATAGTTGGGCAAATTTTACTTGAGTAAACGCACCGCCACTGCCATCTTGGTCAAAGTACAGCGCACCTGTAGTACCATCATAGATAAATCGCTGAGTGGCGGTTGTTGCAGATGTTCCAAGAGTAAACTGATTCGCTGAAAGTGAACCTATTGACAACCCGCCACCAAAACCAGCAGCCGATACCTGAATAAACTCGTTAGTTGCGTTGAAGTCATAAATACTATCAATGCCATCATTGAAACTATTGAAAACAAAGGTATCAGTACCAGTTCCTCCATAAAGAGTATCATCATTGTTCCCACTGATGAGAATATCATTGCCAGCGCCACCTTTGAGGGTGTTATTTCCTGAGGCAAAAAACGCAGACAGAATATCATTGCCATTGCCACCATTAAGTAAATTATCCCCTGATGACAAGTCAACGTACAAGGAATCGCTACCGGCACCACCATCGAGGATGTTATTTCCTGAGGTAGTAAAGCCGAAATCGAAAGCTGGACCATCATTGGAGGCAAAGAGAAAATCATCACCATTGCCTCCCAAAAGTAGGTTGTCGCCTGTTGACAAATTAACATTCAAGATGTCGTTACCAGCACCACCGTTGAGGGTATTATTGCCAGAGGTGGTATAGATAGAGGTAAGGTTTGGGAAATCAAAGTCGAAAACGCCAGTAGCAAAGAGATAATCATTGCCACTGTCACCATTAAGTAGGTTATCGCCTGTTGATAATCTAGCACTCAAGGTGTCTTCACCAGCACCACCGTTGAGGGTATTATTGCCAGACGAATAGCCAAAGAATTTGAACCCTTGCAAAAAGCTAATTAATAATAAGCCAGAGGTGGAGAGAGAATCGTTGCCATCGCCCCCTAAAAGCAGATTATTGCCTGTTAAATCGGATTCATCCAATAGAACATCGTCACCTCTACCACCAATGAGAGTATCACTGCCTGCACCACCCCTCAAAAGGTCGTTGCCACTCTTGCCATCGATTTTGTCATTACCCCCTTGAGCATTGATGACATCATCTGAGTTGTCAAAGCCTTTGACATTGTTGTTTAAGTCGTTCAGGAAAGTGACTGTGTTCTTTCTGAAGACCGTGCTTTGGGTAGAGTTGGCATTGAAAACATCAAAGCTGTCCTTGATGCTAGTTTGCCCATAAAACAGAATATTGCCAACCTGGGCTAAATTGTCTAGGTTTTCCAGGGCAAAATTTTGCAGAATTACTTTTGGCTCCAACGAGTTTGCAAAGGTGATTTCTAAGTTGTTACCATTTTGAGTTAATTGCAGATTTGTCGCAGTTTGCTCAGATTGTGTAAATTGCAAGGTATCCAAGGAGGCGAGGGTTGGAGGTGATGGGTTTGAGCCTTTACCAATGCCACCGAAATCGGTGATAGTTGTAACAGTGCTTATGAAACCTAGAACAAATTTATCCTTGCCGCCGCCACCAGTTAATATTTTATTGTTCCCACTGGCAAAAAAGACATCATCCGATTCACTATAGAAGGTATCGTCACCAGCGCCACCGTTGAGGGTGTTATTACCCAAAGCGCCAGAGGCAGAGAGAGTATCATTCCCATCGCCTCCAAACAGCACGTTATCCCCTGATGAATAGTCAATATCTAAGTAATCGTCACCAGCACCACCCTTGAGGGTGTTATTGCCAATCGTACTAGGAAAGAATGAGGAAGAGCCAGAGGCAAGGAGAATATCATTCCCATCGCCTCCAAACAGCAGGTTATCACCTGATGAAAAGTCAATATCTAAGTAATCGTCACCAGCGCCACCCTTGAGGGTGTTATTACCCTCACCACCAATGAGAGTATCATTCCCCGCTTTACCATTAATCGTGTCCGTGTCATCAGTGCCCACTAGGCTATCATTACCTTTGGTTCCAATGATATTTGCCATAAATTTTACCTTCCTGAATCGATTTTTTCAGTAGCTTGAAGTTCTGAACCTGCTTTTCATGCTGTTTTAAGACACAATGAACTCACTAAGAGTTGACATTTTTTGCAATACTTTCAAGTCACCCTTCAGGGTTACCAATTTTTCCCAAAGATTCACTCTGTTGACCCGCCTGTGAGTAACACTTATCCAAATATGTAGGACTATCTAAGCCTTAAGCACTGTCAAATTCTTTAGGGTATGAACTGATGTAAATAGGCAGTTAATACCTTTTTTCAATTATCTTTGATTCAGTAGTTATTGCTAACAAAGTGTCAATCAATCAAGCTGGAATGCCTAAAATCCACACTTTATCTTTGATTTGTTGTCAATGCATAAGTCTTACTGTCTTCAAAATACGGGTAAGCGTTCAGGGGAGAGGGAAAGGAATTTTCATGCTCTCGTTGTGAGCTATATGCCCGTAGGTATTTAGCTTGAAAATAGGGAACATCTAAATAACCTAATAATATTAGGTGCAGAATATTACTTAGATGTCTATAGTTAAAAACTCATCTTTGCATATTCTTCACATTTTTCGAGAAAAAATGTATATAAAATTACTAACCTTTTTGTAATCTTTATATTTTTATCTTGATTGCAGCAATGTCCCGGTTGGCATATATCTAAAGGATGAAGAACATCAAGAGATCGCTTAATATGATTTTACAATACCTCTTTGGGACTAAAAATGTAAGTGCGATCGCTCAGCATTTAAATTGGTGTTTGATCGATCTCAAAATTACTCTCACCCAAATATCGCATTAACATTGACTCTAATTCAAATACTCGAATTGGTTTGAGAAGATAGTCGTAAGCACCAGTTTGCAGAATAGCATTTTTCTCTTCTGAAAATTCGCCAAAGCCCATCATTATCACCTGCAAATCTTGTAAAGAAGGCTCTTGTCTAAGAATATTTAAGAAATCCCAGCCACTAGCATCACCTACTAATTGGACATCCAACAAAATTAAATCTGGCTGTAGCGTTTGCACCTGCTTCAAAAAATCATCGCTGCTATTAATCCATTTGACTTGATAGCCAATTGTCTGGAGATAATCTTGTAGCACAATGCCAGTATTTTGCTCATCTTCCACAAGCAAAATAGTTTTATTTTGGAGAATGTTTAGAGAAGACGATGGAGATAAACTACAGTTTTCTACCTCATTTTCCTCATCTCCCAGGTGCAATCGATTTGGTAGAAATAAAGTAAACTCGCTACCTTCTCCTAAAGTAGATGTAACAGTCACATCTCCACCGTGCAAACGCGCTAATTTGCGTGTCAAAGCCAAACCCAAACCCGTGCCTTCATACTGCCGATTTAACTTACTGTCAAGCTGTTTAAATGGTTCAAATAAAAATTGAAACTGATTTGAGTCAATCCCAATTCCAGTATCTGAAACTATAAATTTCATTCCTTGCGGTAGTTTTTTGACTAGCAGTGATACCTCACCGGCTGGGGTAAATTTAACAGCATTGGAGAGCAGATTTAGTAGCATTTGTTTGATGCGCCGTTCATCAGCAATGCAAGTATCTGCTTCGGGATCGATTTCATATGTAAGTTGCAAACCCTTTTCCAAGGCCCCATCGCGCACTGTCGATATGGCATAGTTACAAATCTCTGACACCGGCAAAGGTAAAAGCAACAATTCTTCTTTACCTGCTTCCACCTTAGACAAGTCCAGAATATCGTTAATTACCGCCAGTAACTGTTCGCCACTAGTGTATATACAATTGATGTATTCCTTCTGTTTTTCATTGAGAGAGCCAACTATTTCTTGTTGTAGCAATTGCGACAAGCCCATGATCGCATTTAGAGGCGTTCGCAGTTCGTGGCTCATGGTTGCTAAAAATTCACTTTTTGCTCGACTGGCTGCTTCTGCCGCTTCTTGGGAAGCACGTAGTTTCAGTTCTGTTTGCTTGCGTTCAGTAATATCCTCAATCATCGCTAGAAAAAACTCAGGTTGGCCATTGCTGCCTGGAATGACAGAAACAGAGATATGAGTCCAAACTAAGCTACCATCTTGATGTGGGCAGCGTCTTTCCATTTCAATACGATGTCTATCTGCAAGTTGTTCTTTAACTTCGGCCTTTGAAGTTTTTTCTAAATCCGTGCGAATTTGCGACACCAATTGTTTGTATATCTCTAAATCGCCTTTTTGTGTGCAAACGTAATTTGTAAAGCGTTTGCCGTATAACTCTTTTCGGCTATATCCTAAAATCTCGCATAGTGCCACATTAGTATCGACTATCTGCGCTTTCATATCTATAAGTGCAATACCGATAGAAGAACGCTCAAAAATTGCCCTAAATCGCGCCTCACTCTGTCGCAGTGCTTCCTGTGCAGCATTTCGCTGCTTTGCTTCCATAGCCAAGGTCACGAAATCTGCAATTGAGCCAGCAAAAGTTTCTTCCTCCAGAGTCCATTGACGACCTTCGCCTACGTGTTCGTGGCAGACTACACCTACTAAACGTCCCTCTAGCCAAATTGGCGCATCCAGCAGAGATGTGATACCAAAAACACAAAGATAAGACTCTGATAATTCTTGAGTTCTGATATCGTTTCTAGCATCATCTACAGCAATGCTACGTTCCTCTTCTAAAGCCTGAAAATAGGCGGGATAATTTGTTTTAAAAATCGAGCTACCAAAGCTATGTTCCTTAGTATTGGCATCGTATAAATCGATGCATTCCATTTTTGAGCGTTCTTCATTATATAACCACACTCCGACTCGCTCGACACAGAGCGTGCCAGCAGCAGTTTCTGTAATTTCCCTTATGGCCGCATTGAGATTACCTTGCTCAAATGTTTTGCTCCTTGCCAGTTGCACCAACGTCTGGCTTTGTTTTCGCCGACTATCTTCTCTGATTTGTAAACCCCCTTGGGCTTGGTTATGCTCTGTGATTTTTCTAGCAGCGACCACTTGCATCAGTTGTCCTCAAGAAGAAATAATTTTGTCTGGCAGTTCTACGGAATGAATAGAACCGTCTTTGTATAACTACAATTACTCCATAGGGTTTTTCATAACCGGAAACTATATTTGTTTTAATCAAATTTTGTGATCTTGGAATGACGAGTTCCAAACTATAATATGCCAATCAGTTCTGTATCTTTATACCAGTCTTTTTTGCCCCAACGAATCATAATTGGCATCTAAAATGATTTAGCTATCAAGTAGTATAGTATTTTTAAAAGTTGGCTTCCACAGCCAATGTAATCATTACATCACTTAATTACCATAATTGGTACTTTGATACCAACCGATACCGCTCCTCAGCTTGGGATTCTTGATTTGTTCTGACTACCAGAATACCCTTGAATTCTCCTACAGAAAGATATCTAATGACATAAATTTTGTGACAATGAAGATAATGGTAGCTGTTGCAAAGGTGGAGCGATGATAGATAGTAATGTAAGAATTGTTTCCTTAATTCCCGGCGGAACAGAGATTTTAGCAGCATTAGGATTGCTTAATGCCATTGTAGGGCGATCGCACGAATGCGATTACCCTCCAGAAATCCAAAATCGCCCCATTTGTACCCAAGCGCGTCTAAACTCTGATGCCTCCAGCAGCCAAATTCACGATGAGGTAAACGATTTGCTGCAATCGGCTCTCAGTATTTATAAAATTAAAACAGATGTTTTAGAGCAGTTGCAGCCTACTCACATTCTCACTCAAGACCAGTGTGATGTCTGTGCTGTCAGCTTACACGAAGTCGAAAAAGCAGTTGCTACAGTCTTTGAGAGCCAACCCCAGATTATTTCTTTACAACCCAATATTCTCCAAGATATTTGCGCTGATATTGAACGGGTAGGCAATATCTTCGGCGTAGACTCTGTAAAAGTCATAGAAAATTTAGAGGCTCGTGTCAAAATTTGTCAGCAAAAAATCCAAGGACTTGCTTTAAATGAGCTGCCCAGTGTTGCTTGCATCGAGTGGACTAATCCTTTGATGGTAGCAGCAAATTGGATTCCGGAATTAGTCAACTTGTCTGGAGGACAATCCCTGTTTAGTGTTGCAGGTCAACCTTCTCCCCACTTACCCTGGGAAACACTAATAGCAAGTAATCCTGATGTAATTGTTTTTATGCCTTGTGGCTTTGATTTAAATCGCACCCGCCAAGAAGCCCAGCTGTTAACTCAACTTCCAGAATGGCAAAAACTCCACGCCACCAAAACTGGTAGGGTCTACATCACTGATGGTAATTCTTATTTCAATCGTCCGGGGCCACGACTAGTAGATTCTCTAGAAATTTTGGCAGAAATTTTACATCCAGAAATTTTTCAATACGGCTACAAAGGAAGTGCTTGGGAAGCTTTATCTGTTGAGAGTTGACTGTTGACTGTCAGAGGATGGCTCATTGTTAAATAACAGCAAACGTGCAGCGAGGAGCGCAAATCCCACAGCAGCGATCGCTTTCATCAAGCGTGTAGGTAATAATTCTGCCACTGCTCCTCCTGCTAATGCTCCCAAAAGGCTTGTCAATATTAGTGCTGCTGCTGTGCCAAAAAACACAGCACGAGGAGATTGACAACGACCTGTGAGTGCGATCGCTGCTAGCTGACTTTTGTCACCTAATTCTGATAAAAAAACTGTAATAAAGCTCAGTCCAAGAAGATGCCAATCCATATTATTAAGGGTGAGATGAGGGAGACAGACAAAGGAAGGGGACGCGGGGACGCGGAGAAATAACTAATGACTAATGACTAATGACCAATGACCAATGACTAATGACAAATGACAAATGACTAATGACCAATAAATACATCCCAAAATAACATTACAGAAATCAACAACAACATTACACCTGCTGATTTTTCTACGGTTTTTGGGCTAAGTCGGCTAGCTATCCAACTACCTAAAAGTACACCTAATAAGCTGGTGGTTATGAGCGCAGCGGCAGATCCAATAAATACTACCCACGGTGAATGAGATTCTGCACTCATTAACAGAGTCGATAACTGAGTCTTATCTCCAATTTCTGCTAAAAAGATAGTTATGAAAGTTGTACCAAAAACTACTAGCACTGATTCCTGCTTTCGAGGATTATCGGCAACTACAGGCTGATCCGGCAGGCACTGATCAGAAGTTAAGTTAAAATCGTTACTGTCTTTCAGTTCTAGCTCGATCTCAGATGGAGATATGCCAGAAATCCCTAAAGGTGCAGAGTCTAGTTTCACAGGCAATAGTTTTGTTGCTAGGTTGTTTTCATATTTCTATCATATTCTCAGATTTTTGTAATAAATTGCAACTCCAGACAAAAAAAGTAAGGATGGAGTGTCAATCAATTTTGGATTGGGGACTTCCAAGTAAAAAAATATTCCATTGTTATTGTTGATTGTTGACTGTTAACAGTCAACGTTTAAAATCTTTACATTCAAAGGCCAACAGCTCGCTCAAACTTTAGTATTTCTAAACTGCGATCGCCATACACTCCTTCTATTTGCTGACGACAGCAGTCAATAGCAAAGTCATTGAGTTCTTCTGGTTCAATCCCATACATATCTTGAAAAACTTCTGACTCCACGCGGCAAAACCGCGGACGATTTGGGTAGATACAGCACTCTCGCGTTGTATGGTCAAAATTAATGCACCATCCTCCTTCACCTACCATACTGAGGTAAAGTTCTAGTTCTGCTGATGAGAGATACTCATCCAAATCTGGACGCTCTGCTGGATCTAGATGACAGCAGGCTCCACATTGCTTAACACATTGCCAAGTTGCCATTTGAGATTGGGGAATGGAGATTAGGTACTGGGTATTATAGCGATTCTAGTTTGGATATTATTTTTTATTCCCCAGTCCCCAGTTCCCTGTACCCAGCCCCAATTCTTCACAATTTATGTTTTTTCTTATAATTTTGTTAAGTAAATTAAATTCTACAGCTCGTCGCCAGATATGATCGATTGCGGGTTTCCTAACTAAGTTATTGGCTTTTATAAACAGTTAGCAGGAGAAGAGAAAAAATGTTTGACGCTGTGTCTGATTTATTTAACGCTTTTACCAGCATCAATTGGGAAGTTATTTTCCAATTACTGTCCGTAGCGCTAATCGTGATTGCTGGACCGGCGGTAATATTTGTGCTGGCATTTCGCAACGGTAACCTTTAAGAACGCCAAATGCTGAGTGCTGAGGAGCCACTGCGCCCTTGCGGGTTCCCCGACTTGTACCGCTAACGCGGAACCCGCAGGATAGCAAGTGGCGTTGCTGAGTAGAAAAAAATTTGCGAATTTTAAACTCAGAACTCATAACTCAGCACTAGGTAGTGATAATGCTTGCAGAGCTGCCTGGATAATACTGTCATACTGTGGTTGAGAAATATCAACTTCTTTGGCATCTTGACGACTAGTGCCAAGCAAACCGTTTAATTGTCCTGGTTGCATAGCTAAGACTTTGCCTTCAGGATTTTTAATTCTTAATTCTGCTGCTAAACCATTTTTATAAAAACCACAAGTATACTTTCGCTGGTTGTATTCAAAAATCGTGGTTGAAGAGGTAGGTGGCGAAACAAAAAATTTTTGAACCTGAATTGGTAATCTCGCACCTACCAACTCTAGCTCGATGGTGGTGTTACCGTTAAAGTAATTTTCTCGCAGTTTATAAGCGACATCCAACCGTGATGGTAGACGGAAGTAATCGCGCCAACGCCAGGCGATCGCTTTAATTTTATACTGTTGACCATCGATAGTTTGAGCAATTGTTAGTTTAATGTGACCCTTACCAACAATTTGTTGATCAACTATTTGGACATTAGGCGTCCAAAAGACAGGATCGGGATTGTCGATACCGCAAGGATGCAAGGCGTTAAGTTGTTGATAAAGCTGGTGATTGATTTGATTGAGGTTGATTTCGGCATCAATTTTCAGCAGAGGTTTGAGATGTTGCGGTTCAAGACATCCATTGGCAAACTCAATCAAACGCGATCGCAATTTCTGTAAATTTTCTGCTGGTAGAGAAAATCCACCGGCTGCTTTGTGTCCGCCATACTTCCCTAGTAAGTCGTGACAATATTCCAAAGCTGCAAACACATCAAACTCTGGAATTCCTCGTGCTGAACCGCGTATGTGTTGCTCATCTTCATAGGTACCAATGAACACAGGCACACCGTAGCGTTCCACCAAGCGGGAGGCGACGATACCGATAACGCCGTGGTGCCAATTCGGTTGCACAACGACTAATACACGGTCTTGCTGTAGAGACATGATATAGTGTGTTTCTACAACAGCGATCGCTTCTTGCTCAATTTGTTCGCACATCTGCTGGCGACTGATATTTATTTGTTCGCACTGCATTGCTCTTTCCAGCGCCAACCCCATATCATCTGTAGTTAGCAGGTCAATCACAGTCTGGGGATTACCAATTCGACCAATGGCATTAATTCGCGGCCCCAGGCGGAATCCGATATCTTCAGGCTTCAAAGATTTTGGATTTTGGATTTTAAATTTCGGATTGGGAACTTGCTCCTCTGCTCCCCTGCTCCCCTGCTCCCCTGCTCCCTCTTCCCTCGCTTGCACTCCAGCTACTTGAATTAACGCTTGGACTCCAGCTAATTCGGATTTTGGTAAATGCTGTAAACCGCGTTTCACCCAGCGGCGATTTACACCGATTAAGGGAGCTAAATCTGCGATCGTGCCCAGTGTAAATAGTGCTAACATCGGTCTAATTAAACCTTTAGTCTCTCCTAGCTGTTGTGCTAGAGACACTGCCAAGATATAGGCGACACCAACACCAGCAACACCCCGATAAGGTGAGGATTCGGCTATGAGTTTGGGGTTAAGAATCGCATTGGCTGGTGGTAGTTTTTGGGGGATGTCGTGGTGGTCGGTAATAATAACAGCAAGACCAAGTTCTCTAGCTCTAGCAACTGGTTCAAATGCAGAGATGCCATTATCTACAGTGAGAATTAGTCTCACTCCTTCAGTGTGGAATTCTTCCACTATGCGTTTATTAATACCGTAACCTTCGTGCATCCGACTGGGAATAGCATAATCTACTTGTGCGCCTAAAGTCCGTAGACTACGCAAAAGTAAAGCAGTGCTAGTCATACCATCGGCATCGTAGTCACCACAAATAGCGATTTTTGTTTGAGAGGCGATCGCATTTTCCAATAACTCTATACTAATTGCCAAATCTGGAAATTCTTCCAAGGGGGAAGGCAAGACTAAAGACTCTGGCTCTAAAAATTCTTGTGCTGCTTTTGGCGTTTCGATACCACGATTAATTAACAGCTGGCTGATGATGGGTGAAAGATTTGTCTGTTGAGCTAGCTCAAAAGCTAGCTGAGTTTGCTGTGGATAAATCTGCCAACGTTGATTGGGTAAGGATGTGGTTTGTTTTAAGGATTCAGTTAAAGGTCGGTCTGGCACAATTCAATATTAAAAGTTTCCTTTTTGATAATAGCGATGCCTGGGTTGGGCTACGCCTACGCCTGAATCACTTTTACCAAAACACGAGCTTGGGCGCAATGTCCAAATTTTGTACACTTCTTCCAAGAATTTTTACGTTAGTATATTTTTTTGTAAACCTTAGTTGTTAGTGCCAAATTGAAAGCTGTCTCATAACTCCTAACTCCTAACTCCTAACTTCTAACTCTTAAAACACGTTGATTCTACCATCATCCATAATATACAACGAGCGATCGCTTTCGAGACGCCAAGTCGGACGGAGTTCGAGTCGCAATGTTCCAAAGTTGGGTTTTGAGACAATTCCTTGTAATGATAAACCCGTTTCGCTCCAAAATATCAAAGATGTGTTTGGCTCAGTACCATCTATTCCTTCTATGTTTAATTTCTGTCCTGGACTTAAAGATATTGCGTCAGTCGCCGAGGGTTTTTGGATTTTAACCAAATTTGGTGTGCTATTTACAACTTCAACTCGGATATGTTGTCCAGGAGTAAACTGAATTGGCCGCGAACCACACTTAGACGCACATGTTCCAGCCAAGGTAGCGCGGGGGTTATGAATGGATGCTGTCAGAAGGGTAACTGCAATTAAAGCAAACGATAGAGGCTTCAACATAATACACAGTATAAATGCTTGATTAAAATTTTACTTTAATCAAGTAGGTTCAAGCCTCAGCATATTTTCCAGAATTAAAGCAGAATTCAGAAGTAAAACAGCCTTTAAGCATATCTCCAGCTCAACCTAAAAAATAAGTCTTTTACCGGACATAATATTCAGCCGTCAGAATTCAGTTTGATATTCTGTATGGCTAACGCTGACTAATTGATTCTGATTCTTGAATTATGAATTTTTCTTTCTAACCAAAGCGTCCACTTATATAATCCTCAGCTTCTTTGGTTTGAGGAGAACTGAACATTTGCGCTGTTGGACTGAACTCGACTAATTTTCCGCGACGTTTGCCATACTCGTCAATTTCAGTATTGAAGAAAGCGGTGAAATCTGCGACTCTAGAAGCTTGTTGCATGTTGTGAGTCACCATGACGATGGTGTATTGTTGCTTGAGTTCTAAGCACAATTCTTCTACTTGACGGCTAGAAATTGGGTCGAGAGCAGAGCATGGTTCATCCATTAATAATACATCTGGCTTCATAGCGATCGCTCTTGCAATACAAAGCCGTTGCTGTTGTCCCCCAGATAATGCAGTACCTTTCTCTTTGAGTTTGTCTTTGACTTCATCCCAAATGGCGGCGCGTCTGAGGGAATCTTCTACTAATTCGTCAATATTACCTTTATAACCGTTAGAGCGCGGGGCAAAGGCAATATTTTCGTATATTGACTTGGGGAAAGGATTTGGTCTTTGAAAAACCATTCCTACTTGGCGGCGTAATTTTACTGAATTGATTTTTGGGTCGTAAATATTGCGATCGCGGTAATTCAATCTACCTTCTACCCTCGCTCCAGGGATTAAATCATTCATCCGATTGAAGCAACGCAGTAAGGTACTTTTACCACATCCTGAAGGCCCAATAAAAGCAATTATTTGCTTTTCTGGAATCTTTAAATAAACATCTAAAAGTGCCAGAAATCCACTATAGTATACTTTTACTCCTTCAGCATTAAATACTGGATTTACTTGTTCTAATGTGGCACTATCTCGTTGATTTTTGCTATTACTGTAGGTCATTTGTTGTATCTCCCAAATATAAAGAAAAATCATCCAACTAGCTATTAATTTATGCTTGTACAAATGCTATTTCTGCTTCAAATTATCCACATCCGTTATCAAGCCTTATTAATTCTGAATTCTGAATTCTTACCAATTACTTAACGTGTTGAGAAGCGTTGTCTGATATAAATTGCCACACCATTTAAAGTCAAAATCAACAATAACAACGCAATAATTGTGGCTGCTGCTGCATCAGCAAAACCTGGTTCTGGACGGGTGATATAACTGTAAATTTGAATGGGTAATGCCATAAATCTTTGGAACAAACCAGGATCGAAGGTGAGAAAACCCACAGCACCAACAACAATTAAAGATGCAGCATCACCAATTGCACGGGATACAGAAATAATCACTCCAGTTAAAATACCCGGAATTGCATAGGGTATGACATGACTGCTAATAGTTTTCCATTTGGTGACACCTAATCCATAAGAAGCATTTCGTAGAGAATCTGGGACAGCGCGAATTGCTTCTCTAGCCGTCACAATGATTACTGGTAAAGACAATAAAGATAAAGTCAATGCACCAGAAATTAAAGCAGGCCCAAACCCAAGCAAATAATTAAAAACTCCTAAACCAAGCAATCCGTAAACGATAGAAGGTACACCTGCTAGATTGCTGATGTTAATTTCAATAATTGCTGTCCACCAAGCTTTAGGCGCGTATTCTTCCAGATATAAAGCTGCTCCCACACCAACAGGAACAGTTACTAAAATAACAATAACTCCGAGAAGAACACTGCTGATAATAGCAGGACGAATGCCACCTTGGTCGGGGAAACGAGAAGGAGTTTCAGTGAGAAAACCAGGTGATAAAAATCTGCCTAATCCATCTCGGAGAATATCAAAAAGTAGCAATGCTAGGATAAATAAACCAATGAGTAACCCTAATAAAAAAAGGACTTCAAATACTTTTCCTAGTATTTCTCTCTTCTCAACATTATCAGTAAATTCTGCTGCTGAATCCCATGAATTATTTTGTTTAAAACTTCTAGCCATGCCTATTACTCGTATTTTTCTTTAAAGCGATTAGCAATCCAATAACTAACAATATTTAAAGTTAGTGTGATGACAAACAAAACAGCGCCTACAGCATATAATGTCTTGAAATTGAGACTGCCACGCGGACTATCTCCACCAGAAATTTGTGCCATGTAAGCTGTCATAGTTTCTATGGATTCTGCAAAATTAAGAGTCAGTTTTGGCTGTAGTCCGGCGGCGATGAGAACAGTCATTGTTTCACCAACAGCACGAGAAATACCCAAAATAATTGAGGCAATAATTCCGGAAAGTGCTGCTGGTAGGACTACTTTAAAAATGGTTTCTAGTTTAGTAATACCTACAGCATAAGCTCCTTCCCGCAAAGAACGTGGAACTGCTTTAATAGCATCTAAGCTAATGGAACCAACTGTGGGAGTAATCATTATCCCCATCATTAACCCGGCACTCAAGGCGTTAAAAATTTCCAAAGGGATAAAATTACGCAGTAATGGCGTGACGAATAATAGTGCAAAATATCCATATACTACTGTTGGAACTCCTGCTAAAAGTTCCACTGCCGGACGTAAAATTGCAGCTACTTTTGGTTGAGCATATTCACTCAAATAAATGGCGGAAGATAAGCCTAAAGGAATAGCCACTGCCATAGCGATCGCAGTAGTTAAGAAAGTACCATTAATCAAAGGCCAAACGCCAAAATGTCTCTCTGCAAATAGCGGTGTCCACTTAGTATCTAGAAAAAATTGTACAAAGGAAACTTCTTGGAAAAAACTAAATGTTTCTTGAAAGATAATTATGACAATCCCAAAGGTAGTCAAAACTGAAACTAAAGCACAAGCAAATAAAATTACCGCAACAATCTTTTCTAAAATATCTTCAGATGCGTTTTTCTCTAGTGATTGTCTAGATAATAAATAAGGATCTTCTTGAAAATTTGTATTTGACATAAATAGTTAATTTTTCAATACAATGACTAAGACTTTACTTAAATAAAGTTTGTAATCGGTTCACCTGGTTTTGCTTTTTTAAATTTTGTCCCAGTTTCACCTCTACCAAATTTTTGTTTGACTCTGACATAGGCTTCATCAGGTAGCGCAACATAACCAACGCTATCTACCCATTTCCAAGAATTATCTAGATAAAAATCTACAAATTCTTTGACTGCTGGTTTAGTATCTAAAGATTTTTTACTCACGTAAAGAAACAGAGGTCGAGACAAAGGCGTGTAGATATTTTTGATTACATTATCCACAGGAACTGGTTTTTGGCATTTTCCCAAAGGACTTTCTACACCAACTAAATTAAGTTTTTCTTGGTTTTGTATGTAGTAAGATATACCTACATAGCCTAATGAAAATTCATCTCCTGACACACCTTGCACTAGTAAATTTTGATTGTGACTAGGAGTGTAGTCTGTACGGCCGTTCTTAGCTTTGCCAGTAACAGCTTGAGTGAGATAATCGAATGTTCCAGTATCAGAAGCTGGAGCATATAGCTTGAGTTTTTCATTAGGAAATTTGGGATTTACTTGATTCCAACTCAAGATTTTGCCGTCTGATTTCGCACTCCAAATCTTGTCTAATTCCTTGATAGTTAGACATTTGGCAAAGCTATTTTTTCGATTAGCAATCACAGCAATGCCATCTAAAGCTATAGGCAACTCAACAAAGTCAATATTCTTACTTTGACATTTCTTGATTTCTTCATCTCTAATTGTACGAGAAGCACCAGCTATATCAATGTCACCATTACAAAATTTACTAAAACCACCACCAGTACCACTTGAGGCCACACTTACTTTAGCTTCAGGTTTGCCTTTGCCGTATTCTTCTGCAACTGCTAAAGAAATAGGAAAACCTACAGCTGCACCATCAATACTTACTTGACTTTTTAATTCTTGCCCGCTGTTACAAGCACTCATACTACCAGCAACAAGCATTATAAAAGCTAGTAAGAAACTATTTTTGAATTGGGGACGAAAGCTCATAAATTATCAATTGAGGTAAAGTAACATAAATGCCCAATAGTTTGTATCTACTTGCATCTAGAAAATACTGCATTCAAAACTAAGGCTTATGCTTTTTTACCAGCTATAGCCTTGTCAAAAATCGCCCCATCTACAAAAAACTTTTTCTCGATATTATCCCAGCCGCCTAAATCTTGAGACGTGAATAATGTATCTACTTGCGGATATTCAGATAATACTTCTTGGGCAACAGTGGGATTAACAGGACGATATTGTAATTTAGCAAATTCCCGTTGAGCTTCTACTGAGTAAAGGTAGTCAACAAATGCTTGTGCAACTTTTCTTGTCCCGTGCTTATCAACGTTTTTATCAACTACAGCTACCGGGTTATCAATAGAAATATTGAGTTTTGGGACTACATAAGGCAGTTTTGTTCCAGTCTTTTCTGCCAAAATTACTTCATTTTCGTAGGTAATTAAGACATCTCCTTGACCTTTTTGGAAAAATAAATCGCTAGCCTCACGAGCATCTTTTGTCAATGTGGGTGTATTTTTATAGACTTTAGTGACATAATCTAATGCTGTTGTTTCGTCACCTCCAGCTTGAGTTACTGAACCCCACAAAGCTAAGAATTCCCAAATAGCAATACCAGAGGTTTTTGGGTTAGCCGCAATCAATGTCACCCCATTTTTTGCTAAGTCTTGCCAAGTATAAATGTCTTTCGGATTACCTTCACGGGTAACAATAGTAGCAACGGATCTGCTAACGATACCATTTCTGGGTGATTTGATTTCCCAACCCGGTTTAATTAAACCTGCTTTCTGAATTTTGCTTACATCCCAAGGAAGTGCTAAATGTACAATATCTGCTTTTTGTGAACCTTCAATGACAGCAGCCGTTTGAGCGCCAGAACCCCCATAACTTTGTTCAAATATGACGTTTTGGTTGTGTTCTTGCTTCCACTTTTCTACAAATTTCGGAATTATTTGGTCATGAGCTGCTTTTGTCACGGAAAAGGAAACCAACCTCAGCTTTACATCAGCATTATTAGCTGAACTACTCCCACAGGAGGCAACTAACATACTCAAAACAGCACCTATGAGCAACAAACTCGCGAAGCTTTGGATAGTACGCCCATTCAACCAACTTCTAATTCGGCGTTGATACCAAAATTTCATAACTTCCAAAGCTTTCTGCCGATAAATCTGCATTGCCTGGGCTAGGTAATTACCTACTTGTGTCTGTTGTTGCGGCTCGGTCATCGGAATCACCCCTAAATCTACGGTATTTCTAGTTAGATACCGTAATTATGAGATTATAGGGTATGTACAACAAAAATTTTCATCGAGCTTCAAATTTTTTTTTACTACGCCTGTTTTCAGGTAAATGACGATATTACAACAGTCAGTCCTTTAATACATGTAATAAATAATACTTTAAAACAAAAAATCAACATTGAAATTTTAAGTTTTTAGACTTTTATTTAAGTATTAATCCGGTTATTAATTTTTATTAAAGTAGTTATTATATCAATAACTTAAGTATTGTTTAGCAAATACTGGTTTACCTGGTTTCCTATTCACAATAGGTTCCTATTCCAGTAGATATTGCTTTAAATAATACTCAATTTTTCGACAACTTTTGTATTAATAATTAAGTTCCCGATATTAAGATAAATACAATGCTAACGATCGATCAAAATAACAAGGAAATTGCATCTCAAGAACAAGAAACATTAATTAAAAACTTTCTGCAAGAATCCAATGGCGACTGGTGTTCTCAACGACGCTACTATGCACTGCCAAATGGCAAAATTAGGGAAATAACAAAAACAGTAACTATGCGCTTTCTAGAGCAAGGGACACCTGAATTAATCGACCTAGCAAAACTGCATGAATTAGATGAAAGTGCCGAACTGACTTGTGGTTCCTATGTTGAATGGAACACAGTAGATTCAGAAACAGGTGAGCAAGGTTCTAAGCGTTGGACAGTATTAGGTAGCTTAGGAACAACTATGTATTTTGGTCGCAATTTTCCAGTACCTAAGTTAGTTGTAGCTGAATACTACTTCCGAGATCCCAAAACAATATACTTGTGGACAGAAGAAAATGGCGCTCTTTTTGAAGAAGAATTAAAAATGATTGGTAAGAAATATCGCACGCGGCAAACTGTTATTTCCCGTGGTGGCGAACAACAAATGATTGCTCAGTATCTAGAAAAAATTATTCAATAAATTTTACTACTTTGAAAATTGAGACGTTGCGTTGTTAAAGTTTTAGTGTTCACGGCTTTAAGTACTTCATCCGTAACATTAATTTTTCAAATTGCTTTTCTTAATTAAGAATGCCAGAGAACAGTAAAGAGTACTGTTAGAGTAGACTCAACGATCGCTCAAATAATTGCTCTCTATTTACCTCCCAATAATTTGCAGCTTGTTTCATATTCATTGACAAAAGTTTTGGCTCTCCCAAATCCCAAATATCTTCGGGAGTAATTGGAGTAATTCCCAAACATTTGATAATTTCTTGAGCGATCGCTCTTGCTAATGGTGGCGGAACTGCATTCCCAACCTGTCTTGCACCATGCCATTTAGTAATATGAAAACGAAACCAATCAGGAAACCCATGTAATCGCGCCATTTCGCGTACCGTAATGCAGCGAGGCTGACTATAATGAATAGGTCTTGGAGAAGTATGGGCGCCATGAGCCGCATCAGTTCCTGCTCTTAAAGTGTTGGCTATACCATTTTCTGCAAGTTTAAAGAAGTGAGAAATAGGTTCTTTTTTTCCCTGTTCTGTAACTTGAAATCTAGCGCGTGAAATCTGCGAATGATTAGTTCTCATACTAGAAGTCAAAACAAAACGATTCCAATTTCTCCTATAGCCAAAATGCCAACTTTTATCATCTAAACATCTCATTTCCCGCGCATAATTGCTGGGATTACTCCATTTTTCTGTTTCTACAGAATCACTGTATAATAACTCCTCAAATTCTTCTGCTTCTGGTAAATCTCCAAGGGCATCCCAACAAGAAGGAGTAAGAGGTAATATAGGATTGGCTAAGATTTCACAAATTGGTTTACTAGATGGGGTAGGATAATCAGGCAAGACAAAACCTTTCTTTGCACCAATGAGAAATAATCTTTCTCGTTTTTGTGGTACTCCATAATCAGCAGCATTCAAAACTTTCCACGGTAAACGGACTTGATAGCCATTTTCGCTGAAAGTTTCGATTAGTTCAGATAGGAAACATTTATGTTTTCCAGCTGTCAAACCTTTAACATTTTCAAAAACAAAATAAGAAGGTTCTAATTCTAAGACTATTCTGATAAAATCTTTGACTAAAAAATTTCTGGGGTCGTCTAATGCTCTACGGCCTATATAGGAGTAACCTTGACAGGGTGAACCAGAAATTATAGTTTCGATATTTTGGTCACCGATTCCAGTTCTTTCTCGAATTTCTTGACCCGATAATTCAGTTATAGAACAAGGTAATACAACGCAATGGGGAAAATTAAACTTATGAACGACTGCATGAACTGGATCGATTTCAACAGCAGCTTTCACATCAAAACCAGCTTGTTCAAATCCTAAACTTAGCCCACCTGCACCAGCAAACAAATCTATTACTATTGGTCTTTTTGGCTGCTCTTTCATTTTTTTTATGGGCATTGGGCATGGGGTATGGGGTATTGGTTATTAATTTTTTATCCCTCATTCCCTCATCCCCCTCATCTTCCCTACTCTCTACTCTGTACAGACGCGATTAATCGCGTCTTTTCCCACTCCGTCTAACATTCCCAAAATTTCTTGAGCAGCCCGATCGCATACCCCAATTTCCCCCAAATTCCGCTGCATTTCTTGATAATCCGCCAAAGTTTGCTGCCTGCGAATTGGATTGATTAGTAATTCCATAGCTGCTTGGATAATATTCTCTGGTGTGGCTTCCTCTTGTAAAAATTCTGGCACAATTGCCTTCATCGCGACTAAATTCGGTGGCGATGCAAAAGTTATGGAACCTTTGAGGAATTTACGAGCTATCCAAGCGGTGACCGGATTTAGCCGATAAACTACAACTTGCGGGACGTTTAACAAGGCAAGTTCTAAGTTGACGGTACCAGATTTGGTAATGGCTAAATCAGCAGCAGCAAAAACTTCCTTTTGTTGACCTGATAGAACTTTAGCCCGCAAACCGTAACGCTTAATTGCTTCCTCGATTGGCTGTCTGTAGATTTCCAGAGATAGGGGAATCCAAAAATGAACTTCGGGTAATTTAGTTTGAATAGTTTGGGCAGCTTCAAAAATAATTGGTAAAAGATATTTTAATTCTTGGCGGCGAGAGGCGGGTAGTAGAGCGATCGCAATTTGTTCTGGCGCAATCCCCAGTGTTGCACGCGCGGCTTCCCGACTGGGAGCATCTTGCATCCGGTCAACTAAAGGATGCCCCACCCAACTAACCTCTGCTCCTTGCTGACGATAGTAACGGGCTTCTTCTGGAAAAATTGCTAATAGTTTGTCCGTGAAACCGACAATACGGTTAGTTCTACGCAAATTCAACGACCAAGCCCATTCTTGGGGAGCAATGTAGTATACCACAGGCACGTGTGGTAAATTTTGTTGCATAAAAGTGCCGATCCCCAAATTTGGACTCATGTAGTCAATCAGCACTGCCAAGTCTGGTGGATTTTGTTTTAGGTAAGCGATGGCTCGTCGTTGCACCTGGAGGGTCGGCAAAATATAAGGTAATCCCTCCAGAATACCCATTGAGCCAATAGTACTAGTATTGCCCAGTAGAGTTGCCCCAACTTCCTCCATTTTTTCGCCACCCAGGGCCAAAATTTCCAATTCCAACCCCATCGCCACAGCTTGACGCTTGAGCGCTGTAATTAGCAGCGACCCTTGCAAATCGCCAGATACTTCGCCAGTGCTGATAAATATCCGCATTTGATAATTCAAGTTTTAAAAGTGAGGAGTTAAGAGTTCAGAGTGAGGAATTAAAAGTGAGGAGTTAGAAGTTCAGAGTGAGGAGTTAGCAGAGAAAAAATTCATTTATCAACTCATAACTCCTAACTCATAACTCCTAACTCCTAACCTCTAACTCACGATTCATCATTTGTGCCTTTTTTTACCTTCCCAGGAATCAAGCCACGTCTTCCTGGCATCTGAGAAAGGAGCAGGAAGCGCCTCAGATGCTGTAACTCTTCAGTATCCCCTAACAATTCCAGCTGTTCCAAGGCATCCTTAAAGCACAAATCAGAGCGGTAGAGAATACGGAAGGCTTTTTTCAGCATTTGTAAATCCGCTGCGTCCATACCAGACCGCTTGAGTCCCACAAGGTTGAGGGTTCGCACTCGTGCCGGATTTCCCTCCACTAGCATATACGGAGGTACATCTCGGTCAATACGTGCCATACCGCCTACCATTGCTTGTCTGCCAATATGCACAAACTGATGGACGCCTAAAACCCCACTCAGCCTTGCACGGGATTCTATATGCACATGACCCGCCAATGCCACAGAGTTGGCAATCACTACCTGGTCTTCAATCACGCAGTTATGAGCCACATGGACATAAGCCATGAGCAGATTGCCATCACCAATCACTGTCGCTTCACCAGCACCAGTGGCGCGGTTAATGGTCACATACTCGCGAATCAAGTTGTTATCACCAATTTTGACCCAGGTTGGTTCTCCCACGAACTTGAGATCCTGGGGTTCCATACCGATGGCTGCTCCGGTAAAAATTTGATTTCCCGCCCCAATTTCACAAGGCCCTTCTAGCACTACATGAGCGCCAATAATTGTTTCAGGACCGACTTTGACATGCGCTCCAATCACAGCATAGGCACCGACTTGCACTGTATGGTGGAGTTCCGATTTGGGATGAACTACAGCAGTTGGATGAATAAGCGTTTTCAAGGGTGAATCTCCAGAACTGTCTTAATAAGCCAGCGCGAACGGGGGTTTCTCAGGCAGTGCCTTGCTCTAATTACAGAGTTGTGGCGACTGCCATTCCATTCAGGCGACTGGCGTTGCTGAGCGTGAGTGTTTCAGTGAACGAAAGTGTCGGGCAAGCAAGTTGAGTGTGTTCGCGTAGGGTCTCGCCAGAGAGGGCGGTGAAAATCAAGAAATTATAAGATGCTGTTGTGGATTTTTTTTTAAACTGTTATCCTTGTCAGGATTCAGTAGGGCAGTTCACGGCTATGCCCGTACCACGAAAGCAAACTTTTAGTTAACTAAAGAAAACATCAATTCGCCTTCACAAGCGAGTTGACCATCAACTTCGGCAATACCTTGCATTTTACCGAAACGACGTTGTTTTACCCATAACAGTTCCACTGTCATTACTAGTTGATCTCCCGGTACGACTTGCCTACGAAAGCGGACTTTATCGATACCAGCGAAAACGAACAGTCCACCTTCAACCTGGGACATTTGAGTTAATACAATGCCCCCTACTTGTGCCATTGCTTCGACAATTAGCACTCCAGGCATCAGTGGTCGTCCGGGAAAATGACCTTGGAAACAGGGTTCGTTAACTGTGACATTTTTAATGCCAACAGCTTTTTTACCTGGGGTGTAGTCAATGATTTTGTCTATAAGTAAAAATGGGTAGCGGTGGGGTAGCAGTTGCTGAATTTCTTCAGATGTGAAAGTTGTTTTAATCTCAGATGTGATTGTAGTCTCATTTGTGCCCTGTTGTTCGGTAGATACAGGTGTAGTGCGATCGCTGCTATTCACTTGGGTAAGGATTGACATTGGCCGTGTAGTTGATTTTTTATCTAGTCATTGAGTAGGCGTACATTGAAACCCTGATAAATCTGGGATTTTCAGCTTTGAGATCCAATTCAAAATCTGTCTTGAAAAGTGACGCTTTTACGTCGCTCTGAGCGTACCCCTACGGAGAAGCTATGCCGTTTGCGTTCGCGTCTTTGAAGGAGAAGGCTTTACGCTGTGCTAACAGATGTCTGCCGAAAAGCCGCTTTTTGAGCGTCTACGCCGATAGCCGCCGCTCCGACTTTTCGCTAAATCCCAAATCTAAAATTTTCTGAGCCAGTTGAATGTGTAAATTGTGGCTGGCTTTATACGCTAAGAAATGAGCAACAGGAAAATTTCCTAGTAAACTTAAATCTCCTACTAAATCCAAGATTTTATGACGGACTGGCTCATTTGCAAATCTTAATGGTGGATTTAGCCACCCTTGGGGGCCACAAACCAGTGCATTATCTAAACTACCACCTTTGATTAACCCTGTTTTTTGTAAGTGTTCAATTTGGTGTAGTAACCCAAAAGTACGAGCGGGAGCAATTTCTGTAGCAAAGCTACCAGAAGCATCTCCTAGTTCAGCCGTTGGCGACCAACTATGCCATTGGTTGCCAATTGCAGGCAGGTCAAAATCGATACCATAACTAAAACGGATTTCGGACGCCGGGAGGACACATACAAAGGCATCTTCTTGATAAACCCATATTGGTTGTTTAACAATCAAGGGTTCTTGCTTATCAATTGGTTGTGATACCAAACCAACTTGGGCAATGTTATCTGTCCACACCTTTGCTGAGCCATCTAAAAGGGGCAACTCTGAACCATCAATTTCAATACGGGCGTTATCTACACCCATAGCCGAAAGCGCTGCTAACAAATGTTCTACCGTGCGGACGTATACCTCACCCTTACCTAATTGAGTTGACAGAACAGTGTGATTAACTGCTGCAACTTGGGCTGGAATGATTGGCATATCAGGTAAATCTACCCGAACAAAGTAGCGTCCACTACTGGCTTGTGCTGGCAGTATCCGCACTTGTGTAGTCACACCGCTATGCAGTCCCACTCCAGTTTGGGTGATTGGGGCTGCTAGAGTGTGCTGTTGCATAGCCGAATTAATATATTTCGTTGAGTATCGTCCATAGTCTGTTTTGGTAAAACCCTGATATTGGCTCAAAATTGTTATTCATCCCTTTATCGGAACAGTATTGAGGCAAACGTTAAAATTAGCAAGCTAATCCTAAAAAGTTATGAGTTAAGAGTGAAGAGTGAGGAATTAAAACTCATAACTCCTAACTTTTAACTCCTAACTGATTAAAATCTTTCCCCAATACCGAAATTAATCCGGCTATCACCATCATCGTTGATACCGTAGTCAATACGAATTGGTCCCAAGGGAGACTGGACGCGAACACCGACACCATAACCGTAGCCAGTACCATTTTTGTTCAGTATTTCAGCCGGCCTGGTTGTGGTTCCCAAGTCACTACCGATATCAAAAAATAGTGCGCCGCTAACTACAGAAAAAACTGGAAAACGATATTCAACTGATGCTTGCACATAACTGCGTCCACTGCTTAATGCTCCTTCTTCGTAACCCCGAACCGAGTTGCTACCGCCAATGGTAAAGGCTTCGTAGGGGGGCAAGTCGCCAAGGACGGTTCCTGCTTGCAGGTTAAATGCTAGGGTTTGTGCCCCTTTGCTGAGGCGAATTAATTGCACTGGGAAATATTGACTGTAGCTACCACGTAATCTGGTCAGTAAAATATTACCTTGTCCTATGGGTACTGACTGATCGATCCCGAAGCGGAGATAAGAACCGCTGGTTGGTTGGAGGGGATTATTACGGAGATCGCGCTGTGCCCCCAATTGTAACAGTAATAAATCGTCTTGACCCGTACCAGAGAAGCTGAGTGGAACTTCTTCTGAACTTATGCGATTACCATTATCGTCAAATAACCCTCCTGTTCTTCTTTCGTTGCCATCAGCATCTTCAGTGGTAACTCGTTGATACTGTAAACCTGCTGAAGCAGTCCACACTGAACTTTTGTAAGGATTGGAGGATAGGGGGCGGGTAAAAGTGACACCACCACCTAGACGGACAACACGGGGTCGATCTTGAGCTTCTGTATCTGTGGGATTATCCGGATTAAACGTCCTAATCTCTTGATCTTGGCCATCAAAAATTAATGAAATGGAACTGCGGCGAAAAAGATTAGTTGTGTAAGAAGTGCGGTAAGGATCTCCAGCAATCCAGGGATCGGTAAACCGCAGGTCAAACAGCAGTTCTCTTTCTCCTACCTGTACTTCTGCTCCCAGTTTTTGGTTTCTGCCATTCAGGTTCTGCTGTTGGTAGCTAACTGTACCAAAAAGTCCGCTGGCGGAACTAATCCCTGCCCCAGCAGCGATCGAACCGCTGCTACGTTCAGCTACATTCACTACTACATCGACCTTGCTGGGGTCGGTACCAGGGTCAAGGGAGACATTCACATCCTCAAACAGTCCCAGTCCATACACACGCTGTAGGTCTCTTTGGACTGTGTTGCGGTTGAATACCTGCCCTGGCTTTAATTCGACTTCCCGTGTAATGATGTATTCTTGGGTGCGTCCCCGAATGGGTTGTCCTTTTTCGTCTGTTTCCTGACCGTCTTTATTGCGGAACCGGACTCGGATGTTTTCCACTACCCCTTCTGCTACTTGCAAAGTAACAACTCCGTTTTCAGAGACTTGGGGCGCTCCAATGACGTTGGCTAGTACGTAACCTTGGTCTTGATACCGCTTGTTTAACTCCTTGATTCCTTCCTGCAAGTCACGCAAGTTTAATATTTTACCATACTGTTCGCGAAATACTTCATCCACAGTGTTAGGTGGTAGTACCGACGGAACACCAGTGCCAGGATTGGCTTCCACTTGTACCTTACTTAAAACGGGGTTGGGCTGTACAACAAAGCTGACTCGTACTCCTAAGGGGGTGTCTTCTGGTGCTGCTTGGACGTTGGAGAAGAAGCCAGTACCAAAGATGGCATTAATATCTTCTTGGAGTTGGCTGCGGGTTGTGGTTCGTCCTGGTTGGGTACGAATGACTCTGTAAACTTGTTCTTCTAGTTCTGGTGCTAATTGCCCAGTTTGCGATCTCACGACTACTTCCGACACTAAGACGCGGGGATCGGTGTTTTCTTGGGCTGCACCGGGTTGTGTATCTGTGGG
This sequence comes from Nostoc sp. ATCC 43529, assembly GCA_003326205.1. Classification (GTDB taxonomy): domain Bacteria; phylum Cyanobacteriota; class Cyanobacteriia; order Cyanobacteriales; family Nostocaceae; genus Nostoc. The sequence continues at coordinate 213,282 of LWTK01000074.1, forward strand.
AGTACCAGGGGCTGGAGCTGGCGTTCGTTGTTGACTACCTGGAAGTGGAATGTCGGGAGTGGAAGATGGTTGTTGAATATCTCCTGGAATACCAGGGGCTGGGGCTGGTGTTTGTTGTTGACTATCTGGAAGTGGAATGTCGGGAGTGGAAAATGGCTGTTGAGTATCTTGCGGAGTTGTAGGTAATAAAGGTTCTGTTGCAGGGGGATTAACATTCTCTGGGACTGGAGTGGTCTCAGGAGTTGGCAAGGGCGTTGTTTGTTGAATATCTGGCGGTGGAATGTCTGGAGCAGGAGATGGCTGTTGAGTAACATTGGTATTACTTTGAGGTATTTGTGCCGTTGTTACTGTTGTGGAGGTTGGCACTATTACCTCTGGTGTGGCGTATACCTGGAGTGGTGAGGAGGTCGCAGTCTTCTCTACGAGACGCTGCGCGTTGGCGAAGCCTCTCGTAGAGAAGGCGGTTTCCGTCGTAGGCAAAACGCCTTCCCGTAGGGTATGCGTTAGCGCAGTGTTAACTCCGAACCCGTTCGGCGAAGCCGTTCTGTCAGACATCGCTTTTGTTTTTTTACCAGGGAAAACTGCCACAACACGAGACTGTAGATGCTCGTTATTAGAGTCACTTTGACCAGTATCTTTTTCTGGTTGCTGATTGGTTTCCAGTGTCAAAACTTCTGTTGTCTGTTTTGAACTATTAGCGGTTTGTGCATTTGCACTCGGTGAGCCGCCCAAAGGCGCTGTAATTGCTACTGCTGTCAGCAATACGGGATATAAACGCATTTTACTTATGATTCCTCTTCACAACCACACACACCATCACGAATTAGTCATTAGTCATTGGGCATTAGCTAAACAGCCCATTGGTTTTTCACAAAAGACAAATGACAATCCACATGAGTTTAATAGATTTTTCCCAATTTTTTAATTATTACTATCTATTGCTTTTAGTACTCGCTGTAAAACCTCCTGGTAAGCATCCTCTACATTTCCTAAGTCCCGGCGAAAGCGGTCTTTGTCCAGTACACGGCGATTTGAGTCTTGTTCTGCGGTATCCCACAAACGGCAGGTGTCGGGGCTAATTTCGTCTGCCAAGAGCAACTGCTGTTGTGAGTCCAAACCAAATTCTAGTTTGAAGTCCACTAGGGTAATGCCACATTGCTGCCAAAAGCCACCGAGAAACTTGTTGATTTGCAATGCTAGATGTGTAATCGCATCTACTTGTTCCGGCGTGGCTAACTCTAACAGGTACAGGCGATCGCGTGTCAACAAAGGATCTCCTAATTGGTCGTTTTTGTAATAAAACTCAACCAAAGGCTGTTTCAGAATTGTACCCACTGGTAATCCTGTTTGCTGACACAGACTGCCAGCTGCAATATTTCTAATTACTACTTCTAAAGGCAAAATCTTTACTGCTCTCACCCGCATCTGATTAGGGGCAGGGCTGTCGATAAAGTGAGTCTTTATACCATTTGCCTCCAACTGTTTAAAAAGCTGGCTGGAAATGCGGCAATTAATTTCTCCTTTTCCTTGAATACTGCCACGCTTTTGAGCGTTAAATGCGGTGGCATCATCCTTAAAATCGGCCAACAAGACTTCCGGATCGTCCGTTGCATAGAGAATTTTCGCTTTGCCTTCGTATAGCTTGGAATTAACAGACATGGTGGCAGGTAAAGTTGTAGGCGATGGACAATTTTTGTCCTTTGAGGCTTCACCATTTTATCTTTAGTTATTAACCATTAGCCATTAGAGGCTGCAAGAGATGAGGACAAGGAGAATAACTTTGAGCGTCAACAGTCAACTGTTAACAGTCAATACCCCTGTTTCCCCAAAATCTCAAATCTCAAATGAATTATTCCCTAGTCTCTGAGAGGTTGTTTTAAAAGTCAAAATGTATACCAAAAAACTCACTTCCATGCCTCTCTCCTTACAGGAGAGAGGCTTTGAAACCCCCATTCCCTACAAGGGAATGCAGGGTGCTTTCATACAAGCAGAGAAAAACTATTACCGGGTTTCAAAGCCTCTCCCCCCGTGGGGCAGAGAAATGGAAGTGAGGGAAAAAACCTGGACACAAAAGGAGAAATCAACACTTATGTATTATTCTTTTTTCATATAAAACCACCCTGCCCTGCTTGTAGGAAATGGGGGTAGGGGGGTTAGGTTTTTTAGGCTTAAATGTTACCAAAAATACTTTTCAAACATCCTCTGAACTGAATCGTGGTCTATAAACGTGAAAATAGTTGTAAGAGTTTGGTTTTTGGGTCAATGATTAGTGGCTATGAGCCGATTACTAAAGATTCAGAACTTGATCTCTAACTTTTAACAGAAGACAATTGGATTTGGTAAGTGATAGGTTTTTCGTGTGTAATCTATTGGTTCGTAGTTTACTTGTAATTATTTTTGCAGAGAGATTATAAAAGAGTATATTTTAATACTTGTTAAATAAGGGTTTTTAGCGAAGTTAATTACAATGGTCATTTCATAAATTAAGATGAGATAAATTGACAATTGAGAGAAAAACTAAATATTCTCTCTAGTCACTTTAGTAACGACTTTCTTTGTAAAGTTTACGGTGAAAGTGTTCTAAGCTTTAAACTCTAGTTTCAATATCTGAATCGACCAATTCCCGCATCACCGGTTGGAAATGGAGTTTAATGATTCGGTTTCCTCAGTCTGACAAAGAAAAAACGGGGTAGCTACTGATTCAGCTTCCAAAATTTAAAAAAAGGGGAATTTAATAAATGGAGAGAAAAATAGTGAATAAGGATGATTTTATCTATCCTCGCGGTCGGTACTACGGTCAAGTAAAGCCAGAAAACTTGGTTTTTAATGCGAATCTACAGGAATTTGCTCAAAAAGTAAGCTATATTTGCAACCTGGAAACGGGTGGAAAAATGCCTCCAGATGAAGCTTACGACCAAATCAAGGATTTATGGAAACAGTTGAAACGCTCAAAAAAAGAGCTGAGAATTGGTGAAGATCCATTTCTCGATGACGGACAGATTCAAGATTGACAAGTTAATTCAGAGTGAAAAGTTCAAAGTCCAGCCCAGAAAAAGCATTTTCGGAATTTTAGTAACCTTTTCAACTTGAGAACTACTTAGAAATTATTGTCCAAACACCATCCCAGGATTCTGAAGGCGGCGTTTGTTGGTAATTGCAAGCACGTTCTAGGTGGATATTCACAGCTTGGTCTTTAGGTTTGATGCGTTTTGCGGCTTCAAAGCAAGCGATCGCTTGTGAGAAATTACGCGATAAATAAGCTGAGCGTCCAGTATGATAGTGAAACAAAAACTCTTGAGTGTTGGCATCTAAAGGAGTAGTGCGATCGCCAATTAACTCGTAGATATTTACAGCCTGGTGTTTCCCTTTGACTCGAATTCTATCTAACTGGCGCACCCAAATGCGATCGCTGCAAAGCTGATAAGTGAATTCACTTAAAAGAATATCACAACCATATTCCTTAGTTACTCCTTCCAGGCGCGAACTCAAATTTACACCGTCGCCAATTACGGTGTAATCCATTCGCTTGCGGGAACCAATATTACCCGAAACCACTTCCCCAGAACTAATCCCAATCCCAATACGGATTTCTGGCTGTGCTTGGATAATTCGTCGGTGGTTAAATTCTTCTAAGCGTTGTCGCATATCCAAGGCTGACTGTATAGCCCTCCAAGCATGGTTTTCTGTAAGTGGTAGTGGCGCACCAAATACGGCCATTAAAGCATCACCAATAAATTTATCGAGTGTGCCTTCATAATTAAATACTGCCTCCACCATCGTCTCAAAATACTGATTCAGCAGTGATACCACCTCAGCTGCACCGAGATTTTCCGTAAGTGTCGTGTAACCTCGGATATCGGAAAATAAGATGGTTACTTCTTTACGTTCGCTTACCATTAGGCCATCTTCCCCCAAAGCCATGACTTGTTCGACTACATGGGGCGTCAGGTAGCGGGACATGGTAGTTTTCATACGTTTTTCCTGACTGATGTCTTCCAGCACCACCAAACCACCCCGGACACCACCTTCTGGGTTCGTCAGGGGATTAACAGTGAGATTGATACTGCGTTCTAATATTTGCACGCCATCGCATGTGAGAAACTGAGACTTGGGAGTTAGGGGTTGATTCCAGGGAATAAAAACATCGGGGTTATGGCGATCGCGTATTGCTAAACTTAAGTACTGAGTTTTGGATGCTGAGTCCTGAATGAAACTCAAGACTGGGCACGGACTAAAAGCCTCGCTATCGCTAACAGCACTTGTTACTTGATACAATCCCACAATCAAACTTTGCTCTGGTACATAATGTTTAGCTCCAGTTTTTAAACTATCTTCTAGCCGCATTTGTAGATTTTCAATCGGCACAACTTCCCAAACTCGTCGACCAATCAAATTTTGTTCCCACAAAAGCTTGTTGGTTTTAGTAGTAGCATCTCCTATGGGGCAACCCAATAACTCCAAGGCTGCATCATTAATTGTGACGATTTTTCCTGCCATATCTGTAGAAATTACAGCATCAGAGAGACTTTGCAAAATGTCTTTCTGATACTGTTTTTCTAACAGCACATTTTCAAACAATCGAGCATTTTCTAAAGCAATTCCCGCCTGGATATTAAAAGCCCGCATAAACTCTTCATCAGATGCAGTAAAACTGCTTTGCTGCTTATTAATTAATTGCGTTACACCAATCAATTCATTTGCCGAATTAAAGACTGGTAAACACAAAATATTGCGAGTTACATACCCAGTTTTTGTATCTGTAGTCGGATCAAAGCGGGGATCTTTGTAGGCATCGGGAATATTTAAAGCTTCACCAGTAGAAGCTACATAGCCAGCAATACCACGGTTAGCAGGAATGCGAATTTCGATTAAATTTATGCCATCCGCTGCTGCCACTTTTGTCCAGAGTTCGCCCATTTCTTTACGATATAAAAACAGCGTACTGCGGTCTGCTTGCATTAAAATTCGAGCTTGCTCCATAACTATTTGCAAAGTCGCTTCTAAATCCAGACTTTGCCCCAGTGTTTGAGTTGCCCGCAACAAAGCCGTTGCGCCTCTTTGATTGCGGGCAGCTACATAAAAAGATTGGCAGCTTTCTAGGATAATTCCAATAGAAGCAGCGAAATCTCGAAAACGTTCTTCATCATCATAATTAAATGGAATATTTCCAGTTTTATTAGCCAGTTGCACTACCGCCACAGTTTGGTTTTTGCTACTAATAACTGGCATACATAAAATATTGTGAATTTTGTAGCCCATTTGTTTTTCAAGTTCTGGGCTAAATAGAGGATGAGTATAAGTTTCAGATATATTTAAATATTGACCCGTACTAGCAACATGACCAGGAATACCCACTGTAATGGGAGTACGTATTTCTAAGAATCTTTGAGTATTATCTTGGGGAACTTTTGACCAAAGTTGACCTTTATCATGGTCAACTAAAAAAATAGCTGTGTGTTCTGCTTGGAGAATTTGACCAATTTTGAGCGTAATTGCTTCTAGGACTTTCTCCAACATAGTTTCTAGAGCTTCATTATTAATTAGTTCAATGGCTCTGAGAAATTGCTGGAACTCAGCAGTTATAAAATCTAGTAGGCAAACAAATTCATTAACAGATAAATCTTTAACGCGACGCAGTAGGGCGTGAGTACGATTAACTTGAGTTAGTTCAGTTAATGTAGCCAAGACGCTGCCAGGATTAGGGAGTGTCATGGAAATTTTAGATTTTAAATTTTAGATTTTGGGCATAGGGCATAGGGAGTGCTGACTATTGACTGTTGACTGAGGAGTTATTATTCGCCCTTCCGTCATCTCTCCCACTCCCTAGTCCCTACTCCCACTATTTTGTCAATTGTTGAGAAAATATCACCTTTTGATAGTAATTTTGTAGCTGGGCAGTGGCAGCCGCCCAACCCCAACTTTCTGCTTCTCGGCGAGCATTTTGACGGATGATGTCTCGTTGTTGTTTCTGTTCTAAGAGGCGGACAGTAGCTGCAATTGCTCCTTGAACATCTACTGTTGGCTCAAAAAGATATCCATTGACACCATCTGTGACAATATCAGGGATGCCTCCAGAACGGGCTGCTACTACTGGGCAACCTGCTGCCATTGCTTCTAGTAATACTAAGCCTAGTGTTTCGGTTCGGGAGGGAAAAATAAAGGCGTCAGCACTGGCAAAGGCAGAACCTAATTCTCGCCCCATGAGATATCCAACAAAATGGGTGTTTGTGCCAGCAAAATGTTTTTCCAGTGCTTGGCGGTGAGGACCATCCCCAACTAATGCCAATCGGGCTTCGGGAATTGCTTCTAAAATTGGTTTGATGCGCTCAATTTCTTTTTCAGCTGAGAGACGCCCAACGTAAAGTAATAAGGGACTTTCTGGATGATTTTGCGATAAACGCGATCGCATTTCTACACTAGCTAAATCCGGATGAAATAATTCCGTATCCACCCCACGCTGCCATAAATCTACCCGTTCAATACCGTGTGCTGACAGTTCCTCCATCATTGCTGTGGAGGTACACAGATTCAAAGCTGCTTGATTGTGAGCGCCTTTAAGCAGTTCCCAAAGAAGACCTTCTAGCATCCCTAAGCCGTAATGCTGGAGATACTGGGGTAAATGGGTATGATAAGACGCTAACAGGGGGATTTTCAGCATTTTGCTATAAAATATGCCAGATAAACCCAAAACTGCTGGATTTACGACATGAATAATATCTGGCTGAAACTCTTCTAAAGCGTAACCAATGGCTGGGCGGGGAAGTGCCATTTTTAGTTCTGGATACAATGGCAGAGGAAAGCCAGTAACGCCGTAAACTTTAGCGCCTTTGTGTTCTGTAATGCCTCCATCAGGGGCAATCACCAGCACTTGATTACCATTGCGTTGTAGATGGTCAACGGTGTGACGCAGGCGCGTTACAATGCCGTCAACCTTGGGCAAAAAGGTTTCGGTGAATAGAGCAATTCTCATATAAAACTATTCAGTCCAGGCAGATAATCCCAGCTTTTCTTGCGTTTCGGTATCAAACACAGAGTAAACTGTCTCCCGTGGTGTAATCAATTCTTCACAGCCAGATTTAATGTTTTGCCGCTGCTTTTGTACAAAGTCCGAGATATCCTCAATGTTCACAATCCAATCTTTGGCGTAAGCAGCTAGCACTCGACCGCGTAAGCCTAACTGAATAGCACGTCGTTCTAATTTTGTCCCAGTTGGATGATGATCTGGGTCCCATTGCAAGCGAACTTCTGAGTGTTTCAGTGCTGTTTGCCAAGCACTTCTGTTGGGATAAAGTTCTGGAACGTAGCTGGAATGAACAGCCGCCTTTAAAATTTCATCAAAGGCCGAACGCTGAATCCAAATAGCTAACACTACCTCTTGCCCAGTTTTTTTACCCCATCCAGAACGATACATCATCCAAAGAAAGTTAGGTTTGATCCAACTTATGCGGCTAAAACTGAACTCACCACCAAAACAACCGTAGTTAGCGGCGAAGTTACCAATAACTGGACGATATGCTTGATAAACAACAATTGATTGGTCGTCATATTGTGCTATAGTATGTCGACCAGTTTTTGGCCAGTTATTGACTTGAGTTAAATAAGGTTCTGTTATCAGCCGCACGCAGGAAAAACTCTAATTTCTGTGCCAAGAGACTTTAGGCAGAATTTGTTTTTTATCAACTCGTTTTTGATACTTGACTGCAAAGTTTAACAAAGAATCAAGTAAAGAATCAGAGAGAAAATGAGGCTGTAAACCTAAATCCAGCAATTTGGTGTTTTTAGCATTAAAGTAATGTTCTTCTTTCTCAACTCTGGGATTATCTAAATTATTGATTTCTACATTCAATCCCATTGCATTCCCAGCTTTTTTCACCATTAATGCCAAATCACCGACGCTGAATTGTTCGGTAAATTGGTTGAATACGCGGAATTCACCAGCTTCAGCAGGGTTAGCGATCGCCAATTCCACACATCTTACTGTATCCCGAATATCCAAAAATCCACGAGTTTGTCCACCTTTGCCGTAGACGGTAAGCGGATGTCCAATCGCTGCTTGGATACAAAAACGGTTCAGTGCTGTGCCAAACACACCATCATAATCCAGCCGATTAATCAATAATTCGTCCATTCCCGTTTCTTCGGTTAAGACGCCGTAAACCACACCCTGGTTTAAATCTGTTGCCCGCAATCCCCAAATCCGGCAAGCAAAGTGGATGTTATGGCTATCATGGACTTTGCTTAAATGGTACATCGAACCAGGTTGCTTGGGATAAGGTAGGGTATCCTTGCGTCCATTGTGTTCAATGGTGATATATCCTTCTTCGATGTCAATGTTGGGCGTACCATATTCACCCATTGTTCCCAGCTTCACCAAATGACAATCTGGGAAATCTTCGCGCATGGCATACAGTAAGTTCAACGTACCAACTACGTTATTTACCTGGGTGACAACTGCATGTTCGCGGTCAATCATCGAAAATGGAGCTGAGCGCTGTTCGCCAAAATGCACTACGGCATTCGGCTGAAATTGATGTAACGCTTTGCTGAGAAACTCGTAATTAGTAATATCGCCGATGAACAGGTCGATAGATTTACCAGTCAAATCTTGCCAGCGCTGGAGGCGTTGCCCAATAGGTGCGATCGGTGTGAGAGTTTCAACACCCAGTTCATTATCCCAGTGCCGCCGCACCAAACTATCTAAAATTCCAACTTCATAACCTCGATTGGAAAGGTAAAGGGCAGTTGCCCAACCGCAATACCCATCGCCACCAATAACCAGGACTTTCATCTTCACCAGTTTTTACTCGCTGATAGCTTAATCTATCAGGTTTGTGTCACCTCTCAATCATCATTCTGAGAGAGATGTGGATTTTGGGTATTGGGCATTGGTTATTAATTCTTATCCCTCACTCCGTCACTCCCTCATCTCCCCATCTCCCCATGCCCCATAACTCAAGACTTGGGAATTCGATACTGTTGGGCAATGTAATGAAACAAACGGTAGTAATTTGGAAATTCTTGGCTGTTGCTTCGTCCTTGCCAGTAGTATTTGACTTGATTTTGAGTTAGTGTCAGTGTCATTGAAGTTGCTTGGGGATCTACTTCTACAACCAGCACGCCGGCTATTCCTTGGGCTGTCTGAAAGTTGGGTTTTATCTTTTTCCCAGACTCTCGGTCTTTGACAATCGAATTTACTAGCTGATGGCTTGCCCACCCACGAATTTCCACTGAGTTGTTTTGGGGTGAAATAAACCCAATTCCATCATCGTTTTCCGGCGCTGCTAAAGAAGTCCAATTACTCGGATATGGAAACTCAAAACCGTAACGAGAGTTGCTATAAGTTTTCCAAGTAATGGCTTCAACGTTAAAATCGGTCGCTGTACAACTCCATAGCATTATCAATATGGCAATGGCTGGGCTAAGACCAAAACCAAGCCCAGAAATTTTTTGTCTCAAACAAAAGGTTTTAACTGTAGCAGTAGTCATTATTATATTTTTTGCCAAATTCACTGCTTTTTATAGAAGTACCAACAACACCAGGACTTACGCAAAAGATAACGAAAGTAGCGGTAATACCCTGCGGGTTCGCTCTTAGCGTTCTCGCAGAGTAGCCGCTTTGCGTCTACATGAATTACCGCAACGCTTGAATAAGGTTTTCAGTCACATATTGCGTAAGTCCTGAACACAAATCTCTATCCCCTCTTTAGAGCTACGCTACTACTGCTTGATTAAATTTGGTTAAAAGTAACTCAATTTGACAAGGATGTCACTACTTCACACAGTAATTCAGTCTATTATGTAAACAAATGTAACGAAATAGCCGTCAAAACGTTTTGCCGTCTTGACAACGAATAAAAGAATCGATAACGTGATATACATACCCGGGTAAGACCGTTAAAGAGTTATATGCAAACGCAAACTAAGCAAAAGGTCACTTTGTATTTATCGCCAGAGTTGCACAGAAAACTGAAGATTCGTTCAGCAGTCGATTGCGAACCAATGTCAGATCTTGCCGAACGTGCCCTCATTTTTTACCTGTCTAATTCAGATTTAGTTGATGAAGTCGAAGCTTCATCCTATGGGCGGACTCATAGAGTTTATTCATGCCCAACTTGTAATAGCTCACTAGTCTTACGTGATGGGGAACTGGTTACTTTAGGCAATCAACCAGGAGTAGTTGGTCAAGAACATCTTTCCATTGACGAAATGGATGAAGATGAAACCCATCCCAAGGGTGAGGAAGAGTTGGTTCCTTGCTAGATAGGAATGATGAATGAATAATTCATCATTTCGGTTGCCTTTACTAAACGCAATGTCTCTACTGTCTCTATTAGGTCTCAAGTAGGTCGATGTATGAAAGAAGAGCTCAATATCCTAATTCAAGCTCAATACCCTTTAATCTACCTTGTGACCTCCGAGGAAGAGCGGGCTGAGCAAGCAATTTCCACGACTGCCCAGATGTTGAAGCCCCAGCGCCGAGTATTCGTTTGGACAGTAACACACGGCATTGTTGAGTACGGTCAACCCCGGAATGTCACACAACATAATACCGTGTCTCCAGAGGCGGCGATTGAGTGGATTATCCGGCAAAAAGAACCCAGTATATTTATTCTTAAAGATTTACATCCGTTTATTGATGCGCCTGCAACCACTAGATCGTTACGTGATGCGATCGCCAGCTTTAAAGGTACGCAGAAGAACATCATTTTGATGTCACCAATGCAGCAAGTACCCATAGAACTGGAAAAGGAAGTTGTAGTCCTCGACTTTCGCCTGCCAGATATGGCTGAGTTGAATAAAGTACTGACTTATCACATTGACCAATATCGTGGGCGGCGGTTGACAACAGAGGCTAGAGAAAAACTTCTTAGAGCGGCTTTGGGTTTAACCAAGGATGAAGCTGAAAAAGTCTACCGAAAGGCGCAGGTAACTACGGGGCGTTTGACGGAAGATGAAGTAGATATCGTTTTATCTGAGAAAAAGCAACTAATTCGGCGTAATGGTATCTTAGAGTACATTGAAGAAGATGAAACCATTGATGCTGTAGGTGGCTTAGAAGAGCTAAAAAAATGGCTCAAGCAGCGTTCTAACGCTTTCACAGAAAGAGCGAGAGAATATGGTTTGCCTCAACCAAAAGGGATGTTAATTCTAGGGGTTCCCGGTTGTGGTAAGTCATTGATTGCCAAAACTACTTCCCGGCTGTGGGGTTTACCACTGTTGCGGTTGGATATGGGCCGAGTCTATGACGGCTCGATGGTGGGACGAAGTGAAGCAAACTTGCGTAACGCCCTGAAAACAGCAGAATCTATTTCTCCAGCAATTTTATTTATCGATGAATTGGATAAATCATTTGCTGGTAGTGCAGGTTCCTCCGATTCTGATGGTGGAACTTCAAGTAGAATCTTCGGTTCTTTCCTCACATGGATGCAAGATAAAAAATCTCCAGTGTTTGTTATGGCAACCGCTAACAGAGTGGAACGGTTACCTGGGGAATTTTTGAGGAAAGGGCGCTTTGATGAAATATTCTTTGTGGACTTGCCAACTCCAGAAGAACGTCAAGATATTTTTAATATTCACCTAAGCAAGCGCCGCGAAGACATCTCTAGATTTGACCTTGAGCAATTAGCTAAGATGTCCGATGGCTTTTCTGGTGCAGAAATTGAGCAAGCGATCGTTGCGGCGATGTATGAAGCTTTCGCCCAAGATCGGGAGTTCACACAACTAGATATTATTGCTGCGCTAAAGGCAACATTGCCGCTGTCTCGAACGATGCAAGAACAAGTAACGGCTCTGAGAGATTGGGCCAGACAGCGAGCGCGTCCCGCAGCATCCTCCGTTGCTGAATATCAGCGAATGGAGTTTTAAAAGCTTTCCTCTGCCATCCCAGGGGGAAAGGCTAGCTTTAAGGCTAGCAGTTATGAAAAAAGCCGCCTCCTGCTAAGTGCGGCTTCGTCCAAAACAAACCGTTGTCGTATTTCTCAATCTTCTCATTGGAGGAAACCCAAATGTCTCACTTTAGCACCCTGCGTACCAAAATCACCGATGCCGAAATCCTCAAAGCTTCCTTGCGCGACCTCGGTATCAGCGTAAAAACAGAAGCTGATGTACGTGGTTATAACGGTCAGCGCGTTCGTTCCGATATCGTTGCCGTATTGGAAGGCGAATATGACCTCGGCTGGTCTCGCAACAGCGATGGTTCTTTTGACCTAATCGCTGACCTGTGGGGCGTTGCTAAGAAGCACAACCAAACCGAGTTGATCAACTCCATTAACCAAAAATATGCTGTTAACAAGACCTTGGCTGAAGTAAAACAGCGCGGTCTACAAAACGCCAATGTGAAGTTGGTATTGCAATAACAATTTCTCTGCGCGTTCCCAAAGCTGCACGGGTTAACCAGGCATTAGCGGTTAGCCCGCTTTTTTTCGGGACTGAGATTTATCTCTCAGTCCCTAATTTTTATAAATAAAATTGTATCCTTCAGTTGCACTCAGCTAAATATAAATAAGTCTAGCTCATCTACATTGTGAATAATATTGGAATCAGGAACATTATATGCCACAGCTAGTTTAATGCTTGCTTTGAGTCTCAATTGTATATTTAAATTAGGGTTAAAAGCTGCTTGAGCTAAGTTACCTAATTTTTCATAAGTAGCAATAATATTATCGACAGTAGCTTTGTAATCTCGATCAATTTGACCAAGGAATTTTTGATAATGTTGCTCTACTTGCTTGCATAGTTTTGTATTTTCTCCTAATAAATCTTTGCAGAAATCAGAAACTATACGACCAGCAATTGAACCAATAACCGCACCAACAACAGGAACAGGTATCAGTGCTTGCTCAAAGTGAAGGTGATGTCTACAACGCGCTACTTAGCGATCGCACCGCGATTTATCTGAGCGACTGGGTTCCTTTCAACCTTCAGCCATCTTAACCAACAGCGAACTCGGTAAATTGTCGTTTAAAAGGGGAATGAAAAGCCAAAACGATGTCTTTTTTGGGTATACCTCGACTAATAAGTTCATTGGCGATACCTCCTTCTGTACCATCGTGTTGAATCCAAATTTTTTCGTTTTTAATATCTAAATGCAAAACACAGCCATATACACGGCGCTTATTTGACCACCCAGCGTGAACAACTTGGTAGCGATCGCGTTCTCTATCAAAAATAACTTCTGCTTCGACTTCTTCGTTGCTGGCTTTGATTTCGCTGTAAGCTAGCAACAGTTCTTGAATAAGTTGACGGTACTGTTCTACTTTTGCCATTTTACGATCGCCTCCTCTTCTGGATCGAAAATAATTAGCCGAACTTGGTAACGTTGGATTAATAAGCGTGGCAGTTCTAAGGTAAAAAAAGAACGATAGGTGTCTAAGGGAACTGCTAAATATAGAAGTCTCTCAGGTTGTTCTTCTTCAAGTGCTAATTGATATTTGAGATACTGTCCTAAAGCAGTACTAAATTCAGTTGTAGTAGATGGAGCAACAAAGCTTTTAACTTCAACCGCAATTTTTTCTTGATTTCGTTCAGCTGCTAAAACTTTCTCTGCACCAAGGTCGATGTACATATCCAAACCACCAAAACGCAGGAAAAGTGGGTCATAAGTGATAAGCCAGCCCTCTTTCTCCAAAGCGCGTTTTACTGCATCATGGAATATGTCTTTCGCCGCCATAGATTCCTAGAATTTTGATTTCGGTACTATAAAAGTAGCTTACTCCTTACCAAACTTGACTTAAATCTAAAACAAACCCAGGAAGTAATGGTTCATCGCAAAGTGTTTTAGGGTTATCTAATACCTCAACCTTAATATTAGGACGATAAATAAAAACTTGGCGCTGTTTTCTATCAATTAACCAACCAATTTGTGTGCCATTATCAATATACTCTTGCATTTTTTCTTGTAAAATTCGCAAATTATCACTTTCAGAACGCAATTCAATTACAAATTCAGGACAAATCGGTGCGAATTTTTTTCGTAGTTGTGCTGGTATCGCTTCCCAGCGCGTCCGTTTTATCCACGCTGCATCGGGAGAACGCACCGCACCATTAGGTAAAGTAAACCCACCACTGGAACCAAAGCCTACACCTGTACCATCTTGCTTTGTCCACACCCACAACTGCCCAACTAAGTTAAAGTTGCGTTCATCGGTTTCGGAACCAGTAGGGGGCATAATCACTAATTCTCCAGCAGCATTGCGTTCGATGCGAAAATCACGGTTGAGTTGACAAAAGTCGAAAAATTGGTCGTTGGTCATGGCGATCGCAGGTTGCAATTGCAAGACAATTGGTACAATCTCTGTGACTACAGGTAAGTTAGTGGTCATAATTGCTTTGTGGCTACTTCACCTGCCTTAACTATAGTCTCTTCACAATCTACGCTGGAATGAGGGTTAACTCATGAAGATTGGAATTGTTGGCAGTGGAAACATGGGACGCTCTCTAGGTATTCTCTGGGCAGAACAGGGGCATGAAGTGTTTTTTGGCTCCCGCAATGCCGAAAAAGGAAAAGCAACGGCAGAGTTCGCTGGGCGGGGAACCCAAGGTGGTACAAACGAGGAGGCGGCGGCGTTTGCTGATGTCATTCTTTGGACAGCACGCAACGTTATGCCTAAACACTTACTTTCTCATCCTGAAGTTCTCGCCAGTAAAATTATTATTGATTGTAATAATCAGGATATTCCTGAAGGATTTGCTTATCCTCCAATAGTAGAATCTCTAGCTGAAAAGCTTGCTCAAGATGTACCCCAGGCGCGGGTGGTAAAAGCTTTTAACACGATGGCGCAGGAAGTTTTTGAATTAGCACCTGAACCATTGAAAAATTATGGCGTTTCTGTTTTTGTGGCAGGAGATGATGAGCAAGCCAAAAAAATAGTGATGGGACTTGCACAAGAAATCGGATTTTCACCAGTAGATTGCGGTATTTTACGCAATGCTCGATTGGTTGAAGGCTTAGGAGATTTTATTCGCCTAATTATAGGTTGTCAAAAACAGGGTGTTTATGCAACTATCTCTGTTAATGTTTTACCTTCAACGTCAGGACAGCGTTTAGGTGGACGGCAAACTTCGAGTTTAAATTAAACCAGATGAACTCAAACAAGTTAAGCTGATTTTAATTCGTTAACAATTCGTTCGAGTTCTTGTGTCATCCAATCATTACTTGTTTGGCGATAAACTTCAATTAATGATTGGTAAAACCACAAAGTCTTTTCTTTGCCATTATTAAACTCAACCCAAACAATATTTCCACGTTCTTGCAAATCTGCTAATAAGGATCTAGCATTATGCAATTTGTCTGCTAAAGATACCAGCTTTACAGATGGCGATGCATGGCGCAGGTTTTCTAAATACCGTTGTTTCCGTTCTAGCCAGGGGGGTTTAGGAGGTGTATCCCACTCCGTACAACCATCGATTATTGCTATTACTGTTTCACCAAAATGTTTGCGGATGTCTTCACGAGTGACTTTACCGCCTTGATCTTCGATACTATCATGTAAAAGAGATGCGATCGCTTCTTCTTCACTTCCACCAGCTTCTATTACCAAAGCTGCTACACTCAGTAAATGTGAGATGTAAGGAACGCCGCTAATTTTGCGTGTTTGATTGGCATGGAGACGAGTTGCATAGACTAAAGCTGATTCAAATTTTTCTGTGAGTTTCACTGTATTCATAACTCTAAAAACTATAAAAGACATACCAGGCAACAGGCAATCATCAACAGGCTTAAAAGTCTGTTTATGCCGGGGCTTTACTATCAGTTTATGTCCTAACGTAGTTGCAAACTTATATAAATATTTTTTTTAAGACAGGACTTACGCAAAATTATGAAAAAACGAACCGCAAAGGACGTGAAGGACACAAAGAAATAAGAGTTTCAGAGAGTTTTTGCGTAAGTCCTATAAGATACAGCCTGTTGAAAGTTGCTTCATCTAACAGGCTATATCATGTATCCATCGAATGAAGCCGAAAGGTGAGTTCTATTAGTATGGCGATCGCTTATCAATCATGCGATGAACCTCGCGATCGTCTAAAGCTTGCAGAGGTTACCTGTCCGCAGTGCATCAGCAACGTGCTTAAGATAATGTGTAAGTCAGAATATCTAAGCATTTTTTCTGTTTTTGTTGCTCAAAACCAGTAAACCTATTTTGAAGAATCACTCAACTTTTTCGTAAAATCCGAAATACCATAACAGCGATCGCAACAGGAATTCAAATTTACGCAGAGTTTTCCCTTAAACTACATAACCAACCATAATTGCAATCTATTTTAGACAGTCGTTACAAACATGCAATGTGTCCTTCATCTCGACATATACTCTGCAATGCAGACATGATCTGAGTGAAGTTACTCACAACTGGGGATGCCAGGATTCAGTGGTTGTCGCTTTCAAACCTACAATGACAACAGTTCAAAAAATTTGGCGGATTTAACTAAATCTGTCAAGGCGAAAGCAGGGTCTTTGAGTTTATATTATTTCTCTTAGAGAATATGATTGTGCTTTCGCTATTTTGATTCCCCATATTCAAAGAATATCATACATTTTGCAAATTTTCTTGCAAAGCGCAATTTTTTTTGCTGGAGGCTTTTTTTAGTTGTTGATTATGGCTCAAAAGCCGCTAACCATCACCAATAAAGGACTTATTTCATATTTGTGTTTTTACCAAATTTTTTAGTAAAAAGTAGCGGCAAACACAGTTTTATAAATAGGTTTAGTATTTGATCCTTGATAGGTGAGTTATAGCAAATGAGTAGTAAGTAGAAGCCCATTTACTTCATTACTCAGAGCAATTAATAGTGCCTAACCTATGTGACTACAGCATATACACCGTCAGGAATACATAACCAACCAATTTCGTAATTTGGGGTAAATTTTACCTCACTAAAAATTACTGCTTCAGTTCAACGAATATGCACATATCTATTGCACAATCAGCTATGGCAATTCGATTTGATTTACCCGTCATATAGTAGGGAATTGGTACGTGATTAATTGCGTATCTACAGGTAGGGAATCAGTTGTTTTGAGTTGACGGCGAGTTTTTTCACCCAATCAAATAGGGTTTCTATGTGAAAGCTGAATGTTTTTGCAATATTTGTGCAAAAAATCATTATCGTACTTTGCCACTGGCTAAAGCTCTATGAACAAATCTTGTTTACCTCCAGATGATTTGCCTTCAAATCAAACAATAAGAGTGAGCGAAATACTATTCAGGCAACTTGAAGAAGCGACTAAAAAAAGCTTTTTCTTGGCTTGTGACAATATCACACGTATCTTGTTATGTAGTTGCCATTGGTATTTCCAAATCAATAGCGGCATTCTCACATTAATTATGATTTGTCACGATATGCAAAGTTATCGCAACATTATGAAAACTGTTCCCCATTTTGCTGAGAAGTTAAAACAGTTTAGCAACAGAGCTAGAATTACTGTTAGTTCTCCAATTGACAAAGGTATGCCCTGGATACTTAGTATAGATAATATTTTACCTGAAGGAGACCTGCCTACTACCTGATAGATCGACTTTGTGGCGTAGACCTTGAGCGTTTTGTCGTCAGACATCGCTTTTGATATCGGACTAGTATTTGATTGCGTGAAAAAATACGTAGAGAGTGTTAGCGTTCCCGTAGAGTAATATAACTCACCAAATCCAAAACAATGGTGCGTTACGGATTTCACCGTAACGCACCATACGTTACTACAGTACCTAATTTTGTTCAAAAATCAAATATGATTCTCATATTACGAATTAGAGCGATACTATTGACTGGACATTTCTATCTAGGTTTGGTATTGCTGCAAAAAATCATACAATACCCTCTACATATCAGGCTGGTTGAAGATTTATAAGTTCTGGAAAACTTGTCTCTAAGCCTCTCTCATATTAAAAGAGAGGCTTTAAATTGTGCAATTAATCTTTCCTATCGCCTATTGCTTAGCTCAATAAATACGCTCTATTTTTGAGAAAGTTTTTCCTCATTAGTAGAAAGGGAGCGAATTAACTCACGAATGACATCAGTTGCTGGCCTCCCTGTCGTTGAGCAGTATTGCTCAAGCTTCTGTGCCTCTTCTGATGCCAGATTGATTGTAAATCGTTTAACAGCCCATTTTTTATTCATGATTCAACAAACTATGTTTTTGCAAGTACTTCTCTAATATCAGTTTTTTATGCTGTTACTACAATGGTATGATCAATGAAATTGCATTTAAGAAATAATGAAGATAAATGCTATGTTCCTTGATTAACCGTGAAGAAATAAATTTTACTCTAAAATGTGAAGTTTAGCTAATTGAAATCCAGTAATTATAAACATAATGTTAAGCTTGTAATAACCTATACATACAAAATAGGTAGCTTACGTAGTTATGTAGAGGACAATAGCAAAAAAAAAGATAAATTGAAAATTAATTTTTCCTTTTAATTTGATTAATCAGTGATGAACGATCGCCCTGAATTAATTAGCAACAAACTTACTGATAAGCAAGATATTTTTGTTCTAGTTCTAAGGTAATTATGAAGGCGACTAAGCATAATAAACCTACGGCATAACCAACAAAAACATCAGTTGGCCAGTGAACGCCTAGATAAAGTCTACTAAAACCGATGGCAATAATTAAAATAGCAGTCAACGTGAAAATTTGCTTTTGCCATTGAGGATATTGCTTACCGAAAATGTAGGCTATAAGACCGTAAACAACTAAAGATAGCATAGCGTGACCGCTGGGAAAGCTGGGGTGACCGACATTAATAATCCGCTTCCACAGCGTTGGACGCGCCCTACCAAAAAGTACTTTTAGCAATGCCATTAAAACCATTGCACCACTGGTAGCTATACCCAAAGTAGTTGCTTGCCAGCGACGGTTATTAGATAACCAATTAATTTCTACTCCTAAACTAATTAATAGTAAAACCAGTGGTTCCCCAAAAAAAGTTATACCAACAATGAGCCGATCGAGAAGTGGAGTATGCAGCTTTTGGATTGCTAGCAAAATACTGCGATCGAGACCATATCTGTGCAAGAATGCACTACAAAGAGCTAGGGAAAAAATAGCCCCAGATAACTGAATAAGCTGATTGTTTACTGTATATATAGGTAAATTTTTACCCTTTTCGTTAATAACAACTTTTGGTATAAGTAGTTTATTTATTTTTTGCGTGTAATCTAAGACAATATTTTGGAGAATTAAGGTGATCGCATTTGGACTCAAATTTTCATTAAAAATTACAAGAACATTTCCTGTCAAATCATTCACCTGATATTGGGCAATTATTTTCTCCTGTGATAATCTCGATGCTATGTAAATTTTGAGACTTGTAGAATGCTTTAATCCACTTACTTTATATCTAGCTCTGCCTTTGACGGCAGTATGTATAGCTTGAATCAAAATATTTTGATTGTAGCAATTACTCAAATCAGCGTTCATTCTTCTAACTAATCAGTTTTCGTAATAGGATATTTTACAGCGATTTTCTGGAAAATGAACCACATCATTTTTATTTGATATAAAGCAAGAAACAAGATTGTGGTCGAAATACGTGAAAACCACTGTAATTATAAAATAATAGACTTGGTATTAGAGACAAAACCTAAAGTTGTGTAGGTTGGTTGAAGAATCTAGATACACGGAAGTTGGCTTGAGGTAGGGTAACCGAATATTTTGGGGTCGAGCAAATATTACCGAAAAGTTATTAATGTAGTGGCGATCGCTACTTGAATTATGCTACACAAGGAATTGGCGATCGCACGTCAATCAAATGGAATATTCCGATTGTAATAATATAGTTTCTCAAATATGAAAAATTTGAAATCACCAGGTTTCACTTGCTGGTTAACTGGATTATCTGGGGCAGGAAAGTCAACTTTAGGAATAGAAATTACCAAATCACTAGAGCAATTATCAGTTCCGTGTGAATATTTAGATGGTGATGTCATTCGTACTAATCTTTCTAAAGGCTTAGGTTTTTCTCGTGAAGATAGAAATACCAATGTTGCCAGAGTTGGTTTTGTTTGTGGACTTTTAAATAAACATGGCATTAATACCGTTGTAGCTTTAATTTCTCCTTATCGAGATGCCCGCGAACAACTCAAACTTGAGATACCCAATTTTATCGAAATTTTTGTTGATACTCCTCTAGAAGTTTGTATCACAAGGGATATTAAAGGTTTGTATAAAAAAGCTTTAGCCGGAGATATTGCTGAATTTACTGGAATTTCTTCTCCTTATGAACTGCCTTTAAACCCAGATCTAATTCTCAAAAATCATAAAGAAAGTGTAAATGAATGTATAGAAAAAGTTTTAAGTTATCTTCGAGAGCAGGGAAAAATATAATAAACAAAATTTAGCCATCAGATTAATCATTTGTTTTTAGTTAATATTAATTTTATGCAATATTACATTAATTAACTTATTTTTTTGTTTTATTTGCAATTCATCTAACAAATATTAGATTATATGTAGCTTCATAGATAATTGGTATCAGTTAAAATAATTTATCTAACTCAATTTTTTTAAATAACCGCAGAGGCACAGAGGAAACAGAGAGAAGAAAAACATGTTTACTCGAATCGGACTGGGTTATAAACTCCCTCTAGACAAAGAAACCCGCCTGCACAGGTTTTAAGTTTATCCTGCCCAAATTGAAAACGATAAACTTTTTACAAGAGTGATTTTTGTAAAAACTCAAAAGGTATAGGGCAATGGTGCGATTAAAGCTGTGGCAATGGGTTGTGTTAGCAATACCAATCGCTTTCATTATCATTTTCTTACTGGTATCCGCCGGTTTACAAATCCATGCGTGGGGGATTAATTGGATTTGGGCTGTGTTTACTCTTTTATTTGTTGGCTGGCGTTGGCTGTTAGTCAAATGGACTCAACCCGCCTTACAACAGGTAGAAGCTGTATTAGCTGAATTTCAGCAAGAATTAGAATCGGCGGCAGAAGATACCGTAGTCTCAGCAGGAGGTGACACGACTAAGCAAGCCGAAGCCGCCCTGCAAGAGATTTTGCAAGCTGCACAAAGCGATCGCCCGATTTGGGAAGATTGGCAAACTTTTTGGACGCGATGTCAGGATTTAGTTGTAGCGATCGCTCATATTTACAATCCTCAAGTTCAATATCCGCTACTGAATATTTACGTACCCCAAGCTTACGGGCTGATTCGGGGAACGGTGGATGATGTAGATTTGTGGATGCAAAATTTATCTCCCGTACTCAATCAGGTAACAGTCGGACAAGCATACCAAGCCTACGAAGTCTACCGCAAGTTAGAACCATCTGCCCGGAAATTCTGGAAAGCTTGGAACTGGGCACAGTGGCTATTAAATCCGGTGGCGGCGGTGGCAAAACAAGTCAGCCAAGGTTCAAGTAACCGCGCAACTGAGCAATTATTGGTCAATTTGAGCCAATTATTCCGGGAAGTTGCCCTGAGGAATTTATGCAAGCAAGCGATCGCCCTTTACGGTAGTAGTACGTTACCAATTTCAGTATCTCAAACTACCCCAACCCTACCCAAAGCAAAAACCCAAACACTCAAAGAAATCCTCACTCAAGCCCAACCAGCTGAGGTGGTTGAACAAAAACCCGTGAATATTCTGCTGGTGGGGCGCACGGGTTCGGGAAAAAGCAGCTTAATTAACACCCTATTTCAAACAGATCTCGCCGCCGTCGATGTTTTGCCCAGTACCGATCGCATTCAAAATTACCAATGGCGGTCCCAAACTGGGGAAACTCTGACGCTTTTAGATACACCTGGTTACGAACAAGTCAACCGTACAGATTTCCGAAATTTAGTGCTTGATTATGCTGCAAATGCAGATTTATTGTTGTTAGCCACCCCAGCGCTAGATCCTGCCTTGCAAATGGATGTAGACTTTCTCCAAGACATGAAAGCGGAAATTGCAGATTTACCAGCGATCGCAGTTGTGACTCAGGTAGATCGTCTGCGTCCCATCCGCGAATGGCAACCGCCTTATGATTGGGAATGGGGCGATCGTCCTAAGGAAATTGCGATTCGCGAAGCTACTGAATATCGCGCCAAGCAGCTGGGTGAATATTGCAATCTAGTTTTACCCGTAGTTACGGCTGACAGTAAAACAAATCGAGTTGCTTGGGGAATTGAGGCGCTATCGTTGGGATTAGTAAATGCGATCGCCCCTGCAAAACAACTCCGCCTTGCCCGGTTTTTGCGTAACCTCGAAGCCCGCACCGTTGCTGCTGCGAAAATCATCGATCGGTACACTTTTCAAATGGCGACAACCAAGGGATTAGCATCACTGCTTAAAAGTCCAGTTCTTCAGTTTATTTCTACCTTATCAACTGGATCTCCAACCTTAGCTTATGTGTTAGCAGAACAAATTCCCGTGGAACAGTTACCAATTGTAATTGGTAAACTCCAAATGGCCTATGAGCTTTTCTCGCTGTTGAATACAGGTAGCCCTAACCCGCTGAATTTTGATTTACTATCTTTGTGGCCGTTGCTGTTAGAAAACTCCGGTTCAGGTGAACAAAATGCCTGGGCATTTGGTCACGCTTTAGTGGAATATTGGACTCAAAATTTGACAGTGGAACAACTTGGCGATCGCTTTAAGAAGTATTTATCTACGTTAAATCAAATCAAACAGGAAAATTAAAACAGAATTCAGAATTCAGAATTAATTTAGTGCGTGATTTAGACCCGCCACTCTCTTACAAAGTTCTGTACCCTGCGGGATGCCTCCGGCATCGCCAAAGATCGGCGCACCCTGCGGGATCTTGCTACAGACTTTGCGCTTTGTCCTTGGTAAACACAAATGACAAATGACTAATGACTAATGACAAATGACAAATGACTAATGACTAATGACTAATGACTAATGACTAATGACTAATAACTAATGACGGTCTACACGGAGTTTGTGCAATATGTAGGCGCGTTAGCTTACCTATTCACTACCATAAAAAACTACGAGGTACAGATACATCCCGCACCTCGTAGCAACAATTTAGAATCCCTTCGACTTTAGTCAGGGAAAAGTTCAAAATTTTCCAAGTGAACTTTCTCCTTCAGAAAATGCAGTTGCCTCAGCTTCTTTCAAGAATCCACTGTAGGCTTCCATGCCGTGTTCGCCGATATCCAAGCCTTCTAATTCCTCTTGTTTGGATACTCTGATACCTAAAGTAGCTTTGAGAACTAACCAAAAAATGCTACTTAATAATACAGTGAAACCACCTACTGAGATAACACCAAGTAATTGAACACCCAACTGTCCAAAGCCACCACCTGCAAATAAACCTTTTGTTGGGCCAAGTGTTTCACTATACCAGGAATAAACACCAGGCCCAACAGACCATAGGCCGACTGCTAGAGTTCCCCAGATACCGCAAACTAAGTGAACTGAGGTAGCTCCCACTGGGTCATCAATACCAAGTTTGTCAAAGAATGTGACAGAGAAAACTACAATTACTCCAGCAATTAAACCGATAATCAAAGCACTACCGATACTGACGAAGGCACAAGCCGCTGTAATCCCAACTAAGCCAGCCAAAATACCATTGATAATCATTGACAGGTCTGGCTTACCTAAGTAAAGCCAAGCTGTAATTGTGGCACCAATACCACCAGTAGCAGCAGCCATGTTAGTTGTTAAAGCAATGTGAGTAATTGCACTAGGATCGGCAGCCATTGTTGAACCGGGGTTAAAACCAAACCAGCCCAACCAAAGAATTAAACAACCCAAGGTGGCAATACTCATGTTGTGGCCGGGTAGGGCAACAACTTGCTTGTCTTGATACTTACCAATGCGGGGGCCGAGAAATGCTGCTCCCATCAAAGCTGCCCAGCCACCGACGGAGTGAACAACTGTAGAACCAGCAAAATCCCAAAAACCTTTATCTGCTAGCCAACCAGTTCCCCAAATCCAATGTCCGGTTATGGGGTAGGCGATACCTACGAGTAAGAGGCTGAAAATGAGGAAGTCAAGAAACTTAATTCTTTCAGCTACTGCACCCGAAACAATTGTTGCTGCTGTCCCAGCAAATACTAGCTGGAATAAAAATTTGGCTGCTAGAGGTACGCCAGCCCAACTAATGGCACTGAAGACACCTTTATAAGCATCTCCTGTGGCGGGACTGTTATCTTCTCCTGCTAAGAAAAACCCATTCAAGCCAATGAAATCGTTGCCATCCCCGAACATTAACCCAAAACCAATTGCCCAAAAAGCAACGGTGGCTAGAGCAAATACAATCAAGTTTTTCGCAAGAACGTTGACTGCATTTTTCTGGCGACAGAAGCCGGTTTCTAACATACAAAAACCAGCGTTCATGAAAAATACTAAAAAGGCCGCGATCGCAACCCACAGCGTATCGAGAGCAACTTTGAGTTCTGCTGTAGTTGGCCCGGCAGCTGGAGTTTGGGCA
The DNA here is from genome assembly GCA_003326205.1 of Nostoc sp. ATCC 43529. Classification (GTDB taxonomy): domain Bacteria; phylum Cyanobacteriota; class Cyanobacteriia; order Cyanobacteriales; family Nostocaceae; genus Nostoc. Next base: position 237,670 of record LWTK01000074.1, read on the forward strand.
ACTGCGGCATAACCCCAACCCAATACAATCAGACAGGCTAAAGGTAAGCAGGCTTGCCAACTCGGAGTGAGTCGCTTAAGTGCTAAATAAAATCTCTTGACTTTTGAGTTTGATTGTGCAAATTCGCTGTAATTTCTTACAGACAGATGCCTTCTTTTTGTTTTTGATTTTTGCTTGTACATGAATTTGAACATCATCCTTCAAAACATCGTTCAAAATGCGAAAAAACTCAAGCAGAAAGTGAAATTCAGTAACTTTTGATATTTTTACTTGAGACGACTTGTTTCCAAACCAGAAAATCAAATAACCTTAGTAGGAGTTTAAAAAAATATTGGTACATCTGTAAATATTTTTTTTATATCTTTTTGAGAAATTCAGATATAGTTTATCCAAGAATCAACTCTACTTTACTTAAACTTTATTATCTCAAAAAGATATTTTTACAGTACAGCATAGCAGGGAACAGGCAATAGGTATGAAAGTTCCTTAATACCAGGATTTTACTATTGGTTTATATCCTAAAGTATGCTTCAGCTGCTATAAGTAGCTGAAATAAAAAATATGGTAATGGTGGGTAACATACCTAATTAATTGGCAATAACTATTTTTCAGTCATCAGCATCATTATTCGCTCTCAAAAGTGTTGATTTCAGGAGTTGGAGTGTGATTTTTTTCTGGTGCCATTGCGTAAACATCAGGCCATACCGAGGCACCGTGTTCGTAAGCATCGATGCCGATGCGATCGGCTTCGGGATTGACACGTAAGCGTCCTATTGCTTTGAGACCACCATACATTAAAAAGGCGAAGGCGACGGTAAAAACCGCGATCGCTACTAAGCCCAAAAGTTGTATAGCCAGCAAATCAAAGCCACCACCTAAAAATAAACCTGCCTTTTTGTTCAGCGTCAGTTCTGCTTGACCGAAGAAGCCTACTGAGAGAATACCCATCATCCCATTGATACCGTGTACGGAAAATGCCCCTACCGGATCGTCGATGTGGAGTGATTCGATCAAATCCACTCCAAGTACAACCAAAATACCACCCATTAAGCCAATCAAAACCGCTGCCCAAGGAGCAACGAAAGCGCAAGGTGCTGTAATGGCTACTAATCCAGCCAGAGAACCATTGAGACAATAAACCAAATCCCATTTCCCTGTGCGGATGTATTGGAAAACAAGGGTTGCTAGTGCCGCAGCTCCTGCGGATAATGTAGTATTAATTGTTACTAACCCCATCAATCCTGGATTAGCTGTGCTAAGAGTTGAGCCAGGATTGAACCCATACCAGCCAAACCATAAAATCATTGTTCCCAGAGTTGCCAAGCCCAAATTATGGGCTGGTGGTAGTGTCCCCCAACCCGGACGACCGGGACGAGGGCCAAGTAAATAAGCACCAATTAGCGCTGTCCAGCCACCCACGGTGTGAACAACGGAACCACCAGCAAAATCATGATAATACAGTTTAGTTAACCAGCCGTTGGCGTTCCAAGCCCAATGAACTACGATTGGGTAGCTAATTGCGCCCATAATAGTGCTGTAAATTAAATCACCAATAAAATCCGTTCTTCCGGCCATTGAACCAGTGGTGATGGTACTGGCAGTAGCAGCAAAAGCAAATTGGAAGAAAAACAAAGTATAGGTATTGATGGCGGCTGTAGAACCAGGTGCCCCCAATGGATAGCTACCATCAGCAGCGGGTAGCTGACTGAGGAAGAAGGTATCTATGCCAAACAAACCGCCAGCACTCGTACCAAAAGCGATACCAAAGCCGATCGCCCACCATGCCAAAATAGTTACAGCGGCATTAATGAAGTTTTCCAATAAGGCATTAACTACACTTCTTTGCCGGAGCAAACCTGCTTCTAACATGGCAAAACCGGTTTGCATAAAGAATACTAAAAAACCAGATAATAGTACCCAGGTAGTATCAATCGAAATTTGCAGCTTTGTCGTCGTTTCCGATAAAGATTGCACAGTAGGAGGATCTGCCGCCTGAACAACTGTCGGCGCCAAAACTGCAAATACCATTGAACCGATACCTAGCGCCATTAGGCGATGCCAGGGTCGAATACGGTTATTCATTGCTCACTTTTTGCTGCTGGAAAAGCGATCGCCGATGTTGTTAATAGGCTCAACAACATCTTCCTGCACTTTGGTAAATTTATACTTAAATGTATAAATTTGATTGATTTTCTATTTACTTGAACCAAAAAACTGTATTTTGTAATACATTTTTTTAAATATGTGATGACAACATAACTCCTGAGACAACAAAATAAAGCAACTATATCCTTTGTGAATAATTATTTTTCCGTATGAAAATCAGATAATTTTGTCTATTATTAATTTTTTATACGAAAAGTTAACTATTTGTTACTTTTCACCTGTGTTTCATCTAAATAGTATGTAAAATTAAGAACTTAGAATTCAGCACTTTTTAAATATTGCTCGTAACCAAGTTTTTCTAGTTTGGCTTGCTTGCCTAGTACTGATTCAGATAGTGTTTGGCGATATTTTTGGACTTTTTCTAGTAATTCTGGTTGTGCTGTTGCGAGTATTTGTACTGCTAAAAGCCCAGCATTCTTCGCATTACCGATGGCCACTGTTGCTACGGGAATCCCACCAGGCATTTGTACTATTGAATACAACGAATCCAGTCCTTGTAAGTTACGGGTGGCTACAGGAACACCGATGACAGGAAGAGGAGTTAAAGAGGCTACCATTCCAGGTAGATGAGCAGCACCACCCGCACCAGCAATAATTACTTTAATACCGCGCTGGTGTGCGAATTTAGCATATTCCACCATGCGTTCTGGGGTACGATGAGCAGAAACGATCGCCACTTCATTTTCAACGCCAAATTCGTCACAAACTGCGATCGCGTCTTTCATGGTGGGCAAATCAGAATCGCTGCCCATGATAATACCAACTAAAGGAGCCATAGAATTTTGGATTTTGGATTAATGGTCGATTGTTGAATTTACAATCAGATTTAGCTATATTCTCGCGAATGTGATGACTCAAGCAACACAAAGTGCCGTAGAAATTATTAATGCTAGAGTACCTGGTTACAAAGATTTGCAAATGCTCTTGATTAATCATCAAGGGATAATTGAGCAAATCTTACCAATGAGTGCTGTAGGGGCGCACAGTGATGCAGCCCTACTAAATGTAGCAGGTGACTGGATTTCTCTAGGCGGCGTTGATTTGCAAATTAACGGTGCTTTGGGATTGGCATTTCCTGATTTGAAGACTGAAAACGCTCATCTGCTTGAGAAAATAACGCAATATTTATGGGATGTAGGAGTAGATGGATTTTTACCGACACTTGTAACAACTTCGGTAGAAAATATTCAGCGATCGCTTGCAGTCATAGCTAATTTTACTGAAAAAGACACCTTGGGGGCAAAGTCGTGCGCCAAAATCCTTGGAGTACATTTAGAAGGGCCATTTTTGAATTTTCACAAGCGCGGCGCACACCCAGCAGAGTACCTGTTACCCTTAACAATTGACGAGGTAAAGCGGGTTTTGGGAAATTATGCCCAGATTGTAAAGGTTATTACCTTAGCGCCAGAATTAGATCCCAGTGGTGAAGTGATTCCATATTTGCGTTCTTTGGGAATTACCGTCAGTTTAGGACATTCCCAGGCGACGGCGGCGGAAGCTCAACGCGCCTTTGAACTAGGCGCAACGATGGTAACCCATGCCTTCAATGCTATGCCACCACTACACCATCGTCAACCTGGGTTACTAGGGGCAGCAATTACTCATCCTGATGTCATGTGTGGTTTTATTGCTGATGGAGAGCATGTTTCACCTACCATGCTGCAAATTTTACTGCGTGCCAGCGATGGAGAAAAAGGGCTATTTCTGGTTAGCGATGCCCTTGCACCTCTAGGATTACCCGATGGGGTCTATCCTTGGGACAGCCGACAAATTGAAGTCAAAAATGGTACAGCACGATTACCAGATGGCACATTATCAGGAACCACTTTACCCTTATTGGTAGGAGTGCAGAATTTGGTAAAGTGGGGAATTTGCGACGTGGAAAGTGCAATTTTATTAGCTACCAATGCACCAAGACAAGCAATTGGTTTACCAGGAATCGCCCCAGTTCAAACTGCTAATTTATTACGCTGGCATTGGGATGAACAGACTAAAGAACTATTTTGGCAAAGATTATAGTAGTAGTCTATCGCATTAATTCTGAAAGGTTCGTAGTAAGCACTTTAGTGCTTAAAAATCAAGGACTAAAGTCCTTACTACAAACATTTTTTCTCTACAAAATTAATGAGACAGACCAGTAGTGGTTCGTCGCATTAGTTCTGATGGGTGAACTTCTTGTTAATTTTTCTTTCTTTGCCCTCTTTGCGTCCTTTGCGGTTAGTTTATTAACCCATCAAAATTAATGCGATAGACCAGTAGTAGCCTGACAAGGCTAAAATGTTGCAATAGATTAGCGGTAAAAACATCGAATTTATAAAGTTCAAAGCCCATTTCCTAATGCACTATTTTAGTCTTGTCAGGGCAGTAGCTTAACCCGCCAGAGGATTGATTCTCTAACGGGTTAAGAGGTAAATGCAAAATCTAAAACTATCTAACTAATAATGACGTGCGCCTGCGTTGCGGACTCACCTTAATAATGAGTACCGGTTTTACGATGGTTGATGGCAGTCACAGCATCAGGTTTGAGCAACTTACCTTCATCTACAGTTGCATACACAACCCAGTGGTCTCCACATTCCATACGTTGGTTGACCGAACATTCCAGATATGCCAAAGCGTCGGTAAGAACGGTACAGCCGTTATCTGCAACTGCTGTGCTAAAGCTGGCAAATCGATCTTCCCCCGGCGCAAAAGATTTACGGAAATGCTTCATGTAATCTTGATGATTGCCATCAGGTAAAATATTCAAGGCAAATTTACCACCAGGATACATTAAAGATTCGATCGCTCGATCTTTGGCGATCGCTACAGTCAGTCCAGGTGGATTAAAGGTAGCTTGAGAAACCCAAGCACCTAGCATCCCAGTAGATACTTCTCCTTGCTTTGCTGTTAAGACGCAAACGGAACCAACAATTCGACCGACAGCTTGTTCCATCGGAGTTGCAGCTTGTTGGGGTACGCGTACCTTTTTAGCTTTTTTCAAAGCTTGGGCAAAGTCTGTACCTACTTCTTCACAGAATTTGAGAGTTACATCATCAGGTTTAAACTTCACCTTCAAAGTCTCAAAACCCAAACGATACCCAGCATCCCGGAGTTTACCTTCAATCAAATCAAATGCTTCGCCACTCCAGCCATAGGAACCAAACACCCCAGCCAGTTTGCTGTTATCACCGCTCGATAACACAATACCTAAAGCAGTATGAATGGGTGTCGGCGCATGACCGCCGATAGTCGGAGAACCGATGATAAAACCATCTGACTCTTGTAAGTTGATGCGAATTTCATCAGGGGTGGCAAATTCGCAGTTAATCGATTTGACTGCGACTCCGCCTTTGGTCAGTCCCAGAGCCATCGCTTGTGCTAAAGTTGCTGTGTTTCCGTAAGCTGAAGCATAAAGTAAAGCAACGGAAATTTCGCGATCGTTTTGAGAACGGCTCCATTCTCCATAAGCTTTGGTCAGCTGGATTAAGCCGGTACGTACCAAAGGCCCATGACCCACAGCATACATTCTCACCTGCAAATCTGATATTTTCTCCAAAGCTGCTTGCACGTGAGGAGCTTGGGGAGCCATCAGGCAGTTAAAGTAGTAACGCTGGTCTTCTTTAAGCGCCTCTGGATTATCATCAAACGCTTCATCTCCACAGATATGAGTTGCAAATAACTTATCTGTGTAGAGAATTTGGGTCTGTTGGTCGTAGGTACAAAGTCCTTCCGGCCAGCGCGGACTAGGAATGGGAAGGAATTTTAAAACATGACCTTTGCCTAAATCCAGAGTTTCTTTCCCCCGCATCACCAAGACTTGCAAATCCCGGTCTAGGAAAGCAGCACGCAAATTATTAGCACCAGGAAGAGAACAAACAAAAGTTACCTGTGGTGCCAGTTCTAAAATTGCTTTGAGGGTTGCAACTCGGTTGGGATTAAAATGACCTAAAATTACATAATCCAAACGCGTCAAATCTAAAGTCTGCCGCAACGTCTCTAAATAAATTTCCGTAAAGCTTTCTGGCGGTGGATCGATTAGTGCGGTTTTATCAGCTTCAATTAAATAGCAATTGGAGGTAGTACCTCTTTCAAGTGCGTATTCAATTTCAAACCGCAGACGTGACCAACTACGTGCCCTGAGAGCCTTACTATTTGTGGCAATTGGTAAAACTTGAACGTCGCGTGGCTTGGAATTGATCATAGGTGTTGAGTGAGGTAGGGGAATTGATGGGGAAAGGGGAAAGGGGGAAAGGGAAAGAGGGAAAGGGGAAAGGGGAAGAGTTGCCTCAGTACCCAGCACCTAATCCTTATTCGCTATTCCCTACTCCCTATTCCCTAGTAATAATTTCCAACTTTGCGATGACGAACGGCTGTCAATGCATCGGCTTTGGAGACGCGACCCTCTTGGACGGTGCAGTATAAAATCCAGTGGTCGCTGCACTCCATACTGCTCTGTACTTCACATTCCATGTATGCTAGGGCATCAGCCAGAATTGGGGAGCCGTTTTTGGCGGTTTGAGTTTTTACCCCTGCAAATCGGTCAGCACCAGGATGCAAGCGCTTGAGGAAGTGCTTTTTGAGTTCTTGATAATTGCCTTCTTCCAACACGTTGAGGACGAAGCGATCGCCTATTTGCATTAAGGAATCAATGGCGCGGTCTTTGGCAACGGCGATTGTGAATCCTAGTGGTTGCAAACTCGCTTGTGTCACCCAGGAAGCTAGCATGGCGCTGCTGACATCACCTTTTTTGGTGGTAACTATGTACAGTCCGCTGCTAATCCGACCCAGGGCTTTTTCTAGGTTTACATCAATGGATTTGATTTGCTTGATGTTGCGATCGCGCACCAGCAATTGTCCCAAGTCTGTACCGGCTTCTTCACACAATTGGAATGTCGATGCAGTGGGAGTTTCTTTAATCCGAATCGCGGGGAATGCTTCTTTGACACCCAAGTCGATAAATTTTCTTCGCAGTGTATCGATGGGTTCATCATCTCCGCCATAACATTCAAATAGCCCAACCACTTGTTTGTTCTTAGCTACAGCTAATAGGGAACTGATGCTGGCTTGGGCGGCGGCGCTGGTAGTAGGTGGCATACCAATAATGATGCCAGAGGCTCTACCAGCTAGCTCTTGGATTTCTTGGCTTTGGGCGGTACTCAGATCTAGGACTTCTACCCCAACTCCTGTTTTCTGAATTCCCTCGGCAATTGCGTGACCAAGGCGTTCAGCATGTCCGTAATCTGAGACAAAGAACAAGCCAACTGTTGTTTCTGCTTTGGCTTGTCTTTGACTCCAAGTTTCGTAACATCCAGTTAGAACATCTAGATGGTGATATAGTAATGGCCCGTGACCGTTGGCGATAATATTAATCTTTCCTAATTCACCCATTCTCTTCATGGCATTCAGCAGAGAACGAGCATTAGGGCCCATCAAGCAGTCGTAGTAAAATCTAAAGTCAGCTTCGATCGCTTCTAAATCTTCGTCAAAGGTGCGATTGTCACAAAAGTGCATCCCAAATGCATCACAGGTATAGATAATTTGGGTTTTACGGTCGTAGCTAAAGATTGTGTCCGGCCAGTGCAGGTTAGGCGCACTCACGAATTCGATTTCGTGTCCTTTGCCGATATCTATGCGATCGCCACTTTTAACAATCCGTTTTGAAAATGGATCGTGTACTAAGCCTTCCAGAAATTGCAACGCAACTTTAGAAGCCAAAACGGTGGCTCTCGGCGCTAACTGAAGCACATCTTCCACTAAGCCGCTATGGTCTGGCTCTGTGTGACTAACAATTATGTAATCTATTGTCTTGGGGTTAACAAGACTTTTTAAGGTATCTAAATACAGCTGGCGAAACTTCTGGTGAGAAGTATCAATCAAAACTGTTTGTTCGCCCCTAATTAGATATGAATTGTAGGTTGTACCATTTTGCAGTCCGAATTCGATATCGAAGCGATCGCGATCCCAATCAAGAGAGCGAATCGCTGTTGTATTAGGGGCAATTTCTACAGTTTGTATAGTTAGCCGATGTTGAACATTCTCTGCGATCGCTACCATTATCTGTCTCCGAGCGCAAATTATCAGATTTTTTCTGTCCTCATTATCCCTATAAATTTTTTTTAAAGTTGTAATAAATATCAGTTTTTACGATTTTTAACTTGTATTAATTATTGCTATTTTTCTGCATTCTTTTTAACTCAAAAAATATACTAACTACTAATTTATCTATTCACACGCACTGAGTATTTAACGAAGGCAGGAGGCAGGAGGCAGGAGGCCGTTTTTGTAACAGGGATTTATACCCGGCTCCAAAAACTTTTCGTATTAAAAGGCGTTAGCGTAGCGGTACGAAGTCCTGTTTTAGACTGGATTGTTTCGATAATTTTGCTAATATTAAATTTGATTCTAATTACAAAATATCATATAAAAAATGTATTTTTTAATATAAAAATTAAAAAAATACAAAATTATTCAAAAGCTGAATAATATTTATCAAGAGTTATAACATAGGATTTTTCAAAAATAAAGCTTTGATTATTATAGAAAAATATTAGGTAATTGCACATTTTAATTTACAATTTATCAGTTAATATTTTAAGCAGCATTCAATTTTATCAAAAAATCAAAAACATACAATTTACTTAATTTAAATCAACCCTACCTTTAAATTTGAAGTTACTCCAAGGTAGACTTGGTTTGTGTATTCTCAAATAAAAATAAATATTCTCTTTTTTGAAACCTGGGTAAGAAAAGTAAGAAAAGTAAGAAAAGTAATAAAGGTATGAAAAGTATGAAAAATCTCTAACAAATTTTTCATACTTATCAAATACTAACGAGCCAGAAGTATTTGACCCAATGGATATTACATATTTTGTTTTGTCCAGCGAAAATATTGGTACCTAAAATGTAAATTTTATGTAAACTAGAAGAAACAAGTATCTTTTCGGAGATAACCAAAGCTGATTCCCTGAAGGCAGTGGAATAAAAAAACTAGGATCACACATTCATTTTTCTACTCATCCAACTCTCAAATGGCAGCAAAACAATTTTTAAAGTTTCGATAAAATACCTGTAGGAATACAAAGAATTGAAAAAGATTAATGATACAGTTTTTTATGTTCAAGATTAGGCAGTAATCAAGACAAAGCCAAAAAAATATTGATTTCATAGCTGTTAGCTATGGTCTCTAACTATGCAAAAAATATACTTATACAGAGGAAGGCTATCGTGTTAAAGATGCCTGGATTTTCATGTTGAATTATGATTTTAAAATGTTCTCAACCCAAGATTTCGTGTATAGAAGCCATCAAAATAGACTACGGTAGCATTAATACTTATTGTTCAGTTTGTACGTGTTATTTAAATGTGTGCCGTACTAAATAGAGGGATCTGATATAGACGTAAAAATGCCAAAGATTGACTGTGTAAAAGGTTATTGCTTATGGGATGCCGATTGAAAGTTTTTCTAACTGAAGAAGAAAAGCTGACTCTAGAAGAGTTAAGAAAAGCTAAAGATATTCCTCAACGTACTAAGGATCGTGCACAAGTTTTACTTTTGAATGCTCGTGGCTTAAAGAATGAGCAAATTGCTAAAGGCTTGAACTGGGCGATTTCAACAGTACGCCAAACCCTTCATCGCTGGGAAAAGTTGGGGTTAGCAGGCTTATGGGATGCTCCTGGCCGAGGAGGAAAGCCCCGATATTCGGAGTCAGATTTGATTTATCTAGAAAATTGCTTAGCTCAAGAGCCAAAAGCTTATAATTCTCAAGAATTAGCCAAAAAATTGGCATCCGATCGTCAAGTAAATTTAAGTGCAGATCGACTACGACGGGTACTCAAAAAAAGGCAAAGCAAGGTTAGAAATGCAGTGCCACAACTCCAGAAACAGAATAATTAAAAACAAGAATTAAGGAATCAGAATCAATATAGTGGGGAATTTAGCAAAAAGTCAGAACAACGGCTTTTGCCGATAGCGCAGCGTTAGGAAGCGTGCGGTTTCTGTTCCCCATTACAGCAGTTTTCAGGTATTTAGACCACAATCCTGTTTCTTTCTTTGCGCGGCAGTCGCTCATGGGGGAAACCCCTAAGACCGCGCTGCCTTGCCTTTGCGCCTTTGCGTGAGATAAAAATAATGTGGTTCATTTACGTGAAAATCGCTGTATTTTGAAAAATATTCGCTGGCGAAACCACAAAGTCCTTTGGTGTTATGGTTGGATGAAGTGGAGTGTAGCCCATTCTGACCCTAAGTCACGCATCTTTCCTTGCTCCGCTTCTGAATTCTTCTTCAATACATCAAAAAACAAAATCCACCTTGATATCAAATTATCAGGTGGACTTGTTATTTGTTCTATTAGTGGATCCGAGCAGAGTCGAACTGCTGTCCAAATTGGGTATTGACCCCCCGCTCATTCACAGGTTTAGCCTATCTGACCCTCAAGGCGGGAATCGTTCATTATCCCGAACGTAGGATGCTCTGGTTTAATCTTAGCCAGCAAGCCAACCAGAGAACGCTTGCTAGAGCATCCGTTGGGGTTTGTCCCTAGCCCTTAACGGAGTCGGACTAAAGACGCTCGAACCTGTAAGAGGTGTTTTAGGCTGCTACTAGAGCTTCCCGACGAGCAAATTTTACGATGTTATTCGCATTTACTTTTGTTTTGAGCCTTTGATTTCCGAGAGATGACCCGCTCTCGACCTGAATCACAGAGCAGCGTTCGCCAACCTGTCGAAACCGTGACGGACCCATGCGCTATACATATATTATAGTTTTCTGTTAAGCAAATGTGTCGCCAGATGACAAAGAAATATTAAACTCTCATTAACCAAGCTTAACTGTTATGAGTCAAACTACAAGCAAAGTTCGCTGGACAATTCAAGATGTTGCAGCATTACCCGATAACGAATGGATTCGTTATGAGATTATCGATGGAGAATTATTTGCGGTGCGATCGCCCCACCATAAACATCAGCACGTGATTGGATGTATCTTTTCGGTGCTAAATACTTGGTCTTTAGAAACTGGTTTAGGAGAACCGTCTATTATGCCAGGGCTGATTTTTTCGGACTCTGATAATGTAGCTCCCGATGTGGTGTGGGTGAGTTATGAACGGTTGGCTCAAATTCAAGATGAAGCGGGGCATTTTCACGGAGCGCCGGAACTGGTGGTGGAAGTGCTGTCAAAAGGAAAAGCTAATGAAGACCGCGATCGCTTAGCTAAATTGAAATTATATTCGGTTCAAGGAGTCCAGGAGTATTGGATTGTCGATCGCATCGCTCAAAGAATTGAAGTCTATCGACGGGAAAATGCTCAGTTAAAACTAGTTACAACATTGCTAGTAGATGATGTAATTACATCGCCATTGTTGCCTAACTTTGCCTGTGAAGTAGCACGTCTTTTTGTGTCACGAGGTTAGCGCAAGCTTTTCCACAAGATAAGCAGCGATCGCTACTATTAAGGTTGATTTCTTCTTCATATCCAAATCATATATTGATTTTGCAGTTCGTTGGGATTCCTGAATATATTTGGAATCGCTATACTTGTACAATAAACAGTACAAGAATGAAGTAAATGAAAGTTGTGTCTTTTAGCGAAGCGAGAAATAACCTCAAGGCTGTTTTAGACCGAGTGGTGGAAGATGCCGACTACACCATCATCACTAGACGGGATGCTGAAGATGCCGTAGTGATGTCGCTAGAGTTATTCAATAGTTTGCTAGAGACTGTTCATTTACTCAAGTCTCCCGCTAATGCCACCCATTTAGAGCGTTCTATTGCTCAGTTCAAGCAGGGGAAAGTGGTGGAGCGAAATTTATTGGATGACTAGAAAGCTAGCATGGACAGATGAAGCTTGGAACGATTATTTATATTGGCAAGAGCAAGACAAGAAAACATTAAAACGAATTAACAAGCTCATTGAGCCAACAATCCGACTACCGTTTGAAGGGATCGGAAACCCAGAAGCGCTTAGAGAGAACTTAGCTGGCTTTTGGTCGCGGCGAATTGATGATACAAATCGGTTAGTTTATGCGGTGGATGACGAGTATTTAACGATTATTGCTTGTCGATACCACTATTTTGATTGACAAATCATCGTCAAAAGCAAAAATAGCTAATCGCTAGTTTTAAATTTACCAGCAATTAGCTATTTGTGATGGGTAGCAAGTGGCTAGTCCCTAAGTTAATGCTTCAGCACCACCCACAACTTCAAGGAGTTCTTGGGTAATTGCTGCTTGTCGGGCTTTGTTGTAAGACAGAGTGAGAGTGTTAATCAATTCACCAGCGTTATCACTGGCATTACTCATAGCTGTCATCCGGGCTGCTAGTTCGCTAGCTGCCGATTCTTGCAGCGCTCGTAATAGCTGGTTACTCAGATACAGAGGCAACAAAGAATCGAGAATCTGTAGCGGATCTTGCTCGAAAATCATGTCAGGAGCCAATAGCCGCACTTGCTTGGTGACTTTCTCGCGTTCAACTTGAAATTGACCGCCACGGGTTGTTAAGCGGAAGATTTCGTCGTCGCCTGTTTCTAGACCTTGGGCATCTAGAGGTAGCAGAGTTTGTACTACAGGCCGGGAGCTAACCAAGGAAACGAATCTGGTGTAGATTAATTCAACGCGGTCTACTTCTTCTGAAAGGAACAAAGAAAGTAGTTGGTCAGCAATTTGAGTAGCTTCGGCTGCTGTGGGAATTTGCTCTAAGCCGCTGTAGGTAGAATCAATGGGTTGATTGCGGCGTTGAAAGTACTGCGTGGCTTTACGTCCGACAATCACAAATTGATAGTCTACACCTTCTGCCTTGAGTTCCTTAGCACGGTTTTCTGCACGACGAATAACGTTAGTGTTATAGCCGCCGCATAGACCCCGATCGCCAGAGACGACCAAAAGTGCCACGGACTTAACTTGGCGTTTTCTCAATAGTGGGAGGTTTGCTTCTTCAAACCGCAGACGAGTTTGCAAACCATACAATACTTGTGCCAAGCGATCGGCGAAGGGGCGAGTTGCTAGCACTTGTTCTTGTGCCCGACGCACCCTAGCTGCCGCAACTAGCCGCATGGCTTCTGTAATTTTTTTGGTGTTTTTGACCGACTGAATGCGATCGCGTATTGCTTTAAGATTGGCCATGTTCCGATTTTAGATTTTAGATTTTAGATTTTAGATTTGGAATTTCGGATTTTAGATTTAATCCAAAATCCAAAATCCATCTTGAAAAGCTTCTCTCGGAGGAGATCTCCGCTCAAACTTTTCGCAAAATCCAAAATTGTTACGCTGTTGCTTTGAAGGTCTTTTTGTATTCGGTGAGTGCTTCCTTCAAGGCAGCTTCTTCTGTGTCACCTAATGCTTTGGAGGCTTGTACTCCTTGTACGTACTGGGTTTTACCAGTTTTTAAGTACTCTCGTAGACCTTGGGTAAAGACAGTAACTTTATCTACAGGTATATCATCTAAGTAACCGTTAATACCTGCATAGAGAATTGCTACTTGCTCGTATACCGACAGAGGAGCGTTTTGGGGTTGCTTGAGTAATTCCCGCAAACGTTGACCCCGTGCCAACTGGTCTTGAGTGGCTTTATCTAAGTCAGAAGCAAATTGCGCGAAGGCTTGCAGGTCGTCAAATTGGGCTAGTTCCAATTTAATTTTACCGGCAACTTTCTTCATTGCCTTGGTTTGAGCCGCAGAACCTACGCGGGATACGGAAATACCGGGGTTTACTGCGGGGCGGATACCAGCGTTGAACAAGTCAGAAGACAAGAATATCTGACCGTCGGTAATGGAAATTACGTTGGTGGGGATGTATGCCGAAACGTCACCAGCTTGGGTTTCGATGATTGGTAGGGCGGTCATGCTGCCTTTACCTAATTCATCGCTGAGCTTAGCTGCACGTTCTAGCAAGCGGGAGTGGATGTAAAATACATCACCAGGGTAAGCTTCCCGTCCGGGTGGACGGCGCAGCAGCAAGGACATTTGCCGATAGGCTTGGGCTTGCTTGGAGAGGTCATCATAAACTACCAGGGTAGCTTTGCCTTTGTACATGAAGTACTCAGCGATGGTTGCGCCTGTGTAGGGAGCTAGGTATTGCAAGGTTGCTGGGTCACTAGCGTTAGCGGCTACGACGACGGTGTAATCCATCGCGCCCTTTTCTTGCAATGTTTGGACTACGTTGGCGACGGTGGAAGCTTTTTGACCAACTGCAACGTAGACACAAACTACATCTTCTTCTTTTTGGTTGATGATGGTGTCAATAGCGATCGCAGTTTTACCGGTTTGGCGGTCACCAATAATCAATTCCCGCTGCCCACGACCGATGGGAATCATTGAGTCAATAGCTGTAATACCCGTTTGCATGGGTTCGTGTACAGATCGACGGGCAATAATACCAGGTGCTGGAGATTCAATCAAACGGCTTTCTGTGGTCTTGATGTCTCCCTTGCCATCAATGGGAACACCCAAGGCATTTACAACTCGTCCAATTAAGGCTTCTCCTACAGGTACCTGGGCAATTCTACCAGTAGCAGTTACAGAGCTACCTTCTTGAATTTCCAGACCTTCACCCATTAGTACCGCGCCCACGTTGTCTTCTTCCAAGTTTTGGGCGATACCAACTGTACCATCTTCAAATTCCAAAAGTTCCCCAGCCATAGCCTTTTCCAGACCATAGATCCGGGCAATACCGTCACCCACTTGCAGGACAGTACCGACGTTAGCAACTTTGACTTCTTGGTCGTATTGCTCGATTTGTTGTTGGATAATACTGCTGATTTCGTCTGGTCTAATTGATATGCTCATGTGTCTATCTTTTTTGCTTTCGAGACGGAAGAAGTAATTTTAGTTAGGAGTTGAGAGTTAGGAGTGATGAGTCAAAAGTTATGAGTCAAGAGTGATGAGTTAAAAAAGCAAAGATTAAAAGTTAAAAGTCAAAATAAATTACTGTTTACTTAACTCCTAACTCCTAACTCCTAACTCCTAACTCCTAACTCCTAACTCCTAACTCCTAACTCCTAACTCCTAACTTTCTAGCCACTAGTTAAGCGCAATGAAAGGCGGCGCAGCTGACCCCGGATGCTGGCGTCAATTACTTGGGAGCCGACTTTAATAATCACACCACCAATTAATTCGCCGTCTACTTTGGTTTCCAGTTCGACTTGGCGAGCATTAGTGATGGCAATCACTTTTTCTCTAATTGCTTGCTGTTGAGCTTCTGTGAGGGGAACGGCTGAAGTTACTTCCGCTAATACGGTTTGGTTCAGCTGCCGCAACAGCGCTAGATATTGCTGTAAAATCGGTTCCAAGAAGGCAATGCGCCGCTTATCTACGAGTACCAGCAAGAAATTGCGTAAGTAGGGATTACCGCCTTCACCGACTACTTGTCTGATGAGAGATTTTTTGTTCTCAGGCTGAATAAATGGGTTGCCCAAGAAGTTTTGTAGCTCTTTGTTTGTTGAGAGCAGGCCGAGGAGAGTACGCGCATCTTCTCCGAACTCTTCTGTCAAATTTTTCGATTGCGCTATTGACAAAAGTGCCTGTGCATAGGGTTGGGCTATTTCGACGAATGCAACTTGACTTGTCATACTCTGCCTCCCAATTGTGCGATGCTGCGGTCAATTAAATTTTGTTGAGCATCGTCAGCAATTCCGCCTTTGAGTTGCGACTCGACTCTTTGTAATGCTAGTGTAGCTACCCTCTGCCGCAGTTGGGCGATCGCTCGCTCTTGTTCGGTGTTTAAATCCGCTGCTGCCGTTTGTTTCAAGCGTTCTACGTCTTGTGCCGCCTTCGCCAATAAAGCTTCTTTCGCTTTTTGGGCGTTTTCTTGGGCAGATTTACGGATGCGTTCTGCCTCTGCTTGAGCTTCGGTTAACTGCTTTTGCGCTTGGGATAGGGCAACCTTGGCCTCTTTTAAGCGCCCTTCTGCTTCCTGAATGGCGGTGGCAATATTGGATTGTCGCTCGTTCAGGATATTGCTTAAAACTTTACGTCCGAAGTAGAATAATATGCCAACCAGAATCGCTAGATTGATTAGATTGGTTTCTAATATGTCTAGATTTAGACCGAAACCACCTTCTGCTGCGCCTTCTGCCAATTCAGAGCCAACAGCGTTCGCTTCTGCGGCAAGTAATAAGAATGTGCCCATGATACCCATCTACAAGTGCGCTGCTTGCTAGTACGTTCGTGTTTTCCGCTAAGGGAATTAACTAAATAAATCCTGAAGGGAAATCAAGTATCTTTATCCCGAAGGAAAAAAGTGCCTTTTTTTGACACTTAATTTAGCGCTCTGGAACTGATGCCCAGCTGCGCTTATGCTGACACAGGACTAGTCCTGCAAAGTTATCTAACTACAGGTTGTCCCAATAGTTTTTCTAGAATCTGTCTGCTTAGAGCATCAACTCGTTGCTCTAAGGTACGTAAAGCTTCCTGCTTTTGTTGTTCTATTTCAATAGCAGCTTGTTCTCGTTGAGACTGAGCTTCTCTTTGTGCCTCAGCGATTTTTTCGGCGGTAATTTTCTTAGCTTCTACTTGAGCTGCTTCTACAATAGCTTGCGATTGTCTGCGAGCATCTGCGAGCTGCTGCTCGTATTCTGCGGCTAACCGCTCGGCTTTTGCCAAGCTTTCCTTTGCCTCAAGGGTATTCGTTCGGATGTAATTATCGCGATCGTCTAGTACCTTGGTGAGTGGCTTATAGAAAATTACATTCAACAAAGCTGCCAATAGCAGGAACTGCAATGCCATGAAGGGCAAGGTAGCATCGAAATCAAACATTTCTCTCCTCTTTGGCTGGAGTAGCAATTTTCATGGCCAGCAAAATCATCCAACCTTTGATATTTTTTTTCGAGACCCATACTCAACAAGGGTCAATGAATAAATACCCAATACCTCCTAGATTGTAGAGGCGTGATGGTTCACGTCTCCACACTCAGAATAACTTTGAGGTCTTATGCTGAGAAGGGGTTAGCAAACAGCAGCACTAGAGCAATAACCAGACCGTAAATGGTCAGGGATTCCATGAACGCCAAGGTTAATAGCAGAGTACCGCGAATTTTTCCTTCTGCTTCTGGTTGACGGGCAATACCTTCTACTGCTTGTCCAGCAGCGTTACCTTGACCGATACCAGGACCAATTGCAGCTAAACCGATTGCTAGAGCAGCAGCTAGAACTGAAGCAGCAGAAACTAATGGATCCATTTTGATTTTCCTTGGTTGATTACAGAACTAACAAAAGTAACTTAACGACTAGAAACGTGGTTTCCACGCTGCACCGGGTTCTCACTAATCGCGCTTTGCGATGTTTTGAGCGCATACCGCTCTTGGAACTGTGCTATCAACTGAGAAGCTTAACAGTTATCAGTTATCAGTTGTCAGTTGCGCCGCAAGCTTGATAACTGTTAACTGTTTACTGAATTTAATGCTCCTCATGCTCTTCTCCACCATGTCCCTCCATTGCCTCATGTATGTATGCTCCGGCTAGGGTGGCAAAAACCAGGGCTTGGATGGCACTGGTAAATAAACCCAAGGCCATTACAGGCAGAGGTATGAATAGAGGAACTAGCAGAACCAGCACCGCTACTACCAATTCGTCCGCTAATATATTCCCAAATAGACGGAAGCTTAGGGAGAGGGGCTTAGTAAAATCTTCTAGGATTGCGATCGGCAACAGTACGGGTGTTGGCTCTATATATTTCTTAAAGTAGCCCAGACCCCGTTTGCTAAAACCCGCATAAAAATACGCTAAGGACGTTAGCAGTGCCAATGCAACAGTCGTATTGATGTCATTGGTGGGAGCTGCCAATTCACCCGAAGGTAGCTTAATCAGCTTCCAGGGAATTAGCGCACCAGACCAGTTCGATACGAAAATAAACAAGAATAAAGTACCAATAAATGGCACCCAAGGGCGGTACTCTTTCTCACCAAGTTGGTTTTTTGCCAGATCTCGAATAAACTCTAAGGCATATTCCATCAAATTTTGGATACCCTTAGGAATTCTCTGGGCGTTGCGAGTAGCAGCTATTGAAGCCACTACTAAAATGCTAATCACAAACCATGAGGTGAGAAAAACTTGCCCATGAATTTTAAGATTGCCCAACTGCCAGTAGAAATGATGACCTACTTCTAATTCGGCGAGGGGAAAAGAATTAAAGGCGTTTAAGACACTAAGCATTTGCATTCTTCAAGCATTTTCCCCAACTAGCGAGGATGGGAGTATTCTTTGTGAGCCTGACTTTTTAAGAATCAGGAATGAACGCAGTTTGCACCGTATAGACGAGGAGCGTGGCTTTGTAAGTTAGAAATCCCAAAAATATAGGCAAAATCTTAAGCTCATGCCATTGAGTTGCCAATACAAACACCCCAATAAACACAGCAAAACGAGTTTTGCTCAGACGCCTTTTCTCACCACCGAGTCGCTCAACATCTTTAGCCAGCATTTTTAAGTAAACCACACCTGTACACGCTCCAATCAAATAATTGAGAGCAATGTTTAAGGAATAAAAAATCCACACAGAGATAAAAATAATCCCCGTCAAGACAAGTGTGATTACTAATAACTTCTGGTAGAGTTGATGGAACTCTCCCATCGAGTTATTTGATTCTGTTTCTGTGTTCTCAGAATCAGTTTTAGCATCTTGTCGTGTCATCGGAGTCGGTGCAATTGGTTCTTCTGACAAGCTCACGGGACTCGAAATTAGTACAGTTAACGGATGATGACTGCACATTCAGTCAGCTGAATCATATCACGATCCGGTAACAATACTTTAGAAAAAAACAATTAACTTCTTACCAGTGTGAAAAACGAAACAAAGTCACGCCCTGTTGTATTAATAGAGCGTTTGATGAGGTACTATCAGAAAATGTAGCAATAATCAAGAATTAATACCTGAATAATTCTCGATTTCTGCAAATTTTGGCTTTTTTAGTGAACGATCGCCCTCCAATGTTTTTGTATCATCAGCATCTTGGTGTTGAAACTAAGTCGGTTATTGAGGAGTTAAAGACGCTGCTGCAAAACAGAACTTGTAAAGTAGCGCCTTGTTGTTAGCTTTGCACCACTGCTGAATTCCAGAAGATTCTAATTTCGCGCGTGCAACACTCAGTTGATGGGGCACTTTTCTAATTTACATCAGATTTGCGAAAATTCGTGATGAGCGATCGCCCATCACCAAAAGTATAAATTAGACTGCCATTAAGCAGGTGTTAATAAAATCAGCTGTTGTTGGATAAGCCTTCTCACTCCATCTAATTCCAATTCCACACCTGCCAAAATCTCTGCCACTGTGGAATTAGCATCGCACCGTTGCATAAATTCAAGCTCTGGAACCGACAATTTTACAATCTGATAATCGTAATTAAAGAAAGATTGACTGGGAAATCCTTCGATACAAGGATTAAGTTCCCCAATTGCTGTCAATAGTAGGTTATCGTCTGACCAGTCAGCTTTAACTAGCGGAGGACGACCGAGGAAAAACTCGTAATGGCTAACTTCTGGATCTAGTAATTCTATCAAGCGATAACGTTGGCGATCGCTTAATCCTTGTGCCCGTTCTATCAACTCTGGCGCTTTACCCAAAAGTCTTTCTAAATCCCAAAAACTCGGATTCGAGAAACCAATAAATTCCAATCCCGAAGCGTCGATTAATTCAAACAGCGTCTCGATGTTGTAGTCAATTTCCTGGGGATGAACGTACATATCAGCAAAGTGTTCGTCTTTGTGGTTTTCTAACGACCAACGCTGTTTTTCATACTTGACAATTCGATTATTTTCTGGTAGAGAGTTAAATATCTTCCGTCCGACTTGAACACCATCGCGGTAGTCGCCTTTTTTATCACCTTGGAGAATGGCGATCGCCTTTTGCATGAGTTGAATTTCCCAGCGTCCCAACTCACCGTAGACAAAAATGTGCATTAAGCCGCCTGGAGCTAGCTTTTTCGCCAAGGCTTGAATACCACCAATTGGGTCGGCAGTATGGTGCAAAACGCCAACGCAGTTAATTAAATCAAACTCACCCGGTAACTGTTCCGCATCAAACAAGCTGAGGTGACGAAACTCAACGCGGTTAGCACCAGAACGCTGACAACGTTCTTTTGCTATATCCAAAGCACCGCTACTGAGGTCAATTCCCACAACAGAAGCCTGAGGATTGAGGTGAACCAAGTACTCTGTACTTACTCCGGTACCGCAACCTGCATCTAAAATTCGGATATCTTGCTTTTGGGGTTTTTGACCCGTGCAGAAGTTATAAGCAGCAAGCCAATTCCAGCGCCAATTATAGCCTGGGGGTGGTTCGTCTAACAAGGCTTCCGGCGGAAATGGGTAGGTATTGTAGAGTTTGGCAACGGCAGCACTAACAGTTTGGGAATCGGACATGATGAGGAATAACGCAGCAGTTTTGAGTTTAGCGAATGCTGGACACTTCAAGTAAAAAGATATCAGAGGAATTATTTTAAAATGCGGTGCTGGATTATTTCAACTTAGGTAAGTCTGGTAATTGTTTCAGTAAAAACACTACTGTTTAAGTATTTATTAACTAATAAAATTTAGTTTATAAAGTTTGTATAATAATTTACTTAATCAGGAATATTGAATGGCTGTAGGATTCCCTGAATTCGTTGAAAATCCAGAAAATCGTTGTCCTGTAATTCTCTTACTCGATACTTCTGGTTCTATGTCAGGTCAGCCTATCCAAGAGTTAAATCGAGGACTTGCTGCTTTCAAAGAAGATGTAGTAAAAGATTCCCAAGCATCGCTGAGCGTGGAAGTGGCCATGATTACATTTGGCCCTATAGTTAAACTGATACAAGACTTTGTAACGATTGACGAATTTACACCGCCTAAATTGGAAGCAAATGGTGGTACGCCAATGGGCGGGGCGATTGAGTATGCTTTGGATTTTCTAGAAAACCGCAAACAGACTTATAAAGACAACGGTATTCTTTATTATCGCCCTTGGGTGTTTTTGATTACAGACGGAGCGCCCACTGACTCCTGGCAAGCAGCCGCGCAAAAGCTCAGAGAGGCAGAAGCACAAACTCGGCTGTCATTTTTTGCGGTTGGTGTAATTGGTGCTGATATGAATATCCTCAAGCAAATTTCCCCTCCTCAACGTCCACCAGTTACACTAAATGGCTTAGATTTTCGTGAGTTGTTTGTCTGGCTTTCTGCTTCGGTGAAACGGGTTTCCAGTGGCAAAGTAGGACAAGCTGTAGCTTTACCGCCTATGGGATGGGGTCAAATTACCATTTAGAGGAAAATTTGTGAATTGGAAATGGAAAGCTGTTGCGCGTTCCGAGATTGGAACAAGTCATCAAAACCAGGGGATAGGTTGTCAAGATGATGGTAAATATTGCACCTTTGATGATGTGATTGTAGGCGCTGTTGCTGATGGCGCTGGTAGTGCTAAACGTTCTGATGTTGGTTCTAAGTTGGCGGTAAAAACTGTACTCAAATGCTTTTCTGATATTAATGAATATCCTCATAAACAAGCTTTTTCTAAACCACTATCCAAAGAAGAAGCTCAGAAAGTGTTTGCTAAGATTGTGAACCAAGTTATTACAGAATTACAGAAGCAAGCAGATGAAGAAGATTATTCTATCAATGATTTAGCTTGTACGTTATTGGTTTTTGTGGCAACTCCTGGCTGGCTTGCAGCTATGCAAATCGGGGATGGATTTATTGTCGTGCGTCCCCAAGAATCAGAATATCAACTGTTGTTCAAGCCAGATAAAGGTGAGTTCGTCAATGAAACAACTTTTATCACCTCAAAAAATGCACTAGAAGAAATGCAGGTAGAGGTTATTACTGAAAAGCAAGAGTTTATTTGTGCTTCCACTGATGGACTAGAAAAAGTAGCAATTCGCTTGAGCGACTGGAAACCTTTTCCACCTTTCTTTAAACCTTTGGAGGAATACTTACAAGAAACTGATGATCCAAAGAAAGACTATCAATATATGGATGATTTTCTTAACTCTGAGCGACTAAATTCTCGCACTGATGATGATAAAACCTTACTTTTGTGCTTGTTTAATAGAGAGTAAAATTCGATGACAGTTCTCACCTGTGCCAGTACGGGTCAATCGATTACTCTGCTGGGTGAACCAATAGCTAATACCGGTGAAGGTAAGGTTTGGAAAACTAATCGCAATGGTTACTTAGCGAAAATTTACCACCAGCAAAAACCTGAGCGAGTGCAAAAGTTAGCGGTGATGATAGCGCACCGACCCAAAGAGCCAAACTCTCACCTCAATCATATTTCTTTTGCTTGGCCTAAATCGGTACTGAAAGATGCTCAGGGTGATTGTGTAGGCTTTTTAATGCCGGAAATCAAGGAAGGAAAGGAACTTATTGATGTATATAATCCCAGCAGAAGAAAGGCTTTGAAACTTGAGGTTGATTGGCGTTTTCTGCACACAACAGCGTTGAATATTGCCTCAATTATTGAAGCAATTCACATTTCTGGCTATGTTGTGGGTGACATCAAGCCGCAAAATATTCTTGTAAACGATCGCGCTTTACCTTCAATCATTGATACTGACTCTTTCCAGGTTAGGCATCCGGTAAATGGTAAGGTTTATCGTTGTGAAGTTGGTACAGAGGATTTTACACCACCGGAACTGATTGGCAAAGATTTTTCTAGTGTCGATCAAACAGAAGTACACGATCGCTTCCGGTTAGCAGTAATTATCTATCGGTTGTTGTTTGGTAGTCAAAGTCCTTTTGGGGGAAAGTGGATAGGTGCTGGTGAAGATCCGAAACCTGAAGAAAGAATCCGTGGTGGTTTATGGATTTATACACCAAATAATCTTATTCAACCTACGAATATCACAATTCCTCTTGAAATTCTTCACCCAGAAATTCAGCGATGTTTTCTCAAGTGCTTTAATGATGGTTATCAAAATCCTATTTTGCGCCCAACTGCTGGGGATTGGGTAAAGGCACTTAGGCTTGCTGTCAATGAGTTAACTATCTGTGGAAAGGTAGACAGCCACTACTACAGCCAAACTTATGGTAAGTGTTATTGGTGCGATCGTTCTACAAAACTTGGTACTGATATATTTCCTGGGTTTGCTAGACCAAAACAACAATCTGCTTTTGCTGTATCAACAGCACAACCTACAGCTTTTACGTCAAACAAAATTATAGAAAATGTTGCAACAGGAGGGCAAATTCATACTCTCCAAGGGCATTCCAACTCTGTTAATTCTGTAGTTTTCAGCCCAGATGGCAAAATCCTTGCCAGTGGGAGTTATGACAAGACTATCAAGCTCTGGGATATGGGCACGGGAAGAGAAATCTACGCCCTTCAGGGGCATTCCAACTCTGTTAATTCCGTAGCTTTCAGTCCAGATGGTAAAATTCTTGCCAGCGGGAGTGATGACAAGGCTATCAAACTCTGGGATGTGACAACAGGAGGGCAAATCCGCACTATCCAGGCGCATCCTGAATCAGTTCGTTCAGTTGCCTTCAGCCCAGATGGCAAAATCCTTGCCAGTGCGAGTTGCGATAAGACTATCAAGCTGTGGGATGTGACAACAGGAGGGCAAATCCGCACTCTACAAGCACATTCCGAGTGGGTTCGTTCGGTTAGCTTCAGTCCGGATAGCAAAACTCTTGCCAGTGGGAGTTATGACAAGACTATCAAATTGTGGGATGTCGCCACAGGACGGCGAATCCGCACTTTCCAGGGTCATTCTCACTGGGTTGTTTCGGTTGTGTTCAGCCTAGATGGCAGAATAATTGCCAGTGGGAGTTGTGACAAGACTATCAAGCTGTGGGATGCCACCACAGGAGGGCAAATCTGCACTCTACAAGCACATTCCTACTCGGTTGTTTCGGTTGCCTTAAGCCCGGATAACAAAACTGTTGCCAGTGGAAGTTATGGCGACATTAAACTATGGGATGTAGGCACGGCAAGAGAAATCTATACCCTTAAGGGGCATTCCAACTGGGCTTGCTCGGTTGGCTTCAGTCGAGATGGCAAAATCCTTGCGAGTGGGAGTAATGACAAAACTATCAATATTTGGCAGCTTGCATCATCCAACAATACAGGTACTTCATCAGCAATTAAGCCAACTCAATCTCAAGTTTCACAACTAGCAGCTGCTACACCTCAAACTCAAACTTTAATTATCCAACCATCAGTAACATCAAAAAATACAACTACTTCATCTTCAGTGCAACCAACTCAATCTCAAACTTCGCAATCATCTTTTGATATGCCTGTTATGCCTCTTAAGCCTACATTGTGGTGCTATTTGCTTTTATTGTGTATTTTATTAGGTTTTGGTAGTTTTATCTCTGGCTATGTTGGTTGGTCTTTGGTTTCCCTTATGGGGATTGCGTGTTGTTGGCGTTTTTATCGATGGTTTTGGAGAGTTCCATAAATTTCTGCTTACTGGATGGGCAAAATGACGAAATTTACTATACTACCGATCGCTATACTATTGAATATTTTAAATTCAGCCAAAGAATACTGGGAGTATAATGATACTCTAAAGTTTTTAACTATAAACAAATACGTCAATTTAGAATTGAGACAATCAGGATATAGTCCAATCTTCTAAACGTAAATTAGGAACCTTCTCAAAATCCTTGCGATTACGGGTTACTAAAATCCCATTGACTGATAACGTAATTGCAGCAATACGTAAATCATGAGTGCCAACGCGAATTTTTTGCTTAACTAATTCAGCATAAATATTACAAGCTTTAGTATCAAATTCAAGTAATTTTATATTTTTGAAATATTCTATTTCATCCCATAAACCCTTGTATGCCCATATTAATTTTTCATACTTAGAAGGTTGATTATTATATTTGTTGATAACATTCAGCCATCCTTTAACTTTCTCCTCAAATGTAATCACTGTTATGGCTAAATTTTCAGGATTCTGCTGTCTTATGCGTTGCGTGACTAGTGGATGACTATTTTGAAATAAAGACAGATGGTCTGTATCTAATATCCACATAATAGTCACTTTGTCTCATTTTCCAAATCAATTTGACTCCGTTCAGCTTCTATGTATTCCAGCACCTCACTAAAAAGAGGGTTATCTTTATGCATTCCTGCAAATTTCATCCAAGGATGTTCGGTTTGGGGAAGGCCAATTTCTAAAGTTACAATCTTGGCTGTTTCTAACCGAGTTTGTAAACTTTGACTAAGTTTTTCTATCGCTTCGGTTTCTGTACTTCCTATACCTTGACAATCTGGTAAACCTAACAATGTTGCTTTAACTGTATCATCTGGTTGATTTTCAATTAGTACATCGTAAGTCAACTTAGGTGCAGTTGTCTGAGAGGTAGCTTTTATAGTTAAATTCATAATATTTTGAACCTTGAAGTTTTATATTGATTATAACTGTTGATATAATTACTGCTTAACCTTTATTTTGTAGTGAGTGCTGAAGCTCCTAATTTAGCACGTTTTGTACTGACTACGAACTTTATTTATTTACACTAGCTTACTTATCTATGGTTGAATTTTTATAATATTATATAAAAGCGATCGCTCTTATGATTTACGACCAATCAGAGTTTGATTTACGCTGCGAATGGGGCACACAAGGAGTTTCTCAACTTGCTTCTATCAGCGATGTAGTAATAATAGTTGATGTTCTTTCTTTTTCTACTTGTGTAGAAATTGCTACTAATAACGGTGCGGTTATTTTTCCCTACGCATATAAAGATGAATCAGTTATTGATTATGCAAAATCTCTACAAGCAGAATTAGCAAGTCATAGACAACGTTGGACAACAAGTGGATATTCTCTTTCTCCAAAGTCACTAGAACAAATTACCGCTGGAACTAGATTAGTTTTGCCTTCACCTAATGGTTCTTTTTTAACTTTGCACACTGGAAATACACCAACTTTGGCTGGCTGTTTGCGAAATTGCCAAGCTGTAGCCCAGTTTGCTCAAAAATATGGTGACAAAATCGCAGTGATTCCTGCTGGGGAGAGGTGGAAAGATGATGGTAGCCTCCGACCTGCTTTTGAAGATTTGATTGGTGCTGGGGCAATTCTTAGCTATTTACCTGGTAGTTTATCACCGGAAGCTGAAGCAGCAATAGCAGCATTTCAAGCTTTCCAGCAGGATTTATTAGGATACTTGAAAAAATGCAGTTCTGGTAAAGAGTTGATAGAAAAAGGTTTTAAGCCAGATGTTGAACTGGCGGCTGCTTTTAATATTAGTGATTGCGTACCTTTATTGACTGATAATGCTTATATAAATTCTGGGTTACAGAGTTAATTAAACGTCACATTGATTAGTTTGACAATATTTTGCACTATCTATGTTTTGCTGCAAATTATTCAAGGGAATTATTTGAAATCCGGAAATACTAGGTGCATCAGCAGTAGCCTCGAAATCAGAAGCACTGTAAGCAAACTTTTGCCCGCGATAAAATTGTTCGTGAGCAACTTTGGTGACATAGCGAGAATTCTTGAATTGCGGTATTAATCGAGATGTAGAGACGTTGCAATGCAACGTCTCTGCACGGTCAAATGTCACATTGATTAGTTTGACAATATTTTGCATTGTCGATAAATTCTTGCAAGTTTCTCAAAGGAATTATCTGCAATGCTGACCCACCTTGCACCTCAGCAGTGATGTAAGCAAACTTTTGCCCGCGATAATACAGGTCACGACCAATTTTGGTAACGTAGCGGGACTTCTGGAAGTCATTGGCAATCTGAGAATTATAAATATTTTGTAACAATTTCACAGCATTGGCATTTTTTGTGGTGAATTTGAGGCCGCTACCACTAACTGTGATTCCTTCTTTTGTTACTGTCCCATTTTCAGCAGTGACATCGGCGTAAAAGTACAGTTTTCCCTTTGTACCGTCATAGCCGTGGGCTTCGCTGTTATATCTGAGAGTCGGTAGTTGAGGCTTCGTTTTTGCCCACTTGACAACGGTGCTGATGTTTTGACCAGGAAGCGCGTTTGCAGGAGTGACAGCCAGTAGAATTGCGATCGCAGACACAGTAGCATGGAATAAATAGTTAAAGTTAAAACTTTTTTTCATAGTATTTTCACTAGATAAAATATTGATAGCTAAAGCTTAATTTACTTACAATTCAAGGTTATTTGCTGAATGGCGTTATTTTTGCATATTTAGCTCTCAGTAGCAAAAACAACTTAGCACTGAATGACAAGCACTGTCCACTGACGTTACTGCTAAGACAGTTATACAAGGGTGACTTATTCCTCATTAGCCTGAGGACAAAGGACAAATGCTTAGCTCACTTAGTTACAAAACTTAGTTTTGTCTAAGAAAAACAAGAGGATCTATTTGGGATTTGATGCATTAAAGCTACATATTCTACATACTTCTTAATAAACCAGCCTTGAGAACCCAAAACGTTTTAATCTAAAAGCTAACTGGGTTAATTTACTGGCAGTTTTGCAGGCAGTACTCTTAGGCTAATAAGCATAGACGCACCAATGTGTCAAGCCTCAAAGCGACCCAGACTTAACACATAAACGATTATGATGGGAGTTTTACAAATCCGATGAGTGTTAAGGCAAGTGGTGGAAGCTCAGTTGCGCGTCCGCAACTATATCAAACCCTAGCTGTAGCTACAATTACCCAAGCGGAGCAGCAAGACCGCTTTTTGGGTACTGGTGAACTAAATGAACTGGCAAGCTATTTTGCATCTGGAGCAAAGCGTCTAGAAATTGCCCAGACGCTCACGGAGAATTCCGAGATCATCGTATCTCGAGCTGCCAACCGGATTTTTGTCGGTGGTTCGCCAATGGCTTTTTTAGAAAAGCCCAGAGAACCTGAACTAGTAACTGCTGGTGCTGGTGCTGGTAGTGGTGATGTTCAACAAGGGATGCAGCTGGGAACAATCACCTACGTTGAAAGCCGTGGTGGTTTCCTAGAAAATTTACGCTCAATCTTTAACTCATCCCCCTCAGGCCCAACACCTCCAGGTTTTAGACCAATCAACATTGCTCGTTATGGGCCGAGCAACATGGCCAAGAGCTTGCGGGATTTATCCTGGTTCTTACGCTACGCTACTTATGCGATCGTTGCTGGCGACCCCAACATCATCGCAGTGAATACACGCGGTTTGCGGGAAATAATTGAAAATGCCTGCTCTGGTGAAGCGACAATAGTGGCTTTGCAAGAAATTAAAGCCGGGTCACTTTCCTTTTTCCGTAAAGATCTTGAGGCTACAGAAATTGTGTCTCAGTACATGGATGTTCTGCTCACAGAATTCAAAGCAGCGACACCTTCTAATAAACTGCGCCAACGTCCTTCTAGCGACCAACAAGGTTTGCAACTGCCACAAATTTACTTTAATGCGGCAGAACGGCGTCCCAAGTTTGTGATGAAACCTGGGTTGTCAGCTACCGAAAAAAATGAGGTAGTAAAAGCAGCCTATCGGCAAATCTTTGAGCGCGACATTACCCGTGCTTACAGCTTGTCTATTTCTGACTTAGAATCCAAAGTCAAGAATGGCGATATCTCCATGAAGGAGTTTGTTCGCCGTCTAGCTAAATCTCCTCTTTACCAAAAACAGTTTTACCAGCCTTTTATTAACAGTCGAGTCATCGAACTAGCTTTCCGTCACATTTTGGGACGGGGGCCAAGTAGCCGCGAAGAAGTACAAAAATATTTCTCGATCATTTCTAACGGTGGCCTAGCTGCCTTAGTAGATGCTTTAGTAGATTCTGCGGAATACGGCGACTATTTTGGTGAAGAGACAGTACCCTACCTCCGGGGTCTGGGTCAAGAAGCCCAAGAATGTCGCAACTGGGGGCCGCAACAAGATCTGTTTAACTACAGTGCGCCTTTCCGCAAGATACCTCAGTTCATCACCACATTCGCGGCTTACGAGCAACCGTTACCAGACCAACATCCTTACGGTTCTGGTAATGACCCCTTAGAAATTCAGTTTGGGGCGATTTTCCCGAAAGAAACCCGTAACCCCAGCACCAGTCCGGCTCCTTTTGGCAAGGATACCAAGCGCATCCTGATTCACCAAGGGCCAGGGATTAATAACCAAAATAGCAATCCTTTGGCACGGGGTGAAGCTCCTGGTAGCCTTGGACGCAAGGTGTTCAAGTTGGATCAATTGCCTGGGACTGTTGGCAGAAAGGCTCCGAAAAATTCTAGTATCAGATTTTCCGAAAGCTCTACGCAAGCAGTGATTAGAGCTGCTTACCTACAAGTTTTCGGTCGGGATGTTTACGAAGGCCAGCGGCAAAAGGTATTGGAAATCAAACTCGAAAACGGTGATATTTCCGTGCGGGAGTTTGTCCGTGCTTTGGCTAAGTCGGATGTATTCCGTAATTTGTACTGGTCATCGCTGTATGTTTGTAAAGCGATCGAGTACATTCACCGTCGCTTGTTGGGTCGTCCTACTTACGGTCGTCAAGAAATCAACAAGTACTTTGATATCGCCGCTAAACAGGGCTTTTACGCGGTGGTTGACGCCATCATTAACAGCGTAGAGTACAGCGAAGCATTTGGTGAAGATACAGTTCCTTACGAACGATATCTGACTCCTGCTGGTGTATCAGGGCGACAACTGCGCGTTGGTACTATTCGTGAAGATATTACCCCGAAAGTCCAGAAGGAAGAAACACCAAGCTTTGTGACACTGGGTACTGTTAGTGAAAAACGCACAGAACCAGATATTCAGTTCCGGATTAACCAAGGTGTTAGCAAGCAGCGCGAACAAACCAAAATCTTCAAGTTGGTGGCGAATACCGGCGACAAAGTTGCAGTGAAAACTTTGATTAGCGCTGCCTATCGTCAGATTTTTGAACGCGATATTGCACCCTACATTGCCAAAAATGAATTTTCGGCATGGGAAAGCAAGCTGGGTAACGGCGAAATCAGCGTGAAAGAATTTATTGAAGGTTTAGGTTACTCAAATCTCTACCTGAAAGAATTCTACACACCGTACCCCAACACCAAAGTAATTGAGTTGGGAACCAAACACTTCCTGGGACGTGCGCCACTAGACCAAGCAGAAATCCGCAAATATAACCAAATTTTGGCGACTCAAGGTATTCGTGCCTTCATCGCTGCTTTGGTAAATAGTGTGGAATATAACGAGGTCTTCGGTGAAGATACTGTACCTTACCGTCGCTTCCCGACCCTACCAGCAGCAAACTTCCCGAATACCGAGAAGCTTTACAACCAGCTAACTAAGCAAAATGACGACGTAGTTGTACCGAGCTTTAAGCCCGTGCAAGCGCGTCCAGGATCTAGTGATACACCGCTTTTAGCCAAGGCGATCGCAGATATCACAAGCCAAAAGGCGAGCCAGCCCTCCTATGCAGAACTGGGTCGTTCTTACAGCAATGGTAGCGGACAAACTGTAGAACTGGGTGTGCGGAAACATGCACGTATTTACCGTTTGACAGAAAGTACGAGCTTAGCAGAAAGACAACAGGCAGTTAACGCCATTTACTCTCAGGTATTGGATATCCACAGCGGTAAAGTCCCCGATAATTTCCGCCTGAGTGAGCTAGATAGCAAACTCCAGAATGGTGAAATTTCTGTCCGTGAGTTTGTGCGCCAACTGGCTAGTTCCGAAATCTATCGCCAGCGCTTCTTTTTACCTTATCCCCGCGCTAAGGTAATTGAGTTCCTCTTCCGCCATCTATTGGGACGCGCACCCGCGACTCAAGAGGAAATTCGCCAGTACAACAAACTGCTAGATGATAGCGGTTTGTCGGCGGCTGTAAAAGCAATAGTCGAAAGCCTAGAATATAGCCGCTACTTTGGTGAAGATGTTGTGCCTTACAACCGCTTTCCATCCGTGCCAGCAGGTAACTACCTTGGCAGCGTGCAGGCGGCTGAATAGGGAATAGGGACTAGGGACTAGGGACTGGGGACTAGGAAGACAAGGAGACAAGTTACAACAAGTCTTTACCTTTGTCCTACTATCTTCTTCCCAGTACCCAGTACCCAATCCCCAGTCCCTAATAGCCTTCGCAACCTTTCGTAATACTGCTCTCAGATTGCAGCTAAAAGAGTAAATCTGAAAAGTAATATTACAAAGTGTTAAGAGCAGTCATAAATGCTCAACAGAATGCCGGAAAATGTTTTGCGGAAGGTAGCTGAGTTTAGAAGCTTGTGTACTGATGTTGACTCAAGCAAACTTGTAATTTCTTTAGCCGTAGCAGTTATGAAACTGTTGTGTCTAAAACAATGAGAAAATAAACTCAGTTAACCAAATCAAAGTCGCACCAGTTTAATCAAATCCTGGTTTCATTCGTATTGGAGGAATCCATTAATGAGTATCGTCACGAAAGCGATCGTGAATGCTGACGCAGAAGCCCGCTACCTAAGCCCCGGTGAATTGGATCGGATCAAATCCTTTGTAGCAGCTGGTGAGCGCCGTCTGCGGATTGCTCAAGTTTTGACAGAAAATCGCGAACGGCTAGTTAAGCAAGCTGGCGACCAACTGTTCCAAAAGCGTCCTGATGTTGTGTCTCCTGGTGGTAACGCTTACGGTCAAGAATTGACAGCTACTTGTCTGCGTGACCTAGATTACTACCTCCGCCTCGTTACCTACGGTATCGTTGCTGGTGATGTTACACCCATCGAAGAAATTGGTGTTATCGGTGCCCGCGAACTTTACAAGTCCTTGGGAACTCCTATCGATGGTGTTGCTGAAGGTATCCGTGGGTTGAAGAATGGCGCTGCTACACTGCTGTCTAGTGAAGATGCTGCTGAAGCTGGTGGCTACTTCGACTATCTAGTTGGCGCCCTACTGTAGGCTGAAGCTATTTAGCTGCTGAAACAGAAGTATTGCAATACGGTTGGAAATAAGGAATTAACAACATGGCTCAAGACGCAATTACCGCTGTCATTAACTCCGCAGACGTTCAAGGTAAATACCTCGACTCTGCTGCTTTAGAGAAGCTAAAAGGCTATTTCTCTACTGGCGAACTGCGGGTACGTGCTGCTAGCACCATCAGTGCTAACGCTGCTACCATTGTCAAAGAAGCTGTAGCAAAATCTTTGCTGTACTCTGACATCACCCGTCCCGGTGGCAACATGTACACCACCCGTCGCTATGCTGCTTGCATTCGTGACTTAGACTACTACCTCCGTTATGCCACCTACGCTATGTTGGCTGGCGATCCTTCCATCCTAGATGAGCGCGTACTCAATGGCTTGAAGGAAACCTACAACTCCTTGGGTGTACCTGTTGGTGCTACCGTGCAAGCTATCCAAGCAATCAAGGAAGTAACCGCTAGTTTGGTTGGTTCTGACGCCGGTAAAGAAATGGGCGTTTACTTAGACTATATCTCCTCTGGCTTAAGCTAAGAGCTGGTTTGCGCTTAAGAATTTAGGTGCGGCTTTATTAAGGTCTGGAAATCAACCGTGAGTGCTAGAACGTTATATTGCTTATCTTGGTCAATTATCAGTGATGAGTGTTGGTGGTCTAGTATTGATGTTTGATTTCCAGCCTTGGAAAAAATAATTTAAAGATTTGCACTCAAGATTTAGAGATAAAAAAGTTTCCACAAACAATACAGGAGATTTTCAGAACATGGCCCGTTTGTTTAAGATTACTGCTCTAGTTCCCAGCCAAACCCGAATTCGTACCCAACGCGAACTACAAAACACCTACTTCACTAAGCTAGTTCCCTATGAGAACTGGTTCCGCGAACAGCAACGCATTCAAAAAGCAGGCGGCACAATCATCAAAGTAGAACTAGCAACTGGTAAACAAGGTGCTAATACTGGTTTGTCGTAATTGCTGTAGACAGAACATTTTTTTTAGGGAATTGGTAGGAGGTCATTTTCGACCTCTTTTTTGTTAAGGATTTATACTACAACAAATCTGGTATTGCTAAAAAAACACGTGTTGTTATTATTGCGGTGAACTTAGATTGTTACAAGGATTATCAACTTCTCAGGACTTACGCACAGCTAACGGAAAATCGTAGACGCGGAGCGGCTTGCCGCAGGCTACCACAGAGGCGCAGAGGTCACGGAGAAATGAGAGTTTTAGAGATATTTTGCGTAAGTCCTATTTTATCAAAATTGAAAAAGAGGTCTGTATTAGACCTCTTTGTTTTTTGTTGTTCGTATTTTTGAAAATTAAAAGTTAAACATATTTACTAGGCGATACCCACGAGTGTAAAGCGGAACTGGAGCGCCAATATTCTGCCTATTTTTAGCTTGTTCAACAGTCTCATCAAATACAATCAGCGTTTCATTGCCAACTTTCAACCAGTTTTCATAAGGCACGCTCATATCTTCTTCGACACCAGCAATACTAGGTGGTATCATTGCTCGGTAAGCTTCGTTGAATTTCCTGCGGAAGCGAAAATCTACTGAAATTCTCAGACCTTCGTTCTTTCGTCTTACAGTTTGGTGTAATCCACGGGCATCATTAAAGTACATCGTACCGTGTTGTAATTGTGCTTCAGTGTAGGAAATAACCATTGGAATATCTCGACCTTCATCGAAGTCTGACATTACCTGCATAGCCTGTAGTTCCATTTCGCGGGGCATTTCACCAGCTTCGATGGTTATATTATCGATATCGCCAAATAGTGGCAGAACTACTACAGTAGCATCAGCGGGAACACCTGCCCAAACATCGCTATGGCACTTAGAGCTAGCGAAGGGCAAACCCAACTTCGTTGCGTCTGTTTTGCCGTAGACCATACGGAGGTTTACTGGTAAATCTACTGCATCGATTAAGTTATTTGCTCCTAGTTGATAAAAAGCCTCAGCTACGCTTTTTTGAAAAAGGTTAAATGCTAAAGTGTGTTCTCGCTTAGGCATTAAAAGACCAGTACCGGTGTAGTTCGGCAAAGTATTTCTTGCTTCCAGTAACCGTTGAAGCATTTCAGCTTCTGAAAGAATGATGGGACTATCCAGGCAAGCTGAGATGTAAGCAGCAGCAGCAACTCGGATTTGCTGGAATAACTCAGGCTTTAATGTGTGTTCAAACAGTAGTCGATACTGGCGTCTCGTAGCCATTTTATCAGCCAGTTCATCAAAGAGGCGATCGCCTAGCTTTGAAAATGCGATTGCGCGTTCGTGTTCTAAGCTAGACGCTGGTGATTCTACTGCCAGTTTTGTTAACATTATTTCCCCGCAAAGTTCTTCTAAATTAGCTAAATAACTTGATGTATCCAAAGCTAGTTCGTTGTCAAAACGAGTCTGGTTATTATAAATTAACAAGATTATCTTACTGACACTTCGTCAAATCTACTGTTTTACTTTTGTTATTTATCTTGATGAAAAAAACAAATTATAACTGTTTTAATCAAGTAGAGATTAACTGAAAAATAAAAAATAAAACTAGTTACATCTACAGAAATTTTTAAATTAAAAATATTAAAATTTCATGAATTTAAATTATTTTGAG
Organism: Nostoc sp. ATCC 43529; assembly: GCA_003326205.1. Taxonomy (GTDB): domain Bacteria; phylum Cyanobacteriota; class Cyanobacteriia; order Cyanobacteriales; family Nostocaceae; genus Nostoc. The sequence continues at coordinate 272,148 of LWTK01000074.1, forward strand.
GTGCTTTTTTTGAAGTAATTACAAATTCAATCATATTGAACTTCCCTAAAGCTTGAAAATATTCAATAAATACCCCGGATAAACAATCGGTAAAATCAACGTTAGCAGTTCAAGATTTAAATGCTAAAAGATATATATCTTGGTAGTTAACACTGTTAGCTTGGAATTTATCAAGCGAAACATAAATCAAATATAAAGAAATAACTTAAAATGTCAACCTTAGATCATAAAAACTCAACTAGGAACTTATATAATCGCACAGCATCAGAGTGGATTAGAGGAGAACCTATTTCCTTATCAGACTTTACAGCACGCCCTTTCGTACTAGGGCTTTGTGAGCCTGTTAGTGGGTTGCGAGTACTGGATATAGGTTGTGGCGAAGGTTATTGCAGCCGAGAATTACGCCGACGTGGAGCTGCACAAGTACATGGAATAGACCTTTCTCAAAGCATGATTGAAGGAGCAACTTTGCAAGAAGTAGAGGATGCTTTGGGTATTAGCTATGAAGTAGGATGTGCTACCAACCTTAAGCAATTTAATGATGGTGAAATTGACTTAGTTGTTGCAGTTTTTCTATTTAATTATTTAACAATTGCTCAGACCGAAGAATGCATGACAGAAGTTGCACGCGTTCTTCGTCCCGGTGGCCGATTTGTATTCAGCGTTCCCCATCCATCCTTTCCATATATGCGGGAGCCAGGATATCCATTTTATTTTGAAGTTGAGGGTAAAGGCTATTTCAGCAAGCGAGATCGGCAGTTTCCTGGTCGTATTTGGAAACGAGACGGTTCCTGGCTAAATGTGCAATTGATTCACAAAACTCTTGAGGATTATTTTAATGCCTTTAAAATTGCTGGCTTCAATACGATGCCAATCCTACAGGAATTACGTGTGACTCCAGAACATATCGCACTAGATGAATCATTTTTTAGCCCCTTACTTGACCAACCCCTCCATCTAGCCATACAAGTATCACGATGACACAAACAGTTTCTTTAGCTAAAAATTCTTTTCAAAAAATAGCTGATAATCATCCTTTGTGGAACCATGAGTTCCTAATGCAGTGTCGTAGTGGAAATTTATTTCTCCCAGATGTACAAATACTAGCTGTTCAGATGTACAAATTCTCGAAAGAATTTAATCGTATCCTGGCTAGCATCTTGTCTTGCTGCCAAGATGAAAGTACTCAGTTAGTCATATTGGAAAACCTATTTGACGAAATGGGGCAAGGAGATGTAAGTAAGTCCCACCCAGAACTGTTTCGTCAATTTACCCGCGCACTTGGTATCCATGACGAAACTTTAGCAGCATTACCTACTGCGCCTGAAACTCGCGCGTTGATTGATACCTACTTACAAATACCTCACAAGTATGGCTATTTAGCTGCGCTAGGTGCTGTTTGTTATGCTTCCGAAGGGATTGTTAGCTCGTTGTACACACAACTATATAAAGGAATTGTCGGTGCTGCTCCCTTACCTGAAGAATCACTGATCTTTTTTGAAGTTCATATTAATATCGATGACAGCCACGCGGCAAAGTTAGCAGCGGTGATTGAAGCTCAAATTGGAATGATTGAAGACGATATCAAGATTAAACAAGCAATTGTAGAGGCTATGGATGCCAGAGTTCAATTTTTTAACGGAATTCAACGCCAAATTTCCAAATATAGCTTGTCTCCTAATTCGTTACTGCTTGTAGTTGCATAACTGTATGTAAAAGTAAAGCGTGTAAATACGGTTGTGATCCTGCTACATCGTAGTATTAAAATGCGAACAGTTTTACTGATTTTTTGGGTTTTTAAAACTGTAATCAGACATTTTAAGGTTTAACTACAGGAAATATCGTCATTTTAGTCTCGGTCAAATTCACGAAGCAAAATTAGGTGGAGCAAGAGGAGACTTCCATGTATGGATTAGTGAACAAGGCGATTCAAGACATGGTGTGCAGTCGCTTTAGCAAAGAAACGTGGAAAGTAATTAAGCACAAAGCAGAGGTGGACGTAGATGTTTTCATCAGTATGGAAGGCTATCCTGATGACATCACCCATAGACTAGTAAAAGCTGCTAGTGATGTTTTGGGTTTATCTCCCACAGAAATTATGCAAGCCTTTGGGGAATTCTGGGTTCAGTACACAGCCGAAGAAGGCTATGGCGAAATGATGGATATGAGTGGAGATACACTACCTGAGTTTTTAGAAAATCTCGACAATCTTCATGCTCGTGTAGGAGTTAGTTTTCCCAAACTCCAGCCTCCATCATTTGAGTGTACTGATATGGCGGAAAATTCTCTCAACTTACACTATCGCTCTGATAGAGAAGGGTTGACGCCGATGATTCTTGGTTTAGTCAAGGGATTGGGAACTAGGTTTGATACACAAGTTCATATTACCCAAACCCAGAGTCGAGATGAAGGTGGCGAACACGATGAATTTTTAGTGATTTATAAACCAAATTGACCGCAGGACAGCACGAGTATGGCTCCTCCTTACCTTACGCTTTCACCAGAGTTACTGGCGAAAGCTTTTCCTTTCCATTTTGTATTTAACCGCGATCGCAAAATTGTACAAGCTGGCGATGTTTTAGAACGTATTAGTCCAGAACCACTAGTTGGTAAATTGATTGAGCAGCATTTCCAAATCAATCGTCCAAAAATTTTGGTCGATTTTGATTCTATTAGTAAACAGTCTCGTGCCCTGTTTATCTTAGAATTTCTCCACAATCGGATGCAGCTCAAAGGTCAGATGATGTATCACCCAGAGCAGGAGGTGATATTTTTTTTAGGTTCTCCCTGGATTACAGATACAACTAGTCTTGCTCCTTTGGGTATCAAGCTTAAAGACTTTGCAATTCACGACCCAATTGTTGATTTTCTGTTTTTGTTACAAGCGCAGAACACTGCTTTGGCCGATGCCAAAAAGTTAACAGGTGAACTGAAACAACAAAGAACGCAACTACGCAGTGCCCTACAAATTAAAGAAAATCTTGCGGAAATTGCTGAGGCTCAAGCTAAAAAATTGGAAAATTCCCTCAAGGAACTCCAGCAAACTCAAGCCCAATTAGTTCAAGCTGAGAAAATGTCTAGTTTAGGACAATTAGTTGCGGGAGTTGCTCACGAAATTAATAATCCTGTTAACTTTATTTACGGTAATATAAAATTCGTAAAAGATTATACGGAATCTTTGCTGAAGCTGGTACATCTTTACCAGCAATTTTATGCCAATCCCACGCCAGAAATTCAAAAATATATTGATAAAATTGAGTTAGATTTTTTACGAGAAGATTTGCCCAAAATCCTCGATTCAATAGAATTAGGAGCCGAAAGAATATCAGAAATTGTGTTGTCTCTGAGGAATTTCTCGCGCCTTGATGAAGCGGAGAAAAAAAGTGTTGATATTCACCAAGGACTGGATAGCACTTTGCTGATTTTACAAAATCGCTTCAAGAGCAGCGTCGATCATCCTGGTATCAAAATAGTTAAAAATTACGGAAATTTGCCTTTGGTAGATTGCTATCCCGGTCAACTAAATCAGGTGTTCATGAATATTATTAGTAATGCTGTTGATGCTCTCGATCACCATAACAGTAAACGAAGAATTGCAGAAATTCATGCTCATCCTAATATTATTACAATTACTACAGAAGTAATTGGAACTAACTGTAAGATCCGAATTGCTGATAATGGCTCAGGGATACCAGCAGCAGTCAAAGAACGACTATTCGATCCATTTTTCACAACTAAGCCTGTTGGAAAAGGTACAGGGTTGGGTTTATCAATTAGCTATCAAATTGTGGTTGAAAAACATGGAGGAACGCTCAAATGTATATCAGAGCCAGGACAAGGAACTGAGTTTTGGATTGAAATTCCTCTATCGGTGAAAAAGCAAGCAGTTCACGCAGAATTCAGAATTCAGAATTCAGAATTCAGAATTCAGAATTCAGAAGCAATACAGGTTTGATGCCTAGCTACTAAACCTATTTTTAATATCTAATTATTTTTTAGATATATTAAAATTATCATTTCATTTTTGAATTTTCTCAATTTTAGATAAATTCCGCTTCTGGATGCAAATTGCTATAGGTGGTGCTTTGGTAGCGTTGGCTTCAGCAGGAGTTGGCGATCGCCAGATAAAAACAGCTGGCAATTACTGATTGCTAAGCCTTGATTATCTGTAGCAAGTTACACTCATGGTATTGTAAAAACGGTGCATCAGATTACTGAGTTATGGGTTATGATTTATGAGTTTTATTCCTAACTTTTAATTCCTAACTTTTCACCTATAGCGATCGTGAATCTACGCCACCTGATTCCATTTTTTGATAATTCCGTCTCCAACTGGGCATTAGAAGCGCGGTTGTTGCGCTGGCTAACATTCATTTGGCTGTTCGTCGGCTTGATTATGCTATTTTCAGCATCCTATCCCGTCGCGGATGCGCGTCATGATGATGGATTGTACTACTTTAAACGACAGCTACTTTGGGTCTTAGTTGCCTTATTCGGATTCAATACTATTGTTAACTCGCCATTGCAGAAAATTTTGGGACAATCCCATTGGTTTTTGTTGGTGTTTTTGACGTTAATTTTTGTGACACTGATCCCAGGATTAGGAAAAAAAGCTTTTGATGCAGCACGTTGGATAGCGATTGGGCCAATTCCCATTCAGCCTTCGGAATTGATTAAACCCTTTCTGGTGCTGCAAAGTGCGCGGCTTTTTGGTAATTGGGAACGAATTGGTTGGCGGGTTCGCTGCGGTTGGCTGGTTATTTTTGGTCTGGTACTTTTAGGAATTCTTGCCCAGCCTAATTTAAGTACAACAGCGCTTTGTGGTATGACTATTTGGCTAATTGCCTTGGCGGGTGGGTTACCTTACAAGTATTTGGGAGGGACAGCGATCGGTGGGGTGATGTTGGCGCTACTGAGTATTAGCATCAAAGAGTATCAGCGTAGGCGGGTGATGTCGTTCCTCAATCCTTGGGCGGATGCTACAGGAGATGGTTACCAGTTGGTGCAGAGTCTACTAGCTGTTGGTTCTGGTAGAACTTGGGGAGCCGGATTTGGGCTTTCCCAACAAAAGCTATTTTATTTACCAATTCAGGACACCGATTTTATTTTTGCTGTGTTCGCTGAAGAGTTTGGTTTTGTTGGCAGTATGGTGCTGTTGGCACTTTTAGCGATATTTGCGACTCTGGGATTAGTCGTGGCGTTGAAGGCGAAAAATTCAGTGCATCGATTGGTGGCGATCGGTGTGACGATTTTGATGGTAGGACAATCTTTGCTGCACATTGGTGTTGCTACAGGATCTCTACCAACTACTGGGTTACCCTTGCCGTTGTTTAGTTACGGTGGTAATTCCATGATTGCCAGCTTGATTGCTGCTGCATTGCTGATTCGGGTTGCACGCGAAAGTAGCGAAGCCGAAGTAGTACCGTTGCGAAAACCACTGTTGTCAAATGGGCAAAGACCCCGAACTTTTCATAAAACCAGGAATTGAGCTAGTAAACACCCCAGGTATCGTCACTTCAAAATCAAGCTCAACTCCAACTCCTGTCGTGGGTGTCAGTCAACGGGAGCATCCTAGCAAAAAGTCGCGTTTACTGCTGTTTGCAAGTTATGGGGAGGGTAGAAATTCTGCTAACTCGCAATGTAATCCTTGCAATCATGAATTGCTTTCCACCGCTTGTTATTTCTGCAATTTTCTCCCACAAACAAAAATCAAGAATCAGTTAAACCTGTTAAAGGGTTTATGGAAGCGATCGCAATTGTCCAGTGTGGCTTTAGTCAGTCCTGAGTGCTGAGCAAGAATTTCCTCCTCTGCTGCCTTAATGATAAGTCTTTCACCGGACACGATATTATGCACGCTTTTGTAGCTGAGTCAGAGGGAGGACTTTCTGGTCATCTAGGTAATGACTGCTATTGTTAGTTAAAGTTTTTGCTTCTGTAAAAGCTTCTCGACCTGTTATCAATCTAGAGCGACGATTACGAGTAATATAGTTCCACGCCCACTGAAATACTACTAGTAATTTAGTGTCAAACTCGATTAAGAAGTAGATGTGAACTACTAGCCAAAATACCCAAGCCAGGAAACCTGTGAGTTTGATGAAGCCTAAATCTACAACAGCTAAATTTTGCCCAATCATTGCCAAACTACCCACATGGTTGTAATGAAATTGTGGTAAAGTCTGACCTTTAAGCCGTCTTTGAATGAGTCTAGCTACATACTCTCCTTGTTGTTTGGCTACGGGTGCAACACCAGGTAAGGGTTTAAGATCTTGATGGGAGAAGTTGGCTAAATCTCCAATTACAAAAATGTTTTTATAACCCCTGATAGTCAAGTCCGGTTCTACAATCACACGTCCGGCGTGGTCGCATTCTACATCAGTACGTTCTGCTAGGATTTGACCCATTGGGGAACCTTTTACACCTGCTGCCCACAATATAGTTTGTGAGGGAATTTCTTTAACTTCACTGCCTTGCTTGAAAGTAACGATGTTATTTTCAATATTTGTCACTCTGGTGTTAGTGTGAATAATTACGCCCAATTTCTGTAAAGATTCTGCTGCTTCTTGGGATAAATCTGGCGCCATGTGTGGGAGGATGCGATCGCTCCCTTGCAATAGTAAAATTTTTGTTTCTGAAGTGTCGATGTTGCGAAAATCTTCTTTGAGGGTTTTGTATGCTAACTCGGCGATCGCACCTGCTAATTCTACACCGGTAGCCCCACCACCGACAATCACAAAAGTCAACCAAGCACGGCGTTTTTCAGGATCGGTTTCTTTTTCTGCTGCTTCAAATGCACCAAATATCCGGCGACGCATTTCTATCGCATCTTCAACAGTTTTCAAGCCAGGAGCAAAGTCTTTCCAGTTATCTTTACCAAAATAGGAATGGTTAGCACCTGTAGCAACAATTAATGTATCGTAAGGTACTACTCGATCGCCCATTATCACTTGTTGTGCTTTTGGATCGATGTCATTTACTTCTCCCAGCAACACTTGTGTATTCTTGCTTTTGCTGAATACAGCTCGCAATGGTGAGGAAATGTCACCTGGTGATAGCGTACCTGTAGCTACTTGATATAAAAGTGGCTGAAATAGGTGGAAGTTACGTTTATCAATGAGAGTAACGTTTACATTCGCTTTTGCAAGATGTTTTGCTGTATATAGTCCACCAAAGCCACCACCAACGATTACAACCTGATGTAGTGCATTATTGTCAAGTGAAGCTGCCATACAAAATATTTCCTTGTGTTAAGAGAGTTGTAACTTTTCTTAACAAAGTTGTAACAGTATTATGATGAAAGCTGCCGTTTATTTGGAACAATTTAAAAAATAATAAAAGTAGCGAAAGTTAACTTTAGTTAGACGGCTGGATGCAGGTACAAAAAAAGCTGAGACTGGAATTAGAACAAAAAATTCAAGGTGTCTCAGAGGATGTTTTAAAAGTAGGGTACTTTTGTAAGAAAGCTCACAAAGCTTTTTTACTTTGTTGTCGAGCCTCGATAAATTCGCTCCATTTGTTCTGGAGAAAGCACCGTCATTGGAAATCCTGTATCTGTAGAAATAGGGGGTTTGTGAAAAGATTGAAACGCCTGTTGTTGAGTTTTAGCGAAAGGTATTTCGCCATTGCTAGTAAAAGGTAGGCTCGATAATCTCTCATCTATCTCGGATGGAGAAAGCTGATTTAGGGGCAAGACATAAGCGTGCTTTTGTGGGTCGTATGCTAAAACTTCTCCTGTCTCGATTTGATAAATCCAAGCATAAATACTAATTTGCCCTTGGTGGAGTTTAGAACGAATCACCGGGTAAGTGCGTAAATTTTCGATTTGGGTGAGTACATTCTCAGCAATAATTATTTCTAATAGATCTTCGCCTTCGTAGTCGCTATAATTGTCTTTTACTAATCGTCGCGTCGCCTCTGCATACTTGAGCCAGTCATGTACAAGCGGCATTTCTACCCGCAAGCTGTCTAACTTCATTAAGCCTTTCATAGCACCACAATGCGAGTGACCACAAACAATAATTTGTTGAATATCTAATGCTTGAATAGCATATTCAATTGTTGCCCCTTCACCGCCATTAGTCGCACCAAATGGTGGAATAATATTGCCTGCATTGCGAATAACAAACAACTCTCCTAATCCAGCTTGTGTAATTAGGTTTGGATCGATACGCGAATCTGAACAAGTAATAAATAGTACCCTGGGCTTTTGACCATGAGAAAGTTGTTCAAATAGTTCTTCATTAGCTGGAAAGTAACTACTTTTGAATTCGCGCAAACCTTTTATCAATTTTTTCATAGATGCACCTAAAACAACAAGTAATGCTTGAATATTTTACAAAAAATTTGAATCAAAGACCGGAGTCCATGGCCAAAGTGAAAGGCTCTTGACGGCATCAAGTTGGCTGTTGTCGTATGGTTCGATTCGCATTTTGCTATGGACTCCAGAAGACCTTGGAGGCTTCTAGGTAATGAAATGTGCTTAGAATTTATTGTACATCGACAAGTTGTTGTTTATTTTTTGGAATTCTCCTAACCTCTTTTTTTGAGATAACTTCACCTGGCTCGGATATAAAAGTATGGTTGTTCATAGCGTGAGTATCTTTGATGAGGGAAAAGCACAATAAGTACTAAGAATCAAAGATTTGTATCTTTTTCAATATTTAACGTTTGGTAAGTGTATTTTAGTTGCTGCCAAAGTGCTTCAATTTGCTTGTAAGACTCATCAACAGAAAGTTTTCCCGCAGTCTGGAGATTACAGATATAGCCTACTCGTTGCGAAAACTCTTGCAGATTAGCATTGAATACCAGATTGTTAGGTGTGAATTCACCTGAATATTGGTAGTGTTGATAAAGAAAGCTGTGCTTATCTACTTGATAATGGTTATTCATATATAGGAATCCGATTTGATTACTGAACATACTTGTGTAGGGAGGGAACAGGCAACAGCAAAGAAGGCAGGTAAAATGTACTGAGTTTTTTCACGCAATCAAATACGAGTGCGATGGGACTCGTAATGACAACAATAAGTAATGTCATTCAGTCGCAGAGAAAATTTTCCATCATAGTTTAATAATTTTTCACCTCTATCTAAGAGTAGATCTTTTTTTAGATATACAGAAACCTTAGTAGTTTATCTTCAGTATATGCAATGTATTTAATACTAATAATTTGATTTATTTGTGAAATTAATAAAACTAATTTATCTAAATAAATACAGTTGTAAAGACGTTGCATTGCAACGTCTCTACAGGACGGATAATTATTGATATTTCGTTGATTTGGATAATTCACATCAGACATAAATTAGTATTAATATGATGAGTTCTCTCATTTCAATACAGAGCAAAATTAAAGGAAGGGGGGAGCATCCCAAATGTGCAAATTTATTTTTATACGGTATTTTGGCTTCAAACAATAATGAAATAACGAACCGCCAAGGACGCCAAGAGCGCCAAGGAAAGAGGTTTGTACAGGATTTTTGTGTCAGTCCTGTACCTTTTGACAAAATTGGGATGCTCCCGCCCGAAATATCTTTAGTTGCTAAGTCGAAGGTGGTTATATTACCGCTTTCTTGCCATTGACGATCGCAAGTTTCTAAATCATACTTAAGTCCTAATGCACTCTGATAGCGGTCTTCAGCATTTTTAGCCATTAACTTGCTAACAATTGCAGACAAAATTAGCGGATGATTAGGATTAATTTGGTGTAAAGTTGGTGGTTGTTTAGCAATGTGAGCGTGAACCAACTCCATCGGGTCAGTGTTAGTGAAGGGTAACTGTCCAGTCAGAAGTTCAAAAAAGGTGATACCTAAAGAATAAAAATCGCTGCGGTAATCAATACCACGGTTCATTCTGCCTGTTTGTTCTGGTGATATGTAAGCTAGTGTTCCTTCTAAGACGTTAGGATTTTTCAAGTCTTGGATTTCTCTTGGCACAAGAGTCGCAATACTGAAGTCGATGATTTTGACTTCCAGAGTACTCAGATTAATTAGAATATTGGCGGGTTTGATATCTTTATGGATAATGCGGCTGCGGTGTAGTTCTTCTAAGCTAGATGCGATCGCTATGGCAATATGAAAAAATTCTTTTAATGTAATCCCATGCTGTAATTTATTCTGCCGTACCCAGTCTTTGAGCGATATCCCGCCAAAGTCCTCCATGATTAAGGCATAGCCACTACCATAGTTTTCTAAGCACAGAGGTTGAACTATTCCTGGTAAGTTGAGATTTTTGGTAATTGTATACTGATTGCGGAATTGAGCAATTTCGCTGAAGGTGGGGGACTCATTTCGTATCAGTTTAATGACCACAGGTGTTTGGTCTTGCTCTTTAACACCACGATAAACTAGTGTTTTGCTGCCACAATAAATTTGTTTTAAAATGCGATATCCGGCAAGAGAGTATATTTTATCAGATAAAACTAACATTGCAGCAGGGTTCACAATATTTTTACTGTGCTTAGTATTCCCTTTAATTTTCCTTATTTAACGTCAACAGTCGTTTTTAGCCAATTTGCTCGATCTGCTTTATTTGAGGCAAAACTTGATACCGTTTCACTTTAAGGTTGATACATTTAGGCAAGCAGGGGAGCAGAGGGGAAAGAATTTTTATCAGGATTTTAGTGAAATGGTATGACCGATATACCTCTAGCACTCACCGCACATATCATATTTCGTTGCCGATATTGGACTTTGGGCGTTGCTGATTGAAAGTATGAATTAGTCTCACGCAAAGACGCAAAGGAGCAAAGAATTGTTGTTTTGTTATGTTGAAAAATGTCAATTCATACTCTGATTCAGCAACGCCGGACTTTGAAATACCCGATGGCGATCGCTGCTAATGTGTTATGTTATGTCAGACTAATAAATTTCAGGCGTTATTTATGAAGATACAATCAACCTAAATGGTTTTCTAAATAATCCGCCATCATCCGTTTCATATCAGTAATCATACCATCAATATCTCCACCATCCTTCACAATTTCTTTTTCCTGCTGTATGAGATAACTCATACCTTTGTAGAGAGCTTTCATCATACGTGCAATCTGCCAGCCCTCGATTGGTTTCATATCCGGGCAAACCCGTAGAAGTAAATCATAAATGGTTGCCAGTATCTCGCGATCGATCCGTTGAGTCGCTTGTGCCAAGGTTCCTTCCTCTGACTGCCCAGCATTGAGATGTCTAAAGGCAGGATGTTTGCGTTCAAAGGCAATCATGGGGTCAATCACGCGATCGATCATAGTGGCAAAATCCAGACCGGACACATCCTGTTGCAGAGCAGCCACCGTATTACTGCCCAATTGCTGTATATATCGCTCCCCCAAGGCTGTTAAAATTGCTTCCTTGTTAGAGAAATACTGATACACCGAGCCAACTGAAATCCCGGCCTGCTCGGCTAAGACATTGGTATTGATAGCTTCTGGGCCTCCGTCCGCCAGCAAATCGGCGGCAGTGTCGAGAATTAAATTGCGCCGTCGCTGACCGCGCTCCCCTGAGGGACTGCGCCGGCTTTTCTCTGATGCCAGATTACCATCCTCTGAAATGGGTGAGTTCACTGTTTTATTGCCTGGAGATTGACGATGTGAGCTTTTGCTCATATACTTCCAAATATGGATGTGAGTGATAGCTCACATTAGCAAAGTTCGGACTAAATCTACAAGGAATGCGATCGCTAGGAGATAACTATCATGAGTGGCAAAACAGCGTTTGTGACTGGAGCGACAGGTCTTTTGGGTAGTAATCTTTGCCAATTGCTAGTATCGCAGGGATGGCAAGTCAAGGGGCTGGTTCGATCTATCGATAAAGCTAAACGTTTCCTGGGAAGCACCCCAATTGAATTTATTCAGGGTGATATTGAGAATGTGCCTGCCTTTGCTCAAGCATTAAAGGGAGTAGATGTGGTGTTTCACACCGCAGCCTTTTTTCGGGAGTATTACCAGCCAGGTAGTCATTGGGAGAAGATGAAGCGCATCAACGTGGATGCGACAATAGAACTTTTGCAAGCAGCAGAAGCACAAGGGGTGGCACGAACAGTTTTCACTTCATCCAGTGGGGTAATCCAGACTTACCCAGATCGAGCTGCTACTGAAACAGCTCCTTACAACGAATTTGCCCAAAAGAACCTCTATTTCAAAACTAAGGTTTTGGCAGAACAGGAAATTTATCGCTTTCTGGAAACTAGCCGAATGGATGTGGTGATGATTTTGCCTGGTTGGATGATGGGTCCTGGGGATGCCGCACCGACTTCTGCGGGGCAACTGGTGTTGGATCTATTGGCAAGTAAGCTACCGGGGACAGTTAATGGTGGTGCTTCATTGACTGATGTTCGGGATGTGTCGGCAGCTATGGTTAACGCTGCCGAACGAGGGAAACGGGGTGAGCGTTACATAGTAGCAGGGCCACTGAAAACCATGAAAGATATTGCCTTAGAACTGGAAGCGATTTCAGGGGTGAAAGCTCCCACAATGGAAATTCCTGATTGGCTTGCACTCTCAATTGCATGGTTATTAGAAACATGGACGGGTTTGATAGGTGGAGTCAACCCTATGCCACTGGCTGGCGTCCAAACTTTGTTGGAAAAAGGAAGTTTAAGTTCAGCCAAAGCAAGCCTTGAGTTGGGAGTAAGCTTTCGACCTTTCACAGATACATTGAAAGATACGGTGTTGTGGTATCAATCTCAAGGCTATCTCTAGAATCCAGATTTTTAATTAAATACTTTATACCATCAACTTTTCTTGTGGAGTCGGCATCGCGCCAAAGGAATAATACCAATTCGCAATGGGCTTCTCTACGAGACGCTCTTGCTTGCTTCCCCGTAGGGGTACGCTTAGAGCGGTGTAGAAGCGTCACTTTTCAAGTCAGAGACTTTCAAGTTTCTTGCCCATTGCCTGCTATAACTTCAACAGCGCGGTACTTACCCTTTTCAAAGCTGAGAGTTTGGTTACTCCCGGCTTTGAAAAAACTTAACGACACTGACGATATTTAATGTGATAAACCAAACCACGATGGGCAAGGTCAAACGAGTCAACAGTAGCCATCCCTTGACCACTGGCAGTCATCGCAGCATTCACCCGCATATTTACACTGTCGCCACAGCGTGACCAGACATCAGCCACAGTCACTAACTGGTCTCGAACGTTGTAGTCGGTTTCGCCGTTAAACACCCTAGAAAAAACAGGGCCGCGCTGACCAGCAAAAAAGTACTCCGCTCGGAGTCTGCCAATTGTGGAGGGAGCAACATACCCCCGATAATCAGCATCATACAGTGAGATTTGAAAGCCTTGCGGTACTTGAATCGGAATGCTCAGATTACAGCTTTTGCGTCTTTCTGCTGACTTATTCCCCACAGCGATAAACTGATCGAATAAAATACTTAGCTCTTGACCATCGGGACTGACGTTGACGCTAGCAGAACCATCGGGGCAACCGTTACCACCATATTCTGCGCCTAAAATTTCAACTTTTTCGTTAGCAAGAGCGGGGCCGATGGAAGCCGTAATCAATGTCGCCGCAGCTAAAAAAGCTTTAACAAAGTTAACACTTCTTCTCTGAAAATTTTGACTATTCATTACTCACCTAACTTGAGTATTTTGTACAGTGTTAGCTCCAAATTTGATATGTATAATTCCGGAAAATTTATCGAAAAAAATTTTGTAAAAACCTTATATTTTTTAAAATACATTTTCATGTATAACTTCTAAATTTCTAGAAATTTTTTGTATAAAAAAGCATGTAAAATAAGCTCTGTACTGTCAAATAATTAACTAATTGACAGTGATATTAAGTATAAGTTTGCGAACTCTAATTTTTAGAGATTTAAACTCTCAAGGTCTTTATTAGAAAGCTTTTTGTAACTTGATTTAGGTCTACGGATACCTCAAAATTACTGAAAAATAGATTAATACCATCGACTTGAGCAACATTTATATACTGAAGTTAACTATAGTTAGCTTATAAAAATATCTCAACTAATTTCAGTGCCATTATTCCAAGTCAGTGGAGAAATTAAGTAGGTTATTTAGATAAATTTACAGTATTTTTACTCACTAAATAAAATATCTAGCGACCTACAATTAGCGATCGTTTTTCCACTAACTAATTCTGATTTTTTGGCTTCTAAGTTCTTAGTTAAACCTTCAATATTCAATATGTGCTTGCTTAACGACTAAAAAGTTTTATCTAGTGTTCCCGCAAAAGTGGAAGAGACGATCGCTGTTGACTGGAGATTACACATTGATAAAAAATGTGTTCTAAAAAGCACATATTGTATAAGTGTTTAGCATTCCTAAATTCCTACCGATCGCGGTTTTCAGGAAAGTAGGGAAGACCTAATGCTTTTGGGGTTACGGATTTACCAGTCTTACTTACCAATGCCAAAATTGCGATCGCATAAGGTAACATCACCAGAAATTGATAAGGTATATTTGCGCCTAACGCCTGAATTCGCAACTGCAAAGCTTCTGTAGCGCCAAATAACAAACAAGCCAAAGTAGTGCCTACAGGATGCCACCTACCAAAAATTAAAGCAGCGATCGCGATAAATCCTTTGCCAGCACTCATATTTTCTGTAAAAAATCTTACTTGCACTAAAGCAAGATTGGCACCTCCCAAACTGGCGAGACAGCCAGTTTACCTGAAAAACGCTGTATTATTCTCCCCATCCCCCCATCTCCCTAGTCCATCATTCCTGCTTTAATTAACTGACGTGCCAATGCGATCGCCTCTGCTGGTGTTGAAACTTTCCCCTCAGCTTGTGCTACAGCAATTTCTGTTAATAATTTGCCTACTATTGGTGAAGCCGGAATATCTAGTGCTATAATCAACTCCTTCCCACTGACTAATGGAGTGGGATGAGCGACCAGATCATCAGGGTTGAGGTAGCGGTTGATTAAAGGTGCAAAGACAAGGCAAGGCGTTGCATAGGTTTCCTCTGTTGTAGCGACTGCTGTGTTTAGCTGCTTGTTGCCAGACATCGCCTCTACCAAATTATCAGATGCTACGGCTAGCGCTACCGTGGCAGGAAACACAATATCTGCATCTTGGAACAGAAAGTATTGTTCTCGCAAAGACATATTTGCTATTTTCAGATGGGGTGATAATTTTAAAGCAGTGGTTACACCGCGAATTTCAGCACGACTGTAGGTAAGTTCTTGTAATTCTATTTCTACTAATTCTGGATTTTGGTTGACAAGACAAGCAAGTTTAGCAATGGCTAACCAAGTAGTTTTGATGGTATCCCGGACATATCCTTGTAGTTGTACTCCCAGTTGTTGCCAATTTTGAGCGAGTAAAACTGCTGCATCGTCAACAGCTGCTAATTTATTTAAACTTTCACAGGTGGCGCTTTTGAAGAAAGGCTTAACTAAACCATCTTCCCAAGCACTTGTTATCCAGGGAGTACCCTGAGAATTTGCCAATAAATAACCGATTTCTACCCGAAATCGTTCTGCTGCAACCTTGCTGATGTGTGATGCCAAAGAACGAATTGTGGTTTGGGTAGCTGACTCAATAGTAAAATTCAGTTGGGCAGCTTGGCGATAAGCTCGCATTAACCGCAAAGGATCGTCTTCGAGGTTAGCGGGTGATACCATTCGCAAAATGCCCTGTTGTAAATCTGCATAGCCTTGTAAAGGATCGATGATTTCTTGCGTGTGGGGATTGTAGGCGATCGCATTTATTGTAAAGTCCCGTCTGTGCAAGTCAACCTCTAGACTGTCTCCTTCTTGTTGGGCAAAGTCAGCCGTGGCGTGGGGAAAAACCACACGGGCGATTTGTCGTTCTGCATCGAGTAAGACAAACCCAGCATTATAATGATGGGCGATCGCTCTTGCTACCTTTACCGCGTTAGATGGTATGACAAAATCTAGATCCAAGTATTCGCGAGTTCTGCCAAGGATGGCATCCCGTACAGCACCACCCACCATATAAGCGGGTTGTGGCAATAACGCCAAACTAAAAGGCCAATTTTCGGGAGCTAGGGTAGAAGCAACAAAAGAATGCATTGTAATAAAAATCAACCCAGCAACTAATGAATAACACTCCAGCTTAAGCTAGATTAACAATAAAGGCCCCTGGAGTTGGTTCTATTATGTGTATTTGCGTGAACTGCCACTATGTAGACCGCTGTCTCACCTATCATGCCGTAGAAGGGCAGCACCAACAACCCCACTTGACCGAAACACCAGATTTTGATCCGAATGAACCTTCTATCAACGTCAACATCCGGACTAAAGACGATGTGATTGAAATGGAATGGGACGTTGTTGGTTGTCTGAGCTTTAAGCGGGAAATGGGTAAATGGTCGAAGTTGCGTCCTGGAGAATTAGTGCCGACTTAAAATTTTGGATTTAAGATTTGCAATTTTAGATTGGCAATTCAATTCCAAATTTATTAACAAAAATCTTGGCAAAATTATGAATTGTCTGTAGGGGCGTACAGCTGTACATCGGTGTCAACTTAAGCCCAAAGCTATATGGGACAGACGTTTTGCAAATCCCTCACGCCCTCATCCCCTAACCCCTTCTCCCACAGGAGAAGGGGAATATAATTTCTGGCTCCCCTCTCCTAAAGGGAGAGGGGCTGGGGGTGAGGGCAAAACCTTCTCACAAAGCGGGTTTCACGTTAAGTTTACACCAATGACAGCTGTACGCCCCTACCTATTTCTTTGGGGCATCATCCTAAAGCATAAAAAACAGAAAACTAACAAAATCATTTGCATAATTAGGGCGGGCTTTTCGGCTCACCCCACAAGAGTTTCATAAAATTTAGATATGCAAACGAGATGTGGAATAGGCGATCGCTTTGACAAATCTGGTGAAAAATGCATTAATCTAACCCAGATATAAAAAGCGATTTCTCATGCAAAATCTAAAATCCAAAATCTAAAATTCACTTATCGGATGCCATCATTATCAATTGCACTATAGCTATCGCTAGGGAAAAGCCCCAACCAAGGGTCAGAACTAGGAGTTAAAAATAGTTGGGCGTAGACTTGTTGATTGAGGATTTCTACATTCTTTGTTTGGTTACCTTCCATAAACCATTGATGAATTTGGCTGTGCAATATATATTCATTTCTGACTGTATCTAAAGCCATTGCAGCTTCAAAACTTTTCACTATTATCGGCAAATTATCTTTTGCAGCATTGGCAAATAATTTTTCAGTATTTACCTAACAAAATCAGGTTTATATCCGTCCCTGAACACATACACGTATTTATTTACGGAAGCTACTTCATCAAAAGTACAAATTATTAAAAATAAGATGTGTTGATTTTGTATTTAAATAAATTTAAATACAAAAATGATAGTACTAAGATGAAGACTTATTTTTTTAAAATCAGTAATATTTCTGTTTAAAATCAAAGCGAATATAACTAAATTATTGATATTGTAAGTTGCACGAATTTCTAGTCACAGCTAGGAATTGGTAACAGGCTTTATTTGAGAGCGCAATAAGTTATCTGGGTAAAATCACGATTTTGTTTGAGACAGAGAACAAATACAAGCTCTGAAAACTTGGAATATTTATTAACCAATTTGACAAATCACCATGCACAAACATATTTGGAATCTGCTAATGCTAGTATTAGCAACAATTTCGACTTGCACTATTACTCCATGTCATGCTCAAACGGCTGCAAAATCTGATAGTCAAAATACTGATAATATTAGTGCCATATCTTCAAATTCACCTTCTGCTATCCAATTGCGTGATTTAGTTAATTCTACTGGTAACAAACCTACTGTCCTATCTGAGACAGTTACTAACACTTCTGTTTCTCAAGCTAATATAACTGCGCCTCAACCCAAGGTCAGAATTCCTATATTCAGCAGAATTTTTCGTACACCTTCCATGCAGCAGTAATCAAGTACTCAGACAAACCAACTTATCCTCAGGTATTGTCGTCAATATTGCGTCTATGGCAGGGAACAAGCAATAGGGTTAAAAATCTTTCGTATCTTCAGGGAAATAGACTACGCGCTAGGGACACAGCATTGCTGTGTCCCTACGTCTATGTGTAGATGTGGTTCAGATACACGAAAACTATTGCAAATTGAATTAATAAGCTGTTCCACATCTTGCTTGTATATCTAAATTTGATTAAAGTCTTGGGGTTGGAACATCTTGCCTGTCCTGATTATGGAATAGAAATGTGAAGCAGTTTAATCATCCTAGAGGCATACTTTTTTCGCTCCAGAATGGGTAATCTGTTCAACTTGAATCAATAGTGAATGGGTTGTGCTGATTGGAATTACAAATCAAAGCGATCGCCTTCGCTCATATTTTTATTTTGCAGTAAAAAACTTGATATTTTTCTACCCACAGTTGTGAAGGCAATCGCTCAAAAGAAAGATGGAATCACCCTAACGTTTATGTCAACGTGATATTAGCAATAATTCCGAACACTTTGTTAGAGGAGAACTCAGGATGGTAGCTAGTTTAGATGATACGAAACGCAATGCTATTGCTGTGAAATTGGCAAGTATCAAAGCACTGCAACAATTGGTCATCGAAAATGAACAACTCCTTTTAAGAGAAGGACTTGATGCCGAAATTGCCGATCGCATCCGCAATTTCATCAAAGATGATGAAAAAAATCTTGGTGTTTTGGAAACTGTAATTACTCAGTATGGCATTCAGGCTGAACCTAAAAAGAACTTGACACAATTTATTGAAAAAGTTCGCGAATTGTTTAAGGGTTCTGAGCTAAGCCTATATGAAAAAGTATCTCAACACGAATTACTGAAACATCAAATTGTAATGAGTGGTTTGATAGTTCATAAAGCCGCTCAAAAAGTTGGTGCTGATGTAATGGTGGCGATCGGGCCTTTGAATACCATTAACTTTGAAAACCGCGCTCATCAAGAGCAACTCAAAGGTATTCTAGAAATTCTCGGTGTCCGCGAACTAACTGGACAAGATGCAGATCAAGGAATTTGGGCACGCGTTCAAGATGCTTTGGCTGCGGTAAGTGGTGTGGTAGGTAGTGCCGTCACCCAAGGTAGTGACAAAAAGGATTTGAATATCCAAGATGTCATTCGCCTAGATCACAACAAGGTAAATACTCTGTTTACCGAACTATTACAAAGCAACAATCCACAAAAGATCCAAGAATACTTCGGTCAAATTTACAAGGATCTTACAGCTCACGCTGAAGCTGAAGAAGAAGTTGTCTACCCAAGAGTACGTCCTTTCTACGGTCAAGACAACACCCAAGAACTGTATGACGAACAAGCTGATATGAAGCGTCGGTTGGAGCAAATTAAATCTATCAGCCCCTCTGCACCTGAATTCAAAGATAGAGTTAGAGAACTGATGGATATTGTTGGCGACCACATTCGTCAAGAAGAAAGCACAATGTTTGCTGGAATTCGCAACAACTTGAGTACTGAGCAAAGCGAACAACTCGCTACTGAATTCAAAGCTGCTAAAACCCGGATTCAACAGAGATTAGGTGTTGTTACTGAATCTAAGATCTAGTTAATAGATTGGCAATTTCGCTTAATTAATTCTGACTTAGTTGCGATACCAAATTGCTAGGTAAATAGAGCAACTCCTAACACATAGTGTTAGGAGTTTTTGTTTATTTTTACAGGCAATTTATCTTTGCCTATTGCTCTGTCGCACTAATTTTGCTGGCTTGTGGTTTCTAGATCTCCAACTTCCTTAAGAAGTCGCGGATCTATAACCCTCATAACTAATGCGACGAACCACTAGTGGTTTATCGCATTAATTTTGATGGGTTGGGTAAATCTTTGAAAGCTTAACTCTAGCGTCTTCTGTACGAAAGCGCCAATCCACACAAACTTTTGACTATGTGCTTTTTGGACATATACTATGATTTGCGATTGCTCCCAGTCTCACTTTCGATTATAACCTCTCATAACTAATGCGACAGACCACTAGGCTTTACAACAATCAAATATGAGTCCTATAGTTGTATGCCCCTACAAAAAATTCATGTACTTAGGACTTACGCAAAAACTCTCTCTTGCTCTTATTTCTTTGTGTCCTTTGCAACGGCAGTCGCTCATGGGGAGACCCCCAAGACCGCGCTGCCTCTCCTTTGCGGTAGCCTGCGGCAAGCCGCTCCGCGTCTACGTTTTTTCATAATTTTGGGTAAGTCCTGATACTGAAAGTTTTATGTTAATAAGATTACAAAACTATGTTTAAACCTCAGAAGGTCAAAGTTGAACTTCAGGTGTAGGGCGAATTTTTAATTTTTGACTGGCTTGCTACCCTGATAAAAAATACTGAAACTATTAAAATCAAAAGCATGTGCCTAGTTCATACCCACTAATCTTTGCCAGCCATGCCTCTGTCACGCATCGTAACGCTGATTGTCGGTCTAATCGTCATTTTGGGGCTAGCTTTATGGCTAATTGATTCGCTATCACGGCTTTATTGGCAATTGTCTTATTCGCCGTTGTTAGGCAATTTGTTGCTATTGCTGCTCATTGTGTTGATTGGAGGGTTGGTTGCCGCTTTTGTTTATTATGTACTAGTACTTCAAACTGGGGAAAAGCGATCGCGCCGCAATCGTTCTCGTGTGACTCCAGCGCAAATCCCAGCTGGTAAGTCTGATGCAGCTTCTACGACTCTCCAAGCTGTGCGCCAACAGGTAGCGCAAATTCAAGATGAAGTCGCACGCCAAGCTTTATTAAGTAAATCGCGGGAGATTGAAGCCAATCTCGCACGGGGTGAAATTCAAGTGGTGGTATTCGGTACCGGGAGTGCTGGCAAAACTTCTCTAGTAAATGCCATCATGGGACGCATGGTGGGTCAAGTGGATGCACCAATGGGTACAACCCAAGTCGGGGAAACTTATTGTCTGCGGTTGAAGGGATTAGAACGCAAAATTTTAATTACGGATACGCCGGGAATTTTAGAAGCGGGTGTGGCGGGGACAGAACGCGAACAAATGGCGCGAGAACTAGCGACGGAAGCAGATTTATTATTATTTGTGGTGGATAATGATTTACGACGCTCCGAATATGAACCACTACGGGGACTAGCGGAAATTGGCAAGCGATCGCTGTTGGTTCTCAACAAAACCGATTTATATACAGATGAAGATAAAGAAGCCATCTTGGCTAGGTTGCGTCAGCGGGTGCGGGGATTTATTGCTACTAATGATGTAGTCGCGATCGCTGCTAATCCCCAATCTGCACAACTAGAAACTGGCGAAAGCTTCCAGCCAGAAGCAGATATTGTTCCTTTGTTGCGGCGCATGGCTGCAATTTTACGCGCCGAAGGTGAAGATTTGGTGGCGGATAATATTCTTTTACAATCTCTCCGATTGGGCGACGAGGCGCGAAAACTCATCGATGGTCAACGCCGCCGCCAAGCTGACAAAATCGTAGAACGCTTTCAATGGATTGGTGCTGGTGTTGTATCGGTGACGCCCGTACCAGTGGTAGATTTATTAGCAACTGCCGCCGTCAATGCTCAAATGGTCGTAGAAATTGGTCGAGTATATGGCTGTGAATTAAATATGGAACGGGGCCGAGAATTAGCCCTTTCGTTAGCAAAAACTATCGCCAGTTTAGGTATTGTTAAAGGAGCAATTCAATTATTATCTACAGCTTTGCAACTTAATGTTGCTACCTTTATTATTGGCAGAGCAATTCAAGGTGTGACAGCAGCTTATTTAACGCGAATTGCTGGTAAAAGCTTTATTGAATATTTTCGCCACGACCAAGATTGGGGCGATGGCGGAATGACCGAAGTTGTGCAACGACAGTTTCAAATTAATCGCAGAGATGAATTTATTAAGGCTTTTGTTCGGGAAGCGATCGCCAAAGTAGTCAAGCCATTACAAGATAAAACTGAGGCGATGGAAGAACAAGAAAGCAGAGAAGAACTTCAGTGAATTACCTATGTTTTGATTGTTTGGCGTTATGCAGATGTGCACGACAAAGCGAATTTATCAATATAGGACTCATATTTGATTTTTGAAATATACCTAGCTAGTAGGGTGCGTTACGCCAAAGGCTAACGCACCAAATCCTTAAGAATGGTGCGTTATGCTTCGCAATAACGCACCCTACACATACTTAAATTTTTTCAATAATCAAATCGGATTCCTATAGATGTAGAGACATTGCATTGCAACGTCTCTACAAGGATTTTGGCATCACATCTGTGAATTATGAATTATGAATTAATAATTATTTGGTCAAGGACGCTTTTCGTTTGCGCTTTAACCACAAACCTACAACACCAGCAACCGCTATCCCACCAATGGTATAAGGTTCTGGAACCGTGGTTGAATCTGTATCGATTACAAGTGTCGCAAAAGTACCATCACCGCTACCGGCGAAAAGATATTCGTCTGCATTTAATCCAATATCACCCAGAAGCGCACCTCCAATTGAGAAAAAGTTCCCACTTCTGTTATTAATATCTGCAATGGCGTCAGAGTTGAGAGCAAAACTCAAAATATCGTTGGGATCGCCAGAACTATTGACATCAAAAATTCCATAGTTTTTACCACTTCCCAAATCGCTATAAATAGTATTATTGGGGCTATTAACTTTTTGGCTTAATACATCAGCAGCTGTTGAAACATCAAATAAACCTAGAGTTTTTATTCCATTTTCTGAACCGTCAAATCGTTGAACTTGTAGGGTTGCTGATGAAACTTTTCCTATATTATCAAGAGCAAATGTAAAATAATTACGCAAATCTGTTGCGCGTATGTTTCCAGTTACGTAGTTGGTGTTACTGTTAGAATTACCAACATTCAGCCCGCCTTCAGCAGCCCACCAACCTTGGCTAGACGCACTCAGAGTCAAAATTGCCGCTTGCGCTGTATTCATCATTCCTAATCCGAATCCAACAATAGCAGCCGTAATTGTCAATTTGTAAGACTTTTGCATCGGATATTAGCCTCAATTTGAATTTGTTTGTGTGAAACTGACAAAACTCTTTCTTGTACGATCGCTGCTTCTTCAAGGATCTGGTTTCTTGAATATTAAGAGTTGCTAATCTTAGTCCCAAATTCAGTGTTAGCTACCGTTCTACTAGTAGCAGAACTTTTGTACTAACATTTAATAACACTGTTATCAGCATCATAATAATTACAAAATTTTAACCTAGTAAGTATAAATACACAAAATTTATATAAAATTTACACAAAATTCATATTGTATTTTTTAAACTGGCTTTAGCAAGCCTAAATCACTCACGAACAAATCTATTGCCTATTACCTACCTCCACGACTAATTTCACAACTCATTTACAAATGCGATTTTGCTAAAACACGATGGAGAATTGTTGAGCGAATCTGTTACCTTTCAATAAATCCTCATTCTGTCAAAATTTCATCTACCAAATTGCAGACGTTGATTGTAGTAGTGGCAATTATCATTTCTTGAGTACATATTGTAGTGACTATGAACTGGGGATTTGTGGAGCGATCGCCCATCAACTGCAAACTAGGCTACATTGTGTAACTCAGTTATGGAAATCTGATTGTAAATGCTGGCGATCGCTAAAACTTACTTATATACGTTTAAATATGTTCTAGTTATGATATATTAATCACCAGCAATTAAAAAACGCTGGTTTTACAGTCAATCTTTATTTTGAAATAAATACTTGAAATAATAATGAAAACCAAAGGAAAAGCAAATAAACCAATAGCCAGTCTTTCTTTAGATTTAGATAATATTTGGTCTTATTTAAAAAATCAAGGCGCTCCAGGTTGGGAGAGTTTTCCCTCTTACTTAGATATTGCAGTACCGCGTTTTTTAGAAATTCTTGAGCAATGGAATTTGAGAATCACAGTATTCATTGTTGGTCAAGATGCAGCGCTGGAAAAAAATCATCAGGCAATACAGGCGATCGCCAATGCCGGTCACGAAATCGGCAACCATTCATTCTACCACTCTCCCTGGCTGCATTTGTATTCTGAGAGCGAGATAGAAGAAGAAGTGGCTATGGCTGAAGAACATATCAAGCGCGTCACTTATCAACAACCTGTAGGCTTTCGCGGCCCTGGATACAGCTTTTCTCCAGCAGTATTGAAAGTCTTAGCGCGACGCGGCTATGAATATGATGCTTCAACTTTTCCTACAATTTTGGGGCCAGTAGCACGAGCTTATTATTTAATGACTTGTAAACTCAGCAAGGAAGAACGTAAAAAGCGGGAAGCTTTGTTTGGTAGTTTCAAAGATTGTTTGCAGCCTCTAAATCCCTACCAATGGCACATGGGTAAGGATAGATTGACTGAAATTCCTGTTACCACCATGCCAATTTTCAAAGTGCCAATTCACTTCAGTTACATCATGTATTTGGCTAGATTTTCTAGCGGTTTGGCATTATTTTATTTGAGAATTGCTTTATGGTTGTGTAAACTTACACACACTCAACCATCTTTATTACTCCATCCCACAGACTTTTTAAGTCAAGAAGATGTGCCAGAGTTATCATTTTTTCCTGGTATGGATGTTCCCACCTACAAAAAACTGGCAGTGGTGAATAAAAGTTTAGAAATGATAACGAGTCAGTTCAACGTTTTAACTGTTGGACAACACGCCAAGTCCGTAGCCGGTGTTCGTAAACTACCTGTATTAGTACCTCAAAAAAGGTAAAAATAGCCTCGTTACCAATTACAAGAAGCAAACAAATCAGCGACAATCTCAACTAGTTCTTCTGGAAAAACTGGTTTAGATACATGAGTTTGAAAGCCAGCTTCCAAAGCACGAATCCGGCTTTCACTATCGCCAAAAGCAGTTAAGGCAATAGCTGGGACTTTCCCACCCATGTCTGGTTTGAGCGCACGTATTTTTCTGATTAAGGTGTAGCCATCTTCGTTAGGCATACCGATATCAGAAATTAAGATATCAGGTTGCAATTGGGGTAAAATTTTCAGTGCTTCTGCGGCGGATGGAACTGCTTCTACGGTAGCTCCATCTGCTTCCAATACTGTAGTAATAAAATAGCGAATATCATCATCATCTTCAACTACAAGAATATTTAAGCTATCAAGAGCTAGAGAAGGTTGCATAACAAATCATATTTTAATTTTGTTTGACAACAGTGATGAGGTAAAAGAGGCAAGAGGCAAGAGGCAAGAGGCAATAGATTTTTCAGGAAAGATTTAGAGTTGCTATAAAGTCGAACTAATAATAATTGTTCTGTATATATTAAAAGAGAATGGTTAATGAAATAGCCTTATTTTGATACAACAGTATTTATGAGCGATCGCAGATAATTTCTAGTTCTTGGTAACCTGTTTGTTCGTCAAATGTTCTATTAAATGTAAATTCCTCACTCGCACCAATAACTATTTCAGCAGTTGTGTAGATAATGCATCGATAGTCGAGATGTCCCCCGATAGTTTTGCCTTTTCCATCGGAAATAGCGATATGCAAATGCACACCTGTATTTGCTATTGTACCATTGAGAGCGATGATTTCAAATTTTTCGGTTAATACCGTACTAATGGCTTGATTAGCAAAGCGAATTTTGGCTTCTTCTAGGCTACCAATAGCACTTAATATAAACCCTGCTTTAATGTCTTCTTGTATCACAAAATTGTTTAAGCTTTGTTTTAAATCTTCGTGGGGTTTTAATCTAAGAGCAAAAACTTTCATGATTCAATAATCATTAATTAGTCTTTTTGGTAATATCTAGCAATTTAACACAAATTTCTCAGGAATTTTACTGAGCCAATAAAACAATAAATATTACTAATATATACATAAATATTATTAGGATGCAGAATATGTCAGATCTACCAGTTCAGTGCAAAAATTTAAAAGAACAAGTAGAGTCAATATTACAACTTTTACAGCAAGAACCAACGCTACGTTCTCAAGATATTACATTTGTACAAACTTCTTTAAATAAAGCGATTTCTCCTAAGTTTGAGATTGTGTTTGCGGGTGCATTTAGCGCTGGAAAATCAATGCTAATCAATGCACTTTTAGAGAGAGAATTACTGTATAGTGCAGAGGGACACGCTACAGGTACAGAATGCAAAATTGAGTATGCACAAATAGATAAAGAAAGCGTTGTTTTAACATTTTTAAGTGAAGCAGAAATTCGAGAACAAGCAGTTTTTTTGTGTCAGCAACTAGGATTTAAAACAGTAGCTAATATCAACCAAGCTGATGTAATTAACTTACTACGTCAAGGTTGCGAAGCTATTATTCAGCAGGAAGGTGGTGAGAGTAAATCAGAACGTGCAAAACAAGCCAAGGCCTTAATCTTATTGCTAGAAGGATATATAGCAAACCGCGATCGCATTTATACTGTAACTAATGCTACATATTCAATGGAGCAATTTAACTTTTCTAATCTCAAGGAAGCTGCTGGATATGCGCGTCGTGGTAGCAATAGCGCGGTATTGAAGCGGATAGAATATTACTGCAACCATCCTTTGCTACAAGATGGAAATGTAATTATCGATACCCCTGGTATTGATGCGCCGGTGGAGAAAGATGCACAGCTAACTTATGCCAAAATTCAACATCCCGATACTTCGGCGGTGGTATGCGTACTAAAACCTGCTTCCGCGGGTGACATGACAAAAGAAGAAACACAGCTTTTAGAATTAATGCGGCAAAATGCGGGAGTACGCGATCGCGTTTTCTATGTCTTCAACCGCATCGATGAGACTTGGTATAATACTCAGCTACGCCAACGATTAGATGATTTAATTAATGGACAATTTCATGATACAAATAGGGTTTATAAAACCAGTGGTTTATTAGGATTTTATAGCAGTCAGATTAAACAAACAAGTGCAAAAGATAGATTTGGTTTAGATTCTTTTTTTGCCGAAAGCGTCAAAAGTTTAGATGGTAAAGAAGATACACCGCAATTTGTCTATGCGTTTAACAACTATTGTGTGAATTCTGGAAAACTATCTTCCACAAAATTCCGTGTTTCCGTTAACGGTTTTGAAACGCCGAATCAAAATTATGTGCGGATTTTGGCAGATTGGGGAAGTGAACTGATAGAACAGCTAATCGAAGATAGTGGTATTGAGGAATTTCGCACTGCAATTACTCGTTATTTGACTGAAGAAAAACGTCCACAATTATTTAAAAACCTTGCTAATGACTTGGAAGACGTTTGCATAAAATTGAAAAAACATTACCAAAGTTCCCAACGCAATTTAGATAGTCAGCCACAAGAAATTGAAACGATGAAGGCGCAAGAATTACAACGCCTCAATCAACAACTCCAGCAAATTGGGAAAGACTTTAATCAGCATATCAAAGAAGAAGTTAACCTAATAGCTTGTAGTTCTTGCGATGCTTTTGAAACAGATTTTAAACAATTGCAATCACGAATGATTCGCCGTCTAGATGAGTTACTAGATACTTTTTCTGTAGCTTATGCTTATCGACGTGCAACAATTAGCCACCCTCGCAATGCCACTGCACCTTTACTAGCAATTTTAGTGGAGGCATTTTATTACTTAGCAAATCAATTAGAAGATATTTTAATTGAATCTTCTCAGCAAATCATTGCCAGCTTTTTTCAGCGATTGCTGGAAAAAATTCGTAAATCAGAATATTATCGCCAATTGTATCGCTTATTAGATAATGATGGTGGCATTGAACAAGAGATTAGAAATCTAGAAAAACGAGTTACTCAAGCAGTAGTGAGTGCAGCTAGCGTAGAGTGCGATCGCTTTGTGCGAGAAAGTCCTAGATTTTATGATGAAGGCACTTTTTCCATATATCAATTTCGCCAGACTTTATTACAAACCTCCCAAACTTACGACGCTGAAAGTATCGTCGAAGCAGAACCAGCCATTAGGCAATTATTGAAGTTAGATTTTGAGCCAAAAGTTTCTCAAACTATTCGCAAATCTTTCCGCCAAACCATCAACCAAATTTTGAAAACTCAGTTATTGCCAATGGCTGAGCAACAAGCAGATGACATTTTGCAGCAATATCCACAGGCACGTGCTTATTTAGAGAAAACACTCGAACAAGAAGCTGAAGCGAAAATTGCCACTAATCAACGATTATTGAATGTTCTGGAAGCAAATATTGAAACATATAATTCAGCAGCTTCTAGTATCAATCTTTGTTTACAGACAATGCAATTATCTGACCATTTTTTGCCTGTAATTGGCGATACTGAATTTATCTATTTTAATCCTGAGGTATTAAATACAGCTACCAATGGATTTATGATTTCAGATGGGTTAATTGATGGGGTAAAAGAGATTTAACATAAATAAATCAGAAAAACCGAAAAATTGAGGTTAATATAACTACTGGGAATTATCGCAACGGAGGCAGGTAAATGATTCAGTCGTTACCAATTCCTATTACTGTTAGCCAGTTTCTAGACTGGTATCCTGTTAATTCAACACAGCTTCGTTACGAACTACATAATGGATTTATCAAGGTAATGCCACCGCCAACAGGGGATCATGAATTAGTTATCGCATTCTTAATCAAGCAAATTTT
Source organism: Nostoc sp. ATCC 43529 (assembly GCA_003326205.1). Taxonomy (GTDB): domain Bacteria; phylum Cyanobacteriota; class Cyanobacteriia; order Cyanobacteriales; family Nostocaceae; genus Nostoc. The sequence goes on from LWTK01000074.1 coordinate 300,591, forward strand.
GCTGGAGTGCGCTCGATTTTCAATCCCCTATGACATTCCTAAAATGGGATTTGTTCAAGCATCTGAAAGTGAATCCGCTTTCTTACCTGATGTGCTGTTGTTGAATCGTTTCAACCTAGTCAACGAGCCGTTGTGGAGAACTAAATCAACACTTAGCCAATCAGCATCAATCCCATTAGTTATCGAGGTTGTCAGCACAAACTGGCGTGATGATTACTTTACCAAACTTGGCCAATATGTTCGCGTAGCGTCTCGAAGAGAAGCCATTGGTATCCCAGAATATTGGATTGTAGATTACGCCGCGCTAGGTGGCAGAAAATTTATTGGTAATCCTAAACAGCCAACTATCTCCATTTACTCGTTAGTTGAGGGAGAATACCAAGTCCGGCAGTTTCGCACAAGCGATCGCATTATCTCACCCATTTTCCCAGAATTGAATTTAACTGCCGAACAAATTTTTCAAGCCGCCAGCTTTCCGGTGTAGCCGATGACTATCAACCGTCGGCAATTTCTCACGACTTGTGGACTAGCTACCTTAGCCACCCAAATACCAACACTTACCGCTGAAGGTAAGCTATCCCTAAATACCGTCCTCAAACCCCCACGCCTCCAAGTCGGCGACACCGTGGGATTAATTGCTCCTGCGGGTATCGTTGACGCTAAGGAAATTGAAGCAGCAGAGAAATCAATTGCACAATTAGGGTTAAAAGTCAAGCAAGGAAAGCATATTTTAGATCGTTATGGTTATTTAGCTGGTAAAGATGGCGATCGCGCCGATGATGTAAACTTGATGTTTAGCGATCGCTCCATCAAAGGAATAATTGCCATGCGTGGCGGTTGGGGATGTAATCGCATTTTACCTTTACTAAACTATTCACTGATTCGCTCCCATCCCAAAATTCTCATAGGGTACAGCGATATTACTACTTTATTGTTGGCGATTAATGCTCGTAGTCGGCTGATTACTTTTCACGGCCCTGTAGCCACGTCTACCTGGAATCAGTTTACAGTCGATTACTTCCAGCGCATTTTATTTAATGCTGAAGCCGTCACCATGCAAAATTCCAATAATAACGAAGTGCCAGTAGAGACAATATCACCAGGAAAAGCGAAGGGTAAACTTATCGGTGGAAACTTATCAGTATTGTCAGCAATGGTAGGTTCGCCTTATCTACCTTCTTGGAACAAAAGTATCTTGTTTATAGAAGAAATTGGCGAGGACGTTTACCGCGTAGATAGAATGTTAACCCAGCTAAAAACTGCTGGCATACTTAATCAAATTGGTGGCTTGATATTTGGACAATGTACTAATTGTAGCCTTGGAGATGAACCATCATTTACCTTAATCCAACTATTACAAGACCATATACTTCCTTTAGGAATTCCTGCTTGGTACGGCTCAATGATTGGTCATATTAAAGATAAATTTACCTTGCCAATTGGTACAGAAGTAGAAATAGATGCCGATGTTGGAAGAATAAAAATGTTAGAATCGGCGGTCAATGTAATTTTGAATTCTGAATAGAAATCAGTGCAAACTTAAATTTTGCACTCATTTAAAACGTGTATTTTTTATTTAGTGGAGATTTGTACTCATATTTACAACTGATTCCCAGGAAAGTGAAGTTCGGTAAGCTAAAAATATTTTAATTTGCATCCTCAAAAAAATGAATTTCTTGTGGGGTGGGCATCTTGCCCGCCCTGGTTATGCAAATTAAATACCCGACAGCTTATTTTGGTTTCAAAGCTAAACACAGAAACTATTCTAATTCTGACTCCTGACTCCTGACTCCTGAATTCTGAATTCCTAAACTTTTTCCTCACGATGTTTGCTGCATTTCAGCATAAGCTTGATAAACACCCTTGACGTTGTACCAGTTAAGAAAAATTCGGGCAACTTCTAAAGCCAATTGTGGTTTACCTAAGTTAATTAGCCATTGCAAAAATGGAGCCATTGTCTTTTCGTTGAGTGCGCCATTAAGTGAAAGAATACCCCAAAGTAAGCGATGCAGCCAAGTCATTTGAATCATCATTCGCACCTCCCATGTAGGGTGTTTCTGATAAAACAAAACTCCCATACGTCCGCGTTGGATTTCTTTGTCAATTAAACTTTTAATTTGTTCTAACTTAAACGCTGGATGCCAGTGATAGCCTACAGCTTCCGGACATTTAATTAGTGTCAAACCTAATTTTTTCAGCCGCACACCTAATTCTAAATCTTCCCAGCCATAAAGTTGAAAACTGATATCAAAAAGTCCAGCTTCTTCCAGCCAATGTTTAGGAATTGCCACATTTCCCGTAGCAAAAAAAGCTGCTGAAAAATCTGTGACTTTGTAGGGTTCAGCCGTTGGGTTGTCGAAATTACAAGTATTGATAACTGCACCGTAAGTGAAAAAGCGATCGCTCCCCAATTTCTCTTTTCCCTGCACTAGTGCGTTACCATGAGCTTGCAGGAAATTCTTCAGTACTACTAAATCGCTATCAATAAAGATAATCGTGTCTCCTAGCGCCTGTTCCACCCCTAAATTCCGCGCCGCAGCTGGCCCCGCATGATCTTGTACAAACCATCGCACATGGGGAAACTCTTCTTTGTGTGCTGTCAACCACTCCAGTGTGCCATCAGTAGAACCATCATCCACCAAGACAATCTCGTAACCAGTAATCGAACTTGGCTGACTTAACTCCTGCACCTCCAAGGCACGGAGGCACTTTTCTAAAATCGGACGGCGATTATAAGTCGGTATCACAACGCTAAAAAACACAGTCTCACCCACAACACATTTATCCATCTCCAGGATAGGACAGATGGGGCACTGACTCTGTTCCTTACCTGATTATGCTTACGTAGAACCCAAGGTTTAATAATTTTTAGTTAATTAAAATATAACCTAAGCTTAACTTTTATAAACTAAGGTTTTTAGTAAAGTAGTCAATCTTTCTCCATATATAGCAGTTTGCAATTGTCTAAAACTTCATTTAAATGAGAATGACTGTAAACAAGACAATTCATCATTTATTATTTAAAAAAGTTAAATTATTAGTTATTTAAAAGACAGCCAATTTCATAAACTTAAGAGTCTGTTATGTTAATTCAGTAGAAATTGTTTCTACCAAGTTTTTTCTGTGGCAGGAAAGGAAAGTTTAATGTCTAAATTGAGTCGCAGACAAATTTTAATATTTTTTGCTGGCAGTGCTGGCGCTGTTGTTTTGGGAAACCAACTGCTGAAAAAACCTTTCAGCAGTAGAGAAGCAAAAACCGCCTCACTGGGCTTTACACCTGTACGCTTACCACATCCTCTACCAATTTATCAAGAGCAGAAAAATTTCTTGCCAACAAAAATTGGTGAAGGAGAAGTAGTTAATGCATCTGCGGATGTGAAGTTAACTAGCTATACCGTTCTTGATGATGTGGTAGTGCCGCCAGAGTACGAACGTTATGTAATTGTTGGTTGGGGCGATCGCGTGTTTCCAAACAAAGACGATTATTTCGGCTACAACAACGATTTTAATGCTTTTATTCCCACTGGAGAAACTAATGATGTCGGGTATTTATGGGTCAATCATGAATATATTAGTTTTCCATTTTCTATTTTAGCATTTGAAGATGCTTCCGATTTAAAAGGACTCCCTGACGCATTTGAAAATGCCATTGGCTGGGCTTTACCCTCCACTATAAATATTGAAGTTGAAGGGGAATTTTTATATAATCAAGGCGGCTCGATTGTTCGCATCTCTAGTGAGAATGCAAATAAACGTTTTGTTGTCGTCAAAGATGGTAAAAACCGCCGCATTCACGGTCTTTCTGGATTGGGAATCAATAGCCAACGCAAAGATAACTACAAAAATATCACGTCTTGGGGAAGTCGCAACCACCAAAAAGGCGACCAAAATTATTTAATTGCAACTGGCCCAGCTGCAAGCCAAGTTTTTAATCTTTCTTCTGATGAATTAGGTAACAAAATTATTGGTACTGCCTTCAATTGTTCTGGCGGTAAAACTCCTTGGGGAACAATTTTAACTGCTGAAGAAAACTTTCAAAGCAGCGTTACAGAAGCAGTCAAAGCTAATGGTACTCAGACAGAATATACAGATAAAACTATCGGCAAGACTTTTGGATTAGTTGGCGAAAAATACGGTTGGATTGTAGAAATTGACCCCGCGAATCCGCAATTTCGCCCCCGAAAACACACTTGGTTAGGTCGTTTCCGCCATGAAAATGTTGCTGTGCGTGCTGAAGAAAGCAAAAAGTTAGTTGCTTACTTGGGTGATGACAGACGTGGGGGACACACTTGGAAATTTGTCAGTGCTAGTACTATCTCTTCACCAACGAGTAAAACTAACAGTGAATTGTGGGAAAATGGAACTTTATATGTTGCCCAGTACAATCCAGACGGTACAGGTAAGTGGATACCGTTACTATTAACTACTGCTACCAATCCAATTGCGCCGACAGTTCTATCTTCTGTAGAATTTGCTGCGTTGCAGAAAGCCCAAAAACAAGGTCTTTTACCGCTACCGAAACGTAAAGGTATTGCAGACCAAAGTGAAGATGGTGGTATCTTTAAATGCGATCGCACTAACGAAGTAAAAGCACTACCTGATTATCAAAATAAAAAACTATCTGACTTCTACTCTAGCCAAGGTGCCGTACTCACTGACGCGTTTTTAGCTGCAAATTTAGTTGGGGGAACTCCCACAGCGCGTCCAGAAGATATAGAAGTGCATCCAACCACCAAAGAAGTATTCATCGCCTATACTGACGGTGCGCCAGGTAGTGATGGATATCCTGATTCTCGGATTTTTCAAGTTGCCAAGTTAAGTAAAGACCCCAATGCAACCCAGCAATCAGGAGGACTGTACAAGATTATTGAAGATAGCGCCGATGCTACAGGTCTAACCTTTAAATGGCAGAAATTTGCTCAAGGTGGCGAAGCTGGGTCTGTAAATGGTGCTGGTTTTGCCAACGTCGATAATTTAGTTTTTGACGACCAAGGAAATGTTTGGGGAGTCACAGATATGTCTACCGGCACTCACAATGGTTTTGGTGTAGGTGCCCAAGGCAAACAAACTAAAATCGATCACACAGCGAGTGGGAATGTTTCTGATTTTACAGGCGTTTTCGGTAATAATTGGCTGTTTTGTATCCCCACCAGTGGTGCAAATGCCGGACAGGTAATACCCTTTGCTTATGGGCCAGTGCGTTGTGAGATGACAGGGCCAAGTTTTGTTGGCAATACACTGATTATTTCAGTACAGCATCCTGGCGAAGATTGTCCAATTAATGATGGTACAACGCTGAGTCGCAGTATTGAGTTACTTGATTTGAATGGTAATACATTCAATCAAACTCGGAGTTTACCCCGTGGGAGTAGTTGGCCGAGTAATATTTCCCAGGCTGACGGTGGCAAAGATCAAGCCACAGGTGTTCCCCGACCATCTGTAATTGGTATCCACCCGAAAAATTCTCGCGCCAGCTTTATCTAATCTGAGACTTTAGCGCTCATATCATGTCCGGCTAAATACTTGTCATTAGGTAGCAAGATTTTGTAGGGTACGCAGCGATACCGGAGTGAAGTAATCGCAATGACATAAATAATTTTGTCTAACCATTTATCTACCTCTTTAAACTAGTGGTCTATCGCATTAATTTTGTAGGTTTAATAAACGTAGACGCGGAGCGGCTTGCCGCAGGCTACCGCAAAGGACGCAAAGAGCGCAAAGAAAGAAAAATTAAGAAGAAGTTCACGCCTCATAACTAATGCGATGAACCACTAGAGGTCTATCGCATTAATTTTGATGGATAAATACGTTTGTAGTAAGGACTTTAGTCCTTGATTTTTAAGCACGCTTTGTGCTTACTACGAACCTTTCAGAACTAATGCGACAGACCACTAGATAGACTTTTATTCCTTTTTACCTGTTCCCCCAACCCTGTCTCTACCAGTGGTTTAGGAATCAAATCGGATTCCTAAATACATCTCTACTTCATACTTTCAGTATTTTTGACCAGGGTATAAAAAAGCAAGCTCTGATAAACTAAGAGCGCATTTTGTATCAAATTTCTTTTCATTCCTTATATTCTTCCGATGTTTCGTTGGTAAAAGCCGACGCTGGTGATATCTATCTTTGTTTCCCTATCGCCCACTTCCTAGCTAATTCAACAGCGAGTTATACCATGACTGCCACACTTAAATTAAAATACTCTAACTTGGTTAAACAAGTATTTCACCGACTGAGTATTCGGCAAAAAATTGTTTGTGGCTACGGACTAGCTTTAGGAATTGCAGTTTTGGGAACAACAGCAGGATTAGTAATAGGCGATCGCTATTTCCAACAAGCTAGACAAAAAATGGTCTTGGCAGGTGAGGAAGGAAGCTTGTTAAGCAGTTTACAAGGAGAACTGTTAGAAATACAGATTCACCAGCAAGAAATAGTGCCTTTTTTACAGCAGCGACAAGCTTTGCAAAGAGGAATTTCTAATTTTAAGACCGATTTGGCCGAAGCTGAAACATTGCTTTCTCAGGCAGAAGAATTTAGTCAAAGTCATTTTCAAGGAGATTTACACCAGCTGCTGGTCAAGCATGACAAATCGATAGCCGTATATTTTGAGCAACTGAGGTCGCTAATTAGACAAATTTTGCCATTAAGTTCGCAGCCACAGGGAGCATTAAAAGCGCAGCAATTAATCTCAAAATTCAGCCAAAGTCAAGATGCTTTGAAGTTTTATCAATTTGCCCATGAATTAACTGAGTTTGCCAAAACACTCCGAGAAGATCAAGAGGAAGCTGATATTGCTCAAAAAAAGGCTGCGTTAATCCAAGCTCAGATTATTATTGGTAGTATGCTGCTATCAGTGACGATCGCAGCTATCCTTGCTTTCTATACAAGTAGTATCATCGCCCGTCCCATTAACGAAGTTACAAAGATTGCCCAAAGAGTTACCAAAGAAGCTAATTTTGATTTGCAAGCGCCTGTTACTACAGAAGATGAAGTTGGTGCATTAGCTAACTCTCTAAATCAGTTGATTCAACAGGTGAAGCAGCTTTTAGCAGAACAACAAGCCGAGAACGAAGCACGATTAATCCAAAGTGAGAAAATGTCTAGTTTAGGGCGAATGTTGGCTGGTGTTGCCCACGAAATTAATAATCCGATAAATTTTATTTCTGGCAATCTCGTACATGCCAAAACTTATACTGATGATTTGTTAGCGCTACTGCAAACATATCAAGCCGAAGTCGTTCAACCTTCACCTGCTTTGCAAACTTTAGCAGAAGAAATTGATTTAGAGTTTTTATTAGAAGATTTACCAAAACTCTTTAACTCAATGAAAGTTGGTGCTGACCGCACGCGAGAAATTGTCCGTAGTTTAAAAGATTTCTCTCGCTTAGATGAAGGCGAAGCACAGTTATTAGATTTACACGCTTGTCTAGATAGTACATTATTAATTTTGAACAATCGCCTAAAAAACGGTATTAGCCTTGTTCGTAACTATGGAGAAATTCCCACAATTCCAGGCTATACAGGTTTACTTTATCAAGTATTTATGAATCTTTTAAGCAATGCCATCGATGCTGTAGAGGAAAGAGCAGCCCAGAATCCACAATTTTTACCTGAAATTACTATTATCACAGAACGGTGTCAGAATAATTGGGTGATCGTGCGAATTGCAGACAACGGTTGTGGTATTTCACCAGAAAATTTGCACAAAATATTTGAAACCTTTTTCACCACTAAACCACGAGGGATTGGTACTGGTTTAGGGCTAGCCATCGCATATCAGATCGTGGTAGAAAAACATCACGGTAAAATTTCCTGTGAGTCTGAGTTAGAGCAAGGTACAGAGTTTGCTATTACTCTGCCAATTTCTCAGACCTCGGCTAATAGTACAGCATTAGAGACGTAGCAGTGCTAGGTCTGGCCAATATTCCGCCTTCAGATACTAGCTTTTGGAAGATGATTTTTTGATAATAATTAGCATCAAGAACAAAGGGAACAACAAACTTATGGGACTTTTCGATCAAATTCTTGGCGCTGTGGCAAACCCTAACCAACAGGGCAACTTAGGTCAATTAGGAAGTATTATTAACACTGTAAATCAACTGAGCGATCGCACTGGCACAGACCCTTCTACCATGCAATCAGTTTTGTCAATTGTGGGTAGTCAAGTTCGTTCGGCTTTACAACACAAGCAAGCCACAGATGGTAATGAAGCCGCACAAACATTAGTCAATGAATATGCTGGTACTTCTCCCAACCCCCAAGCAGTCGATTCCTTATTTTCTCCTGGTATACAACAGCAAGTAGCTGAAATTGCTGCCCAGCGCACAGGGTTAGATGCTGGTATGGTTCAACAATTGCTGCCTTTAGCAGTACCTTTAGTACTAAATTTTCTCCAATCAGGCGCCAATGCTCAAAATCCCCAAACTGGCGGTAATCCTGTACTCAATTCCTTCTTAGATGCTGACGGCGATGGTGATGTGGATATCGCCGACGCGCTGCAAATGGCTAGTCGTTACATAAAATAATAATACTTCTCCCCACTTCCCACTTCCTTATCCCCCCTACTCTTCACTTTTTATAGACGCGATTAATCGCGTCTATACAGACTTCCTACTCCCCACCTTCCTCATCCCCCACCTGTGGAAAGTTAAAGCTATATCTTTCCACTACCATAAGAACCCCCTTCTCATCAGATATTGGCAAATAGGCCTTGCTAGATTTTTGGCTTGGACATAGGCTGAGAACATGGGGAATCTGCAAATAGAAATCAAACATTCTATGGCTAAATTTTTTGAGTGTATTACTGAAGAACTGGAAGCTTTCATTAGTGCCCAACACATTTTTTTTGTTGGCTCTGCACCGTTAAGTCCTACAGGTCATGTTAACCTGTCTCCTAAAGGTTTGGATTGCTTTCGCATCCTTTCTCCTCAGCGAGTAGCTTATATAGATCTTACAGGCAGTAGTAATGAAACTTCCGCGCATTTAGAAGAAAATGGGCGAATTACTTTCATGTTTTGCGCTTTTGAAGACCCTGCTTGTATTTTGCGTCTTTACGGTCAAGGACATACAATTTTACCGACTTCTCCTGACTGGAACTCACTCTACTGTCTATTTCCAGAAATACCTGGAACTCGTCAAATTATCGTCGCTGATATCCAAAGAATACAGACCTCTTGTGGTTTTGGTGTCCCACTGTATGACTATCGAGGTCAGCGCCAAACTCTAGTAAACTGGGCTAGTAAAAAAGGCGAACAGGGAGTTAGAGAATATCAACAGCAGAAAAATCTGGTTAGTCTTGATGGTTTATCCACTCCATTGAGTAAATTATTTTAATGTTGGCAACAGCAGGTTGTTAGGCAGGATTTGATAACAGGTTCACTAAGATAATATTATTTACTTCGTAAGCACTAATACCATTTTGAATTTTGGATTTTTGGTTTTGGATTGTGAAAAATTTACAGGGCAAGCTTTTATAATTTTAATCATTATTCAAATTGGTATTACGTGGCTGCTTTGATTGTAAATAAAATTAACTTTGGCAAGTTGGTACGATAAGAGATGACGAATTATTCTATTTGTCCACTTACAGAAAAAGATGAGCCTTTTTTGTGGCAAATGCTTTACGAAGCAGCGCATCTGGAAACAGAAGGTAACTTGACGGTGCAGGATGCAATGAATCATCCCGATTTAGCAAAATATGTCAAAAATTGGGGAAACAAAGATGATAATGGCTTTGTTGCTATATTAGAAAGTACTAATCAGCCAGTAGGAGCAGCGTGGCTGCGTTTATTGACAGGTGAAAATAAAGGATATGGTTATATTAGCGATCGCATTCCCGAATTAGCGATCGCAATTCTCCCCGAATATCGAAATCAAGGCATAGGCACACAGCTACTCAAGCATTTATTAGCAGCAGCTAAAACATCCTATCCATCAGTATCTCTCAGCATTCGGGCGACAAATCCCGCCTTTGCTTTATATCAAAGATTAGGTTTTGAAGTCGTACCCGGTAGCGAAACAATCAACCGAGTCGGCGGAATCTCTTTAAAAATGAAAATTGATTTCTCAATTTAGGAGTCAGAATGGGCTACGCCCTGCTGCGCTAACAGAATTTTGAATAAATTGAAGTCAATCTTCAGTAGTGTGCGTTGCAGTTTTAGCCTAACGCGCCGTTTTGGAGTGTGTAATTTAGATGCGCCACTAATTAATTCTGACTCCTGATTCTGGAATTCTGAATTCTCTCATTAGTTCCTGAGCATCCAAGCGACACAATCTTACTTTGTTTCTAATTTTTGCACCTATTCTTTCATAAAATTTAATTCCGCGATCGTTGGATACAGCTACAGTCCAATCAATCCTCGCACAACCTTTTTCTTGCGCTATTTGACGCAAGCGTAGCATCAGCGCCTCACCAACTTTGTGATTTCGATGTTCAGCTTTGACATATAAATCATCAAGCCAAATTCCAGGTTTGGCTAAAAAAGTTGAATAAATAAAATGATAGGTTGCTAACCCAATAGCTTCGCCATCAACCTCAGCTAAAAGAACAAAAGCAAGGGGATTTTCTCCAAATAAATCAACTTCTAGCTTTTGAGGAGTTGCTTCTACAGATTCAGAACAACCATCAAATTCAGCTTTCAAATAAATCAATTCCATGATGGCAGGAATATCTTGCTCCTTTGCATGTCGAATTAAAATATTTTTACCTGCCATTTTCTGAATACTCGTATTGGGGAAGAATTTCTGTTTCATTTTTTCCTGCATTTATCCATTCTTGCATTGCGTCTAGTGCCAAAATTGCTTCTACATAATCTTGAGAAACAGCATGTAATTGCACATCGTAAGTTACAAATCGTAAAACAACTGGAGCAAAAAATGCATCAGCAATTGTGAAATTACTAAATAAAAAATTGCCAGCAGTCCCAAATTTTTGACGTGATTCTTTCCAAATATTTGTAATGCGGTCAATATCTTGTTGTACGCCAAGTGCTAAACCTTTGCCAGGATATTTAGTCCGGCAGTTCATCGGCATATTTTGACGCAAATTTTGAAAACCTGAGTGCATTTCGGCAGTAATAGAACGAGCAAATGCTCTTGCTGCTTTATCTTCTGGCCACCATTGCAGAGTCGGAAATGTTTCAGCTAGATATTCACAAATAGCAAGAGAATCCCAGATAGCTAGCGTATCGTGTAAAAGTACAGGTACTTTTCCTGATGGTGAGTATTGCCGAGTTTTTGATGAAGAATCTGAACCGTAAAGCGGAATTCGGATTTCATCGAATTCTAAACCAAATTGCTTCATCGCCAGCCAAGGACGCAGCGACCAAGATGAATAATTTTTATTTCCAATTACCAGAGTTAGTTGTGCCATATTTTTAGTATTTGTAAAGCTGTTCGATCCACATAGACACGTCGGCTTCCGAACCGGAAGCAAAAGATTTGCCGGTTACAGGGTCATAGGCTTGCCAATAAATATTACCGTAGCGGTCAACTTTTTGCGTAACTTGTAATTCGTTAGAATCTGCTATAATTTGCTGAACAAATTTTTCCCAAATATTATGCAGAGATTCCCAAAAGTTGAAATTAAATTTTTTATGGAATGAGGAACTAGAATTTATGTCTATTTTTTTTGCTTCTAGACATTTGATGTGATTATTCATCAGATTATTCCTGGCAGTTGCTCTATAAATAAACAGTAACAACGTCGCAGTGAGGAATCAAATCATGGCTTGCATAGCTTCTATAAATATGATTTATAGATACGAGAAATCATTAATACAAGCTTTTTGCCACAATTAAGTCAAGATGCGTATACCCTTGTTCTTATGAATTGACCATGAAACTCTCCCAACTTCGAGCCATAGTTGCAGTCGCAGAAAGTGGTAACTTTAGTGAAGCTGCTTTAGAATTGCAGCTTTCTCAGCCTGCAATTAGTCATGCGATCGCCACTTTAGAAGAAGAATTAGGTGTGCCTTTATTTGCCAGAGGTCGTCACGGTGCAGTATTAACACCTGCTGGTGAGCGTATACTATATCACGCACGTCAGGCAATGCAACATCTACAGATGATGCAACACGAAGCAAATCTACACAAAGGTTTACATGGCGGTCATGTACGAATTGCAGCTTTTCGCAGCGTAGCTACTCATTTATTACCAAAAGCGATCGCTCAGTTTCACGATCAATTCCCAGAAGTTGCTGTCACCATTATAGAATGTAGTGCTTTCACCGATGTAGAACAATGTTTGCGTGATGGACGTGCTGATATTGGTATTACCTGTTTGCCAACTAGTGATGAGTTTGAGACTTGGGAAATTTTTCGGGATGAATATCTAGCTTTGCTACCACCACAAGCCAAAATTAACAGCAAAGCAATTACTTGGGAAGACTTAGCAGCATATCCACCAGTTTTGCTTCCTTGTACGCCCTGCGGACGTATTGTTCACAACCACCTCAAGAATTTAGCAATTCCCATAACTACTGCTACCGACATTCAAGAAGATTCCACAGTTGTGAGTATGGTAAATCAAGGACTCAGAGCTGCTATTATGCCCCTTTTAGCAGCCGTACCCATTCCGCCAAAGGTACAGGTATACAGTTTACCTGCACCCATTGAAAGAGTAATTGCAACAGCAATTTTATCTAATGGTTTGCAAGTACCTGCGGTGTTTACATTTTTGGATATGTTGAAAAAATTTGATTTTTATACTTTAGCTAAATCGGCTTATTAATATAGGAGTAAAGACGCGATAAATCGCCGTCTCTACAAAAGATTAATATTGTAGAGACGGCGATTTATCGCGTCTCTTACCTTAACCAAAGTTTTAAGACAGCCTGCGTTTAACTTCCTCTGCCAAATTTTCTAACAATACTTCTACTTGTTCGCCTGTTTTCAAATCTTTAAGAGAAGATTTATTTGCTGCGGCTTCTTCAGAACCAATAATCACGCAAAATTGAATTCCCTGTTTATCTGCTAACTGAAATTGTTTCCCCAAGGGACGCTTATCAAAGTTAGTGATAACATTAATTCCTGCTTGACGCAGTTGTTGAGAAACCTTTAAATAAGTCGGCATTAAATCATCTTGCATATTGACTACCATCACCTGTGCGGGTGTAGCAGCTAAGGTACTTAAAATACCTGCTTTGAGTAAGCGACTAATTAAGCGAGTTAAGCCAATAGAAATGCCAACACCAGGCATCTTTTCGCCTAAAAATACTCCGACTAATTCTTCATATCTGCCGCCAGAACAAATACTGCCTAAAGCTTCATGTCCTAATAAAGTTGTTTCGTAAACTGTACCAGTGTAATAATCAAGTCCACGGGCAATGGATAAATCAATACAGAAACGATTTTCGGCAACTCCCAGATTACGCACGCCTGTAATTACCGTTTCTAGTTCGGTAACTCCCAAGCTTAACTGTTCGGTTTCTGGGAGATTGTTTGCTAGATGTTTGAGCTTATCTAATACTTCATCAACTGAGCCATTTATTTTAATAAATTCAATGATTTTTTCAGCTTGTTCTGCTGAAATACCCTCTTTTTCTAAATCTTGTTTGACTTTATTTTGCCCAACTTTTTCTAGGGTATCAACAATACTGATACAGGATTTAATTTGGTTTTCGGCAATTCCTACTGATTTAAAGAAACCTGTAAGCACTTTGCGGTTATTGATGCGGATGAGAAAATCACCGATGTTAATTGCTTCAAATATTTCACTGATGATTGCAGGCATTTGAGCATCATAAAGTAAGCTCAGTTCGCGACGAGCAACTACATCAATATCGCATTGGCGGAACTGGCGAAAACGTCCATCTTTTGCTCGTTCTCCGCGAAAAACTACATCCATTTGGTAGCGGGCAAAAGGAAAGGTTAACTCATTGAGGTGACGAGCAATATAAGCTGCTAATGGCACTGTTTGATCAAACTTTAATGCCCTTGCTTCCGAACCAGTTTCGCCTGATTTATCTTTTTCTGCTTGGCGGTTTGGTGGCAATATGGGGTCAATTCCATAAATGATATTGTCGCCTTGGTTTCCTTTAGCTTGTAGGACTTCTAAACGTTCTACTGCTGGGGTTTCAATGGGTGTAAATCCATAGCTTTCAAAAACTCTACGGATGGTATCTAATAAATATAATTCTAGACGCTTTTCGCTAGGCAGAAATTCTGGGAAACCGCTAGGAGTAGAAAAGTTTATTTTGTCACCTTTTGCCATGCGTATACCTTAGGAAGTTGAGAGTTGAGATATTTAAATAACGAATAATAAATAATAATCAAAAAGATTACTAATTAGCAACTAAGTTTAAAATTGATAGTTAGGCGTTGCTGAATATAGAGAGGAATTTAGCTCACGCAGAGACGCAGAGTCGCAGAGAGTAAGAGTTTTTAGTAGGGTGTGTTATGCCGTAGGCTAACGCACCATTCGAGATTTTCGGTGTGTTAGGACTTACGTCCATAACGCACCCTACTAAATTTTGCTGGATCGCTTTATTTTACCCGTTGTTCTTGAATGAGGGTGCGTTGAAAAATTTGACCGTTTTTAAACCAATGCCAAGTACGGGCACGATTGTTATTATCAGGACTAATGTAAATCATTTCATATAAACTCATTTCTGGGTTTGTTTTATAAGCAAACCACAAAATTACAATAGAATCGTCGGCTTCCCAGGCTTTGCCGTCAATGCGGTTTGTGTCAAACCAAAGTTTATTATCTTTATAGATTCCAGGAAATTCGTATTCTTCTTTTTTACCGTTAGCCCATGTGTAGCGGTTGATTTGGTAGTAGGGATGAGGGCCGTTTTCTGGGAATTGACAAGTTAAGTGAGATTCGTAGCTGTCAATGATTTTTCCGGCTGTATCAACTAATGTATAAGTACCTACCCAATCTCCTTCATGACGGGCAAGGACGGGCATTCCTTCTTTGATATTAGACATGGTTATTCACCTTTATTGTTCTAACATTTTGAAAAATCGGGTAAAGTAATCTGGAAAAGTTTTTGCTGTACAACCTGGGTCTTTAATTACAATTCCTGGAACTTTTAAGCCTGTGACAGCAAATGCCATTGCCATGCGATGATCGTGATAGGTTTCAATTGCTGCCGGTGTGATGGGACTAGGTTCAATCTTCAGTCTATCGGCAAATTCTTCAACTTGAACTCCCAAGCGACGCAATTCGGTAACAACGGCGTGAATGCGGTCGGTTTCTTTGTAGCGAATATGTTCGACATTGCGAATGGTAACAGGTGAGGCGGCAAAGGGAGCGATCGCTCCTAAAGTTTGCACCAAATCTGAGATATCATTCATGTCAATATCGATACCCTGCAATTGCTCTGGCCCTGTAACTTCCGTGTAATCATCACCTTCTTGAATTTGGCAACCCATCTGTTCTAAGACGTTGAGCCAAAGAATATCACCTTGACAAGATTGTTTGGTCAAATGTTTAACCCGCACTCGTCCACCAGTGACGGCGGCGGCGGCAAAAAAGTAAGAAGCGTTTGACGCATCTGGTTCTATTGTGTAATGTCGAGGCTGGTAACGCTGGCCTGCTTTAATTTGGAATTGATTTTCGCCAATTTGATTGACTTCAACACCAAAATCTGCCATCAACTTACAAGTCATTTTCACGTAAGATTGAGAAACCAATGTCCCCTCAACCTCAATGATTGTGTCTTGTTGAGCATAAGGCGCAATCATTAATAATGCCGAAAGTTGCTGACTTGTTTGGTTAGCTTTCAAGCGAAAATGTCCGCCAGTAAACTGCCCACCGTAGATGGTGTAGGGCATAAAATCAGGATTTCCCTGAAAGTTAACGGTTATGCCGCTACTTTGCAGAACTTTTAGCAAATCGCCCATCGGTCGTTCTCGCATCCGGGGAACCCCATCTAGGCGATATTCCCCATTACCCAGTGCTACCAGCGCCGAAATAAACCTTGCTGCTGTACCTGCCAAACCGACAAATAAATCTGCTTCCTTCGCGGGAATTTCGCCTCCCTTTCCTGCTATTTGAATTTGAGCCAGGTCAGGATTTAGGGTAATAGGAATGCCTAATTGCTCTAAACATTTAGCAAAATAATTGCTGTCTTCACTAAATAAGGCATTTTCTAAAATAGAGTCACCTTGCGCCAAGGCTGCGACAAGTAATGCCCGATTAGTAATACTTTTAGAACCAGGAATCTCTACCGTGGCGTCTATTGGGCGATTCAGAGCAGGGATGGCAATGGTATCCACTTTATACCTCAGTGCAGGCGATCGGCTACAACTTAATTATGTTCGCATATTATTGGGGATTGGGGACTGGGGACTGGGGACTGGGAAATAAGATCGGTCAATTTTTGCAAGTCGATGCAATCGCATTGTGACTCGATACAACTCAATTGTGACTCGATACAACTCAATTGTGACTCGATACAACTCAATTGTGACTCGATACAACTCAATTGCGACCCGATACAACTCAATTGTGACTCGATACAACTCAATTGCGACTCGATACAACTCAATTGTGACTCGATACAACTCAATTGTGACTCGATACAACTCAATTGCGACTCGATACAACTCAATTGTGACTGGACACAACTAAATTACTAGACTGAAAATTATATTCCCAATGCCCAATGCCCTATTCCCCATTTCCAAACCACCAAGGGTCATTACTTGCATTGGTTTTAATCAAAAAAGCTTTTTTCCGCGTGAACCGCTTTATTGCTGCTGCACCCATGCGTGAACCTCCCAGTCCGGAGAATTTGAAGGCGTTTTTCTCTCCTTCGTGCATGATGGCGGTGAGTCCAGCATCGTTAATACTGATGGCACCTGCATCTATATGTTGGGCAACTTCTAAGGCTTCTGCTTCTGACCCTGCAAATACCGCCGCACTCAGTCCATAAATGGAGTCGTTTGCTAGAGATATTGCTTGCTCAACTGTGGCAAAAGGCATAATTGGCATAATGGGGCCGAAAGTTTCTTCGGTCATCACTTTCATGGAATGATTGACCTGAGTAAGCACTGTGGGACGACACCACCAACCTCCTCCTAAGTCTTCAATGACGCCGCCGCAGTGAATTATTGCTCCTTTTTCCACTGCGTCTAAAAGATGGTCGCTAATAATTGCTGCTTGTCTTTCAGCAATGATGGGGCCAATTTCTCCACTTTCAAGTGTGGGATAAGCTAACTCAAGGCGAGAAGCTCTAGCTATTAGTAAATGGTAAAACTTTTCAAATATGGATTCGGCAACGTAAATTCGCTCAATTGATAAGCATGACTGTCCGGTATTGACGACGGAACCCCACAATATAGCTGAGGTTGCTAAGTCTAAGTTAGCTGATTCTAAAACGATCGCTGGATCTTTTCCACCTAATTCCAAAAAAGCTGGAATAAATTGTTTAGCAGCTGCTTGGGCTACTTTTGTGCCTGTTGCCACACTACCTGTAAAGCAAACTAAATCTACATTTTCAATTAAAGTAGCTCCGGTTTCCCCTGCTCCTTCAACAAAAGTTAAGACATCGCGCAATTTGGGCACGGCGTTGAGTGCTGTAACCAGCGGTGCTACGAACCGGGGAGCAATTTCACTCGGTTTGACAATTACAGCACAACCCGCTAACAATGCAGGAATGGCGTCAATGGTAGACAGTAATAGGGGAAAGTTCCACGGACTAATGACACCAACTAGAGGATAAGGTACTGATGCTTGTTGTAAGGCGATAAAGGGAATTGCTGTATTTTTTGCAGATTCTTGGAGTAATTCTGGTGCTAACCTACACCAACGGTCAATGCTAGAGAGAAAGGAATCGATTTCTAATAGTGAAGTTGATAATCTGCCGGTATCATTTACCAAAGCTTCCGTTAAGCGATCGCGTGTAGATAGTATCGCTTCCTTCCACTGTTGTAAAGCTTCGATTCTCCCCTCTATACCTATTTTTTGCCAATGAACCTGCGCCCGACGCGTGCGCTTACACTGCTGTATCAGCAGCCTCTTAGGCGGCGGGATAATTACGTAGTCATATTTGCCAGTTCGGGGGTTACGGACTTCTATTGCTTTGGTATTAGTCATTAGTCATTAGTTATTAGTCATTAGTCATTAGTCATTAGTTATTAGTCATTAGTCATTAGTTTAGTTATGACTGCCAATGCCCCATGCCCTATGCCCAATGCCCAATGCCCAATTCAAATTATTCCTAATTTTGCTAACCGTTCAATGGTGGCTTGCTGGGTTTGCAGGAAGTGTTTGCGGTCTACTTCTTTTTCCAGCATAGTATTAGCGGGGTAAAAGTGTGACAGCCGATAACTTTCGGCGTAGAGTTCAAATCGTTGGCGTGACAGTAAATTATTTAACCCTGGTCTGCGGCGATCGCGGCGCAATGCTGCTAAATCAATCTCGGCGAATGCTGCCATACTTTCCCCTGCACCTGTTTGGGCTATGACTATTCCGCGATAATCGATGATTTTTGAACCACCATCAGCGGAAGCAATGGGGATAGCAATATTAGCGATACCTGCGGTATTAGCTGATACGACATACACCAAATTTTCTACGGCGCGAGAAATTTTTGCGGCGTCTTTGGGCGTGAGATTTTTGTCATACACTTCTGAAGTAGAATGTACAAAAATCTCTGCCCCTCGCATCGCTAGACACCTTGCGACTTCGGGATACAAAATTTCTTCTGATGCTAAAGCTGCTAAATTACCAATCTCAGTTTTGGCAACGGGGAAGACTCCTTCTAAACCATAGCAATCGAGATATTTATCCCAAACGTCATGGGGGGTAGGGGCAAATAAAGAATTTAACCGCCGATAGCGTAAAATAATTGAGCCAGAGGGGTCAAGTATAAAGCAGGTTTGAAAGTATAATCCGGGAAAGTTGGGGTCAACTTCGTAGGCGTTACCAGCTAAAAAGATTTTATGCTTTTGGGCAATTTTTCCCAGTGCTTCGTACTCAGCACCAGCCATTTCTATACAAGCTTTTTGTGCCCATCCTGCGAGAGTATCTCCCATTGGAAAACCTGTGAGGAAATATTCTGGCAGTACAATTAAACGACAATCAAAGCCAATGAAAGCGATACTAGCTGCAATTTGCTGCGCTAGGCGATTGATAGAGTTTAGCATCAGCGATCGCGCTTGGTGGCGTAGGCCTAGCCCGCCGTAGGCATCGCTTGCTTGGTTAACTGCATGACAAGTAACTTGCAGTGCTAAGGCACGGTATGATTCTGGATTAGTCATTAGTCATTGGTCATTAGTCAATTGGCGTTTGACATCTGGTGAAATTAATTCTGCGTTACCCGAAATCTTTGTAGAGACGTAGCAGTGCTACGTCTCTACATTATTCACTAATACGATCGCCACCCCAGAGCGCTCGTACTAGTTTATCTGTTAATTGGGCACCAAAAAGTTGGGCGGCAAATTTATTACCTGGGTCGCGTTCGGCGGCGGTTCGGCGTAGTAATAAATCGCGAGTTGCTACAGTATTCCGTGCATCTTCTGATACAGGTTCGGCTGCGTCTACCCAAGTTAGCCAGCGTTCTAGTGTTTCGTGGGCAACTGTGCGGGTGATTTCTAAAGTATCAGAAGTAGGTGCGCCGGTGTAGCAAAGACTAACGGGGGATTGAAATAACCGAACGTAGACGCTTTTGCTAGTAAATGCCTTGAGGCGCGTATCGTCTTGTAACTTTAAAAATGTTGGGTTAACTGGTTCATAATAGCGATCGAGATATGCCAAATCAGTTAAAAGCTCAGTTCGAGCAATGTAATCTATATAAAATAAAATATCTGCGTTTGGAAGCGTGCCAAACTCAAACGCCAAATGTGGAACCTGAATATGCGACCCTAACCAAGTGGTGAGGCGCATGGTGCTGAAGTTGGATTTTTCGGGGTTTCCTAACCATGAATGCACTAGCCAATCAATTTCTTTTCCCGAAAATGCGCTAAGGGAACCTTTGATATTACCGTCAAGACTGCTGTATTCCTGTAAATCTGCTACAGAAGGATCTGGATTTAATTGAAAACGAGACTCTAATTGTTGGCGGAGTTCTTTTGTAATATTCCACAACTGCTCAAATACAGTTTTATTGTCTAGATTGGTTGGTTGCTGAGTCATGGTTGGAGTTTGTTGGATATTAAGTATTGAGGACGCACAAGGTAGGGGACCACAGCTGTGCATACGTGTCAACTTAAGCTCAAAGCTATATCAGACAGGGATTTTGCCCATTCCTGGCGCCCTCATCCCCTAACCCCTTCTCCCACAGGAGAAGGGGAATTAAATCTCTGGCTCCCCTCTCCCAAAGGGAGAGGGGCTGGGGGTGAGGGCAAAACCTTGTCACAAAGCGGGTTTCACGTTAAGTTGACACCAATGACAGCTGTGCGCCCCTACTGTATTCTAAAAGGAGGATTTATCTATTAGTTTATGTCTGCTTGCCAAAAACTACGGCACTTACTAGCGCGTCCAGAAATTATTGTAATTCCTGGTGTTTATGATTGTTTGGGAGCTAAGCTAGCCGAACAACAAGGTTTTGAAGTTGTGGCTACCAGTGGCTTTGGAATTGCAGCTTCTGTTTTAGGCTTGCCAGATTACGGCTTTCTCACGGCTACCGAAATGCTTTATAGTGTGGGGCGAATTGCTCAATCAATTAATGTTCCCCTGATTGCTGATTTAGACACGGGTTATGGTAATGCTTTAAATGTGATTCGCACTATTAAAGATGCCGTACAGTTAGGCGTTGCTGGGGTGTTGTTGGAAGATCAGGAATGGCCGAAAAAGTGCGGGCATTTTGAAGGGAAGCGAGTGATTTCGCAAGCCGAACACGCGGGAAAAATTCGCGCCGCAGTCGAAGCGCGTGGCGATAGCGGTTTAGTAATTATTGCGCGGACTGATGCGCGTGCGCCACTGGGTTTAGCAGAAGCGATCGCCCGCGGTCGAGCTTATATTGCGGCGGGAGCAGATATACTGTTTGTGGAAGCTCCCCAATCTATTGATGAATTGAGAGCGATCGCTGCTGCTTTTCCAGATGTACCACTAGTAGCTAACATCGTTGAAGGTGGTAAAACTCCAGAAATTTCTACAGCTGAATTACAAAAGTTAGGCTTTAAAATTGCATTTTTTCCCCTGACTGCTTTACTCGCTGTCACACAAGTAATGAACGCTTGTTTTGCGCACCTTAAAGAACAGGGAACTACAGCTAATTTACCCAACTTAGTTAACTTTAAAGATTTTCAAGAACTCGTTGGCGTTCCTAAATATTTGCAAATGGAGCAAGATTTTAAATCATGAATTAACTTTCTTGTCTCTTGACTAATTTAGGTAACAATTTACAAAGGCAAATATTGAACAGAGTTAGCAATTTCTTCAAGATTACCAGCTTTGACAATTATTTCTAAATCGCGTATGCAATCCCCAATCGAAACTTTTCGTTGATGAATATAAATTACTCCCGTAAAATATATTCCTTCTGTTTGACGACGGTTAGCTTCGATGAGAAAGTCCTCATCTTGAGAGAATACAACTCGCTGGAGTTCTGTTGCACGGTTAAGCACTAGCGGATCGGCAAAGCCACTGGACCATCTTCTTGGACAGTTAAAACATCGATATTTAGTAGGCGCAATCCAAGTGTAATTGGTAGAGGAATATTCTCATCCATATATAAAGCTATACTCACTTTAATAGTCCTTGGGCGCGGAGTCTCGCAACTAAAGAAGATTCTCCTGCTTCCGTTCGCATTCTTTCTGCATACTCGAAGCGTCGTTCCATATCAGCATCAATTTCTTGTTTATGATCCCAGTAATAAGCTAGCGCAGAATGAATTTGGCTCATGCTAATGTGAGGGTAGTTCAAATGTAACTCTTCAGGACTCCAAGCATAAGCAAACCGAGAAGTTACCAATTCAACAACTTTCATAGTTGTACCTTTGATGATGGGTACACCACGTTCATCAATTTCTACATATTTATGTTCCGTGGGTGTGAATGTCATGATGTTTACCTCTTTGGATTTTAGATTTTGGATTGTAAAATAATTATAATATTTATTTTTGGATATTTACTTTGACCTGAGAATTACTAATAGAAAATCCTCGACGCGTAGGTTTAATATTAGCTAACTCTACCTGAAAAGTTACCTTATCTTTCATTTCGGCACTTTTCGCTTCCAAAGTCCATTTACCAGGACGTAAATTCCAAAATAAAGAATTAGCTGAATTTGTATTTAACTTTTCACCATTTAACCACCATTCCACAGGTGCAGATTTATTTCCTGCTAATTTGAATTCTAATTTTTGCTGTCCTGCTTCACCTGGATACAGTAAAAATACATCGCCATGATGGGGAGATAAGATTCTTAAATTATCAGAAATCAAATGCGATCGCTGTTGTTTTGCCAACCATTCATCATACTCTGGCGGCAAATCAAATTTATTTTCAGCTTCGTAATTATTTTTATCTTCTGGATAGAAATATTCTTGCACCACCGAGGTACAATCTAATGTTGGTTTTAAACCAGAAATTGCACAAATAGGTAATTGTATTAAACCTTCTGGAGGGGGAAAAGCTGCTGGTTCTTGATGTTCGTGCAGATGTAACATAATTCGATTCCACAAAGGTGCTGCACCCGTAACACCTGAAACCTGACGCATCGGTTCGCCATTGAAATTACCTACCCAAGTAGCGACGGTGTAATCTGTGGTGAAACCAACTGTCCAAGTATCCCGAAAATTAGAAGAAGTGCCAGTTTTAACAGCCGCCGGGAAAGGTAAATTTAACACCGAGTCTACACCAAAAGCTGTTGCACGAGCATGATTATCACTAAGGATATTAGCGATTAATTGCCAAATTTTTTGGTTAGAAATTGTAGAGACGCGATTCATCGCGTCTGTAGGAATTTGGTAATCAGAAAATGTGCTTACTAAAGGAATAGCGTCTCCAAATCTTGCCATAATAACGTAAGCCCTGGCTAATTCCCAAAGACTGACTTCGCCGCTACCCAAAGTCAAACCTAAACCATAATGTTCTGGTGTTTGATTTAAATGTTCAAACCCTAATTCATGCAGACGTTCTAAAAAATTTTCCACCCCTACTTTTTCTAACACGCGTACTGCGGGTACATTGAGAGAATTTGCTAAAGCGATTCGCACCCGCACCGGGCCGAGAAAACTTTCGGTATAATCTGTTGGGCTATAAAGTTTCGCGCCGGGAATAGCGTAACGAGCAGGTACGTCTGCCAAAATGGTGTTTGGGCGAATGAGATTTTTTTCTAAAGCGAGTTCATAGACAAAAGGCTTGAGAGTAGAACCTGGTTGACGTAGCGCCTGTACTCCATCATTGCGTCCGAGTTTGGCTTCATTAAAATAATCAGGCGAACCAACATAAGCCAAAACTTCACCAGTGTGGTTGTCTATTACCAACGCAGCCGCATCGTGGACGTTGTTAGCAGCCAGAGAAGAAATTACCTGCTGTACCTGTGCTTCGACAAATTGCTGTAAAGGACGATTTATAGTTGTGCGAATGACAGAATTTTCAGGACGCAAAGACGCGGGGACACGGGGACGCGAGGAAATTTCTTTTGTTTGCGTTTTATCAAACTGATTTGCTAACCAAAATAAAAAGTGTGGTGCGGCGATAATTCCTTGCTGGCGAGATTGAAAGACAACTTTTTCGGTGGATGTTCGTGTGGCGTTCGCCTCACTCACATACCCTTCTACTACCATACGATTAAGCACATATTTTTGTCGCTGCTTAAGCCGTTCCCAATGTTCGTAAGGATTAAAATAAGTGGGATTATTAGGAATAGCAGCTAACAAACTCGCTTGTGCAAGATTCAAATCGCTGGCTGGGATAGAAAAATAAGTCCGCGCCGCAGCTTCCACACCATATATATTCCCTCCCATTGGCAACCGATTGATGTATCCAGAGAGAATTTCATCTTTATTCATCCCTGCGACTAACCGCCAAGATAGCCAAATTTCTTGCATTTTACCCGACAAAGTACGCGGAACGGGTTCTAACATCCGCGCCAACTGCATAGTAATAGTAGAAGCACCGGAAACAATTCGTTTGGCGTGGATAGCTTCTTTAATAGCGCGGACAACAGCTTTCATATCCAACGCGCCATGTTCATAAAAGCTAGCATCTTCAGCCGCTAAAATTGCCTGAATAAACTGCGGCGAAACTTGATTTAGCCCAACAACTGATGTATGCTCTTGGTCGCGAGTCAGCAAAGTGCCTAATGGTAAATTATTGCGATCGCTAAATTGCATTGCCAATTGATTCTGCGCTATATCCGCCGCACGAATTGGTGCAAAATAAGGCAACAAGCGCACCACCAAACATATTAGCAGCACAGCCAAAATCATCTTAGCGTACTTGTTTCGTAAAATTCCTTTCATCACTGCCCAACCAAACTTACCTTAATTCTGACGCACCAATTACATCTACATCAGGAAATATATCAAACCCTTAATAATTAACTTCTAATTACTTAGCAAATATCAATTAATATTTCCAACCTTTCAACACTTCTTAACAGTTAAGAATTGTACTCATTTCTTGGAACAATCCCCCTCAATTAGTTATCAATATAAATAAACTCTCCTCTAACTCCTCTCTGCGCCTCCGCGTCTCTGCGTGATTATTTTAAACTCCTAAAAATATGATTATCAAATTAATCCAATATCTACTTATCCTCACACTTTCACTAAGCATATCAGCCTGCAACTTTCTCAATATCACCTCAACCAAAGAACAACTCCCAACAGTCTCCTCCCTCACCCCCCCAAAACTCCCAGATTGGATTGAACAAATAAGCCCCATCGGAGAAGCCAAACCCCTCAACCAAATCCGCATCCGCTTCAAAGAAGCCTTAATTCCAGTAGAAAACCTTGACAGTCCAGAACAACAAAAACTACTACAAAAATTTGCACTTTGGCCCCCTTTACCCGGAGAATTTCGCTTTTTAACACCGCGCATGGTAGGATTTCAAGCCCAAAAAGCACTACCAAAAGCGACCCGATTACAAGTTACCTTAAAAGCAGGTTTAGCCGATTTAAAAAATCATCGCCTAGACAAAGATTTAGCTTGGACATTCAATACCGAATCAATCAACTTAACTAATTTACCCGGCGTCAACCCCATCGAAAAAGCTGATGCCGAACCAATAGATTTACAAGAAAAATTACAATTCACTTCCAACGTAGAATTAGACTTAAATTCTGTACAAGAACATTTACAACTAATTCCTGAAAGTAAAAATCAAGGTGTAAACTTCAAAGTCGAATTAAACAAAGAAGAAAAACCATCAGAAAACGAAGAACCTTTAGAAAAATTCGACCCTTCCGCACGCAATTGGATTTATAACCTCACTCCGCAACGAAATCTCGAAAAAGCAACTCGTTATCGCCTAGTATTTTCTCCTGGCATACTTCCTGCTTATGGAAATCTTCCCACAGAGAAAGAATTTGCTAGTAAATTAGCAACTTATTCGCCTTTAGCATTTAAGCAAATTAACTTTTACGGACAGCCAGATGCCGGTGGAACATTTGGAAGATTTATTAAAGGCAGTCCCCAGCTAGAATTTAATAACGTTTTAATAGCAGATTCCGCAAAAGAAAATATTACGATTAATCCTGCACCAAAAGATATCGCCAGAATTCTCCAAGTCAACGACGAAGATAGAATTGTCGGTATCAATCCTTATGCCTTAGAACCCGCTAAAACCTATACAATTACTATTAACAGTAACCTCAAAGATCGATTTGGGCAGACTTTAGGTAAAGCCGTTACTCTTAAATATGATACTGGAGACTTAGCCGGGGATATCTGGGTGCCATCAGACTTAAATATTTTCCCCTCAGGTAAAGACTTACAGTTAAATATTAGTACGGTAAACCTGCCAGAATCAAAATACAAAGCCGCTTATCGAGTAGTTAAACCTACAGATTTAGTTTATTTTAACTATAGTAATGACTTCTTACCCAAACCATCTGAATGGGAAAGTTTCAAAGTATCAGGTAAGAAAAATCAATCAGTTGAAGTTACGGTTCCTCTGCGAGAAAAAATAAATGCTGCTACAGGCATGTTAGCTTATGGAGTGCAAGCCCGCACGAATAAATATCAGGAGAATGGCAAAGAATTGTGGCGTGAACCTACCACTTATGGCATGGTTGAATTGACGAATTTAGGCGTATTTACTCAATGGTTTCCAGAGTCAGGCTTAATTCGTGTCAATCATCTTGATAATGGTTCGCCAGTGAAAGCGGCTAATATTGAAATTTATCAATCACAATTACAAGCAAAATCGCGTCCCGAACCCGTACCTTGTGCCACAGGTACAACTGATGAAAATGGTACTTTTAGAGTTAACCGCGAACAATTGCAGCAATGTAACTCTGAAAATCAAAGTTATATTAAAGCACCGCAAGTATTAGTAATTGCCCGTGAAAATCAAGATTGGGCATTTGCAAGAACTGATGAATATAGCGGCGTTTATGGCTACGGTATTGATGCAGGTTGGCAAGATAATAAGCCAGAATCACGCGGCGTAATTTTTTCAGATAGGCAGTTATATCAACCAGGCGAAAAAGCTTGGTTGACTGGTTTTGCTGATTATTTACAAAATGGTGCGATTCAACAAGATAAAAATGCTGTTTATCAATTAACTCTCCTCAACCCTGATGGACAAAAGACAAATTTAGGAACGCAAACTACAAATGAATTTGGTACATTTTCTCTAGAATTACCCATCCAAAAAAGTCAACGCTTAGGCTATTATACAATCCAGGCGAAAGGGAAGAATGGGCAAGAAATTTCGGGTGAGTTTCGGGTAGCCGAATTTAAACCACCCAATTTTAAAGTCGAACTCAATTTAAATAAAGAATTTGCTCTGATTGATGAGAAAGTCGATATTAACGCAACTAGTAATTATCTATTTGGCGCACCCGTGGAAGGTGGACAAGCAAAATACTTTATCACTCGCCAACAAAGTAATTTCATTCCCAAAGGTTGGGACGAATTTAGTTTTGGTAGACAATGGTTTTGGCCGGAAGAATCTCCTACTGTATCTAGTGATGTATTGCAAACTAATGCCCAACTAGATGCTAATGGTAAAAGTAGCCAAACGGTAACTGTGGCTAAAGATTTACCATATCCCATGACTTACCGAGTTGATGTACAAGTTGCAGACGTTTCTAATTTATCTGTAGCGAATTCTCAAACTTTTACAGCCTTACCAAGTAACCGCCTGATTGGATTAAAAAGTAATTTTATTGCTGATGCTGGTAAAGCTTTACCTATTGAAGTAGTTGTTACTGACCCTACAGGAAAACCGATTACAAATCAACGGGTGCGGCTGGAATTACAACAGATAAAATACAGCAGCGTCACACAAGTAATTGAAGGTAGCCAGACGCCAAAAAATCAAGTTGAATATAAAACAGTCCAACAAGCAGAAATTACATCTGATAGTAATCCGCAGTCTCTAAATTTAACACCTCCCGAATCTGGTTCGTATCGTATTAGAGCTAATTTTAGCGACGATAAAGGCGAATTAAGCGCCACAGATTTACAAATTTGGGCAACTGGAGAAAATCCTGTATTTTGGGGTTCGAGAGAAAAAGATGTTTTAGAAGTTAAGCTAGATAAAAAAGAATTTAAACCTGGCGAAACTGCTACCGCGTTAATTCAATCTCCCTATCCAGATGCAGAATTATACTTTGCTGTCATCAAAGACAAACCCCTTTATCAGCAAATCACCAAAGTTCAAGGAGGCGCACCACAGATTCAGTTTCAAGTTACGCCAGAAATGTTACCCAATGCAGCAGTTGAAGCTGTATTAGTCAGGCAAGGTAAACCAATTAACCAAGTGGAAGCGGGAAGTTTAGATAATTTGGTCAAGATTGGTTTTACACCTTTTAAAGTTAACTTGGAAGATAAATATTTAAAACTGCAAGTTAAGCCATTACAAGCATCCTTAGAACCTGGTACAGAAGAAACAGTACAACTAGAATTAAAAGATAATCAAGGTAACCCCACCCAAGGACAGTTTACAGTCATGGTGGTGAATGAAGCGGTGTTACAACTTTCTGGCTATCGTCCGCCGAATTTGGTAGATACAGTTTATGCAGAACAGCCGATTTCTACTCGTTTTAGCGATAATCGACCAGATGTCATTTTACAACCACAAGATGCAGCGAAACCAAAAGGTTGGGGTTATGGCGGTGGTTTATCAAGTGGTGCAGCAAATACTCGCACTCGCACAGATTTTCAAGCTTTAGCTTACTACAACGGTTCTGTTCTCACCGACGTTAATGGTAACGCACAGATAACCTTTAAATTGCCAGATGATTTAACTACATGGCGGGTGATGGCTGTGGCGACTGATGGAAATCTGCGTTTTGGTAACGGTGATGCGACGTTTATCAGCACTAAACCACTGCTAACTAATGCCATCTTGCCACAGTTTGCCCGTCCAGGCGATCGCATTCTCGCTGGCTTATCCGTCACCAACAACACCGGGAATACAGGAAATCTCTCAATTAATGGCGAAGTAGGCGGTACAGTTAAATTTGCCGAGAAAAACCCCACAAATACTGCTTTACAAACCAAAGCTGAATCAGCAACTCAAGCTTATCGCTTTCCAATGCTGGCGGATAATGTGGGAGTCGGTAAAGTTCGCTTTACCACTCAGCTAAATAATACAGCCGCAGATGCTTTTGAAGTACCTTTGGAAGTTAAGCCAATTGAAATTACAGAACAAGTTGTAGAAACTGGTGTCACTACAAAACAAGTCAAAATTCCGCTAAATGTTGATAAAAATACCTTCCCTGATGCGGGAGGTTTAGATATTCAATTGGCGAGTACTTTGATTCCCGAAATTAAAGCACCAGCAAAGCAGGTTTTAGAAGATAATGATTTACCTTTTGCAGAACCGGCAGCAAGTCAGTTAATAATTGCTGCTAATTTGCAAACTATCGGCGAAAAATATGGTCAAACATTTGCAGAATTTAATCCCAGCCAACAAGCAAATCAAGCAATTGAACAACTACAAAAACTCCAAATTGCCGATGGTGGTTTCGCTGCTTTCCCCGGACAAGAAAAATCTGACCCTTGGGTTTCTTCTTATGCTGCTGAATCTTTGGTAAAAGCAAATCAAGCGTTTACTAATTTAGTTAATTCTCCAATATTGTCTCGCCTGAAAGTGTATTTACAAAAAGTTTTAGCCAACCCTGGAGAATACGATTTTTGCAAACAGCAACTATGTAAAAGACAACTGCAATTGAAAGCTTTGATTGCCTTAGCAGAACTAGGGGAAAAGCGTAATACTTTCCTTGCAGATATTTACGAACAGCGCAATAATTTTGATGTAGTCACTCAAATTAAACTAGCGCGATATTTATCTCAATTCCCAGAATGGCAAGACGAATCTCAACAATTAGTAAACAAGCTGCAACAAAATATCTATGAAACTGGCCGCACAGCAGTTGTAAGTTTGCCAAATAGTTGGGGATGGATGAGTTCATCTACGGCGACGCAGGCGGAAGCTTTACGTTTATTTATTGCCAAACAAAGTAAACCCGAAGTCATAGATAAACTATTCCAAAGTCTTCTGGCGCTGCGACGAAATGGTACGTGGCAAACTAACTATAATAATGCCCAAGCATTAACAGCTTTAGTTGAATATAGCCAACTGCAACCCACACCACCGAATTTTGTTGCCACAGTAAAATTAGCTGGGAAAAAGTTAGGAGAAAATCGTTTTGAAGGTTACAAAAATCCTAGCTTACAACTAGATACGCCGATGAATCAATTACCTCGTGGGCGTCACGATTTAACGCTACAAAAATCAGGTAATGGTAGTCTACATTATCTGGTTGCTTATAATTATCGCTTGCAAGGAAATCAACCAGGCAGATTTAATGGTTTACGCATAACGCGAGAAATTAGTCAAGTAAATGAAGAGAAAGTTTTACAAAAAACAGGTCTTTATGCTTTCGATAAACCCTTGACTTTAGCAGCGGGACAAGTGTTTGATATTGGTTTAGAAATCATCACCGATCGCCCCGTAAATCATATAGTAATTAAAGACCCACTACCAGCAGGTTTTGAGGCAGTGGATGCGAGTTTTCAAACTGCTACGGCTGCATTACAAGCAAAAGCCGATAGTTGGCAACTTGGGTTTAGGAATATTTACCGCGATCGCATTATCGCCTACGCCGACCACCTCGAACCAGGAGTTTATAGCCTGCATTATTTAGTCCGTTCTGTGACGCCTGGAACATTTTCTTGGCCTGGTGCCCAAGTTCACCTGCAATACGCACCAGAAGAATTTGGGCGCACTGCTGAGTCTACATTAATATTGGAGGATGGAAAGTAACTTCATCTTCCAATGGTTCTA
Organism: Nostoc sp. ATCC 43529; assembly: GCA_003326205.1. Classification (GTDB taxonomy): domain Bacteria; phylum Cyanobacteriota; class Cyanobacteriia; order Cyanobacteriales; family Nostocaceae; genus Nostoc. The sequence continues at coordinate 330,955 of LWTK01000074.1, forward strand.
GTTGGAGGATATCCATATTTAATTAAATTTCCAATTAAAATGGACAGCAGGTGGAGCGAGTGACACGAATGCCTACTGCGGCTCAGTTAGAAAGTTTGTATCGAATCAGCTATCAGTTGACGTTCATTATGTCTCAACCGATTCATTTAGTCTGCGTCGATCGTCGAACTCAGAACGTGTACGTTCTAGCCGGATATGGTGAAGACCTTGAGTTTGAAATTGTATCTAATGGAGAGGTATTCTGATGAGTCAAGTTAATTTTGATACCATGAGCGATTCTGAATTGAGACGGTACTTTTTGGCAAACCGCCAAGATCGCGCAGCTTTTGAGGCATATTTGGATAGGTTCAATCAGCGTCCGAAATCAGTGATTGCCAGCCCAGGCGACCCCGATTTTGACGAAAAGATTCAAGCAGCAATTCGACAGAAACTAAAAGCATCGAGTAGTGGTAAGCCAGCTAACAAGCCAGTGGAGGGAACTCAATAAAGTATTTTCGATTCAGTTCGGTTTTGGTAAATGTATCAATTGTAAAAATGAGTCAGATTCAAGAGTTGCATAAACAAGCGATGGATTTGGCCGAAGCTGCTTTCACTGCTAAACTTAGAGGTAACCTGGAGCAAGCCAATCAGCTATCTCAACAAGCCTTTGAGAAAGAATCTCAAGCGGCGGCACTCATCGCTAATCAACTTGATGCCGAACCGACTCGTTCAGTGTTACATCGCAGTCCTGCAACTATAGCAATTGACTGTGGTGAATTTCAAGCAGCAGAACGCTTAATTGCGCTCCCTGCGGCGGGCTACGCCTACGCACTATCAGGAAATCCACCCCAAGAAATTACTCAAGAACTGAAAGATTTATTTATAAAGATAAATTTGCGTCCATATTTAGAACGTTACGGACTTAGTTTTGATGAGGAAAAATTGAGGAATCTCATAGGAGATAGACAGGGTAGCTAAAAGACAGGCGATGCCTAAGGCGGGCTACGCCTACGCATTATCGCCTACAGTGACTACCTTGAAACACGACTCTGGCTTTTCATCATTTTTTCAGCAAGCCCTACGTGCCTACCATAATTCTTTCATGAATCCCAGCCCTTTAAGCGGTGGAAGTCTCATCTACTCAAAAAGCTGTGGTGCGCTTCAGCTTTCGGCTTCGGCGCACCACAGAATTTAAGATATTTAGAAAATTAATTTAGGCTGGAACGACTTGAGCTACTAATGAGCGTTTATCAAGGGTGTGAACTTTACCTACTTCGCTTAGAGCATTTACAATTCGCTCTAGCATTTCTCCAGCCTGTTCGCGATATTGATTTTCGCGACCTCGTAAACGAATAACAAACTTCACTGAATCGCCTTTACTCAACCAACCAACGGCTTGCTGGATACGTAAATTGTAGTCAGCTGCTCCCACGTTGGGACGCAACCGGACTTCTTTTACCGTTGGTCTAGCACTCTGTGTCTGACGCTTTTTCTTTTGATACTGAAACTTGCCATAGTTGAGGATCTTCGCTACTGGAGCTTCTTTGCCTTCGGAGACTACAACTAAGTCAAGTTCTACGCTCTGCGCTAGCTGTAGAGCCTCACGTGTATCGGTTAGACCACGATTGTTATTTTCATGGTCGATCAAGAACACTTGAGGTGACTTGATTTGCGAGTTAATTTGTTGCTTTTGGATTGCGATAATGTTTTCTCTCTATTGTTCAATCTTTTGCTTTGCAAGCAATCAAATTCTAACACAAGCTTATGTGAAGACGTGACAAGCTATTCCAAACCCTTGATATGACTGCATTTACACTCTCCAAAAAGCCTCATACGCTTGTGTATGATTAATCTTAATTAGACTTTACAACTACCCATTGCGTCACACCCGCCATTCCTCGCCAGCCCAAAAATTTACCAATAGGTTCCGCCCGTTGGATGGCAATACGAGTCAAATCGCCACCAACTCGCTGATGCCATTGAAATAAAGTTTGTTCGCCCTCCACCGTCACCACATTTGCCACCAAACGCCCACCCGGCCGCAGTGCTTCCCAGCAAACATCAAAGAGTCCCGTTGCTGTCACCCCACCACCAATAAAAATCGCATCTGGTGTAGGCAAGTCTTTCAAGGCATCGGGCGCTTTACCTTCAATGATTTGCAGATTTGGAGTACCGAGAGTAGCGGCATTATCAGCAATATATAGTAGTCTAGATGAGTTTTGCTCGATCGCCACCGCCCGACACCGCGGATGAGTTCGCATCCATTCAATAGAAATTGAACCGCAACCCGCGCCCACATCCCACAATAATTGTCCCGGTGTCGGTGCTAAAGCTGCTAAGGTGATTGCCCTAACTTCACGCTTGGTTAACTGTCCATCGTGATTGTAGGCGTTATCTGGCAATCCTGGTAATCTTGGTAAAGGGATAACCCCAGCATCGGCAATACAATCAACTGCGATCGCATTCAACGCTGCAATTTCAGTTTCACTCCAAGATGCAGCAATACCTGCCACAATTCTTTCATGAGCGCCGCCCATACGCTCCAAGACAGTCATTTTACTACCACCATAGCCGCGATTTGTCAAAATTTCTGCAACAATGGCGGGTGTGTCCTTTCCTTGGCTCAAAATTAACAGCTTAGCACCCGGATAAATGTAAGATTGCAGCAGTGAAGATGGACGAGCATTTAAACTCAAGGTTTCTACTTCAGTTAAAGACCATCCCACCCTGGCACAGGTGAGGCTGAAGGTTGAAGGTGCGGGGATAATCGTAATTTCGGAAATGGGAATTCGTCGCCCTAAGGTGACACCAATGCCGTAACACATAGGATCGCCGCTTGCTAGTACACAAATTGACTCACCGCGACGCTTGATGATTTCCTCTACAGAACTGTTAATAGGAGATGCCCAGACTATTTTCTCACGTTGGTCATCCGAAGGCAGCATTGCTAAATGGCGATCGCCTCCCACAATTACTTTAGCTTGTTCGATTAAAGAAAGAGCGATCGCACTTAATCCCTGTAAACCATCTTCTCCAATACCCACGATAGAAAGCCATTTTTCAGTCATACTTTCTCAGCAATTACAAACAAGTAATCTCCTCGATCGCTTTCATATTTTTTGATAATCTCTGTGATGCGTCCTGTGTAAATATCTGCTGCTAGTTTTTCACATCCAGCTGCGGTTTCCTCGGCAGAAGCTACCAAAGCAAAGGTAGAAATTCCAGAACGCACATTCTCATCTAAATATATTTCTGGACGATGTTTTCCACTATATAAAAATAGGTCTTGCAAGTTTTCAGAAATAAAATAAGGTTTTATATCTACTGAATTAAAACCTGCTTCATTGAGAGCATATTTGACATTTTCTAAACTTGGCATTTGTTCGGCCGATTTATATATAGCCTCTGGAAAATATTCCACTAACCAATATTTACTCATTTGCTCCGGCGTCGCAGTAAATAATACGAAATGACCAGTCTTTAAGACACGATAAATTTCTCTAAAAGCAGGAGTTAGCGCCGCAAAATGATGTATTGCTAGCGTGCATAGCACACCAGAAAAACTGCCATCAGCATAAGGTAATGCCTCTACTTCTCCAACTTGCCAAGCTACAGCATTACTCTTATTTCTAGCAGCATCAATCATCTTTGTTGATTGGTCTATTCCATGCCAAACACCACCGTGTTTTGCTAAAGCCAGCGTGTAATTTCCAGTGCCACACGCCACATCTAGATATGACAAATCAGATTTTATCTGAAGTTTAACAGCTAATCGATTAGCAATCTCAGGGTCAGCACGACGAGTCAAATCATAGCTTTTACCAATTTGCTCATAAATAGCCATTTGTTTGAATTTCTCACAAATTTGTAGATGCGATAAGGGGCAGGGGATTGGGGAAGAGTTTTCCTCAACCAATCTTCAATGCCCTATACCCAGCCACTTTTACACCAGCGTTGCTGTTGATTTGAAAGTGAAAATTCTTTCAATTACATCTTCCACTACCTTATCTGGGGTGGATGCACCAGACGTAATTCCCACAACAATTTCTCCATCTGGTAGCCAGTTTTCTGTAATGGTTAATTGTCCATTTAATTGCCTATGTTCGATGGAATTTGCTGATTGAATCCGTTCAACACTATCAATGTGATAAGAAGGAATTCCCCTTTCAATAGCAATTTGTTGCAATTGAGTAGTATTTGAGGAATTAAACCCACCAATTACTACCATTAAATCTAAATTATCTTCCACTAACTCCAACATTGCGTCTTGCCTTTCTTGGGTGGCATCACAAATAGTGTTGAAGCTTTGGAAATGCTGATTTAATTCGGTAGGGCCATACTTTTGCAACATAGTACGCTCAAAAAGCTTACCGATTTGCTCGGTTTCACCTTTAAGCATGGTAGTTTGGTTAGCAATGCCAACTCTTTCTAAATCGCGATCGGGATCGAATCCAGGCGAACAAGCTTTGGCAAATTTTTTCAAGAATTCTTCACGGTTTCCACCGTTAATAATATAATTAGCGACATATTCTGCTTCTGACAAATTCAAAACAATTAAATACTTGCCAGCAAAAGAACTCGTTGCAACTGTTTCTTCGTGTTTATATTTACCGTGAATAATTGATGTATAGTCAACTTTTTTGTGCTTTTCTACTGTATTCCAAACTTTAGATACCCAAGGACAAGTTGTATCAACAATTTTGCAACCTTTCTCGTGAAGTATCTGCATTTCTTGAACGCTAGCTCCAAATGCTGGTAATATAACCACATCACCGGTATCAACAATAGAAAAGTCTTTTTGATTTGCTTCAACTGGAATATATTTTACTTCCATCTCCTGCATCCGCTGATTCACAGAAGGGTTGTGAATAATTTCGTTAGTAATCCAGATGCGTTCTGTGGGGAAGTGTTGGCGGGTTTCGTAGGCCATGGCCACAGCACGTTCTACACCCCAACAAAACCCAAAGGATTGGGCTAGTCGGATGGTGACATCGCCTCGTTGCAGGGTGTAATTGCGATCGCGAATTTCCTGAATCAAGTTACTTTGATACTCAGATTGCAACTGGCTGGTAACTTCTGCTTGGTGACCAAACCCCTTGCGATTGTAATTTTCAGAATGTTGCAGCGTCCGCTTAAAAGCTTTTGTATCCATGAGATTAGTCTACTTAAACCACTATTTTTTATTCTCTCGCGCCCAGACGCGATTTATACAGACTTGTATTCAAAGATATTACTTCTTATCCTTACTTGAAACACGTTGAAGTTCAATATTGCTATAAATCTGCAATGCCGAACGCCAAACTATATAGCCTTCACGATTTAGATGTAAGCCATCAGTAGTAAATTCTTGGCGGAGATTACCTTGGGTATTCGTAAACAGAGGATATAAATCGAGAAATTTCACACCTTTTTTTGCAGATATGCGTTGCAGGCGATCGTTTAATCGGCGAATGCGATTATTCGTAATAGCCAGAAGTTTATCTCGTCCTTGCCAAGTTGCTTCTTCTCCACCATGCGGCAAAATCGACTGGACAACAATTTCCGCTGTGGGATGCACTCTTCGCAGGTAACTCATAATTCGCTGGTGATTATCTAAAATTACCTCGTCCCTCGTCCCCCGAATGAGGTCATTAATCCCAATCATTACAAAAATCACTTCTGGCTGGGTGCGGTCAAATATATTCAATCTTTTCAAAAGCCCCTGGCTGGTTTCGCCAGAAATTCCTTGATTGAGCCAATTTTTACCATCGGGTAATAACTCAGTCGGAAACCATAAACTCAGAGAATCTCCCGCAAGTATAGTTAAATGCACAGGACGGCGATCGGCGGCTACTTTAGCTTCTTGTTTGAGAATATCTACCCACTGTTGGTAAGTGAGTTGGTGGCGGCGACCTAAATCAGGTGTAACAACTGGGCGTGAGTTGTTTACGTTGATTTGTTCTGGTGATGTTATCATCCCACCAAAAAAAGCAGTCAATTTCTGCTGTTGCCAAATTAGCAGAACGACCGCCAACAAGAGTACGCCGTTGGTTAACAGCGAGAAAAATGCCCAGATGGGAAAGGTTTTTGCAGAAGTAGACACGACTAGCGAAATTTACCAATTATTTTGAATCAGATTTTAACGCTAGTACTCAAAAATCACACTCGATGAAAATAGGGAATAGACATGGGGCATTGGGCATTGGGCATGGGGTATGGGGAAATGAGGAAGACTAATAACTCCCAACTCCTACCTAACTCCCAACTCCTAACTCCCAACTCCCAACTCCTAACTCCCCACTCCCCACTCATCACTGAATGGGCCGATCGCCACCAAACTCGGAATTATAACCTTCTTCGCCGTGTTCGTTGATATCCAAACCTTGCAATTCTGCTTCCTCTTTGACTCGCAGTCCGACTGTTGCGTCGATAATTTTGAGAATAATCCATGTACCAGCACCTGCCATTACATAGGCGATCGCAATTGCTACTAGTTCAATTCCCAATTCACCAAAATTACCACGTAGCACACCGTCTTTACCGCCTCCGTTGACTTGAGTGGTAGCAAATATGGCTGTTAAAATTGCTCCCACTGTACCACCAACGCCATGCACGGGGTACGTGTCTAAGGCATCGTCAATTTGTAGCTTGTGTTTGAAACTAATCGCATAAAAGCAAACAAAGGCGGTGATGAAACCAATTAAAATCGCTGATAGCGGTGTCACAAATCCGGCAGCAGGAGTGATGCCCACCAAACCAGCAACGCCTCCTGTAGCAGCTCCGACGGCGGTTGGTTTACCCCGTAAAACTGCTTCCAAGATTAACCACATTAAAGCCCCCGCCGCCGCCGCTGTATTAGTGGCGACAAAGGCTGATGTTGCCACATTTGTAACTAAGTTACCCGAAGTTCCACTAGCAAGGGATAGGGCGCTTCCAGCGTTGAAGCCGAACCAGCCAAACCACAGCAAGCCAGCACCAAGCAAAATGAAAGGAACGTTGTGTGGCGGACTAAGACGGTCGGGATGGGTTTTCCGAGGCTTAAGAACGATCGCTGCTACTAAAGCAGAAACGCCAGAACTAATGTGAACTACTGTACCACCTGCAAAGTCCAGGGCACCCAAACCCCCAGCCAAACCTAAGAGTCCACCTTTGGCCCAGACCATGTGGGCAAGGGGAGTGTAAATGAAGGTTGACCACAGCAGCACAAATAGGCAATAGGCGCGGAAACTCATTCGTTCGGCGATCGCCCCAGAAATTAAGGCCGGGGTGATAATGGCAAACATGGCTTGATAAATCATGTATGCCTGGTGGGGAATCGTCGCTGCATAAGAAACAACTTCCGCAGGATTTGAACCTTTGAGATAATCAGTTGTCTCTAAACCGACACCATTCAACCCCAACCACTGCAATCCACCGATGAATGGCAAACCCGGTGCAAAGGCAAGACTATAACCCCACAGAATCCAGGTCACTCCTACGATCGCCATTAATACAAAGCTCATCATCAATGTATTTAGGATGTTGCGCGATCGTACAAATCCACCATAAAAAAATGCCAATCCTGGTGTCATTAGCAGCACGAGTGCTGCCGAAATCAACATAAATGCTGTATCTCCAGTATCGGCCGCAGGTGGACTGGCGGCTGATGTTTGGGCAAAAGCATTGCCCATCAGTGGGTGTGCCCAAATTAGCAGGGTCATAGCCCCAATCATGACAACTTTCTTGAACACTTATTTTCTTACCACCAACAAATTTGTATTAGATTAATATATTTTCAGTACCTTTAGATACGATTTTTTGTCTTGAAAGTTACTCTATGTTGGGTTTTTTGAAATATTAACAAAAGTATAATCATTGGGAGGAGATTATGAGACTTTAATCGTAATTTAAAGAATTTGTAAGCCTGAATAAATTTGTCAAGTTTTATCCAAGAAATTGCACAAATATAGAATGATTTGATTTTTCTCATCACATAGCCGTATAGTTGCTTGTAAGTACTTAGTTACTAAAAAATCTTTGCAATTTTGCCTGGGTTATTGTCTTTTAAAAATTAATCATCATAAAATTTATGGGTCATATAAGAGAGCAAGGGAAAGATTTGTTGCAGTTCTCCCCTTGTCCTCTTCTAGTCAGCAAAATTAAGTAATATTACTTAATTAATAAGTGAGAACATGTTGAGAAGGTAGAAGGCAGAGGGCAGAAGGTTTTATTAAGAAGGGGATTCAAACCCCTCCGAAATTCGAGCGACTAAATTAAAAATTTGGTCGGGGTTTTAAACCCTTGTTCCCTTCTGGAGCGAGACGCGCAAGGGACGGTCACCGTAGAGGTTAGGAGTCAAAATTCCATAAAAGCCAACTGAGCCTCCTGCCCTCTGCCTTTCTTCGATAATCAATACGCTTACCAAAACTAAACAAGCTCCAATTAAGCCGTAGCGGTCTGGAATTACTGCGTCTATCTTCCCAAAACATTACCATTGCAATAAACACGCCACCATAAGCCGCATACACTCTACCAAAATTTGCTGGCTGAAGAGTTCCCAATATTCGCCACCACAACGGCTTAGCTTCACGCAACCACAACCAAATCAAGTAGCCACCAGTAATTTCAAATAAACCAGCGCACAAAAAATACAACAGCGACTTAATCATTTGACAATTTCTGACTAGGGTTGAACTCAGTGAAATTACGCTAACGCTTTTAACTCAAGTATTGTCATTAATTAAAGTAAGTTTGTCGATCGAATTGGGCATTGGGGCATGGGGAGATGAAAGAGCAGGGGAACACAGGAGCACAGGAGCAATCTTTCCCCTTTGCCCCTGGAGCCTCTTCCCGATGCCCCATGCCCAATGCCCTATGCCCCATTCCCAATCCCCCGTAGATAAGGCTTAAGGATGAAAGCACCATTACCTGATAACGAAGCACAGAGAATCGAGACGCTTTTGCAGTATAAAATCCTCGATACGCCACCTGAAGCAGCCTTTGACGATCTTGCTCGTTTAGCCTCGTATATTTGTCAGACTCCAATTGCCTTAATTAGCTTAATCGATCTAAATCGCCAGTGGTTCAAGGCTAAGGTGGGTTTGGATGCGCCAGAAACACATCGAGACCAGGCGTTTTGTGCCCATGCGATTCTACAACCTGATGTTTTTGTTGTGCCTGATGCCACAAATGACGAACGTTTCGCCTCAAATCCATTGGTGACTTCTAACCCAAAAATCCGGTTTTATGCTGGTGTACCTCTAACTAATGCTGAGGGATACGCATTAGGAACACTTTGCGTGATTGACTACGTACCACGGAAACTTAGTCCAGATCAGATAGAAGCATTACGAACTTTGGGTCGTCAAGTTATGAAGCAACTGGAATTGCGTCGTAATTTGGCAAATTTAGTACTTGTGACTAATAAAGGCAAACAATCAAACAAAGTACGCAAACAATTTTTCAAAAGAATTGCAGCGGGCTTTATTTTGGCATCGTCGATTCTAGTTGTGATTGCCGCAGTTTCTTATCAAAATACAAAAGTATCTACCAATAACCGCAGCATCATAAAAAATATTAATAAAAAAATTAACAGCTTAGAAAAACTACTGTCGCAGACAAAAGACGCTGAGACTGGACAACGTGGTTATATCCTGACTGAAAAAGAAATTTATTTAAAAGCGTATCAAGAAGCACTGGCTAACGTAGATATAGAAATTACAAAACTGAAGAATTTAACCGCAGGTCAACCAAAGGAACAAAAGCAGATCGCAACGCTTGAATCTTTGGTTACAGCTAAGCTTACTCAACTAAAACAGAGTATTAACTTGCGCCAGAATCAGGGATTACAAGCGGCGTTGCAGGGACTAGCGGCAAATGATGGTCAAAATCTGATGAACGATATCTATAAAACAGTTCAAGAGATGGAGAACCAGGAAAAAGGGCGGCGTCAGCAATTATCACTAGCTACAAAAGCTTGGACTCGCCAAACAACTTTGACAATTGCGATCGCCATTAGTCTAAGTTTCTTCATTCTTGCTGTAGTTTACTATTTAATCTATCGTGAGGTTAATGAACGCAAATGCACAGAAGAAATCTTAAACCAAGAACGCAACTTTATCTCAGCAGTCCTTGATACAGCTGGAGCCTTAGTAATAGTTACCGACTCCCAAGGGCAAATCGTTCGTTTCAATCAAGCTTGCGAACAAATAACAGGTTATTCCTTTGACGAGGTAAGAGGTAGGCATTTTTGGAACTTGTTTCTACTTCCTGGAGAAGTGGAGTCAGTCAAAGCAGCTTTTGAACAACTGCAAGCTGGTAAGACTTTCCAGCAACACGAAAATTATTGGGTAATGAAAGATGGCACTCACAGACTAATTACCTGGTCGAATACCATCTTAAAAAACTATGACGGTTCTGTAGAATACGTTGTTGGTACAGGTATTGATATCACCGAACGCAAACGAACTGAACAACATCTGGCTGCACAATACGCTGCAACCCATGTTCTAGCAAATTCCACTACAATCAACGAAGCTATGCCCCAAATTCTTCAAGGAATTTGTGAAAGTTTAGGATGGGATTTGGGCGAAATTTGGATGGTAGATCAGCAAGCAAATGTGCTGCGTTTTTTTGATGTCTGGCATAAACCATCCCTTGAGGTAGAAGATTTTGTAGCTTTGAAGCGGCAAACAACTTTTTTACCAGGAGTCGGGCTACCTGGGCGTGTTTGGGCGAGTTCCGAACCTGTTTGGATTGCTGATGTGGTTAAAGATCTGAATTTCCCTAACTTCAAAATCGCGGCTCAAGTAGGACTACATGCGGCTTTCGGTTTTCCACTCCGCACTGATAGCAAAATTCTCGGCGTCATTACCTGCTTTAACCGCCAAATCCAGCAACCAGACGAAGACTTGGCAAAAACCATGAATTTTATTGGTGGGCAAGTGGGGCAATTTATCCAGCGCAAACAGGCTGAAGAAGAATTACAACGCCAAAACTTGCGATCGCAACTTTTTACAGAAATCACCTTAAAAATTCGCCAGTCTTTGCAAATCGAAGAAATTCTCGAAATTACTGTCAAGGAGGTGCAAAAAATCCTTCAAACTGACCGAGTATTAATTTATCAGCTTCAGCCAGATGAGTCTACAACCACTGTAATTGAAGCAGTAGTGTCTGGCTTACCAGCAATTAAAGAGCAAAACATCACCGCCCCCTACTTCCAAGCCGAATATTTACAACAGTACTATCTCCAACAGTACCGTCAAGGACGAGTCGTGGGGCTGGCTAATTTGGATCTCCTCGAACTGGAACAAAAACACCTAGAATTAATGCAACAATTTGGCGTGAAAGTCAATTTAGTTGTGCCGATTCTGGTCAAAGAAGAACTTCGCGGTTTGCTCATAGTTCATCAGTGTGACTATTCTCATCAATGGTCTAACTTTGAAACTCATCTTTTGCGACAAATAGCCGACCAAGTAGGTATAGCCCTAACCCAAGCCCAACTATTAGAAGCAGAAACTCGTCAACGACAAGAACTTGAAATTGCCCGTTACCAAGCTGAATTAGCTTCTCAAACCAAAAGCGCTTTTTTGGCGAATATGAGTCACGAAATTCGCACCCCCATGAATGCGGTATTGGGAATGACTAGTTTAGCTTTAGATACTCCTTTAGACCCAGAACAGCGAGATTTTATTGAAACGATTCGTATCAGTGGAGAAGCTTTATTAACTTTAATTAATGAAATTTTAGATCTTTCCAAATTAGAAGTTGGAGAGATGGCTCTGGAGACTCTAGATTTTAACCTATCTACTTGTGTAGAAGAAGTATTAGAATTATTAGCTCCCTCAGCCCATAATAAAGGATTAGAAATTGCCGCCTTGATTGAACATAACGTTCCCATTCATCTCCAAGGAGATGCTGGTAGGTTGCGACAAATTCTCATGAATTTAATTAGCAACGCCATCAAATTTACCAGTGTTGGTGAAGTAGTAGTGGAAGCACAATTGCGTTCCCTTTCTGCCACCACAATTACTATTTACTTTGCCATTACAGACACAGGTCTTGGTATTAGTCCTGAAGATCAACCGAGACTGTTTATGCCATTTACCCAAGTCGATGCTTCTACCACTCGCAAGTATGGTGGTACCGGGTTAGGATTAGCCATCTGTAAACAATTGGTGACTTTGATGGGAGGAATAATTGGCGTAGAAAGTCAAATTGGAAAAGGTTCTAAGTTTTGGTTTGAAGTACCTTTCGCCAAACAAATTGAGCCTGTTTTGAAATCGTGCCCACTTTTAATTAATCGCCGTTTATTAGTAGTAGATGATAACTCTACTAATTGCAAAACGATCCATCATCAAGCTACTATTTGGGGAATGCAAGTAGATCAAGCCAACAGTGCAGCAGCAGCACTCAAAGCTATTCATCAAGCTTGGGAACAAGGAAATCCCTATGATGCCGCCTTAATTGATATGCAAATGCCCGAAACAGATGGCATTAAACTAGGAGAACAGATTAAAGCCAATTCTGCAATTGCTGAGATGCCTTTAATTATCGCCATTTCAACTAATCAAAGGAATCAAGTACAGCAAGCCCTTAAAATCGGATTTACTGGTTATTTAGTTAAACCCATTAAGGCATCCCGGCTTTTAGATATGATTATGAATATTTTGCCAATTCAGCCGGAACTAGAACAAGAAACTAGGGAAGAAGTCCAAAATAGAAAAACTTCAAATGTTGCTAACTCTTGCCCTATTTACGAGTCTCCAAACCCTAACTGCTCTCCTGAATCCAAATTAAGAATTTTGCTAGCTGAAGATAATTTAGTTAATCAGAAAGTCACCCTTAAACAACTAGAAACCTTGGGCTATAAAGCTGATGTTGTCGCTAATGGAAAAGAAGTCTTACAGTTATTAGAAAAAATCCCTTATGACTTGATTTTAATGGATTGCCACATGCCCATTCTTGATGGTTTAGAAACTACAAAAGAAATTCATCGTTGGCAAGAGAGTGCTTTTGCTAGTCATCGTCGTCCTGTGGTAATTGCGATGACAGCTAATGCCATGAAAGAAGACAAACAAAAGTGTTTAAATGCCGGAATGGACGATTATCTTAGTAAGCCAGTATTGAAAGAAAAATTGGCGGCTGTTCTAGACCATTGGGGTGAAATCATCCTTTCACAACAGGTGATAGTTGAATGCGAACAAACAGTTGCACCCATCAACAACGCTGAAATTGACCAAACGATTAATTGGGAACACCTACATCAGGTATCGGATAATGACACACAATTTGAATTAAATCTCTTGCAAATCTTCATTCAAGATATTAAACCCCGTTTAGAGGTCATGAAAAGTGCGATCGCACTTTATGATTTTGGACAAATTGTTCGAGAAGCTCATTATCTAAAAGGTGCTAGTGGCAACATTGGAGCCACAGCTATGTACCTAGCAGTTGACAAACTAGAACAACAAGCTCTCCAGCAGGAGCATAAAGGCGCAACTAAGTTAATTTCAGAAGTAGAGGAATTTGTCAACCGAATTCAAGAATTTTTAACTGAGTCAGTGAATCAATAGGCAATAGGCAATGGGCAATGGGCAATAGGCAATGGGCAATAGGCAATGGGCAATAGGAAAAATATTAATTGCTTCTTATACCGTTTCACTTTAAGGTTGATACATATGAGCAAGCAGGGGAGGTAAGGGAAGCAAGAAAATTGATGTGTATCAAGAATTTCGTGCAATGGTATTACTTATTGCCTTTTGCCTGTTGCCTTTTGCCTTTTGCCTTTTGCCTTTTACCTTTTACCTTTTGCCTTTTGCCTCTCATCAAACAACCAACCCTTGGGTTGCTTGGAGCAAATGTTCATGAACGGATTTTGATGCACCTAAGATCAATCCAGGGAGACCATAGTTTTTACAGGTATACAGTGGAGGTAAAGTCGAACCGTTGAGAGTAGTGACGAGATAACCAGCTTCTTTTGCCAGAAAAGCTAAGGCAGCACTATCAATAAATTTGCCAGATCTGATTACTGCTCCACTCAAATCACCAGTCAGAATACCATTAAGATTGGGAATTTGAATATCACTAGAATAATCATTGGCAATATCAATTACTTGATAGCGATCTTTTAGTAGAGGTGCGATCGCATTCATTCCCCATCCTAACAATACAGCAGGTTTCGGTGATGTAATCTCCAAAGGAACGCAAGCTTCTAAATTCATTTCCAGCGTTCCTTTAAAAGCTCCTTCGCCTCTCAAAGCATAAAAATAAACATTTTGGGCAGGAGAAATTGCCAGCACTGCCTCAAAATCATCTGCATTTAAAATACTAAGAATAATTTGATAATTAGAATGTCCATCCATATAAAATTTTGTCCCATCAATTGGGTCGAGTGTCACTAAATAATCACCCTCAAGCCCAAGTTCAGTAGCACGAAAATACTTCGTGTTTCTAGAACTTTCATACTCTTCCCCATAAAAGCGAATCTCTGGAAAGCTGCCCAGCAGTACTACTTCCACTAGATTTTGAATCGCTACATCCGCATCAGTAAGTGCAGCCGCAAAAAAGTTATCTTCTTTTTCTTTAATGGGAAGTGCAGCAATTTTTGGTTGCATAAAACGGGCGTAGGCTGCTGCTACTTTCAGATGGGGAAGTAAAGTTGACAAAATTAATCGAGTACTCGGTGTTGTGGACATTCCAGCAAACTCCTAGCTTGAAAAAAGAGACAAGGGAAAACAAGAGGATGAGGAAACAAGCTGAATTGGGGACAAGGAGAATTGCAACAAGTCTTTCCTCTGTTCGCGCAGCGTCTCTTTTAGGAGAAGTTCACCAGCGGCGACTTGGAGCATATCTACTTGTTACCTTGTCCCTCTGTCCTCTTGTCCTCTTCCATCATTAACAGACCGACAGAATTTTATATTCGGACAGAATTACGGTATCATGAACTACTGTTTTTGGCGATGGCTACACCTGCCGTAACTACTTTAATCTCGCCATCTCTATGGTTAGCTATACTCATCCCAAGCCACAGGAAACGAGTAATCTGAAAACGCAGAGAAAGCCTGATTTTCACTGCGGGTTTCATCATCCAGAACTTTGATGACTTTGTTATAAATATCTTGTGCTTGTTGGGGAGAATCACCGATGCTGGTTAATCCCAACTTGCCAAACTGGGAAAGACAACCCATAAGATGAAAGACTGTACCTGTCTCGGTACCGCTGTCGAAGTGCAGTCTGTAGTCAGCGATAATATCCATCAAATCGTTAGGTAATAATCCCCGATAGCGGTCTTTTTGCAGGTTGTCAGTGGCAATGTAGTATTTGGGACGACCTTGTTGGCTATAAAATAATCCTGTGGAAAGGTCATAGCGACCGTTTGTCAATAATTTCAAGGTCATGAATGGATGAGTTGTGCCGCCTTTACGCAGGTTAATTTCGATCGCCTGAATATCCCACTCTCCATTACCTTTGTCAACTGCGATAAAATCTACCCCAAATCGCTCCAAAGCACCTTTCTCGGCTAGCTTTCTACCAACTTGCAATCCCAATTGCTGTAGTTGCAATCGATACCTTTCATCAGCGGGAAAGCTACAACCAAGATAAATCTGACCGTCTGGACCTCCGAGAATTTGGTCGTGGGTGGAGAGGATTTCTACTTCGCCACCAGGGGTAATTCGTCCTTGAACGCTGGGAGAACGCTTAATTTCTCCTTCCACAAATGCTTCTACAATTGCCCCTAATTCCGGAATTCTTGCGGAAAAATTCTCCCAAGTTTCTTGTTTTGCTTGAAAGCGCATTGTTGAAAAGCGATCGCTAATTGCTGCTACCCTTTGGGCATGAGTACTTTTACCAGGTGCGACATTTTCAATCGGTCTTAAATCTACTAGCGCATTTCCTTCTCCGGAAATACCTTCGTTGAGTTTCACCACCATTCTTTGTAATGTCGGTTGGCGTTCCCACAAATCACTAGCGGCTTGTGCTAAATCGCTGTGATGCCAAACTATTTCACTACCATCTGGATGTGGTACTCCACTCTCACTAAAAATTTGCCGACTACCACTTTTTGTCCCCCAAATCTGCAAATCTGGGGCAGCAGCGTACAGTGGTACACCCAATTTTACAGATAATTCCCCTTCAAAAACCGAGGAATTGTAGCAGATCATAAATGCTCTGTCCAGCCTCAATGCTTGACGAATTCGTTCTAGTAAACGGGGACGTTCTAAAATCTTTTGGCTGAGGGGTTTAAGAGAGGAATCGTAAGTAGAAAGTAGCAGCAAGCGATTGCGAGCATGAGAAAACGGGATTCCTGGCAAAAGTTGTAGATAATAATCAATGATACTGGGATGCAGTGGTACTGATGTGACATAAATCAACCTAGTACGTGGATTTCGCAACCTAATCAAGGAAAATAGTAATCTTTCTTCATAATGTTCGCAGCCTTCAATTTTTCGGAGTTCGCGCTGGTCAATACTCAAAGAGGGAATAATTACAATATCAGCTTCACTATTATCAAATAGCTCGATAGTTTTCCAGCGATCGCGCAGAGTTGATTGCAGATGGCGAAACTTTTCAATCTGCTGTAATTCAGAAACATCCAGTGTTGCCATAATCTCTACCTATCGCGATCCAAAAACTACTCTACTGTTCTGGTACATTCCAAGTCACTCATTTGCAGAAAATTAAATAATATTAATTTTCTTGTTCAAAAATTGAGTAGCTTGAGAAATTAGTTTCAGCTCACCAGAGAAACTTGACTAAAAATCTTATAAGGTTTTGCGGAAATACCAGCTTAAATTAATATTAACGAAAATAGCAAGGTTTATAGTGCGTATTTTGGCACTTATGAATATTTAGGTAAAAATTTATATTAGAATTTATAGCCGTATATTACAACAACAGATAGTTATAGATAAATTTGCTAATTACACTACCTTCAAAGTAAATATTGTGGGGTGGGCATCCTGCCCATCCTTGTCTACCTCATTGAGATCAAATCTACTGTATTATCCTTTAAATTGATTTTATGTCTTAAGGTTTAGCAAATTTCAGCTTGCTTTATCTCTGGAGACCGATAAAGACTTGCAACATACATAGTTTACTTAAATACAGATGAAAAGTACAAATCCTTCATATATGAGAGTTGTGTACTTGTTTTTGGTGGTCAGATGAATAACCTGTGTCAGGTGTGAGGAGAAATCAGGCAAGCCGCGTACAATTATTATTAATAAGTACGTTTGGTAAGCATTGGGGGTGTAAAAACCCAAAATTGCAAACGGCAAGTGGGAGCCAAAGCAAAAAATAAACCTTGGGTTGAATATTCGATCCAAGGTTTACTTTTGGAAATAGCCAATGTAAAGACAAGGGGAATAACTCCCCACTTTTGAGTGAATAGTCAACACTCTCAATTCCCAATTTCCAGTCAATATTCAATTACCAAAACAAGACTTATGCCCAAATCAAAAGAGCAAAAACTACAACCGCCACAACAACAACAACCACCAGGTAAAGAATCAGAAATGACGCCAAAACCCAAAGCTGATGATGCTCAGTATCAGGGTAGTGGGAAGTTACAAAATAAAGTAGCATTAATTACTGGTGCAGATAGTGGTATTGGTCGTGCTGTAGCGATCGCATATGCTAAAGAAGGCGCAGATGTGGCGATTCTTTATCTTAACGAACACGACGATGCCAAAGAAACAAAACATTTGGTAGAAAAACAAGGGCGGCGGGCAGTAACTATAGCAGGTGATATTGGCGATGAAAACTTTTGCCAGCAAGCCATACAGCAAACAATTGGTGAGTTTGGCAAACTCGATATTCTCATCAACAACGCCGCCGAACAACATCCCAAACAAAGTATTGAGGAAATCACCAAAGAGCAATTAGAGCGAACTTTTCGCACTAATATATTCTCAATGTTCTTCATGACTAAAGCTGCACTCAAGCACTTAAATGAAGGCATTTCTATCATCAATACCACATCGGTGACAGCTTATAAAGGTAATCCACAACTACTAGATTATTCTTCAACAAAAGGTGCGATCGTTGCCTTTACTCGTTCCTTATCACAAAGCTTAATATCGAAAGAAATTCGTGTTAATGCTGTCGCACCAGGCCCTATTTGGACACCTTTAATTCCCTCAACTTTTCCGGAAGAGAAAGTTGAAACTTTTGGCAAACAAGTACCAATGCAACGAGCCGGACAACCAGAAGAAGTTGCACCTAGCTATGTATTTCTAGCATCGGATGACGCTTCTTATATCTCTGGTCAAGTCATACATGTCAATGGTGGAGATGTCGTCAACGGCTAAATCAAAAACTTAGTCATTAGTCATTAGTCATTGGTCATTGGTCATTGGTCATTAGTCATTAGTCATTAGTCATTCGTGATGAGTGAATCACAAAGAAAAAAGCGCAAAATATCTTGTGATTTTTGGGGGCGATGGTAACTTGATAAAAGAGGACAAATGACTAATGACAAATAAATAACCACTCTTAAAGATACCCTGATGCTCCTCCATTAGGGAGAGGATTTGATATTTAAAAATTGATACTATACCTAGTAGCAAACGTTTAACGAAAAATAACTATCTCTATGGCATCTCCTAAACCATTGCATGGTACAGAACTAGTAGATTGTGCTAGAGCGAATGCCAAGCAAGGAATTGAAACTGCTGCTTATCAATGTGGCTATGGTGAAGATCTCAACAAATTTGCGCGAGAACTCAGGCAAGCTTGCGAAGATATGAATTTGCAAGTAAAGGAACTTAGTGAACTGATTACTGAGCAGGATTTGATATTGCAATTGGGTACTGGCGAAATCGTTGCTCCAGATACGGCATCAGAATTGTAAAAGTTAGTCATTAGTCATTAGTCATTAGTCATTAGTCATTTGTAAATAAAAAATGACCAATGACTAATGACACTTTTCATAACTTTAAAATTACCCGCGCTAAATTGAAGTAAATCAAAACGCCGAGTACATCGACTGCTGTGGTGATAAATGGTGCTGACATTAATGCCGGATCTAAGCGCAGGAAACGAAATAGAAATGGCAGTGCTGAACCGGAGACGGAAGCTAAAATAGAAATCGCTACCAGACTGGTGCCTACAGCGATCGCTACTTCTAATCGTCCTTGCAAAAAGTAAGCCCAGACAGTAGCGATGGTACCTAACATTCCTCCTAATAAAGCACCTGCGATCGCCTCTCGTCCAATTACCTGCAATGAACCAAGCGATCGAATTTCATCGGTGTTCATCCCGCGAATTACGACTGTGGAAGACTGGGCACCTACGTTACCACCAGTACCAGTAAGTAAGGGTATAAATGCTGTCAGTGCTACCACTTTTGCTAAGATATCTTCTTGGGATTTAATAATAGTTCCTGTAACAGTATTGGTTAAAAGTAAAACCAATAACCATAAAACCCGCTTCCGAGCAATTTCTAATAAATCCATTTGAAAATAGTTATCGCCCCCAGACTGCACGCCACCACCCAAGGCATAGATATCTTCAGTGGTTTCTTGTTGCAGAATATCAATCACATCATCAACAGTAACAATACCTACTAGACGCTGTTCTCGATCTACCACAGGCACAGCCAAAAAATCATATCTTTGGATTAATCTGGCAACTTCTTCCTGGTCTGTATCGGTGTGGATAAACACCACATCACGTGTCATAATTTCGCCGATAATTTCCTCTGGCTGAGATGTCACCAATTCCCGCAACGATACAATTCCCGTCAACCGCCTTGCTGCATCAGTGACATAAAGATAATAAATCATCTCACTGGCATTAGCTAAGTTGCGAATTCGCTCTAGGGCTTGAGATACTGTCAAGTTTTCTTTGAGCGAAATGAACTCTAGAGTCATGATTCGCCCAGCAGTATCAGCCTCATAACCCAATAACAAGGCTGTAGCTTGGCGTTCTGCTGGACTTAGTTGTTCTAGGAGGCGATTAACGACTTTTGCCGGTAACTCATCAAACAACCTCGCTCGGTCATCTGAGGACATTTGATCGACAATATCACGGACTTCCTGACTTTTAAGTTCCTCAATTAACCGTTCTTGAACGGTGTAGTCGAGATACTCATAAACCTCGATAGCTTCATCCTTAGAAAGCAAGCGAAAAGCCAAAGCGTGCATCGCTTCTGGCAAACCCTCAATTGCCTCGGCAATATCCGCAGGCTGCACAGGTACGAGAATAGCTTTTGCTCCCTGCAAGTCGCCTGCTTCTAGGAGCATTTGCAGCTGAGTCCGCACCAAATCCCGCAATTCCCTGCGTGAGACATTCTGGAGGGTAGAGTTTAAATTGTTTGTCTCAGTCAAAGTTCACTTTCCTCAGCCAGTTTGAACAAGGTTGCTGCCATTAGTCTAGGGGAAAGTGGGGATATAGAACGTCAAACTTCTGATTTTTCCCAACTTGAGCTAATTGAAAGCTTTTATCAATTAATTATACTTAAGTGCCACTGGGGCGATCGCTGTTACATCAGTAATTTACTAACTCTTGTAACAAAGATTTAGTTTTAGAGCAAAAATGAAGTAATAATACTTTTTATAATCTTTAAAATATACAAAATTTCTTTATTAAATTTTCATACAACTATTATCTACAGACAAAAAAACATGAGAATATTTTGTATGTGCGTAATTTTTATTTAAAAATAATAAAAAATTTGATATAGCTTTAAAAATCGATATTTAATATGAATATTTAAACAAAATTGCATAAAAGAGATAGACATAATACGGTGGCGTAGTGTCAAATGTTCAATTGATTGAACTAGAAATGCATCTAGGTAGAAAAGCGAGGGATTAAAACACTACCTACGTATATACTTACTTCGATGGAGTGCTGACTTCTTTGCTTAAAAATCTCATGCGATCGCATCTCAGGTTAAATTATCAGTTGTTTGTGACGATTTATATTTCTTAAATAAATTGACCAAACTGAATTGACACACATCATAAAACCTGAAATTTCTAGAAAACAAAGTTTAATCATGGCTAATGCGCCATGTAACTAGTCTCTAGTATTTCTGGTCATACATATTTTCCTATATATCTGCTTGCTTTAGTAGAGATATAGGAAGATATGTCGCGCCATGCTGATTGATTTTTAACTTGTTACAAATATACAGCAAAGTATCGGATTCAATGGGCAAAAGAAGGATGGAGAAAATGTGTATTAGCATTGATTAATATATAAAGAAGTAAGTAAATTCCATTAAGGTGGCTACACATTTTCCTTCAAAAGATTCGATTAAAAACTAATCCCAAACATTGATTATGGCATTAGTTTTAGCTCTATTATGAGGCATATATATCAATGGACAATTTACAGAATCAAAATAATCCACTCTCCCTAAAATCTACAAGTCCAGTAATTAGTGGTCAATCATCTCTAGCAGCCCTCGATCAAGCGCAACCAAGTATATTGGGTGGGTCTAGTAACGTCATTTCTCAGGGAAATGGACTCAAAGGAGAATACTTTGACAACGCTGATTTTACAAATCTGAAGCTAACTCGCACAGATAGCACAGTGAACTTTTTGTGGGGTAATGGTTCTCCAAATGCGCTCATTGGTGCAGATACCTTCTCGGTGCGTTGGACAGGTCAGGTAGAAGCTAAGTACAGCGAGAGTTACAACTTCTACACCAGAACTGATGATGGTGTGCGACTGTGGGTGAATAATCAATTGGTGATTGATAAGTTTGTCAATCAATCAACTACAGAAAATGTTGGTTCCATCGCCCTAGTTGCAGGTCAAAAGTACGATATTAAACTTGAGTACTTCGACAATACTTACTCTGCCGTTTCTCAACTATCTTGGTCAAGCAACTCTCAAGCCAAAGAAATTATTCCTCAGTCTCAACTTTACACTCAGGTGAGTGCACCTGTCGGTAATGGCAACGGACTCAAAGCAGAATACTTCGACAATGCTGATTTTACGAACCTGAAGCTAACTCGCACAGATAGTACAGTGAACTTTTTGTGGGGTAGTAGTTCTCCAGATCCGCTCATTGGTGCAGATACCTTCTCGGCGCGTTGGACAGGTCAGGTAGAAGCTAAGTACAGCGAGACTTACAACTTCTACACCAGAAGTGATGATGGTGTGCGGTTGTGGGTGAATAATCAATTGCTGATTGATAAGTTTGTCAATCAATCAACCACAGAATATAGTGGTTCCATCGCCTTAGT
>LWTK01000075.1 GCA_003326205.1 Nostoc sp. ATCC 43529
TTACAAGCTTCTACTCCTTGCTTACCTCAAGTGACATCTTCAAAACTGAGTAAATACAAGCATTTAGGCAAAGCTGGTACTACTGAACATATTGATGCTGTTATGTCTGTTTTCAGACGTTATGTTTGGGATGAGCTACAGAAAATAATTGATACCCTTGATAATTGTCTACTAGATATTAGTTCTGGTTCTGAGCAAGAGGAGGAAGATCCACAAGATTAAGTTCCCCCTTATTATTCGCGACGATTCGTCGCGAATAATTTTTCTTTCTTTATTTTTGCAAAATTGGGATGCTCCCGGGTTTATTGCATTTTTGCCTGTTTTGGAAATCCATACAGCCGTTCCTACTGGCATCGGTATGGGTCTTGATTACTTCTCTACTGTGTTTTTTTCGGTAATAGGTAATTACGCCCCTGTTCTACTATTAAATTTTGGTTACGAGCGTCTAAATAGAATACTAAAAGTCCAAGAATGGTTCGCAAAGTTATCATCACAATGCTTGAAAAACTGGATAGATCGTTACGGAATTGGGTTTATTGTGCTGGGTGTTCCCCTGATTGGTGTGTGGCCTTTGACAGTAACGATGAAGTTATTCAAAATGAATTCTAGATTATTCTTAATTTACTCTTTCATTAGCATTGTTCTATATTCTGTTGCGATCGCAGCAATTGTACACACTGGCTCACACTGGCTACACATTGGTAAGTAGTCTAGCAGGAGATACAAAATATTTTCATACAAGGATGTGAATTTTTACAGGCTATTTTATAGATTCACTAATACGTTCAAGACTTGAAACTAAATGACACAACATTGCAAACTGACCAAGCGATCGCTTGTAATAACAATGGTTCTTGGTATGACAAACAAATAGCACACTTAAATGTACCTGACAGTAAACAAAACAGAAAAATCTGTTTGCAAACCAAACTTGTTCGTTGAATTAAGTAACGCTTGATTTTTTTGATATTACGATCGCTCTTGCGTCTTCCTATCATTCCATTCCAAGTCACTCGCTTATTAGAGGAAAATTAGAGAAAACATATATGCACATCAAAGACTTGACTCATCCAAACCAGTTACACGGTCTGTCAATCGATCGGCTTCAGGAAATCGCATCTCAAATTCGAGAAAAGCACTTACAAACTGTAGCAGCTAGTGGTGGTCACCTTGGCCCTGGTTTGGGTGTAGTGGAACTGACGTTAGCGCTTTACCAGACTCTAGATATGGATCGCGATAAAGTGATTTGGGATGTGGGTCACCAAGCTTATCCGCATAAATTGATTACTGGTCGCTATAATCGCTTTCACACGCTGCGGCAAAAAGATGGAATTGCAGGATACCTCAAGCGCTGTGAAAACAAGTTCGATCGCTTCGGGGCTGGACACGCTTCCACCAGTATCTCTGCGGCCCTAGGTATGGCGTTAGCGCGAGATTCCAAAGGCGAAGACTTTAAGGCAGTAGCTGTGATTGGCGATGGGGCACTGACTGGTGGTATGGCTTTGGAAGCAATTAACCATGCAGGTCACTTACCCAAAACAAACCTGTTGGTAGTTCTTAATGACAATGAAATGTCTATCTCCCCCAATGTTGGTGCACTTTCTCGGTATCTTAACAAGATGCGCTTGAGTGAACCAGTACAGTTTTTGTCAGACAACATCAAGGAACAAGTCAAGCAAATACCCTTTGTAGGTAGCTCTTTATCTCCAGAACTAGGACGCCTCAAAGAAGGGATGAAGCGTTTGGCAGTGTCCAAAGTCGGGGCGGTATTCGAGGAACTTGGTTTTACCTACATTGGACCTGTGGATGGTCATAATCTTGAAGAATTGATTGCTACTTTCCAACAGGCACATCAAATACCAGGACCAGTTTTAGTGCATGTGGCAACAGTCAAGGGTAGAGCTTATGAAGTTGCTGAAAAAGACCAAGTAGGGTATCATGCTCAAAACCCCTTCAATCTTGGCACTGGCAAAGCCAATCCCTCCAACAAACCTAAACCCCCCGCCTACTCTAAAATTTTTGCCCACACTCTTGTCAAACTCGCTGAACAAAATCCAAAAATCATTGGGATCACTGCTGCAATGGCAACAGGAACAGGGTTAGACAAACTACAAGCAAAATTGCCCAATCAATATATTGATGTTGGTATTGCCGAACAACATGGCGTTACCCTAGCGGCTGGCTTAACTTGTGAAGGTATGCGTCCTCTCGTTGCAATATACTCCACTTTTCTGCAACGTGCTTACGATCAAATAATTCACGATGTCTGCATACAGAATTTACCAGTGTTCTTCTGTATGGACAGAGCTGGAATTGTCGGAGCTGATGGTCCTACCCACCAGGGAATGTACGACATCGCATATTTACGTTGCATCCCCAACATGGTCTTAATGGCTCCTAAAGATGAAGCCGAACTCCAGCAAATGGTCGTCACTGGCATAGAATACACCGATGGACCAATTGCGATGCGATTCCCACGCGGCAATGGTTACGGCGCTTCTTTAATGGAAGAAGGGTGGGAGGCTCTGCCAATTGGTAAAGGTGAAATTCTGCGGCACGGTGACGACGTCCTGATGGTAGGCTTTGGCTCAATGGTTTACCCAGCTATGCAAGCAGCTATGATTTTGAAGGAGTATGGCATTGAAGCCACAGTGATTAATGCCCGCTTTGCTAAACCCCTCGATGTTGATTTGATTGTGCCCCTAGCTGAGCGAATTGGTCGGGTTGTCACACTAGAAGAAGGTTGCTTAATGGGCGGCTTTGGCTCGGCTGTAGCAGAAGCATTATTAGATCGAGGAGTATTGGTACCAGTGACGCGAATTGGAGTCCCTGATGAGTTAGTTGAGCACGCAACTGCGGAGGAATCTAAAGCAAGCCTAGGCTTAACTAGTCCACAAATTGCCGAAACAATAAAAAGAGCTTTTACAGTTTCATTGCCCAAACTTTCTCAAGAGGCAAATCTCATTAGGTAGTTTCTTTTATGGTGTTGAATCTGAACCTTAACCAGCAAGAGCATGAACTTATGTACACTATCCCATCTCCGACCACTTCCAACTCTTTTCCTGTGCAACTTTTGACTGATAACACTATCGTCCGTCGTAAAACCCGTCCCGTTCGCGTTGGTCACGTCACAATTGGTGGTAGTTACCCTGTAGTGGTGCAGTCCATGATCGATGAGGACACCTTGGATATAGAGGGTTCGGTAGCTGCTATTATTCGCCTCCATCAAAATGGTTGTGAAATTGTGCGTGTTACCGTGCCTAGTATGGCTCACGCTAAAGCTTTGGCTGAAATCAAGCAGAAATTGCTCGAAACATACTTGGATGTGCCGCTGGCAGCTGATGTGCATCACAATGGTATGAGGATTGCTTTGGAAGTAGCAAAGTACGTTGATAAAGTCCGGATTAATCCAGGTTTATATGTATTTGAAAAGCCAAAATCTAATCGGATTGAATACACCGAAGCTGAATTTGACGAAATTGGCGATAAAATCCGTGAAACCTTAGAACCTCTTGTGGTTTCCCTGCGCGATCGGGGCAAAGCCATGCGGATTGGTGTTAATCATGGTTCCCTTGCTGAGCGGATGCTCTTTACCTATGGCCACACTCCTGAAGGTATGGTAGAATCTGCTTTAGAATTCATTCGCATTTGCGAATCTCTAAATTTCCACAACTTGATTATTTCCCTAAAGGCGTCACGCGTGCCTGTGATGTTAACAGCTTATCGCTTAATGGCACAGCGCATGGATGAGTTAGGTATGGATTATCCCCTACATCTAGGCGTGACAGAAGCCGGGAATGGTGAATACGGACGCATCAAATCCACCGCTGGTATTGCCACGCTTTTAGCAGAAGGGATTGGTGATACTATTCGGGTATCACTTACGGAAGCTCCGGAAAAAGAAATTCCCGTCTGCTACAGCATTCTCCAAGCACTCGGTTTAAGGAAAACGATGGTGGAGTATGTTGCTTGCCCTTCCTGCGGTCGTACTTTGTTTAACCTTGAAGAAGTGCTGCATAAAGTGCGCGAAGCAACCAAACATCTCACTGGTCTAGATATCGCAGTCATGGGTTGCATTGTCAACGGTCCTGGGGAAATGGCAGATGCTGACTATGGCTATGTCGGCAAGCAGGCTGGTTATATCTCCCTATATCGTGGTAGAGAAGAAATCAAAAAAGTCCCAGAATCTCAAGGCGTTGAGGAGTTGATTAACCTAATTAAGGCAGATGGACGCTGGGCCGATCCTTAAAGGGTGTGGTCAAAACCTGTTACTGGAGGAATGGACAAGGTAGACTCAGATTTTGCACCAAAAAAAGTTGATGTAATTTTGACACACAGTAATAACCTTAAAGTCCTCATTTTACCGATAAAACTCAAAACAACAATGTAGTTTTATTGCGTTGTTTTTGACTCAACCCAGTCTTATACAGATAGGTGCAAGATCTGAGTAGACAAGGGGGATAAGGAGGACAGGAAGTCTTTTTGTGCCAAACAACTACTTATGAGCACACTCATCCCTAAACCAAGCTGGAAAATTTGGATCTGTAGTTAGTCGTAGGTCAAAAAGGAAGTATAGCCCCGCCAATTTGGAAATCAATACTTTCTCAGCTAATAAAGTTCTGGCAGATTTTTTTAAAAAATTGCGAAACTAAACGCAGGAACTCCAGTTCTTTAGTTCTTTAAAATGTCAGATATAGCATCATTGATACTTCTGAAGTTTCTGCCCATTGCATAACTGAATCAACGTTGAAATAATCGACGAATCTTAAGGACAAGATAATTGCTTTTGAACTTGAATATTCCTGCATTGTAACTAGTTTTAACGATTAAGATTATGAGTACAAACATCAGTACAAACATAGCAATGGTTTTGGGAACAATGAGTGTCATTTTTTGGCTACTTGCATATATAGGCATTATCTGGCGTGGTTTCAAAGACCGTTCATTTGGTATGCCAGTGACTGCTCTCAGTACAAATTTTTCATGGGAATTCATTTACTCATTTATTTACCAACCATTTAAAGACTATTTACATATTCTTAGTATTCCCTGGTTTTTCTTTGACATACCAATTGCTATTCAGTGTCTTCTTTATGGTCCAAAAGATTTTAAGTCTGAGATTATAAGGAAAAATTTTTCTATCATTTTTTTATTATCTATAGCTATTGCTTTTACTATACAATTGAGATTTTTTTACGAATTTAACGATTGGTATGCTTCGTATACAGGCTTTGGAATCAACATGATGATGTCAATTCTCTTTATTGCTATGCTTCTTCGGCGAAATAGTATAGATGGGCAATCTCTTTATATTGCACTATTCAAGTGGCTTGGGACATTATTTGCATTGTTTTCAACAGCTTTCGATGCATATGCTGAGCTTAATATCCCTATAAGTTTTTATAAACTTTTAATAGAAACTATCACGCATGAAAATTATCCATTCACACCGCTAGTTAAAATATTGTATTACTTTACTTTTATGTTCGATCTTATTTATATCGTCCTTTTATATAACAAAATAAAGGAGGTAAAGATTAACCCGTGGGCAAGGTTCTAATTTACTTTATTCTCAGTTTCAGTCGCAGTCCCCCGCAGGAAAAGACTTCTAAGAGTATGAGTTGAGTAGGTGTAGTTTCATAATTGAGATGACAGTTTTTCTATGAATACTAAAGTTTTTGAAAAGCCATTTCAAGATTCTAAATACGACGAACAGCAAGCATTTGAAAATAAAACTAACGTTGAAAATGAAGCTAAGGTGCTAAATACCCATTTCCAACCATCACAACTGCTAAAAGCTAATACGATTTCTCAAAAGACAGCCTTTGACCTGTTGGTCTATTTATCACAACAGCAAACCCTAGTTGAAGCAGCACTTGAACAATCAATTTCTGTGGTATATCCAGAGAAAATTTATGAATCCATGCGTTATTCCTTACTAGCTGGGGGAAAACGTCTACGCCCCATTCTATGTATCGCCAGTTGTGAATTATGTGGAGGTACAGTACAGATGGCGATGCCCACTGCCTGTGCCCTGGAAATGTTTCACACCGCATCTTTGATCCATGATGATCTGCCTGCGATGGATAACGATGACTATCGACGAGGGAAACTGACTAACCATAAGGTCTATGGTGAAGACACTGCAATTCTCGCTGGAGATGGACTTTTAGCCTATGCTTTTAAGTTTGTTGTGGAAAGAACAAAAAAAGTTCCGGTTGAACGGTTATTACAGGTCGTTGACCAGTTGAGTTATGCTATTGGTGCAGGGGGTTTAGTCGGTGGTCAAATTGTGGATCTAGCATCCGAGAAATTGCATAATATAGATCTAGAAACCCTCAACTTTATTCATCGCCACAAAACTGGGGTGTTGTTGCAAGCCTCAGTTGTCTCAGGAGCTATCTTAGCAGGAGCTAACGAGCAAGCTGTGCAACTACTTTCTCGCTATGCTCATAATATTGGTCTTGCCTTTCAGATTATTGATGATGTACTAGATATTACCGCAACAACAGAGGAACTAGGTAAAACCGCAGGTAAAGATTTACTTGTGCAGAAAGCCACTTATCCTAGTTTGTTGGGGATTGAGGAATCCAAACATCGGGCACAAAAATTAATTGATGAAGCTAAAGCTGAACTAGCTTTCTTTGGGGAAAAGGCTGTTCCGTTGATGGCGATCGCAGACCATATCATAGCTAGGACGCACTAGACTAACTTAGTAAAACTTCCCGTTTTTGTCCCCTTAGATTTTTCGGTACCAATAGTATTGCAAATAGTGGCATAGAATCTGCTCCCCCTCCCAAGCATCTGAATGCCTTGCGAGCCACTAAAGTTCGAGTAAGCAGCAAAGCGTATTTGTATATTTTAAAAAGGGAAATGACAGATGGATACAAAAACCTTTAAGCGATCGCTCTATAGTTCCGATCGCTATTACCGTAAAGGATTTGGGCACGAAGCAGAAGTAACCCAAATGCTGTACTCTGAGTATCAGAGCAATTTGATTCAGCAGCTTTGCGAAAACGGCTATAAGTTGCAATACGGTGACGTTACGATTAGCTTGGCAGAAGCGTTTGGATTCTGCTGGGGAGTGGAGCGAGCAATTGCCCTAGCCTATGAAACACGTCAGCAATTTCCCACCGAACTCATTTGGATCGCTAACGAGATCATTCACAACCCCTTGGTTAACCAAAACGTTCGGGAAATGCAGGTCGAATTTATTCCGGTTAACGAGCAGGGGCAGAAAGATTTTTCGGTCGTTACTTCTGAAGATGTAGTGATTTTGCCTGCTTTTGGAGCCAGCATTCAGGAAATGCAGCTATTGAACAAAATAGGCTGTAAAATTATGGATACAACCTGTCCGTGGGTTTCCAAGGTGTGGAATAGTGTCGAAAAGCACAAAAAACGCAACTACACCTCGATAATTCATGGGAAGTACAACCACGAAGAGACAATTGCTACCAGTTCTTTTGCAGATAAATATCTGGTTGTCCTCAATCTCCAACAGGCTCAGTACGTCTGCAACTATATCCTTGATGGTGGAGACCGTGAAGAATTTTTAACTAAATTTGCTGGTGCTTACTCTCCTAGATTTGATCCCGACACCGACCTCGAATGGATAGGTATTGCTAACCAGACTACCATGCTCAAGGGGGAAACCGAGCAAATCGGCAAGCTATTTGAGTGCACGCTCATGCGTAAGTATGGCCCGTCCCAAATCAACAATCATTTCCAGAGCTTCAACACTATTTGCGATGCTACCCAAGAACGTCAGGATGCGATGTTCAAGCTTGTGGAAGAAAAGCTAGATTTGATGGTCGTAGTCGGTGGTTTTAACTCCTCTAACACGACACACCTGTTGGAAATATCAAATGAGCGTGGGATTCCTTCTTATCACATCGACAGTGCACACCGGATAGGACCAGGTAATCAAATCCAGCACCAAAAATTACACCAAGATTTAGAAGTGGTTGAAAACTGGTTACCATCAGGTTTGATTGTGGTGGGAATTACTTCTGGAGCTTCCACACCAGATAAAGTTGTTTCTGATATCATCGAGAAGATTTTTGACATCAAAATAGCTATGGGAGCTTGTCAGAACTAAATTTGGTGGATAGCAAAGCGCAACTCTCGAAGATAAAAAATACTGGTTGTGCTTCTGCTCCTTACAAGTAACAGAACCATCTAAAATACAACCATTAAATCGCCTTCAGCACTGTTCACTGGTTTAATTTCAAGCTTGTCAAGGAAGGAGCAATTATGGTGAGAATCATTGCTATCGTTGGTATGCCTGGTTCAGGTAAGAGTGTGGTAGCCAGTTACTTCAAAGATAATGGTTTTCCTATAATTCGTTTTGGGGAGATTATTATAGGTGAAGTTGAAAAACGGGCACTACCAATAACACCACAAAACGAGCAAATTGTTAGGGAAGAGATTAGAAGAAAGCAAGGAATGGATGTCTGCGCCAAAATAGCATTACCACTCATTAAAGCCAAGCTGTTAGAGCATCGATTAGTAATTATTGATGGTTTGTATAGTTTTAGTGAGTATAAAACTCTCAAAAAAGAGTTTGATGAGGAATTACTAGTTTTGGCAGTTTTTACTCCTAAAGCTATGAGATATCAACGATTAACTTTGAGAGAGGAGAGATCTTTAACAATTGCAGAAGCAGAGAAAAGAGATTTTCTAGAAATTGAGAAAATTGAAAAAGGAGGCCCAATTGGCATGGCAAACATTACTATAATCAATGATGGAAGCCAGTATCAGCTATATGAACAGCTAGACCAATTACTTGGAGAAGTATTACAAGGTATTCCACCTATACTTTGTAAAGTATGAGATATGTCTAGTTGCAGGTTAAAGAGCCTATTTCCGAAAAACTATTTTTCTAATAGCAAGTGATGAATACAAGAACATATCTCAGTATATTCCTTATAAGAATTAGGTGAATGAGAAAGCGCTTGCCAAAGAATATTGATCTGAACAGTTCAAAACCTAGACGAAAAGCATTAAGACTTTAAGACAACTTATTAATTATTTTCTTGGGAATTGTAGTATCATGAAAGCCATATCTCTCCTTGGTTCGACAGGCTCTATCGGTACTCAAACACTGGATATTATCAGGCAATACCCTAACCAGTTTCAGGTTGTGGGCTTGGCGGCAGGACGGAATGTAGAAATGCTGGCTCAACAGATTCATGAGTTCCAACCTGTGATCGCAGCAATCAGTGAAGTACACAAGTTACCTGAGTTGCAAGCAGCGATCGCCGACCTCGATCCTCAACCAATTCTGTTAGCAGGGGAAGAAGGGGCGATCGAGATTGCCCGCTACAGTGAAGCCGAAGTTGTGGTGACTGGCATTGTGGGTTGTGCAGGTCTACTACCTACAATTGCAGCAATTAAGGCAGGTAAAGACATTGCTTTGGCGAATAAGGAAACTTTGATTGCTTCTGGACCAGTTATCTTGCCCTTGGTAGACAAGCATGACGTTAAGCTATTGCCTGTAGATTCAGAGCATTCAGCGATTTTTCAGTGTTTGCAAGGGGTGCCTGCCCTTGGACTGCGGCGAATTATGCTGACTGCCTCTGGGGGCGCTTTCCGGGATTGGCCAGTTGAAAAGTTATCAAAAGTTACTGTTGCTGATGCTTTAAAGCATCCTAACTGGTCAATGGGTCGCAAAATTACAGTGGATTCTGCTACTTTAATGAATAAGGGATTAGAGGTCATTGAAGCTCACTGGCTCTTTGGCATTGACTATGACCAGATTGACATTGTTATTCATCCTCAAAGCATTATCCATTCTTTAATTGAATTGCAAGACACCTCAGTACTAGCACAACTGGGCTGGCCCGATATGCGCCTACCAGTACTGTATGCTCTGTCTTGGCCTGAACGCATTTACAATAATTCGCAGCCATTGGATTTAGTGAAAGTGGGGCAGATGACCTTTCGTGCTCCAGACCACCAAAAGTACCCTTGTATACAACTAGCCTATGCCGCTCTTCGAGCTGGGGGTTGTATGCCAGCAGTCCTTAACGCAGCCAATGAGGAAGCTGTAGCCCTGTTCTTAGAAGAACGAATTCAGTTTCTTGATATCCCGCGTTTAATTGAACAGGCGTGCGATCGCTACCTTGTCCATAACCGTTCCACCCCGACTCTCGAAGACATTATTTCCGCTGACCAATGGGCAAGACAGTTTGTTATAGATGCTAGTGAAAGCTTGGAACTGTATCGTAAAAACTTTTATAGTTTTTCTCAGCTTTAGGGAGTAAAAAGATGAACCAAGTTAACTCTCTTCTCCAACCCCAAGGTCCTGCTGGTTGGCCAGTGATTGGCAACCTAACTGATTTTTTCGCACAAAGTCCGCTAGCGTTTCTCACCAAGTTACAAACAGAATTTGGAGATGTAGCAAGTTTTTCGATCTTCGGACGAAAGAGTGTTTTGATCGCTCATCCGAACGATATTGAACGTGTGCTGCTGGAAACGGGCAAGTACTTCCATAAAGGCTATAAAACTATTTTCGCTGTGCACCTCGTGCTTGGTAACGGTCTGGCAAGCAGCGAAGGCGAGTTCTGGCGACAGCAGCGAAAGCTTGCCCAGCCCGCTTTTCACCATGAACGGATAAGTGGGTATGCTGATACTTGCATACACTTTAGCAAACGACTGCTTCAAAGTTGGCAAGACGGGGAAGTCCGAGATGTACACCAAGACATGATGTTGTTGATGCAGCAAATTGTGGCGAAAATTCTGTTGGACACTGATGTAACTGGAGAGGCACAAGATGTTGGACAAGCGTTCGATGTTATTCAGCAGGAGATGAGCGCAGAAGTCATGGGGTGGAGGTTATTTTTACCTAGCTTTGTTTCTTCACCGGGACGTGTAAGGCTTCGTGCAGCTGTGGATAACTTAGATCGAATTTTACAAAGCACAATCAAAAAACGTCGAACCACCTCTAATAATCATAATGACTTGCTAACCATGCTAATGGAGGCACGTGACGAAGATGGAAACGGCATGACCGATCGGCAGTTGCGTGACGAAATTATGACGTTTTATTTCGCTGGATTTGAAACCACAGCAAATTCACTTAGCTGGGTTTGGGACTTGCTCTCCCGCAACCACAATATACGTGCAAAGCTCGAAGCAGAACTAGAACAGATTCTTGCTAGAAAATACCCCACCTTTAGTGATTTACGAACACTTAGTTACACAGAGGCAATTTTTAAAGAGACACTGCGTCTTTATCCTCCTGGTTGGAGCATTGGGCGATTCACCAGTGAGGATGTCGAAATCAATGGTTACACAGTTTCTAAGGGCACGGAAATATGGATGAGTTCATGGCTTACACAACGCGATCCACGCTGGTTTAGCAACCCGGAAACTTTCATTCCTGACCGTTGGCTGGATGGCTTAGAGAAGCGCATTCCCCGGTATGCATACTTCCCCTTTGGCGGCGGAGCGCGTACATGTATTGGCAACAGCTTAGCACAACTAGCATTTACATTGATTCTTTCTACTATTGCTCAAAACTACCATCTTGAAGTGTTGCCAGACCAGATCGTTGAACCAGAGGCTGGTGTAACCCTCAGACCCAAGCACGGGATCAAAGTACGCCTCCATCACCAGTGGAGTTCAGTTCGAGGATGACAGATCCCCACCGGGCTAGTAAAGAATCACTGTAATCAAGCAAAACCCATTCAATTCATTGGAGTTTCGATTAATATGGCTCGTTTTCTCATAGGCACAATCCCCGCCCTTGGACATTTCAATCCTTTTTTGCCGATAGCCAGCAAACTGGTGGAGCGTGGTCATGAGGTATGGTGGTATACCGGACAATCCTTCCAGTCTCGTGTTGAAGCGACTGGCGCACGCTACGTTCCTATGGTCGCTGCTTTCGATTACTCTGATTTGAAGAACATCCCTGAATCCCTTTTAGAAAAAAGGAAAACTGTTCCAGAATCAGCACAGCTTATATTCGATTTCAAGCACTTTCTTATCGACGGGGCACTATTGCAGGTAAAAGATTATACTGAAATACTGCGCCAATTCCCTGCAGATGTGCTTTTATCGGATTATGCTTTTATCGGAGCTTCCTGGATTCACGAAAAAGGGGGACCACCTTGGGCAGGATTGGGCGTCATTCCTTTGTTTATTAGCAGCCGCGATACATCTCCTTTTAGTTGGTTGCCACTCCAACCCGATAGCTCACCACTGGGACGTTTGCGTAATGGTGTTTTGAACTGGGTATTCGAGCGAGTACTGTTGAGGAATCTAACTGGCTATATGAACAATGTCCGAGCTAGCATCGGATTACCACCAAGTCAAAAGGATTTTTTAAACGCTACCATATCACCTTTTCTCTACTTACAGGGAACGGTTCCGGGGTTTGAATATCCACGCAGCGATTTGCCACCACAAGTGCATTTCATTGGACCGTTTTTGCCCAATCCATCTGCTGATTTTATATTCCCTGGTTGGTGGGAAGATTTGAAAGGAAACAAACCAGTCATTCTCGTCACACAAGGTACAGTAGCAAATGAAAAAACAGACAATTTGATTGTGCCAACCATTAAAGCACTTGCCAATGAAGATGTACTAGTTGTTGTAACGACGGGTGGCGAGTCGGTTAAACTCGCTCAATACCCTGCAAATGTTAGAATAGAAAACTATATTCCTTATTCTCATCTCATGCCACACGTCGATATTGTGGTGACTAACGGTGGTTACAACGGTGTGCAGATAGCTTTAGCGCATGGCATCCCAGTAGTGGTAGCCGGTACAACGGAAATGGATAAGGCAGAGATATCTGCAAGAGTAGAGTGGACTGGGGTGGGTATTAACCTCAAAACCGATAATCCTACGCCAAAGCAGATAAAAGATGCTGTGAAGAAAATTCTCGCTACATCACACTATCGGCAAAAAGCTCAACTTTTTCAAGCCGAAATTGCCTGTTATGACACACCGACATTGGCTATTACGCGATTAGAACAACTGGCAAAAACTCAACAGCCTGTTTTGAGAATGCAGGAAGCTTCTATGCAAATAGGCTTTTCGGAGGCACTCATTAACTAGAGTGCCAGTTCGCTAATCTATGTTGACGAAAGCGAAATATTGTGCAGAAACTTGACAAGTTTGTTTACTCCTGAATCGCCACAAGAATACCTAATTTAATTAACTACTCCTAAGCCAAGAACACCAAGAAGGTGAACAAGAAAATAGGTAATCTTACACTCCTGTTGGAGTAAGACTAAATTTTGAAGTTTGGCAATGATTGCGATCGCATTAAAAAGCAACGCCAAAATCACTGATTTTAAAACATTACATATTCTGCATTTTACGTCAAGCACTTCTACTAGATAGGCGCTCTAGGCTTCTCCTATTGATTTAGCTACAGCCCAATCTCATCTCCTCTGATTTTTATTTCGCCGAAATTACTAAAAAAACCAAACCGTATTTAGTTGATTGGAGTTTCGATTCATATGGCTCGTTTTTTGATAGGCACAACTCCCATTTTTGGACATGTCAATCCTACTTTACCAATTGTGCACAAGCTGGTGGAGCGCGGTCATGAAGTATGGTGGTATACAGGGGAAGTTTTTAAGTCTCGTGTTGAAGCGACTGGCGCACGCTACGTCCCTATGGTTTCTGCTTTCGATTACTCAGACTTGAAAAACGTCCCTAAACACCTTGAAGAAGAAAGAGAAGCTCTTCCTTCAGAGTCAGCAAAACTTGTATTCGATTTTAAGCATTTTCTTCTCGATTTGACTGTTGGGCATGTAAAAGATTTCCAGGAGATACTACGCCAGTTTCCCGCAGATGTACTTTTATCCGATTGTGCTTTCCTGGGAGCTTCCTGGGTTCATGAGAAAGGGGGACCTATTTGGGCCACATTGGGCGTCACTGCTTTGTTTATTAGCAGCTGCGATACAGCTCCTCATATTTTGGGGCTGCAACCCGATAGCTCAGCACTAGGACGTTTGCGTAACAATATTTTGAACTGGGTATACAAGCGAGTACTATTAAGGAATCTAACACGCTACATGAACAGTGTTCGAACCAGCATTGGATTGCCACCAACTCAAAAGGATTTTGTAAGCGCTGGTGTATCACCTTTTCTCTACCTACAGCAAACGATTCCAGCGTTTGAATATCCACGTAGCGACTTGCCACCACAAGTGCATTTCATCGGGACGTCTTTAGCCAAACCATCTGCTGATTTTACATTTCCCAGTTGGTGGGAAGATTTGAAAGGAGACAAACCAGTCATTCTCGTCACACAAGGTACGCTACCAAATGACAAAACAGACAGTTTGATTGTGCCTACTATCGAGGCACTTGCAAACGAAGATGTGCTAGTTGTGGCAACGACAGGTGGTCAACGAATTAAACTAGATCGATACCCGGCAAATACTAGAATAAAAGACTATATTCCTTATTCTCATCTCATGCCACACGTCGATATTGTGGTGACTAACGGCGGTTACAATGGTGTACAGGAAGCATTGGCGCATGGTATCCCGGTAGTGACAGCAGGTACAACGGAGGATAAGTCAGAGACATGTGCAAGGGTGCAGTGGAGTGGGGTAGGTATTAATCTCAAAATCGATAATCCCACGCCAAAGCAGATAAAAGACGCTGTGAAGAAAATTCTCGCCACATCAGACTATCGGCAAAAAGCTCAACTTTTTCAAGCTGAGATTGCCTCTTATGACACACCAATACTAGCCGCTACCTTATTGGAACAGTTAGTGGCAACTCAACAGCCTGTTTTAAGAGAACACTAGATTACAAGAATAAAATCTATTCATTTTCCTGGAGTTTCGATTAATATGGCTCGTTTTCTTGTAAGCACACTACCCGCCTTTGGACATGTCAATCCTACTTTGCCCATTGCGCGCAAGCTGGTGGAGCGCGGTCATGAAGTATTGTGGTATACTGGTGAAATTTTCCAGTCTCGTGTTGAGGCTACTGGCGCGCGCTACATTCCCATGGTCGCTGCTTTTAATTACTCTGACTCTAAGAATTTCCCTAAATCCTTTGAAAAAAAAAGGAAAACTCTTTCAGAATCAGCACAGCTTATATTTGATTTGAAGCACTTTCTTATTGATGGAGCGCTATCGAAGGTAAAAGATTACATGGAGATACTGCGCCAGTTTCCCGCAGATGTGCTTCTATGTGATAGTTCTTTTAATGGAATTTCCTGGGTTCACGAGAAAGGGGGACCGCCTTGGGCAACGTTGGGCGTCACTTCCTTATTTATCAACAGCCGCGATACAGCTCCTTATGGTTTGGGAATGCAACCCGATAGCTCAGCACTAGGACGTTTGCGTAACAATGTTTTGAACTGGGTATTAGAGCGAGTACTAATAGGGGATCTAACTGGCTACATGAACAATGCCCGAACTAGCATTGGATTACCACCGAATCAAAAGAATTTTTTAAACGCTGGTGTATCACCTTTTCTCTACCTACAGCAAACGGTTCCGGAGTTTGAATATCCACGCAGCGACTTGCCACCTCAAGTGCATTTCATCGGACCTTGTTTGCCCAACCCACCTGCTGATTTTACATTCCCTAGTTGGTGGGAAGACCTGAAAGGAAACAGACCAGTTATTCTTGTCACTCAGGGTACACTAGCAAATTACAAAACAGACAATTTGATTGTGCCCACAATCGAAGCACTTGCTAATGAAGATGTGCTAGTTGTTGCAACGACGGGTGGTGAGTCGGTTAAACTCGCTCAATACCCAGCAAATACTAGAATAGAACAAAAGTATATTCCTTTTACCCATCTCCTGCCATACACTGATGTTATGGTGACCAACGGTGGGTACAACGGTGTGCTAGAGGCATTGGCGCATGGTGTCCCGGTGGTAGCAGCGGGTACAACGGAGGAAAAGTCAGAGATATGTGCAAGGGTGCAGTGGAGTGGGGTGGGTATTAACCTCAAAACCAATAATCCCACACCAAAACAGATTAGAGGTGCGGTAAAGAAAATTCTGGCTTCATTATGCTATGGACAGAAAGCTGAATTTTTTAAAGCTGAGATTACCCGTTACGATGCACCAACACTAGCCGCTTTGCTATTGGAACAGCTGGCAGCAACTCAAAAACCTGTTTTGAGAACATAGGAAGCTCCTCAAACAGACCTATAGCTATGTATAACAAGCTTTTCAGGGCCACTAGTTAGCCTCACGCGAAAAAAGTAGTTTCTCCATTAATAAAAAAACATCGATTTAAAACAATTTGTTAAGGATTAAATTGTGCTGTGTATCCCCTTTAATCGCCCTTTTACTATCGGAACAGAGTTTGAGCGTATTCAACAGTCCATTGAGAATGGGCATTTTTCCGGCGATGGCTTTTTTACAAAAAAATGTCATGCCTTACTAGAAGAGACTCTCTTAGTTCCGAAAGCACTGCTGACTACTTCCTGCACCCACGCCCTGGAAATAGCGGCGCTGTTATTAAATATCCAATCAGGAGATGAAGTGATTGTTCCCTCTTTCACCTTTGTCTCGACAGTCAATGCTTTTGTACTTCGTGATGCCACTCCTGTCTTCATAGACATCCGCCCGGATACATTTAACTTGAATGAGGCAAAGCTAGAACAATTGATCACGCCCCGTACCAAAGCAATTGTCCCCGTACACTATGCAGGTGTTGGGTGCGAGATGGAGGCTATTATACAGATTGCCGAGCACTACGGTGTACCTGTTGTTGAGGACAACGCTCACGGGCTGTTTGGTAAGTACAAACAGAAGTACCTGGGCACCTTTGGCAGTCTTGCAACCCAAAGCTTTCACGAAACCAAGAACTTTAGCTGCGGGGAAGGAGGTGCACTGATTATCAACGACCAAGAGTACATTGAACGTGCTGAAATTATCCGTGAGAAAGGAACTAACCGCAGTCGGTTTTTTCGCGGTCAAGTGGACAAGTACACCTGGGTAGACCTTGGTTCCAGTTATCTACCCTCGGATATGCTGGCAGCATTCTTGTATGCTCAACTGGAAGCCCGCCAAGAAATTCAGGCCCGTAGGCGACAGATATGGAACTATTACAGTTCAAATCTTCAGGACTGGGCGCTCTCTCGTGGCATCCGACTGCCCATAGTGCCAGCCCACTGTGAACAGACTTACCATATGTTTTACCTGCTAATGCCTTCTTTGAAGTTGCGCTCAGCCTTGATTGCCCACTTAAAGGCAAAGGGAATACATAGTACTTTTCACTATCTGCCATTGCACTTGTCAGATATGGGAAGGTTCTTTGGAGGCAAAGAAGGAGACTGCCCAGTAACTGAATCTGTTAGCGATCGCTTGCTGCGTTTGCCGTTTTACAATGACTTAACAGAATCTGACCAGTCACGGGTGGTAGCGGCAATTAAGGACTTTAGTGAATTTTTCTAGCTGGAAATTTTCCATAATATCGAGCAAATTGAAGCAGTAATTACACCAAAGACGAAGCCGATTTTGGCAAAGCTATATAAGCGCTAAAAGTTCGGTTTTTGCAGGAGATATGAAATGAGTATTGAAAAATGCAAAATAATTGAACTTCCTAAGATTAGTGACCATCGTGGTAATTTGACATTTATAGAGAACAATAAACATATCCCTTTTGAAATCAAGCGAGTTTACTATCTTTATGATGTACCTGTTGGTGGAGAACGAGCAGGTCATGCTCATAAAGCACTACAACAATTTTTAGTAGCTCTTTCTGGCAGCTTTGATGTACTAATTGACGACGGTTACGAAAAGAAAAAATATCATTTAGATAGCTCATGTTATGGTCTTTACATATCACAAATGGTGTGGCGCGATCTTGTAAATTTTTCCTCAGGAGCAGTTTGCATGTCTCTGGCATCAGCTTTTTATGATGAGTCTGATTATTTCCGTAATTACGAAGATTTTATCAAAGGTATCAAAGATAAAGTTAGAACTTACGCATTGGCAGAGATTAAGTATGAAAGTACCATTCCTTAACTTGAAAGCATCTTATCTTGAACTTCAGCAGGAGTTAGACGCAGCTTACAAACGAGTCATGAAGTCTGGTTGGTATATTCTTGGGCCAGAAGTGGAGGCGTTTGAAGCAGAATTTGCTGCATACTGTGGAACTCAGTATTGTCTTGGGGTTAGTAACGGGCTAGAAGCCCTGCATCTAATTTTACGGGCTATCGAGATCGGTTCCGGGGATGAAGTTATTGTACCAGCTAATACTTATATCGCCACCTGGTTAGCAGTTTCCTATACGGGAGCTATACCCGTTCCGGTCGAGCCAGATGAGAAAACGTACAACATAAGTCCGGAGCAAATCGAAGCAGCAATTACACCAAAAACAAAGGCGATTGTGGCAGTTCACCTCTACGGTCAACCTGCCAATATGGATCTGATTAACGAGATTGCGAAACGTTACAAGTTAAAGGTGATTGAAGATGCTGCTCAGGCTCACGGAGCAAGTTATAAAGGGCAACGTGTTGGCGGTTTAGGAGATGCAGCAGGGTTCAGCTTTTATCCAAGTAAAAACTTAGGAGCATTAGGTGACGGTGGGGCAGTTACAACTAATGATTACGATCTGGCAAATAAAATTCGTTTGCTAAGAAACTATGGTTCTCGTGTTAAATACTTCAATGAAATAAAAGGTTTCAATAGCCGACTGGACGAGTTACAAGCTGCTTTTTTAAGGGTGAAGTTGACTAAGCTTGATGAGTGGAACGCTCGCCGTGCTCAAGTAGCTAATCAGTATCTTGAAAAACTCTTCTGCGTAACAGATTTAACCCTACCTTTTGTTCCTACCTGGGCAGAGCCAGTCTGGCACTTGTTTGTAGTCCGTCACCCAAAGCGTTCTGATTTAGAGAAGCATCTGAAAGATGCGAGAATTGACACTTTAATTCATTATCCTGTTCCACCTCACTTATCTGATGCGTACATAGAAAAACAGCATTTAGGCAGTTTTCCTATTACAGAACAAATGGCTAAAGATGTTCTGAGCCTACCGATATATCCCCATATGAACGATGAAGAGGTCATGAAAGTGATAAAAGTTTTACAGGGAATACCAAGTCTGGTTAAAGACTTATCATTGGTGTAGGTTTGGTTAAACTAAGTAAAACCCAACTTATGATTCATAACGAATCAACCTGATTTGATATAAAAAGGTAATTCGGAATTCTACTCTTTCCTACAGATCGGCAGTGAGGTAAAAACAAAGCAATGGCAGACCTAAAGAAGCCAGTATAAGTTTTTTTAGAAAATTTTCAGTTAGTTAGGAACTAGCAAGATGCAGATAATTTTAGTAAGTGGTGGAGTTGGTTTTATCGGTTCTAATTTCATTTTTAAGGTAAGAAAAAAGCGATGGGCTAATATTATTAATTTAGACAAACTAACCTATGCTAGCAATCCTCAAACTCTAGAAGAATTGCAGCACGATCCTGGATATCATTTTGTCCATGGAGACATCGGTAATATTGAGCTATTACGTAATCTTCTAGAGCAGTACCAACCAAATGCAATTATCAACTTTGCTGCTGAGACCCACGTTGACCGCTCAATACTCAGCCCCCAGGATTTTATTCAAACAAACATATTGGGAACATTTCAACTACTAGAAGCTAGCAGAGCCTACTGGGAAAAATTATCTCCACAAAAACGCGATCGATTTCGTTTCTTGCATGTGTCTACTGATGAAGTATACGGCTCACTAAGTCCTGCTGAGCCAGCCTTTCGAGAGCATACCCCCTATGCTCCCAACAGTCCCTACGCCGCATCAAAAGCAGGGTCAGACCATCTT
This sequence comes from Nostoc sp. ATCC 43529, assembly GCA_003326205.1. Taxonomy (GTDB): domain Bacteria; phylum Cyanobacteriota; class Cyanobacteriia; order Cyanobacteriales; family Nostocaceae; genus Nostoc. The sequence continues at coordinate 19,774 of LWTK01000075.1, forward strand.
GTACGAGCTTACTTTCATACATATGGTCTGCCCACTTTAACGACTAACTGCTCCAACAACTACGGTCCGCGTCAGTTTCCCGATAAACTGATTCCCCTGATGATTCTCAATGCTTTAAATGGAAAACCTTTACCAATTTATGGCGATGGACAGAATGTCCGAGACTGGCTGTATGTGATGGACCACTGCGAAGCCATTTACCAGGTGTTGCAACACAGCCGTATCGGAGAAACTTACAACATTGGTGGCAACAACGAGCAGACAAACCTAACAGTCGTTGAAAAAATTTGTACAATCCTCGATGAATTAGCTCCCAAACCTAATTTCCGCTACTCTTCTCTAATGACTTTTGTGAAAGACCGTCCCGGTCATGACCGACGGTATGCAATTGATTGCAGTAAAATCAGCTTAGATTTGGGCTGGCAGCCAAAAAAGAACTTTGATAGTGGTTTGTTGAAGACAATTCAGTGGTATCTAAGCAATCCAACTTGGGTCGAGCAAGTCCAATCAAGCGCTTATCAAACTTGGATTAAGCAAAATTATGGAGATAGAAAAGCTAAGAAGGTAGAACAGTGAACATTATACAAACTGAAATTTCCGATGTACTCCTAATTGAACCGCAAATTTTTGAAGATGAGCGTGGTTTTTTCTACGAAAGTTATAATGAGCGAGTTTTTTTAGAAAAGGCAAATGTTGTAAATCACTTCGTACAAGACAATCATTCTCGCTCAGCTAAGAATGTACTACGCGGTCTGCACTATCAAATCAAGCAACCTCAAGGCAAATTGGTGAGAATTGTGGTTGGTGAAGTTTTTGATGTGGCTGTGGACTTGCGAGCTAGTTCTAAGTATTTCGGTCAATGGATCGGCGTTCATTTGAACGCCAAAAACAAGCAGCAAGTCTGGATACCAGCAGGATTTGCTCACGGTTTCTTAGTGCTTTCAGAATATGCTGAGGTTCTGTACAAAACTACAGACTACTATGCCCCAGAGTATGAACGTAGTCTTATGTGGAACGACCTTGATTTGGCGATCGCTTGGCCTATCGAAGTAAAACCCATTGTCTCGGCTAAAGATCGGGCGGGTAAGCGACTAAAGGAGGCGGAGGTGTTTGCATGATCTTGAGATTATTTACAATCTGAGGAATTCACCATGAAAGGCATTATTTTATCTGGCGGTTCTGGCAGTCGGCTTTACCCTCTAACCCAAGTGGTTAGCAAACAGCTAATACCTGTATATGATAAGCCGATGATCTACTATCCCTTGTCCACTCTGATGTTGGCTGGAATTCATGAGATCCTCATCATCTCTACACCCGCCCACTTGCCGCTGTTCCAGCAACTTTTGCAGGATGGTAGCCAGTGGGGTCTTAAGTTTAGCTATGTGGAGCAACCGAAACCTGAAGGTTTAGCACAAGCTTTCATCTTGGGCAAAGATTTTATCGCTAACGACCCTGTATGCCTAATTTTGGGCGATAACCTCTTCTATGGGCATGGTCTGGTTGAGGTGCTAGCTCGTGCAGCTAAGTTACGTGAAGGCGCACTTATCTTTGGTTACCAAGTAGCTGAGCCACAGCACTTTGGAGTGGTTGAATTTGATGCAACAGGGCAGGTAGTGAGTCTAGAGGAAAAGCCCAGCATTCCTAAGTCTAATTATGCTGTGCCTGGTATTTACTTCTACGATTCTCAGGTTGCTGAAATTGCAGCTACTCTCAAACCCTCAGCCCGCAATGAGCTAGAAATTACCAATTTGAACCAGGTTTATCTCCATCAGGGGCAACTGAGAGTCGAGCTTTTAGGTCGAGGCCACGCTTGGTTAGATACGGGTACTCATGAATCCCTTCACCAGGCTTCCAGTTTTATTCAAACCCTAGAACAACGACAGGGCTTAAAGATAGCTTGTATCGAAGAAATTGCCTACCGCCAAGGATATATCAATGCAGAGCAACTTTATCAACTCGCTAAACCATTAATAAAAAGCAGCTATGGACGTTATCTAATGGACATGATAAACGGTGATATCCGTACTGCTCAAGTTCAGCAAAGCAATTTGATTACATTAGCCAATGGCTTAAAGCAGAAATTTGCACAACCGGAGAGGATAGGACTTCAAGTAGATCGAAAATATTCCCAGTTGTAACGGGTGGCGATCCACCTGTGGGGTGCGCTTAAGAGTTTACAAAAGTTTTCGATCTACTAAGTGTGATAGCACATGATTGGATATCAATTGTTTGATATAGAAATAATGAGATTATGCTATTTGGAACAACAGCAGACTGGCACCATGAAATAGCGATATCTAAATAAGGACTTTAGAAAAGAGAAGCAATGAATTTCAAGTTGTTATTGAAGCCTTCAAATCGATGCTTGATTGGGTTATTAATTGCTGTTACTACCATTACAGGTGGAGTTACTTTTTATGGCATTTCTCAGTTTGAGGAAGTCAGTCAAACTTCCTCATTTGAATCCAAGGAAACCACGCCAACCCCTCAAAAAGTGACTGCCTTAGGACGACTGGAGCCAGAAGGGGAAATCATCAAGCTGTCTGCGCCTCTGGCTTTGAATAGCGATCGCGTTGCTCAATTCCCGATCGAGGAGGGCGATCGCGTCAAAGCAGGACAGGTGGTGGCAATTATGGACTCGCGCAATCCCTTACAAGATGCCCTGGAACAAGCGCAAAAGCAAGTTACGGTTGCCCAAGCTAAACTTGCTCAAGTGAAAGCTGGAGCCAAAACTGGAGACATTAAGGCACAGCAGGCAACAATTACCCGTTTACAGGCAGAGTTAGCAGGTGAAATTGCTTCCCAAAACGCGGACATTGTTCGTTGGCAGTCAGAAGTCCGCACTGCTCGTGCTGAGTATAAGCGCTATCAGCAGTTGTATCAAGAGGGAGCAACCTCTGCTTCTAACTTAGACACCAAGCGTCTGGGTTTTGAGACTACGCAGGCACAACTTAATCAGGCAAAACAGACACAAAACAAAACCGCAGAAACACTGAAAGCGCAATTGAGTGAAGCCAAAGCAAACTTAAACCGCATTGCAGAAGTCCGTCCGGTGGATCTGCACGTGGCACAGACTGAAGTTGAGAACGCGAGGGGGGAGTCAAACGCGCACAAACCGACTTGGAACAAGTTTACATCCGGGCACCAATAGCAGGGCAAATTCTCAAAATCCGGGCACGAATCGGAGAAAAAATTGGTAACTCTGGCATTGCAGATTTGGCGTCAAACGATCGGATGGTCGCAGTGGCAGAGGTTTATCAAACCGACATTGGTAAAGTTAAACTCGGACAACAGGCAGTGATTACAGGTTCGGCATTTCCAGGTGAACTGCGGGGAGCCGTTTCCCAGATAGGCTTACAGGTGGACCGACAGAACGTTTTCAGTAATCAGCCAGGGGAAAACTTTGACCGTCGCGTGATTGAGGTGAAGATTCGTCTGAATCATGAAGATAGCAAGCGAGTTGCAGGTTTAACTAACTTGCAGGTACAAACAGCAATCTATCAGTGAGTTTGCACAAGTTATCGTCAACAGCCGAAATAATTCGCCCAAATCCAGTTCCTCTATAAGATGATTCCAGATGCTTCGCAAACTGTTCAAAAAGACCCCGCTGGCATGGCGGCAGTTAATTAAACAAAAAACTCATACGTTAGTTGCAATTGCAGGTATCGGCTTTGCCGATATGCTGATGTTCGTGCAACTGGGGTTTCAAGACTCCCTCTATGACAGCGCCGTACAGTCCCATCGTCTACTTCAGGCAGATTTGGTCTTGATCGATTCCGGATTTAAATCTTTACAGGATGTACGAAGCTTTTCCAGAGAACGCCTGTACCAAGCGTTGAGTTATGAAGGCGTTAAGTCAGTCAGCTCCATCTACTTTAGCAGGGCGATATGGAAAAACCCGGACAATGGCTTGGAGCGTGACATTGTGGTTTATGGGGTCGCTCCGGATTCTCCCAGCTTTACTCTGCCTGAAGTCAGTCAAAACGCAACCAAGCTCAAACTCCTAAATCAGGTGTTGTTTGACCGCACCTCTCATCCAGAATATGGGGCAATCCTCGAATCTTTCCAAAAGCAAGGAACTTTCCAAGCTGAAGTAAACCGTCACGAGATTCAAGTTGTTGGTTTGTTTACCATGGGAACATCATTTGTTGCTGATGGTAATATCATTACCAGTGATTCAACCTTTCTCGAGTTTTTTCCACAACGTCAACCGGATCAAATATCTGTGGGATTAGTTCAGCTTAAACCAGGAACGAATCTCAAGTTTGTCCAACAACAGCTTGCTGCTGGGCTACCCAATGATGTGAAAGTATTTACTCCTGAAAGCCTTGCTGCCGCTGAAAAACACTATATGCAAACCGATGGAACGATTAGTATTCTCTTTGGCATAGGGGTAATCGTTGGCTTCTTGGTGGGTATCGTAATTGTTTACCAAATTCTCTATACCGACGTTGCTAATCATCTACCGGAATATGCCACGTTGAAGGCAATGGGCTATAGCGATCGCTACCTCCTCGGCGTTTTGTTGCAAGAAGCATTGCTGTTAGCGGTATTGGGCTACATCCCTGGATTCCTCATTTCTATTGGATTGTATCAGGTTGCTTCTGCAGCAACGCTGCTACCTATTGTAATGAAACTGAAACGCGCTGTATTTCTGCTGATTCTCACTTTTGTGATGTGCAGTGTGTCGGGAGCGATCGCTATGCGAAAACTACAAACCGCCGACCCCGCTGATATTTTTCAGTAACCTCAATAACTCAAATATATGTATAATATTTTACTTTATATTACGCCAATCGCCGTTGTTGATAGTATTAACCCGACCGCAACAGCGCTTCAGATTTACCTTCTTAGCACACCAAAACCCGTTGCTCGTTCTGTAACTTTTATCTTCGGAGTCTTTGCAGCGTACTTTACTGCGGGTTTACTATTTACTATGGGTTTTGGGGGAGTCATCAAGAATGTTATCAATAGGGTTGGGGAATTCTTTCATCTGCTTCAGTATGGCAGTGTTGGGGAGTTCATGTATGTGATTCAGTTCATCATCGGCGTTGTGATGATTATCCTTGGCTGCCAGATTGGCCAATTGTCTAAAAAGCAAACAACCAGCGAACCTCGTCAAGTCAAGCGTCCTCGAGTGCTAAAACCAATTAATACTTTTCTACTGGGACTTGCTGTTACCTTTTGGGAATCCTCTACAGCGCTACCCTACGTTGCTGCAATCCAAAGAATTCTTCAAGCCAAACTCAATTTTCATGAACTCATCGTTGTTCTACTTTTCTACAATCTGATTTTTGTATTTCCACTGATTTCTTTACTGGGGATTTATATCGTTCATCCGAAAAATAGTTCAGTCTTGATCAACAAAATCGATCAAATTATGGAGTCTCCTAAGATTCACCAAATCCTTCTGATAGGGATTGGTCTTTTTCTGGTAATTGATTGTTTTACACGGGGCACTAACTTTGGCTGGAGAATAGAATAACTCAATTTTGAACAACTCAAGCAAGAGTGTCGAGCGGCGTTGTTATGTGAATAGGAAAAATAGTAAATTTTCCCCTTAAAAATTCTACAAGCACTAAAATTAATGGATTAGTTTTAACGAAATTTAACTAAATAATCAGTTATCAAATTAATTAACTACGATAGCCGATATTAAAAAAAATTATGTTGCAAGAATCTGTATCAGTAACTTCTGGATTGATATTACCTGCTGTAGAAGCAGCGATTTTTGTACACAACCTTAATCATTATTTTGGTACAGATGCGCCGAAAAAACAAGTTTTATTTGATATTAATTTAGAAATTCAAGCTAGTAGTCTGCCAAGCCAACTTTGCTAGGTTAAATTTGGATATAAACGCTCCATTTTTCGGCGAGCATCTTTAGTTTGAAAACCCCAATAGACACTAGCTTTTTGCTGATTATGTTGTTTCTCCCAAGCGGCAATTTCAGAAGTTAATGTTTCTGCATTAGGAATACGCCGTTCTAAACATTGGCGAGATAAAACAGATAATTCAATTTCTACTTGATTCAGCCCTTCGGGTTCGCCAGTTGCTTCAAGTCTCTTAACCCGCCCAACGCACTGGCTCACCAAGAAGCGTGTTTAGGAGTATAGTGAAACTCTAGTTTTTGAATAATTCGACGTGCTTCTTCTGGTGGAAAAACTTCATATAATGCACTGGGGGTATGAATATTCAAGTTATCAACTACTAAACGAATAACAT
>LWTK01000076.1 GCA_003326205.1 Nostoc sp. ATCC 43529
GAGGATGCTTTTTTGTTTTCACTCTTTTTGTGAATATCCCCAGACGGTGGCTTCGACGAATTAGAACTGTCTAAATCTCGACTGACTTTTAAACGCTGTATTTCTTGCTGTAGTTCTACAATGATTTCCTGTAACTCACGTATTACCTTGCTCTGCTCAATAATTATCTCTACCAGTTGTTCTTTTGATAGCTGGTTCAAGCTTTCTCGGTCTAATTTTTGAGGCAGATTGTGGTTCATATCTGTGATACTCTCCCTCAAGTGTTCCCTTTGTCAATACTCTGCTACCTGAATCCTTACCTTTATCTCACTTGGCTTTTGGTTAACTTATTTTTATGGATTTGGCATTTATATACACCATATCTTCCACTAAATTAGTTGCCACAAATTCTGAACACCATTATCGATAGGGAAGGAAAAATCATGAGATTTTATCAAATAAAAACCATTAAAAATAATTTATTTGCAGGTGTCTTGGGAGTAACATCTCTTATTTGGCTAATAAATGTAGAGCCAGTACGCGCAACTAACTATTATAAACCTTCAAGTCACTGTAAAGCATCTGTTCCTGAGCCTTATCCTTTTATCAGCATATTAGCTTTTGGAATTTTAAGCGGAGGATATTTACTCAAGCAGCGACTAATAAAAAAAGTTGAGGACTTAAATAATAGTAGTCCTTCACCAATTAATACTTTCCATACATTAAACAATCAACAATCTCAACAAATACCATTTATCCACTCAGATAATAAAAATGAAGAACATTCTTATCCTATTTCTTCGTCTTTAGAATTACAACTAATCGACCCCACGGAAATAATCTAAAACAATTCCTAGTACTAGGCGAACAGCCATACTTATGCTAAGTAGCCAGCGTTAATACATCTACCTCAATTAATTCTTGACTGTTTTTAAGGGTGCATTTATGAGTCTATTTGGATTTGGTGGTCAGAAGAGTCAAAAGACTAAAAAATCCCAGAAATCAAAACCGAGAGAAGTATGGCAAGGGAAAAGTTTTGCTTTAGATGACATTATTACTCCTAGTGTTATATTCGGTGGTGGTGAAAATTCATCTGACCCATTATTAATTGATTTATATACTACTCCAAGTTCGGAAATTGATTTGGGGCAAAGTGAATTATTAGAGTCACTGCCAAATAGCTTAGATTTACTAAATCAATCAGGTGGTTCCTTATTAGATAGCCAAATAATGAATGATTGGCTAGTCGATCCTAGTTCTCAGCCTTGGTCATTTTTTGATAATTCGGGAGTATATACAAATTCAATTACTGAAAATATACAAACGTTTGATACTTCAAATGTTTGTTCAACAGATTTACCAACTCAGGTAAGTCATACTAATCCTGGTCTTTCTGGCGGTACGTCTGGTTTACCTACTTTCACACCTCCAGAAGTCAATTCTCCTAGTCATGTATTACCTTTCGATCCGCCAGCCACAGATAAACCTCCTAAATATAATTTTAAAAAATCAGATCAGGCTTTAATTGGAGTTATTGATACAGGATTTAATGCTCAGAATCCAGATATTGATTATAGTCGGGTGAAGTTAGGAAGAGATTTAGTTGATAATGACAACGATCCCTTACTGTCCAATAGTGAAGGTAACGAACACGGTACTCATGTATTAGGTATTATTGGCGCAACTCAAGATAACGGTATTGGCATAGATGGTATTAATGACAAAGCACCAGTTTGGTTAGGACGTGCTATAGGTTCTGGTAAGTGGGCAGAGTCATTGAAAGAATTTGTTGATGAATTTAAGACATCTCGACAACCAAATGGTGTAGTTAACCTAAGTTTTGACCTCACTCAAACTAATCCTGATGGTAGTGTAACAACGCGCTATGAATTAACTCCACAAGAACGAGAGGCATTAGAATATGCTCGCCAGAACAGAGTCATAGTTGTAGTTGCTGCTGGAAACAATGGCGGAACTATGTCTGCCCTCGGCCAAGCTTCTCAGGAATTTGACAATATTATCACCGTTGGTTCAGTAGACTTTAAAAAGCAAAAAGCTGAATATTCTAACTTTGGTTATGGTTTAGACTTAATGGCTTATGGCGGTACATCAGAGCAGCCAATCATTTCCACTATGGATGATGGTGCTGATATTGATGATGAAGATCTACCAGAAGATGAAATGTCTGCCAATGCCAAAAATACTTTTGATGAAGTATTTGGGTCTTTTACTGATGGTAATTTAAAAGATTTAGAAACAGATGGACAAGAGTTAGAAAATCTCACTTCTGAAGAGCGCCAACTTTATGAGCAAGCGACGAAAGATATTGACCAACTTCTACAAGATTATTTAGGCGCAGCTAGCCAAAAAATAGCTTTAGAATATGTCGATGGCTATTATCTCGCCAGTGTCGATGCTCTTGACAAATTTGTTAATGCCTTTGATGGTGATTTGGGCAATACAATGCTCAAAGCCCAAGAAATTTTAGACGATGCTGGTGTTAGCACAGACACAGCAACTAAGACTAATGAGACTAATGCTGATTTTTCCATACCTTTAGATTTAGGCGTTGGTGAAATGGCTGGTACATCAGTTGCTGCTGCCAAAGTTACTGGTGCAGTTTCCCAAGTTTGGGCGGCTAACCCCAAATTGAGTTATCAGCAAGTCAAAGAAATTCTCAAACAGACGGCTGTAGACTTGAATACATCAGGTTGGGATAAAGAAACTGGCTCCGGTTTAGTCGATATAGCTGCCGCAGTTGAATTAGCAAAAAATACTCAGCCGCAAACTTATCAACCCAAGCCCTTAGTTTCTCCTTCTACTTGGAGTGGTGAAGGTCAAGTTACTCCAGGAGAAAGAGCAGTTGCTGTTTCTGTACCGACTTTTACAGGTCGGCTGATGAATGCTGGTTATGTTAATCAATTAGGTTTTTTAAAGATACGTTCTGGCCCTGGACAGAACTATGCAGAAGTTGGCCGCAAATACCCTGGAGATGCTGTTAATTTTGATGCCTATCAAAATAATATCTGGTGGGTTGCAGATCCTTATATGCCTGGAGGTGGTAGCAGCCGTTGGTATAAGATTGCTGGCACTAACACCTGGGTGTCTGCTCTGTACTTTGATAATACCCCAGAGCGTGCAGAGGAGGAACGCCGCAGACAGGAACAAATCAGACAAGCAGAAGAAGCAGCTCGGCGGGCACAAGAAGAAGCTCGTCGTGCAGAGGAAGCAGCTCGTCGGGCTGAAGAGGAGTTACGGCGGTTAGAAGAAGAAGCCCGTCGTCAAGCAGAAGAACAATTGCGACGGATTTTAGAAGAAGCACAACGCAGACAGGAGCAACTGCAAGCAGCCCTAAGTTACGTTACTCAAAAAGTAGGTGATTTGGGAGAACCACTAAGGAGTTATATCAGTAATGGTGTGACTGCCTATGAATATGCTAAGGGGAATTTGTTCATTCAGCCTGATGGTACTCATTATTTCTACCAAATTGGAGAACTTTATGAAGCAGGAAAAGATGGGTTAAATACGCTGAAAAAAATTGGTCAGGCTAGTAAAATATCTACGGAGTTTGTCTACAAAAATATTGTAGATCCCAAAGGATTTATTAGAAGCATTGATAAATTGGGTAATATATCAAAATATATTCCTGCCAGCATAATTTTAGATGCATCTAAAAATACGAGAGAATTTTTCATCAACGGTAACGGCAAGGGATTACTGAGTACCAGTCGGTTTATTACGAAGACAACAAAGCCCCTTATGAAAGCAATGCCATATCTCAATTTGGCATTCACAGTTGGAGACTTGTTTACCGCCGAAACTGAGGAACAAAAACGAAGAGCAGAAATCAAAGCTGGAATAGCTATTATTGCTGCTGGAATTGGAGGTATAAAGGGAGCTGCTGCTGGTGGTACTGCCGGTGCTGCTGCTGGTGGTGTAGGTGCTATCCCTGGTGCTATTGCTGGTGCTGCTGTTGGTGCTGCCAGCTATGCAGCTACAGCAACAGCATTTGTTGATGGAGTATATAGTGTTGCTGATTTTATCGGTTGGGGAGATGAACTTGATGCTGGGATAGCTAACGGATACAAGTTTGTGGGTGATGCTTTTAATGCTACCAATAGTGCAATCGAAGCCGCCAAACAGAAAGCAGCAGAAGCCAAACAAAAAGCACAGGAACTAGCTAATCAAGCCAAAGCTGCGTATGAAACTGCAAAAGCTAATGTAGAGCAAGCTAAAGCTGCATACCAAAACTTTAAAGTAGAAGTACAAAAAGCTACTACTCAGATTGTGCAACAATCTCAGCAGAAGATAAAAGAAGTTGCTCAACGAGTGATTAATTCTGTTGCCCAAAATCCCATTGTTAAAGCAGGTTCTAAAGTTGTCAATTACGTTGCTAACTATGCTCAAAAAGCTGTGAAAGTGGTAGGCAATATTATTAACGGAGCTAAACAGTTTGTTAACAATGTTATAGATACTGGTAAACAGATTATCAACAATGTGATTGAGCAAGGGAAACAAGCTTATGAAAATGTGAAAAACTTCGTCAGCGAAAAAGTTGAACAAGGTAAGCAATTTGTTGCTGAAACATATAATAAAGTTGCTGAATCAGTCAATACCGTTAAGAATACTATTTCTAATGGTTTTAATGGGGTGAAATCCCTCTTTGGTTGGTAGGAAAATTTAAATGTAACGTCAGTTCGACGGCTCATATCCTAAGCAAAATCAAAAAAACTCTCCCTGGTTTTACTACGTAAAACCGTCCCTCTCCGATTCGGAAAGGGACAGACTTGAACTAAAATTCAAGGCAGGGAAAGGTTCATCGAACTCATGTTAAATGTAGGGGTTTTCCATACCAAAACCTAATCAGGACTTACGCAATAATGTGACTGAAAACCTTATTTTTGCGTAACGGTAATTCATGAATTACCGCTACTTTCGTTATCTTTTGCGTAAGTCCTGCTAATAATTGAAGAAGCGATCGCTCTTTTTCAAAAATGATTTTAAGGGAGCGATCGCCCATACTAATTTCTGCTGAAATACCTCTCAAAACAGATATTGTCACCTCTTGGTTTTAAGTTTAAAAATTAGAAAACACCAATCAAACTACTTTACCAATCAGTTGTTTTCGTCTCGTCCCAGACTTCTAATTCCAAATCATGGAGATAAGTTAGTCCACTCTGAATTTGTCCCTCTGTTCCTTTGAGTTCCAGGTCAAACCAACCATCACCGACAGCATTAGCTCCCAAAATCGCTGCTGTAATGTTCACAGTCAGATTGTAATCAGACACCAGGCGAGAAATCACAGGTTCCTGATGATAGTCCTTAGGAATTCTTAGTCGAATCCGTTTATTGGTAGTTGTATTGTCACTAGTCATAGAGGAGAGTGGCGAGTGTGGGAGATGTGGAAATGGGGAGATGAGGGAAATGACAGTTATCAGTTATCAGTTCACTGTTCACTGTCCAGTTTGCCCCATACCCAGCCTATTCAACATCTTTAATGCGGGTTTTCCGTTCTAAAATTTCTTTCAGCACTAGGGTGACTACTGCTAGTAAGGCTAACAGTACGGCGGCAGAAAAGGCGGCTTCGGTTTCATACTGTTTGTAAGCGTCTTCCACAAACAGTGGCAAACTTTGGGTTTGGTCGGCAATGTTACCTGATACTACGGAAACTGCACCGAATTCACCCATTGCTCTGGCGTTGGTCAAAATTAATCCGTAGAGTAAGCCCCATCGGATGCTGGGTAAGGTGACGCGCCAAAATATTTGCCAATCTTTAGCACCTAAAGTTCTGGCTGCTTCTTCTTGATCTTTGCCAAATTCTTCTAAAACCGGAATTACTTCCCGCGCTACGAAGGGCATACTGACGAAGGCTGTAGCCAACACCATACCTGGAACGGCAAAGATAATTTTGATATCGTGTGCTTGCAGCCAAGGGCCAAACCAGCCATTGCGTCCGTAAAGTAGGACAATCATCAATCCTGCGACTACAGGGGAGATGGAAAAAGGCAGGTCAATAATGCTCAAAACTATGGCGCGTCCAGGAAATTTATGGCGAGCGATCGCCCAAGCTGCACACAAACCAAATACTGTATTTAATGGGAGAGCGATGGCAGCTAATAATAGTGTCAACCAAGCTGCATGGAGAAAGGCTGGTTTCGTCAGGTTAGATAAAAACGGCCCGACTCCTTTGCTGAAGGCTTGGACAAAAACGTTAATTGCAGGCAGGTATTGAACTAAGCTTAAATAGGCGATCGCTATACCAATTAAAACTATTGGCACCCACTTTTTCTGCTCTTTCGGCTTGGCTGTATCTCTAATCTCATCAGATGCAGATGAGTGAAAACTTGGCTTATCTACTGTCATATCGCCTTGCCCATGCTTGTAAGAAATTAATTGCCAATAGCAATATTAATGAAATTGATAGTAGAACTATGCCAATTACTGTTGCACCAGAATAGTCATACTGCTCTAATCTTTGGAAAATCAACACAGGTGCAATTAAGTCTTGGTATGGTGTATTGGAAGAAATAATTACTGTTGAACCATATTCTCCAACTGCACGGGAAAAACCCAAAGCAACACCAGTCAAAATTGTCGGAAATAATGGTGGCAAAATCACTTTCCAAAAGGTCTGCCATTGAGAAGCACCCAAACACCAAGCGGCTTCTTCAATTTCATGTTCCATTTCCTGAAGTACGGGTTGCACGGTTCTCACGACAAAAGGCAATGAGATAAAGATCATTGCCAGCGCTACTCCTGTGCGAGTAAAAGAGACTTTAATTCCTAGAGGTGATAGCAGAGAGCCTATCCAGCCGTTATCGCTATAAACTGTTGCCAGTGTTAAACCTGCTACCGATGTTGGCAATGCAAAGGGTAAATCTACTGTGGCATCAATCAAGCGTTTTAACGGAAAGTCATAGCGTACTAGAACCCAAGCAATCAAGGTACCAAATATACCATTGAGCAGAGCAGCAAACAATGAAGTCACAAAGGTTACATTGTATGTTGCTAATGCAATCTCACTAGTTGCGATCGCCCAAAACCTCGCCGGAGGTTCTGTACTAGCTTTGAGAAACATAGCAACTATGGGTATAAATAACATCACCGTCAGGTATGCGATGGTGATTCGCCAAGTCCACGGAACTCGCTGCAATGTCTTCCAAAACGATTTTTTAGGTTCGATTTCTACAGAAGGAGATACAGTCGTCATAATCAAAGATTCAAAATTTAAAAAGAATTCAGGAGCGGAGCCGGAGACGCTCCGCCTCCGGTCAGAATTCAGGAGTCAGAATTCAGGAGCAAAGCTTCACACACACTAGCGCACAGAGATTTTAATGAAAAGTGATTAGACAAGCTTGAGATGAAACACTCGCGCTTAATTGAAAATTTTGTGGTTTACAATTTCTAATTCTTTAATTCTGAATTCTCTTACCGCAGTGGGGCGTAGCCCATTCTGAATTCTGAATTCTTCTTTATTAATTACCTTTTCTTTTGGGCTTGTATCTTATCAAACACACCCCCATCTGCGAAGAACTTTTTATCAATTTCTTCCCAGCCACCAAAGTCCTGAACTGTACCTAAAGTTTTCACCTTAGGAAATTTATCTGTAGCCGCTTTACTTTGGGCTACTTCCTCATTTGCAGGTCTGAATCCCAATTTAACAAATTCTTCTTGCGCTTCTGGAGTATAGAGATATTTCACAAAACCTTCAGCAACTTCCCGCGTACCGTGCTTATCGACGTTTTTATCTACTACAGCAATGGGATTGTCGATGGATATATTCACATCGGGAATTACATAATCAACTTTCTCACCTTTTTGTTGTGCCAGAATAACTTCGTTTTCGTAGTTAATTAAGACATCTCCTTGACCCTGTTTAGCAAATGCGTCGGTAGCTTCCCGTGCATCTTTAGTCAAGATAGGCACGTTGTTGTAAACTTTAGTGACAAATTCAGTTGCTTTGGTGTCATCGCCACCTGTTTTAATTACGGAATTCCAAAGTGCCAGAAAATTCCAACGAGCAATGCCTGAGGTTTTAGGGTCAGCGGTAATTAATTTGACATCGTTTTTGACCAAATCTTCCCAAGTCTTGATGCCTTTCGGGTTGCCAGGGCGAGTGATGATCGCTGCTACAGATTTGGAGACAATAGCGTTATTGGGGACTTCTTTTTCCCATCCTGGCTGAATTAATCCAGCTTTCTCAATCTTTGTGGTGTCTCCTGCTAGTGCCAGGTGAACAACATCTGCTTCCAAACCATCGATGACGGCGCGAGTTTGAGAACCAGAACCGCCATAACTTTGTTTGAAGGTGACAGTTTGGTTATGATCTTTCTTCCACTGTTCTACAAATTTAGGAATGATGGCTTCGTGAGCAGCTTTGGTAACTGCAAAGGAAACGAGGGTTAGTTCAACATTACCCTTAGTGGCAGCCACAGGACTAGCATTAGGGGTTTCTGTGGAAGTGTTGCTCCCATCTCCACCTGAGCAGGCGGCAAGTGCCACACTTAATAATGCTCCTACCAAAAAGAGCGATACAAAACCTTTGAGCGAATTCAGTCTGAACCGATTATGTTCAGCGATCGCTTGTAATACTTTTAGTGGGCGCTGCCACAAACTCATTCTATTGCCTCCGCTAAATCTACGCTTACTAGATGGGAATACAGTTATATACTGTAGTATATTACTAGAGTTTTGCAGCTATTTGGTTATAAATACACAAAATCATCATATTCCCGATAGAAAATATGGTGATTTTATCAGTTCTGTGAACGATTAGGAATAGTTGAGTTTCAAATATCAATTTGTTATTACAATAGGACTTACGCAAGAACTCTCCGAAGCTCTTATTGCTCCGTGTCCTCTGTGTCCTCTGCGGTTCGATTTTCCGTTACTTGTGCGTAAGTCATGTACAAGAAGGTAGGAGTTAGGATAGAGCAGCGATTCGCCGTGTCCGCGAGCGTCGGCAGGGGGCATGAGGTTATGAGTATCAATTAATGTTAACGTAGCGCAGGAAAATCAACTAAGGTCTTAAGTCCAAGAGCAATTACTGTGGTGATAAATATACGCCGTAACCAGATATTGTTGAGTTTAAGAGCAACCTGGGAACCAACCATTCCGCCAATAAACATAGTAATACTAAGAATAAGACCAAGCTTATAATCCACTATTCCTTGTATTAGGAAAATGATGGTGGCAATTAGCGAAGAAAAAATATTAATCAACTTTGTATTTGCTACTGCTTGAACAAATGTCATCCTAAATAAGCTGACATAAGCTGCTGTGAGCATTGTGACATACCCACCACTAAAGAAACCGCCATAAACACCAAGGACAAAGGTTACCACATATCCACCAATTTCTACTATTGGTGATGGATTCTCTATTGGCGAAATGATTCCAGCGTTACGATTTGCAATTGAAAATATAGCCACTATAATCATCAAAATAGAGATAATTATCGGCATCGATTTTGAAGGTATAACTAAAACAAGTAAAGCGCCAATAATTGAACCTAAAATTGTTAACAAAATGATGATTGGCAACCGATTGTAGTCAATTAATTTTTTCCCAATAAAAGGCAATGTACCACCAACACTCATAAAAGTTAATGCCAGCATATTAGTGGCAAGAGCAGTACGCGGTTCAATACTAAATTGCAACATTACAGGAACTGTGATTAAAGAAGTGCTTCCTGTAATCACGCTGATGACACTTGTTATAAAGAAAATTGCTATGAGCAATATTAATTGGATGTCATGCATAAAAATATTTTTTTGTTACCAATACATTTTTAGCAAGTGCTTACAATAGCCAATAGATATTTTTAGCTATAAAAATTAAAGCCTTGAGTTTAACTATATTAATACACCTAAAATCCAGTGTAAATTGATTTTTTATACCAATTAAAACGGTATTTAGTTTGAAATAAATTGGTAACAACTAAGTTGGGTATAGAACTAGTATTTGATTTTTGAAAAA
This sequence comes from Nostoc sp. ATCC 43529, assembly GCA_003326205.1. GTDB lineage: Bacteria > Cyanobacteriota > Cyanobacteriia > Cyanobacteriales > Nostocaceae > Nostoc. The sequence continues at coordinate 9,958 of LWTK01000076.1, forward strand.
ATACGTAGGGTTGGCTACCAGAGAAATACTGTATGTAATTAATTCTGCTTGGAGACTTATAATTTTCAAAAATCTTTGCAATGTATACAGCAGATTTCTACTTTGTGAGGTACAGATAATCGTAGGGGCACAACATGTTGTGCCCCTACCCATGTACTTCATTTGTCTGTTGCTTGCTGTAAAGAAAACTACGAACATTTGTTGAGTAATAAGTAGGTAGACATAATTAAATGTAAAAGACAAAAGTTTAAAACCCCCATAAAAACTGGCTTTTCCCTCCTGCCTCCTGCCGACGCTCGCGGACTCGCTAACGCTGCGCTATCCTGCCTCCTGCCTTCTACTTATTATCTTTTTACCCAACCTACACCCACTGTTAACTAGAAGGATATTTCAAGGGTAATCCGTCCTGAAATACTAGCAATTCTCCGGGTTGGATTTGTGTCCAAACTTCGTTGTCGGTCAGGGGAGTGGTAGCGATGACGGCGACGCGATCGCGTTCGGTTGTCACTTCCCGAAAATCAACAGTCATATCTTGGTCAATCAAATGGGCAGCAGCAAAAGGCGCTTGGCGTACAATATAGCTGAGCTTGGTTGAGCAATAAGCAAAAAAGTGTTCTCCATCTGACAGTAAGTAGTTAAAGATACCTAACTTGGCAATAACCCCAGTAATTTCTTGCAGTACAGAATAGAGTTCTTTAATGGAAGGCTCACCTTCAGGAAAGCGTTCTCGTAATGTTTCTAACATCATACAGAATGCTTTTTCGCTATCGGTATCACCTACAGCTTTATAAAAACCCATATTTTCTGGCTGAAAATCAGGTAAATTACCGTTATGGGCAAATACCCAATACTTACCCCACAATTCTCTGCGGAATGGATGGCAGTTATGTAAGGCAACTTCACCCTGAGTGGCTTTACGGATATGGGCGATGACATGGGTTGAGTGAATGGGATAACTCCGCACAAACTCCGCGACTGGAGAAATAACAGAAGGTTGGACATCTAAAAACATCCGACATCCCTTTCCTTCAAAGAAAGCAATGCCCCAACCATCGCTATGATGATCTGTTCTTCCTCCCCGCGCAGAAAAACCTTCAAAAGAAAAGCAAATATCCGTTGGGACATTGCAATTCATTCCAAGCAATTGGCACATGATGTTGCAGCTTTCAATTTTCGACTAAGGCCTTGCTGTTCAAGATACTTCAGAATGTTGCCTGATTCTGGTGCGATTGCTTCAATCTGAGAATTTAGCCCAAGCAGACAACACGCAATAGGCAATAGGCAAGGGGTTTGACGTTCGGTTTATGTACTTTGAGCGCTTGAGGCTGTAGTTCTTGCCTATCCTAAAAGATGGTAACGGCGAATATCTGGCGTAGTAGCTACCAAGCCTTGGATTTTAGCTGCTGCTGCCTGAAAATGGAGTGAGTCCATATGAGTATTCAGGGCTTCATTAGAAGTCCACTCTTCCACAAAAGTCAAGTCTGTTGGGTCATACTGATTTTGCAAAAGTTCATACTTGATTGCACCTACTTCCTGTCTGGTTGGTTCAATGAGTTCCAACAACACAGCTTTAAGTTCTTCTACTTTGTTAGGCAAAGCAATAACACGAGCAACAACGCGAATTGTTTGGTTAGTCATTAGTCATTAGTCATTAGTCATTAGTCATTATCATTCCCCGCGTCTCCCCAGTCCCCATTCCCCAAGCAGCTACCATGTACCGAAAAATGTATTCTACCAACTCAATGTAATTACGGGCAGACTCAGGGGAAGATGCCCAAACTGTAAAGCCGTGGTCGCGGATGAGTAAGGCTGGTATTTGGGCTGGGGTAATTGTGAAGCGTTCTTGTATGTCGGCCGCAATTTTGGGAACCTGTAAATGGTTGGCGAAGATGGGAATTAGACAATTGGGATTTTCTTGGTAGACTCCCAAACCTTTGAGCATTTCTAGAGGCGGTAAGGGTAAAGAGTCTCCAGTGACAAAGCGAGAAACTAAATTTGCCTCTACTGAGTGGACGTGGTAGCAAGCTTTTGCTTCGGGAAACAGTGTATAAAGTACCTGGTGAATGGCGGTTTCAGCGGAGGGTTTTAGATTATTTTTTAAATTATTTGAGGAATCGTCCTTACCATCTGGATAAATACGCACAAAGTCACTGAGTGATAATTCTCCTTTAGACCGACCACTGGCTGTAATCCAGAAGCTACCGTCAGGTAAAAGCACTGAGAGATTGCCAGCAGTTCCTACCATCCAACCTTGTTGATAAAACTGACGGGCTGTGGCGATTAACTCCAGACGAGGGTCAGCTAGGGTTTGCTGTGTCATCCTAACCTCCATGATTTCGCTAAATAATCGCGGATATCGGAGAAATCATTCCAGGGAATATACGGTTTTTGGTGTTGATTAAGATACTCTGCTAGGCGATCGCGGGCAAATACTAAAGATGCCTCAAGCCCCATATTCAAATCAGTTAACGAGTCACCAATGGCAATTTTCTCATCAGCAGGATACTCTGCCATTACCTGTACCTTCGCCACCAGTTCGGTTTCTCCCTCATAATCAGAGTGGACTTTTAACAGAGTACCACTGGTATCCACATCAACGGCGTGGATGGCATGAACTCGCCGTTGCGTCGCACCCAAAACAATTTCTACCATCCCTCGCAGCCCCCCGGAAACCACCACTAGGGGCACTCCCTGAAAGTCTAGAAAATCCAGCATTTCTAGAAATCCTGGGCGCATCGGTTGGGTTCGAGTAAATTCTAAAATTTCGCCATAGCTGGAAGATGGGATTGATTGCAGGATTTTTCTAACACCTTCTCGGAGTGTGAGTCGTTGAGCGTACATTTCTGGTATTAATTTTGCAGACAATTCTGGCGCAAACTTTTTCAGAATTGCAACAAAGGTTTCCTCAACTGTGATAGTACCGTCAAAGTCACAAAAAACAATCCGCTTCACTTTATTGTCCTGCCACTTCTTCGTTTTTTGGCATTTTTCAAGCTACTGCACGATGAAGGCGAATTTCTCTACCTGTGTACTGAGGAACCCAACCTTCAGTGCTGATAAAATAGCGCACCGCTTTAATTCGCCGTGCTGGGGTGAGATGAAACCAGTGTTCGGTTCCGGCTGGTACGTTGATATACTCTTCTTTTTGGACTGTCAGCTCTACCTGGCTACCATCAGGACGTACAAAGCCAAAAATGGCTTCCCCATCAATGACGTAGCGTACCTCATCATCAGCATGGGTGTGGATTTGGTCAAACTTTATCATCAGTTCATCGAGGTTGGGAACTCCTGGATGGAGAATAATCAGATCCCGTCACTGATAGCCTGCTGTTTGTTGCAGTTGGTTAAAATAGCCATCGAGTGCTTTTAGTACTTGTTCTTTTTCATCGTCGTTGAGGCTATCTTGTGCCAGCAAACGATGTAACTCTGAATTATCTCCTACAGCCCAACCATTGAGTTGAATGTTTAGGGGTGTCAGTTCTTGAGCAACATCATTGATATCCGTGAGGATTGTATCATCTTCTAATTTGAGAATCGCCATAGCTCACCTGATATTTTTTTATTTCAGCCAGAGATAACTCTCAGACAAGGCTTCCTGAGATCGGACTTCTTGTTGAGTGTATCTGTGCTTGATTAGTAAAATATTGACGTTTTGTATTAAAAGGAACGCAGATGTGCAAGATTTTTCTTGAAATAGCGGATTAATAGAGCAATTTACAAACAGGTTATCACAAGTTTACTCAGAGGCGATCGCTAGTTAAGGTATTAGGTATTGAAAAGAATTCACTCCCCATTTCCCAGCAATTTTGGTTGTTCGAGTAGGTCACACCACAAACAAATCTACTGGAATCACTAAAAAGCTTGCGTATAGTATTATTTCTTTTGCCTTTTGCCTTCTGCCTTTTGCCTTTTGCCTTCTGCCTTCTGCCTTCTGCCTTCTTGTACTAGTTTTCTCAACCAAACCGAGTTTAAAGTACCTGTAATATGGGAGACTTGGCAATATTCCCTATCAATTGCGATTCAAGATGACTAACACAATTTCTGACATCGTGGTCAAAACCATCAACGGCCAGGACAAGCAATTAAACGACTACGCAGGAAAAGTGCTTTTAATCGTGAATGTGGCTTCTTACTGCGGTTATACATCCCAATACGACGGGCTAGAAAAGTTGAACCAAAAGTACAAAGAAGCTGGGTTACGCGTTCTGGGGTTCCCCTGTAACGATTTTGGGGCGCAGGAACCCGGAAGCAATGAACAGATTGTAAAATTCTGCACAAGTCAATATGGTGTTACCTTTGAATTATTCGATAAAGTTCATGCCAAAGGCTCAGAGCAGCACCCACTTTACGAACGACTTACTAAGGCTGTTCAGCCAACGGAGTCCGTTGCTTGGAATTTTGAAAAATTTTTAGTGAATAAACAAGGTGAAGTAGTAGCTCGATTTAAAAGTAATATTCACCCATCTTCACCAGAGCTAATTAACGCAATTGAGAGCCAATTAGCAAAATAAAGTATTGGGCATTGGGCATTGGGCATTGGGCATTGGGCATTGGGCATTGGGCATTGGGCATTGGGCATTGGGCATTGGGCATTGGGCATTGGGCATTGGGCATTGGGCATGGGAAGAGGGGGAGATAAGGGAGAGGGAGGAGACAAGGTAGGAATTTTTCTCCGTTGTCTTCCTTGTCCCCTTGTCTCCCTTGTCCCCTTGCTTCCCATCTCCCCATCCCCTTATCTCTCTTATCCCAACGAAAAATTTTTACGCAGATCTACTTAACTTGTCATGAATGTTGCAATTATTGGTTGTGGTTATGTTGGTTATAAAGTTGCTCAATATTGGCAGCAAAATATGAATTTTGTTGTCACTGCAACCACAACTTCTCCTGAACGTGTTGCTGTACTAGAATCAGTAGCCCAAAGAGTTGTAGTTACTAAAGGCAATGACCTAGATAGTCTAAAATCAGTTTTACAAAATCAAGATGTTGTACTTTTGAGTGTTGGTGCAAAGGGGGCAGAAGTTTATGAAGAAACTTATTTGCAAACTGCCAATACTTTAGTTTCAGTCTTGCGGCATATTCCTTCTGTAAAGCAATTAATTTACACAGGAAGTTATGCTGTATATGGTGACAGAAATGGTGTCTGGGTAGACGAAGAAACACCACTTGCACCTGCTAATTTAAATGCCCAAATTCTCCGCAAAACTGAGGATGTTTTGCTATCAGCATCTAGCGAAAATTTGCGCGTTTGTATCTTCCGTTTGGGAGGAATTTATGGGACTGGTAGGGAATTAGTGAAGATATTTGGTAGATCCTCTGGTACAACTCGTCCCGGCAATGGTGAAGATGTCACAAATTGGATTCACCTAGATGATATTGTTGGCGCGATCGAATTTGCCCGTCATCGTCGCTTGGAGGGGATTTATAATTTAGTAGATGATGCACATCTCACCAGTCGAGATTTACTCGATCGCTTATTTGCAAAACATAATTTACCTCAAGTTATATGGGATACTTCTGTTACAAGTAATCGCCCATATAATGCTTGGGTATCTAATGAAAAGCTCAAAGAAGCTGGATATGAGTTGATTCATCCACAGATAATTTTTTAACAAGTATTAAAACTAGGAATTATGCAACCATCTGCTGTAGCTAACACAACCGATTTAACAGCATCTCCTAGCCAATTTTACACTTGGCGGAATTATCGTTGTGCTTACGAAGTTCGTCAACCAAGTAATATAACACCTGAGGGTGTTCCTTTACTGTTAATTCATCCAATTGGTGTGGGTTTATCGCGGCAATTCTGGCAAAGATTTCAACGCGAATGGTATAATTCCGGCAAGCGGAATTTGATTTACAGCCCCGATTTATTAGGGTGTGGTGAAAGTGATATGCCCCGTATAGCTTACACTCCTAGTGATTGGGCAGAACAGTTGCAATACTTTTTGCAAACAGTAGTACAAAAACCTGTAATTTTAGTCGTACAAGGTGCGCTGTTTCCAGTTGCAATTGAATTAGTTCAAAAGGCATCAAATTTAATCGCTGGACTTGTACTTTCCGGGCCGCCAGCGTGGCCTGTAATTACCAAAAAATCACCAAAATGGCAGCAAAAACTCCTTTGGAATCTGTTAGATTCGCCTTTTGGTAGTGGTTTTTATCGTTATGCACGCACGCCAAAATTTTTACGTTCTTTCTCGACTCGTCAACTATTTGCTTCTGATAACGCTGTCGATACAGAATGGTTAAATATGTTGCTTGCCGGTGCAGATAATCTTGCTAGTCGCCATGCAGTTTTTTCTTTTTTAGCAGGGTTTTGGCGACAAGACTATGGTAGTTTGATTGCTTCTATCCAGCAGCCAACACTAGTAGTTGTCGGACAAACAGCATCAAGTATTAGCGAAGAAGGGAAAAAAGAAACGCCAGACGAACGCTTGGCTGACTACTTGGCTCGTTTACCTCAAGGTCGAGGTATCAAAATAAATGGGCGCAATGTTTTACCATACGAATCAACTACTGAATTTGTAACAGCGATAGCTCCATTTATCAACAACAATCCAGAAGTCAGTAGTCAGAATTGAGAATGAATTGGATTTGAGTCCAACTGGTAATCAATATTAATGGCTATTCTGGACGAAACCAAATTCAAATATTCTGACTTGTTAAGACTCCATTCATCCATGAGTGGAGTATTGACTAATTCTGACTCTTGAATTCTGACTACTGGTTTATTAATGAAGTTTTTTAGCTAATTGATAGTTAAGTTAGCCCAGTAATCTCATCATACGTTATTACTGGTATTGATTACTTCAGAAAGTAAAATTATGTTGCCTAATCGTCGAGGACAAAGAGTTCCTAATGTCACTTTTCGTACCCGTAAAGACAACCAATGGGTAGATGTAACAACTGATGAGCTATTTGCTAATAAGACAGTAGTTGTCTTTTCCTTACCAGGTGCTTATACTCCTACTTGTTCATCAACTCACCTCCCAGGTTACAACGAGTTGGCTAAGGTTTTCAAAGAAAATGGTGTCGATGACATTATTTGTATTTCTGTGAATGATGCTTTTGTGATGAATGAATGGGCAAAGGATCAAGAAGCAGAAAATATTACACTAATCCCCGATGGTAATGGTGAATTTACTGAAGGCATGGGAATGCTGGTAGATAAATCAGACTTGGGATTTGGAAAGCGATCGTGGCGTTATTCTATGCTGGTGAGAGATGGTGTCATTAACCAAATGTTTATTGAGCCAGACGAGCCAGGAGATCCCTTTAAGGTGTCTGATGCTGAAACAATGCTCCGATATATAAACCCCCAAGCAGCCAGACCAGAAATAGTTTCTCTGTTTGCAAAAGTGGGTTGTCCCTTCTGCGCTCGTGCAAAGGCGATGCTCAAGGAACATGGGATGGATTACGAAGAAATTGTCTTAGGTAAGGATATTACCACACGCTCTTTACGAGCGGTTACAGGTGCGACAACAGTTCCCCAAGTATTTATCGATGGTAAATTGATTGGCGGTTCTGAGGCACTAGAAGCGTACTTCGCAGCGAAATAGGTTTAATAGGGTAGCACAGGTGTGCTACCCATAAGTGTATATTTATACTATTTATTAAATATATTTAATTTTGATTAAACGAACCGCCAAGGACGCAAAGGAAGAAATCAGTTAAGAATTATTCAGCGGAAGTTTACAGAGAATTGGTATTACATGGCGATCGCGTAAAATGAATCTTGGTTAAATTACCAGTGATTAAAAACACACTATGTTTGCCAGAATCCGCCGTTTTTTGAATCAATTTTTTAATAAATCAAGAAAAATCAACAACGAACCACTAAATAAAGTGAGTTTGATTGTGATTATTTTCATTGATATTTTTATCTTAATCAATGTTTTTACAGGACTGGATGATATTAGCAGATGGCATATCAGTCCGACTCAGGCTTATCCATGTTATTCGGAGTGGCAAAATTATCGGGAAAAAAAGACTAAAGATAAGGATTATGAAATTGTCAAGCTTTCATTTCCCTATAGCGCAAACAATAAATATAGTTTTCAGCAAAACTATCAAAAAGCGGAAATAGGACATCTCGGAAAAGTTGAATCAACATGCTTAAAGTATGGCGAATATAAGGATAAGATTAATAATCCGCAAAACCAGCAAATCATCAAAACTATTGAGCAGAAACAAGCCCAAATTAGTAGGCTAGAACAAACCAATCGCGATATTCGTGCTAAATATGATTCCACTCTCTTAGAAAAAATTGCAGGTCAGCCTCGCGAACAATCAATTAATCAAGTCAGTGCTGAAAAAGCTAAACAGGAGTTAGATAAAAATAACCGCCAAATTTCTACACTGAAACAGGAAAATTCTAATCTTCAAAATCAACTATTAGCCAAACAAGAAAGCAGTAGTTTTCTCACTTTCATTAAAGACAAAAATCAATTTGCAGAAGTTGAAAAAGGTTATCAAAAAGCATCGTTTTGGTATCCAAGTATTCAGCTTGGTTTTCAGTCTCTGTTTCTTCTACCGCTAATTATTATTGCCTTATCAGTTCATAGATTTGCCGAAGGACGAGGATATGGGCTAATTTCGTTAATTAGCTGGCATTTGCTAGTTATATTTTTTATACCGCTATTAGTCAAAGTATTTGAATTTCTGCAAATTGGGGCAATATTTCAATTTCTATTTGATATTATTAGCAAGATTTTTGGCGGATTGCTTTTCTTAATTAATTATGTTTATATCTTGCTGATTCCACTTATTGGTTTTGGAATTATCAAGTTTTTCCAAAAATTTGTCTTTAACCCTAAAGTCCAAGCAGCTAATAGAGTTCAAAAATCACTCTGCGTCAACTGTGCTAAAAAAATTCGGCGTAGTGATTCCTACTGTCCCCACTGCGGTTATTATCAATATTTAGAATGCGAAAACTGCCATAATCTCACTTATCAACATTTGCCATACTGTAAACATTGTGGAACTTTCCAAAATTCTAGTAAAAGTATTAACTAGTGATAGATGCCATTTAATACTTGATTGAAATAAATTAGTCAAAAGGAACCAGTGCGGGCTTGGGGTCTCCCTAAATGAAGCAACTGGCGTTCAGGAGTCAAAGTTCAGAATATGCAAAGTGTCAAAAAACCAAATAAAGAAAATCGATCGCTTTTTGATTTTCTGAAAAATTTATTGATTGCCCGTTGGCGATCGCTCTTACTCCTCTTGATAGGAGTATATTTACCTTTGCAGGTGTTTGAAATCTTGGCAGTTAAGGTATGGGAGAATGGAGATGGCTTTCCGTGGGATGTAACTACTTTATTAGCAGTTCACTCTACACAAAACCCACAATTGGATGTTTTAGCAGTGATGCTGGCTAGAGTTGGATCGCCTTGGACAGGGAGTGTAATCGCAGCTGCCATCGCATTAATATTACTACTTCAAAAACGTTGGCGATCGCTAGCTTATATACTCACAATTTCAGTGGGAAGTGTCATCATCAGCCGCACAGGTAAGGAATTATTGCATCGAGTTCGTCCTCATTTGTGGGATTCTATTGCACCTGAATTGAGTTTTGCATTTCCCAGCGGTCACGCCATAGCAAGTATAACTCTGGTTGCTATTTTCCTAATCTTAGGTTGGGCTACTCCCTGGCGTCGGTTAATTTTCATCTTTGGTAGCTTATATGTAATAGCTATTGCATGGTGTCGTCTCTATTTGGGGGTTCATTTTCCCAGCGATATTCTTGCCGGTTGGATGCTTGCATCAGCTTGGGCAATTGGTGTGAGTTTAATTATTAAACCCTATTTGACTACAGCCAAATCTGTAGATGAAGAACCCGCCAAGGAAGAAACTACCTTATTACCTGAAGAAAAAAAATTGGTAAGTTAAGAGTGGCTTTAGGCACTTATCGATTTTTGTTGTTTACTGTTGACTGTTAACAGTCAACAGTAAATATCATGGTCATTACTAAAACTTTAAGCCTTCTTAGTCGGTGCGTTAGTTACTCGTGCATCTACAATATTTTGCGATACGTTTGGAATAAACCAATTCACTTCACCAGCTTTCAAGATTTTAGTACCAGCTTGATTGAATTCGATCGCTCCAGTATCTGGATTTGCTTTCAAAACTAAGTTAGTCCCGTTAGGAACCTTAATGGCAACACCACCCGGCAATTCTTCCTGTTGTCCGCCTACACCGGAAGCGATCGCTGTAACATCATTTGGTAGATAAACTCCCTTACAATTCCATCTATCTTGAGTTGTCTGGCCATTACCCAGAAAATACAATGCAGCTCCTTCGGAGTATTCATCATCATCAACATCTGGTTCGGGGCCGTAGATAGCTAGAGTCTTGCCTGTTTGATTGCTGCATTGACCCCAGTCAATTCCTGATTCAAAGGCGTATTTTTGCAACTCTAATTCATTAATTTTTTGGTCAATTTGCTTTGATGTTGCACCCTCTAATTGAGTTTGTGTTTCTTTGAGAGTTTGCAAATTATTTAACTCTTCAGTCAATTTTATATAATCGGGATTTTCCGAATATTCCAGGCGATCGGCTAACGAAGGTTCAGCAAATACTAGATTTACAAGTAATAAGACCGCCATCAAAAAATATTTAAAGCTTTTCATGTTTTTCTTCCAAGTTTTAAAGATTGCAGTTGATGACATTTTAAACACAACTGTCAACATTCTAACTAATGTTAAATCTTAAATCTTTCTCAAAAATCACCCCTAAGTCATCGGTTTTTTGGGAGATTACAAGTATTAATTTCACTTTTACATATCATCTAAACTGGTTTTTGAAAATCCATAATCATAAGTTAATCCAATACATTCATTTTTAAGTATTAGCATGACGCTATATTACTTTTATCAGTCTAGGCAATGATTTCATCGTCTATATTAATTTAATGCCATTAATTCCTAGCGATTAACTGAGTATTATTTATAACTTACATCGAGCAAGCTTTATCAGATTTGTTAGAAAAAGTTAATTTTAAATATTTTACAGATAAAAATTAAGTTCAGATTTTTATTAATACTTGATTGTAGGAAATACATCGGGTAGTATTAAATCCATCTAGAGAAATACAACTAAAGACATAAGTATGTAAGTGAAAGATATATCGATATCCATAACTAGAAATCGGCGGCTGGTTAAAGGAAGATTTTATTCAAAAATTCACCTTTAATTTCCTATAATTCTATCGATATATGTGTCTTTTTAAGAGATTAAAACTTGTTCAATGAAAACAGAAAAATCATCCCATCAAAGTATTCATGGTTTAAAACCAGATTGTCTTTCTTTTTCGGAAGTATTAGCGCAATCTTTTGCTGTAATTGCACCGACGACAATACCAGCATCTAATATTGGTTTAATCGTTGCGCTTTCAGGAAGGATTTTTAACGGTGTACATTCTGATTTCCGTCGCAGCGCCAGTTTATTTATACAAAATTAGAAAACTCCAGCGGCGAGATATCGTCTTTTCTGTTCTCGGAGTTGGATTCATGACGATCCCCGTTTTAGGTAGCGTAGGAATTCCTGGCAGTACACTTTTTCCAGTTCCCGAAGCTCCTTACAATGCTTTTCCATACTTGTTTTTGTTATACATACTTGCCACTTGTGGGTGGTTCATCATCAAAAGACTACGTTCTCCAAACCTGGTTGTGAAAATGCGCCAAGGAATTGAAGAAATTCACAACAGATTCAGGGACACCAGGAATTGATTGGGGAGGTGGGGAGATGGGGAGATGGGGAGAGTTTTTGTACAAGTTCTTTCTCCTTTGCCCCTCTGCCCCTCCGCCTCTTCTGCCCAATGCCCAAATCTAAAATCTAAAATCTAAAATCCAAAATTAATATGAGCGGATTAGTTACTGCAATTAGCACAGGTGCAGCTGCCTTCAGTGCTACAAATATCGATGATATTGTTATTTTGACGCTGTTTTTTTCCCAGGTGAATGCTAAGCTTCGGCGTTGGCATATAGTCACTGGTCAGTATCTAGGTTTTACAGCGTTGGTAATGGCTAGCCTTCCTGGTTTCTTTGGCGGCTTAATCTTACCAAAGCCTTGGATTGGATTATTTGGTTTAGTACCCATAGCAATTGGTATCAAGTGCTTGCTAAATCGAGAAGATGATGAATCAGAAGAAACAGAAATAGAAACAGAGCAGTCTGAAAGCTCGTATTTAAGTAAATTTCTCAATTTTCAAACTTACAGCGTAGCAGCAGTAACCTTTGCTAATGGTACTGACAATATTAGTATTTACGTTCCTTTATTTGCTAGCAGTACTTGGGAGAGTCTGCTAATAATTCTGGGAGTGTTTTTTATGCTAGTAGGATTTCTATGCTATGTAGCGTACAAATTAACTCATAATACAGCGATCGCCAACCTTTTGACTCGTTACGGTAACGATTTTATGCCTTTTGTATTAATGGGATTAGGCGCTTTTATCATTATGGATAGTGGTAGTTGGTCATTAATCATTGGTCATTAGTCATTAGTCATTAGTCATTAGTCATTTGTCATTAGTCATTTGTCATTTGTCATTAGTCATTAGTCATTTGTCATTTGTCATTAGTCATTAGTCATTTGTCATTTGTCATTAGTCATTTGTCATTTGTCATTTGTCATTTGGGATCTTACTCATCTCCCCGTACTTCGGCTTCTCTACGAGACGCTACGCGTAGCTTGCTTCCCTGGAGGGGTACGCTCAGTACAAGTCTCCCCATGTCAACAGCAACCAACTTACGTTTAAGTTTTAAAAAATACAAAAAATTATTTGGCATCCTGTTATACATTAAAAAAAAGAGGTATTAAATTTGTCAATTTTAGAATTTTCTTTATTAGTTTGGCTTGGTTCATTTAGTGCTGGCTTTTTAGGCGCGTTAACTGGGTTAGGAGGTGGAGTAGTAATTGTCCCTTTGTTAACTTCAGTATTTGGCGTCGATATCCGATATGCGGTTGGCGCTTCTCTAGTATCTGTAATCGCTACTTCATTGGGTGCAGCATCTACCTACATTAAAAAAGGCTATACCAATTTGCGATTGGGGATGTTTTTAGAAGTAGGGACAACTGTCGGGGCTATCGTTGGTGCGATAATTGCTACTTTTGTGTCTGTGAAAGCGCTTACTATTGTCTTGGCGATCGTTCTGATTTATTCAGCATACCTTTCACAACGACCGAGAATAGAAAACACTGAAGATGAACCAGCAGATCCTCTAGCAAATTATCTCAAACTAAATAACAGTTATCCAACTCCTGATGGACTGATGTCTTATCAAGTTCATTCAGTACCAATGGGGTTTGGCATGATGATTTTAGCTGGCGTACTTTCTGGATTGCTTGGTATTGGTTCCGGCGGATTTAAGGTCTTAGCAATGGATCAAGCCATGCGTTTACCCTTCAAAGTTTCTACCACCACTAGCAATTTTATGATTGGTGTGACAGCAGCAGCCTCAGCCGGAGTTTATTTAGCACGAGGTTATATCGATCCGGGTTTATCCATGCCGGTAATGTTGGGAGTATTACCTGGCGCTTTTTTGGGCGCACGAGTTCTTGCAGGGACTCAAACACAGATTTTAAGAACTATTTTCAGTGTTGTGCTGGTGGTAATGGCTTTAAAGATGGTCTACAACAATTTAATAGGGGTGCTGTAGAATGTATAAATTAAATGCTGGTTTTCGCTGGGCATTATCGGCACAGCCAGAGAGTAAAGTAATTGCACTAACCTTATCACCAGAAAATTCACACTCTGATATTGAGAAATTAAAAGAACAGCAAGTTAACAAAGTGACGCAATTATCGGATACTTATGAAATTGATGCTAACAAGAATGTAACGAAAACATCAAGCGAACAACAATTAGAATATTTGCTCAGTAACCTACTTAAATATGGCGTTTTGATAGCTAGTGCTGTGGTTTTATTGGGGGGTATCCTCTACTTAATTCATCACGGTGCTGAACCTGCTAGATATCAGTTTTTTCGGGGAGAACCATTACAATTTCGCTCGCCAGTAGGCGTAGTGCAAGCAGTTTTATCAGGTAGCGATGCCGGGAGCATCCCAATTTTGCAAGAAGAGAGTGAGAGTGAAAATATATTCGCGATGAATACTCGCGAATAAAGGGGGGCTATACTTCCACAGCCTAATTCGAGAGAATTAAGGATGGAAAGAAATCTTCAAGAAGCCGAAGCCAATGACACCAGAAGACAAAAAACTTTTAGATACTCACGTAAAAGAAATTGCTAAGATTTTGTATAAAAACACGCCATCGTCAAAAATTGAAACTTTTGAAGGTATAGAAACAGCTGTTCGTGACCAAATTCTGGAACACGTCAGTCCGAAAATCGC